>NZ_AP024269.1:1325000-2650000 GCF_016629525.1 Kaistia sp. 32K
GCCGAGCGGCGCCAGCACGCGCATCACCTTCGCCTTCTTGTCCGCCGTCTTCAGAACGATGACGGAAAGGCCGACATTGTCGCGGTCCTCGGCCGTCACGAACTGCATCATCGAGCAGACTTCGCCCTGCGCGCCCGGGGGCTTGTCGCAGCGCGTTTCCCAGTCGCCATGCATGCCCTTGGAGACGCCCTGCGCCATGGCGGCGCCGGGCATAGCGGCCGCCAGGGCAGCCGCTGCGAGGCCCGCCTGGACGATTCGCATGGGCCGGAATGCGCCTTGGCGCACAGTCGGAAATACCTTCACCGAGCGATCTCCTCGATTCTCACATGTGTCGCACATCCATGCACGACGGGGTGCGGCGCAGTAACCCTTGCGGGTCGCTTCGGCGAGCGCGATTTGCCGCATCCCATCTCACGATCCCCCGTTGCGAGCCAAAGGGGCATGTGATTTGTCTCGGTCGATATTCGGCCGATTCCAAACTCTGCGCATGGCAGAAAACGCCTTCGGCCTATACTGTTGTGGAAAATGGCGCAACGGAGGCCGTTTTTCGGGTTTCGTTGCGCTGATCGGCTTCGATGCCGCGATGGCATGGATAGGGAGTGAACACGTGACGAAGGCGATCACGCGTCTCGGATCATTTTTGGCGTTCGGTGGAGCGTCTGTGGCTGTCCTCGGCGGACTGACGGGAGCGGCCGAGGCCGCCCAGCCGGCGCCCTGGTCGATGTGGATGCAGCCCTCTGGCTCGCCGATCATGGACATGATCCACCGCTTCAACGCGGGCATCACCATCGCCATGGCGATCGTGGTTCTCGTTGTCCTCTGTCTGCTTGCCTACGTGGTGCTTCGCTTCAACAGGAAGTCGAACCCGGTACCGTCGAAGGTCTCGCACAACACGTTGATCGAGGTCGTCTGGACCCTTGCGCCGATCCTGATCCTGATCGGCATCTCGGTTCCGTCGTTCTCGCTGCTCTTCGCGCAGGCCGACCCGGCCCGCGTCGTTCAGGACTACGATCCGGCCAAGACGCTGACCGTCAAGGCGACCGGCCTGCAGTGGTACTGGAACTACACCTACACCGACCATGACGGCGTCTCCTTCGACTCGACCATGCTCGAGGACAAGGACCGCACCGATCCGGTCAACCAGCCGCGCCTGCTCGCGGTCGACAACGAGATGATCGTGCCGGTCGGCACGGTGGTGCGGATGCAGGTCATCGGCGCCGACGTCATCCACTCGTTCGCCGTCCCGTCCTTCGGCATCAAGATCGACGCCGTGCCGGGCCGCCTGAACGAGACCTGGTTCCTCGCCGAGCGCGAAGGCATCTACTACGGCCAGTGCTCCGAGCTCTGCGGCATCAACCATGCCTTCATGCCGATCGCCATCCGCGTCGTGACGCCGGAGCAGTTCCAGGCCTGGGTCGCACAGGCCAAGGACGATCTGCCGGGTGCCTACAAGGTTCTCGCCGCCGCCGTCGCCAAGGAGAAGGTCGCCCAGGCTTCGGGAACCGCCGTCGAGGTGGCCGCCCGCTGAGGTGGCCGCGTCGCAGGATTGAAATGGATCGGCTCCGGCGCGTGCTCTGCGCCGTGACGCCGCTGGAACACAAAAAGGGAGCAGGCCATGGCCACGGGTGCTGCACACGCTGCTGATCACCACGACCATCCGACGGGTTGGCGTCGTTGGGTCTATTCGACCAACCACAAAGACATCGGCACGATGTACCTGATCTTCGCGATCTGCGCGGGTATCATCGGCGGCGCGCTGTCGGTCGGCATTCGTCTCGAGCTGCAGCAGCCCGGTCTGCAGATTTTCGCCAATCCGAACGTGTTCAACATGTTCACGACGGCGCACGGCCTGATCATGATCTTCTTCATGGTCATGCCCGCCATGATCGGCGGCTTCGGCAACTGGATGGTGCCGATCATGATCGGCGCGCCGGACATGGCGTTCCCGCGCATGAACAACATCTCGTTCTGGCTGCTGCCGCCGTCATTCCTGCTCCTGATCATCTCGCTGTTCGTTCCGGGCGCCACCGGCCACAACGGCCCCTCCGGCGGCTGGACGATCTACCCGCCGTTCTCCGGTTCGGGTCCTGAGGGCCAGCCGGGTCCCGCCATGGACCTCGCGATCTTCGCGCTGCACATTTCGGGCATCTCGTCGATCCTCGGCGCGATCAACTTCATCACCACGATCTTCAACATGCGCGCCCCGGGCATGACGCTGCACAAGATGCCGCTGTTCGCCTGGTCGGTGCTCGTGACCGCCTTCCTGCTGCTGCTGTCGCTCCCGGTTCTCGCCGGCGCGATCACCATGCTGCTGACCGACCGCAACTTCGGCACCACCTTCTTCAAGCCCGAGGGCGGCGGCGACCCGATCCTGTTCCAGCACCTGTTCTGGTTCTTCGGTCACCCGGAAGTGTACATCCTGATCCTGCCCGGCTTCGGCATGATCAGCCACATCGTCTCGACCTTCTCGAAGAAGCCGATCTTCGGCTACATCGGCATGGCCTACGCCATGGTCGCCATCGGCGTCGTCGGCTTCATCGTGTGGGCCCACCACATGTACACGACGGGCCTCTCCTTCGAGACGCAGGCCTACTTCGTCGCGGCGACGATGGTCATCGCGGTGCCGACAGGCATCAAGGTGTTCTCGTGGATCGCCACGATGTGGGGCGGCTCGATCGACTTCAAGGCCCCGATGGTCTGGGCGATCGGCTTCATCTTCCTGTTCACCGTCGGCGGCGTGACGGGCGTCATGCTGGCGAACGCCGGTCTCGACCGCTCCTTCCAGGACACCTACTTCGTCGTCGCGCACTTCCACTACGTGCTGTCGCTCGGCGCCGTGTTCGCGATCTTCGCCGGCTGGTACTACTGGTTCCCGAAGATGTTCGGCTACATGTACAATGACACCATCGCCAAGACGCATTTCTGGGTGATGTTCATTGGCGTGAACCTCGTCTTCTTCCCGCAGCACTTCCTCGGTCTCGACGGCATGCCGCGCCGTATCGTCGACTACCCGGATGCGTTCTGGGGCTGGAACTTCATCTCGTCGATCGGCTCGTACATCTCGGCCTTCGGCGTCCTGATCTTCCTCTATGGCGTCATCGACGCGCTCCTGAAGAAGGTTCCGGCTCCCGACAATCCCTGGGGCCCGGGTGCGACCACGCTCGAGTGGCAGCTGTCGTCGCCGCCGCCCTTCCACCAGTGGGAAGTCCTGCCGCGCATTGGTGAGACCAAGCACTAAGCGCAACAATCAGGGGCCGGGATGCGTCCCGGCCCCCATTTACGAGTAACAGTGACGGCGATGTCTGACGTGCACCTCAACCGGATCGACGCTGTGGCCGGCAATCTCGCTAGCCCCTCCGACTATCTCGCGCTGCTGAAGCCGCGTGTGATGTCGCTCGTCATCTTCACGGCATTCGTCGGCATGATGCTGGCGCCGGGCGGCATTCACCCGGTCCTCGGATTCACGGCGCTGCTCTGCATCGCCATCGGCGCCGGCGCCTCCGGCGCGCTCAATATGTGGTACGACGCCGACATCGACCGGGTGATGAAGCGGACCCAGTCCCGCCCGATCCCGATGGGCAAGATCACCGAGGGAGAGGCGCTCGCCTTCGGGCTGACGCTCGCCTGCTTCTCGGTCGCGCTGCTGGCGCTGTTCGTCAATCTCGTCGCCGGCGCGCTGCTCGCCTTCACGATCTTCTTCTATGTCGTCATCTACTCGATGTGGCTGAAGCGCTCGACGCAGCAGAACATCGTCATCGGCGGCGCCGCCGGCGCCTTCCCGCCGGTCGTCGGCTGGGCGGCCGTGACCGGCAGCGTCAGCATCGAGAGCCTCGTGCTCTTCCTGATGATCTTCATGTGGACGCCGCCGCACTTCTGGGCGCTGGCGCTGTTCAAGTCGCAGGACTACCAGCGCGCCGGCGTGCCGATGATGCCGGTCGTCTCCGGCCTTGCCGAGACCCGCAAGCAGATCCTGATCTATTCCGTTCTCCTGGCGCCGATCGGCGTGCTGCCGACGATCCTCGGCTTCGCCTCCTTCGCCTATGGCGTCGCCGCCGTGGCGCTCGGCGCCGGCTTCGTCTATCTCGCCTGGCGCGTCTTCCGCATGCCGGACAGCGACGAGACCATGGTGCCGGCGCGGCGCCTGTTCGGCTATTCGATCATCTACCTTTTCCTGCTCTTCGCCTTGCTGCTCGTGGATCGCTGCCTTGGCTTGATGGGATTTGTCGCGTGAAGGACATCACCATGAGCGAAGACGGCGTTCGTCTTACCCCGGAGCAGAAGAAGCGCCAGCGCGCGCGTTCGATCGCCATCGCGGCGGTCCTGATCGCGCTCGTCGTGCTGTTCTATGTCGTGACCATCGTGAAGATGGGCCCCGGCGTCATCACCAATCGGCCGATATGAGGGAGCGATGAGCGAGCAACCGAACGGGAAGAATCATGGCTTGATTGCAGCCGCCTGTGGCGTCTTCGTCGTCGCCATGGTCGGGGCCGCCTTCGCCTCGGTTCCCCTCTACAGCATGTTCTGCCAGGTGACCGGCTTCGGCGGTACGCCGCTGCGCGCCGAGCAGGCCCCCACCAAGTCGCTCGACCGCACGGTCACCGTCCGCTTCGACGGCAATGTCGCCAACGGCATCGGCTGGGCGTTCCGGCCCGAGCAGCGCCAGATCAAGGTGAAGCTCGGCGAGGTCCAGGAGGTGAAGTTCATCGCCGAGAACCGGACCGACCGCGTTTCGACGGGCACGGCGGCGTTCAACGTCACCCCGGACCTGACCGGCCAGTATTTCAACAAGATCGCCTGCTTCTGCTTCACGTCGCAGACGCTGAAGCCCGGCGAGAAGGTCGAGATGCCGGTGACCTTCTTCATCGATCCCGCCATGGATGCCAACGCGCAGGCGCGGTTCATCGACACGATCACTCTGTCCTACACCTTCTTCCCGAGCTCCGACGAGCCCGCGGCGCCTGTCGCCGCGGTCAAGACGCAGGAATCGGGGAAATCGCTTTGAGAAAGACCGGGGAGCATCTCCATGGCTGAGGCCCACGCCAAGCAACACGACTATCATCTCGTCAACCCGAGCCCGTGGCCCTTCGTGGCCTCGATCGGCGCGTTCGCGCTGGCGGTCGGCGGCGTCGCCTATATGCATGGCAACAGCCTGCTCTGGCTGCTGCCGGGCCTGATTGTCACGCTCTACGTCATGTACGCCTGGTGGGCCGACGTGATCGCCGAGGGCCAGCAGGGCCACCACACCCGCGTGGTCCAGCTGCACCTGCGCTACGGCATGATCCTGTTCATCGCCTCGGAAGTGATGTTCTTCGTGGCCTGGTTCTGGGCCTTCTTCGACGCCAGCCTGTTCGCTCACGAGGCGCAGAACGTCGCGCGCTACGAGTTCACCGGTGGTCACTGGCCGCCGAAGGGCATCGAGGTGTTCGATCCCTGGCACCTGCCGCTGCTCAACACGCTGATCCTGCTCACCTCGGGCACGACGCTGACCTGGGCGCATCACGCGCTGATCCACGACGACCGCGAGGGCCTGAAGTGGGGCCTGCTCTGCACCGTCGTGCTCGGCCTGATCTTCTCCTGCGTGCAGGCCTACGAATATGCCCATGCGACGTTCTCGTTCGGCGGCAGCATCTACGGCTCGACCTTCTTCATGGCGACCGGCTTCCACGGCTTCCACGTCATCATCGGCACGGTCTTCCTGATCGTCTGCCTGCTGCGGGCGCTCGCCGGCCAGTTCACCGCGAAGGCGCATTTCGGCCTCGAGGCGGCTGCCTGGTACTGGCACTTCGTCGACGTGGTCTGGCTGTTCCTCTTCTTCGCCATCTACGTCTGGGGTGGCTGGGGCGCGCCGATGCACGGCGCCTGAGCCGAGACAAATTCTGCGACGGGCGGCTTCGGCCGCCCGTCTCTTTTTCGGGGTCTTGCCAAGTGGGAAGGCCCAGTCTGTCCGGCGGCTTCGCGCCGCCTTCGAGGAGCCTGTCGTTGAGCGAGATGCACCAGCCGGCCCGCGACACGGCCCTTTATCCGCCTCTGACGCCGTCCAGCACCGGCCTGCGCGGCGGCTGCCCGCGCTGCGGCGAGGGGCGCCTCTTCAGCGGCTTCCTGACGCTCGCGCCGCGCTGCGCCAATTGCGGCCTCGACTATGCCTTCAGCGATGCCGGCGACGGCCCGGCCGTCTTCGTCATGCTGATCGTCGGCTTCATCGTCGCCTTCCTGGCGCTCTATGTCGAATTCACCTTCCAGCCACCCTTCTGGCTGCACGCCCTGCTCTGGATCCCGCTGGTGATCGCCCTGGCGCTCGGCCTGCTGCGGCCTCTGAAGGGCCTGATGATCGCCATCCAGTACAAGCACAAGGCCGAGGAGGGGCAGCTCGACCAGGGCTGATCCCGCACGCACATGTCCCAGTCATCCGTTCGATCGCCCGTTCGCAGGCTCATCTGGCCCACCATCGCGACCCTCGTCGTCTTTGCGATCCTCTGCTCGCTCGGCACGTGGCAGTGGCGGCGCATGGGGTGGAAGGAGGCGCTGATCGAGCATGTCGACAACCGCCTGAAGGACAAGCCCGTCGCGGCGCCCGGGCCGGAGCTGTGGCAGGGGCTCGACCTGGCCGAGGCCGACTACACGCCGGTCACGGTGTCGGGCACGTTCCTGAACGACAAGGAGGCGCATTTCTACGGCGCCCTGATGCAGCCGCGCGGGCCGATCGGCGGCCCCGGCTGGTTCGTGTTCACGCCGCTCCGGACCGATGACGGCTGGATCGTCTATGTGAACCGCGGCTTCGTGCCGGACGCGATGAAGGACGCCGCGAAGCGCGAGCAGGCCCAGTTGGCCGGTCGCGTCACCGTCACCGGCCTGCTGCGCCGGCCGGAGAACCCCGGCATCTTCCAGTCCTCGCCCAACCTCACGAAGAACCAGTGGTTCGCGCGCGAGCCGGCGCACTTTGCCGCCACCGCCGGCCTGCCGGCGGATCAGGTCGCGCCCTACTCGATCGACGCGGACGCGACGCCCAATCCGGGCGGCCTGCCGCAGGGCGGCGAGACGACGGTCACCTTCTCGAACAACCACCTCCAGTATGTGGTGACGTGGTTTGGCCTCGCCTTCGCGCTGCTCGGCGTCTACGGCGTCTTCGTCAACGGCGTTCTGAAGCGGAAGGACTGATCCGCGCATCCGTTCCGGGACGGCTCAGCCGTGCCCGGATTCGCCGGAGAGCATGGCGGGATCGATGCCGATCAGCGCCATGGCGCGATCATATTTCGATCCGAGGTCATGGTCGAAGATCAGCTCGGGGCGGGCGGCGCAGTGCAGCCAACCATTGGCGCGGATCTCGGCGTCGAGCTGCCCCGGCGCCCAGCCGGCATAGCCGAGCGCCAGCATCGCGCTCTTCGGGCCGGAGCCGGCGACGATCGCCTTCAGGATCTCCAGCGTCGCGGTCAGGCAGATGTTGTCGTCGATCGGCAGCGTCGAATTCTCGATGAAATAGTCGGCGCTGTGCAGCACGAAGCCGCGCCCGGTCTCGACGGGTCCGCCGCGCTGCACGATCATTCGGTTGGCGACCGGCGGCAGCCGGATCTCGGGGCCTTCCGGGATGATGTCGAGCTGCATCAGGAGATCGGCGAAGTCGATCTGCGGGGCGACCTGGTTGACGACGATGCCCATGGCGCCGTCGGCCGAGTGGGCGCAGATATAGACGACGGAGCGGGCGAAGCGGCCATCCTCCATGCTGGGCATGGCGATGAGGAGCTGCCCGTCGAGATAGCTTGGCTCGGAGATCGAGCGAAACCGGTTCCCAATCATGGCGCCAAGGGTACCACGAGTGCCCCAAAAGAAAAATCCGGCAGTTCGCGTAAAGGTCGGGACACGAACAAATGATGGGAGAGGCAAATCCCGGTCTGGAGATTGCCGGAATCGACGGATAGCCTTCCGGCATGTTGACCCGGACCTTCGCCGCAACCTGCCTTCTTCTTGCCGCCGCCGCGCCCGCCAGCGCGACGACGGGGCCTTGGGTCGCCACCGACAATGTCCGCGTCCGGCTGCTCGCCACGGCGCCGGCTGCCGACGGTTCGCTGCAGGGCGCGATCGAGATCAAGCTCGAGCCGGGCTGGAAGACCTACTGGCGTTCGCCGGGCGACGCGGGCGTTCCGCCGCGCTTTGATTTCTCCGCCTCCACCAATGCCCGCGACGTGACGGTCAGCTTCCCGGCCCCGGTGCGCTACGACGACGGTTATGCCGCCTCGAACGTGTATCGCGACCATGTCGTGCTGCCGCTCAGGATGACGGTGCCGGATCCCGCCCAGCCGGTGCGGCTCGACGTCGTCCTCGATATCGGCGTCTGCGAGGAGATCTGCATTCCCGTCAACCTCCGGGCCGACCTGGAGCTGCCCGCGGATGCGGACGACAAGGAAGGCGCGCGCGTCATCGCGGCGGCGCAGGCAGCCCTTCCGGGCCCCGGCCGGCCGGGCGAGTTCGAGATCCGCTCGCTGAGGCGCGTCGGCGGATCCGACAAGAAGCCGGAATTCGAGGTGGGCTTCATCGCGGGCAAGCCGTCCGAGGCGTCTCTCTTCGTCGAAACGCCGGGAGACTGGTACGCTGACCCGCCGAAGCCCGTGGCGGCGCCGGGCGGCGAGACCGTGTTCCGCTTCGCCGTCGATCGCAAGTCGGCCGCCGGGCCGATCGACGGCACGGAACTCCATTTGACGCTGACGAATGGCGGCGCGGCGACGAGCCGGACATTCAAGCTCGACGGCGGCGACGCCAGGCCGTAACCTCCCGGCCGTGACACGGTCCCCGTGTCATCCCTTCCGCTCTATCCCTTTCCGTCCAATCGCTATCCATGGAGCCCGCGATGACCATCTCGGTCGGCGACCGCATTCCCGCCGCGAAATTCCGCGTCTCGACCCCCGACGGCGTCGTCGAAAAGACCGACGCCGACATCTTTGCCGGTAAGAAGGTCGTCCTCTTCGCCGTCCCCGGCGCCTTCACCCCGACCTGCCACAAGAACCATCTGCCGGGCTATATCGACCAGGCCGCCGCCATCAAGGCGAAGGGCGTCGACACCATCGCCGTGCTCGCCGTGAACGATCCTTTCGTCATGGGCGCCTGGGCCAAGGCGACGAACGCCGAGGACAAGATCCTGTTCCTCGCCGACGGTTCCGGCGAGTTCACCAAGGCGATCGGCCTGGAGTTCGACCTCTCCACCAACGGCCTCGGCATCCGCTCCAAGCGCTTCGCCATGATCGTCGAGGACGGCGTCGTCAAGACGCTCAACGTCGAGGAAGCAGGCGGCGTCTCGGTCTCCGGCGCGGCGGCGATCCTCGAACTGCTTTAAACGCTGCTTGTTTCCGTAACGGAAACCTTCTAGCTAGGGATTAGCTGATGGGTTTCCGCGCCATGATACGGGTCAAGATGCACGCAGCGAAGACGAACCTCTCCCGCCTCGTGGCTCAGGCCCAGGCGGGCGAAGAGGTTGTCCTGATGCGGGGCGACGAAACGGTCGCCCGCATCGTCCCGATCGTCGGCGGCGACCCGGCCGTCGCGCCGGATACTCCGAGGGTCCCGGGCCGCCTGCGGGGCCAGATCGATTTCGACGATCGCTTTTTCGAGCCGTTTCCGGGGAACGTTCAAACCGCATGGGATCACTAGCCATGCGGCTGCTTCTCGATACCCATGTGTGGCTCTGGTGGATGATGGGGAGCGCGCGGCTGGCGCCGCCGGCGCGCGCGGCGATCGCCGATCCCGCCAACGAACCGCTGGTCAGCGCGGCCTCGATACTGGAGCTGCTGGAGAAGGCGAGGGCGGGCATCCTGCCCGGCCTGCAGCGCCTCACAGCCGACATCGAAAGCGAGATCGACGAGGAGCGCTTCGGCCGGCTGCCGATCACGACGGAGCATGCCGCGCGCGCCGAGACGCTGGCGGGCGCGCATGACGATTTGTTCGACCGGCTGCTGATCGCCCAGGCTCTGATCGAGAATGTCGAGCTTGTCTCCAGCGAGCGGCGCTTCGACGCGTTCGGCGTGCGCCGGCTCTGGGAGGGCTAGTGGCGGTCAGCCGGGCGAGAAGCTTTTCTTCCGGGCCGTCTTGTAGGGCGCCATGCCCTCGCGCGCGAGCTGGTCGGCGCGCTCGTTCTCTTCGTTGCCGGCGTGGCCCTTGACCCAGTGCCAGGTCACCTTGTGGCGCTGCAGGGCCGTGTCGAGGCGCTGCCAGAGGTCGACATTCTTGACCGGCTTCTTGTCCGCCGTCTTCCAGCCATTGCGCTTCCAGCCGTGGATCCAGCCGGTGATGCCGCCCTTCACATATTGCGAGTCGGTATGGATATCGACGACCGAGGGGCGCTTCAGGGCGTCGAGGGCCTCGATCGCCGCCGTCAGCTCCATGCGGTTGTTGGTGGTGTCGGCTTCGCCGCCCTTCAGGTCCTTCTCATGCTCGCCGGCGATGAGAACGGCCCCCCAGCCGCCCGGTCCGGGATTGCCGGAACAGGCGCCGTCGGTCCAGATGGCGATGCGGGTTTCTTCAGTCACAAGGTCAATCCATATGCGCTGACGTCCTTCACCGTGCGGTGAAAGCGCAGCTTCTTCCAATATTCGAGCGGGTCCTTGGGCGCGACGAGCGCGCCGGGCGGTACGTTCAGCCAGTCATAGAGCCGCGTCAGCAGGAAGCGAAGCGCCGAGCCGCGCGCCAGCAGCGGCAGCGCCTGGAGCTCCTCCGGCGTGAACGGGCGCACCTTCTGGTAGCCGTTCAACAGCGCCCGCGCCTTGGTCACGTTCAGCGAGCCGTCCGGCTCGAAGCACCAGGCATTCAGGCAGACGGCGGCGTCATAGGCGAGAAAGTCGTTGCAGGCGAAATAGAAGTCGATCAGCCCGGACAGCGCGTCATGCAGGAAGAACACGTTGTCGGGGAAGAGATCGGCGTGGATCACGCCGCGCGGCAGGTCGGTCGGCCAGGCGGCCTCGAGGATATCGAGCTCGGCCGCGATGTCGGCGGCGAGGCCGGGCAGCACCTCGTCGGCGCGGGCGGAGGCGCGGTCGAACAGCGGGCGCCAGCCGTCGACGGTCAGCGCATTGTGACGGGTCAGCTCGAAGCCTTCGCCGGCGATATGCAGCTTCGCGAGCGCGCCGCCGACGGCGAGGCAGTGATCGGCGCGCGGACGGCGCACCCACATGCCCTGCAGGAAGGTGACGATCGCCGCCGGCCGGCCGGCCAGAGTGCCGAGCGCGTGTCCCTCGCGGTTGCGCACCGGCTGCGGGCAGATGATGCCGCGAGCCGCCAGATGCTCCATCAGGCCGACGAAGAAGGGGAGGTCGTTCGGATCGACGCGCTTCTCGTAGAGGGTGAGGATGTGCGGACCGGCGTCGGTGACGAGCAGGTAGTTGGAGTTCTCGACGCCCTCGGCGATCCCCTTCAGGGACAGCACGGAGCCGATGTCGTAGCCCTCGATGAAGCATGCGAGCTCATCGTCGGCGATCTCGGTATAGACGGCCATCAGGAAAGACTCATTCTGCGGCTGGAAGGCGAAGTTCGCGGGGCAGGTTGAAGGCGATGGTCTCTTCGGCGTTGCGCACGACCTCGACCGAGACCGTATAGCGGGCGGCGAAGGCGTCGATCACTTCCTCGACCAGGATTTCCGGCGCCGAGGCGCCGGCGGTGACGCCGACGCGGCGGAGGTCGCCGAACAGCGACCAGTCGATGTCGGCGGCGCGCTGGATCAGCACGGAGACGGGGCAACCCTCCCGCTCGGCCACTTCGCGCAGGCGCTGCGAATTCGACGAGTTGGGCGCGCCGACGACGATCATCGCGTCGACCCCGCCGGCGATGCGCTTGACCGCCTCCTGGCGGTTGGTCGTCGCGTAGCAGATATCTTCCTTGTGCGGCGCCGTGATCGCCGGGAAGCGCTCGGTCAGCACCTTGACGATCGCCGAGGTGTCGTCGACCGAGAGCGTCGTCTGGGTGATGAAGGCGAGCGCCTCCGGGTTTTTCGGCTGATAGGCCTCGGCATCCGCGACCGTCTCGATCAGCGTGACCGAGCCCTCGGGCAGCTGGCCCATCGTGCCGATCACCTCGGGATGGCCGGCATGGCCGATCAGCACGATCTCGCGCTCGCGCTTGAAATGGATCTGCGCTTCCTTGTGCACCTTGGAGACGAGCGGGCAGGTGGCGTCGAGGAAGAACATCTCGCGGGCGCGGGCGTCCTCGGGCACGGATTTCGGCACGCCATGGGCCGAGAACACGACAGGCTGGCCGTCATCCGGGATCTCGTCCAGCTCCTCGACGAAGACGGCGCCCTTGTCGCGCAGGCCGTCGACGACATAGCGGTTGTGCACGATCTCGTGCCGGACATAAACGGGGGCGCCGAAGCGCTCCAGCGCCAGCTCGACGATCTGGATCGCGCGGTCGACGCCGGCGCAGAAGCCGCGCGGCGCGCAGAGCAGGATCTCAAGCGGCGGCTTGGCGGAGGAGGGGGAGACGGCGTCGGCCATGCTGGGTTCTCGGATCGACATCAGACGGGAATAGAGGGACCGGGCCCGCCGCTGTCAAGCGGCGGTTCCGCCTCCCGCTTCGCGCGCGGCGTCCTTCCGCCGCGGCCTCTCAGGCGATCAGCGCCTCTTCCTCGCGGAAGATCAGCTTGCTGGCCTCGGTCGCGGTCATGGCCTGGCCGAACAGGAAGCCCTGCGCGTATTCGCAGCCGAGATCGTAGAGATCGAGCGCGTCGTCCTCGGTCTCCGCGCCCTCCGCCACGACGTCCATCTCCAGCTCGTGCGCGAGGCCGATGATGGCGCGCAGGATGACGCGCTTCTGCTTGGCCGAGGGGCCGCGCACGAAGCTCTGGTCGATCTTCAACGTCTCGAACGGGAAGCGCTGCAGATAGGAGAGCGAGGAATAGCCGGTACCGAAATCGTCGAGCGACAGGCCGGCGCCGAGCTCGCGCACGCGGGTCAGCACCTGCGCCGCATATTCCGGGTTCTCCATCACCAGGCTCTCGGTCATCTCGAGCTTGAGCGAGCCGCGGGTGACGGCCGAGCGGGAGAGCACCGACTTCACGTCATTGATGAGGTCGTGCCGCAGAAGCTGGCGGCTGGAGACGTTGACGGAGACGAACAGCGGCACGTCGCGGCCGAGCTGCTCCTGCCAGTCGGAGAGCTGCTTGGCGGCGCGCTCGAGCACGAACAGGCCGAGCGGGATGATCAGGCCGTTGCGCTCGGCGAGCGGGATGAACTCCGCCGGCGGGATGCGGCCATGCTGGGGATGGTCCCAGCGCGCCAGCGCCTCGAAGCCGGCGATCGTCCGGTCTTCCAGCCGCACGATCGGCTGGTAGAGCACCTTGATCTCCTCACGGCCGATGGCGCGGCGGAGATCCGCCTCCAGCGTCAGCGTGTCGGCGCCGTGCTGGCGCAGCGCCGGCCGGAAGGCCTCGATGCGGTCGCCGCCGAGGCGCTTGGCGTAGTACATGCCGATCTCGGCGTCCTTGACGATCTCCTGCGCGTCGCTCTGCTTGCCGTCATGCATGGCAATGCCGATCGAGGCGGTCAGGAAGATTTCCTTATCGCCGAACGAGATCGGCGCGCGCAGCGTGCGGCGGACCGAATCCGCGAAGCCGGCGATCCGCTCGGGCTCGCTCTCCGAGATCAGCAGGAAGGCGAACTGGTCGCCGGAGATACGGGCCAGCGTATCCTGCGGCTTCAACAGGCGCGTCAGCCGGCGGGCGATCGTCAGCAGGATCGAATCGCCGACCGACAGGCCGAAGCCGTCATTGACGTGCTTGAATCGGTCGAGGTCGAGCACGAAGACGGACGGGCGCGCCGCGCCCTCGGCCTGGGTGCGGGTGACCGCCGAGGCGAGCCGGTCCATGAACAGTTCACGGTTCGGCAGGCCGGTCAGGTTGTCGTGCACGGCATCATGCAGCAGCCGCTCTTCCGCCGTGCGCTCCTCGGTAACATCGGCGAGCGTGCCGACGCAGCGGGTCACTTCTCCGTCCGAACCGAGCACGGGGCGGGCACGCAGGTGGAACCAGCGATAATGGCCGTCCTCGGCGCGCAGGCGGAAATCCTGGGCGATGCGGCCGCGGCGCTGTTCGATGACGGCGTCGAGCGTCGCCTTGAAGCGGTCACGGTCGGAGGGGTGCAGCACGTCGAGCCAGTCGCGGGCCGGGCCTTCCAGCGCGCCGTGCTTGAGGCCAAGCAGGTCCTCGGCGTCGGTGCCTGTATAGATGCGGTCGCGCGAGACGTCCCAGTCCCAGACGATGTCGCCGGCGCCGGTGAGCGCCAGCGCCCGTCGCTCGGTCTCGCCGATGGCGCCTTGGGCGATCGCGCCGCCGGCGAAGGCGTGCTGCATCACCGTGAAGCCGATCAGCAGCACGATCAGCACGAGGCCGCCGTTCAGCGCCGGCTGGATGACGTCGTTGGTGAGATTGCCGGTTACCGTCAGATAGGCGCCGAGGATCCAGACCATCAGGAGAACCCAGGTCGGGATCAGCATGATGGCGCGGTCGTAGTGGTGCACCGCCAGATAGAGGATGACGACGAAGCCGAGCGTGACGGTCAAGCCGAAGGAGAAACGGGCGACGCCGGCGGCGATCCCCGGCTCGAACACGGCGACGCCGAGCAGGATCAGCAGGCCGACGAGCCAGGCGATCGTCGCGTGGCTATAGCGCGCGTGCCATCGGTTCAGGTTCAGATAGGTGTAGGTGAAGATCAGCAGCGTCGCCGACAAGAGCACCTCGGCGAAGGCGCGCCACATCTTGTCGTCGCCGGGCGCGATCTGGATCACCTTGTTCCAGAAGCCGAAATCAATCGCGAGATAGATCAGGACGGACCAGGCGAGGGCGGCGGTCGCCGGGAACATCGCCGTGCCCTTGACCACGAAGACGATGGTCAGGAACAGCGCCAGCAGGCCGGAAATGCCGAGGACGATGCCGTGATACAGCGTGTAGCTGTTGATGGCGTCCTTGTAGTTGTCGGGATCCCAGAGATAGAGCTGCGGCAGCACGGGGGTGCGCAACTCGGCCACGAAGGTGACGACCGCGCCGGGATCGAGCGTGATGCGGAAGACGTCGGCTTCCTGGCTCGGCTGCCGTTCCGGCGCGAAGCCCTGGCTCGGCGTCACGGTCGCGATGCGCGAGGCGCCGAGATCGGGGATCAGCAGGCCGGAATTGGCGAGGCGGAAATGCGGCGCCACCAGCAGGCGGTCGATCTGCTCGTCGCCATTGTTGGTGAGCGCGAAGGAGACCCAGTAGGAGGTGCCGCCGCCTTCGTTCGAGCGAACCTCGATGCGGCGGACGATGCCGTCCGCAGCGGGCGCCGTCGACACCTGGACGCGATCGGACGGATCCCGCGACGCACGTTCGACAGCCCGGGTGAGGTCGAGCGTCGTGCCGTCGAGCGGGACGTTGACGGCGTCGAGCGCCTGGACATGCGTGGATGTGCCCACGACCGCGAGCAGAACGAAAAAGACCGCGGCGACGATGCGGTTAAGCAACAAACAAACCTCCAGAGCCCGAAGGCCGTCGAGCAGTACTATCCGCGCCGGGACGGCACAAGGAATTTTCGGCCGCGTGACAAGTTAGCGACAGAACGTCGGGACTTGATGGCGACGGTTCGTCGGAACTTGCGGGCGCGCGCCGGGGCGGTGTCGTGGGCGTCATGGTCGTGGGTCATCGCTGACAATCGCGTAGAGCAGGTGGTCTTGCCACCGGCCTTCGATGCAGAGGTAGCGACGGGCGTAGCCTTCCCGCGAGAATCCGGCTTTTTCGAGAAGGCGGATGGAGGCGGCGTTGTGGGGCAGGCAGGCGGCTTCAAGGCGATGCAGGCGCAGCGTATCGAAGACGAAGGGAATGACGGCCTTCACGGCCGCCGTCATCAGTCCCTTGCCGGCATAGGGCGCCCCCATCCAGTAGCCGAGCGAGCAGGATTGGGTGACGCCGCGCACGACATGCGAGAGCGTGAGGCCGCCGACCAGCTGCCGGCCGTCGGCGGTGAAGACGAGAAACGGGTAACCGGTCGATTCGCGGATTTCCCGCTGGTAGCGACGCAGCCGTCGCTTGAACGCGCCGCGCGTCAGGTCGTCGACCGGCCACAGCGGCTCCCACGGCGTCAGGAAGGCGCGGCTCTCGGCGCGGAGGCTCGCCCAGGCGGCGAAGTCGGAGAGAGCGGGCGGGCGAAGCAGCACCATGCCGGTCCGGATTTCCGGCATGGGGTGGAATGGCACGACGGATCGCAGAAATTCCATTTGTCGTGCCGCGCCCCCGCTCCGCACTAGATCCCTTCATCGTTTCATGGAAGCGACGGAGGGATCTAGCTATTTGTTTGGTCGCGTTTTCTCGACGCGAACCGGGATCCACTTCGCTCGAAAACGCTCTGGCACCCAGCGTGACCATTCAGGCTGGATCGAACGTTCCCATTTCCCGGCCCGCTTCCGGGCCAATCCGGACCGTCCAGCGGTGAGACTCAGGCCGCCACGATGGGCGACCCGAGGCGCGTGGCGATCTCGTCGCGGCCGATCAGCTTCTCGATCGGGCCGATCGCGGCGACGGTCGGCGGGCTGCCGGTAAAGATGCGCTGGGCGAGGTCGCGCACGCGGGCGACGCTGACGTCGTCGATGCGGGCGACGATTTCCTCGACCGGAATGGGGCGTCCGAACAGGAGCATCTGCCGGGCCACCTGGCCGGCGCGGGCGGCCGGGCTTTCCAGGCTCATCAGCAGGCTGGCGCGCATCTGGGCGCGGGCGCGTCCGAGCTCGGCCTCGGTGATGTCGAGGCTCGCCCGCTCCAGCTCGCCGAGCATGACCGGCATCAAATCCTCGATGTCGTCGCCGCCGGTCGCCGCGTGGATGCCGAACAGGCCCGTGTCGGCGAAGCTCCAGTGGAAGGCGTAGACGGAATAGCAGAGGCCGCGCTTCTCGCGCACTTCCTGGAACAGGCGCGAGGACATGCCGCCGCCGAGCAGCGAAGCGAGGATCTGCACCGCGTGGAAGTCGTCGGACTTGTAGGGCATGCCCTCGAAGCCGAGCAGGATCTGCGCTTCCATCAGGTCGCGCGTCTCGCGCATGTCGCCGCCGCGGTAATGCGCGGCGATGCCGTCGGTGAGCTCGGCCGAGGGAAGCGAGGAGAAACGGTCTTCCGCCAGCTTGACGAGCGCGTCGTGGTCGATGGCGCCGGCCGCGGCCAGCACCATGTTCGGGCCGTGATAATGGCGATCGAGATAGGTCGAGAGATCATGCGAGCGCGTGCGCCGCACCGTCTCCTCGGTGCCGAGGATCGTCCGCCCGATCGGCTGGTCGGGGTAGGCCCCTTCGACGAAGAAGTCGAAGACGCGGTCTTCCGGCGTGTCGAGCGAGGCGCCGATCTCCTGCACGATGACGTGCTGCTCGCGCTTCAGCTCGTCGGCGTCGAAGGCCGAGTTGCAGAGGATGTCGCTCAAAATGTCGACGGCGAGCTCCGCGTCCGGCTTCAGGATGCGGGCGTAGTAGGAGGTCGTCTCGACGCTGGTCGCGGCGTTCAACTCGCCGCCGACCGCCTCGATCTCCTCGGCGATGTCGGTGGCGGAGCGCTTGTGCGTTCCCTTGAACGCCATGTGCTCGAGCAGGTGGGAAATGCCGTGCTCCGACGTTTCCTCGCGCCGCGAGCCGGCGCCGACCCAGACGCCGAGGGCAGCACTTTCCAGGTGATTCATGTCGTGGGTCGCGACAGTCAGCCCCGACTTGAGTTTCGTCACCTGCACGGTCATGCGCGGATCACCGGCGTCAGCTTTGCGTCGAGCACCATCTTCACACCTTTTCGTGGATGGCGCGGGCGCGGGCTTCGACGAAGCGGGCGATGGCACCGATGTCGTTGGGAAGAACGGTGAAGCGTTCCTCCCGCTGCATGAGATCCCCGAGCCAGGCGGGCAGGGCAGGGTCGATGCCGGTCGCCGCCTCGACGGCGGCCGGGAACTTGGCCGGATGCGCGGTCGAGAGCGTCACCATCGGCGATGAAGTGACCGGCTGGCGCGCGGCGACGGCGAGCGCCACGGCGGTATGCGGGTCGGCCAGGTAGCCGGTCGAGGCGAGCGTGTCGCGCATGGTGGCGTCGGTCTCGGCCTCGTTGGCGCGGCCGGCGGCGAACTCGCCGCGGATGCTTTCAAGCGCGGCTTCCGGAATCGTGAAGGCGCCGGACTGGCCGAGGCTGTCCATCAGGCGGCGCACCGTGTCGCCGTCGCGGCCGGCGGCCTCGAACAGCAGCCGTTCGAAATTCGACGAGACCTGGATGTCCATCGAGGGCGACTGGGTCGGCACGACGCCCGTCGTCTCGTAGCGGCCGCTTTCGAGCGTGCGCGCCAGGATGTCGTTGGTGTTGGTGGCGATCACCAGCCGGTCGATCGGCAAGCCGATCTTCTTGGCGACATAACCGGCGAAGACGTCGCCGAAATTGCCGGTCGGCACCGTGAAGGAGATCGAGCGGTCCGGCGCGCCGAGCGAGAGCGCGGCGGTGACGTAATAGACGACCTGCGCGACGATGCGGCCCCAGTTGATCGAATTGACGCCCGAGAGCGAGACCCGATCGCGGAAGCCGTGGTCGTTGAACAGGCCCTTCACGATCGCCTGGCAGTCGTCGAACGTGCCTTCGAGCGCGATGGCGTGGACGTTGGCGTCCTGCACCGTCGTCATCTGCCGCTGCTGCACCGGCGAGACACGGCCATGCGGGAACAGGATGAAGATGTCGGTGGCGGCGCGGCCGCGGAACGCCTCGATCGCGGCGCCGCCGGTGTCGCCCGAGGTGGCGCCGACGATGGTCGCGCGCCGGCCGCGTTCGGCCAGCACATGGTCCATCAGCCGCGCGAGCAGCTGCATCGCCACGTCCTTGAAGGCGAGCGTTGGGCCGTGGAAGAGCTCGAGGATGAAGCTGTTCGGGCCGGTCTGCACCAGGGGGGCGACGGCCGGATGGCGGAAGGTCGCGTAGGCCTCGGCGCACATCCGCTTCAAATCGGCATCGGCGATCTCGCCGGCGACGAACGGATGGATCACCGCATAGGCGACCTCGTCATAGGGACGCCCTCTCAGGCGCGCGAAGCTCTCGGAAGAAAATGCCGGCCATGTCTCGGGGACATACAGGCCGCCGTCACGCGCGAGCCCAGCCAGAAGAACGTCGGAGAAGCCGAGCGCGGGGGCAATGCCGCGCGTGCTCACATATTTCACGGAAGAAACGCCTCCACATGCGGCCAGACTTGTGGCAAGCCGCCCTTTGCTGCAACCCTATCGTCGCGGGATGCGGCGGGCAAGGTGCGGCGGGTCGTCAGCCACTAAGTCGCCAAAGATCAATCGGACTGTTATAGACGTCGCGCATCAGCGTCGAGGATTATTGGGATGCATGGTTCTTCTTTCGGTGGCTCGAGCGCGTCGCGTCGCCTCGTGGCCTTTGTTTCGGTGGCCGCCCTGGCTGGCCTGGTCTCCGCTTGTTCGAGCGTGACCGATGGCTCGTCATCCGGTGGTGGCGGCAATGTCGTCAACAATGCGCTCTTCGGTGCGCCGAACAAGAATCTGCAGAACGCGACGATCGTCTCGGCCGAAAACTTCGGCTACACGGTGAATTGCCCGCCGGTCGCGGTGCGGCCCGGCACCGAGGAATTCAAGGTCCTCGCGCCCGGCAAGCCGGACCCGATCACCGGGGCCGGCCCGCCGGTGGTCTACCAGGTGGCGATCACCGACACGGCGCGGGAATGCTTCAAGGCGCCCGGCGGCGGCGTGACCGTCAAGCTCGGCATCAAGGGCCGCGTCGCCTCCGGCCCGGCCGGCAAGGCGCAGACGGTCAACGTCCCGGTCCGGGTCGTCGTCATGGAAGGCCGTGACAAGGTGCTGAAGTCGGAGCTGCATCGTATCGCCGTGCCGCTGCAGGCGCCGGAGCTCGCGGCCGACTTCACCAAGATCGACGAATCGATCGTGGTGCCGATCTCCGAGGGCAACACCGACTTCCACATCTATGTCGGCCTCGACGACAAGGCGACGCCAGCCAAGCAGCGTCGCAGCTGACGATCTAGCTTCGCAGCGGACGATCCGGCGTCGCAGCTGACGACGAGGCGTCGCAGCTGAGATCGCCGTCTGCCGCACAATGAGGCAGGATCGCGCGCGCCGTCGATTGACAGGGGCGCGCGCGAACCTACAGTAGCTTCCAAGCTGGGTCCGTGTCGCGACCCGGCCGAGCCGGCGCCCTCGGGCGCAGGCTGAACGACCGCCGGGAGAGACCGAAGGGGTGAAATCCTCGTCGGCGCCGAAGGAGCAACCGCCCCGGAAACTCTCAGGCCAACGGACCGGACGGTCGGCGACGCTCTGGAAAGCAGCCCTTGGTCGGGATTCCCGACCCTTGGCTCACCGAAGGAGTAGCCGCCTCTGCCGCATCGGCAGGGCGGGAAATCTCTCAGGTTCTCGGACAGAGGGGGCGCGGAACAGGCCATTCAGGCCTGCCCGTGCCAACGACTCTGTTCAGGGATCCGGTGCATGGCTGATTCGGCCACTACAGAAGACATCCTGCTCGAGACGCCGCTCGCCGGCCTCCATCGCGAACTCGGCGCCCGCATGGTGCCGTTCGCGGGCTATTCGATGCCGGTGCAATATCCGCTCGGCATTCTCTCCGAACACAACTGGACCCGCGACAGCGCCGGCCTGTTCGACGTCTCGCATATGGGCCAGGCCTATCTCGTCGGGCCGGACCACGCGACGACGGCGCGCGCGCTGGAGGCGCTGACGCCCGGCGATTTCCTGGCGCTTGCGCCCGGCCGCGTCCGCTACACGCTGCTGACGACGCCCGAGGGCGGCATCATCGACGATCTGATGGTGACGCGCTCGGCCGATCCCAGCGAGGACGGCACGCTCTATCTGGTCGTCAATGCCGGCCGGAAGGCGATCGACTACGCCCATATCGCGGCCAATCTGCCCGAAGGCGTCCAGCTGGAGATCGCCGGGCAGCTCGCGCTGATCGCCCTGCAGGGGCCGAAAGCGGCCGAGGTGCTGGCGCGCCATTGTCCGGATTCGGCCGCCATGGGCTTCATGACGGCGATCCGCACGACCATCGACGGCATCGACTGTCACATCAGCCGCTCCGGCTATACCGGCGAGGACGGCTACGAGATCTCGGTCGTCGAAGACCATGCCGAGCCGTTGGCGCGCGCGCTGCTGGCCGAGCCCGAGGTCGAGCCGATCGGCCTCGGCGCCCGCGATTCGCTCCGGCTCGAGGCCGGGCTCTGCCTCTATGGCCACGACATCGACGAGGCGACTTCGCCGGTCGAGGCCGATCTCGGTTTCGCGCTCGCCAAGCGCCGCCGCGCCGAGGGTGGTTTTCCGGGCGCGGAGCGCATCCAGGGCGAGCTCGCCGATGGGCCGGCGCAGCTCCGCGTCGGCATCAAGCCGGAGGGCAGGGCGCCCGCCCGCGAGGGCGCCGAGATCCGCGACGCCGCCGGTCGCCAGATCGGCATCGTCACCTCGGGCGGCTTCGGCCCGACGGCCGGCGGCCCCATCGCCATGGGCTATGTCGCGGCCGAGCACGCCGCGCCCGGCACGCCGGTCACGCTCGTCGTCCGCGGCAAGGATCTGGCCGCCACGGTCGTGCCCATGCCCTTCGTCCCGCACCGCTATTTCCGCAAGCAAGCCTGAACGGCCTTTCCAGGGAAGACCACCACATGACCGTCTATTTCACCAAAGACCACGAATGGGTCCGCCTCGAAGGCGACTCGGCCCTTATCGGCATCACCGATTATGCGCAGTCGCAGCTCGGCGACGTCGTCTATGTCGAGCTTCCCGAGGTCGGGAAGACCTTTGCCAAGGGCGACGAGGCGGCGGTGGTCGAATCCGTCAAGGCGGCGAGCGACGTCTACGCGCCGGTCTCCGGCCTCGTCATCGCGGTCAACTCGAAGCTCCCGGATTCGCCCTCGACCATTAACGACGCGCCGGAGAGCGACGGCTGGTTCATCCGGCTGACGCTGACCGAGCCCAGCGAACTGGAGGGCCTCCTGGACGAGGCGGCCTACCGGGCCTTCGTCGAGACGCTCTAGGCCGGTGGGCGGGAACCCTTCCGCCACCTCTCGCCCAAAACCCTCACCCGACGGCGCCGCCGTCGACCTCTCCCCCGGGGAGAGGTGAAGGAGAGAACCAGAAGATGCGCTATCTTCCCCATTCCGACAGCGACCGGCAGGCGATGCTGGCGACGATCGGCGTCGGCTCGATCGACGACCTCTTCGCCGACATCCCGAGCGATCTTCGCGTGCACGGGCTCGACCTGCCGCGCGCCGCCGGCGAGATCTCGGTCGAGCGCACGCTCGGCCGGCTTTCGGCGCAGAACGTATCGGCCTCGTCCGTGCCGTTCTTCGTCGGCGCCGGCGCCTACAAGCACCATGTGCCGGCCACCGTCGATCACCTGATCCAGCGTTCCGAGTTCCTGACCTCCTACACGCCCTACCAGCCGGAGATCACGCAGGGGACGCTGCAATATCTGTTCGAGTTCCAGACCCAGGTCGCGCACCTGACCGGCATGGAGGTGGCGAACGCCTCGATGTATGACGGCTCGACCGCGACGGTCGAGGCGGTGCTGATGGCGCACCGGCTGACCAAGCGCGGCAAGGCGGTGCTCTCCGGCGGCTTGCATCCGCATTACCGCGCCGTGGTCGAATCGCTCTCACCCATGGCCGGCGAAACGGTCGACGCGCTGCCGGCCGATCCCGGAGGGACCGAGGACATCCTGGCCGCGATCGATGCCGACACTTCCTGCGTCGTCGTGCAGTCGCCCTCCGTCTATGGTCATCTGATCGATCTCGCGCCGATCGCGGCGAAGGCGCATGAGGTCGGCGCGCTGCTGGTCGCGGTCTTCACCGAGGCGGTCTCGCTCGGCCTCGTCGAGCCGCCGGGCGCGCAGGGCGCCGACATCGTCGTCGGCGAGGGCCAGTCGATCGGCAATGCGCTCTCCTTCGGCGGCCCCTATGTCGGGCTGTTCGCGACGCGGCTCAAATATGTCCGCCAGATGCCGGGACGGCTCTGCGGCGAGACGGTCGACGCGGAAGGCCGGCGCGGCTTCGTGCTGACGCTCTCGACCCGCGAGCAGCATATCCGCCGCGACAAGGCTACCTCGAATATCTGTACGAATTCAGGGCTTTGCGCGCTCGCCTTCACAATCCATATGACGCTGCTCGGCGAGAAGGGCCTCTCGCGGCTGGCGCGGATCAACCACGCCAATGCGGTGAAGCTCGCTGAATCGCTTTCTGCGCTTCCGGGCGTAAGCCTCTTGAATGACTCGTTCTTCAACGAGTTCACGATCCGGCTTCCGGGCGACGCGGCAGAGATCGTGGAGAAGCTCGTCGAGAAGGGCGTGCTCGCCGGCGTGCCCGTCTCGCGGCTCGAACCCGGCAAGCCGGAGCTCGCCGATCTCCTGATCGTCGCCTCGACCGAGGTGAACACGGATGAAGACCGCGCCGCCTTCGTGGCCGCGCTCGCGGAGGTGCTCGCATGAGCATGCACAGCCAGGGTCGCCCCACCGTCGCCGCCACCGCCGCGACCTCCGACACGCCCGATACCTTCACCGGCAACCGCGCCCTGCAGATCGAGGAGGCGCTGCTGTTCGAGGTCGGCCGGCACGACGTCACCGGCGTCGATCTCGACGAGCCGGCGGAATTTTCGCCGCGCCTCGGCGGGCTCGCGCGCAAACGGCCGATCGATCTGCCCGGCCTCTCCGAGCCGGAGACGATGCGCCACTATGTGCGGCTCAGCCAGAAGAACTACGCCATCGACAGCGGCCTCTATCCGCTCGGCTCCTGCACGATGAAGCACAATCCGCGCCTGAATGAGAAGATGGCGCGGCTTCCCGGCATCGGCGACGTGCATCCGCTGCAGCCGCTCTCGACGGTCAAGGGCGCGGTCGAACTGATGGCGGAGCTCGGCCGCTGGCTGATCGAGATGACCGGCATGACGGCCGTGGCGCTGTCGCCCAAGGCCGGCGCGCATGGCGAGCTCTGCGGCATGATGGCGATCAAGGCCGCGATCGCCGCCAAGGGCGAGACGCGCAACATCGTGCTGGTGCCGGAATCGGCGCATGGCACCAACCCGGCCACCGCGGCCCTGATCGGCTTCAAGGTCGTCACCGTGCCGGCGCGCGCCGATGGCACCGTCGCACCGGAGGCGGTGAAGGCGCTGCTTTCGCCGGACGTCGCCGCGATCATGCTGACCAACCCGAACACCTGCGGCCTGTTCGAGCGCGACGTCGTCGAGATCGCCGCCGCCGTTCATGCGGCCGGCGCCTACTTCTACTGCGACGGCGCCAACTTCAACGCCATCGTCGGCAAGGCCAAGGTCGGCGAGCTCGGCGTCGACGCCATGCACATCAACCTGCACAAGACCTTCTCCACCCCGCATGGCGGCGGCGGTCCTGGCGCGGGCCCGGTGGTGCTGTCCGAGCGGCTCGCCGCCTTCGCGCCGCTGCCCTTCGTCCGCATCGAGGCGGATGGCCCGGTCCTCGTCGAAAGCGAGGAGGCCCTGTTGCCGGGTGAAACCCCCTTCGGCCGCATGACCGCTTTCCACGGCCAGATGGGCATGTTCGTGCGGGCGCTTTCCTACATGCTGTCGCATGGTTCGGACGGGCTGCAGCAGGCGTCGGAGGACGCGGTGCTCAACGCCAACTATGTCCGCGCCGGCCTGCGCGACCTGATGAGCCAGCCCTCCGGCGACCGCACCTGCATGCATGAGGTGCTGTTCGACGACACGTTCCTGGAGGGGACCGGCGTCACCACGCTCGATTTCGCCAAGGCGATGATCGACGAGGGCTATCATCCGATGACGATGTATTTCCCGCTCGTGGTGCACGGGGCGATGCTGATCGAGCCGACCGAGTCGGAATCGAAGGCCTCGCTCGACCTCTTCATCGCGACGCTGCGCGATCTGGTGATGAAGGCGAAGGCGGGCGATCTCGAGCGCTTCCAGCAGGCGCCGCGCTTCGCCCCGCGCCGCCGCCTCGACGAGACGCGCGCGGCCCGTTCGCCCAAGCTCAAATGGGAAAAGCCGGAGCCGTGGGTGGAGGCTGCCGCGGCGGAGTAGGGGCAACCCTCACCCCGACCCTCTCCCGCTCGCGGGAGAGTGGGCTCGCCTGTGTCGGTCCTGGCGATCGCAGGCAGCCGAACGGTCAGGTCCTCACTGTTTCGCCCAAATGCGGGCTATCGCGCTGATCGGATCTTGCCACCCTCCGCCGTCATCCCGGCGAAGGCCGGGATCCATACCCACAGGCCTGTATCCGATAGGCTGAGCCAAGCTTTCCTGGGTCGGTGTTCATGGGCCCCGGCCTCCGCCGGGGCGACGGCGCGCTTCCTTGCAAAGGCCTCCTCAGGAAGAGGTGAAGGTAACCCGCCGGGCCAGACGCTCAGCCCCCGGCCAGCCGCGTGCCCTGGAAGCCGCCGCCGGCGACGCTGTCGCAGAGCCCCGACCATTCGCAGCCGCCGCAGGCCGTGCGCGTGGTCCCGGCGGCGAAGGCGGCACGGAAGCGGGTAAGCGTCATGGCGTCGAGGGAAAGCCGGAAGCCCGGCTGGACGGGCGCGTCGAGCAGGGCGGCGATCGAGGCGGCTGCCTCGGCGTCGCGCTCCAGCACGCTTTCATTGTGGCAATGCGGGTCCTCGGTCGACAGCAGCGGCGCGCAGACGTCGTCCGGGCCGGTGACGAGGAGGATGTCCTCGCCGCGCGTCAGCCGCGCGGCGATCAGGTCGTAATTGGCGCAGAAGTCCGGCGTGTAGCCCTTGCCGACATAGGTCAGCATGCAGAGCAGGTGATGGGCGCGGAGCCGGACCGTCATGGGTGCGCCCCGCGGCTCAGAGGTCGTCCGGGTTCCAGGCGGCCAGCGCCTCGATCGTCGCCGGCAGGTCGGCCATGCGGTTGATCACCGTGATGGCGCCGGCGGCGGTCAGCGCGTCGGCATGGCCGGGCCAGGAGTGCATGCCGCCGGTGAAGCCGATGACACGCATGCCTGCGGCGCGGCCGGCATGGATGCCATGGGTCGAATCCTCGACGACGATGCAGTCCTTCGGGTCGACGCCGAACTCCGCCGCGCCGTGCAGGTAGACGTCGGGGGCCGGCTTCGGCTGCTTGTTGCGGACGGCGACGGCCGAGAAGATGTAGGGCCGGAAGCGGTCGTAGAGCTCGGTCTTGGTCAGCGAGATCTTCAGCCGCTCGGGCGAGGAGTTCGAGCAGATGCAGCGCGGGTAGTCGAGGCGATCGAGCATGTCCTGCACGCCGGGGATGATTTGCAGGTCCTTGGCGAGGCGCCGGTCGAGCTCCGCATTGGTCTCGGCGTGGAAGTTCTCCGGCAGCGCGTGGCCGAGATCCGCCTCGATCAGCTTGGAGATGCGCTCCCAGGTCAGGCCGGCGAAGCGGTGCGACATTTCCTCGACCGAGATGTCGTAGCCGATGGCGGAAAGCCGTTCGCTGTCGACGCGGGAGGAGATGATTTCGGAATCGACGAGCACCCCGTCGCAATCGAAAAGAACAAGCATAGGGACTTCCGGTCGGTATGAGCGCGATCTCGAATTCCGGAAGTTCGGCTGAGACGGCGCGTTGCAAGGGAGCGAAGAGGCAGGGTCGAGCGCGGAGGAGGATCGAACCCGCGAGCCAGCGGGCTCTCTACCAGATCGCGGCGGAACTGTCTTGGCCCGTTCTGTCGCGACTCTTCCGCCAGGCGGTCATCAGCGCACGGTGAGCGGCGCGCGGGCGAAGATCGCGGTGCCGTCGCCGGCGATATAGCGCAGCTCGTAACGGCCCGGATCCTTCGGCACGACGATGCTGACGGTCGGGCGGTCCGGGCGGATGCGGGCCATGGTCAGGTGATCGCCGGGTTCCATGTCGGTGCGGGCGATGACGATGTCGTCGTAGCGCGCGGCGGGACCGGACCAGTCGACGGTGATCCGGCTGCCCGCCTGGGCCGTGTCCGGGCCCTTGAGCGAGGCCGAGGGCGCGTCGACGGTGAAGGAAGCGGTGGCGGCGACCGCATTGTCCTCGGCCGACAGGTAGCGCGCCTCGTAGCGGCCGGCCGCCGTCGGGGCGATGAAGGTCAGCGCGCGGCCGTCCTTGTTGACGGGAATGGCGGCGAGCTTCGTGCCGGGCGCGGCGCCGACCGGCGCGATCCGGATCTCGTCCTTCGACGAGGCCGGGCCGGACCAGACCACCTTCAGCGGCGCGCCGGCGCCGACATGCTCGTCGACCGTGACGGTGGTCGGCTTGACGTCCACCTCGATCGACTGGGTGGCGAGAATGACGTTGAGCTTCGGATGGTAGTAGCGGATCTCGTAGGTGCCCGCCTCGGTCGGCGCGCGCAGCCGGCGCATCTTGCCGTCCTTGTCGACGAGGGCGCTGCGGATTTCCGATCCCGCCGGCAGTCCCGGCCAGACGATCTGGATGCGGTCGCCCTTCACCTTCGGGCCGTCATAGGCGACGTCGAACACGCTGGACTGGATCACCTTGGCCGGTGCCTCGATATGGGCCGAGGGCAGGTTTGCCGGCGGCGCCTTGGCGGCGGCGAGCGCCGCGGCGAGGCCGCCGGCGACGTCGGTGCCGTCCTTGGCGTTGATGAACTTGCCGCCGGTCTTGTCGGCGAGGCAGGCGACCTGTTCGATCTCCTTGTCGTCGAGGCCGAGGCCGATCACCTCGACGGTCAGGTCCTTGGCGCGACCGGCGAGCGATTCCGCCAGCACGCAGGGATTGGCGTCGCAGGCTTCCACCTTGTCGACGAAGACGATGACGGTGGCGCGGGCGCTCTTGTAGTCGAGCGCGTTGGCGGCGCGCTCGACGGCGACGGCCAGCGGCGCCTTGCCGCGCGGCTGCAGCTTGGCAGCGGCGGCGGTGACGGCCTCGTTGCCGTTGCGCTGCGGCTTCACGATGACGGAGGCGTCCGTGCAGCTCGTCTTGCTCTTGGAGCCGAAGGCCAGCATGCCGATGCGCGCCTCGGTCGGGAAATCGGCGACAGCCGCTTCGATGCTGTCGGCGACCAGGTCGATCTTGCGGTCGCGGCCAAGCTTGCCGGCCATCGAGGCGGAGGCGTCGAGCACCAGCATCACGTCGTCGGCGAGCACCGACAAGCTGGTGGCGCAGAGGAGAGCCAGCGCAGCCGGCAGGGCAAGGAAACCGCGGATCATGATGGCCTCGAACATGCGACCCGGCGCCGGGTCCTTCTTTGCCGAAACCATAACCCAAGAGATTCGGCAAAACGATGTCGAATGTACCGAAAGACGTGCAATCCGGCGTGGTTACAATTGATTAACCATACTTGCTAACGCGTCCTTCACCCTGTTCGCTAACCATAGGCGCATGTTCTTGTTGCGTCGGGGAGTTGGGAAATGAAGGCACTCGCTCGGAAGCCGGCCGAGGTCGCTCACAGGGCGCCCTGGCTTGACACCATCATCAAGGGCGATTGCGTCGCCGCGCTGGAGAAGCTGCCTTCCGCGTCGGTCGACCTCGTCTTCGCGGATCCGCCCTACAACCTGCAGCTCGAAGGCGGCCTGACCCGTCCCGATCACTCTGTCGTCGACGCGGTCGATGATCATTGGGACAAGTTCGACAGCTTCGAGGCCTATGACGCCTTCACCCGCGCCTGGCTGCTCGCGGTCCGCCGCGTGCTGAAGCCCGATGGCGCACTCTGGGTCATCGGCTCCTATCACAACATCTTCCGCGTCGGCGCGACGCTGCAGGATCTCGGCTTCTGGATCCTGAACGACGTCGTCTGGCGCAAGTCGAACCCGATGCCGAATTTCCGCGGCAAGCGCTTCACCAATGCGCATGAGACGATGATCTGGGCCTCGCGCGGCCAGAACTCGAAATACACGTTCAACTACGAGGCCATGAAGGCCTTCAATGACGACGTGCAGATGCGCTCCGACTGGCTGCTGCCGATCTGCACCGGCCACGAGCGGCTGAAGGACGGGGAGGGGCACAAGGTGCACCCGACCCAGAAGCCGGAAGCGCTGCTCGCCCGCGTCATGCTCGCCTCGACGAAGCCCGGCGACGTCGTCCTCGACCCGTTCTTCGGCTCCGGCACGACCGGCGCCGTCGCCAAGCGCCTCGGCCGCCACTTCGTCGGCGTCGAGCGCGAGCAGAGCTATATCGACGCCGCCCAGGCCCGCATCGACGCCGTCGAGACGGCGCCGGCCGCCGCCCTCGAGCTGCTCAAGGGCAAGCGTTCGGAGCCGCGCATTCCGTTCGGCACGCTGCTGGAGCGCGGCCTGATCGTTCCGGGCGCCGTGCTGACGGATTCGCGCGGCCGCCACCAGGCCCGCGTCCGCGCCGACGGATCGCTCGAATCCGGCGCGCTGATGGGCTCGATCCATCGCGTCGGCGCGCTGGTGCAGGGTTTCGACGCCTGCAACGGCTGGACCTTCTGGCACGTCCATCACAACGGACGGCTGACCTCGATCGACGATCTTCGCAAGATCGTCCGCGATGAACTGGCTGCAGCCGGAGGCTGAGCCGACGCCGCGAAGCCCCGGCTTCGCGGTGTCCTGATTGGCTGCTGGCAGGCCGCCTCAGGCCGCCAGCGGCTCGAAGATCAACGCCTGATGAAGCCCGGTGCCGGCCATGACGCCGTCGGCCGAGGCGAAGGTGGCGTTGTGCATGCCGCGCGCGATGTCGCCGGCGGCGTAGACACCCGGAACCGTCGTCATCTTCATGGCGTCGGTGCGCAGGACCGGCCCCAGCATCCCGTCGTCGAAGGCGCAGCCGAGCTGCTCGGCGATCGGGCTCGCCATCCTCGTCCGCGAGGCGGTGAAGAGCGCGTCGAGCGCCACCACGCGACCGTCCTCGAACCGGACGCCGGTGAGCTCCGTCTCCGTCCCCTCCAGCGCCGCGATCTTCGCCGGTTCCATCGACACCTCCCGGCGGGCGAGCTTCTCGAGCGTCTCCTCGTCCGGCATGGCGCCGCCGTTCAGGAAGAACGTGGTCGGCCCCCAGTCCGGGATCATCAGCGCCTGGTGCACGGACTTCTCCATTGCGTTGAGGACGCCGAGGCGCTGTCCCTTGAACTCGTAGCCATGGCAATAGGGGCAATGCAGCACCGACTTGCCCCACTTCTGGGCGAGGCCCGGGATCTCCGGCAGGTCGTCGATCACGCCGAAGGCGAGCACGAGCTTGCTGCCGCGCAGCGTCTCCCCCATGCCGAGATCGACGGAGAAACCGTCCGGCTCGGGATTGGCATACTGGGCCGAGCCGCCGACGAAATGGACGTTCGGATAGGCGAGGAGCTTTTCGCGGGCCTGGGCGATCATGGCGCGCGGCGCTGCGCCGTCCTGTCCGAAGAAGCCGTGCGAGGCGGCGGCGAAGCGGTTGCGCGGGGTATTGCTGTCGACGACGCAGATCGCGCGTCCGGCGCGGGCGAGCTGCATCGCCGCCGAGAGCCCGGCATAGCTGCCGCCGATGATGATGGCGTCATACCGCATGGCTGATGTCCTTCTTGGTTGCATTTCTGGCCTGGAAACGGGCGTGGAAATCGGCGGCGAGCGCTGCCAGCGTGACCGTGCGCAGGCGCTTGAGCAGCAATTGCCCCGCGTCCTGGAAGGCCGATTCCAGCGAGGCGTTGACCGCCTGCTCGACGAGGCAGGCCGGGTTCTCGCTGCGATGGCCGAGCGCGAAGACGGGCGGCGAGCCGATCGCCGCATAGATGTCGTCGAGGGTGACGGCGGCGGGGTCGCAGGTGACGGTCCAGCCGCCGCCATGGCCCTTGGCCGAGCCGACGAAGCCCGCGTCGCGCAGGCCCGCCATGATGCGGCGGATGACGACCGGGTTGGTCGACATCATCGCGGCCAATTGCTCGGAGGTGAGCGGTTCGCCGGCCTCGAGCATGTGGAGGAGGACGTGGAGGACGCCCGAAAGTCTGCTGTCGTGTTTCATGCAACATTAAATGTTACATGAGTGGGCGAACGTCAACCCCTCGTCATTCGCGCCCCGGGCGGAGGCGGGCGGTCAGGTGGCGGCGGAGGAAGAGGCGGCGAGGGGAATGATCACGCCGTGGCGGGCGAGGTCGCGCCGCATCGTCGCGGCGTCGACGAAGAGTTCGGCCTGCCAGCCGGCCTGCCGCGCCCCTTCGACATTCGCGGGGCTGTCGTCGAAGAAGAGCGTCGAGGCCGGCGTCAGCCCGAACGTTTCCGCATGCAGCCGGTAGATCTCCAGATCAGGCTTCAGCATGCCGATGTCGCCGGAGACGGTGACGCCCCGGAACAGCCGCAGATACGGAAAGCGCTCGACCGCCTCAACGAAGGTGTCGCTGGCGAAATTGGTGAGCGCCGTGACGTCCTGCCCGGCCGCGACCAGCGTGTCGAGGATCGCGGGCGTCTCGGCGAGGGAGCCGGGGATCATCTCGTGCCAGTTGGCCCGAAAGGCGCGGATCATCGGCTCATGCTCGGGAAAGCGCTCGATAAGCACGGCTTCGCCATCGGCCCATCCGCGGCCGCGATCCTGCTCCTTGTTCCAGTCGCCGGTGCAGATTTCGGTGAGAAACCGGCGCCGCGCGGTCTCGTCGGGGATCAGGCGGCGATAGGGGATCTCGGGGTCCCAGCGCAGCAGCACGTTGCCGATATCGAAGACGATGTGCCTGATCTCGCTCATGCCGGATCCCCGTGCCCTGCCATCCCGGTTTCGAGTTTCCGCATCTTCATGACGTTGTGATGGCGGTCACTGACAATTTCGTATGTCGGCATAATGATCATGCTGGCCGGAAAATCTGCCCTGCGATAGATTTCGGCCCAAGTAGATCAGATCGCTCCGTGTCCTTGCTCGCGGTTTTTCTGCACGGCCTTGCCGGAGCCTCCTTCCTGCCGAACCAGTTCGGATCCGCCGACCGGAACGGCGGCCCGCGCTCGATCTGGCGTGTCGACGGCACCACCGGCCAGGTCGCGCTCTTCGCCAATATCGGCGATATCAGGGGCAACGCGGCGGCGTCGCTCGGCGGGCTCGCCTTCGACCCTGAGAGCCAGCAGATCTTCGTCGCCGACCGGGCGACCGGCCTGATCCACCGGCTCGGGCTCGATGGCGCGGATCGCGGCAGCTACGACCACGGCGTCGACGGCCGCGCCAAGAACGGCCTGCCCGAGGCGCCGCTAACGCCGGTCAACGTCGACATCGCCACCCAGACCTTCGACACGGAGCAGCCGGCGACCTGGGGTTTCGCCGATCCGGAGCGGCTGGTGTTCGCGCTCGCGGTCCGCAATGGCCGCCTGTTCTATTCGGTCGCCGCCGGGCCGGAGATCTGGTCGGTCGGCATCCAGCCGGACGGCTCTTTCGCCGGCGACGCGCGGTTCGAGACCGCCGTTCCGGCGCTCGACCCCGGCATGGAGGTGGCCTCGATCGCCTTCGACAATCGCGGCCTGCTCTACGCGGCCGAGCGGGCGCCGCCCACCGGCGCCTATGATTTCCGCAATGTGGCGGAGGGCGGCAGCAGCCGCGTCCTGCGCTTCCGTCCGAAGCCGCGGCCGGATTCCGAGCCCGGCCTCTGGACGCCCGTCCCGCAGGAATATGCGATCGGCCTGCTGCCCGATTACCAGAACGCCAATGGCGGCGTGGCGCTCGGCCGGGGCTATGATGCAAATGGCCGGATGCAGCCGAATGCCTGCGCCGTGACGCTCTGGTCGACCGGCGAGCAGCTTCTCGGCGACGTGCCGTCCGCCGGGACGGTCGATGGCCTGCAGGGCAACGACACCCAGCTCGTCCTCCCCGCCAATGCGCCGCCGAATTCGAGCTGGTTCGTCGATTATGACGACCGGCCGGGCGACAGCGCGGTCGCCGGCCATATGGGGGCGATCGCCACGCTTCCCTGCGTCGCGCCCCGCCGCGCCGCCGCGCCGCCACCACCCCCGCCGCCGCGCTTTTCCGAACCGCTGCCGCCGCCGCCGCCAATCCTCGGCTGTCCGGTCGGCACCTTCCTCGTCGGCGACGCCTGCCTGCTGCCGCCGCGCTGCCCGCCCGGCACCCGATTCCGCGATGGCTATTGCATCGCCCTCGGCTGCCCGCCGGACATGATCCGCATCAACGGCGCGTGCCTGCCGCCGCCGATCGTCTGCGACCGCTACGAGACCTTCGTTGACGGCCGCTGCATTCCCTGGCGCTGCCCGCCCGATCTGGTGCGGCTGCCGAACGGCTATTGCGGCTGTCCGCGCGACGCGATCTATGTCCGCGGCCAGTGCATCCCGCCGCGCTGCCCGCCGGACCTGTTCGTGACCCCGGACGGCCGTTGCGTTCCGCCGCAAGGGTGCCGTCCGCCGATGCTGCGCGACGACCGTGGCCGCTGCGTCCCGCCGCAGGGTTGCCGCCCGCCGCTGGTGCGCGACAACAACGGTCGCTGCGTGCCGCCGCAGGGCGAGTGCCGTCCGCCGCTGGTGCGGGACAACAACGGCCGCTGCGTGCCGCCGCAGGGCGAGTGCCGCCCGCCGCTGGTGCGGGACAACAACGGCCGATGTGTGCCGCCACAGGGCGAGTGCCGCCCGCCGCTGGTCCGCGATAACAACGGCCGCTGTATCCCGCCGCAGGGCGGTCGGCCCTGTCCGCGTGGTCAGGTGAGGGACGATAACGGCCGTTGCCGCCCTGTCCCGGTCCAGGAATGCCCGGACGGCCAGATCCGGCGCGGCGGTCGTTGCCTGCCGGTCGTCGTTCCGCCGGTCGTCACTCCTCCCGTCAATCCGGGGCCCGGCACGCCGGAGTGCCGCCGGGGCCAGCGCCTCGTCGATGGCGTCTGCGTCGACGCCCGCCGGCCGCAGCGCAATTGCCCGGATGGCACGATCCTGCGCGGCGGCCGCTGCGTGCCGGCCGAGGCGACGCAGCCCGGGCGGCCGAACCGCCCGGCGCCAGTCGAGTGCGGCCCGGACCAGCGCCTGCGCGGCGGTCGCTGCGTCGACCTCAGCCCGCAGCGCCAGCCGCCGCCGAAGCCGGGCGCGGAGCCCAAGGCGCCCGAATGCCCGGATGGCACCCGGCTGCGTCGGGGCCGCTGCGTGCCGGCCGAGGCGGCGCAGCCCGCACAGCCGAACCGTCCGGCGCCCGTCGAGTGCGGGCCGGGCCAGCGCCTGCGCCGTGGACAATGCGTCGATGCCCAGCAGCCATCGCCGCCGCGCCAGCCGGCGCCGGAGCGCCAGCCGCAGCCGCAGCGCCAGACACAGCCGGAGCGAAAAGCGCCGGAATGTCCGGAGGGCACGGTGCTCAGGCGTGGCCAGTGCGTGAAGGTGCAGCCGCAGAACGACGGCGACGCGACGCCGCGCCTGCCGCCCCGGATCCGCGATCAGCTGGAGCGGTTGCAGCAGCAACAGCCACCGCAGCAGTAGCGCGCGGCGAGACGAGCGATGGCGGCGGGATTTCCCGCCGTCATTTCCGTTTGCGCGTCGCTCCGGGGGCAGCCGCCTCGATCGCCTTCTTCATCACGCTCGGCAACGCCTCGTGCGGCAACTCGGTGGCGCTCGCCCACCAGGCATCGGCCGGCGCCGGATGCGCCTCCGGCAGGCGGACATGCCAGATGTCGAGCGTCAGGCGGAAATGGGTGAAGACATGCACGACGGGCGCGGTGACGCGCTGCCAGTCGGCCGGGAAGGGGGCGGCGCCCGGACCCGGCGCTGGTGCGGGGCCGGGGATCCAGTCGGAGCCCGGCACCTCGGTCATGCCGCCGAGCAGGCCGCGCTCGGCGCGCTTGCGAAGCAGAATCGCGCCGTCCGAGCGGATGGCGACGAAGGCGGCGCCGGCGCGCTCGGGCCGGTCTGTTTTCGCGGCCTTGCGGGGATAGAGCTCCTCGGTGCCGCGCGCATGAGCCGTGCAGGATTTTTCCCACGGGCAGAGCGAGCAGGCCGGCCGCTTTGGCGTGCAGAGCGTCGCGCCGAGATCCATCATCGCCTGCGCATAGTCGCCGGCGCGCTTCGCGGGCGTCAGCCGCGCCTGCAACTCGGCGATCTCCTTCTTGGCGGCGGGAAGCGGCGTCTCGACCGCGAAGATCCGCGACAGCACCCGCTCGACATTGCCGTCGACCACCGCCGCCGGCTCGTCATGCGCGATCGCGGCAATCGCCGCCGAGGTATAGGCGCCGATCCCGGGCAGTTCGCGCAGGCCCGCGGCCGTGTCTGGAAAACGGCCACCATGCTCGCGCACGACCGTGTCGGCGCAGGCCTTCAGATTGCGGGCGCGCGAATAATAGCCGAGCCCGGCCCAGGCCTTCATGACGTCCTCGTTCGAGGCCGCGGCGAGGTCGGCGACCGAAGGCCAGCGCGCCAGGAAGTCCTCGAAATACGGCTTCACCGTCGTCACATTGGTCTGCTGCAGCATGATCTCGGAGAGCCAGACCCGGTAGGGATCGGGCTTCACGCCGGCGCGGCGCTCGGCCGGCGGCGTCCGCCAGGGGAGCCGGCGGGCGTGACGGTCGTACCAGGCGAGAAGGTCGGCGGCGCGGGGCGGCGGGGGGCTCGGAATCATGGCGGCGATCATGCTGGAAATAGCCCGAACGCGCCAGCAGTCGGGAAAAACCTGAGCGGCCAATGAGCCCGCCGGATTTTTCGGCCGAAGCCATTCCATGCTAGCTTGCCGCCGGCCAATCGGCGCGTCGGGTGCCGATGGCGTCTTCCAGCGCGGCATCAATTCAGGGGGCGTGCCGCATCCTTATCGTGGTCAGGCAAGGCCCGCGCGGGCGCCTGTCCCGGGAGCAGGAGCAGGGCATGAGCGATGCGACCGGCTATGACGTCAGTTCCGGGTTCCTGGCGGTGATGCCGCCGACTTCCGATGCGACGGGCCAGGAGACGGCCGTTTCCCCCCGCGTCGACGCGTTCTTCGAGCGGGAGACGGGCAGCGTCCAGTATGTGCTGACCGACCCCGCCACAGGGCATTGCGCGCTGATCGATCCCGTCCTCGACTATGACGAGAAATCGGCGACCACCTCGACGAAATCGGCGGATGCGCTGCTCGCCTTCGTCGAGCGGGAGAAGCTCCGCGTCGAATGGATCCTCGACACCCATCCGCATGCCGATCATCTGTCGGCGGCGAGCTATCTGAAGGAGCGCACCGGCGCTGCCATGGCGATCGGCGCGCAGGTGACGGATGTGCAGCGGCTCTGGAAGACGCTCTACAACCTGCCGTCCTTCCCGGATGACGGCTCGCAATGGGATCGCCTGTTCGCCGATGGCGACCGGTTTCGCCTCGGCGAGATGGAGGTCGAGGTGCTGTTCTCGCCCGGCCACACGCTCGCCTCCGTCACCTATGTCGCGGGCGACGCGGCCTTCGTTCACGACACACTGCTGATGCCGGATTTCGGCACGGCGCGCTGCGATTTCCCCGGTGGCGACGCGCATGCGATGTGGCGGACGATCCAGCGCATCCTGTCGCTGCCGGACAATACGCGCCTCTTCACTGGCCATGACTACATGCCGAACGGCCGCGCGCCGGCCTGGGAAAGCACGGTGGCGCGGCAGAAAGCCGAGAATGTCCATCTCGCCAAGGCGGCGAGCGAGGCCGAGTTCGTAGCGCTTCGCCGGGCGCGCGACGCGACGCTGCCGATGCCGAAGCTGATCCTGCATGCGCTGCAGGTGAACCTCGCCGGCGGCCGGCTGCCGCCGCCCGAAAGCGACGGCCGGCGCTATCTGAAGATCCCGCTCAACGCACTGGGCCCGGCTTCGCAGGGCTGACCGTATCGCGCGACAGGACGATGCGCCGCGTCACGCCGATCGCGGCGAGGAAATCCTCGTCGTGGCTGGTCACCAGCAGCGCGCCGTCGAAATCCCGGAGCGCCGCCTCGATCGCTGCGATCGAATCGAGGTCGAGATGGTTGGTCGGCTCGTCGAGGATGAGGAGGCCGGGCGGCGTCGCGCCGCCGAGCGCGCAGGCGAGGCCGGCCCTGAGCGTCTCGCCGCCGGAAAGCGCATGCACCGGCTTCAGCGCCGCCTGGTTGCGGAAAAGGAAGCGCGCGAGCATGGCGTGGGCGTGGTTGAGGCTGGCGTCAGGGTTCAGCCGGCGGAAGTTCTCGACGATCGATAGCGCGGGATCGAGAATGCCGACGCTCTGGTCGAGCCTCGCCGAGGCGACCGGGCGGAGCACGCGGCCCTCGGTCGGCTCGATGTCGCCGCTCGCGAGCCGGAGCAGCGTCGACTTGCCGGCGCCGTTCGGGCCGGTCAGCGCGATCCGTTCCGGCCCGGTCAGGGTGAGGCTGAAATCGGCGATGACGGGCGGTTCACCCGGATAGGCGAAGCCCGCCCGCTCGACGGCGAGCACGACGCGGCTCGCCGGCAGGCCGGTCGAAGGCAGCGCGATCCCCAGCGTCTCCACCCGCTCCACCTCGGCCTCGGCGCTGGCGAGCGTCTCGGAGACGGCCAGGCGCTGGCGCTCGGCGCGCTGGCCGATCGCGCCCTTCGTGCGCTCGCTGCGATCGCGCTTGGCGTCGACCAGGATCCGCGCCTGGTCGCCCTTGGCGCGGCTTCGTGCGCCCGCGCCGTCGCGTTTCTGCTGGCGCTCGACCGCCGCCTGGATGCGGCGCTCCGTGGCCTTGGCCTCGCTTTTGGCGAGATCGAGATCGCGCGCCGCCGTTGCCCGCTCGGCTGCCTTCCGTTCGGCATAGAGGTCGTAATTGCCGCCATAGACGCGCGCGCCGAGCGACGAGAGCTCGACGATGCGGTCCATGTCGCGCAGCAGCTCGCGGTCGTGGCTGACGACGATCGCGCCCTTCTTCCAGCTTGCGAGCAGGCGGGCGACGGCGGCGCGGCCGTCGGCGTCGAGATTGTTGGTCGGCTCGTCGAGCAGCAGTATGTCGGGATCGGCAAGGAGCAGGGCTGCGAGCCCGAGCCGCGTGCGCTGGCCACCGCTGAGGCTCGCCATTTCGCGCGCCGGATCGAGGCCGGGAAGGTCGACGGCGGCGAGCGCGTCGGCAAGCCGGGATTCCAGCGTCCAGTCGGCCTCCGCCGCGTCTTCGGCCGAGCCGAAGCCGCGCTCCATGCGGTCGAGCCGGGCGAGATCGTCGGCGATGCCGAGCGCGCCGGCGACCGTCTGGCCCGCGGTCGCGCGCAAATCCTGCCGCAGCATGGCGATGCGACCGACGCGGTCGACCGAGCCCTGCGCCGGCGGCATCTCGCCGGCGAGGATCTTCAGGAGCGTCGACTTGCCGATGCCGTTGCGGCCGACAAGGCCGGTGCGCTCGGGGCCGAAGGCGAGATCGATGCGGTCGAGGAGGGGGCGTCCGTCTGGCGTCGTGAAGGAGACGTCATTCAGGGCCACGAGCGGCGTGGCGGAACGAAGAGACATGGCAATACCGGAAGATGGAGCTTGCGCTGGGCCTTGGGCCTTGCGCCGGAACAGGCGGGCACGGCGTTACGCCGTCGCGGTGGCCTGATGCTTCATCGTCTGGGTACTCCCTTCATTCGGATGGCCGCAACATAATGGCTCGCCGCCGGATGGCAAGTCCAAAAGACAAGTCCGAAAAGACCCTTCCTTGCCGCAGCAGTCGGTTCGCCTATTTCCCTTGGCATCAACCGAGGGTGGATTATGGGCAGCGATATCGCGCGCTTCGTCGGCAATATCCCCGAGGATTACGACCGGGGCCTCGGGCCGGTGATCTTCGTCGATGCGGCCGAGGATCTCGCCCGGCGCGTCGAGAGCCGCAATCCGGCGCTGGTGCTGGAGATCGCGGCGGGAACCGGCATCCTGACCCGGCGGCTGCGCGACGTGCTGCCGGTCAGCGTCCGCCTGACGGCGACCGATCTCAACGCGCCCATGCTCGAACTGGCGCAGTCGAAGTTCCGTCCCGGCGAGCCCGTCGAGTTCCAGACCGCCGACGCCATGGTGCTTCCGTTCCGGGATGCTTCGTTCGACGTGGTCGTCTGCCAGTTCGGCATGATGTTCTTTCCCGACAAGGATCGTTGCAACCGCGAGGTTTTTCGCGTGATCGATCCCGGCGGGTACTATTTCTTCAACACCTGGGGATCGCATGCCGACAATCCCTATGGCCGGATCGTGCACGAGACCATCGGCAGCTTCTTCCCGAAGGATCCGCCGCAGTTCTACCACGTGCCGTTTTCCGCTCATGAGGTCGAGCCGATCCGCACCTCGCTCTCGGCGGCCGGCTTCACCGACATCGAGGTCACGGAAGTCCGCCGCCAGGGCGTCATTCCCGATGCGCATGCCTTTGCGCATGGGCTGGTCTACGGCAACCCGGCGATCGCCGAGATCCGGGGGCGCGGCGGCGTCGATCCGGAGCGGCTGGTGGACGCGGTTGCCAAGGCACTCCGGGCCGAATTCGGCGCCGATCCCGGCCACATGCCCCTGAAATGGTTCGTCTTCCAGGCGCAGAAGGCGATCTAGAGCGTTTTCGAGCGAAGTGGATGCCGGTTCGCGTGAAGAAAACGCGACCAGACTAAGCGGTATCGTCCCAGGGCGGCGTCGGCAGGAAACGATCGAACAGGGCATCGAGGACGACGCGAAGCCGGAGCGGCATCGGCCGCTGCAGCGGCCAGACCGCGTGGATCGGCAGCGCGTCGCTGGTCATCTCCGGCAGCACCGTTTCCAGCACACCCGCGCGCAGCATCGGCGCGACGAGCCAGCGCGGCAGGCAGGCGATGCCGTGACCGGCGATCACCGCGTCGGCGATCGCATCGGCGCGGTCGAGCGCGAGGGGGCCGCCGACGGCCGCGACATGGCTCCTGCCCGCGGAATCGACCAGCCGCCAGGGCGTCGGCCGCGCCTGCCGGCGCTCGACGAGGCAATCATGGCCGGCGAGCTCCGCGAGCGTTCCGGGACGGCCGGCGCGGTCGAGATAGGCGGGGGATGCGCAGAGCTGCGTCGTCTGCGTGCCGAGCCGGCGGGCGGCAAGCCCCGCCACATCGTCGAGCGCGCCGATCCGTACCGCGAGATCGATCCCCTCCGTCGTCAGGTCGGCGCGCCGATTGGCGAAGGCGACGTCGAGGCGCAGGCGCGGATGGGCGCGGGCGATCTCGAGCAGGACGGGCAGCACCCATTGCCGGCCGAAGAGAACCGGAATCTCGATCCGCAGCGTCCCCGCCGCCGCGCTGGTGCGCTCGGCGAGGCTCGCCTCGGCGCTCTCCAGTTCGGCGAGCGCCTTGAGGCAGCTCTCGCGAAACCGGCTGCCCTCGTCGGTGAGGCTCAAGCTCCGGGTGGTGCGGTTGAACAGGCGCACGCCGAGCCGTGCCTCCAGACGGGCGATCGTCTTGCCGACCGCCGAGCGGCCGAGCCCAAGCCGCTCTCCGGCGCGGGTAAAACTGCCGGCGTCGGCGACTTCGACAAAGGTGGCGATGCCTTCGAGGCGGGCGAGGTCGATCATAGTCGCATGATTGGGGAATTGGGGTCCCGAGTAAAGCGTCCGGTTCCCTGCATACGGTCCTTCATCGCGCGGATAGTCTAGTTGCCCGCATTCAGCAGCAAGGACGTTTCGCATGACTATCGAGGGCAGGGCGACATTCGAGGGCAGGACCGTCGCGATCATCGGCGGCGGCTCCGGCATCGGCTTTCGTGTCGCCGAGCTCGCCGCCGCGGCCGGGGCCGAGGTGGTGCTCGGCGGCCGTTCGGCGGAGAGGCTTCAGAAAGCCGTCGAGACGATCGGGCCGAAGGCGCGCGGCGCCAGCGCGGACCTGGAGGATCGCGCGTCGATCCGCGCCTTCTTCGAGCCGCTGGCGACGCTCGACCATCTCTTCGTCCCGGCCGCCACCTATACGGTGGGATCGCTGGCGGATCTTTCCGACGAGGATGCCGAAAGCCCGTTCCGGACGAAATTCTGGGGCCAGTACCACGCCATCAAGGCCGCCGCGCCGAAGCTCGCATCCGATGGCTCGATCGTGCTGATGGCGGGCGCCGCCGGCGCTCGGCCGCTCAAGGGCGCTGCCGCCTATGCCGCCTGCAACAGCGCGATCGAGGGGCTCGGCCGCGCGCTGGCGCTGGAGCTCGCCCCGGTCCGGGTCAACACCGTGTCGCCCGGCACGATCGACGGTCATCTCTGGCGGAGCCGTCCCGAGGCGATCCGCGAGACGGCCTTCGCGCATTACAGCCGGATCGCGGCGGCCGGCCGTCCAGGCACCGAGGACGAGATCGCCGATGCCGTGCTTTTCCTGATGCGAAACAGCTTCATGACCGGCACGACGCTCTACGCCGACGGCGGCTACACGCTGCGCTGACCGTCAGCCCGCTTCGCGATACTGCTCGGCGGTTTCGAGGTCGACCGACACCAACTGGCTGACGCCGCGCTCGCCCATCGTCACGCCGAAGAGGCGGTTCATCCGCGCCATGGTGATCGGATTGTGGGTGATCGTCACGAAGCGCGTGTCGGTCGTCCGCGCCATCTCGTCGAGCAGGTTGCAGAACCGCTCGACATTGTGGTCGTCGAGCGGCGCGTCGACCTCGTCGAGCACGCAGATCGGCGCCGGGTTGGTCAGGAACACGCCGAAGATCAGCGCCAGCGCCGTCAGCGCCTGCTCGCCGCCGGAGAGCAGCGTCATCGGTTGCTGCTTCTTGCCGGGCGGGCTCGCCATGATTTCGAGCCCGGCCTCGAGCGGATCGTCCGATTCGGTCAGCTGCAATTCGGCCGCGCCGCCGCCGAAGAGATGGGTGAACAGCCGCTGGAAATGCCCGTTCACGACGTCGAAGGCGGCGAGCAGCCGCTCGCGGCCCTCGCGGTTCAGGCTGGCGATGCCCTGGCGCAGCCGGCGGATCGCCTCGATCAGGTCGTCGCGATCCTTGATCAGCGCCTCGCGCCGGGCCGCGACTTCGACCGCCTCGTCGTCGGCGCGCAAATTGACGCCGCCGAGCTTCTCGCGCTCCTGCCGCAGCCGGTCGAGCCGGGTTTCGAGCTGGCCGAGATCCGGCACCGGCGCCGAGGGATCGATCTCGGCCTGCTTGACCACCTCATGCGGCTCGCAATCGAGGATCTCGACGATGCGCGCCTCGATCTCGAGCCGGCGCTCCTGCGTCGCCTTCAGCCGCTCTTCGCCGCGCCCGCGCTGCTCGCGCGCCTCGGAGAGCGCGGTCATCGCCTCCTGCGACGCCTTGTCGAAGGCGGCGAGCGTCGTCTCCGCCTGTCGCAGCGCGTCGGCGGCCTGGCGCTTCGCCGCTTCCGCCTTGTCGATCTCGGAGAGCAGCGCGCGGCGCTTCTGCTCGATCTCGGCCGGCGCGTCGGCGAGGCCGCCCCGCTCGGTCTCGATCTCGGTCCGGCGGCCGGCGAGGATGCGGATCTGGCTGTCGGCGTTGGTGGCGCGCTCCTGCCAGTTCTGGCGCTCGGCGGCGATTGCCGCGAGCCGGCGGCGGCGGATGTCGGTCTCGCGGGTCAAATTGTCGGCCGCCGCGCGCGCCTCGGAGAGCGCGCCGCGATCCTCCGCGACCGCGCCGCGCAGCACCATGACTTCCTGCTGCGCCGCCAGCGGATCGGCGGCGGCGGCGAGCGCCGCCTCGGCCTCGTTCCTCTGCGCCTCGGTCTCGGCGACGGTCGTCGCCATCCGGGCGCGTGATTCCTCCAGCGCGCCGCGCCGGCTGGTTAGCCGTCCGGCCTCGCGCTCGACGGCGGCGAGCCGGTTGCGGGCCTCGTCGAGGCCGCGCTGCGCCGCGCGTCCGGCGTCACGCGCCAGTCTTTCCTGTTCCTGCGCCGCGCGCGCGGCAAGGGCTGCCTGCGCCAGCGCATTCTGCCGCTCGGTGACGAGGGTGCGGGCGCCGATCGCGGCCTCTTCCAGCTCCGCCAGGCGGTTGCGGTTGGCGAGCCGCATCGCGGCGGCGGTGGGGGCTTCGGCGGTGGCGACATAGCCGTCCCAGCGCCAGAGGTCGCCCTCGCGCGAGACCAGCACCTGTCCCGTCTTCAGCAGGTTCTGCAGGGCAGGGCCATCGGTGCGGGCGACGATGCCGACCTGCGCCAGGGCGCGCGTCAGAAGCGCCGGCGCCTTGACCTTGACCGCGAGCGGCTGCGCGCCCTCGGGCAGCGCCGGATCGTCGGCGAGCGGCGCGGCGCCGCGCCAGTGCGCCGCCACCTGGCGGTCGTCCGACGCGTCGAGCGCGTCGCCGAAGGCGGCGGCCAGCGCCGCCTCAAAACCCTTGGCGACGGAAAGCGTGTCGAGGAGCGGCGGCCTCCGGCCGGCCTGCGCGCCGGAGCCGAGGATCTTGGCCAGCGTCCGCGCCTCGGTCTCGATGCCGGAAAGGGCGCGCTCGGCCTCGGCGAGCGGGGTCCGCGCGGTCGTCTCGTTGTCGCGCGCCTGGACCGACTGGCGCTCGGCCGCGACCGCCTTCTCCTCGGCGGCAGCGACCGCGGCCTCGCCGGCGGCGACGGCTTCCTGTGCGGGCGCGACGCCGGGAAGCTCGGCAATCTGGCGCACCAGCGCGATCAGCTCGCGGTCGACATCGGCCAGCTGGCTGCTGGCGCGCATCGTGCGTTCGCCCGCCTCGCGGTGGGCGCGTTCGAGTTCCGATTTCCGCGCCGCGATCGCCGCATGCGCCGCGGTCGCCTCGGCAAGTTTGCGCTCCGTCTCACCGAGCTTCGATTCGGCCAGGCCGCGGGCGGCGTCCGCCTCGGCCTGCTTGCCGACGGCGTCCTGTTCCTCGCGGCGCAGCGTCTGTTCCTCGGCATCGAGGCGTTCGAGGATGGCGGCGTTCTCGCTCACCATGCGCTGCTCGCGCTGGATGTCCTCGTTCAATTGCGCGAGGCGGCGGTCGAGGTCGACGAGCCGCTCCTTCATCCGCTTCTCGTCGCTGTCGAGCTGCTCGCGGGCGAGCGTCAGGCGCTGCAGCGCGGCGGCGGCGCCGGCCTCTCCCTCGCGCAGGCCCGGCAGCACGCTCGCGGCGACGGCCTGGTCGCGCGCGGCCTTCGCCTGCGCCTCGCTGCGCGCCACGACCGTCTCGCCGGCGGCAGCGAGCGCGGTCTCGGCGTCGCGCATCTGCACGGCAGCCGCCAGCATGCGCAGATAGAGGACGGTCGCCTCGGTCTTGCGGATGTCGGCGGAGAGATTGCGATAGCGGTTGGCCTGCCGCGCCTGCCGCTTCAGGGCTTCCAGCTGATTCTCCAGCTCGGAAAGCACGTCCTCCAGCCGCTCGAGGTTCTGCTCGGCGGCGCGGAGCCGCAGCTCCGCCTCGTTGCGGCGGGAATAGAGGCCGGAAATGCCGGCGGCTTCCTCCAGCACGGCGCGGCGGGCCTGCGGCTTGGCCGAGATCAGCTCGCCGATCCGACCCTGGCCGACCATGGCCGGCGAACGCGCGCCGGTCGAGGCGTCGGCGAAGAGCAACTGGACGTCACGGGCGCGCACGTCCTTGCCGTTGATCTTGTAGACGGAGCCCGATTCTCGCTCGATCCGGCGGGTGACTTCCAGCACGTCGGCATCATTGAAGGCGGCCGGGGCCTTGTGGTCGTGATTGTCGACGACGAGGGTGACTTCGGCGGTATTGCGGGCCGGGCGCTTGCCGCTGCCGGCGAAGATGACGTCGTCCATGCCCGACGCGCGCATGTTCTTGTACGAGCTTTCGCCCATCACCCAGCGCAGCGCCTCGACGAGGTTCGACTTGCCGCAGCCATTCGGCCCGACGACGCCGGTCAGCCCCGGCTCGATCAGGAAGTCCGTGCCTTCGACGAAGGACTTGAAGCCGTGAACGCGGAGCCGCGTGAATTTCATGACGCGGCACCGGCGCTGGAGAATTCGATACGCATAGCAAAAACCCTCCCCGATGGGGGAGGGGAACTCAGTGAAGAGACGGAACGATACCGGGCGTCAGGAGGCGACGCCCCCCGACGGGTCCGGCCGATGCGCGGCGCGCGATCAGGACGCCAGCAGCTTTTCCATTTCCTCGAAGGAGAGCGCACCCGGATGCTTGGCCCCGTTGATAAAGAAGGTCGGGGTCGAATTGACGCCGAACTGCGACGCCGCCCGTTCCTTCACGGAATTCACACCATCGAGCAGGGCCTGGTTTTTCAAGGTCAGCTCGAAAGTCTCCTGTGTAAAACCGACCTGCTTGGCGATGGCGAGCAGCGCGCTGACCGGATCGTCGACGAAGGCCCACTTCTCCTGCTGGTCGAACAAGAGGTCGACCATCTCGAAGAATTTGTCGTTCGGCGCGGCGTGCGCCAGCATGATCGCGGCGGTCGCCAGCGGATCGAGCGGGAAGTCGCGCAGGATGAAGTACACCTTGCCGGTGTCGATGTACTTCTCTTTCAGCGGCTTCCAGGTGGTGTCGTGGAAGTGCTTGCAGTGCGAGCAGGTGAGCGACATGTACTCGATCACGGTGATCGGCGCCTTCGGATCGCCGAGCGTCTTGTCGCCGAGCGGGCCGGGCTTCATCAGCTCGGCGACGTCGACCTTCTCGCCGGCGGCCTGAGCGGCGCGCGGCAGCAGGGAAAGGGCGCCGATGGCGAGCGAGCCGGCTCCGACCTGGCCAAGAAACTGTCTGCGATTGAACGTCACGGTTCCTGTTCTCCTTGTGCGCCGGTCGACCCGGTGCGGGACGGCGGAGCGATTGACACGCTTTGCGCGAAACTTATCCGATCAATTGCGGCGTTTGTCAGCCCGATGGCTGGCGCGGCGCTTTGACCGACGAATAAACGCCCCGTCCGAGCCGCGCGAGCGCCTCGCGCAGACCGTCGCTTTCGACCGAGGCGACGGTCGAGGCGACCTCCTGCTCCTCGACCTTGGTCAGGGGAGGCGGCGCCACCACGCGCGGCGGCGGCCGCGAGACGACGCCCTGCACGATCTTCAATTGCGTCACCGCGCCGAAGCCGAGGAAGCCGTTGATTCGGTCGAGCAGCACATTGGTCTCGTGCTGCAGATAGATCGCCATGCCCGAATCGACCCGGATCACCAGCGTCGCGCCGCCCGGCGCCTTGGCCTGGTCGCGGCGTGGCCAGGTGATCTTTTCCGGCAGGGTGGTGGTGGCGTAGCGCGGGCCGACGATGTCGGACCAGGCGGAGATCAGGTCCGCCGTCGCGAAGCCGCGCTTGGCGCAGACCGGGGCAATGACGCCGCCGATCAGGGCGCCGATGCTCTGCGGGCCGCGCCTGGCCTTGATGTTGGTGTTGTCGCTCATGCCCCTGTTGTCGCATGATGGCCGGGCGCTGTGAACGCCGTGCTCGCCACGGATTCGCCCTTTTGGTCAAAACGACTCGTTTCCGTTCGAATAAAATACAATAAAATCAAGCGGTTAAAGGTTGTTCACGGCTTCTTGACACAGTGGGGAGGCCTCACTATGGTGCGCGCGGTTTCGGGGGCGGCGAGAAGCTTTGACAGGCTTTACCGTCACTTGGCAGGGATGACGCGATGAGCGACACGGGTTCGCCAGGTGATGGAGAGAAGATCAAGCGCATGGCCGAAGACGAAGCCGCGTTGTCCGAAAGGTTGCGCGCGCTCAGCCAGAAGCTCGACAAGGCTCAGGGCGAGGCGAAGAAGGCGGACGCCGATGATCCATCGGTGCGGGTCAATGCTCAAGGTATGAGCGTGGCCCTGCGGGTGGTCAGCGAGTTCGTCTCGGGGGTGATCGTCGGCGCCGGTCTCGGCTGGATGATCGACCACTGGCTCGGCACGTCGCCGTGGGGAATGATCATTCTCCTCTTGCTTGGCTTCGTCGCAGGTGTTCTTAACGTCCTGCGTTCGATCGGCAAGGTAGCGCAGCCCGAGGCACGGCAGGTGTCGTCCCGGGACAAGAAGGCGAAGTAAGTTTTAGGGTCGTGGCATAGGCCTCGGTCGGAACTCAGGCGAAGAAGGCGGGCTCGGTGGCTAACGATCCGATCCATCAGTTTCACATCCAGGAATTCTTCCAGATCGGCACGATCGGGGACACGGAGTTCCATTTCACCAACTCCGCCTTTGCGATGGGTGCTACGGTGGCGATCGTCGCCGGCTTCCTCTACCTCGCGACCGCGAAGAACAGCCTGATCCCCGGCCGCCTGCAGTCGGTCGCGGAGCTCTCCTACGAATTCGTCGCCAGCACGCTGCGATCCAGCGCCGGCAAGGAGGGGATGCGCTTCTTCCCCCTCGTGTTCTCGCTGTTCATGTTCATCCTCGTGGCGAACTTCTTCGGAATGTTCCCCTATTTCATGACGGCCACCAGCCAGATCATCATTACCTTCCTGCTGTCGATGACGGTCATGCTGACGGTGGTCGGCTACGGCTTCGCCAAGCACGGCTTCGGCTTCCTCGGGCTGTTCGTGCCGAGCGGCGTGCCGATGGCGGTCGTGCCGCTGGTGTCGGCGATCGAGGTCATCTCGTTCCTCTCGCGTCCGATCAGCCTCTCCGTCCGTCTCTTCGGCAACATGCTTGCCGGTCACATCACCCTGAAGGTGTTCGCCGGTTTCGTGGCGAGCCTGGCCAGCCTCGGCGCGCTCGGTATCGGCGGCGCGATCCTGCCGCTGGTCATGACGGTCGGCCTCACGGCCCTCGAATTCCTGGTCGCATTCCTCCAGGCCTACATTTTCACGGTCCTCACCTGCATGTATCTGAACGACGCCCTCCATCCCGGGCATTGATCAGCAGGTCGGCGAAGTTACACGTTCTTCCAACCCGAAATTACGTCTTCAAGGAGCATAAAATGGAAGCGGAAGCTGCAAAGTTCATCGGTGCTGGTCTTGCCTGCTTCGGCATGGCCGGAACGGCTCTCGCCCTCGGCAACATCTTCTCGAACTACCTGTCGGGCGCGCTGCGCAACCCGTCGGCAGCTGATGGCCAGTTCGGCCGCCTGATCCTCGGCTTCGCCGTGACGGAAGCTCTCGGCATCTTCTCGCTGCTGGTCGCGCTGCTCCTGCTCTTCGTGGTCTGATCCTTCTGGGCCGCCGCAAGGCGGCCGGGTGAAGCCCCATGCGGCGGCCTCGTGCCGTCGCATGTGTTTTATTCTACGATCTGGGGTCTTCGATGACTTGGTTCATCTCGCCTGCCCACGCCGAGGACGCCGCGCCCGCGCCGGCTTCTACCGTCGTTCCGCCGGCGCCGACTGAGACGCACACCGAGGTCGGGCATGAAGCAGGCGGGAAGGCGGTATTCCCGCCCTTCGACACGCAGAAATTCCCGTCGCAGATCCTCTGGTATGTTGTTTTCTTCGGCCTGCTCTATCTCCTGATGAAGCGGGTCCTCGTGCCGCGGCTCACCACCATCGTCGAAGGCCGCGCACAGCGGATCTCCGGCGACCTGGAAGAGGCGCAGCGCCTGCGCGTCGAGTCCGACAAGGCGCTCGGCACGTATGAGAAGGCTCTCGCGGATGCGAAGAGCTCGGCTCATGCGATCGCCCAGTCCAGCACGGACGAGGCAAAGGCCACGGCGACGAAGCAGCGCGCCGACATCGAGGCCTCGCTCGTCGCGAAGCTCGAGACGGCCGAAGCCCGCATCGGCGAGATCAAGGCGAAGGCCCTTGGCGACGTCAATGCCATCGCCGAGGAGGCGGCTGCCGCCGTCGTCGCGGCGCTGAGCGGACAGCAACCGAGCCAGGAAGAGGTGGCGAAGGCCGTCTCCGCCGTGGCGGCGAAGTAAGGGCAAGATCATGCAACTCGACGCCTCCTTTTTCGCCCTTGTCGGCCTGATCCTGTTCTTCGTGCTGCTGGTCTATGTCGGCGTGCACACCAAGATCGGCAAGGCGCTCGACGCCCGCGCCGACAGCATCGCCAAGGACCTCGACGACGCCAAGCGTCTGCGCGAGGAAGCCGCGGCGCTGCTCGCCGACTACCAGAAGCGGGCTCGCGAAGCCGAGACCGAGGCACAGACCATCGTCGACAAGGCCCGCCGCGAGGCGGTCGCCCTGGCCGAGGCCGCCAAGGCCGAGATGGAAGACTATGTCACGCGTCGCACCAAGATGGCCGAAGAGAAGATCACCCAGGCCGAGCATCAGGCTCTGCAGGAAGTGAAGGCGCTCTCGGCCGACGTCTCGATCGCCGCTGCCGAGAAGATCCTCGCGGCCAAGCTGGCGGGCGCGGCGGGTGCGGACCTGGTCGCCGCCTCGATCAACGACGTCAAGAGCCGGCTCAACTGATCCGGCTCAGTCGAAGAGGATCTCTTCGATCGGAAGTTCAACGCCGTCGGCCCAGCCGGCGGCGTTTTCGTTTGTGTTGAGCGCGCGGATCGGCGCGAAGCTGGCGCGGTGCAGCGGGCAGGCGCCGAGCGTGGAAAGCGCGGCCAGATGCGCCGCCGTGCCGTAGCCCATGTGGCGCTCGAAGCCGTAATCCGGGAAATGCGTTGCGGCGCGCGTCATCATGCGGTCGCGCGTCACCTTGGCGATGATCGAGGCGGCGGCGATCGAGACCGAGCGGGCGTCGCCTTTGACATAGGCCTCGCCCGGGCAGGCGAGGGCGGGCGGCAGGTCGTTGCCGTCGATGATGGCGAGGTCCGGCGCCCAAGGCAGGCCGGCGACGGCGCGCGTCATCGCCCAGAGCGTCGCCTGGCGGATGTTGGTGGCGTCGATCCGCAGCACCGAGGCGGCGACGACCGAGACATGCGCCGATGCCATGATCCGCTCGAACAGGGCCTCGCGGGCCTGCGCCGTCAGCTTCTTCGAATCGTTCAGCCCGTCCGGGATGTTCTTCGGATCGAGGATGACGGCTGCGGCGACCACCGGGCCCGCCAGCGGGCCGCGCCCGGCCTCGTCGACCCCGGCGATGGCCTTGAGGCCGCGCCGCCGCAGGCGACGCTCGATCGCGTCGGTCGGACCCGGGGGGAGCTCGAACAGGAGCGGCGATTCGGATGCGGTGCGACGTGCCATGGCCGGAAAATCCCCGACCCTCCGTCGGATTGCAAGCGACAAGCATAGGCCAAAAAGCGAAGGGCGGCGATGTGGCTCGCCGCCCTTCCGAAAGTCTCGTATGCCCTGAGGCGCTTCGCGCGAAAGCGCCTTAGCTGCCAACCAGCTGGCGGAACTCGTTCTTCAGGAAGTTGCCGACCCGCTTGCCGCGGTTGCGCGTCTTCTCGAAGGCGGTCTGGTCGACGAAATAGGTATGCAGGATGCTGTCGCGCGAGGTCGGCAGTTCACCGGTCGGATCGACGGAATGCCAGGTGTTGTCGCCGACCGCGAAGGCATAGCCGTGGTTCGGGATGAAATCCATCTGCTTCACGCGCGTAAAACCGCCCTCGGGCTCGCGCGAGGAGAACACGGTGCCGACGCCGTTCAGCTGCTCGTCGCGCGGCAGATAGAGCTGGACGGTGATGCCCTTCCAGCGCGTGTCGGTGTGCTCGGGAATGCGATAGCCGGACGTGTCGCGGGTCAGCATCGGGATCGGGAAGAAGTCGCTCGGCTTGTAGGCGTTGCCGAAGCGGCGCTTCAGGCCTGGTCCCAGCCGCTCGACGAAGGCGTCGCGGACGGGCTCGGAGCAGAGCGCCGCGCCGACCAGGTTCCAGATCTCCTTCCGCCGGCCCTCGAGGTGGCGCAGATATTCCGGGAACAGGTCTACCTTGACGCGCGTGGCGCTGCCGTCGGTGCGGATGTTGACATTGCCGCGACCGGCGAGCGCCCGGAAATGGTTCGCCGACGGCATCAGTTCCTGCATCTCGGCGTAGATGTCTTCCGGGAAAATGCGGTCGAGCACCAGATGATAGAACGGATCGTCGAAGGACTGCGACGAGCGAACGGCCTGGGCGATGTGGCTGACCAGATAGTCGAGTTCGGATTGCGCGGTCTTGAGCACGGCTGCCCCCATCGATTGTGTCATGGTTCCGTTCTATTGGACGTGGTGGAAGCTCGCAAGGCACCGGATGCCACACGCCGGGCTGAGCGCGCCGCCGGCTAGCTAACCTGGCCGGTCGCATCGTCTCGACGCGAACCGGTATCCACCTCACCAGAAACGTTCTAGCGCACCTTGAGCCGGATCATGACAGCCTTGCCGCCGGTGTCCAGATCCTCGCGCCGGACCTCGACGCCCGCCACCGTCTCCATCAGGTCGACCAGCTTGCGGAAGCCGAAATTGCGCGGGTCGAAATCCGGCATGCGCTTGAACAGGATGGTGCCGACCGGGCCGAGATGCGCCCATCCATCGTCGCCCGAGACGTCCTCGATCGCGGCGAAGATCTCGTCGCGCGGCAGGCGCGGCACGCTCTTCGGCGGAGACTTGCTCTTCGTTTTGGCGGGCTCGCTCGTCTGGCGCTCCTCGGCCAGCAGCAGGTCGCAATAGAAGAAGCGGTCGCAGGCGGCGACATAGGGCTTGGTCGATTTCTGCTCGCCGAAGCCGTAGACGGCGAGGCCATCCTCGCGGATGCGGCTTGCGAGCGTCGTGAAATCGCTGTCGCTGGAGGCGATGCAGAAGCCGTCGAGGCCCTTCTCGTGCAGCATGTCCATCGCCTCGATGGCGAGCTTCATGTCGGTCGCGTTCTTGCCGACAGCTGCCGGCGGCACATGCACCGGGGTCAGCGCATGGCTATGCAGCAGCGGCTGCCACTGCGACATCGAGCTGGACGCGAAATGGCCGTAGACGCGGCGGATCACGACCCGCCCGATCGTCGAGGCCTCGCGGATGATGATGGGCAGGAAATCGGCCCGGACATTGTCGGCGTCGATCAGAAGGGCGAGTTTCGCCGTGGCTCCGGGAAGTTGATCCGCCAATTTATGCTCCGATCGCAACGGGGAGCGGCAAGCGACCGCGGCGCGAGGCGCCTGCCACATGCGCGCCAGATCCCACCTTGTTAGCACAGATGCGCTGGCCTGGCCGGGACGGCGGCGCATTTCACCACTTCCTGAAGACCCTAGAACAGGCTCAATTGCGCCGGCTGGCGGACGGGCGGGGAAAACAGGTCGGTCCGCAGCTTGAGGCTGCGCCGGTTCAGCTCCAGCCGCCGTGCCGCGATCTCGAAGCGCCGCCCGATCTGCCAGGCATAGGGGCCTTCGCCCTTCTGCCGCTTGCCGAAGGTCGCGTCATAGTCCTTGCCGCCGCGCATCGAGCGCAGCACCGACATCACGTGCCGGTAGCGGTCGGGATAATGGCGGAGGAGCCATTCCTTGAAGATCTCGCTGACCTCGAGCGGCAGGCGCAGCAGCACGTAGCCGGCCTCGGTCGCGCCGGCGGCGACGGCCGCGTCGAGGATGCGCTCGACCTCGCTATCGTTCAGCGCCGGGATGATCGGGGCGACGAGCACGCCGACGGGCACGCCCGCATCCGCCAGCCCGCGGACCGCGTCGAGCCGGCGGCCCGGCGTCGCCGCGCGCGGCTCCATGTCGCGCGCCAGCTTGCGGTCGAGCGTGGTGATCGACAGCGCCACCTTGGCGAGGCCGCGCTCCGCCATGCGGCCGAGAATGTCGACGTCGCGCAGCACCAGCGCCGATTTGGTGACGATGCCGACCGGATGGTTGAAGCGGTCCAGCACCTCGAGGATGTCGCGCATCATGCGGTGCTGGCGCTCGATCGGCTGGTAGGGATCGGTGTTGGTGCCGATGGCGATCGTGCGCGGCTTGTAGTCCGGGTCCGAAAGCTCCTTCTCCAGGAGCTTGGCGGCGTCGGGCTTGTAGAAGAGCTTCGATTCGAAATCGAGGCCGGCCGACAGGCCCATATAGGCGTGCGTCGGCCGCGCGAAGCAGTAGGAACAGCCATGCTCGCAGCCGCGATACGGATTGATCGAGCGGTCGAAGGCGAGATCCGGCGAATCGTTGCGGGTGATGATCGTCTTCGCCTTTTCGGGCATCACCTCGGTCTTGAACGGCGGCAGCTCGTCCAGCGTCTGCCAGCCATCGTCGAAGGGGATCGACTGGAAGCGTTCGAAGCGCCCAGAGCTGTTGCTCTGGGCGCCACGTCCGCGTCGACGGTCAGGATCGATCGACGCGGTCAGGGTCGGGTCCGCCGGCATGAGCAGCGGGTCAAGATGCGGGGGGAGGGAGCGTGCGAGCGACATGAAGCGACTCATACGCCCGTTTTGAGAACAAAACAAGAACGCATGAGATTGCGACGGAACGTCTCGCTTGTTTGATCTCGCAGACGCGAAATTTAACGCTAAGATCGAAGGAATGATCAGCGTGATCCTCTCCACCCGCAATGACGAGCTGGCGCTGGCGCATGCGCTGGCGGCCCTCGTGCCTGCCGCCGCCGACGGCATGGTGCGCGAGGTGATCGTCGTCGACAGCGGCTCGACGGACGGCACGGTCGCCGTCGCCGACGCGGCCGGCTGCAAGCTCGTCGAGGGCACGGGCGAACGGGGCGCGGACCTCGCCAGGGGCGCGGGCCTCGCCCGGTCGGACTGGCTGCTCTTCCTGTCGCCGGACGTGATGCTCGAGCCCGGCTGGCAGCGCGAGGCGCGTGATTTCATCGACCGGCTGGCGATGGCCGGCAGCGGCGCGACGCGCGCGGCCTCCTTCCGCCTCGCCCATGCCGGCTTCGGCTGGCGCTCGCGTCTGGCCGAAACCCGCGCCGCTCTGCGCGCCCGTTTGCTGGCCGCGCCCTTGCCAGAGCAGGGCCTGCTGGTTCCCTCAAGCCTCTATCGCGCCGTCGGCGGTCATCGCGCCGAGGCCCGCCGCGCCGAGAGCGATCTCGGCCGCCGCATCGGCCGCGGCAGGATGTCGTTCCTGCGCGCCCGGGCGATCTCGCGCGGCGCCGCCGCCTGACAGCCCTTCTTCCTGCCTCCCTTTAGCGGGGTCTGACCCTTTCTTCACCTCTCCCTGAGGGAGAGGTCGGAGCGAAGCTCCGGGTGAGGGTTTAGGGAACTATCCGGTGAGGCCGTAAACCCTCACCCGCCGGCCTTCGGCCGTCGACCTCTCCCTCAGGGAGAGGTGAAGGAACAGCGTCCCCCACATTCCGGGCGAGACCCTCAGGCCTGGAGCTTGCCGCGCTTCAGGTGCTCGTCGAGGCGCGGCATGATCTCGACGAAATTGCACGGCCGGCTGCGATAATCGAACTGCAGGCTGAGGATGCCGTCCCAGGCGTCGCGGCAGGCGCTGGGCGAGCCGGGAATCGCGAAGATGAAGGTCGAGTTGGCGACGCCAGCGGTGGCGCGCGACTGGATCGTCGCGGTGCCGATCTTCTCGTAGCTCAGGCGATGGAACACGGCCGAGAAGCCGTCCATGCGCTTTTCGAACAGCGGCTCCACGGCCTCGGGCGTGACGTCGCGGCCGGTGAAGCCGGTGCCGCCGGTGGTGATGACGACGTCGATGCCGTCATCCTCGATCCAGCACGAGACGATGGTCCGGATCTCGTCGATGTCATCGGGGACGATGGCGCGCTCGGCCAGCACATGCCCGGCCGACTGGATGCGCTCGGCCAGCGTCTGGCCCGACCGGTCGTCCTCCAGCGAGCGCGTGTCGGAGACGGTGAGCACGGCGAAGCGGACCGGAATGAAGGGCAGGGTCTCGTCGGCCATGGCGGGTTCCTCGTCGCGCGATCTCTGCCGAGACATAGTCGCTGCCAAGCGCCAAGGAAAGCGGGATAGCTAGTCGCTGCCCTCTGCTGCCGTCGAGGCGATCCACCAGTCCGGATGGGCGGCGGCGAGGCGTTCCGCCGCGCGGGCGGCGCTCGCATCGTCCGGATAGATCCCGAACACGGTGGCGCCGGAGCCGGACATCCGCGCCAGCAGGCAATGTTCCGTCGCGCCGACGGCGGCGATCCCGTCGGCGATGACGGGAAGCGTCGCGATGGCCGGCGCCTCGAGGTCGTTGCGAGTTCCGTGCAGCCAGGCGGCGAGCGCGGCGGCGTCGGCGAAATCGGCCGGCAGGTCGGGCAGGGCGGCATGGTCGGCGCGGGCGAGCGCGCGGAAGATCGCCGGCGTCGAGACGGCGGCGCGCGGATTGACCAGCAGCATCGGCAGCCGGGGCAGGCCGCGGGCGGGCGTCAGCCGGTCGCCGATCCCCGTCGCGCGCAGCGGCGTCGAGCGCAGGCACATCGGCACGTCGGCGCCGAGCGTCGCCGCGATCGGGTCCGGAAGCGTGGCCGAGGCGGCGGGGAGGGGCGCGATGCGGCCGAGCAGGCGCAGCGTCGCCGCCGCGTCGGCCGAACCGCCGCCGATGCCGGAGGCAACCGGCAGGTTCTTGATGAGCCGAAGGCCGAAGCCGCCAATCGCGCCGCCAGCGGCCTGATGCGCCCGCGCGGCGCGCAGCACGAGATTGTCCGGCCCGATATCGAGCCCGGCCGCGAAGGGGCCTTCGATCCGGAGCGCCGGCGTCAAGGCGCCGGGTTCGGCGATCGCCTCGATCGTGTCGCCGATCCCGGCGAACACGACGAGACTGTCGAGCTCGTGATAGCCATCGGCGCGACGGCCGGTGACGTGCAAAGCGAGGTTGATCTTCGCCGGCGCGAATTCCGCGCCGAGCACGGCGCCAGAATCGGCGCCCTTGGTTTTCCCGGCCGGATGCGTCACTCGGCCTTGTCGAGCTTCGGAATGTCGATGACGAGACCCGGAACGATGAGGTTCGGATTGCGCAGCTTGTCGCGGTTGGCGTCGATCAGGCGGCTGTAGAGCTCGCCGTCGCCATAGACGTCGCGCGCGATCTTCCAGAGGCTGTCGCCCTTGCCGATGGTGAAGGTCTCGCCCGCCGTCGCGGCGCTGCTGGTGCCGTCCGTGGCGGTCTCCGCCGGGGCGGAGGCGACCTTCGTCTCCTCGACCTTGTCGAGCCCCTTGGCGAGCTTGGCGAGGATGCGCTCCTTGTCCTCCGGCTCGGGGTTCAGGTCGCGCGCATGCGCCCACTGGAACGTCGCCTCCAGCTTGCGTCCCACCTTCCAGTAGGCGTCGCCGAGGTGATCGTTGATGGTGGCGTCGTCGGCCTTCAGCGAGATGGCGCGCTCGAGCTGGCCGACGGCCTCGTCGTACTTGCCCTGCTTGTAATAGGCCCATCCCAGGCTATCGACGATGTAGCCGTCGTTCGGACGCAGCTCGACGGCCTTCTTGATCATGTCCGTGGCGCGCTCGAGGTTCAGGCCCCGGTCGATCCAGCTATAGCCGAGATAGTTGAGCACCTGCGGCTCGTCCGGCTGGATCTCCAGCGCCTTCAGGAAGTCGGGCTCGGCCTTGTCCCATTGCTGGGCGCGCTCATAGGCGATGCCGCGGAAGAAATAGATCAGCGCGTTGCGCGCATGGTCGTCGGTGATCGAATCGATCGCCTTCGTGTACATGGCGGCCGCCTCGGCATAGCGCTTGCCGGTGCGGTGGATGGTGGCGAGCGTGGTCAGCGCGTCGATGTCGCGCGGATTGACCGCGATCAGGCGCTTCAGCCGCTTGGCGGCGTCGTCGTGCTTGCCGACCGCGTCGTAGCTGAGCGCGATCTGCAGATCGGCGTTGCGCCGGAGCGGCGAGTTCTTCGCCACCTGGTCGAAGATCGGGATCGAGCGCTCGAAGCGCTGCGCGTTCTGCGTCAGGTCGCCGAGCGCCATCAGCACCAGCTCGTTCTTCGGCTGCAGATAGAGCGCCAGCCGCAGATAGAGCGTCGCGAGATCGGAGCCGCCGCTCTCGCTGCCGAGCGCCGAGCCGAGGCCATAGAGAACCTCGGCGGCGCCGTCCTGCGGATTGCGGACGAGCGGGCCCGGCTTCTTGCCGGCATTGATCTCGGCCAGAAGCGCCGCGATGACGGGATGGCCGACGCTGTTCTTGGTGAAGCTCTCGAGGGCTTTCGTCGCTTCCTCGGTCTTGCCGGCGCGGGCCATCAGCCGGGCATAGGCCTCGACGACGCGCATCGAGCTGCCCTCGGCCTGATAGGCCTTGGTGATCGCCGCGAGCGCCGCGTCGGTGCGGCCGGCATTGGCGTTGATCAGCGCCAGGTTGAAGTTCTTGAAGATCCCGTACCACTCGGGGCCCTGGAGCGTTTCGACGATCTTGAGCGCCGCGTCGGTCTGTCCCTGGCCCTCGGCCGCCCAGGCCGCCAGCAATCCGTAGAGGATGTTGGCGAGCGGCCCCTTGTCGTCCAGGCCGAACTCCTTGCCGGCCTCGGGGTATTTCTTCGCCTTCAGGTCCTTCACGCCAAGCACGAGCCGGCCCATCCGGTTGTCGGGATTGAGCTTGACCAGTTCCTCGGCGAGCGGGATCGCGCGGTTGATGTCGCCATTGGCGACGAGCAGCGTGAAGGTGCGCTCGAGCAGGAGCGGGTTTTCCGGATCCTGGCTCAGCGCTTCCTCGAAGAAGAGCGTCGCCGCGTCATAGTCCTGCGCATTGGTGGCGCTCAGCGCCGCCAGATAGCTGCCCGCCAGCGTCGGCATGGCGTCATCCAGCAGGTCCGAGATCGAAGGCTCGGCCCGGGCGGCTGCCGTGGCGATCAGGCTGGTGCTGGCCAGCAATGCGAAACAGACCGCAACGGTGCGAAGCGGTCGGACGAACGATGTCAGCGTGCGGTGCATCGAAATCCTGTCTGATACCGTGTGTTGGTATAGAACCTCGATTCCGAGGCTGCCCAACGAGCATGGCGCTTTTAGGACGGCCCTGCAAGCAGGCCCAGCGTCGAGGCCGTGCGATGAAACGATGCGGCGAAACGACGTGCGGAAGCCGCCTCGCGGCGCGCCTCCGCAAATCCGGGGATCAGTGCGCCCGCTCGATGCAGAAGTCGATCACCTCGACCAGCGCATCCTTCCAGGCGCTGTCCGGGAAGACGTCGAGCGCCTCGCGCGCGGTCTCGCCGAACTGGCGGGCCCGCTCGATCGTGTCCTCGATCGTCCGGTGCGAGCGCAGGATGGCGATGGCCTTCTCGAGGTCGCCGTCCTGGATCTCGCCCTTTTCCAGCGCGCGCTGCCAGAAGGCGCGCTCGGCCTCGGAGCCGCGCCGGTAGGCCAGCACGACGGGGAGCGTGATCTTGCCCTCGCGAAAATCGTCGCCGACCTTCTTGCCGAGATCGGCGGAGTTGCCGCCATAGTCGAGCGCGTCGTCGATCAGCTGGAAGGCGAGGCCGAGATAGGTGCCGTAGTCGCTGAACGCCTCGCGGCGCGCCGGATCGTTGTCGGCGATGATCGGGCCGACTTCGGCGGCGGCGGCGAAGAGGGCGGCCGTCTTCGCCTTGATGACGGCGAGATAGTCTTCTTCGGTGGTCGCCATGTTCTTGGCGGCCGAAAGCTGCATGACCTCGCCCTCGGCGATCACGGTCGCCGCGGTGGAAAGCACGTCGAGCGCGTCGAGCGAGCCGACCTCGACCATCATGCGGAAGGCCTGGCCGAGCAGGAAATCGCCGACCAGCACGCTCGCCTGGTTGCCCCAGAGCATCCGCGCCGCCAGCTTGCCGCGCCGAAGCTCGCTTTCGTCGACCACGTCGTCATGCAGCAGCGTCGCCGTGTGCATGAACTCGACGCTGGCGGCGAGCTTCACATGGCCGTCGCCCTGATAACCCGACATCCGGGCGGCCGCGAGCGTCAGCATCGGCCGAAGCCGCTTGCCGCCCGAGGAGATCAGATGCTGGGCGACCTCTGGGATCATCTCGACATCGGACCCGGCCTTGGACAGGATGATCTGGTTCACCCGTTCCATGTCGGCCGATACAAGCGCGACGAGAGGCTCGATCCGGGCTGCGCCCTTCTTCTTGCTCTCGTCGAGCGGAACTACCAATCCCACGGGCAACGCTCCCGGTTCGTCTCTGTTTCGCGGGCGACAATAGGGGGCCGGGGGGATCCGAACAAGTGACACTATGGCTCAGAACGGCCCTGAAGGCCCCGTTGGCATACTTTATTGCTGCATTGCGATGATCGGCGCCCGAGCTGCCCGCGCGTCATTGCCGCCGCGCCCGGCCGGTCTTACCTTCGGGGGGACGGATCATCGTCGCAAACCGCCTATGAGGGAATATGGAAGAGCTCATCCGCACGAATGACATGGTCATGATTTCCTTTGTCGAGGCCCTCCTGAAGGATGCCGGCATCGAACATTTGGTCGTCGACCAGAACATGAGTGTGATGGAAGGGTCGCTCGGCGTCCTGCCGCGACGCATCCTCGTGCTTGCCGAAGAGGCGGATGCGGCGCGCCAGCTCCTGACCGATGCCGGCATCGGCGGCGAGCTTCGGCCGGAGACGATTTAGTTATGCTCGATACGGTGTTCGAGACGACGGTGGATGCGTTTCTGGGCGGGCGGGTCGAAGCCGTCCAGCCGGCGCGCGGCCATCATCGTTCCGGCCTCGATGCGGTCATCCTCGCGGCGGCGCTCGGCGCCGGCGTCCAGGGCCGCGTCGTCGATCTCGGCGCCGGGGCCGGCGTCGCCGGGCTGTCGCTGGCCGCCCGCGCCGAGGGCGCGCGGGTCGTGCTGGTCGAGCGCGAGGAAGAGCTCGCCGCCTGTGCCCGCACGGCGCTCGGGCTCCCGGCCAATGCCGGGTTCGCCGGCCGGGTCGACATCGTGGTGGCGGACCTGCTCGCCGGCGAGACGCGCAAGGCGGCCGGGCTGCTGCCGGAGAGCTTCGATCACGCCCTGATGAACCCGCCATTCCACGATCAGGACCGCGTCCGCTCCTCGCCGGATGATTTTCGCGCTCGCGCGCATGTGCTGGGAGCCGGTGGCCTCGATGCCTGGTTCCGCGCAGCGGCCGCCCTGGTCCGGCCGCAGGGCACGCTGGCCGCGATCCTGCCGGCCGACCGCCTGCCGGCGATCCTTTCGGCCTGCGAGGGCCGCTTCGGCGCGCTCGCCGTCCTGCCGGTGCACCCGCGCGCCAACGAGCCGGCGACCCGCGTGCTGGTGCGCGGCATCAAGGGCAACCGGGCCGGCATAAGGCTGATGCCGGGTCTGCCGCTGCATGGCAGCGCCGGCTCCGCCTTCCTGCCCGGCCTCGCCGCGATCCTGCGCGACGGCGCCTCGCTTTCCGACATCCATCCCGTCTGGTCCGACCCCAATTGGGGCGAGACCGCTCTCGATCCCTCCTGAAGGCTGATCATCGTGATCCAGGACCTCAAGCAATCCTTCCTCAAGCTGCTTCCGGCGCGCTTCCGCCAGGAGAATGTCGTCGTCCCCGTCGTCCGGCTTTCCGGCGTCATCGGCGCGGTCTCGGCGCTGCGCTCCGGCATGACGCTCGGCAGCGTCGCGCCGCAGCTCGCCCGCGCCTTCGCCATGAAGCGGGCGCCGGTGGTGGCGATCCTGATCAACTCGCCCGGCGGCTCGCCGGTGCAGTCGCATCTGATCTTCAAGCGCATCCGGGCCCTCGCCGAGGAGAACAAGAAGGAAGTCATCGTCGCGGTCGAGGACGTCGCGGCCTCCGGCGGCTATCTGATCGCGCTCGCCGGCGACGTCGTCATCGCCGACCAGAGCTCGGTCGTCGGCTCGATCGGCGTCGTCTCGGCCGGCTTCGGCTTCGAGAAGCTGATCGAGAAGATCGGCGTCGAGCGCCGCGTCTATACAGCCGGCGAAAGCAAGGCGATGCTCGATCCGTTCAAGCCGGAAAAGGAAACCGACATCCAGCACCTGAAGTCGCTGCAGCGCGACGTGCACGACATGTTCATCGAGCTGGTGCGGGCGCGGCGCGGCGGGCGGCTTGCGGACGATCCGACGCTTTTCTCCGGCGCGTTCTGGTCGGGAACGCGGGGGCTCGAGCTCGGGCTGGTCGACCGGATCGGCGATCTGCGCTCCTATCTGCGCGGCCGTTTCGGCGACAAGCTGCGGCTTCTGGCGGTCCAGCCGAAGCGCGGCGTGTTGGCGCGGTTCGGCGGTGGCGGGGGCGGCGGCCTTGTCTCCGCCGCGATTGCGGCCAATATGGTGGATAGTGCTGTCTCCACACTGGAGGAGCGCGCCTACTGGGCCCGGTTCGGGCTGTAGTCGAGGGCCAGGCCATCGCCAACGATCCGGGCCACGCGGATCGAGCGACACGAGGGCTCGACAGGGAAGGATGAGATGATGCCTCAGGTTCTGATGCTGGCGCTGCTGGGTACGTTGGGTGTCGTCACCGCCCGGACCCTGATGAAAGCGCGCGAACGCGTCGAGGTTCGGCTTCGGCAGGCCGAGCGCGCCATGGCCAACCGGCCGATGGCGACGCTCGTTCAGGATCCCGTGACCGGCATCTACCGCCCCAGCGACCGGTTCTGATCCGCCTCATCCTTTCGACCTAGCGGCCCGCCATCGGCGCGCCGCCGTAATGTCTTGCCTGTAATTCGACAGGCGAGCCCGATCTCCCCGCTCGATCCGCGTTGCCCATTACCTCTCCCTGAGGGAGAGGTCGGAGCGAAGCTCCGGGTGAGGGTTTGGGGAACCATCCGGTGAGGGCGTAAACCCTCACCCGCCGGCCTTCGGCCGTCGACCTCTCCCTCAGGGAGAGGTGAAAGAAGGGGCCCGCTTCAATCCTGCATTCCACTCAGAACACGCGGCGGACCGCGCCGGTGTTGGCACCGCAATTGCGCTCGGCCGCGCGCCGCATGTTGCGACCGACGCCTTCGCAGCTCGAGGGCGCCCGGTAGCCGACGCGGACCTCATTCGGGCAGATGCAGGACATCGCCTGCGACAGGCAGCCCGACGGCATGTTGGCGAAACCGAAATCATTGCAGGAAACCGACGGCATGCCGCTGTCGCCGCCGCCATCCGGCCCGCCGGGAACCGTCGAGGACGACGAGCCGCCGGACGGGCGGGTCGAGGCGCCCGGCGCCGTCTGGGCGACGGCCGGCGCGATGTCGGCGAGGAAGAGCGAGGCAACCGCGAGCGCCGCGAGGGCGAAGGACGCGCGCTTGCTGGACTTGCCGGTATAGGTCTTGGCGAAAAACTGGGTCGTCATGATGGGGCTCCTTCGAGCTGGCCATCGATGGCGACGCGACATCCGGACCGACTTATGTCGTCCGCGCGCCTCATGCGCTCCTGTTCGGGTTTCGCACCGGGGAATTGTCCCGGTCGACGGCACGGGGAAGATCCCTCAAGCCAGCCCCTCGCGGTATGACGGGGGTCACAGGACCGCTGTGACCCCCACCACCAATCAGGCTTAGCCGCTAACCTTGGAGAAATCCGCCACCGCGAGCGTTGCGCTGCGGATGGCGTTCAGGAGGTTGAGGCGGTTGACGCGGACTTCCGCCTCCTCGGCATTGACGAGCACCTTGTCGAAGAAGGCGTCGACCGGCGCGCGCAGGCGGGCGAGCGCGGTGATCGCGCCCTCATAGTCCTCGCGGGCGACGGCGGCCTCCGCCTCGGCTCGCGCCGTGGCGATGGCGACGTGCAGCGCGCGCTCCTCGGACAGCTTCAGATGCGCGGCGTCGACCGTGCCCTCGAAGCTCTCGCCCTTCTTCTCTTCCGCCTTCAGGATGTTGGCGGCGCGGCGATAGCCGGCGAGCAGGTTCTTGCCGTCCTCGGTGTCGAGGAACTGGCCGAGCGCCTCGACGCGCCGCGAAATCAGCAGCAGATCATCCTGGCCGCCGAGCGCGAACACGGCGTCGACCAAGTCATGCCGGGCGCCCTGGTCGCGCAGCTGCACCTTCAGCCGGTCGGCGAAGAAGGCGATCAGGTCGGCGATGATCGCCGGCGTCTTGGCGTCGAGATCGCGGCGCAGCCGGCGGCCGAAGCTCTCCAGCGCGATGTCGAGATCCTGCTCGCCGTCGACGTCCTCGGTCGAGATCGTGCTCTGCGCCGTCTCGTAGGCGGTGAGCGCTTCCGCCTCGGTCTGGTCGTTGTAGCCGACGATCGCCTGGGCGATGGCGTCGTTCAGCGACAGCTTGTCGTTGGTCGACAGCGCGATGCGGATGACGCCGAGCGCGGCGCGACGCAGCGCATAGGGGTCCTTGCTGCCGGTCGGCTTCTCGTCGATCGCCCAGAAGCCGGTCAGCGTGTCGAGCTTGTCGGCGAGCGCCACCGCGATCGCGACCGGATCGGTCGGCACGCGGTCGCCCGGGCCCTGCGGCTTGTAGTGATCCTCGATCGCCGCGGCGACAGAGGCGTCCTCGCCCTGGGCGATGGCGTAGTAGCGGCCCATCAGCCCCTGCACCTCGGGGAACTCGCCGACCACCTCGGTGACGAGGTCGGTCTTGGCGAGCAGCGCGGCGCGGCGGGCCTTGTCGACATCGGCGCCGACCAGCGGCGCGATCGCCGCGGCGAGCTTCTGCAGGCGCAGGATGCGCTCGGCCTGGGTGCCGAGCTTCTCGTGGAAGACGATCTGCTCGAACTTCGGCAGGCGCTCCTCGAGCCGGGTCTTCAAATCGGTGTCGTAGAAGAACTTGGCGTCGGAGAGACGGGCGCGGATGACGCGGGCATTGCCGGCCGTGATCGCCGCGCCGCCATCCTTCGCCTCGATGTTCGAGACGAGCACGAAGCGGTTGGCGAGCTCGGTGGTGCCGGGCCGGCGCACGACGAAGCACTTCTGGTTGGCGCGGATGGTGGCGCGGATCACCTCCGGCGGGATCGCCAGGAAATCTTCCTCGAAGGTGCCGACCAGCACGACCGGCCATTCGACCAGGCCGGCGACTTCTTCGAGCAGCCCCTCGTCCTCGACCAGCTCCAGCCCGAGCGCGAAGACGCGGTCGCGCGCGTCATGCAGGATGATGTCCTTCCGGCGGTCGGCGTCGAGCACGACCGAGGCATGGTCGAGCTTCTCGATATAGTCGTCGAAGCGCTTCACGGGGATCGCACTCGGCGCGATGAAGCGGTGGCCATAGGTGACGTTGCCGGAACGGATGCCGTCGATCTCGAAATCGATGACTTCCGGCTCCTCGGTCTCCGGCCCGAAGGTGCAGACGATCGCCTGCAGCGGGCGCACCCATTGCAGCTTGCCGGTGCCCCAATGCATGGATTTGGGCCACGGGAAGGAGCGGATGATGGTGGGGATCGCGGTGGCGATCACGTCCTTGGTGTCGCGGCCGGGCTTGTCGATGTGGGCGACGTAGAAATCGCCCTTCTTCGGATCCGAATGGACATGCGCCTGGTCGAGCGAAGTAAGGCCGGCACCGCGGAGAAAACCCTGGATGGCGGCGTCGGGCGCGCCGACCTTCGGCCCCTTGCGATCCTCGCGGGTCGCGGCGGAGTGCGTCGGGATGCCGGTGACGGTCAGCGCCAGGCGGCGCGGGGTCGAGAACGCCTTGGCGCCCTCATAGTGCAGGCCGGCCTCGACGAGCGCGTCGGTGACGAGCTTCTTCAGATCCTCCGCCGCCTTGCGCTGCATGCGGGCGGGGATTTCCTCGGAGAAGAGTTCAAGCAGAAGATCGGGCATTTATTCTTTTCCCCCGGCCGGGGTTTCGAGCCAGGCGGCGCCGCAGGCCTTGGCGAGTTCGCGGACGCGCAGGATGTAGCTCTGGCGCTCGGTGACGGAGATCACGCCGCGCGCGTCGAGCAGGTTGAAGGCGTGGCCTGCCTTGAGGCACTGGTCATAGGCCGGCAGCACCATGCCGCCGGCGGCGAGCAGCGCCTGGCATTCCCGCTCGCAGTCCTGGAAGCGGCGGAACAGGATCTCGGTATCGGCGAATTCGAAATTGTGCCGCGAATATTCCTGCTCGGCCTGCTTGAAGACGTCGCCATAGGTGACCTTCTCGTCGCCCTCGCGGCCGTTGAAGTTCAGGTCGTAGACGTTCTCGACGCCCTGCACATACATGGCGAGGCGCTCGAGGCCATAGGTGAGCTCGCCCGAGACCGGATTGCACTCGATGCCGGCGACCTGCTGGAAATAGGTGAACTGCGACACTTCCATGCCGTCGCACCAGCATTCCCAGCCGAGGCCCCAGGCGCCGAGCGTCGGGTTCTCCCAGTCGTCCTCGACGAAGCGCACGTCATGCAGTGCCATGTCGATGCCGATGGCGCGCAGCGAGTCGAGATAGAGCTCCTGCAGGTTCGGCGGGTTCGGCTTCAGGATGACCTGGAACTGGTAATAGTGCTGCAGCCGGTTCGGGTTCTCGCCATAGCGGCCGTCCTTCGGCCGGCGCGAGGGCTGCACATAGGCGGCCTTCCACGGCTTCGGACCGAGCGATCGCAGCATGGTCGAGGGATGCGAGGTACCGGCGCCCACTTCCATGTCGTAGGGCTGCAGGATCGCGCAGCCATAATCGGCCCAGAAGCGCTGCAGCGTCAGGATCAGGCCCTGGAAGGACCGGTCGGGGCGCATGTGGGGAGGAAGTGTGTCGAACACCGGCAAACCTTGAGAAATTCGGACGCGCGCGTGATGCGACGCGAAGGCGGCGCACCCTAATCGCGCGGCGCCCGCGCGGTCAAGGAAGCGCGGCGCGCTTGGGTCCGCAGGCGGGGCGGAAGGGCGCGGCATGGCGTTCGGCATGGATCGAATCGATGCCCCGCGCCTTATCCTTGAACCCTATCGAAGCGTCCTGGGACCTTATCGAAGCGCCATCCGCTTCCTATGATCAGGCGGACGCCGATGGCGTCGCCGCATAAAACTGCAAGGAGAATGCCCATGTCGTCCTTCAAGGCCGTCCTGATCGAGAAGGACGCCGGCGGGGCCCAGTCCGTCGGTTTCGGCACGCTGACCGACGCGGATCTGATGGAAGGCGACGTCACGGTCCGCATCGAGCGCTCGACCGTCAACTACAAGGACGGCCTCGCGATCACCGGCCGCGCGCCGGTCGTGCGGCGATTCCCCATGGTGCCCGGCGTCGATGGCGTCGGCATCGTCGAGCAGTCGAGCTCGCAGTCCTTCAAGCCGGGCGACCGGGTGCTCCTGAACGGCTGGGGCGTCGGCGAGCTGCATCTCGGCGCCTGGGCCGAGCGGGCGCGCTGGAAGAGCGACTGGCTGATTTCGCTCCCCTCCGGCTTCTCGCCGGACGAGGGCATGGCGATCGGCACGGCCGGCTACACGGCGATGATGTGCGTGATGGCGCTGGAGCGGCACGGCATCGGCCCCGCGGGCGGACCGATCCTCGTCACGGGTGCGGCGGGCGGCGTCGGCTCCGTCGCGGTCGCGCTGCTCGCCGGCCTCGGCTACCACGTCGTTGCCTCGACGGGGCGGCCGGAAGAGGCCGACTATTTGAAGAAGCTCGGCGCGGCCGAGATCATCGCGCGTTCCGAGCTGGAGGGCAGCGGCAAGCCGCTCGCGCGCGAGCGCTGGATCGGCGCGATCGACGTCGTCGGCGGCCAGACGCTCGCCAACGTCCTCTCCATGATCCGCTATGACGGCGCGGTCGCGGCCTGCGGCCTTGCCGGCGGCATGGAACTGCCGGCGACCGTCGCGCCGTTCATCCTGCGCGGCGTCACGCTCTACGGCATCGATTCCGTCTATGTGCCGAAGCCGGTCCGCGTCGCCGTCTGGGACCGCCTCGACCGCGACCTCGACCGCGCCAAACTCGCCGCGATGACGAAACGCATCGCCTTCGACGACGTCATCGACACGGCGCGCGAGATCGTCGACGGCAGGATCCGGGGCCGGATCGTGGTGGAAATCGGGTAGGGGCTCAGTCTGGCGGATGGGTGGATCCCGGCCTTCGCCGGGATGACGGCGGAGGGTGTGGGAGCGGTCAGGGCCAAAAGCCGTCTGGACCACCCCTTGGGTTTGGCACCATCTGTCAGGCTTCGGCATTGTCGCGTGAGGGGGCTTCGGCGGTACTGCCGCGAAAAGCCCAACAGCACCAGGCTCCCCATCTCCCCACGCTCGCCGTCATCCCGGCGAAGGCCGGGATCCATCCATTCGCGTTCTTGGGAAGTTCGACGCCCGACGCCGCGGCTGAATGGATCCCGGGTCAAGCCCGGGATGATGGCGAGGGTGAGGCGAGGGAGCGTGCTATCCTGCGGGCTCCGGGTAGAAGGAAAACGCGGCCTCTCGCCGCCTCAGATCCAGCCGCCGCCATAGGTCTTGTAGAAGACGTGGTGGCCGAGCTTCTGCATCTTCTTCATCGTCTTGGCCCAGCGCGGCCGGACATAGGTCGCGTGGTAGTGCGTCGACGAGCCGACGTCGGCGTTCCACCAATTGTCCTCGTTGAGCACGCGCTTGGCCAGCATCTGCGCCCGCTTCCACGACTCCATGTCGGTGATGCGGTCGGGGATGCCGTCGCAGGCGAACGAGAACTGGCAGGCGTTGCGCATGTCCTTGTTCTGGTAGACGACGCCGCAGACCGTCTTCGGATAGGCCGGGTTCTTCAGCCGGTTGATCACGACCTGGGCGACCGCGAGCTCGCCCTTCAGCGGTTCGCCGCGCGCTTCGAAATAGATCGCCGTCGCCAGGCATTTCTGCTCGGTCGCCGATCGCGCATTGGGTGGGATCTTGTTCATCACCCACCAATGGTCGGGCTTGCCGTCCTTGCCGATCGCGGTCGGCCCCATCGGCTTGCCGAGCAGCGCCTGGAAGGGCGCGCTCATCGAGCGGTCGATATCGGCCGGGGCATAGGCGGAGACCACGGCGCTGCCGTCGACGACATTGCCGGAGCCCTTCGCGCTCTTCTCGGCCTTGCCGGCGGCGCGCGCGAGTTCGTTGCGGCGGGGGATCGGCGCGATCGAAGCGAGCGCGACGACCGGTTTCGCCACAGCGTCCTTGGGAGCGGCGTCCTTCGAGGCATAGCGCAGCGCGCCGTCCGGCTGGGCGACGTCCTGCGCCGTGGCGAAGGCCATCTTCGGCACGGCGTTGGCGTTGCTGAAGGCGCTGGCGAGCTCCTGCCCCTTGAGCACGCCCGCCTTGAAATGCGCGGCCGAGGCGGCGCGCACGGGGGCGGGCTTGCGCAGCGCCACGGTGATGTCGTGCTTGCCGCCGCGATTGACCTCTGGCGGCGTGAATTCCGGGGCCGAGACGGGGCCTTGCACGACCACCTGCAGCTCGGGCTCGATGATCAGGCCGTCGCTCTTGACCTCGCCGGCGACGAGCTGGGCGGACGGCGGCGGCGAGACGAAGGTCGGCAGATAGGCTTCGCCCTTCTTCGCCGGCACGAGCCGGGCCAGCCAGCGCTGGCCGACCGGCAGGTCCTTGCCATAGGTGCTGGCGACGTCCTGCAGCGCGACCGTGGTCGACGAGAGCGCGAGGAGCCCGCTGGCGAGCAGGCCGGAGAGAAGCGCGATGCGATGGAACGAGGGTCTCGGGCGTCGCTTGCGCAGGGCAAGCCGGGGATCGCGTCCGAGATGGGCGCGGGATGCCATTGCCGTCGTCGGACGCCGCACGAGACCAGCCATGAGGGACGCAACTCCACGCGCACGAAACAGGAGGGACCAGTGTGGTTCGCCGGTCACGTGGCTTGAATCTGCGGCATTAACCTTGAAAGACGGTTAACGGCTCGTAAGGCGGGTTCGGGGAAGCGAAGCGGGAGGAGGGGAATTGGCTCAGTCTCTGTTTCGTAAGGCTGCCTGAGCGGCTGCCAGACGGGCGACGGGGACCCGGAAGGGCGAACAGGAGACGTAGTCAAGGTTAATTTCGGCGAAAAAATGGATCGAGGCGGGATCGCCGCCATGCTCGCCGCAGACGCCGAGCTTCAAATCGGGCCGCGTCGCGCGGCCGCGCACGCAGGCGATGCGGATCAGCTCGCCCACACCCTCGCGGTCGATCGAGGCAAAGGGATCGTGCGGCAGGATCCCGCGCGCCAGGTAGGTGTTCAGGTACGTCGCGGCATCGTCGCGCGAGATGCCGAAGGTCGTCTGCGTCAGATCGTTGGTGCCGAACGAGAAGAAAGTCGCCTCGCGGGCGAGCTCGCCGGCGGCGAGTGCCGCGCGCGGCAGCTCGATCATCGTGCCGAGCTCGTAGGGCGGGGCGCGGCCGTGCAGCTTCTTCACCAGCGCCTCGGCGGCGCGGATATGGCCGTTGACCAGGTCCAGCTCGGCCTTGGAGGCGATCAGCGGCACCATGATCTCTAGATCGACGGCGACGCCGGTCTGGTCGGCAACGTCGAGCGCCGCCTCCAGGATGGCGCGCGCCTGCATGGCGATGATCTCGGGGAAGGAGATGGCGAGGCGGACGCCGCGATGGCCGAGCATCGGGTTCGCTTCCTCGAGCGCATGCGTGCTGGCGCGGATCTTTGCCGGCGGGATGCCCATGATCGCGGCGAGCTCGGCGATCTCGGTTTCGCCCTTCGGCAGGAACTCGTGCAGCGGCGGATCGAGCAGGCGGATCGTCACCGGCAGGCCGGTCATGATCTCGAACAGCGAGGCGAAGTCGCTTCGCTGCATCGGCAGCAGCTTGGCGAGCGCGTCGGCGCGGGCCGCGTCCGTCTCGGCCAAAATCATCTCGCGCACGGCGACGATGCGGCGCGCGTCGAAGAACATGTGCTCGGTGCGGCAGAGGCCGATGCCCTCGGCGCCGAAGCCCCGCGCGGCGCGCGCATCGGCCGGCGTGTCGACATTGGTGCGCACCTTGAGCCGGCGGAAGCTGTCGGCCCATTCCATCAGCTCGGCGAAGGCGCCGGAGAGTTCGGGCTCGCGCAGCGGCACGGCGCCGACCAGCACCTGGCCGGTGCCGCCGTCGATGGTGATGGTGTCGCCGCGGCGGATGGTGCGGCCGCCCGACGTCAGCGTGCCGGCGTGGAAATCGACGCGGATCGTGCCGGCGCCGCAGACGCAGGGCTTGCCCATGCCGCGCGCCACCACGGCGGCGTGGCTGGTCATGCCGCCGCGCGTCGTCAGGATGCCGCGCGCCGCGTGCATGCCGTGCACGTCCTCGGGGCTGGTCTCGACGCGGACCAGGATCACCTTGCGCCCCTGCGTGCGGGCGATCTCGGCCTCTTCGGAGGTGAACACGACCGTGCCGCTCGCAGCCCCCGGCGAGGCAGGCAGGCCGCGTGCGAACAGGTCGCTGCCGGATTCCGGGTCGATCGTCGGATGCAGGAGCTGCTCCAGCATCCGCGGCTCGATCCGCGCCACCGCCTCGGCGCGGGTGATCAGCCCCTCATGCGCCATGTCGACGGCGGTCTTCAGCGCCGCGTGGATGGTCCGCTTGGCGGGGCGGGCCTGCAGCATCCACAGCCGGCCGCGCTCGATCGTGAATTCGAGATCGAGCATGTCGCGGTGGTGCTTTTCTAGCGCCGTGCAGACGGCGCGGAATTCGGCGAACACCTCCGGCATCGACGTTTCCAGCGAGGGCGCGTCCGAGCCGGTCTCGCGGCGGGCGATCTCGGTCAGGTCCTGCGGCGTGCGCATGCCGGAGACGACGTCCTCGCCCTGCGCGTTCGGCAGGAACTCGCCCCAGAGGATGTTCTCGCCGGTCGAGGGATGGCGCGTGAAGGCGACGCCGGTCGCCGAGGTCTCGCCGAGATTGCCGAACACCATCGCCTGCACGGTGACGGCGGTGCCGCCGCCGTCGGGCAGGTTGTTGATGCGGCGATAGGCTTTCGCGCGCGGATTGTTCCAGGAGCGGATGACGGCGGAGATCGCGCCCCAGAGCTGGTCGTCGGCCGCCTGCGGAAAGGGCTCGTCCAGCTCCTCGGCGACGAGCGCCTTGAACAGCGCGCAGACCGCCTGCCAGTCGTCGGCGTCGAGGTCGCTGTCGAGCGTATAGCCGCGCTCGAGCTTGTAATCCTCGAGCCGCTCCTCGAACACGCTGTGATCGAGCCCGAGCACGACGTCGCCATACATCTGGATGAAGCGGCGATAGCTGTCGAAGGCGAAGCGGCGATCGTCGGAGACGAGCGCGAGGCCCTCGACGGTCTCGTCGTTGAGGCCGAGATTGAGGACGGTGTCCATCATGCCCGGCATCGACACGGCCGCGCCCGAGCGGACGGAGACGAGAAGCGGGTGTTCGGGATCGCCGAAGCGATGGCCGGCGACGGCGGCGATGCCCTCCAGCGCGGCGGCGACCTCTCCCGCGAGCCCAGCCGGAAACGCGTCGTCGCCGGCCAGGAAGCGCCGGCAGAGCTCGGTCGAGATGGTGAAGCCCGGCGGCACCGGCAGGCCGAGCGCGCTCATCTCGGCGAGGCCAGCCCCCTTCGCACCGAGGATCTCCTTCAGCGCGGCGTCACCCTCGGCGCTTCCGCCACCAAAGGTGTAGACCCATTTCGTCATCTTGGCGCACGCTCCCGCGGCAACCGGCAGGAGCCGGCGCATGATCTAGCTAGATCAGGCTCTTGGTGCGCTGCAACACGAAAATATTGAAACAACTGCGCGCAGAGGGCCGGGACGGCTGCAATCTTGGCGCGCCGGCCGGATCCCGCGTCAGGCCGAAGCCTTTCGCGCGGCCCATTCCGAGGCGAGCACGGCATAGATGTATTCGTCGCCCCATTGGCCGTCGAAGCGGTCGTTCTGCACGAGATGCGCCTCGCGCCGGAGGCCGAGGCGCTCGACCACGCCGACCGATCCCCGGTTGGCGGCGTCGAGCCGCGCGAAGATCCGATGGAAGCCGAAGCGGACGAAACCGAAGTCGATCATCCGCGCCACCGCCTCGGTGGCATAGCCCTTTCCGGCCGAGGCGGGATGGAAGATGTAGCCGACTTCGCCCTGCAGCGCCGCCCGGCTCGCCAGCTTCAGCAGCGTCTCGCCGATGACGGCATCGTCGTCCTTCGTCACCACCGCCAGCCGGAACACGTCGCCGTCCGCCTCGAAGGGTGCTTGGAGCGTCGCGTCGAACTGCGCCCGTAGGGCATCGCCGACAGGCGGCGCGGCATAGAGATAGCGGTAGACCTCGGGGAGGGCGTGATAGGCGGCATAGGCGGTAAAATCCGCCTCGGCGAACGGCCGCAGCGTCAGGCGGTCGGTCGCGAGGGGGCCGTGCAAGTTTTCGAAGTTCATGCGGTCGGGAGGTTCCGGAGCTTGGTGCAGGATCTGGCGCGGATCAGCGCGCCAGGTCGAGGTCGAGCGAGAAGGGATGACCCTCGAAGGCGTCGCGGCCGCGGCCTATCGCCTCGACGGCGCTGACCATGCGGCCCCGGCGGCCGAGCACCTCGTCCGCCAGGCGGACCAGGCGCAAATTCGGCGTCGCCGAGGGCGAGCCGGCGCGAATCAGGGCGGCGATCTCCGCCTCGTCGCGCTCCGGGCGCAACGCGCAGACCGTGATGAAGGCAGCGGCGGTCGAGCGGCTGATGCCGGCGAAGCAATGGATGACGATCGGCTTTTCCGGCTTCCAGCCCTCGACGAAATCGAGCAGCGCCGTGACATGCTCCTCGGCCGGCGGCGTCATGCCTTCCATCGGCTCGAGGATGTCGTTGAAGGCGAGGAAGAGATGGCGGTTTTCCGGGATCGCGACGGGGCGCTCGACCGGGGTTCCGGCGTTGATCAGCGTCACCAGATGGCTGGCGCCGGTCTGGGCGACGGTGGCGCCGATGCGGGACAATGAGCAGACGTGAATGCGGGACATTGTTGTTCTCCTTGCACCTTCTCGGTGTGCGCTTCGCCGGCGACGGCAGGGCCGTCCCCGTGGCAGCTTGGGAGGAGCGCGGCGAACGCGCCCCCGGGAGGGTTATGTAGTGGGTCGAGCCGCCCGGGTCACGCCGAAATGGCGTTTGCCGCCCTCGCGCCGGCGAGCGCCTCGAAGCGCTCGAGGAAGATCCGCTGCGCCTCCGCCGTCGGCCAGGGATCGAGCGCCAGCTGCGAACGCAGGATGCCGCGCGGGCGGCCGAAGAACTTGGCCGCTTCCGTTTCGCTGAAGCCGGCGAGCCCTGTCGCCTCGAAGAAGGCGGCGACCCGGTCCGCAGCCTTGATCGCGTCGGTGAGGGCTGCGGGACGTTCGGCCGGCAGGCCGAAGCGTATATGGATCGCCGCCTGCAGCCGCGCCTCGACCGCCTTGTATTCGCCGCCGACCAGCGCCTTGAACGGCGAGATCATGTCGCCGACGACATATTCCGGCGCATCGTGCAGCAGCGCGGCGAGACGATCCGACTCGCTCAGCGACGGCTTGGCGAGCGCCGCGATCTGCTCGACCAGCACCGAGTGCTGCGCGACGGAGAAGGCATGCGCGCCGCTCGTCTGCCCGTTCCAGCGCGCGACGCGGGCGAGGCCATGCGCGATGTCGCTGATCTCGATATCGAAGGGGGAGGGGTCGGCGAGATCGAGACGGCGGCCGGACAGCATGCGCTGCCAGACGCGGGGGCGCGCGGGGCTCATGCCGCTCCCTCGTCGTCGCCGCTCGGCCAGCCGAAGCGGGCGAAGGGCGGCAGCGAGATGGCGAGCGGCACGCCCTCGGCGGTGACGGCGATGCCCTGGTCGAGCGCGCGGCGGGCGCGGTCGAGCCGGATCAGGCCAATGCCGCCCTTGCCGCTCTCCGTGTCATAGGAGCCGCCGAGCGTGCCGATCGGCTTGCCGTCGGCCTCGATCGGGCTGCCGGCGGGCGGCAGCGCGGCCTCGCTCGTCACCGCGACCGCGCGCCGGCGCGCCGTGCCGCGATGCTCCATGCGCGAGACGATCTCCTGGCCGACATAGCAGCCCTTGCGGAAATCGAGGCCGCCGAGATCGTCCATGTCGACATCATGCGGAAACGCGTCGCCGAAGGCGAAATCGCGGCCGCCCTCGGGGACGGTCAGGCCGGTGCGCCAGGCGTGGTAGTCCGCCTCCGAGGCTGCCGCATAGCCGTCGACGGCGACCGTTGCGTCGACGGGAAGGATGGCGCGGAAGCCGAGGGCGGCGAGGCGCGGATCTCTCGCGACCGGGCCTTCGATCGCGGGCAGCTCCTCGGAACCCCAGAAGGCATAGACCGCGTCGCTGTCGCTGCGATTGGCGATCTCGACCTTGGCGCGCAGCCGGTAGAGCGTCATCCGCTTCTGGAAGTCGGCGACGAGCGCGCGCGGCAGGTCGAACAGATAGCCGCCCTCGGTTGGCAAGATGATGAAATCAAACAGGATCTTGCCCTGGGGCGACAGCAGCGCCCCGAAGCCGGCGCCGGCGGATTGGACCGCCGCCATGTCCGTCGTGACGATGTTCTGGAGGAACGTTTCCGCCTCGGGACCGCCGATGAAGACGGTTCCGCGATCGGTGAGTTGGGCATATGACCCATTACGCATAGACATGGTTCCCATGCATAGGACGCGCTTGTGAAGTTGGCTCACCTTCCTTAAGCCGATGCTCGCGATCCGTCTTCAGGCTCAAGCGGATCGGCTGTGCACTGGGGAGGGCGGCCATGTCGGAAACCTACGAGTTTCTTTTTCGGAACGGAACGGTCGTCAATCAGGACGGCACGGGAACGCATGACATCGCCGTGCGCGATGGCCGAATCGCCGCCATCGGCGACGTCGACCCGCGCCGCGCCGGCAAGGTGATCGACTGCACCGGCCTGCATATATTGCCTGGCGTCGTCGATACACAGGTGCATTTTCGCGAACCGGGCGCCGAGCAGAAGGAAGATCTCGAAACCGGATCGCGCGGCGCCGTGCTTGGCGGCGTGACCGGCGTCTTCGAGATGCCGAACACCAACCCGACCACGACCACCGCCGAGGCGCTGGCCGACAAGATCGCCCGCGGCAAGCATCGCATGCATTGCGATTTCGCCTTCTGGGTCGGCGGCACGCGCGAGAACGTCAACGACATTCCCGATCTGGAGCGCCTGCCGGGTGCTGCCGGCATCAAGGTGTTCATCGGCTCCTCGACCGGCAACCTGCTGGTCGCCGACGATGAGGGCATCGCCGCGATCCTCTCGAAGACCCGCCGCCGCGCCGCCTTCCACTCCGAGGACGAGATGCGGCTCGAGGCGCGCAAGCCCTTGCGCGTCGAGGGCGATCCGTCCTCGCACCCGATCTGGCGCGACGCGATCGCCGCCATGCAGGCGACCGAGCGCCTCGTCTCGATCGCCCGCCGCGCCGGCGCGCGCATCCATGTGCTGCACATCTCGACCGCCGAGGAAATCGACTATCTGGCGCTGCACAAGGATGTCGCCTCCGCCGAGGCGACGCCGCACCACCTGACGCTTTCCTCCGAGGACTATGCCCGGCTCGGCACGCTCCTGCAGATGAACCCGCCGATCCGCGATGCGCACCACCGCACCGGCATCTGGAAGGGCATCTCGCAGGGCATCATCGACGTGCTCGGCTCCGACCACGCCCCGCACACGCTGGAAGAGAAGGCCAAGACCTATCCGGCCTCGCCCTCCGGCATGACCGGCGTGCAGACGCTGGTTCCGATCATGCTCGACCACGTCAATGCCGGCCGGCTGACGCTGGAACGGCTGGCCGACCTGACCTCCGCCGGCCCGGCGCGCCTGTTCGGCATGGCCCGCAAGGGCCGCATCGCCGTCGGCTACGACGCCGATCTCACCATCGTCGACATGAAGCGGCGCGAGACGATCACCAATTCCTGGATCGCGTCGCGCGCCGGCTGGACGCCCTATGACGGCAAGCGCGTCATTGGCTGGCCGGTCGGCACCGTCGTGCGCGGCCGCCGCGTCATGTGGGACGGCGAGATCACCGAGCCGTCGACCGGCGAGCCGATCACCTTCCTGGAAGCGCTGCCGCGCGGATAGCATCGCCTTGGCTTCGAGCCGGCCGCGCCTGCGCCGACGCAGGCCGGTCCCGTCTCGATGCCGGAAGGAGCGTGTGGGAGGCAGAGCGCCCCGCCATTCTCCCGAGTGTCTGGCCTCATCGAGGCCAGCGCGCGAAGTCTTGCTCCGGCGACCACCCACGCTCGCCGTCATCCCGGCCCCCGAGCCGGGATCCATTCAGCCGAGGCCTTGGGAGTTGCATTCGGCCAAGGGTGCGGCTGCATGGATCCCCGCCTTCGCGGCGATGACGGAGGAGGGCGGAACGACCCGATCCGCGCATCCTTGAGCCATCGCAACAGGATGAGTGTGGCGTTGTGCAAGATTTCCTCGAGGCGAGAGGTCAAGGAAGGTACTTCGGCCCCCCGCTGGAGGGGAGGTTCACGCCCCTCAGAGCGCTTCGATCACCACGGACTCGGCCGACCGCGTGGCGGGGCCGTGATGGACCGCCTCGATGTTGTTTCCTGCCGGATCGAGCAGGAACGCCGCGTAATAGTTCGGATGGTAATCGCGCAGGCCCGGCGCGCCATTGTCGCGGCCGCCCGCCTTCAGTCCCGCCGCGTGGAAGGCGTCGACGGTCGCCGGGTCCTTCGCCTGGAAGGCGAGGTGGCAGCGTCCGGTCGTCGGCTCGCCGGCCGTGACCGCGAGGTCGTCGGCGAAGAGCATGTTCTCGCCGTAGACGATCGGAACGCCGAGGACGCCCAGAACCGCGTCATAGAAGCGGCGATTGGCCTCGAAGTCGCTGACGACCAGCTGGACGTGATCGATCAGCCGTCCGCGATGGAATTGCATGCCTGCCATGCTTGTCATGATATTCCCCTATCGAGAGGATGGAACAAATCATGAACTTTACGCGACGTCAAGGCGGCGCGGCGGGGACTCAGTCGCCCGCTTCGAAATAGGTCCAGGTGCCGTCCGGCGCGATGCCGACGCGATAGAACAGGTAGGCGCCGAAGCTCTTCATCTCGTCATAGTCGGAGGAGGTGAGGAGGCGGAATAGCTCGACCATCTGCGGCGGCGTCAGCGCGTTGATCGGATAGCGCGCGAAATAGGGCCAGACATAGGCCTCCTGCGGCGTGCCGACATCGACATGGACATAGCCGGCGTCGAGGACCTCGCTCAGGATCGCCAGGATCTCGCGGCCTTCCGGATCGCCGGACTGCGACTTGAGAAAGGCGACCGGGTCCTTGTCCTGGTTGGCGTCGGCGCCGAGATTGGGCGGCGAGCGGTTGGCGTCGATGATCGGCTTCAGCTTCTCGATGTCGCCGGTCTTGGCCGCCTCGAGCAGTTTTTCGCGCAGCTGGCGGACCGGCTCCGGCAGCTTGGAGACGTCATATTCGATGACCGGCAGCGGCGCGTCGGGGGTGACCGGGGCGGGCGTGGCGGCCTGCTCGGCGTCATCCGTCGCGCCGACACTGTCCTCGTCGCTCGGATCCGGCTGGATGGTGATGCTCTGCGTCGGCACGCTCTTGCTTTCGCCGGCCACGAGGGCCCGGGAATGCGCCGTTCCGACCATCGTCATCGCGACCGCGATCCCTGCCACCGTCCAACGCCCAAGCATGCCTGCCTCCAAGAATTCGTCCGGAACCCGTCCGCCAGTCATAGACGACCGAGGGAGAACGGCCAAGCGCCGCACAGATGCGAAAAGCCTCGCCAGCGTCACCGCTGCGAGGCTCGTTGTCGACGGGTCAGATTGTCCGGGACCTACTGGATGGTCCGCTGCAGCGTGAATTCACCGCGGCGGACGCGGTCCGGCAGCGAGACCGCGAGATCTGCGACGGCGTCCTCGCCATAGGTGTCGATCAGGTCGGAAAGGGCGGCGAACAGCGCGGCGTGGGCCAGGATGTCGGGCTCGATGCCCTCGGCGATCGCCTCGTCCCAGGCTTCCGTCAGATAGGCGAGCGCCGCGCGCTTCTGTTCCGCAATTTCGATCTCGTCGTGATCGTGTTCCATAGGGTCGCCTGCTTTCCGCGTCACTTATGGGCAGAAATCGAATCGCCCTTGTTCGCAACGTAGCACGTGCTGATGCCGGCGGGCCGGGATCCTGAAGAAGGGGTTAACGTGCGGGTAACAATTCGACGATTTTGGTTAACACTGCAAATCGTTTTTTAGCGGCCGTAGCGCGTTGTGATGTCGCGGGTCAGGCGCGTCCCCTCCGTCATGTAGCGATCGACCGCCGCGAGCGCCGCCGGCGTGCAGGTGCGATAGACGGAAGCGAAGCTGGCGAAGCCGTGGTTGAACTGCGAGACGAGGCGCGCCTTGCGCTCCGGCGTCGGCGCCTCCGCCGCGAGGAGCTGGTCCATCTGGTCGCGCCAGACCTCCGGCTCCTCCGCGCCGCAGAGCGGCCGAAGATAGTGCAGCGCGCCAAGGATCTCGGCGAGGCGCTGCAGCTGCGGCTCGTAGGCCGGATCGCCTCCGCCGGCGTTCTGGGCCGAGGCGGGCAGGGGGGAGCCGGCCAGCGCCAGCCCAAAGCAAGCCGCGGTGAGCCCCGCCTTCATTCCCCGCCGGATCGCTCCGCCGATGCTGTTTGTCACCCGTTTCATATCCTTCTCGCCGCGCGGGCGGATCATCGTTCGGCTTGCGCCTCGCTGCAAGCGCGCCGCCGTGCTCAGCGGGCGGACAGCAGGACGATCCGCTTCAGGTCGGGCGTCGTTTCCAGCGTGTCGAGCTGGTGCAGCGGGAACCAGGCCGCGTCGGCGGCGTCGGAGGCGGGGTTTGGCGTCCCCTCGGCGGTCGCCGTGAAGACGACGATGACATAGTGGCCGCGCACGGTTCCGTCGTCGGCGCGGTCGATGGCGTCCAGAGCCTCGACGAGGCGCGGGGTGCCGAGAATCAGGCCCGTCTCTTCCGCGAGTTCGCGGGCGGCGGCGGCGTGCAGGGGCTCGCCCCATTCGACGCGGCCGCCGGGCAGCGACCAGGCACCACGCCAGGGAGCCTGGCCCCGCTGGACGAGCAGCACCTTGCCGTCGCGCCAGACGGCGACGCTGACGCCGAGCACGGGGCGGGGAGGCGACGGGGCCGGCAGATCAGGCGATGCGGGCGAGGGGGACATCGGATTCTTCCTCGGTCCGGGACGCGGCAATAGCATCGCGCGCCTCGGCGATGACGGGGCGCAGTTCCTTGCCGGCGACCGAGGCGATCGGCCAAAGCAGCTCGAGCTTGCCGGCCCGCACCGCCTCGCGCACGGCATCCTGGGCCGCGGCGGCCTGCCGGTCGAGGCGCGTCGTCAGATCGTCCAGCCGGCGGCGGGCGCGGTGGTCTGCCGGGCCGGCGAGCACCGGTCGTCGCGACACGGGGCGCCAGGCGAGGACGCCATCGACGAGGTCGAGCCGATGCGGCAAAGTCTCAAGAAGCAGCGCCAAATCTTCGGCGTGATTCAGATATTTGCTTTCCGGCTGCGCCGGCTCGAACTGCATGCGTCGTCTCCCTGGATGCGATGGCGGGTGGGCCATCGCAGAAGCGCAGCGAAATAGATGATAGGGTGCTGATCGTTAGCGGCGCTTCCTTACGAAGTCTTTACCAAATGGCCGCGACGGCGCGTGCTGGAGCAATTGGATGTGTGGACGCTACGCCCTGGCGGTGCCGAAGGAGGATGTCGAGGCCGAATTCTCGATGATCCGGATCGAGTGGTTTCCTCCGCGCTACAACATCGCGCCGACGCAGCCGATCCTGATCGTGCGCGCCGAACGGGGCGAGCGCCGGCCGGCGCTGGTGCGGTGGGGCCTCATTCCGTCCTGGACGAAGGACATGTCGGCTCTGCCCCTTCTCTTCAATGCGCGCTCGGAATCGGCGGCCGAAAAGCCGGCCTTCCGGGGCCCGTTCCGCCATCGCCGCTGCCTGATCCCAGCCACCGGCTTCTATGAATGGCGCAAGGGGTCGGACGGCAGGAAGCAGCCCTTCTACCTGCAGCCGGCGCGCGGCGGGGTCATCGCCTTCGCCGGCCTCTGGGACGAGTGGGCCGACGACAAGGGCAATATCATCGATACGGCGACGATCCTGACGACCGCCGCCAACAGCGAAGTCGCGCCGATCCACGAGCGCATGCCGGTGGTGGTCGGGCGCGACCAGTACGATCTCTGGCTGGGGCTGGATGAAAGACGGGGCGAGGGCGCCGGGCGGGTTCTGCTGCCGCCGCCGGACGGCACGTTCGAAGCGATTCCGATCGGCAGCGCCGTCAACAGCTTTCGCAACGACAACCCGTCGATCCAGGTGCGCGCCGTCGTCGAGACGGCCGTCGAGAGGGCGAAGGTGCCCAAGCTGCCGCCGACCGACGACGACCAGCTGAAGCTGTTCTGATCCGGCGCATCCCCTCACGGCGACACATTCCCTTTGCGCGTGACGCAAAGGGCGCCGTCGTCTAGATGTGCCGGCCGCGCCCGACATCCGACTTCCTTTCTCCGGAATTTTCTTCCCATGACCGAATTCCTGCAGCCTGCCGTCGAGGGCTTCTTCCTCGGCGCGAGCCTGATCGTCGCGATCGGGGCGCAGAATGCCTTCGTCCTCCGGCAGGGACTGGCGCGAAGCCATGTCTTTCCGATCGCCACCTTCTGCTTCCTGGCCGATGCGATGCTGATCGCGGCCGGTGTCGGCGGATTGGGCGCGCTGGTGCAGGGCGCACCGCGCGTACTCTTCGTGGTGACGCTCGCCGGCGCCGCTTTTCTCTTCGTCTATGGCGCGATGGCGCTGCGGCGGGCGTTCCATGCCGAGGCGCTTTCCGCCTCGGGCGCGGCCGAAATGCGGCTCGGCCCGGCGCTGGCGACGGTCGCCGCGCTCACCTTCCTCAATCCGCATGTCTATCTGGATACGGTCGTGCTGCTCGGCTCGCTGTCCGGGCGCCATGCCGGTACGGCGCGCCTCGCCTTCGGGGCGGGCGCGATGGTCGCGTCCTGCGTCTGGTTCTATGCGCTCGGCTATGGGGCCCGGCTGCTGGCGCCGGTCTTCGCCAGGCCGGTCGCCTGGCGGATCCTGGATGTCGCGATCGGCGTCGTGATGTTCTCGATCGCCGCCTCGCTGGTCGTCAGCCGGTCCTAGGACCGGCCAACGGCACGGCCGCCTCGCGGCGAGCCGGCCATGACAGTCTAGATCGAGGCCCGGGGGCGCCTCGTATGCGGGGCGCAGGCGGAGTCGTCTCCGCCGTCACCCATGATGTATTGGATGGCCGGGCAGTCGCTTCGAGCGAACGCGCGGGTCAGTCCCGCTCGTTCGGGGGCAGGGCGGCCTGCATCTGGCGCTGCTGCTGCTCGAGCTTCTTTTTCTGCAGGATCGCCGCGACGAGCTCGGGGTTGCCAAGTTCGCCATATTTGGCCTGCAGATCCTGTTCCTGCTCACGTTGAGCCTTGGAACGGAAGGTCGGGTGCTTCTCTTGGGTCATGATAGTCTCGAAATCCTGAGCATTTCCGCCGAAAGCCGTACCGATCTTACGCCTGCTGGCCTCCGGGGATGCGCATATGAAATTCAAGTATGGCGGATTCGTGGTTTACCAACCCGTTAACATGCGGATGTCATTGTCAATTTTCATGTCGGGTTGTTGCAGGCGAGGAACACCTAGGAATGCGCGTGAGCTGCGGTAGACTTGTCGCGTCCAGCCCGTCACAGCGTGGCTGCGGAGAATTGGCATGACTGCGCGTCCGTTCGAGCGGGAGGCCGGCACCGCCAATTGGGCGTTGCGTCTCGCCCTCTTGCCCATCCCGCTTCTGATCGTGGCGGCCGTGATGCACCGGCTCGGCCAGATCGAGACGCTGCCGCTTTTCATCGTGATCGCGATCGCCTGGGGCGTGGCCTTGCTGGCGCTGGTCCTCGGCGTTCTCGCCATGCGCGATATCTGGCGCGACGGGCTGAACGGGTTCGGTCCGGCGCTGGCCGGGTCGCTGCTGGCGCTCGTCATCCTCGCCATGCCCGCCTTCGTCGTGGCCGAGATGATCCGCCTGCCGCGTCTCTCCGACATCTCGACGGATCGCGAAGACCCGCCCGGCTTCAGCGCGCCGGGCGCCGTCGCCCGGCCGCCGGCTGACGCCGCCGAAGGCGAAGCGCAGACGAAGGCCTATCCCGATATCGTCGCCCGCCACTATCCGGTGTCGCCGGAGCGCGTCTATGCCGAGGTGACGAAACTGGTCGGCGGCCGCGGCTGGGAGGTCGTCGCCGCGACGCCGCCGGACGCCGAGAATGCCGATGCCGGCGTCGAGGCGGTGGCGAAGACCCTGCTGCTCGCGCTGCCCGTCGACGTCTCCATCCGGCTCGTTGCCGATGATGACGGCACGCTGGTCGACATGCGCTCGGCCTCGCGCATCGGCGCGCATGATCTCGGCGACAATGCCCGTCGCATCCGCGATTTCTTCGCCGATCTCGACACCGCCCTGCAGGGCGTGACCGAGGCGGAGGAGCCCGCCGAGCCCGACACGGACCTGCCGCCGCTGCCGCTGGCGCCGCCGAGGCGCTGAGCGGCCGCCTCAGGCTGCGGGTTCGAATATGCCGGCGAGCGTCACGCCTTCGGGGGCGAGAAGCCTGTCGCGTTCGACCAGGTCCTCGATATGGGCCAGCACGGAGAGGGCCGCGGCGCCATGCAGTGCCGACGGCGTATCCCGGTAGATGGCGGCGACGATTTCCGCGATGGTCCGGTCTCCGCGCGAAATGCGCTCGACGATCGCCGCCTCGCGCATCCGCCGGTGCGCCTTCAGCGCGCGGACAAAGCCGGGCGCATCCTCGACCGGGCCGCCATGGCCGGGCAGGTAGATCGTCTCGGGCCGTTCGCCCAGCCGGTCGAGCGAGGCCATGTAGTCCGTCATCGCGCCGTCCGGCGGGGCGACGATGGTGGTCGCCCATTTCATCACGTGGTCGCCGGAAAACAGCAGCGGGCTGCCCTCGAGCGCGAAGGCGAGGTGGTTGGCGGCATGGCCGGGCGTGGCGATCGCCGTCAGCGCCCAGCCGTCGCCCTCGATCCGCTCGCCGTCGACGAGCCGCCGGTCCGGCATGAAGTCCGTGTCGCTGCTGGCGTCGAGCCTGTGCGCCTCGCCTGTCGTCATCGGGCGCGCCAGGCGGTGCGGACCTTCGCCGAGCAGGATCGCGCCGGTCCGCGCCTTCAACAGCGCCGCGCCGGGCGAATGATCGCGATGGGTGTGGGTGACGAGGATGTGGCTGATCCGCTCGCCCCGCGTGGCCTCGAGCAGCGCCTCGATATGGACAGGGTCGTCGGGGCCCGGGTCGAGGACCGCGACGGTGCCGCGGCCGATGATGTAGCTGTTGGTGCCGTGAAAGGTGAACGGGCCGCCGTTCGGCGCCGTCAGTCGGCGGACGCTGTCGCCGATCGGGACGGCCTGGCCATGGGCGGGATCGAAATCCCGCTCGAATGTGATGGAGCTCATGCCCCTGAGCTAGCGGGATCGTCGCGGCGGTTCAAGCCGTGCCCGATCAAAGCCTCGTGGCCAAACGAAAACGCCCCGGCGCGGGCCGGGGCGTTTCGGAGCGCGCCGCGTCTGAAGGCGGGGCGCGGCGGCGTCTCCAGCTTTTAGGCCGGCTGCAGCACCTTGCCGGCGACCTTGGCGGCGATCGCAGCGACGTGGGCGCCCTGGTAGCGGGCGGCGTCGAGCTCGATCTCCGAGGGCTGGCGGCTGCCGTCGCCGTCGGTGATCGTCGAGGCGCCGTAGGGCGAGCCGCCCTTCACCTGCTCGACGCCGGTCTGACCCTGGAACGCGTAGGGCAGGCCGACATAGGCGAGGCCGTGATGCAGGAAGGTCGGGATGAAGCCGAGGATGGTCGATTCCTGACCGCCGTGCTGGGTCGCCGACGAGGTGAAGAACGAGCCGACCTTGCCGACCAGCTTGCCCTGGGCCCAAAGGCCGCCGGTCTGGTCCCAGAAATTGCGCATCTGCGAGGCGACCGTGCCGAAGCGCGTGCCGGCGCCGACGATGATCGCGTCATAATGTTCCAGATCGGCGGGCGTCGCGATCGGGGCGGCCTGGTCGAGCTTGAAGTAGGAGGCCTTGGCGACCTCTTCCGGCACAAGCTCGGGCACGCGCTTGATGTCGACATGCGCGCCGGTCGAACGGGCGCCTTCCGCTACGGCTTCCGCCATCTTCTCGATGTGGCCATAGGCCGAATAGTAGAGAACGAGAACCTTGGTCATCACAACCCTCCTTCATTTGCACTGCAGCTTATGTCGGCTGCCTGAGCGTCAATGGATAGCCATGGCCTGGTGAACAGTCTGTCTATGCACCGATAGGAACGCGCGGGCGGGGGCTCCGCTCTTGCGGTGAAGGTTCGTTGGCCTATGCTCCGTCGCCATCGAAAGTCCGAGCCATCCGAGGAGGGGAAATGCTCACGAAGGATTACGTCGTCTACGACGACCGGTTCCGCCGTCTTGCCATGGGCAATGTGCATGTCGAGAAGCTGGCCGAGGGCTGCCGCTGGTCGGAAGGCCCCGCCTATTTCCCGGCCGGCAAATATCTGATCTGGTCGGATATCCCGAACGACCGGCTGATGCGCTACGACGAGACGGACGGCTCGGTCTCCGTCTTCGCCAGCCCTTGCAACAACCAGAACGGCCACACCGTCGATCTCGAAGGCCGTCTCGTCGCCTGCGAGCATCGCGGCCGCGCCGTGAGCCGCATCGAGCATGACGGCTCGCGCAAGGTGCTTGCCGACAGCTTCGAGGGCAAGAAGCTGAACTCGCCCAACGACGTCGTCGTCAAGTCGGACGGCTCGATCTGGTTCACCGATCCGAGCTACGGCATCGATGGCGAATATGAGGGCGACAAGGCCGAGAGCGAGATCGGCGCCTGCAACGTCTATCGCATCGATCCCGCCACCGGCGCCGTCACCGCCGTCGTCACCGACATGGTGCGCCCGAACGGTCTCGCCTTCTCGCCCGACGAATCGATCCTCTATGTCGCCGACACCGGCCTCAGCCACCAGGCGGATTGCTCGCCCGACATCCGCGCCTATCCGGTCGCGGCGGACGGCAAGTCGGTCGGCGCCGGCCGCCATTTCGCGACCTGCGATTTCGGCCTTTTCGACGGCTTCCGCGTCGATATCCACGGCAATATCTGGAGCTCGGCCGGCGACGGCGTGAACTGCTACGCGGCGGACGGCACGCTGCTCGGCAAGATCAAGATCCCGGAAGTGGTCGCCAACGTCGAATTCGGCGCCCGCAAGCGCAACCGCCTCTACATCTGCGGCACGACGAGCCTCTACGCGGTGTATCTGAACACCCAGGGCGCGAAGCGGCCGCAGACCTAGTTCATTTCTGCCGTCGAATAAGGCGGTGAGGGGGAGGGCCCTTTGATAGGCCTCAACCCCTCACCCGGCCCTGGCGGGCCGACCTCTCCCCATGGGAGAGGTGATTGTCTGCGAGCTTGCCATGTTCTCCATGGGGCCGAAGATGGACAGACAACACTTCATTCGGCATCTACGCAGCGAGATGACCGAGGCCGAGCGGCGGCTTTGGTATCATTTGCGTGACCGCCGACTGCATGGCTTCAAGTTCCGTCGCCAAGAGCCGATCCAGCGGTTCGTCGTTGACTTCCTGTGTGTGGAGCGCCGTGTCATCGTTGAGCTCGACGGCGGCCAACACAACCAGGCCGTCGATGCCGAGCGGACGGCAATTCTGGAGGCCGCGGGCTATTTTGTCCTGCGCTTTTGGAATGATGAAGTGCTGCATCAGACCGATATCGTCCTGATGCGCATCCTGAGCACGCTTCGAGCGCAACCGGACTTTCCGCTCTAGCCTTCACCTCTCCCATGGGGAGAGGTCGACGGCGGAGCCGGCGGGTGAGGGGTTCAGTCACCCCCGACCTGTCTCATGCCTCAGAGAGCCTGCTCGCCGGCCAACCCTCAGTGCGTCTCGTGCAGACACGAGGCATGGTCGCCCAGGACCTCGATGACGCGGCATTCGGCGACGCGGCCGTGGGCGCCTTCGTCGACCATGCGCTGGACTTCCGAGCGCAGCGCCGTCAGGCGCGCGATCTTCTCGTCGATCTCCTTCAGATGGCTGCGCGCGATGACATCGACCTCGGCGCAGGAGCGGTCCGGCTGGTCGGACAAGGTCAGCAACTGGCGGATCGCCTCGACTTCGAAGCCGAGCTCGCGGGCATGGCGGATGAAGCGGAGGCGCTGGACGGCGGCCGCGTCATAGCTGCGGCGGTTGCTGTCGGTGCGCGCTGGCGAGGGCAGCAGCCCGACTTCCTCGTAGTAGCGGATGGTGGGAACCTTGATGCCGGTCTCGCGGGAAACCGTGCCGATCGGAACCGTGCGGCTCATCGAGCTCAGCCTTTCGGAAAATAACCTCTTGATCCTCTAGTCGCTAGAGAATGTAGGGTCCTCCTCGAAGCACACAAGAGCCTTTCGCCACGAGGCCGAATTCGAGAGCTGATCATGGGATTTCAGGACCGCTACCGCATCACCGGCATGGATTGCGCCTCCTGCGCGCAGAAGATCGATACGGCGGTGCGCCGAATCGACGGCGTCGAGGACGTCTCGGTCTCGGTGTCCGCCGGCACGATGACGGTGCATCGCGGCGAGGTCGATCCCGCTGATCCCATCCAGAAGGTCGTCGCCAAGCTCGGCTACGGCATCGCCCCGCTCGCGGCCCGTCCGGCCGCGCCGGCGCCTGCGCAGCATGACCATGCTCACGATGCATGCTGCGGCGGCCACGATCATGAACACGGCGCCCATGAACACGGCCACGACCACGACCACGATCACGACGCTCACGATCATGGCCACAGCCACAGCCACGGCCACGTTCCCGCCGTGCCGGCCGCCGCTGTCGCCGCCGCGCCGCCGCTCGATCTGCACGGCCATGACGTTGGCGAGGATGACGGCGCCTGGTGGCAGTCGAAGAAGGCCAAGCTGACGCTCGCCGCCGGCGCCGCGATCGTCGTCGCCTTCGTCGTCTCGCATCTTTTTCCCGCGATCGAGCCGATCGCCTATGCCGTCGCCATGCTGATCGGCCTGGTGCCGATCGCCCGCCGCGCCTTCATGGCGGCTCGCTTCGGCACGCCGTTCTCGATCGAGACGCTGATGACCATCGCCGCCGTCGGCGCGGTGATCATCGGGGCCGGCGAGGAAGCGGCCATGGTCGTCTTCCTGTTCCTGATCGGCGAGCTGCTCGAAGGCGTCGCCGCCCGGCGGGCGCGTACGAGCATCCGCGATCTCGCGACGCTGCTGCCGGAGACGGCCCGCCTCGAGGAAGCCGGCGGCACGCGCGAGGTGCCCGCGGCCGAGCTCCGGCTCGGCGCGATCATCCAGGTCCGCCCCGGCGACCGCATCGCCGCCGACGGCGTGATCCTCGAGGGCGAGAGCGCCATCGACGAGGCCCCCGTCACCGGCGAAAGCGTGCCGAAGCGCAAGGGTGTCGGTGACACGGTCTTCGCCGGCACGATCAACGCCGATGGCGTCATCCGCGTCGAGGTGACAGCGGTCGCCTCCGACAACACGATCGCCCGCATCGTCCGCCTGGTCGAGGAGGCGCAGGAAGCAAAGGCTCCGACCGAGCGTTTCATCGACCGGTTCGCGCGCTGGTACACGCCGGCCGTGCTGGTCGTCGGCGCGCTGGTGGCGATCGTGCCGCCGCTCGCCTTCGGCGGCGACTGGAGCGAGTGGATCTACAAGGGCCTCGCCATCCTGCTGATCGGCTGCCCCTGCGCGCTGGTGATCTCGACGCCCGCCGCGATCGCGGCCGGCCTCGCCGCCGGCGCGCGGCAGGGGCTGCTGATGAAGGGCGGCGCGGTTCTGGAGACACTGGCGAGCATCAACCGCGTCGCCTTCGACAAGACGGGAACGCTGACGCTCGGCCGCCCGGTGGTGAGCGATGTCATCGGCTATGGCCGCTCCGAGGCCGAGGTGATCGCGCTCGCCGCCTCGCTCGAGGCCGGCTCCAACCATCCGCTCGCCCGCGCCATTCTCGGCAAGGCGGCGGACATGGCTGCGCCTGGGATCGTGGCGCAAGAGATCGCCGCCGTCGCCGGCAAGGGCATGACCGGCAAGGTCGGTTCCGATGCGCTGCTGCTGGGTTCGGCGGCGGCCGCCGCCGAGGCGACGGCGCTGACGGCGGAGCAGGAGGCGGCGATCGCCGCGTTCGGCAGCGAGGGCAAGAGCGTCTCGGTGCTGCTCGTCAATGGCGGCATCGTCGGTGTCATCGCCATGCGCGACGGCCCGCGCGCCGATGCCGGCGAGGGCCTCGCGGCCTTGAAGGCGCTCGACGTCGCGCCGATCATGCTGACCGGCGACAATGCGCGGGCGGCAAAGGCGGTCGGCGGCGATCTCGGCATCGAGGTTCGCGCCGAACTGCTGCCGCAGGACAAGCAGCGCATCATTCGCGAACTGCAGGCAGGCGGCGCCAAGGTGGCCAAGGTCGGCGACGGCATCAACGACGCGCCGGCGCTCGCCGCCGCCGATGTCGGCATCGCCATGGGCGGCGGCACCGACGTCGCGCTGGAGACCGCCGACGCCGCGATCCTGAACAACCACGTCGGCGACGTTGCCCGGCTGATCCGCCTGGCCCGGCGGACGATGGCCAACATCCGCCAGAACATCGCCATCGCGCTCGGTCTCAAGGCCGTCTTCCTGGTGACGACCATCGTCGGCATCACCGGCCTCTGGCCCGCCATCCTCGCCGACACCGGCGCCACGGTGCTGGTGACGATCAACGCGCTGACGTTGCTGGTGGTGAAGAAGGAAGGGTAGGGCTCGGGGCGTCTCCGAGGCCCTTGGGTCGGTCCCGTATGGGCCTCGGCCTGTGCCGACACACTGCCGTCATCCCCGCGAAGGCGGGGAGGTGGATTCACATCCGAAGTGCAACACTTGTTCGGAGAAGGCCTCGGCCGGGGTTTTGAAGCCGAGGCATTTGCGCGGCGTGTTGTTGTAGGCGGCCATCATGCCGATGAGGGCGCCGCTGTCGAGGGCTGCGAGGTCGGTCTTGCGCGGCAGGAAGCGGCGCATGCGACCGATGGCGTTCTCGATGCCGCCCTTCTGCCAGGGCGCATGCGGGTCGCAGAAATAGGTGGCGATGCCGAGGGCGCCGAGCTCGTAGTGGCGGGCGAACTCGGTGCCGTTGTCGAAGGTGACGGTCTTGCGGCAGGCCGGCGGCAGCGTCTGGAGGGCCGCCGCCAGCGCGCCGGCGACCGGTTCGGCGCGCTTCGACGGCAGTGGGCTGCCGATCAGCACCCGGCTCATGCGGTCATGCAGCAGCAGGAGGTTCTGGCCGTAGCGGGAAAACGCCATCAGGTCGGCCTCCCAATGGCCGGGGTCAAGTCGGGTCAGCACCGCGCCCGGACGCTCCGCCAGCGGCACGCGGTGGCGCATGTGCAGGGCCGGACTGCCGCCCTTGCCGGGACGCCAGCCCCGCCGCGACTTGGCCTTCGGCAGGTAATTGCGCCAGGTGAAGTCGTTGTGGCGGCGGATCTGGGCATAGACGAAGCGGTAGATGCTCTCATGGCTGAGGCGGCTCGGGCCGTCGCGCCGCAGGCGGCCGGCGATCTGTTCCGGCGACCAGCCGGCCCGGAGCTGGCCGAGCACCTCGGTGCGGAGCGCCGGGTCGCGGTCGAGCCGGCTGCCGTTCCATCGTCGCGCCCGCGCCTGGGCCTCGGCATGAGCGGGCTGGTATCCCACCTGCTGGCCGCGGTTGCGCTTCAGCTCCCTAGCGATGGACGATGGCGCGCGATCCAGAGCTGCAGCGATCTGGCGGATCGAGGCGCCTTCGCCCGATAGGCGGGCAATCTCGATCCGCTCCTCAAGCCCGAGCTGGCTGTACTCTCGTCCCATCGCAACACCTTAAGCTGGTGTTGCACTTCGTTTGTGAACTCAGGGGATCCATTCAGCCAGGTTTTGGGGAGTGCGAACCTCGCGAAGGCTCGGCTGCATGGATCCCGGGTCAAGCCCGGGATGACGGGAAGTTTTTCATTTTCAATGAGATAGCTATTGCACCGCCGCGCTGGCCGTCGCCTCGGACACCGCCGTGAGCGCTGCCGCCGCGTCGACCAGTCCCGCGCCGAAAACGTCGTCGCGGCCGGGTTTGCCGAGGTCGCGGGCCGTTTCCGTCAGGATGGCGCGGACCCCGTCGGGCGAGAGCTTCGGCGCCCGTTCCAGCAGCAGCGCGGCGACCCCGGTCACCTGCGCCGCCGCGAAGGAGGTGCCGGAAAGCTGCGTGTAGTCGCCCTTTGGCGCGGTGGTCAGGATGTCGACGCCGGGCGCCGCCAGCGCGATGTAGCCGCCGCGATTGGCCGCCGCGTAGACCTTGTCGGCCGGATCGGTCGCGGTCACGGCGATGACGGCGGAATAGGCCGCCGGATAGGCGGCCGACGCCTTCGGGCCGCCATTGCCGGCGGCGGCGACGAGCACGATCCCCTTCGCATGCGCCGCCTCTATACCGGCCGAGAGCATGGCGTCGTCGGGGCCGGCGAAGCTCAGATTGACGATGCGCGCGCCGGCGCTCGCCGCCCTGTCGAGGCTCTTCAGGATATCGAGCGTCGAGCCCCGGGCGAGGCTGCCCTCGGGGCCTGAAAAGCTGTCGAAGGCCAGAATCCGGACTTTCGGCGCGGCGCTGACGAGGCGACTATGCGCGGCGATGACGCCGGCGATCGCCGTGCCGTGCGGGCCGACGGTGCGCGCGGGACTGTTAGGATCGAGCGTGCCGGCGAGTTCGGGATGGTCGCCGTCTATGCCGGAATCGATCACCGCGACGAGGACGGATTGGCCCTCCGCCGACGCGTGCGCCTCGGCGAGGCGCAGTTTCGCCGGAGCGTATTGCACGCTGGCGAGGTCGCTCTCGGCGATGTTCTTGGGTTCCCCCTGAAGCGCAAAGAGGTGGTTCAACTCACTGGAAACGATGGATTTTTCGGAACGGAGCGCCCGCAGCGTGCGCTGTGTGCTGGCGCCCTTCGCGACGCGGGCGCGGACGATCGTCGTGCCGGTCAGGTCGATATCGACGGTTTCGAGCCGCGTCAGCCGATGGCGCTTCAGGATCGTCTCCGTCGCCTCGGGAGAGCGGGTCGAGAACAACACCTCGCCATCGACATAGGAGCCGGCGACGGCTGGGCCGTTCGCGGGCTGGGCGGGTTTGGCGGTCTTCTTGGTGGAAGCGGTCTTGGCGGCCTTGGCCGGTTTCGCCGGTTGGCTCGCCTGGGTTCTTGGGCGCGTCTTCCGGGGCGCGGGACGCTCGTAGTCGGCCGGCGGCGCCACTTCGCGGTCGCCGAATCCGCCGACGTTTCCAACGCCATAGACGATCGCCGGGGCGACCCAGATGACCGGCGCGCCGCGATCCGGGCGCTCGGGCCGGGGCTGCCTCTGCCGCCTGCGCCAGTCCTCGTCGTTCCCCTGGTCCATGCCGGCGGACTGCGCGACGACGATGCGCTCCGCCGCTCGCGCGGTGGGCATGGGGGCCGTCGCCAGCACGGCGAAGGCGAGGGCTATCTGTCCGATTTGGCGCGTCGACATGGCGTCGCTCCCGGCGAGGAACCGTTGGAATTGAACGTCAAACCGAGTGTGAACCGGTCGTCAGGGGGCCGCTATGACCAGCTTCACCACGCTCCTGGCGTTTTCGAGCGCCTCCTGCACGATCCGGCGTTCTTCCGGGCTCATGCTTTCCTCGCCGATCCGGAGCCGGAACAGCCCGCCGGCGCGGGGACCATCGACGATGGTGGCGTTGAGCGAGGTGATCAGCCGCTCGATGTCCTCGGCCTTCGCCGCCGGCTCGAAGGCGACGAGCAGGTAGGTGCCGGAGGGGTTAACAGCCTCGGGACCGGAAGCGGTCTGGTAACCTCCCGTTACCCCGCGGCCCGCGATTTGATTGCCGACGACGCCGCCGAGCACGAGGAGTGCCAGCGCGGCGGCGGCGGCGCCCATTCCGAGCTGCGGACCGGTCAGCGCGGCGAGCCATTCGCCGAGCGGACCGAAGACGCGTTCGCTCCAGCTCGGCTGGCGGGCGGGCGCCGGTTTCGCGATCTCGGCGAACAGCCGGTCGGCCATGCGCGACGAGGGCAGGGGCATCGCCTCGGCGCTGGCGATCGTCGCCTCGCGCTCTTCCTCGATGCGGCCGAGCTGGGCGCGGAGCAGCGGGTCGGATGCCAGCGCCGCCTCGACCGCGCGGGTCTCTTCGGCGGAGAGGGTGCCGGCCGCGTACCAGGGCAGCAGCGCCTCGATCCCACCGGGTTCGTCCATCTCGTCGCGGGTCATGGCCAACCTCTATCCAGTCCGGCTTCCCGGCAGAGTTCCGACAGCCGCTTGCGGGCGTGGAACACGCGGGTCTTCACCGTGTTCTCCGGTATGCCGACGATGCGGCTGACATCCTCGATCGATTGTTCCTGGTAGTAGACCAGGTCGATCGCCTCGCGGTGCTCCGGCGACAGCCGGTCGATGCAGGCGCGCAGCACGCCGGCCTTGTCCGACTTCTGCAGTGTCACTTCGGGCGTATCGTCGAGATCCTCGATCGTCTCGGCGAATTCCTCGTCGAGCGGCGCCTCGGTGCGGCGGCGGAGCGCCGAATAGGCCTTGAAGCGGGCGATCGACAGCAGCCAGGTGGTGACGCTCGAGCGGCCCTCGAAGCGGGCCGCCTGGCGCCAGACATCGAGGAAGACCTCGGTGACCACATCCTCGGCGACGTCCTCGCGCCGCACCAGCCGAAGCACGTAGCGATGAACGCGGAGATGCTGGGCTGTGAACAGCGACCGCATCGCGGCCTGGTCGCCCCCGGCGATCCGTGCGAGCAGCTGATCGTCCCTGGTGTCCAGCATGGGAGGCCCCGTCCTTCCCGCGTCCTGATACGGAGCGTGGCGGCTCCGGGGCCGGCGGTCAACTCCGCTCCGCGCGGGCCGGGCGGCCCGCGGAACCCTGTCCGCCGCCGCCCGCTTGCTGGGCCATCTGCCATCCCGGATCAATCGCAGACGACGACCCGCTTCCAGACCCGGCCGACGCCGGGGACATAGACCTTCTGGCGGACCCGATAGCATTCCTGCGAAGCGCCGGCGTAAACCGGGATGCCGATATAGATGCCGCCGTTCCAGCCACCCCAGCCGCGGCCGCCCCAGCCACCGTGACCACCATGTCCACCGTGGCCGCCGTGACCACCGCCGTGACCACCGCCATAGCCGCCGCTGAAGCCGCCGGGGCCGCCGAAGCCCGGGCCGGCCTGGGCGCTGCTCGCGGTGACGAGCGAGGCCGTGGCGATGGTGGCGATCGCCAGCGCGGCGACGGTGGCGGTGGTGCGGATCGTGTTGAGAATGGTCATCTTGGATCTCCCTCTGGATCTCCGGGAGCCGCCCTTCGCGGTCCCGATGACCATTGGTCGTTGCGACGCCGGAAAAGGTTCATGGCATCCGATGATTATTTTGAAGATTCTCGAATCCGGCCGAAGGAGGGGATTTCCGGCCCTCGAAACGTCGCGCGGGACTTGACCCCGGCGCCGACATCTTCCGTGATCGGAAATTCATGTTCCGCGCGGATTCGGTCCTCGCGCGGCCTGCCGAGACCGCTGACCGAGCTACGACAGGTTTTTTCCCGATGGTATCTTCCGACTTGGCGGCGACCAGCGTTCCCGGCGCGCCCGAACAGCTCTCGACCCGCATCGCCTTCTTCATCGCCGGCTTCGGCATGGCGGCCTGGGCGCCGCTGGTGCCCTTCGCCAAGGCGCGGGCCGGGCTCGACGATGGCGCGCTCGGCCTGTTGCTGCTCTGCCTTGGCGCCGGATCGATCGTCTCGATGCCGCTGTCCGGCGCGCTCGCCGCGCGCTTCGGCTGCCGGCGGATCATCATCGCCGGCGTGCTCATGCTCGCGCTCGCTCTGCCGCTGCTCGCGACGCTTTCGAGCTTCGCCGCGCTGGTGCCGGCGCTGCTCCTCTTCGGCGCCGGCGTCGGGCTGGTCGATTGCGTCGTCAACATCCAGGCGGTGATCGTCGAGCGCGCCAGCGGGCGCACCATGATGTCGGGCTTCCACGGCCTGTTCAGCGTCGGCGGCATCGTCGGCGCCGGCGGCGTCAGCCTGGCGCTGGCGATGGGGGCGTCGCCCTTCGTCGCCGCGCTGCTCGTCGTCGCCCTCGTGCTCGTCGCGATCGTCGCCGCCGCGCCGAACCTGCTTCGCTATGGCAGCAGCGCCGGCGGCCCCGCCTTCGCCGTGCCGCATGGCGTCGTGCTGTTCATCGGCGTGCTGTGCTTCATCGTCTTCCTGACGGAGGGCGCCGTGCTCGACTGGAGCGCCGTGTTCCTGACCCAGGTGCGCAACGTCGACCCGACCCATGCCGGGCTCGGCTACACCGCCTTCGCCATCACCATGACGATCGGCCGGCTGACCGGCGACTGGATCGTGCGCCGGGCCGGCCAGCGCAACGTCCTCGTCTTCGGCGGGCTCTGCGCCGCGGCCGGTCTGGTGCTGGCGACGCTGGTTCCGGTCTGGGAAGCGGGATTGCTCGGCTATGCGCTGGTCGGCGCCGGCTGTTCCAATGTCGTGCCGGTGCTCTACAGCGCCGTCGGCCGGCAGAACACGATGCCCGAGCACATCGCCATCCCCGCCGTCACCACGCTCGGCTATGCCGGCATCCTGGCCGGCCCGGCGGCGATCGGCTTCGTCGCCCACGCGTCGAGCCTGTCGGCCTCGTTCCTGATCATCGCCGCGCTGTTGGTCGGCGTCGCCGTCAGCAGCCGCTGGCTGCGCCTCTGAGGAAAAAGGCTCGGGAAGCCCTGTTGAATGTTTTCATGCCCTGTGGCTCGCGCCCTCGTTGCGCGTGTCGCTCTGGCCAGGACAGAGGGTTCAGACCCCCAGGAGATCCGGATCGACCGACAGGATCTCGGCGATGGCGGCGCGTTCTTCCGGCAACAAATCGCTGCCGCGCTCGGCCAGCATGATGATGATCAGGTCGACGCCGGAGCGGTCGCTCAGTTCGCTGCAGGTGAACCCGCGCCATTGCCGGAGCGCGGTCAGGGTCGACGTGCCGTCGCCGATCGTGGTCATCACGCCTTCCGGCAGATATCCGAATGAAGCCCGGCTGACTTCCGCAGATTGCATGGTCATTGTCGCATTCCTCCCGCACCCCCAACGCGCCAGCCCGCGTTTGGATGCAGGGCAATATGACCTTCCCTAACGGCATGCGCGACCGCGCCGAAGTTGATCTTTCAACACAAGCGCGTGAGATGTTCGCGAGCGAGCTCAGCCCATCCAGCTCAGCGTGATCGCCGCGAGCACCAGATAGCGGCCGACCTTGGCGATGGTGACGAGGACGAGAAACATCGGCAGCGGCTCGCGCAGGACGCCTGCGACGACGGTGAGCGGATCGCCGATGACGGGCGCCCAGCTCAGGAGCAGCGACCATTTTCCGTAGCGCCGATACCAGTTTTCCGCCTGCGCCAGCCGCTCGGGACTGACGGGAAACCAGCGCCGGTCGCGATAACGCGCGACGCCGCGGCCGAGGAACCAGTTGATCAGCGAGCCGAGAACATTGCCGAGGCTTGCCACCGCGAGCAGCAGCCACGGCGAATAATCGGCGAGCAGCAGCCCGACCAGCACGGCCTCCGACTGCATCGGCAGGATGGTCGCGGCGGCGAGTGCGGCCAGGAACAGCCCGGTATAGGCGGCAAGCCCGGTCATCGGGTGGCGCGGCCCGGGCGGGCGGGTCGGGCAGGTCGTCGGCAGGACAAACGTGCAGGCTCTCGGCTGGAACGGGGACGGGGTCCGTGATTGGGATCCTGCATAGGGGGCCGCCGGTGTGGTGGCAACCGGGGGGCTTCGCTGTGGGAAGGGTGCGCATGTCGTGCGAACAGTCACGGTTCGGCCGCCGGCCCTGGAACGCCCCGACATCCCCACCCTCGCCGTCATCCCTGCGAAAGCAGGGATCCATGCATCCGCCGGACTCCCGGTATTCCGGCTGAATGGATCCCGGATCTCCGCTCCGCTGCGTCCGGGATGACGGCGAGGGTGGGGACGCGTGGCGTTTCGAGGGTTCAGACGGCGGCCAGCTACAGAGCCTTGCGGACAGATCGACCGACACCGCCATCATCCTGAGGTGCTTCGCGCGAGCGAAGCCTCGAAGGAGGGGCCAGTTTGCCGACGACGTCCGGAAGTCAGGCGAAATCCGACGGGATCTACATCAGGGGCGTTTCCTGGACCCTCCTTCGAGGCCCGGCTGCGCCGGGCACCTCAGGATGATGGCGGAGTTTAGGGATGTCGTAAGGGGAACCTGCCGCGCCGGCACGCCGCTGTCGCCCGGCAAATGGCCTTGGAACGCCCCGACATCCCCACCCTCCACCGTCATCCCTGCGAAAGCAGGGATCCATCCATCCGCCGGACTCCCGATTTCCCGGCTGAATGGATCCCGGATCTCCGCTCCGCTGCGTCCGGGATGACGGCGAGCGTGCGGGTGCAGGGGGAGGCGAGAGGCGAGCGGTCTTCATCGACTGGCTTTCGGTCGTCGCATTTGCGACAGGGCGACTGGAACATCGGCGGAGATTCGGAGCATGCTGAAGGTCATCGCGCAGGATTTCATCAAGCAGGACAGCGTCGAGCTCGTGCTGCCGCTCTATCGCGAGCTGGTCGAGAAGACGCGGCAGGAGCCGCTTTGTCTCGCCTATGACCTTTTCATCGACCAGAAGGATCCCGGCCACTTCATCTTCATCGAGGCATGGCCGGATCGCGCAGCGCTCGATGCGCATTGCCGGAGCGAGCATTTCACCCGGCTGGTCCCGCTTATCGACGCGCATCAGCGCCAGGCCGGCACCTATATCCTGATGGACGCGTTTGCCGGCTGAGAGAGACCGGTATTCGCCGGGTTGAGCGGCGGCAGCGGCGGGGCCGCGCGCTCCGCCGGTGTCGCGAGGGCGGCGCGGCGATAGAGGCGGAGCTTTGACAGGAGCTCGTGCGCCATCGCCCTCGACCATGCTGGCCGCTTGGCAGATTTGTCGGCGAACAGCGCCGCCTCGAGCACGCTTGCATCGGGCGGTGGCGGCCAGGCGGCGGGCAGGCGGGAGCGCCAGGTGGCGAGCGCCGCGTAGATCGCCGCCACGTCGCCGCTGCCGCAGGCGCGGGTGAGCGCTTTGAATGCCGCCGGCTCGGACACGGCCCATTCGGCGCGGCGGCGGGCGGTGTGGGCGCGTCCTTTTCGCCAGAGCATCGCGAGCGCTAGCGCGGCGAGGATCGCGATTGCCGCGAGCGACACCCAGACCGCCGGCCGGACCGGCTTCGAGGCGGCGCCCGGCGTGGCAGCCGGCGCCGGCCCTGCCTGGACCGTGACGGTCGTGGCCGCGCTGGTGGCGCTTTCCGCCTGCTTGTCGGCGAGGTTCCACCAGGGCTGCGCCACGGCCGGCAAGGCGAACGAGCCTGCCTTCTCAAACACATAGGTCACCTTGTCGACGCGCCTGCCGGTGATCGTGCCGCGCTCGCTCTGGTCCTGGCTGACGGGCGCGTCGACATAGACGCGGACCCCGTCGGGGGCGGGGAAGGCAAGGTCGCGCATGGCGAGCGCCGGGATGTCCGTTGCCGTGCGGGTGATGGTGCGGACGAGCGCGTCGCCCGGATGGAACGTGCCGGCGGGATCGGGCATCCAGCTCTGCTCGAGCGTCAGCTTTTCGGTCGCCACCACGAGCGAATTGGCGTCGATGCCCTCCGGCGCGACGATTGTCTCCTGCACGCTCTGGCCGGCGATCGTGCCGGTGACGCCGCCGGCGCGGTCGAGCAGGGTGACGGTCGCGGGCGGGATCTCGAGCGGGCCACTGCGGCGCGGGAACACGGCGAATTCAAAACGCTGGCCGACATAGGCGGCGCCGTCGACCGTGTCGCGGATCGTCGTTCCCTGTGTCTCGAAGCGCATCACCTGCGCGCCGGGCATGTCGGGAATGGCGACGCGCGGCGGGCGCGGCATGTCGCCGGGAAACAGCACGTCGACATAGAGCGAAACATGCTGGCCGATCACGGCGCCTTCCTTCGGGTCGAGCGTGGTGCGGACGACCGGGGCTGTTGCTGGGGCGGCCGCCGGCGCCGCATCGGGTGGCGTCTGCTGCGCCAAGGCCGGCACGATGGCGAAGAGGAACGCGAGGGCGGCGAGGGCGTGTCTCATGGCTGGGCCCCCGCCGGTGGTGGCGTCGCCTGCAGCTGATAGGCGAAGCGGGCGCGCAGGAAATCGGCCGGCTTGGTCTGCACCCGCTTCAGCCAGAGCGCGCGGACCTGTTCGTCGCTCATCGGCTGGTCGTTGACCTGCGTGTCCTGGCCGTCCGGGTTCTTGGCGTCCTTGTCGTAGACGATCTCGTCGGCGCCTTCCTCCTGGTCGCCGAGATCGCCGCCGGGCGCCTTCATCTTGTCGGCGCGGATCTGCGCCAGTTTTCGGTTCGCGGTCGCGTCGTCCCAGCCGGGCTTCAGTTCCAGCGCGCGGTCATAGCGGCCGACCGCCGCCTCGTACTGGCCGAGCATGACCAGCGCGTTGCCCTGGTCATAGGCGCCTTCCGCCGTGTCGCGGCGGCTGAACGCCTCGGCTGCCGCCTTGAAATCGCCCGCCCGCATCAACGCCGCGCCGCGCCAGACGGGGTCGCGAAAACTTTCCGCCGCGTCGGCATAGCGGCCTCGTTCGAAGAGATAGCGGCCGCGCTGGTCGGGCGAGGCCCAGAGGTCGTTCCAGCCCATCTTCGCCGCGCCGAGCGCCAGCGCCGTGACGGCGACGCCGAGGACAAGGAGCGCCTTTCGGCCGATCCGGGGCGGGGACGTTGTCATGCCAGCACCCAGCCGCGGCGGAACCAGAGGAGCGCGATCAGCGCGATCAGCGGCATCAGCCAGTAGCCGGCTTCCTCCCAGCGCTCGCCCTCGCCCTGGCCGAGGGTGGGGGCGGCGCCAGCGGCGAGGCGGCGGCTCATCGTCTCGACGTCGGCATCGTCGACGCTGGTTGCGACCAGCGTCGCGCCGAGCGCCTTCGCCGCGTCGGCGAGGCCGGCATCGGCGGCGACATCCGGTGGCGTCAGGCCGAGGATGGTCACCGGCACGGCGGGCTTTGCCAGCGTCGCGGCCTCGTCGGGCGCCGCCGTGTCGGCGAGGACGAGGATCGAGCCGCCGAGCTTCGCGTCCGCAAGTACCGAGGCGGCGAGCGTCACCGCCTCGCCAAGCGCGTCGCCCTCGCGCGGCATGATCTCCGGCGACAGCGCCTTCGCCATGGTCAACACGACGTCGCCATCGACGGTCGGCGGCAGGACGAGATGGGCGGAGCCGGCATAGGCGACGAGGCCGGTCGGCGCGCCGGCGCGGCTCTTCAAGAGGTCGTCGAGCTTCTGGCGGGCGCGATCGAGCCGAGTCGGGGCGAGGTCGGTCGTCAGCATGGACGGCGTCACCTTGAGGAGGATCATTGCCGGCCGCGCGGCGGCGGCGAAGGGCGAGGGCACCTCGCGCCAGGTCGGGCCGGCGAGGGCGACGATGCCGAGGATCCAGCCCAGAAGCGCGACGTCGCCGGGACGGATGCGGCGGCGCGCCTCGCCGCCGGTGACGAGATGCTTCAGGAGCTCGGGATCGATCACCTTCTGCCAGCGATTGGTGCTGTCAGCCGAGCGCCGCTCCGCCCACCAGAGCAGGAAGGCCGGCAAGAGCAGCAGCAGCCACCAGGGGCGAATGAAATGGAAGGCGGCGAGGAACGTGCTCATGCCGCCTCCACTTTCGCTTCGCCCGCCGGGCGGCGATGCGGCCAGCGCACCAGCAGCAGCGCCTGGCCGAGCATGGAGACGACCACCAGCGCCCCGAGCGGGATCCAGTAGAGCTCCGTCTTCGGGCGGAAGGTGACGGTGTCGACCTTGCGGGTCTCGATCTGGTCGAGCTTGTCGTAGATGGTCGCCAGCTGCTCGCGGTCCATGGCGCGGTAATAGCCGCCGCCGGTGGCGCTGGCGACGTCCTGCAGCGCCGCCTCGTCGAGCTTGTCCTCGCCGGCGGCGGCGGGGTCACCGACCGCGACGGTGTGGATGACGATGCCGTTGGCCTTGGCGATGCGGGCCGCCTGGTCGGGCGGGATCTGGCTCGCCGTGTCGTTGCCGTCGGTGAGCGCGATCATGGTCTTCGCCGGTACGGTCGACTTGGCGAACATGTTGATGCCGAGGCCGATGGCGTCGCCGAAGGCGGTGCGCGGCCCGGCCATGCCGACCTGCATCTCGTTCACCAACCGCTCGGACAAGGCCAGATCGGTGGTGAAGGGCGCCAGCGTGAACGGCGCGTCGCCGAACACGACGACGCCGACCCGGTCGCCCTCGCGCCGCTTCAGGAAGTCGGTCAGCACGCCCTTGACGGCGGTCAGCCGGTTGACGGTGGCGCCGCTCGCATCGGTGAAATCCTTGGTGTCCATCGAGCCGGAGAGGTCGACGAGCAGCAGCAGGTCGCGCGCCGGCTTGTCGAAATGCAGCGGCGGCTCGATCCATTGCGGTCGCATCAGCGCTGCGACGGCGAGAAGCCAGCAGAGCGTGAGCAGGATGCTGCGCCGGATGCCGCGTCGGCCGACGACGGCGCCGCCCTCGGGCTTCGCACCGGTCAGCGTCACCAGCCTGGTGAAGAACGGCACCCGCAGCGCCGGCCGGCGCTCGCGATGGCGCGGCAGCCAGTAATAGACGACGAGCGGCAGCGGCAGAAGCAGGATGAGCCAGGGATAGGCGAAGCTCGGCATGGCTACCACCCCGCCGCGCGGTGGCGGCGCAGCCAGTCGCGCGCCGCATTCCGGATGGCGCGATCGTCGGACGGGACCGAGGCGCCGAGGGCGATCTGCGGCAAGGGGGCGGCCGGGCCGCTTTCGAAGGCCTGCATCCGCCCGGTCGTGTCGAGGAAGCGGAGCCAGGCGATCCCGGTCAGGCCGGCGACCTCGGCACGCGGGAAGGCCACCAGCGCGGCGCGCTTCAGGATCGCCGACAGCCTCTCGGCGCCCTCGGCGTCGAGCGGCGCGGGCAGGGCGGCGAGCTCCTTCAGCGCCGCGCGGCGATAGGCATCGTGGCGATGGCGGACGATCTGTCGTGCGGCGAAGAGCGCCAACAGGGCGGCGAGTGCGGCGGCGAGGATCCACCAGCCGGGCGCCGGTGGCCAATAGGAGACCGGCGGCGGCAGCACGATGTCGCGCAGATTGGAGAGATCGGAGGGATCGCCGCTCATGACGCCGCCCGTGCGCCGGTTCGCGCATGCGCCAGCCGCTGGCCGAGAAGGTCGCGCAACTGGGCCGAGACGTCCCGGCCGGTCTCGATCGGCAGCACCGGGATCGTCCGCTTCCGCGAGAAGCTCTCGAGGCTGTCGCGCCGCTCGGAAAAGCTCTGCGCGAAGCGGCCGCGCAGCGCCGTCGAGCCGCTGTCGACCTCGATCTGGTTGTCGCCCTCGCCGACGATGACGCGACCGAGCGCCGGCAGCTCCGCCTCGATCGGATCGGAGACGAAGATCGCCAGCACGTCGTTATGCGCGGTGATCTTCGTCACCAGCTTCACCGTCTCGGCGTCGGCGCCATAGGCGTCGGAGATGACGCAGACGAGGCCATCGTGATGGACGAGCCGGGCGGCGCGCCGCAGCGCCTCGTTGAACAGGCCGGGATCGGCGGCGCGCTCGTCGGTCGCCTTCAGCGCCGCGTTCTGCCGCGCCACCTCGTGCAGGATCGGCAGCACGCCCTTTTCGCGCGCTTCCGGCTGGAGTTCGGTGATCCGGTCCTCGGAATAGACGATGGCGCCGATCCGGTCGCCGAGCGAGGTGACGCGCCAGGCGGAGAGCGCGGCGGCTTCGGCCGCGGCGACGGATTTCATCATCAGTTTGCTGCCGAAGAACATCGACAGGCGCTGGTCGACGAGGAGCAGCACGCTGCGGTCGCGCTCCTCGGTGAAGACGCGGACATGCGGGCTGCCGAGCCGGGCCGTCGCCGCCCAGTCGATCGTGCGCGTGTCGTCGCCCTCGTAATAATGGCGCAATTCCTCGAAATCGAGGCCGCGTCCGCGCAGCCGCGAGGCGTGGCGGCCGGTCAGCAGGCTGTGCACCGGCTGGCGCGGCAGGAAGCTGAAGCCCTTGGCGCTGTGGCGGAGCCGCAGCAATTCGTCGAGCGTCACATAGGCTCGCGCCGATCCCGAGGTCTTGTTGGCCACAAGCGTGGGTGCCGCCATCGTCGCCTCCCGATCAAACCGCCACGGCGACCTGCTTGACGATCTCGTCGATGACGTCGTCGGCATGCAGCCCGTCGGCGCTCGCCTCGTAGGTCAGCGACAGGCGATGGCGCAGGCAGTCATGCGCGACCGCCTGCACGTCCTCCGGCGTGACGTAGTCGCGGCCCTGCAGCCAGGCGAAGACGCGCGACGACTTGTCGAGCGCCAGCGAACCGCGCGGGCTGGCGCCGATGGCGATCCAGTCCTTCAGCTTGTCGCCGAACTCGGCCGGGCGCCGGCTCGCCGCGATCAGCGCGACGATGTAGGTCTCGACCGCGTCGGCCGATTTCACCGCGTCGATCTCCTTGCGGGCGTCGAAGATCACCTGCTGCGGGATCTTTTCCGGATCGGCGGCGGACGTGCCGGCGGTCTCGGCGCGCACCAGCTGCAGCACCTTCACCTCGTCGCCGTCGCTCGGATAGTCGATCCGGACATGCATCAGGAAGCGGTCCATCTGGGCTTCGGGCAGCGGATAGGTGCCTTCCTGCTCGATCGGGTTCTGCGTTGCCAGCACCATGAAGAGATCCGGCAGCGTGTAGCGCTTGCCGGAGACGGTGACCTGGCGTTCCTCCATCGCCTCGAGCAGCGCCGACTGCACCTTGGCGGGGGCGCGGTTGATCTCGTCGGCGAGCACGAGGTTGCCGAAGATCGGCCCCTTGCGGAACTCGAACGAGCCGGCGCCGCCGGCATCGGTGCGATAGATCTCGCCGCCGGTGACGTCGGAGGGCAGCAGGTCCGGCGTGAACTGGATGCGGCTGAATTCCGATTCCAGCGCCTTCGACAGGCTCTTGATGGCGCGCGTCTTGGCAAGGCCGGGCAGGCCCTCGACCAGCACGTTGCCATTGGCGAGCAGCGCGATGACGAGCCGCTCGACCACGCGCTCCTGGCCAATGACGGCGGCGTTCACGCGCTTTTCGATTTCGAGGATGGAGTCGCGGGCTGTCATCGGGAGCGGGATCCGTCTGGCTGGAGGTGGGGTAGTTGGCTCTTCTGAAGGGAGAGGCGGGCGGGGGGTGGAGAGGGGTGGCGGCCGCTTTCAGTCCGATCTTCCTGCTTGATCCGAGTTGGTACACCCTCCGTCGTCATCCCGGCGAAGGCCGGGATCCATACACACCGGCCCGTGGCGAGCAGGCTGAGCCAAGCTTTCTTGGCCGGTGTTCATGGGCCCCGGCCTTCGCCGGGGCGACGGTGCACTGCGCACGGGCCATGGACTGCATGGCGACATCCGGTGTTCCCTGGACCCTCCTTCGCGGCCCGGCTGCGCCTGATATCTCAGGATGTTGGCTGAGTTTGGTGGGGAGAGGGGGACGCGCTTCTCCGGGAACGTCGAAGAAGCGCGCTGAGGTTCCAATATCGCCACCGGCTGCTCCCGCCTCATTTCTCGAACGGGTAGATGACCTTCCAGTCATCCTTCATGCTGACCACCGTCCAGCCGCGCTTCGGCGCTTCGTCGAGCGCCTTGTCGAGCTTGCCGACATCGGAATCCCGGTCATAGGCCCATTCGCGCTTGGCGTCGGTGTGGTGGACGATCATGCCGAAGCGCGGGCCGGGGTTGAGCGTCGTCCATTGCAGCATCTCGAGATCGCCGTCGGAATTGCCGGCGGCGAAGACGGGGCGCTTGCCGATGAACCGATTGATGCCGACCGGCTTGCCGGGGCCGTCATCGACGAACTCGATCGCCGGCAGCTTCTGGATCGAGACCTTGTCGCCATCGAGCTTGAATTCGGTCTTGCCGGAGGAGCCGACGACCTGCTGCGGCGGGATGCCGTAGACGCCCTCGGTCCAGGGCCGCATGAACTCGACGCCGCCGCCGGAGACGATGAAGGTCTGGTAGTCGTTGGCGCGCAGATAGGCGAGCAACTCAAGCATCGGCTGGAAGACGAGATCCGTATAGGGCTTGTTGAAGCGCGGCTCGCGCGCCGTCTTGGTCCATTCGACCACTTGCGCCGAGAAGTCCTCGACCGACATGCCGGAGGAACTGGCGGCGAGGAGTTCGCCGAGGCCCTTGTGGCCCGACGCCACCACAGCCTTCATGTCGTTTTCCAGCACGCCCTTGAAGGGCTGCGTGTCCTTCCATTCGGGATGGTCCTTGGCCATCGCCTTGATCCGGTCCATGACGAAGACGCCCTGGAAGTAGAACGGCTTCTCGGACCAGAGCGTGCCGTCATTGTCGAAGGTGGCGATGCGGTCGCCGACGGCGACGAAGTCGGGGCCGGGCGTCGTCGTCCGGGTCACGAAATCGACGATCGCGGTCTTGGCGGCGCCGTCGTTCCAGGATGGCAGTGGATCGGCCTCGGCCGCCACGGGCAGCGCGACCGAGAGGGCCAGCGTCCCGGCGAGGCCGAGCTGAAGCAGGGTGCGTCGTGTCAGGCGGGCAAATGCACTCATCCTTGTCCTCCGCTTCTGTTGGGAGCGCCTAGCCGGGCCGCGTGCGACGGACGCAGCGGAACCCGACATGGCTGGTCGAGGTATCGATCGGCTCGGCGTGGCGGGCGGCCGGGCGGTAGCGCCGGCAATAGTTCGGCGCGCAGAGATGCGAGCCGCCCTTCAGCACCTTGCGCGGGATGCGGACCTCCGGCTGGCGTGGGTCGTAGCTCGCCTCCATCGGGCCGCCGCGCGGGTTCTCCGGCACGCAGCACGCCTTCGGCGCATCGGCCGGGTGGCGCGTCGACCAGAAATCCGAGGTCCATTCCCAGACATTGCCGATCATGTCGTAGAGGCCGTAGCCGTTCGGCGGGAAGACGCCGACCGGCGAGGTGCGCTCATAGCCGTCGGTCTTCAAATTCTGCGAGGGAAAGAGGCCCTGCCAGGTATTGGCCATCTCGCGGCCGTCCGGGTTGAGCTCGTCGCCCCAGGCGAATTCGGCGCCGTCGAGGCCGCCGCGGGCGGCGAATTCCCACTCCGCCTCGGTCGGCAGTTCCTTGCCGACCCACTTCGCATAGGCCTCGGCGTCGCTATAGGCGACATGCACGACCGGATGGTCGTCGAGGCCCTTGATCGAGCTGCCGGGGCCATAGGGCCGGCGCCAGTTGGCGCGGAAGCGGAACGCCCACCATTGCGACCAGTCGCGCGTGTCGACGGGATAGTCGGGCGGGGTGAAGACCAGCGATCCCGCCTTCAGCATGTGCGGCAGGGCGTTCGGGTAATCCTTCGGGTCCGGCGCGATCTCGGCGAAGGTGACATGGCCGGTCGCCTCGACGAAGCGGCGGAACTCGGCATTGGTCACCGGCGTCGGATCGATGAAGTATCCGTCGACCGTGACGCGGTGGCTCGGCTTCTCCTCCGGATAATGCTCGTCGGAGCCCATGCGGAACGTACCGCCGGGAATCCAGACCATCGTATCGGCAGCGGGCCGTTCTTGCGCTTTCGTCTCGGCTGACATGGCAGCGTCCTTCGCGTGTTGCGGTCTCCCGGGGGCCGGGAGACCGCCATCTTCGTGTTTATTGCGGCGCCAGCGACTCCAGCTGTTTCAGGCGCTGCAGCGCGGCCTGCTGGCGCAGCAGGCCGTAATTGATCCCGCTCGCGTTCAGCGTGCTGCCCTCCTGGTAGGGGAACTCGCTGAAGTCGGCGAAGAATTCCTTGATCTTCCCCTGGATCGGCACCAGCAGCCACATGTTGCGCGCCAGGAATTCGGTGGCGCCGCCACCCTCGTGCAAGCCGCGCTCGTAGGGATCCATCCGGAGGTTGGTGATCAGGGCCCAGTTGGGCACCTCGCGCGTCGCCGTCGCGATATTGCCCTCGCTGGCGATGGCGAAGGAGAGCTTCCAGTCGTTCCAGCGGATGGCGTTCAGATTGCCGCCCTGGTCGAAATAATAGACCGCGTCGCGCGGCGGGTCCTTCGCGTCGCCCTTCAGCAGATCGCTGAGGTCGTAGCCGTCGAGATGCACCTTGAAGGTCTTGGATCCGGCGGCGAAGCCCTTCTTCATCTGCTCCTTGACGTCGGGAATGCCGGCGGCGGTGGCGAAGGTCGGCAGCCAGTCGATCAGCGTCACGGGATCGTTGATCTGGGTGCCGGGCTTCACCACGCCCGGCCAGCGCACCATCATCGGGATGCGGAAGCCGCCCTCCCAGGTGGTGCCCTTCTCGCCGTGGAACATCGTCATGGCGCCATCCGGCCAGAGCGCGATCTCGGCGCCGTTGTCGGTGGTGTAGAGCACGATGGTGTCTTCGGTGATGCCGAGATCGTCGAGCTGCTGCAGAAGCTGGCCGACATGGCCGTCATGCTCCGCCATGCCGTCGGCGTGCAGGCCCTTGCCCGTCTTGCCGTTCGATTCCGGCTTCAGGTGGGTGAAGATGTGCATGCGGGTCGAGTTGAACCACACGAAGAACGGCTTGTCGGCCTTGTGCTGGCGGTCGATGAAGTCCTTGGCGGCGGCCAGGAACTCCTCGTCGATGGTCTCCATCCGCTTGGTGTTGAGCGGGCCGGTATCCTCGATCTTGCCGTCGGCGAAGGAGTGGATGACGCCGCGCGGGCCGTATTTCTTCCGGAATTCGGGATCCTTCGGGTAGAAATAGCCCTCCGGCTCCTCCTCGGCGTTCAGGTGGTAGAGATTGCCGAAGAACTCGTCGAAGCCGTGATTGGTCGGCAGATGCTGGTCCTGGTCGCCGAGATGGTTCTTGCCGAACTGGCCGGTGGCGTAGCCCTTGGTCTTCAGCACGTCGGCGATCGTCGGCATCCAGTCCTGGATGCCGTGCGGGTCGCCCGGCATGCCGATCGTCAGGAGGCCGGTGCGGAACGGTTCCTGGCCCAGGATGAAGGAGGCGCGGCCGGCGGTGCAGCTCTGCTGTCCGTAGGAATCGGTGAAGATCGCGCCTTCGCTGGCGATCCGGTCGATATTGGGTGTCCGGTAACCCATCAGCCCCATCGTGTAGGCGCTGATCTGCGGGATGCCGATGTCGTCGCCGAAGATGACGAGGATGTTCGGCGTCTTGCCCGACGCGGCCGGCGTCTTCGCCGCGTCCTGCGCCAGAGCGGAAACCGGCCGCGCCGCCGAGGCGGCGCCGGCGACCAGCGCCGACGTCGCGATCAGCGCGGTCGTTCCCTTGAGAAGCGAGCGCCGGCTGACGCTCTCGGTCGTATGCCCAGTCTCTTCCTGCCGGTCTGTCATGCCATTCTCCACAAAGACAAAAGGGTTCAAAATGTCCGTTGGATTGCGATGCTGTCCGTTGCGATAGAGATGCCTTGGCTGTCTGAAACAACGCTTCCCGAAGGGAGACGGGCGAGGGGACCCGCCCGTCTCCCCGCGGCGACTAGTTCGGCTTCGGCCCGCCTTCGAGCGACTTCATCAGCGCCTCGACCATCTGGTCGACGCTGAAGCTCGCCGGGCGCTGGCTCGGCGGGAATTCCTTGAAGGTCTCGAGGAAGGGCGCGACGCGCCAGACGCCGTACTGGATCAGGTAGGCGTTCTTCGCCAGCCAGTCGTAATACTGGTCGGAGACGACGTCCGCCCGCTCGAACGGGTCCATGCGGAGGTTGAAGACCTTCGGCGCCCGAAGGCAGGTGAAGGGGTTTGCCCAGACCGGGAAGCCGCCCGGCGCGCGCTGCTCGCAGAAGACGATCTTCCAGTCGTTGTAGCGATAGGCGACGAGATTGCCGTCATCGTTGAAATAGAAGAACTCGTTGCGCGCGGATTTCGGCGCCTGGCCGGTCAGGTAGGGCAGCTGGTTGTAGCCGTCGAGATGGACCTTGAAGCTGTTGCTGCCGAGCTGCGTGCCCTTGAGCAGCTTGTCCTTGATGTCCGGCTCGCCCGCCGCCGCCAGCAGGGTCGGGAACCAGTCGAGGCCCGAGACCACCTGGTTGGAAACCTCGCCGGCCTTGATGTGGCCCGGCCAGCGCACCATCGCCGGCACGCGGAAGGCGCCTTCCCAGTTGGTGTCCTTCTCCGAGCGGAACGGCGTCGTCGCCGCATCCGGCCACGACCACTGGTTCGGGCCGTTGTCGGTCGTGTAGACGACGATGGTGTTGTCGGCGATGCCGAGATCGTCCAGCGCCTTCAAGAGCTTCCCGACATCGCCGTCATGCTCGATCATGCCGTCGGCATAGTCGTTGCCGGGCATCCCGCTCTGGCCCTGCATTTCGGGGCGCACATGCGTGAAGGCGTGCATGCGCGTCGTGTTCATCCAGGTGAAGAACGGCTTCTTCGCCTTGACCTGCCGGTCGATGAAGTCGATCGCGGCGGCGGTGGTCTCGTCGTCGATCGTCTCCATCCGCTTGCGATCGAGCGGACCGGTATCCTCGATCTTGCCGTCGGCGGAAGCGCGCAGCACGCCGCGCGGCGAGTTCGACTTGACGAAGGCCAGGTCGTCCTTCGGGTAATAGGGCCGCTCCGGCTCCTCTTCGGCATTCAGATGGTAGAGATTGCCGAAGAACTCGTCGAAGCCGTGCCGGGTCGGCAGGTATTCGTCGCGGTCGCCGAGATGGTTCTTGCCGAACTGGCCGGTGGCGTAGCCGAGCGGCTTCAGCGCCTGCGCGATCGTCACGTCGCGGTCCTGCAATCCGACGGTGGCGCCGGGAATGCCGACCTTGCAGAGGCCGGTGCGCAGGCAGGTCTGGCCGGTGATGAAGGTCGAGCGTCCGGCGGTGCAGCTGTTCTCCGCGTAGTAGTCGGTGAACTTGATGCCTTCCTTGGCGATGCGATCGATGTTCGGCGTCCGGTAGCCGACCAGGCCCTCGCTATAGGCGCTGATGTTGGTCTGGCCGATGTCGTCACCGAAGATGACGAGGATGTTCGGCTGGCTCGGCGCGGCGTCCTGGGCGAGTGCCGGCGCCGTCGGCGCCAGCAATCCGGCGCCGACGACGGCGGCGGACGCGATCCATCGTGATATTCGCATGGCCTTCTCCCGTATTTCCATAAAGGGGCGGTCGCGTCACGGATGTGTCGAGAGGAAGAAACGCTCGTTGTGTTCGACTTCCGCGAAATTCTTCTTGAAGTCTTCTGGAACAAACAGTCTCGCCATCCGCTCGGGCGGGTGGCCAGATCATCGTCGAGGGTGCTTCAGGTCTCGGGCTTGGCCTCCGGGAAGGTCCATTTGCCGTCGAGGATTTCCTTGTGGGGCCGGTAGAGCCTTACCATGTAATTCCATCCTGCCACCGTTGGCAAGCAGTTGGCAATATTGTCGGCACAGCCGCCGAACTGTACGGCAACTGATCCGTCCGGCGATTTCTTTGCCGTGATATTGTTGAGGGAATAGGCGTCGAGCGGATTCTTTGCATAGTATCCGTCAGCGTTGTAGACGCTGATCGACCAGAAGCCGTCGACGGGCACATCCCTGACGTCGAGCTTGTAGATCGTCTCGCCGTCGTTCTTTGGCGGCGTGACGTTCAGGTAGATCGCCTCCGTCTCCGGATTGCCGCCCCAGGCGGAGGCCGAGCCGATCAGCCGGCGGACGGGATCGACCTGCTGCTTGGTGCCGAACATGCGGTTGGTGTCGGGCAGCGTCGAGGCGAGCACGAGCAACGCCTCGCGCACCTTGTCCTGGCTTGCCGGGTCCCAGTTCGGGACCTCGAAGACGCCGACATTCTTCTGCTCGACCTGGATCGCATCCTGCAGGGCATGCACCGCCTTCAGGTCCTCGGGATCGGCGGGATCGACCAGGATGCGGATGCCGGCGACCACATAGCGGGTGCCGATATCGTCCTTCGACAGCGTGTATTTTCCCGGCTTGTAGTGGACGCCGTGGGTGTACTGGTCCTCGTCGATCACCTGCAACGAAAAGAAGCGCTTGCCGGCGTCGGGAAGGGTGATGGTCGCCGGTCCGGCGTCGAGATCGAGGACCACCGACGAATAGAGCGTATCGCGGTTCAGCCGGATGACCGTCTGGTGGTCGATCGGTGCCGGTTCGCGCCGGTGCTGAAGCTTGCCGATCCCGACGTCCTTGATCAGTCCGGCCAGATAACGATCCGATTCCGCCCGCACGAAATTGTCCGGCGTCACCGGAATGGCGGCGCCGGGCGTCTCGGCGGCCTGAGCCGCGAGGGCGGGGCTGCTGGCGGCGAGGGCGATGGCGAGGAGGAATGCGGAACGGGTCTTCATGGCGTTTCCCTGTGTCTGGCGGACGCGTGGACCGGTTTTGCTGCCAACTAGCGCCGACGGTTCCGGCGGCCAGAGGCAATCCCTGTGGTTGTCCGGAGCCGGCGCCGTTTGCCGGCGGCCTGGCTTCGGTGGAGGCTTTCCGGAAGGCGGGCCCTTCCGGGTCCTCTCGGGATCGGGCCTTCCTCCGGCGAAACGGGGTGTGGTTCGTGATCCGGATATACTATGGCTTCGGTCTATAAATCTCTCATTCCCTATCGGAATGATGGCAGACTAGGGAGAGGTTCGCGCGAGGTCCAGCGTCTTTTTCAGTCTGAAAACAATCCGATGTCGCCATGACCTCAAGGGAATGGCGAGGATTGTTGATACGGTTACATTATGGAAATTGTGTCGAATTTCGAAGTTTGCCGTTGGACTGGAACTTTGTTGGTTTCGCGTGAAATTTCTCCATCCGCAACCGGGTCGTGATGAGCGCGATGGCGCGCGGCCGGATGGCCACGACGCGCCGGCTCGCAACCGGTCTCGCCGGCCGCAACCTCTTGAAATCGCCGCCCCCTCCGGCTAGGACGGGCATGCGCTGGACGACCTGCGCCGTGGTGACAATCGGGGACGGCCCCGCCTTCTGAGGGGGCGGCCGTGGCCGGACCTATCGAACAATTTGAGATCAAGCCGCTTCTGCATCTGTTCGATGTCGGGGGCGTCGAGATCGTCCTGACCAATTCGGCCGCCCATATGGGACTGGCCGTCGCGATCATCTTCGCCTTCCTGATGCTGGCGACGCGGAAGGGCCTGATCATCCCGTCCCGCTTCCAGTCGTCGGCCGAACTGCTCTACGTCTTCGTCCGCGACATGTTGCGCGAGAATGTCGGGCAGGGCGGCATGCGCTTCTTCCCGCTGGTCTTCTCGCTGTTCATGTTCGTGCTGGTCGCCAATCTGATCGGCATGTTTCCCTATGCCTTCACGGCGACCAGCCAGATCATCCTGACCTTCTCGCTGGCGATGACGGTGTTCCTGACCGTCACCATCTACGGGCTCATTCTGAACGGCTTCGGCTTCTTCCGGCTGTTCCTGCCGTCCGGCGTTCCGCTGGTGCTGGCGCCGATCGTCATCCCGATCGAGATGGTGTCCTATCTGTCGCGGCCGATCAGCCATTCGGTGCGTCTGTTCGCCGTGATGCTCGCCGGCCATATCACGCTGAAGGTGTTCGCCGGCTTCGTCGCCGATCTCTCCGGCGCCGGCGCCATGGGGCTCGCGACGGCGATCCTGCCGCTCATCATGACCGTGGCGCTGACGGGCCTGGAATTGCTGATGTCGCTCATTCAGGCCTATATCTTCGCAATGCTCACCTGCATGTATCTGAACGACGCGCTCCACCCTGCGCATTGACCGGAGCGTGAGCGGACTGCCACGGGCTGGATGACCTGCCTGCTGGATAAGAACCACCGGGACAACCCGCATTGTACATAGGCAAAACCAAATGGCCTGGGTCTATCTCATCATCGCCGGCATCCTCGAAGTCGTCTGGGCGTTCTCGATGAAGCAGTCGGAAGGCTTCTCCAAGCTCATCCCGACGATCGTCACCATCGTCATGATGATCGGCAGCTTCGGCTTGCTGTCGATCTCGATGCGGTCGCTGCCGCTCGGCACCGCCTATACGATCTGGACGGGCATCGGCGCGGTCGGCGCCTTCATCGTCGGCATCGTCGTGCTCGGCGAAAGCGCTTCGCCGACGCGGATCGCCGCCGCGGCGATGATCGTCTGCGGCCTCGTCGTCATGAAGGTCTCGTCGAGCTGAAAACGCTCTGACGAAATCGCCAGCCAACAGATGGCCCGCATCCCTCGCCGGATGCGGGCCATTTTGCTTAGGGTTAGGGCGGTTGCGGCCTCGGCGGGGACAACGCGTGGTGTCGACCTCCGGTGTTTGCTAGGGTCGGGTCGCAATCCCTGCCTGATCCGTCCTTGCCTGATCCGTCCCTGCCGTCTCCAGAAGGAGTTTCCGATGCGTGCCTTTTCTGGCCTTGCGATCGCTGTTGCCGCGATGATTTGGATCTGGGCTGCGCCCGCCGCTCGTGCCGCCGATTGCGGTGATCTTCAGACACAGACCGAGATGACCATCTGCGCCGGCGATGCGTTCAAGAAAACCGACGCCGAACTGAACAAGCTCTATCGCCAGATCCAGGAGCGCCTCACCGACGACGCGGACACCCGCCGCCTGCTGGTCGCGACGCAGCGCGCCTGGGTCTCGTTCCGCGACGCCGAATGTGCCTTCAGGGGTTCCGCCGTGGCCGGCGGCAGCGCCGAGCCGATGATCGTCAGCCAGTGCAACGACAATCTTACCCGGCTCAGGATCGAGGACCTCAAGGGCTATCTGGCCTGCCAGGAGGGCGATCTCGACTGCCCGGTCCCGGCCGCGGAGTAGGGCGGCCGGTTCGCGCGGCTGTTCAGCCACCCTCCCCACCAGCACCGCAGGATCGTTCAATCCCGGCGGCGCGCGCCTCCGTATCCTGCCGCCCGGCCGAGGCGATCGCGTCCGGCCGAAGGTGAACGGAAGAGGAGGGAATGGAAATGCTGAACGGTCTCACTCTGGCTGTCTCTGTGGCGGCGCTCGTTCTCGGCATGAGCGCGACGGGCGCCTCGGCTGCGGACAAGGCGGCGACGAAGTCCATCATTCTCGTGCATGGCGGCTTCGTGGACGGCGCCGGATGGCAAGGCGTCTACGACATCCTGAAGAAGAAGGGATATGACGTCACCATCGTCCAGAACCCGACGACGTCGCTCGCCGATGATGTCGCCGTCACCAAGCGGGCCATCGCGGCCGCGCCGAACAAGGTGATCCTGGTCGGGCATTCCTATGGCGGCGCCGTCATTTCCGAGGCCGGCACCGATCCCAAGGTGGCGGGCGTCGTCTACATCGCCGCCTTTGCGCCCGACGCCGGCGAATCCGTCTCGAGCCTGATCGCCAATCCGCCGCCGGGCGCGCCGGTGCCGCCGATCCTGCCGCCGGTCGACGGGTTCCTGTTCCTCGACCGCGCCAAATTCGCCGGGGCCTTCGCGGCGGATGTCCGCCCGGATCTCGCGGCGTTCATGGCGGATGCGCAGGTTCCCTGGGGCGTCGCGGCGCTCGACGGCAAGGTCACCGCGCCGGCCTGGAAGGCGAAGCCGAGCTGGTACCTGATCGCGACCGAGGACAAGATGATCCCGCCGCCGGCGCAGCACGCCATGGCCGCGCGCGCCAAGGCCGTCACCGTCGAGGCCACCGGCAGCCATGCCATCTATGTCTCGAAGCCCGAGGCGGTCGCCGCGCTGATCGAGAAGGCGGCCGCCGGCGTCCCGGCGAACTGAGCCGCTCGACAATACCGGCCTCGCCGGCGCCCGTTGCCCTGCCGGCGACGGCCCATAGCAGCCTCCGGTGCGTGGGCCAATCTGCGCCGCCTCGATCCCTGTGGTTGCGGCGGCGCGGATTTGCTATTCTACGGGGACGAGCCGGAGGTTCCCATGACCCTCGATGCGATCGTCCATGTCGTCGATAAGGCTGTCGGCTTGGCATCCGTCCCGGTCGGGCTTCCGGCCAGCTCGAACCACAGGCTCGCCTTTCGGGGCATCTCCCGCTCGCGGCTGATCTCGGCCGATATCCGCTACGGCCCGACGCCGGCCCATTCCGCCGCCGCGACGCGGCCGTCGAGCCGCTGCAACTGGACCGACGCCTGTTCGATCGGCGTGCGCCTGCAGGACGAGACGTCGGACGTCTTCGAGACGCATCGGCCCTATCTCTCCGGCGTCGAGCCAATCGACTTCAACGCGCCGCGCCACGCGGTCGAGATCATCCTGCCGCAGAGCTTCCTGCGCGAGATCGCCGAGGATCTGGAGGTGCCGTATGTCACGCATCTCGGGAACAGCCTCTATCCCATCGTCGACGATCCCTTCCTGATGCAGCTGGTGCTGCGCATCCATCCGTTCTTCGAGGCGCCCGAGACGCTCGATCCGCGGCTCGCCGACCATCTGATGTGGGAGCTCGGCATCTATGTCTGCGCGCGCTATGGCGATCTCGCGACGCGCCGGCGCGTCGTCGGCGGCTTGAGCACCTGGCAGGAGCGGTTGGCGAAGGAGATCATCGAGACCAGCCTGATCGGCGGCATCGGCCTGGCGGAGCTCGCCGCGCCCTGCGGGTTGCGCACGAGCCAGTTCGCCCATGCCTTCAAGCGCTCGACCGGCGTCGCGCCGCACCAATGGCTGCTCGGCCGCCGCATGGCGCGCGCCACCGAGATGATCGCAGCGCGCCAGGTCTCGCTCGCCGACGTCGCCGGGATGTGCGGCTTCGCCGACCAGGCGCACATGACCCGCATGTTCTCCCGGCATCTCGGCAAGACGCCCGCGACCTACCGTTCGGCGCCGCACTGAACCATCCGCCGCCGGGCGGTCAGGATGCCATCGCGACGCTCCACCGTTCGCCGCGATACTTCTGCCAGGGGGAGAGAGCGAGACTCGAAGCGGGACGGGATCGAATGAGCCGCTTGGCTCGTTGATAGCCTGCGCCGGATCCCGGCGTAACTGGAGATACGGAATCATGACCCTGCATATCCCGAAGATCGCGTTCGCCCTCGCCGCGACGAGCCTGCTCCTCGCCTTCCCGGCATCGGCCAAGACCGTCGCCTACAAGGCGGACCTGACCGGCAAGCAGGAGACACCCCCCAATACGAGCAAGGGGCAGGGGACGCTGAAGGCCGATTACGACAGCGCCAACAAGACGCTGAAATGGACCGTCACCTTCACGGATTTGACCGGGCCGGTGACGGCCGCGCATTTCCATGGACCCGCCGCGGCGGGCGCCAAGGCGCCGCCGGTCATCCCGATCAAGGGCAAGATGGCGAGCCCGATCACCGGTTCCGCCACGCTGACCGCCAAGCAGGCGTCGGAGCTCGAAGCGGGCCAGCTCTACTTCAACCTGCATACGGCGAAATTCCCGGACGGCGAGATCCGGGGACAGGTGGCCAAGTGAGGTCGGAGTAGCGCCGGGCGCCCTCGCGGCGCCAGTCTGAGAGAAACCCGCCGACCAGACGGGACCGGTCGACGGGTTTCAAGAGTGCAGGGCGGGGGCATTGCACCCTCGCATTCTCAACGCGTACCGGTTGTATCGGTTCCGCGCCGCCTGCGGAAATCGTCCGCAGTCCAAGGCGCGGGGCGGAGGGTCTCAGCCGATCAGGCGTCGATATTCCCGCTCCGGCACGCCATAGAAGCCATCGACGCTGGCCTCCAGTCCCGCGCGGTCGAGCACGAGGATGCGGTTGCGCGTCGCCTTGATCAGGCCCTTGCCCTCGAGCATGTGGATGGCGATCGTCACGCCGGGCCGCCGCACGCCCAGCATCGCCGCGATGAGATCGTGCGTCAGCGGCAGTTCATCGCCCGGAACCCGGTCGAGCGACATCAGGATCCAGCGCGCCAGCCGGCCCTCGAGCTTCTGGCGGCTGCTCGCCAGCACGGTGTAGGACACCTGGATGAAGAAGGCCTGCGCATAGGCCAGCAGGACGGCCCGCAGCCCGGGGCTGATTGCGAGGAGCTCGCGCAGATCCACCGCCGGGATCTCCAGGGCGGTTCCGGGGATCTGGACGAAGACCTCGTGCGGCGATTGATAGTCGCCGAGCAGGATGCAGGAGCCGGAGCATCCTTCCGGGCCGATCAGGCCGATTTCGACCCGGTCGCGCTCGCCGCCGACCGCCACCACCGAGGCGACGGCGGTTTCCAGGAAATAGATCGACGAAACCGGCTGGTCGGGCGTCTGCAGGCGCGTCCTTGTGTCGAGCGAGACCCGCTTCAGCCGGGGAAAGATCCGCCTCCGGTCTTCGATGCCGAGCGTCTTCAGGAGCCGGTTGTTCGTCCTCTCGGGCATCGCCTGCCTCGCTCCGGCGCGTGTCCGTCGCGGCGTCCCGCCGGGCCGCGTCCGATCTCCTCCCGAAATGTTCGCAATCGAACCCGCGCGCTAAGCGTATGAAATAGTACAGAGAATTTTCTTGAAAAGTGTCCATTGGCATCTATTTTTCGAGATCAATCTAGATCTGTCATCGGGAGTAGGTGATGCCGGTTCTGTTAGAGGAAATTATCATTTCTGAAGTAATGCATGCGCAGTATGCTGGAGCTTTGGTTGAATTTCAGGATGTGGTCGAGCGGATCAAGGGTATATTCCCTACGGAAGGTGTGACGGACGGCGAGATTGAACTGGCGCTCGTCAATGCCGCCGCGGCGCGAAAGGTGGGCGTTTCGCTGTCGCGCGCCGCGTGACCTCGTCGCTGCTGTGGCCCGGCTGTCCCCCGAAAGTTATGAGGCGACCCGGCTCCACCTCTCATCTTCCCTAAGGTAATCTTCGTCCCGGCGAGGGGGATCGCCGGGCAGGTGGGGCAGGTGCTCCGCTCCGCGGCGCATCGCCGGACGAAGCCGCGGAAGCGCGTCTTCCACTTCGCTTGGGATAGGCGGGGATTTCGTCGGGGAGGGCGTTTCCCAGCCCGTCGCCGCGGCCTTGCGGAAGGCCGCGGCGACGCTTTTCGATCGATGGCGAAGGCCATCCGTCCGGATTACGGGTTCGGCTTGTGCGACTGCTGGAAGCCGGCCACGTCGTATTGGGACACGCTCTTCGGATTGTTCGAGTTTTGCGGCTGCGTCCCGGCGTAATGGGTGCCGGCATTGCCGTTCGGATTGAAGGCGGAGCCGGGGGCGCTGGCGGCATGGCCCGGCGTGACGCTGCCGGTCTGCGGCGTGCCGATGGTCTGGCTCGGCTGGCCGGTCGTGCCCGTGACGGTGTGGACATTGGCGGCGAGCGCCAGGCCCGCCGAGGCGACGAGCAGCGTTGTGCCGAGGACGGTTGGTACGAGGAACTCTCTGGCGAACTGTTTGGCGATGAACTGTTTCATGGCATTTCTCCCAGAAAACAGTGCTTCAGGAAGGCTCGGGCACGGGAAGCGCCCGGCCAGTCCCGGATTTTTCCACCGCGCACTTTCGCATGCCACCACCCTGCGCGAGCATGTCTGAATTGTAATGTTGGGCGCAAAGCGGCGCGGCGGTTGCAGGGCTGGTTGCCGAAGCCCATTGCGTCGTCACAGGGGGCGGACCGGACCTGGTACATCAGAGGGCTCCGGCCCGGCGATATTCTTCAATCGCTCGATCCCGCATGAGAGCACATTGCGCGGACCCTTTCTGGGATGAAACGCTGCCGGTGGCCACCGTCTCATAGCTCACGGCGCCCACGAAAAAGTCTGCCCCGCAGGCATCGAACAGCTGGAGGTTGAAGGGCAGGTAGAGATCGTCCAGGTCGCGGGCGACATAGGCGCTCAGCAGCGTGGGCATGAGGGTCAGCGGAAAGGGTGTCGGAATATCGAAGACGTTCGGGAGGCTGGAATCGATCTTGAACACGGTGTGTTGGATGGAATCCCGGGTGCGGTATGGGGTGAAATCGAATTTTGCCGCATCCGTCCCGGTGACCGTGTGCGGCTGGTGGTCCCCGTAGAGTGCGAGGACGAAGGGGCGTCCCGTTTGCAGTCTCAGTCGTTCGAGAAAGTCGCGGGCCGTGTCGAAGGCGGCCGCAGTATTGACCATGCGCAGCATGTATTCGTTGAGCTCGCAATTAATCTCGAACTGATCGGTGCCGGCCAGCGTCGTAAACATCTCTTCGGTCGACTTGAAGTTCTTGCAGTCATGCGGCGCATGGTTTTCCGACGTCGGGATAAAGGCGAAGAACGGATGGCTTTGGTCTTGATCCAGCCGCGCAATGAAATCATCCACCATCTGAGTATCGGTTCCTCCGCTGCCATCGCCCTTGCCAAGGTCATGGCTATCCAGGAAGGTCTGGAATCCGTAGTGGCGATAGGCATTGCGCGCGTTGAAGAACTCTCCGGGCCACGAATAGAATACATAGGTGCTGTATCCCTTGTCGCGCAGATAGCTCGCGAATCCGCGCCTCACGTAGGTCGATAGGGAGGAGTGTGTATAATATCCGAAATAGCCGAAGAACCTGGAGTCGAGCCCGGTGACAGACTCGAATTCGGAGACCCAGGAGCCGCCACCGATCGGAATGACTTTCAGGGATCCTTGCGCGGCGGTTAAGGGATGTCGCTCCAGAAGAGCGTTTCTGTAAGGTTCCCGGAGATGGAAGGCCTTGTTCGGGTCGAAGGTAGATTCTGCCTGGATCAGAACGATATTCGGCAGCAAGTCGTCTCCGGTTTGTGCCGGCGTGACGAAGCGCCGGATGGGTATGGGATCCAGGGACGCGCCGCCTTCCGGCAATGAGTCGGTAAATGCGGCTCGGGATGCGGCATCGAGCTGATGCGTCGCGACGAGGAATGGCACCAGGCCGACGCGCTCCGAAAACATCGCGACACCCTCTGGCCCCCAGAAATCGGGCGCGGAATTGGCGGCGTCAGCAAGGCGGGTGCCTGTGAGGCCTGTAAACAAGCCAATCGAGATCGACCAGAGAACGGTGAGCGCCACCAGGGGAGCCAGGGGCCGTTGCGGCCTTTCAGCCTTCCTCCTGCGATGCCAGGCGTGCAGGGCGAGGCCGAGAAGCGCGCTCACGACCAGTGCCGCAGCGGCATAGACTTCTAGCACCGTGGCATGCGGCAATCCCATGGCGACGGCCAAGCCCGACAGGTTGCCGACAGAAATACGAAGGTCGGTGAAGGTGAGCGGAAGATGCGTGAGATCGATCTTGACGCGGTCGATCCATGTCAGCGCAGCAAAGATCAGGCTGCCCAGGACGAGGAGGGCAAAGGCGAGCGTGGCCGGAAGGAGCAAAAGCAGGATGGCAGCGTAGACAGCATAGATCTCTGATCCATGCAGGAGTGTGTCGAAGAGGGGGATTGTCCAGGTTGCGGTGACAACCAGCAGCAATACTGCCGCAGCAAGGCTTCGCATCTGGTTCCCCCGGGCTGAGCCGAACGGGGATGCTATTCCGTAGATAGCCGGATATGCAACCTAGGGGTATGTATCGATGATTTCGCTCGCGTTTGGCGAGATCATGGATGCCCTGGATATCGGCAAAGTGTCCCGACCCGAATGGGGGTACGAACCCGCGACAGCGAATGGCTGGATCTTGCGGCTGGCGGTCGGGAAACGGATATCCGAGACAATCCTGGGTCGGATCTTGGGCCCATCGTTTCGCCCCGCTAGGGGAGAACTCAGATTTCTCAAGGATGTCGGGAAGATCGATGGTCGGAGTGGCAGGATTTGAACCTGCGACCCCCTCGTCCCGAACGAGGTGCGCTACCAGGCTGCGCTACACTCCGTGACCGCCGATGAGCCGGGTTATAGACAGTGGATTCGCCAGCCGCAAGGGGGCTTGTGAAGGTCTTCGACGACCCTGTGGATGACTGCGGAAGAGGGCTGTTGATGACGGGGGGCACGCACCGTTGCGGGCGCGGCGCCAACCGTCTATAGGACGGGCGTTGCGGTGCCCGCGGGCGCCGTTGCTGGGGCGTCGCCAAGCGGTAAGGCAGCGGTTTTTGGTACCGCCATTCGGAGGTTCGAATCCTCCCGCCCCAGCCAGTCATCCAATTTTCCAATAAATGTCAGAGACTTGCTTGCTCCCGAGAGCGGGCGTGTACTAAAAACCTGTACTAAAGTCGTGCAGGTTCTCCGATGTCAGCTCCCCGCTATCTGAAGCTCCGAGGCAACGTTTATTGGTTCCAGATCGGCGTCCCGGCCGAGCTCCAGGTGCGTTACGGTAAGAAGCATGTTCAGGAAAATCTCCGAACGTCAGATCGATCCGTTGCGGCGCTCATGGCGCAGGGGCGGGCGGTTCACTGGAAGCGAGAATTCTCCCTCGACATGGAGACGCTTCGCGAGACGCGTACGCCTCGAGACGCTTTTTTGGAGACCCTGCGACAAATCGAATGGGTGAAGCGAAACTTCCCAGACCCCGAGGATGTAGAGCAGCACCTGGACATCCTGTGGGATAGCATTGCTGATCGAGAGGCAGCGCGCCTCGGTTTCGTCTACCTCAGTGAAGCTCCGGCTCATTTGGTATCTCCTGAAGTGGCGGCTGCTCTCGGCGCGATAAGAGCTGCTCAGCATGGGAAGGGAGGAATTCCAGCGGAATATGGCACGCCGTTCTCTGAACTCGCCGAACGGTTCAACAAGGACCGCCAGCGCGATTCACGCTCCAGCCTGTCGGACCAGACCATTAGTCAGCGAGAAGCCGTTTATCGGTTGTTCAAGGACCACATCAAGGATGCTGCGCTGGCGGTGGTCGATGTCCGGACGGCATCGGAGTTCTTCGATCGGGTGAAGAAGCTCCATCCCCATTGGGGGCGTTCTCCGAAAACCAAGTCGCGGTCGTTCAATGAGATCATCGCCCTGTCGGAAAAATTGGACGGCGAGCGAATCTCCGGTCGGACCATTACCCGGTTCGCTTCCGATCTCGCCGCGCTGTGGGAGTGGGCCACGAAGCAAGGCGAGGTCACTGGCCCCAATCCGTTCGCCGGACAGAGGATGGAGAGCAAGGTTCGGAAGGGAGCCAACGCTCCTTGGCCCGTCGATGCTCTTCGCGACTTGCTGCGTGGCTATGATGATGTCGGGTCCCTTGGACGCCCCGATCCAATCTACTGGCTACCTCGCATCGCGCTGCTTTCCGGAATGCGGTTGAACGAGATCTGCTCCTTGGAAGCCGTCAACATCTGTGAGGCGGAGGGAGTCCGCTACTTTGACATCACGGCGGGCAAGACGGAGAGCAGTGTCCGCGTCGTTCCCATTCACGCGGCGCTGGACCCATTTCTCGCCCTCGCGCCAATCAACGGATATCTGTTCGCCGATCTCAGGCCGAGCAAGCTGGACGGCAAGCGTGGCGCGAGCATCGGCAAGACCCTTGGGCGGCGATTCAAGCTCATACCTGGCCACTCGACCTTCCACGCCTTCCGCAAGAACGTCGCTCAGACCTTCGAGCGTCATCGCATCCCTGACACGGAGGCGGCCCAAATTCTCGGTCACAAGAAGGCTGGTATGACGTACGGCGTCTACTCCCCGAACGGGCTAGAAATTGATCAAAAGCGAGATCTGATTGGATTGTTGGTGTTACCGGAAGGGCGCTGAGATTTTGAGCCGTGCTGGAGCGTGCGAGGCAGAGGGAGATATCTATCAAGGAATGGGCGTGGCCCCAGGCGAGCAGCCTGTTGGAGGCCCCACTGACCTAAGAATCATTATATCTTTTTGCTGGAACAGACATTCGAAGCTGGTCTGAGTTCAATTCGGCAGAAAGACCTCGGGGGGGGGGATCTCATTTGTCACGACGACTGCGCCTCACAAAATTTCGTCACCTTTCGATCGACGATCCCTTTTTCGATAGCTTGAAGGCTGGCTATCGCGGCTTTCCCGCGTGGTTCGCCTCAAAAGCCGAAGAGGACGTGTATATTGTCGACGACGACGGACGTGTTAGCGGCATGATTTACCTTAAGCAGGAGATCGGCCCTATTCTGGACGTCAAGCCGCCGCTCGGATCAGGCAAGTGGTTGAAGGTCGGCACCCTTAAGATTGAGGGGCGCGGCACGAAACTCGGTGAACGAGTGCTAAAAAAGATTCTTGATACGGCGATTTCAGAAGGTCAGGACGGCGTCTATGTGACCGTCTTCGATATCCACGCAGACCTGATTGCTCTCTTCGAGAGGTATGGGTTCCAAAGGCACGCCACTAAAGCCACCGATGATGGCGTGGAACTGGTCCTCGCCAGAGATCTTAATACTGCAGTCGGGGACATCATTGCCGATTATCCGTTCTTGCATCTCAATGGGAGGCGCTCTTGGTTGTTGGCGGTCTACCCACAGTATCACTCGCGACTGCTCCCCGACTCGATATTGAATAATGAGCCGCGTGAGATAGTCCAGGATGTATCTCATACCAACACGATACATAAAATGTACATTGGTGGCGTCCCGTTAACTAGAATGTCTCGGGGCGACATGGTGGTTATATATAGGACATCGGATAGGCCCGGGCACGCTTATTTTCGATCTGTCGCAACATCGGTTTGTGTCGTCGAGGAGGTTCGGCGACGGAGTGACTTTCTTAATGTCGACGACTTTGTAGCCTACGCGCTCCGTCATTCTGTTTATTCAGAAGACGAGCTTCGGGACAAATACGAAACTAGTAGCAGATTGTACGTTGTGAAGATGACCTACAATGTGGCGTTCAGTAGGCGGACAACACGTGGACGATTGATGGAAGAGGCGGGGATTAGTGAGCAGCCTCGCTGGGATTTGAGAGAGCTGTCCGATGAGCAATTTGGTAGAATATTAGAACTTGGTCAGGTTGATGCGCGTCTTGTTATCCATTAAGCCGGTACATGTCGAGAAAATCCTGTCTGGCGTGAAGACTTTTGAGTTTCGTCGCCGAATATTTGCGCGCTGCGACGTAAGGACGGTGCTTGTCTATAGCACGATGCCGGTCGGGAGATTTGTTGCGGAGTTTGATATCTCCGACATAATTGTCGATGAGCCGGAGAGGTTATGGATGCGGACACGTGGCGGTGCCGGGATTTCGAAGGACTATTTCGATGCCTACTTTGTGGATCGGGACAAGGCATTTGCGCTGTCGATCGGTGAGGTGAGGTGTTTCGAACAGCCTATCAATCCTGTCGATGTTATGGAGAATTTCACGCCTCCACAATCGTACATGTACATCGGGAATAAATTCGAACGCGTCAATCGCGCTCAAAATCAACTTGAGATGGTAGTTTAGTGGCTGATCTTATCGTTGTTTTTGGTATATCGGGCGTAGGAAAGACGACGGCGTGCCGGGCGTATGCATCGCGTGGTGCGGGTGTGTTGCATGTTGGCGCCAGTGAGCTGCTTCGGAAGCAAACTATGCTTTCATCAAGCGAACTGAGGATGTCTTCTCAAGAAGGCATACTCGCACGACAGATGGGGCTCAAAGCCGCGCTGGACGAGCGCACGCGGGGGAGATCTGAGCCTATTGTTGTGCTCGATGCCCATAGCGTGGTTGATAACGATCGGGAACTTGTCGCCGTCCCGGTGGGCGTTGTTCGGGCGTTAGCACCTACTGCGCTGGTGCTTCTTGAGGCGCCAATTAGTGCCGTCGTCAGTCGCCGCACGTCGGAGGAGCGGCGCCCTAGTCGGAGCGAAGAGGCAATTTTTACTGAGATGGCTACGGCTAGGTCGGTCGTCGCGGACTATGCACTCAAGCTTCGATTGCCGCTTGCGGTAGGTTATGTTGTCGATAACTTTGAATTGGGGACGTTAATCGAGCGCCTTCTTCAGGAGGTCCGAGAAACTCAGGAAAAATTATAGGTGGTCACCTTCATTGTATCCCAATTCGTTTTGGTTGGGGGTGTACTGCCCATGACGAACTGAAGTTATGTTGAATCCGTACCATTCGAAAACCCTTTCAAAGGCCGGTAACTTTCTTTGACCGATCGTGAGGTGGGGCTTGTCGACATCGAGCCACTTCAGCAAAGCATCAAAAATGCGAAGGCCATGGCCCCTCCCTTCATAGAGTGGGCTGACTCTGACGGTGCAGATTTTATTCTCACCGGGCTCCCGCTTTGCAATTCCAAGGCCCACGAGTGTACCGTCCCGCTCAATGCGATGCAGTAGTCGGCTCTCGGTTCTTAGTCCGGGAACAACTTTGTTGGTGAACCAGGATTCGATCGCCGGATATTCGCCAGATAGGGGTACTAAAAAGGCAAGTGCCTCTTGCTCTCGCTCGGTGAGCCTCAGCTTTGTGGCTCCGGTCTGGGCCAGCGCAGGAATACATGGGTATGTCGGGCGGACGCGGACAATGTTCATTGGTCATTTCTCGTCGTTAGGCGATGAGCAAGGCCTTGTTCTGCCCGTCTCTGTATACCGTCTGCGTCTGGTTCTCGACCTAGCACGGACGTTATACCCGCTGCCGCTAGATTCCCTACGATGGCAAAAATGAAAGCGATGGCAAGGTACAGGATCAACGCTTTACGGCCAGTACGGCGAATTTGAAGCTTCACAAACGCGGAGAAATCCACGACTCCCTGAGGCGTGCTGGAATCAACACGCCAGTGGTACACCATCATCCCTGGGGGAATCCCAGAAGGCACGTACTTGGTCCAGATTTCGTGCTCTAGAAGCCGGGTTTTGTGGGCTACTTTGCTGCTCACAGTCATAGCCGCCGATACTGGTACGGCGGTAAGAAACGCCACTCGTGAAAGGACTACCTTTCTTTCTCCCTGCTCTGTGCGCATACGGGACTCGATTGCATCGGGCAGGGTGCGCGCCTCGTTCAGGCGGAAATCCACGTACTCAATCGTTTCGGAGGAGCTTTGAAAGAACCGATCCTTCGGAGTTATGACGCGCACGAAGGGGCTGGGATGTTTAGTTCCCACGTAGAACCGAAGACGAAAATATGCCGGGCAGTCTACGGGCATATTCACGATGCACTCGTCCAGCGCCTTTCGGGCTATCGTTACAATTACCCCTTCTGAAAATTCCTCAATTGCTAGATTATTGGTGTCTATCATTCCTCCGTTTTGCCAAAACTGATGCACTCTGCAGAAAGGCTTTCCGGATTTTCTTAGTTCTACGTACTTTGGTCCTGGTGGTCCGCCAGCGTTGCACGTAAGATACTCGTTGAAGATGCCCTGTGCTATTTCAGGGTCCGCAAACTTGGGGCCGCAGTCCATTAAGTCGGACCGATCTAGTTTCCAAGGTACATAAATACTCACCGAATCAATACGAGTCGGGTCGAAGAGGAGTATGCCGACTTCGATAAAATCGCGGACGACGGCTCCGTTGCTTTTCTTGAAGTCCGCGTCACCGGCTAGTCGCCAGTAGTTGAAATGGAGTTCGGCTCGTGCCTCCTCCTGTCCGGCACGATGAACGCACCAAAGAGCCATGCTTCCATCGACCGCCATGTAGATCCGCGTCCCCCAATTTATGTACGAATCACTTAGCCAAAAACGTGTACGCAAGCGTTTCTGCAGTCAATGACTGCGGTGGTTCTGGGATGTTGGGGCATTCCAAAAAATTGGCCTTGATTTGTGAGGGGATTTTCAATCGCGGCGAAAGGCCAATTTCCCCCATCCTCCCTCACACGCTCTCCAGATTCGAGGGTTATTCTTGGCCGAAACAATTCATCCGCATGGATGCCCTATGCAACTCCGTAAGTGTGCGTCAGCACAGTGATCTGGCTAGGCGTCCAGTAGGCCACGCCCTACCGGACGTGTCCGCTTCGACCTCAGGTCCGTTCAATAGGATAGGAATTGACATTTTGGACGCACTCGACTCTCATGCCTAGACCTTTTGGACACTCTGGGCGAGGACTTCATGACGACGGCGCATCCTTCAACAGGCCAGCTTATCGGCTACGGCAGGATCTCGACTACCGAGCAGGAAGCCGGTCTTGATGCGCAGCGTCGCGACCTCCTCGCGGCCGGATGCGGCAAGCTCTACCTCGAACAGGCCTCGTCTGTCGGCAAGCGGCCTGAACTGGAGCGGGCCATGGACTATGTCCGCGAGGGCGACACGCTGGTGGTGACCAAGATCGATCGTCTGGCTCGGTCGACGATCAATCTCTGGGATGTTGTCCGGGCACTGGATGAGAAGGGCGTCAGCCTCCGAGTGCTCAACCTCGGCGGCGAGACCGTCGACACCAAGAGCGCCACCGGTCGGCTGATCCTCAACATCTTCTCCGGCTTTGCCCAGTTCGAACGCGAGATGATGCTGGAACGGCAGCGCGAGGGCATCGCCAAGGCCAAGGCTGAGGGAAAGTATCTGGGCCGTAAGCCGACCGCGCGCCTCAAGGCCGACGATGTCCGCAAGCTCCACGCGGAGGGCAAGACACCGACCGAGATCGCCAAGGCGCTCGGAATAGGGCGTGGCAGCGTCTACAGGGCGCTGGAAGGCGTCGACAACGCCGCAGAATAGCTGTCAGGCATGGACGGCGGAAGCTGTCGAGGGGCCGGATTTAGTCTCCGGAACAGAGAAGGCGTGGAATCTACACGCTGATCGTGAGCACGCCAGTCGTCGCTCAACGGCTTGGCCAGCGATCGCAGATATCGCTGCCCATCTGAGGAGGCGCTCATGGTTTGCGAGTCCTCCATGGCGAACGTCGAGCAGTTAATCGCCCCAGTCGGCTAGGCGCACGCGTCGTTTCTCGGCGGCCTCGCGCCACGCCTTCTCCGTCTCGCAACTTCATCGCACGTCCTCCGGCACGTCAGATCATCCTGACGCGCATCGGAGAGGCATGCCCATTCCAAAGGCATCTCTGTGAAATTCAACCAATCGTTCCTCGACGGCGTCACCGATGCGCCAATCCCGCTCCCGTCCTTGGCTCGGGCCTTATGGCGGCTCGCTGCTCAGGCCCGTCGGCTGTCGACAAATCTAAGATTGCTTTCATCAAGCCATGCCCCATTGTTCTGGAGCATCGGCTGATGTCGCGCCCTGCCGCAGAGCGGCCCGTCAATCGCCTGGTCAGCATCTCGGCTGGCGATTTATTAGCTCGATCGTTCCCTGAGCGACGCTACGTGATTGATCCTTGGTTGCGGTCGGGGGAGACCGCGCTGATCTGGGCTGCCTCAGGCGTTGGCAAGACCATGCTGAGCTTAAGTCTGGCGATGGCCATGGCGACCGGTGGCAGCGCTGGCACCTGGAAGTCAGACCGTCCCTGGAAGGTCCTCTATGTCGACGGCGAGATGCACCAGCAGGACATCAGGGACCGCCTTGTCATGCTGGAGGAAACCGAGGCCGTCGCAATCGGTCCCCATGCTAGCCTGGCTGGCGGCCTGGTCTTCGTTAATCGACAGGGTCAGGCCCCGGAGGCCACCTTCTACGACCTGTCGACGTCAGATGGACAGGCGACACTCCTCGACATGTGCAAGCAGGTGAAGGCCGAAGTCCTCATCCTCGACAACTTCACGACGCTCAGTGAGGGACTGGAGGACGAGAACGCTGCAACGTCGCTCAAGAAGATCCAGAGCTTTCTCCTCACCACCAAGCAGATGGGCCTGACCACAATTCTCGTCCATCACTCCCGGAAGGACGGTGGGGCCTTCAGGGGCAGCGCCTCGATCGAGGTTACGTTCGAGGTTGTGCTCGAACTGCAAAAGCCAGCCATCGCTCGGGTCGGAGGAGCATCCTTCGTCCCTCGGTTTGGGAAGTTCAGGCAACGGATGGATGAGCGTCTTCTACCCCGAGCGTGGTCTCTGACCGAAAACGGATGGGAGGTGTCGGATGAGGTGGTCGTAGGAGAAGACGATCCGGTCGTCCGATGCGTGAAGTCGTTGGAGTTCATCAGCCAGCAGGAGATTGTCAAACACACCGGCCTGTCCAAAGGCACCGTCAGCAAGCGAATCAAGAAGGCGATCGAGATGAAACTTCTCAAGCCCGACGAAGCTGGCGAGTGCTTTGCGTCCGCTCGACGGATCCGGGAGAGCCCGGAAACCGATGGCCTCGACCAGGAGGACGATCTGTCGGATGCGGAGAGCAGTCCCTTCTGACATGCAACTGGGGTGACATCAGGGAGAGCGAAGCTCCCTTCAGTCAGGGGAATTCGAGCGTGAGATCGAGTTTCTCTGTTTCGTTACCTTAGTGAAACGAAACCGGAAACAGGGGTTCGCTATGGTCCATGAGCGTGTTGATCACGCCGTGGCCAGATGCGAGCCCCTGTTTTTTCCGACGTCCGGCTGTCTCGACCTCAGCGAGGCTCCGCCTGAACTGGTCACGCCAGATACGATGCGGGCGAAGGCGACGCGATGGTGGTGGCCAAGATTCGACCGACTGCCTCGACGACAAGGCGTTAGCCTGAGGGTGCCAACCTCGGCGGCGAGACCGTCGATACCGAGCGCCGCCGGGCGGTTGATCCTCAATGTGTTCTAGGGCTTTGCCCAGTTCGAGCGCGAGAGGATGCTGTAGCGGCGGCGCGAGGGCATCGCCAACCCCAAGGCGCAGGGCTCCCCTGCGATCCAACGTACGATGAAGGAGGGGGGGCGCCGAGCGCGACAAACGATTCCGACCGCTTCAGAGTGTACTAAAATCCTGTACTAAAGTGATGTAATCGCGTCCATCTAAGTAATTGATATTGCTAGATAATAGGTGCATATCTGGGGCTCCTCCCGCCCCAGCCAGTCAGCCCAAAATCCCCGAATTCAGTCTCTTTGCACGAAACGGCTCCCGCCAGTCCGATGCCGCTGCGCGGAGCCATGGATCGCGCGTCGCACGACCCTTGGTAGGGCCGGCGCGAGCGGGCGCTCGTCCCGGTTTTGATGCACCCTGTCGCCGAGGCGCCGCTGGCCGGCAGGATCTACTGAAACGCTTTACAGGGCCGCCTGTCGCTTCTACCTCTGCCGGCTTCGCAACGTTTGCTCGACAGGCCCCCCGATGGTTTCCCCCGCCGCGCCGCTTCCCGCCGATCTCCTGATCGACGCCACCGATGAGATCGCGATCCGCCAGGATTTGACGCTGGTGGCGTTGGCCAAGCGCCCGGCCGATCGCGTGCTGCGCGTCGGGCGGCTGCTCGACGTGCATTCGCGGACTTGGGCGGACGATCAGGAGATCGTCATCAAGGGGCGGCGCATTGCCTATGTCGGCCCGGCCGGTTCCTGGACGGGCGAGGCGGCCGAGCGCCTGCACGAGCCGTATCTTGCCGCCGTGCCCGGCTTCGGCGAGGCGCACAAGCATATCGAGAGCTCGCACCTGACGCCGGAGCACGAGGCGGCGCTGGTGATGCCGCACGGCGTCACCTGGGTCTGCGAGGCGAGCCACGAATTCTCCAACGTCAACGGCGCCAACAATCTCGAGTTCTGGCTGGAGGCGCGCCGGCGCGGTTCGCCGATGAAGATTTTTCCGCTGCCGGGCTCGGCCGTGCCGCCGACCGCCTATGAATGGGGCGGCGGCTATTTCGGCTATGACGAGCAGAAGCAGTTTTTGAACGAGAGCCTGATGGTCGCCGGCCTCGACGAGGTGATGGACTGGCCGTCGGTCTGGAACCCGGAAAACCCGTCCTATGACCGGCTCTGGGGCATGATCCGCGCCACCTTCGAGAAGCGCGCCGTCGTCGAGGGCCATGCCGCCGGCCTGCGCGATCTCGCCTCGATCAATGCCTTCGCCGCCGCCGGCATGGCGTCCGACCACGAGGGCTGGTTCCTGGAGGAGGTCTGGGAGAAGCTGACGCACGGCCTGTTCGTCGAGCTGCGCCCGCATTCGCTGCCCGAGCTGATCCAGGGGCTCCTCGCCAAGGGGCTTTCCGACTGGTCGCAGATCGCCTTCGTCACCGACGACCGCAGCGCCAGCGACACGCTGAAGCTCGGCGCGACCGACTACAACATGCGGCTCGCGATCGAGAACGGCCTCGCGCCCGAGATCGCCATCCAGTGCGTCACCATCAACCCGGCCCGCCACATGCGGCTGACGCCCTGGGTCGGCTCGATCGCGCCGGGCCGTTTCGCCGACATCGTGCTGCTCGAGGACGTCGCCTCGCTGAAGATCGCCAAGGTCTGGGCCGATGGCCGTCCGGCCTCCGACGGCGCGAAGTTCGTCGGCGAGCTGCCGGCGATCGACTGGCCGGAATGGGCGACGCGGACGGTGAAGATCGACCGCACCGTCACCGCCGAGGATTTCCGCATTGCAGCACCTGGCGAGGGCGCTACCGCCAAGGCGGCGCTGCTCCGGCCGTTCCACTGGCATGATGATTTTATAACCATGGAGCTCCCCGTCGAAGACGGCGCGGTGCAGCGCGATTTCGAGCGCAACGTGACGAAGTTCGCCATTGTCGACCGCTTCTCCGGCGAGGCGAAGGTGTCAAAAATGTTCTGGCTGGGGACGGGGCCGCGCACGCCGGACACGGCGCTCGGCGCGACGCTCGGCCACGACAAGCACAATATCTGGGTCGTCGGCTCGTCGGACGAGGCGATGGCCATGGTCGCCAACGAGCTCGCCGCGCAGCAGGGCGGCTGGGTGCTGGTCTCCGGCGGCAAGGTGGTGGCGCGGGTGCTCTACGAGGTCGGCGGGCTGATGACGGCGCGGCCGGCTGACGTCCTCGATGCCGAGATGCAGGCGCTCTATGCCGAGGGCGCCAAGATTGACTGGATGTACGAGCCGACCTTCTCGCCGCGCTGGTGGCCGGGCTTCCCGGAGCGGCTCTCCTTCGCGACGCTGACCTGCGCGCCCTGGCGCTGGGTGCTGGTGGCACCGTCGCCGCTGGCGCCCGAAGGCTTCGTCAATGTGGCGACCGGCGCGACCCATCCGGTCGTCTGGTAAGGATTCCGGCAAACGGCACGATTGGAGGCTGGAAAAGCCTTCGATTTGGGCTGGCCAAAACTTGTGCATGGATTAGAGCATTCGGCCAGACGGGCGTCTGACGCCACAGCAGGGGAAAGAGGTTGCACATGTTCGAGAAATTGAAGCAGGGAATTCGCGTCGCGGCGGTCGCCTTGCCGTTCGCGTTGGGCGGCGTCGTCACGGCCGAGGCGGAAGGCCTGAAGATCGCCATGGTCCTGCCGGGCCCGATCAGCGACAATGACTGGAACTCGGTCGGCTATAACGGCCTGCAGGCGGCCGCCAAGGCGCTCGGCGCCGAAGTCGCCTATTCCGAGAACGTCAACGACGCCGATGCCGAGCGGATCCTGCGCGACTACGCCGCGCGCGGCTACAACCTCGTCTTCGCTCATTCCTTCTCCTTCGGCGACGCGGCTCTGAACGTCGCCGAGGATTTCCCGGACACGGTGTTCATGGCCGGCACGGCCAAGGAACTGGCGCCCAATCTCGGCACCTATTCCAACCCGGACTACCAGGGCGCCTATCTCGCCGGCATGCTCGGCGCCGGCGCGTCCAAGTCGAAGACGATCGGCTGGGTCGGCGGCATGCCCGCTCCCAACATGCTCGCCAACCTGCACGCCTATGAGGCGGGCGCGAAGGAGATGGTGCCGGACGCCAAGGTGCTGCACACCTTCATCGGCTCGTGGTTCGATCCGCCGAAGGCCAAGGAAGCCGCCATCGCGCAGGTCGAGCAGGGCGCCGACGTGCTCTCCGCCCAGGGTGTCGGCGTCATCGACGCGGCGCTCGCCAAGAACGTCCTCGCGCTCGGCGCCATGACCGACCAGAACCACCTCGGCCCGAAGGTCGTGCTGACCAGCGTGCTCTGGGATCTCGGCCCGCTCGTCACCGCCGTCGGCAAGGCGGTCGAGGACAAGAGCTGGAAGAGCGAGAACTGGGCCTATGGCATCGCCGAGGGCTCGGTGAAGCTCGCCGACTTCCACGGCCTGGACGCCGGCGTGCCGCCGGAGGTGCTGAAGGCGGTGCAGGCCAAGTTCGACGCGATCAAGTCCGGCGCCTTCACCGTGCCGCTCGACACCTCGAACGCCGAGTAGTTTTTCTCCCGGCAGGCCGGGCGCTCGCGTCCGGCCTGCCATTTGCATGCTCCGCCGCCATTCCGGGCTTGACCCGGGATCCATTCAGCCGTGGCGGACCGCGCTTAAGGCGACGATGTTTCGGCTGTATGGATCCCCGCCTTCGCGGGGATGACGGAGTTTGGGATGGCTGCTGCGACAGCCTCCCGACAGTTGTTTGCTTCCCGGCCCGCCAGACGGCGAGAGGACCGATTTGACAGCTTCCGCCAACCCTCTCCTCGACATGCGCGGCATCCGCGTCGTGTTCGGGCCGCTCGTCGCCAATGATGACGTCAACCTGGTGGTCGACCGGGGCGAGATCCACGCGCTGCTCGGCGAGAACGGCGCCGGCAAGTCGACGCTGATGCGGGCGCTCGCCGGCCTGCTCCAGCCTGCGGCGGGCGAGATCCGCATCGACGGCAAACTCGAGCCGCTCGGCTCGGCGCATGAGGCGATGCGGCTCGGTATCGGCATGGTGCATCAGCATTTCATGCTCGTGCCGACGCTGACGGTGGCGGAGAATGTCTGTCTCGGCCTCGCCTCGACCGGCCGCGTCTTCCCGGATTTGAAGACCGCCGCGGCGAAAATCCGCGATCTGGCAGATACCTATGGCTTGGATGTCGATCCGAATGCGCGCGTCGCCGATCTGTCGATCGCCGGCCAGCAGCGCGTCGAGATCCTGAAGGCGCTCTATCGCGGCGCCCGCATCCTGATCCTCGACGAGCCGACCGCCGTGCTGACGCCGCAGGAGACGGAAGGGCTGTTCCGCATCCTGCGCTCGCTGGCGGCCGAGGGCACGGCGATCCTCTTCATCAGCCACAAGCTGAACGAGGTGATGGCGCTCACCTCCGGCGTCACGGTGCTCAGGCAGGGCAGGGTCGTCGCCTCTGCGAAGACCGCGGACACCGACGCACGCGGCCTGGCGCGGATGATGGTCGGTTCCGAGATCGAGCTGCCGAAGCTGGAAGACGTGCCGTCGCTGGAAGCGGCCGGCGCCGAGCCGGATGCCGCAGGCCAGCCGGCGCGGGCGACGGCGACGCCGATCCTCGCCGTCGAAAACGTCGTCTGCCGCGATGGGCGCGGAACGATCCGGGTCGATCGCGCCAGCCTCAAAGTGCGGCCGGGCGAGATCGTCGGCGTCGCCGGCGTTGACGGCAATGGCCAGCAGGAACTCGCCGAAGCGATCGTCGGCCTTGCGAAGACCGAGGCCGGCACGATCCGCCTGATGGGCGAGGACGTGACGGCGGCCTCGGTGGCGCGTCGCATCGCGCTCGGCCTCGCGCATATCCCCGAGGACCGGCACCGCACGGCGATCGTCGGACCGATGTCGATCGAGGACAATCTCATTCTGGAGCAGGCCGGCGACGCGCCGCTCTCGAAGCGCGGCTGGCTCGACCGCCGCGCCATCGCCGAGAATGCGCGGCGGATCATGGCCGAATTCGACGTGCGCGCGACCGGCGCGAACCAGAAGGTCGGCACGCTCTCGGGCGGCAACCAGCAGAAGGTGGTGCTCGGCCGGGCACTGTCGCGTGCGCCAAACCTCGTCGTCGCGGTGCAGCCGGTGCGCGGGCTCGATGTCGGCGCGACTGCCTTCGTGCACCGGCAGTTGCTGGCGCGCCGGGCGGCCGGCGCCGGCGTGCTGCTGATCTCGACGGAGTTGGACGAGATCCTGGCGCTGTCGGACCGCATCGTCGTGATGTTCAAGGGCGCGATCATGGGCGAACTCGCCCGCGCCGAAGTGACGGTTGAAAGGCTCGGACTGATGATGGCGGGACGGACGGCATGAGCGCGGTCGAACCGATGCCCGCCGCGAAATTCAAACTGCCGCCGGCGCTCGCCGGCAGCATCTTCGCGGTGCTGGCCGCCTTCGTTGTCGGCGCGGCTTTGATCGCCGCCGTCGGCGTCAATCCAATCACCGCCTATTCGGCGCTGTTCGAGGCGGCACTCGGCAGCCGCAACGGCCTCGCCGAGACGCTGCTGCGCACCGTGCCGCTGGCGCTTTGCGGCCTCGGCATCGCGCTGGCCTTCCGGGCCGGCGTGTTCAATGTCGGCGCCGAGGGCCAGCTCTTTCTCGGCGGCACGGCGGCGGCGGCCGTCGGCGTGGCGGGGGCAGGGCTGCCAGGCTATCTGCTGCTGCCGGCGATGGGGCTTTCGGCGATGATCGCCGGCGCGCTCTGGTCGGGCCTTGCCGCCTGGCTGAAGCTGCGCTTCCGCGCCGATGAGCTGATCACCACGATCATGCTGAACTATGTCGCGATCCACCTCGTCGGCTTCCTGCTGCACGGGCCGCTGCGCGATCCCAATGCGGCGTTGGCGCAGACCGCGCGACTGACGGCCGACGCGCGCCTGCCGGTGCTGCTCTCTGGCACGCGGCTGCATGCGGGCATCCTGATCGTCGTCATCGCCGTCATCCTCGCCCATCTGTTCCTCTGGAAGCGCACCAACGGTTTTCGCCTGCGCGTCGTGGGACTTAACCCACGCGCGGCGCTGAACGCCGGCATGAATGTGCGCGGCACCATCCTGTTCGGCTTTCTCATCTGCGGCGCGCTGGCGGGGCTCGCCGGTTTCGCCGAGGTTTCCGGCGTGCAGCGGCGGATGATCGAGAACCTGTCGCCCGGCTTCGGCTACACGGCGATCATCGTGGCGCTGCTCGGCCAGACCAACCCGTTTGGCGTGCTCGCCGCCGCCTTCCTGTTCGCGGCGCTGCAGATCGGCGCCACGACGATGGAATCGGCGGCCGGCGTTCCTGGCACGCTCACCACCGTGATCCAGGGCCTCGTCGTGCTGTTCCTCCTCGGCCGCCCGGCGCTCGCCATGCTGCGCGACCGGCTTTTTGGCGGAGGCGCGAGATGAGGACTGTCTTGTCTCTCACCACCAATCTCCGGCGTCGTCCCGGGGATCCATACAGCTTCCGTCGGAAGGCGGCTGCATGGATCCCGGGCCAAGCCCGGGATGACGGCGAGGGTGAAATAGGCGTCGGAGCCACGACTGCTACGGCCCATATCGAAGCCTCGAGCGAGAGGCCCGTTCCATGCAGTTCCTGAATTTCCTCACCGATCCGGTGCTTGCCGGCTTCCTCGCCGCCTCGATGCGGCTCGCCATCCCGATCATGCTGGCAGCACTCGGCGGGCTGTTTTCCGAGCGCTCCGGCGTGCTCAACATCGGCCTCGAGGGCGCGATGCTGATCGGCGCCTTTGTCGGTTTCGTCGCCGCCTTCCTGAGCGGCAGCCTGGCGCTCGGCGTCCTCGCGGCTGTTCTCGCCGGCATCGTCTTCGGCCTGATCCTCGGCTTCTACACGATCACGCTCGGCGCCAATCAGGTCGTCGTCGGCATCGCGATGAACCTGCTCGCGGTCGGCGTCACCGCCTTTTTCTACCGGCTGATCTTCGGCTCCGGCACGCAGAGCCCGCGCATCGACGCCTTCCCGCCGCTCGATCTGGGCGCGCTCGCCGATATCCCTCTGATCGGCCCGCTGCTGTTCCGGCAGGATCTCCTCGCCTATGTCGCGCTCGGCCTCGTCGTCGTCGCCTGGGTGGTGATGGCAAAGACCCGCCTCGGCCTCAACATCCGCGCCGTCGGCGAACATCCGGAAGCGGCGGAGACGCTCGGCCTCGACGTCTACCGCATCCGCTATCTCGCCGTCGCCATCTCCGGCGCGCTCGCCGGTCTTGGCGGCGCGTTCCTGTCGCTCTCGGCGACCGGCATCTTCATCGACAACATGACGGCGGGACGCGGCTATATCGCGCTGGCGATCCTGATCCTCGGCCGCCGCCATCCCGTCGGCGTGCTGCTGGCAGCGCTCCTTTTCGGCGCAGCCGACGCGCTGCAGCTGCGCGCGCAGCTGCTGCCGACCGGCGTGCCGTTCCAGTTCATGCTGATGCTTCCCTACGTTCTCACCATCATTGTGCTGGCCGGCTTCGTCGGACGCGGCGGCGCACCCGCAGCCCTCGGCGTGCCGTTCCGGCGCGGCCGCTCCGGAGACTGATTGCCATGCTCGATCTTCATGCCGCCACGTCGCCGGAAGTGAAGGAAGCGCTCGAAAAGGGCGCGGTCGCGGTGCTCGCGGTCGGCGCGCTGGAGCAGCATGGCGCGCATCTGCCGCTCTCGACCGACACGATCATGGCGCAGGGCGTGGCAAGGCGGATCGCCGCCGAGATCGATGGCCTGCTGCTGCCGCCGATCGCCTATGGCGACGCGTGGAACAACGAGGGCTTCGCCGGCACGCTGTCGCTGTCCTCGGACACGATGCGGGCGATCTTCCTCGATATCGGCCGCGGCCTGAAGCGGATGGGCGTCAAGGCGCTCATCATCATCAACGGCCATTTCGGCAATCGCGTCGCGATCAGCCAAGCGGCGCAGGTGCTGAAGGTCGAGGCCGGCTTCCCGGTGATGTATCTCGACTATCCCGGCATGGAAGCGATCGCGTCCAAGATCTGCGACAGCGAGCCGGCGGCGCCGACCTTCTACCACGCCGACGAGGTGGAGACCTCGATGGTGCTGGCGCTGGAGCCGGAGCTGGTGCGGATGGACAAGGCGGCGCCGGAATATCCGGTGTTCCCCGAGACGTTCGGGCTGGAGCCGATGGGGCTCGACAGCTTCAACAAGTCCGGCGTGTTCGGCGACCCGCGTCCGTCGACGGCGGAAAAGGGCGAGACGCTCATCGCCGGCATCACGGAAGAGAGCGTCCGGCTGATCCGGCTCTTTCTCGCGAAGCTCTGACGCTTTTCAACGCATGGTCTGCATCACGCAGGGGGCAGGGCCCCCTGCGTGATTTGTTATAGCCGCGATCAGGCGGCCGAGATCTTGACCGCGTCGGTCGAGAGCGCGCCCTCGCGGACGGTCAAGCCGATGCCGCCATCCCGGAACGCTTCAGCGCTGTCGTCGGTCGCCTCGATGGCGACGCCGCCGACGGTGGCCGAGATCGTCGAGCCGACGACCTTGGCGTGGACGGGGATCGCCTGCTCCAGCACGAAGTCGAACGGCTTCGAAGCCAGGACAACTTCCTTGTCGTCGCGGACGCGCACGATCTGCAACTCGCCGCTCTGCGTGACGCGCAGGTCGTAGTAGCGACGCAGGCCCTGGACGCGCAGCGCGACGCCGCCATAGACGGCGAGATGGATCATGATGTCGGCGTCGAGCGCGTAATCGGTCCATTCGCGCGTGCCGTGCGAGACGATGCCGTCACCGAGCGACTGCGAGATGCGGAAGCTCGGCGGGAAGCGCTTCGAGAAGAAGCTGACGCCGTTGACCCAGGCCATGCGCCAGAAATCGCCGTCGCCGGCCGGACGCTTCAGCGTCACTTCCGGCGCGCCGTCCCAGCGCAGATAGTCGACCAGGATCTTGCCGTCGGCGCGCGGACCGGATGCCGTCAGCACGACGCCGATCTCGGCGATCGGCTGGCCGTCGAGCTCCGGCAGGCGCCACGAGAGCACGGTGTCGGCGCCGGGGGCGAGCGTCACCGCCTCGCCGTCGACATCGCGCAGCTTGTCGGCGCCGTCATAGACGCGCAGACGCAGGCGAGCTTCGACGGCGCCCTTGTTGGCGGCCGGCGCCACGAGGCGCGCCGTCACCACCTGGCCCGGATAGACCAGCGGCGTCGCCATCAGGTCGTAGGTGCGCATGTTGAGCAGCTCGGGCGGCGAGAAGGTCGGCGTGATCGCCGCCGCTTCCTGGCCGGGGCCGAGCGCCTCGTAGCCGATCGAGAGCGCGCGCGCCGGGCCGAACTCCTCGTTGCCGACGCGGAGGAACGCATTCGCCGTGAAGCCGCCCTGCGGCCGGAAACCCTGCTGGCTGCCCGGCAGCGAGAAGTGGAACTGCGCGCCGTCCTTCGGCTTGTCGAGACGGCCTTCGCCGGCGAGCAGGCGGCCGAGATTGGCGAGGTAGTAGGAAACGCGGACGGCGTCGTTGATCGAATTGCCGCCATCGGCCGAGGAGATCAGCAGACGGTCGGCGATCGGGCCGCGCCAGTCGGGGCCGGCCTCGATGCCGTCGAGACCCAGCATGATGCCCATCAGGCAGCCGACATTGCCGGCGTTGCAATCGGTGTCCCAGCCCGACGTGTTGACGATCATCTGCGCCTTCTGGAAATCGTCGGGCGCATAGAGCACCGACATGATCATCAGCGCGTGGTTCGGCACGACGTGACAGTTGCCGGGATATTTGTCGTAGCCGTAATGGTCCTGGATCAGCTGCCGGGCGACGCGCCAGTCGGCGTTCTCCTTGTGCCAGCGGCGGACGTCGGCGATCAGCTTGGCGATCAGGCTGTCGGCCGGGATGACCGAGAGGCCGACATCGAGCAGGTGGTCGATGTCGCGGCTCTTGAAGGCTTCCGCTTCCATCGCCGCCCAGAGCATGGCCGCATAGACGGATTCGCCGTCATGGCTGACCTTGCCGGCCTGCTCGGCGAGCTTCGCCGCCAGCTTCGGCTGGTTCGGCGCGACCAGCGCCCAGCCGTCGATGAAGATCTGCGCGCCGATCTGCTCGGCGACCGGCTGGCCGTTGACGGCGATCGAGCCGGAGGCGGGGGCGGGGATGCCCTTCTTCAGGTTGATCCAGGCAGTGTGCTCGGTCGAGTTGCCGACGCCACCCCACCACAGGATCGAGCGCTCCTCGACGATGTAGTTGAGCCAGGCCTTGCCGATGTCCTCGGCCTTGAGGTCCGGCGAGATGCCGTAGTCTTCCAGCGCGCGGACGAAGGTGAAGGTGCCGGCGACGTCGTCATCGGTGACGACGAGCGGCTGGTCGAGGCGATCGTGGACGTAATAGTCGATCGGCCCCAGCTCTTCCATGATGCGCTGGTAGGTCCAGCCCTCGAACGGGCGGCCGAGATAGACGCCGATCAGCTTGCCGAGAACGCCGGCATAGACGCGGTCCAGATAATCGTTCGGTAGGGTCAATGTTGCCTCCATGGAAACTTTGTTCTCAGCCCTTCACCGAGCCGCCGGCCATGCCTTCGATGAAGCGGCGCTGCAGCAGGACGAAGAGGATGACGACGGGAAGGACGATGATCAGCGCGGCGGCCATGATCTCACCCCAGTCCGAGCTGTACTGGCCGCTCAGCAGGAAGAAGGAGACGATGGCCGTCATGTTGTCGGAGCCCTGCAGGAAGGTCGTGGCGATCAGGAACTCGTTCCACGAATAGAGCCCGATGATCAGCGCGACGGTCAGGATGCCGGGCGAGACGATCGGCAGCATCACCCGGGTGAAGATCTGCCAGTGATTGGCGCCGTCGATCTGGGCTGCTTCTTCCAGCTCGCGCGGAATGGCGAGGAAATAGGTCCGCAGCAGCATGACGGCGAAGGGCGAGAAGATCGCCGTGTAGATCAGCGCCACGGCGAAGGGGTTGTTGATCAGCCCGAGCTTGGCGAAGCCGAAATAGAGCGGGAACAGGAAGAGCTGGATCGGCGCCGTGGTGGTGCCGAGCAGGTAGAAGGTGACGATCTTCCAGCTCTCGATCTTGCGCCGGGCCAGAACATAGGCCGTCAGCGACGACGTCGAGCACACCAGGACGATGGTGGTCGCCGTCAGGATGGCCGAGTTCAGCATGGTGGTCGAGAAGCGGGCGTCTTCCCAGGCGCGGGTGAAATTGTCCCAGCGGAAGGTTTCCGGCCACGCCAGCGGATTCTGCACGATCTGCGCCGCCGGCTTGACGGAATTGAGCACCAGCAGCGCGATCGGGAACAGCGTGATAACAAGCGCGATGACGAGCACGCCATAGGTCAGGAGGAGCGTCGTCCGGCTCTCGACGAGTTTCACTTCGTGCTTCACTGGTGGAACTCCTTGGCCTGCGCCCGGATGTAGAAGGCGGTCGCGATCAGGCCGAACAGGCTGATGACGACGGCGACGGCCGCGGCCTTGCCGACGGCGAGGTCATAGAAGGCGCTGCGATAGGCGAGGGTGGAGAGCACTTCGCTGGAGAAGGCGGGGCCGCCCTGGGTCAGGATGTAGACGAAGTCGAAGACGAGGAACGACCAGATGACGGTCATGATCATCATCAGCGTGATGGTCGGCCGGATGGCCGGGATCAGCACGTAGCGCAACGTGTTCCAGAAGCTGACGCCTTCGACGCGGGCGAACTCGATCTGCTCCTGCGGCACCTGGCGCAGCGCGGCAAAGAAGATCACGCAGAGGAAGCCCCACCAGTGCCAGAGGTCGACGGTGGCGATGCCGAGTAGCGCGGTGGAGGGCTGCGTCAGCGGGTCGACCGTCGGGAAGCCCATGCGCTGGAGCATGCCGTTCACGCCCGAGACCGGGCTGTAGATCATGCCCTGCCAGACGCGCGCCAGGATGGCGGTCGCGATGATCATCGGCATGAAATAGATCACCTGGAAGAACATGCTGCCGCGCTTGGCGACGAGCAGCAGCGTCGCCGCCAGCAATCCCATGAAGATCGGGATCGTCAGGAAGATGCCGGTCCAGATCAGATTGTTGGTGAGCGCCGTCCAGAACACGCGGTCGTACCAGAGCGCCTGGAAATTCTGCAAGCCGATGAAGACGGGCGTCGTGATGCCGTCCCAGCGGAAGAAGGCCAGCGCGATGGTCAGGAGTGCCGGAATAAGGATGATGACGACATTGATGAGCAATGTCGGGACGAGATAGAGCCGATGCATGCTGGTTTCTCCGCGGGAAGGCGCGGCGGCGCCGATCGCGCCGCCGCTCCGTCAGGCGTGGGGTTTACCGGGCCGGGATGGCCGGCACCTTGCCGTCGGCCTTTTCCTGCAGGAACGACGCGTTCAACTGCTCCAGGAACTGGGCGGTGGTGGTGCGGCCGAGCCAGACTTCCTCGATGCCGCTGACCAGGTAGGAATCGGTCGCCGGCGGCAGGAAGGTCCAGGTCGTGTAGCCGTAGTGGTTGTCGCCGACGGCGTCGGCCAGTGTCTTCATCGTCTCGTTGTAGAGCGGCAGGCCGTTGTCGACCTTCACCTTCGACAGGTCGTCCAGCGGCGTGTTCCACTCGCCCGGCCAGACCGAGTTCATGACGCCGTAGGTGCGGTCGGAGAAGATGTAGTCGATCGCCGTCGCGGCGCCGTCGGCGTTCTTGGAAGCCGAGGCGATCGAGAAGGTCGAGCCGACGCCGAGCGGATAGACCGGGCCGGCGAGGCCCTCGGCGCTCGGGAAGCCGACGAAGCCGGCCTCGGCGTTGTTGCGCGGGAAATAGGTGTTCACGCGCTGGAACTGCCAGGTGCCCGTGGGCATCATGCCGGCTTGGCCGGATGCCATCTGGGCGAAGGCCTGCTCGTCGGTGAGCGAGAAGTAGTTGGGGCCGAAATAGCCCTTCTGCCACCAGCGGTTCAGCGTATCGATCGCCTTGACGAAGGGCTCGGCCGTCCAGGGAATCTCGCCCTTCAGCGCCTTGTAGACGTTCTCCGGACCGGCGATCGAGTTCAGTACGATCGAGACATAGTGCTCGTTGGCCGGGCGCCAGTTGGCGTTGCCCGAGGCGAAGGGCACGATCTTCTCGGCCAGCATGGCGTCGGCCAGCGTCTCGATCTCGGCGATCGTCGTCGGCGCCTTCCAGCCATGCTTCTCGAACAGGGTCTTGTTGTAGAAGAGGCCGAGCGTCTCGTAGGTCTTCGGCAGCGCATAGAGCTTGCCGTCATACTTGCCCATCTCGATGAAGACGGGGAGGATGCGGTCGCCCCAGCCGAAGCGGGTGAGATAGTCGTCGAGCGGCAGCAGCTGGCCGGCTCGGGCCATCGGCGCGACATAGGTCGGGCCGGCGGTATAGACGATGTCGGGGCCGTTGCCGGACAGAAGCGCCACGCGCATCTGCTTGTCGAGCTCGGTGCCGCGATAGTCGATGGTCAGCTTGAGGTCCGGGTGGTCGGCATTGAAGGGCTCGATGATGCCGGTCTTGATGAAGCCCTGCTGCTGCGGATCGGCCGCCTCGTACCACCAGGTGATGGGCTTGCCCCCCGCGAGGGCGCTGCCGATCAGGGCGGTGCTGGCGAGGAGCCCGAGGGATCCGGCGATGAATGTGCGTCTGTTCATGGTTTCCTCCTGAGATCAGTCTGACGTCTAGACCGTGCCGCGCTCGATCAGCTGGAACGGCATTTCCTCGGTAGTGCCTCCGCCCGAGCGGGATCCGCTCAGACGGTCGATCAGGATTTCGGCTGCCTTCTCTCCCATCCGGTCCTGGAACTGAGCGACGGTGCTGAGCGGCGGGGTCACCAGCCGCGCCGCCGAGATGTCGTCGAAACCGAAGACGGCGATCTGGCCGGGGATGTCGATGCCCCGCTCGCGCAGCGCCTGCATGACGCCGATCGCCATCAAATCGTTGGCGGCGAAGATCGCGGTCGGCTCGTAGCCGGTGGCGAGGATCGCCTCGGCGGCGCGAAATCCACCCGCCTCGCTGAAGGCGCTCTCGATCGCGACCAGCGGCTCGATGCCGGCGCGGGCGAGCGCCTCGCGATAGCCCTCGACGCGCACACCCTGCGGTCCGCCGCTGCCCGCCACCATGGCGATGCGCCGATGGCCCTTGGCGATGAGGTGCTCGGTGACGGCGACGGCGGCGGCCCGGCTGTCGACGAAGATGTCGTCGACGGCGAGATCGCCGCCTCGCTTCTTGGCCGATTCAATCCGCACCACCGGGACGCCGGTGTTGAGCAGGGGCACGAAATCCTGCACGCGCACCGTGAAGAAGACGCCGATGACGCCGTCGACGCGGCCCTGCCGGGCCCAGTCGAGAAAGTGCCGCTCGCGCGCCGGCACGCCGTCGGTGTTGACGGCGATGACGTCGTAGTCGCGCTCCTGGGCGATCTTCTGAACGCCGCGGATGAGGCCCGGATAGAAGGGGTTGGTGATGTCGGGGACGATGCAGGCGATGGTCATCGTCCGGCGCGTCTTCAGCGCCTGCGCGAAGCGGTTCGGGACATAGCCGAGCTCCTCGGCGACGGCGCGGATCCGCTGCACGGTCTCGGCCGAGACCGACTGCGTGCTGGCGCCTCCCAGCACCATCGACACCGTCGCCTGCGAGACGCCGGCACGGATGGCGACATCCTTCTGGGTTGGCCTGCTCGACACCGATGCTCCTCCTTATACGTATTATTTATACGTATAAGTGAGCTTTTGCGGAGTCAAATGGATTCCTTTGCTCCATCTCCGCCTCGCGGTGAAAGACCCGTCCGGTGGACAGGCTGTTCAACGCCAGGCTGTGGCGGCGGCATGGCCGAAGCGGCTCCGGCGACCTACATGGGGCTCGAACAAGCGCGGATTTCGCGCTTTGAGCCACGGGAGATCCCCATGTCGAACGGCATCCATCACGTTACCGCGATCTCCGGCCCGGCCCGCCGCAACCTCGGGTTCTATGCCGGCATTCTCGGGCTGCGCCTCGTCAAGAAGACCGTCAATTTCGACGATCCCGGCACCTATCACTTCTATTATGGCGACGAGGCGGGCCATCCGGGCACGCTTCTGACCTTCTTCCCCTGGGAGACGGCGTCGAAGGGCCAGGTCGGCACCGGCGAGACCTTCGAGACGGCGTTCCGCGTGCCGGCGGCCGCGATCGGCTACTGGGCGCAGCGCTTCGTCGAGAAGGGCGTCGCACACGAGACGCCGGCGCGGCGTTTCGGCGAGCCGGTGCTGTCGTTCCGCGATCCCGACGGCATGCGGCTGGCGCTGGTCGGCGTCGCCGGCGCGGAAAGCGAGCCCGGACGGGAAGCGGCCGACATTCCGGCCGAGATGGCGATCCGCGGCTTCCATTCGGTGACGCTGCTGATCGAGGACGCGCAGCCGACCGGCGGCATCCTCGCCGACGTCTTCGGCTTCGCCGAGACGGCGAGCGAGGGGACGACGGTTCGCTACCAGGTCGCGGGTGAGGGGCAGGGCGGCATCGTCGACCTTCGCGTCGCGCCCGGCTTTCCGCGTGGAAACCTCGGCGCTGCGTCGGTGCATCACGTCGCCTTCCGCGCCGCCGACGACGCGGCGCAGGCGGCGATGGTCGAGAGGCTGGTGGCGAACCACGGCCTCCGGACGACACGGCAGAAGGACCGCGCCTATTTCCGCTCGGTCTATTTCCACGAGCCGAACGGCGTCCTGTTCGAGATCGCCACCGACGTCCCGGGCTTCGCCGTCGACGAGCCGCTGGCCGGTCTCGGCCAGTCGCTGAAGCTGCCGGCCTTCCTCGAGCCCCGCCGCGCCACGCTCGAGCGCGTCCTGCCGGATCTCGGCTGAGGCGCCCAAACGAAAACGGCCCGCGCGAAAGCGCGGGCCGTAAAAGATGGACTGGACGAAGCCGGTGCTTACGCGTCGATGTCGACGTCCTTGGTCTCCTTGCCGGCGATGAGCGCGATCAGCGTCAGCGTCGCCATCGCCGACAAATAGATGCCGACCCAGAACGGGCTGCCGCCGCCATAGCTCCAGAGCGCCACGGCGACGAAGGGCGCCACGGCGGCGCCGAGGATCGACGACACGTTGTAGGAGATGCCCGAGCCGGTATAGCGGACATTGGCCGGGAACAGTTCCGGCAGCAGCGCGCCCATCGGCCCGAAGGTCATGCCCATCAGCGTGAAGCCGAGGATCAGCCAGGCCATGACGCCGACCGTGCCGGCGGCGAGCAGCGGCACCCAGACGAGGCCGAACAGGATGATGGCGAGCGTGATCCAGATCAGCGTCTTGCGGCGGCCCCAGCGATCGGCCCAGGGGCCGGACGCGAGCGTGAAGATGCCGAAGAAGACGACGCCGATGATCATCATGACGACGAAGGTGCGGTAGTCGTAGCCGAGGCCCGGCAGCGCGGCGTCGATCGCGGCGCGGCCATAGCTGAGCGAGAACGTCGTCATCAGGTAGAACAGCACATAGGTCGCCAGCATGTAGAAGGTGCCGAGGATCAGCTGCCGCCAATGCAGCTTGAAGGCGGCGGCGAGCGGAACCTTCTGCACCTTGCCGGTCTCGACCGTCTTCTCGAAGGCCGCGCTCTCGACGAGGTTCAGCCGGACCCAGAGCCCGACGATCACCATCACGACCGAGAACAGGAACGGGATGCGCCAGCCCCAGTCGAGGAAGGCGGTCGACGGGCGGGACGGATCGTCGGAGGGCATCAGCGCGGCGATGATCAGGAACAGGCCGTTGGCGATGATGAAGCCGACCGGCGCGCCGAGCTGCGGGAAGGTGCCGAAGATGGCGCGCTTTCCGGCGGGCGCGTTTTCCGTCGCGACCAGCGCCGCGCCGCTCCATTCGCCGCCGATCGCGAAGCCCTGCGCGAGGCGCAGCAGCACGAGCAGCCCCGGCGCGAACCAGCCGACCATCGCATAGGTCGGCAGCAGGCCGATCAGGAAGGTGGCGATGCCCATGGTGAGCAATGCGCCGACCAGCGTGATCTTGCGCCCGCGCTTGTCGCCGAGATGGCCGAAGAAGATGGCGCCGATCGGCCGCGCCACCATCGCCGCGCCGAAGATGGCGAAGGAGTTCAACAGCGCCGTCGTCTCGTTGCCGGGCGGGAAGAACAGATGCGGGAAGACCAGCACGGCCGCCGTCGCATAGACGTAGAAATCATAGAATTCGATGGTCGTGCCAACCAGGCTCGCGAGGATGACGCGCGAGCGAGAATTGGCGGGGGCGGCGGGCAGGGCCGCCGCGGTGGTCGATGTCATGGCAAATGGGCTCCACGAGGACGAAGCAGCAGCGACCGGGGTTTTTTACCCACGCGGGACGCGGGTGCGTTGGCCTGCCTGGGCGGGCCCGCCCGTTCGGTCGTGTTGCCGACTTTTGGAATTATCGACGGAGCGTATAGCCGAGGTTGAGCGTCCGTGCACGCATTCTGTGCAGGAGAGCTCGCGCGCTAAGCGGCGCGTTCGCCTGCCGCAATCCAGGCGGGTCGCAGTAGATCGATGCCGCGCATAGGTAGCGGCCAAGATGACGCCGTGCCCGATACTGCGGCGGAACTGGCGTTTCGCGGCGCGACGGCTTTCGGGCCGTCGGGGAATGGCTGTGGCGGAGACCGTGCGCTCCCGGCGCGGGGCAAAAAAGCGGCGCGCGGAACGGGTCCGCGCGCCGGCAATTTCCTGCCTTTCGGCTATTCCTTGTCGGCCATCCGCTTCAGCCGGTCGAGCACTTCGGCGACGACGATGTTCGGCGGCGGCTGGCGCGTGCCGGCCTTCATATTGCTCGGCACGTTCAGGCGCACCTTGACGGCTTCGATATCGACATCCTTGGCGCCGGGGATCGAGGCGACGAAGGCCATGATCGCCGTCATGCCGGCATCGATATTGCGCATGGCGTGATTGATCTCGTCGATCAAAGCCTGGGTATTCGGTTCCATTACGCCGTTCTCCTTGGATGGGCGCGGCTTGATCCCATGAATTGCCGGAGCTGTCGACCCTTGGCGACGTATCCGGCCGGCGCCGCCGTCTTCCGGAGCGTGACGGTGATTCGCCCGCGTCACGGGCCGACGTGCTTTCCCATGTGCACAACCAAGGAATGTGTGTCGTATGGGCAACAATCCAAAAAATCGAACCCCGCCCCACAACCGAAAATGCGCCATTTTTCATCGATGCACGCATGGCGATTATTCGTATGGCTGACGAACGATACCTCGGACATGTAGTTCAAAATTCAAACTAAATGCTGATCTTTCCACCCCTAAAGGTTGCATAAATCAGGAAGTCAACACGAGTTGAGTCCTTAAGGTTGTCTTATTCAACCTGAAGATGCCGTGACTGGACTCCGCCACCGAGCTCTGGCTCATATCTCAGCCATGTAAATGCGCCTGGCGGCTCGTGGGGCTGTCGCCGGCTATGGCTTGGATGAATCCGGGGGTCTGGATGTCGATTTCGAAATGGAATGCTGGCCGCAAGGCCTCGCTGCTGAGCTCGGCCTCCGGCGCGGTGCTGCTCGCGGGCATGGCGGTGATGACGCCACAGCAGGTGATGGCAGCGTGTTTTAATATTTCGGGGACGGTCGCCTGCGGGGGATCAAGCGGCAACGTAACTGGCACTGCTACGAGCGTCACCATTGTTCCCACTGGCGGCGGGTCCAGCTTCAACTTGAACATCGGTGCCGGCTCGAATACGGGCACAGTTCAGGCGTCAGGCGACGGTGTCACCGCGATATTCCCGCGGAACTTTAATCTAACTGTGAACTCTGGGTCTTCTATCACGGGCAGCAACGGTGTCCTATCGGCCGTCACGGGCAATATCGTCATTGATAATAACGGCAAAGTAACTGGCACGTCCGGCGATGGTATTCGAATCGGTACACAGGCCGTTGTCGCTGGAGTGACGACTCCCATCCCTTCGATCGGCAATGTCACGATAAACAATATCGCGAGCCCCATTGGGCAGGGCACCATTGAGGGCGGACAGAACGGCATTTCAGCGTTCATCGCTGGTGAGTTGAGGATCAATAACAGGGAAGGTCTCATCTACGGACACAGCGGCGACGGTATCCAGATCGGGAGAGAGTTCCTGATCTCCGGCACGAACACGCCACTGCCTTCGGGCGGTAATGCTTTTGTGAACAACATGGGCACTATCGTTGGTGGTCAGAACGGCATCTCTGCGTTCCTGACGGGGGACCTGACGGTCGACAATTCGGCGAGTCTTGGCGCTGCCGTCATCTACGGAGGGAGCGGCGACGGTATCCGGATCGGCACCGAGGCCCTGATCTCCGGTGCGATCACACCGGTCCCCTCGATCGGCAATGCCTTGGTGCGCAACGATGGTGGCACTATCACCGGTGGTCAGAACGGCATCTCCGCTTTTGTTACCGGCGACCTGAAGGTCGAGAACAGAGCGTACGGTCTGCCACCGGGCACGATCGTGGGCGGGGTCAACGGGATTAAGCTCGGAACGACCGTTTCGGGCGTGCCGGTTCCGGTTGTCGGGAATGTGTCGATCCAGAACGGTGCCGGCGGCGAGATTCTGGGGCAGACGGGCAGCGGCATTGTCGGATCGGCGGCCGGCCAGATCGACATCGCCAATTGGGCAACCGGCAAGATCCTTGGCGGCACGGATGGCATCAATGTTCTGTCCGTGACCAAGGACGTCAAAATCTCCAATGGCGGCGAAATCACGGGCGGGCAGACGGGCATCCAGGCTATCGCCGCCGCTGGCAACCTCGTTGTTAATGGCAGCGGCGGGAACTACGGCACGGTCACCGGCACAAACGGACCGGGCATCTTCGGCGTCGCCGGCAAGGAAGTCACGATCGATGCGGGCACGGTCAATGCCGGCGCCGGGACGCTCGATCTTGCCAGTATCGTCCCCGGGGTCGATCTCGGAGCGATCATCGGCGGCGCGGCCGGCATCGATCTGACCGGGGTAGGCATCGGCGGCGGCGTGATCGGCGTCGCTGTGGCGGACAAGGCGACGGTCAACCTGCATGGTAATGTGACGGTGGCCAATGGCGGCCTGCTCGGCGCCGCCGCCTTCTCCGTCAACAAGGACGCCAGCGTCTCTCTCGATCCGAACGTCACGGTGAGCGGCGCCCAGATCGGCGCAGCGGCCGCGGCGTTCACCAACGGCAAAGCCACGGTCACGCTCGGCCAGGGAAGCAAGGTTGAAGCAGATCTCGTCGGCGTGGCCGGCGCCACCCTCGGCACGGGCAAGGTCAGCGTCATCATCGACGAAAAGGCCCAGGTCAACAGCGGCGGTATCGGCGTCGCGGGCCTCGCTTTGAATTCGTCAGTTGATATCGACATCAAGCAGGATGGCTCCATCAACGGCGGTGGCGGCGCCATCGTTCCGGTCGTCGTCTCCTATTCGAAGACCGGGACCACGATCAACAATGCGGGCCAGATCAGCGGTGCCGGCGGGACCGGCCAGATCGCCGTGGCGACGGCTGGCGGCCATCTTGACCTGAACAACACCGGCAAGGTTGTCGGCTCGGTGATCGCCTACACGACCGGCGACAATGCCGCCAACTTCATCCACAACAAGGCAGGCGGCATTTGGGAGACCTCGGGCCTCAGCGTCCTGGCGAGAGACGGGGCGGGCGACAATCGCATCCAGAATGACGGGACGGTCGATGCCTCCGGCAACGCCGTTGTCGCCATGGTCGCGGATGAGGGCAACAACGCCATCACCAACAACGGCGCCTTCAACGTCAATGTCGGCAAGCCGGCGACCCTGGCCAACACGTCGCTCTTCGCGCAATACAGCCAGGGCGGCCAGAACACGATCACCAACAACGGCGCCATGAACCTTGGCGGCATCACCAATTTCGTCCAGTGGACCGACAAGGGCGGCAATCAGGTCACGAACACGCTCAACGGCACCATCAACGCCACGGGCCTGACGACCTTCACGCTCGGCACGGGCAAGGGGACGAACGAACTCGTCAATGACGGCGAGATCAACGGCAAAGACCTCGCCTTCACCCTGCTGAACGGCGGCGGCAACAACGCGGTGACGAATACCGGGGCACTGAACACCACCGGCTCTGCTGTGTTCACGCTCGCCACCGAGGCCGGCACGAACACCCTGACAAACACCGGCAACATCAAGATCGACGATGCGTCGGTGGTCACGCTGTTCGCGGCCAACGGCGTCAACGAGGTCGTCAACAAGGGCAGCTTCGTGACGGGCGACACCGCAGTGTTCACGCTCGGCGCGCTCGAGGGCTCGAACTCGGTGACGAACTTCGCCGGCGGGACGTTCCGCACTGGTGACGACGCGGTCTTCACGCTGGCGACGGGCGAAGGCGCGAATACCGTCAACAATGGCGGTCTCTTCGTGGCGGGCAGCGATGCCGTCTTCACGCTCGGCGCGGTGAAGGGCCACAACTTGGTGACGAATGACGCCAGCGGGACCTTCCTGACGGGCGACGATGCCGTGTTCACGCTGGCGACCGGCGACGGCACCAATACGGTCGGCAACGCCGGCCGCTTCGTGGCGGGTGACGACGCCGTATTCACGCTGGGCGCGGTCAAGGGCTCCAACTTGGTGGCGAATGCCACAGGCGGGACGTTCCGCACGGGCGGGGACGCGGTGTTTTCGCTGGCGACCGGCGACGGCACCAATACGGTCGGCAACGCCGGCCGCTTCGTGGCGGGTGACGACGCCGTATTCACGCTGGGCGCGGTCAAGGGCTCCAACTTGGTGGCGAATGCCACAGGCGGGACGTTCCGCACGGGCGGGGACGCGGTGTTTTCGCTGGCGACCGGCGACGGCACCAATACGGTCGGCAACGCCGGCCGCTTCGTGGCGGGTGACGACGCCGTATTCACGCTGGGCGCGGTCAAGGGCTCCAACTTGGTGGCGAATGCCACCGGCGCGACGTTCCGCACGGGCGACGACGCCGTGTTCTCGCTCGTGACGGGGGCCGGCGGGAACCTGGTCAGCAATGACGGTCGCTTCGTAGCGGGCAATGACGCGGCGTTCACACTGGTGAACGGCGACGGCAACAACACCGTCAGCAACACCGGCCGCTTCTTCGCTGGGAACGACGCGATCTTCACGCTCGCCGCGGTCAAGGGCCACAACGCTGTGACGAACCTCGCCAGCGGGACGTTCCGCACCGGCGATGACGCGGTGTTCTCGCTGGCGACGGGCGCCGGCAACAACCGAGTGGACAACGAAGGTCGCTTCGTGGCGGGCGACGACGCCGCGTTCACCCTGGCGACGGGCGACGGCGTCAACACGGTCAGCAACGATGGTCGCTTCGTGGCGGGCGACGATGCCGTGTTCACGCTGTTCGCAGGCGGTGGCGCCACTGCTGCCAATATCGTCAGCAACGATGGCGACTTCCTCACCGGAAAGGATGCGATCTTCACGCTCGGGGCCGTCAAGGGCTCGAACTCGGTAACGAACGGCCCGAACGGGACGTTCCGCACCGGCGACGACGCCGTGTTCACGCTGGCGACGGGTGATGGCATCAACACGGTCAGCAACGATGGTCGCTTCCTGGCTGGTGATGATGCGGTGTTCTCGCTCGCCGCGGTCAAGGGCGACAACACGGTGTCGAACCTCACCGGCGGGACGTTCCGCACCGGCGATGATGCCGTGTTCTCGCTGGCCACGGGTGATGGCGTCAACACAGTCAGCAACGCCGGTCGCTTCGTGGCGGGCGACGACGCGGTGTTCTCGCTGTTCGCAGGCGGTGGCGCCAATGCTGCCAATATCGTCAGCAACGATGGCGACTTCCTCGCCGGAAACGATGCGATCTTCACGCTCGGGGCCGTCAAGGGCTCGAACACGGTAACGAACAGCACGAATGGGACGTTCCGCACCGGCGACGACGCCGTGTTCACGCTGGTGAACGGGGACGGCACCAACACGGTCAGCAATGCCGGCGCCTTCGTGGCGGGCGATGACGCGGTGTTCTCGCTCGGCGCGGTCAAGGGCGACAACACGGTGACTAACCTTGCCGGCGGGACGTTCCGCACCGGCGATGACGCGGTGTTCTCGCTGGCGACGGGCGCAGGCACCAACACGGTCAGCAATGCCGGCAGCTTCGTAGCCGGCGACGATGCCGTGTTCTCGCTGTTCGCAGGCGGTGGGGCCAATGCTGCCAATATCGTCAGTAACGATGGCGACTTCCTCGCCGGACACGACGCTGTCTTCACGCTCGGCGCCGTCAAGGGCTCGAACACGGTAACGAACGGCACGAATGGGACGTTCAGCACCGGCGATGACGCCGTGTTCACGCTGGTGAACGGCGACGGCACCAACACGGTCAACAATGCCGGCAGCTTCGTGGCGGGCGATGATGCGGTGTTCACGCTCGGCGCGCTCAAGGGCGATAACTCGGTGTCGAACATCGCCGGCGGGACGTTCCGCACCGGCGACGACGCGGTGTTCTCGCTGGCCACGGGGGATGGCACCAACACCGTCAGCAATGCCGGCGACTTCCTCGCCGGTGACGATGCCGTCTTCACGCTCGCGGCGGTCAAGGGTGACAACAATCTGACGAACAGCGGTCGTTTCGAGGTTGGCGACACCTCGGCCTTCACGCTGGTGAGCGGCAAGGGCAACAACACCATCGACAATTCCGGGACCTTCCTGGGAGGCGATACCACGGTGTTCACGCTCGGCACGCTGGACGGCGACAACAGCCTCCGGAACAGCGATGCGTTCGAAGTCTCGGGAACGTCGGTGTTCACGCTCGGAACCGCGCTCGGCGACAACGAGGTCCTCAACACCGGCAACTTCAAGGCGACCGGCACGACGGTGTTCGCGCTCGGAACCGGGGCTGGCGACAGCCATGTCCGGAACGGCTCCGGAGCGAACTTCGACGTCAACGGCTTCACCGCCTTCAGCTTCTTTGGCGGCGGCGGCAGCCTGGTCGAGAACGAGGGCACGTTTAAGTCGACGGGGCTGACGACGTTCACCGGCCTCGACAACTTCAACAACACCGGCCTGCTCAGCATGCAGAACGGCCTGGTCGGCCACGCGCCGATGCTGGCGCCGTATTACGGCTCGAACGTCGGCGACGTCACCTACATGTCCGGCAACTTCAACGCCGGCGCCGGCAGCAAGCTCGCGGTCGACGCCATCCTTGCCGGCCGCTACAACTCCGCCTCCGATCTCCTGATCGTCGGCGGCGACGTAACCGGCAAGACGGCCGTCTATGTCAACTTCGACCCGACGGTGAACGCCGAATACAATCCGGTCGGCACGCCGGTCGTCGGCGTCGTCCTCGGCAATGCGTCGAAGGACGCCTTCTACCTCGCCAATGGACCGATCGATCGCGGGCTCTTCACCTACGATCTCTTCCTCGACACGCCCGGTCCCTCGGCACCGCCCGGTTCCAACGCCTTCGTGCTGGCGAACTATGCCGACAGCAGCGCCTATGCGCTGGCCGAGTTCGCCGGTCTCGCCGGTGGCATCTGGAACACGACGTCCGACAGCTGGATCGACCGGGCGGGCGACCTGCGCGTCAGCGCCCAGCAGGGCACGGCCGACCCGACCAAGAAGTCGGGCATCTGGGCCCGTCTGATCGGCAACGGCGCCGAGCGCAGCACGGAAACGACGATCACGCCGTTCCAGAACCAGTCGGTGACGCTCGATACCGGCTATGACCAGACGCTCTGGGGCTTCCAGGGCGGTATCGACCACGAGTTCGAGGGCACGGTCGCCGACGGCGTCCTGATCGCCGGCGTGCTCGCGGGCTACGTGACCAGCAATGTCGACTTCAACAATGGCGACAACGTCCGGTTCTCGGGTCCGCAGGTCGGCGTCTATGCCAGCTGGGTCAAGGGTGGCGCGTATGTCGACGCGCTGATCAAGGGCGACTTCCTCAAGGCCGACTACGATATCGGCGGCGCGAGCGACAGCACCGACTCGACGACGATCGGCGGGCGGGTCGAGACCGGCTACCGCTTCTACACGGCGACCGGCATGTTCATCGAGCCCAATGCCAGCCTGGCCTACGCCCATACCCGGATCGACAACGTCACGATCCAGGGCACGCCGGTCAATTTCGACAATGGCGACGGCCTCGAGGGCAAGCTCGGCGCGCGGTTCGGCGGTTCGTCGCTGAAGGACGGCGTCAAGTACGACCCCTATGTCAGCATCGGCATCGCCGGCCAGCTGCTCAGCAACAACACGGTCTTCTTCGACAGCGGCCCGGGCCTCGTCGTCGAGGACGACGCGCCGGATGTCTTCGGCGAGATCGGCGCGGGCATCAACATATTCTCGACGAAGAGCGGATGGACGGGCTTTGCCAAGGCGGACCTGCGCTTCGGCGACGACTATATCGGCGGCACCGGCAAGATCGGCGCCCGCTGGGCCTGGTAGTCTTCCGGTTCGGGACAAGAACAGGAACCGCCGGCCGCAAGGTCGGCGGTTCAGCCTTTTGCAGCGTCGCCCAAGGGTTCGGGCGGCACCGGTTCTGACGGGCTGCTCGGACGAGCCGGCCGGATGGCTCCGCGGCGGCCGCTGGCGGGGATAGGGACCGCGACCTGCTTTCACCATCTTGCCGGGAGCACCGACTCCGGCGAAACTCCGCGAAATTTCTGGGGGACTATATGACCAAGCATTTTGGACGCGGGTTCGGGCCTGCGCTGGCCGGCGCGGCGCTGTTCTTCGCGGCGCCTTCTCTCGCGGTGGCGCAGGACGCCCCGGCGGCGCCGAGCTGGATCAGCACCTGCCAGGGGCCGGGCCGCGCCGCCGAGCTCGAATGCCAGATGGAGCAGCGCGCCGTCATTTCCGGCTCGGGCCAGCTCGTCGGTTCGATCACGGTGCGCGTGCCGTCGCAGACGCGCGCGCCCGTGCTGATGATCCGCGGGCCGCTCGGCCTGTCGCTGGCCGGCGGCGTCACCATCGACGTCGACGGTGCCAGCGGCGAAGTGCTGCCCCTGCAGACCTGTGACGCCGGCGGCTGCTATGCCGGCGCGCCGGTGAGCGACGCGCTTTTGGCCGCGATGTTCAAGGGCAAGGTCTTCAACGTCACCTTCCAGAACCTGAACAAGGAAGCGATCAAGCTGCCGATGTCGCTGGCTGGCTTCTCGGCGACCTACGGCAAGATCAAGTGATCGGCTGACGGCGGCCGCGAAAGCGGCCGGCAGGAACGACGCCAAGTATGGCGCCAGGCGTCGCGCCAAGAACGACACTAAGAACGGCACCAAGAATGACGCCCCCTGCTGAAGGGAGCGCGGCGGCGGGAGCGGGGGCACGCCGCCCGGGGAAGTCCGAAACCGGGCTTCCCGTTGCGATCCGCCGTGGGGGGCAGGCGAAATGATCGGGGACGACTATGACGTCTATGACGAGGAGGAGCCGTCGGGGCGACGCTCCTGGCTCTGGGCTCTCGTCTTCGTGCTCGTCGTCGTGTTTTCCGCCACCGTCGGGATCGTCTGGAAGGACCAGCTGATCGACCCCGCCGTCGCCTGGGCGCGGACGGCCCTCGCGGCGGCGCGCGGCGGGGCGCCGGACGCTTCCGTGTCGGGCAAAAGCGTCGGCGCCTGGGGGCTTCGCTGCGATGCCGGATCCGTCTGCGCGCTGGTCCAGTCCAGGCGGGACGAGGGCGGCCTCGACGCGACCTGGCGCATCGAGCGCGCCGGGGACGGCGAGATGCACGCGGTCTGGACCGTGCCGACCGGGGTGATGGTGCGGGCGGGCATGTCGCTTCATTTCGACGACAAGCAGCCGATCGACGTGCCCTATGATTCCTGCGTCGCGGCTTCGTGTGAGGTTCGCGCCAAGCTGACGCCGGGCTTCGTCGACAGCATGCGCGCGGCGAAGGTCAGCGTGGTCCAGGTGACGCTGAAGCCGGGCGGCAAGCCGGCCTTCACCTTCAGCCATGACGGCCTGGCGGAGGGGTTGGCCCTGCTGGCGTCGGGCCAGGCGGTTCGCCAGGGGGATTGAGGCCCAGGGGATTGACGTCCAAGGGAGCGGACGCCCACTGAGATTGGCCCAAGGGGATTGACGCCGGGCCCGCGTGTCGGCAGCCTGCTCCTACAGCTTCCGGTTGGGTCGATCCGCCCGAAGCGTCGTGAAAATGGCGTGGCCGTGGCGGGTTCGGATGACCGGCGATCTGGCTTCCCTGTTTCGCATGCCCGTGCTTGCCGCGCTCGCGCTGCTCATGGCCAGCGACGCCTTGGGCGGGCCGCTGCGCTATGGGCTTTCGCAGCTCGGCCTGGTCGGCCTCTCCTATGCGCCGATCCTCGTGGCGGCGGCCGTCGTCGTCGCCTATCTCGGCCTGCGCTTCGGCTCGCTTCGGGCCGATCCGGCGGCGATCGCTATTTTCGCCATATCCACGCTCTGGCTGTTCCATGCGCTCTGGCTCGGGCGGGCGCCGCTGCAGGCGGCGTTCGGGCTCTACACCTTCATGCCGCTCTTCCTCGGCATGCTGGTCGTCGCGGTCGGCGGGCTGCCGGCGGTGCTGCGGATGGTTGGGGCGCTCTGGTGGATCGCGGTGCTCGGCGTCTTCGTCAGCGCCGTCGTCTGGTTCCCGTGGCACGGCCAGAGCTACGAGATCCTCGGCGTGAAGACCGTGTTCGCGCGCAGTTGGAGCGCCTTCGAGGTCGAGCGGCTGCCCGGCTTCTCGCGGGCGAGCTTCACGGCCGCCAACCAGATCGCGCTCGGCGGCGCGCTGCTGCTCGTCGGCCGGCTTGGACGGCCGGCCAAGGTGGCCGTCTGGATCGTCTCGCTCGCCGCCGTCTGGCTGACGACGTCGAAGGCGCCGCTGGTCGCGGTGCTGCTCACGCCGCTGTTCGTCGCCTTTTTCGACCATGCCGGCCGTCGGCCCGGCGCCTTCGAACGCCGCCAGGGATTGCTGGTCCTACTGCTTGCGATCCTGATCGGCCTGCCGGTCGCCGCGCTCCTCGGCCTGCGCCTGCCGCAATGGGGGAATGCCGGGTTCCTGTCTTTGGGCTCGCTGAACCTGCGCCTGGCCGACATGTGGCCGCGCGCCTTCGCTCTGCTCGATCCGCCCTGGCCGCATCTGCTCCTCGGCCTCGGCTTCGGCGGCATCGGCGCCGGCCAGGCCTATTTCGATCCGGCCCGCTACAGCGCCGCCGACAATCTGTTCGTCTTTCTCTATGCGAGCTTCGGCATCGGCTCGGCCCTCTTCTTGCTCGCCTTCCTGCAAGGCAATCGCGCGCTCGCCGCCGCCGCCCCGGCGGTGTTCCGGAAAGTCTTCGTGCTGGCGGCGGTCCTCCTCGTCATCGGCATGATGTCGAATGTCGTCGAATCGATCCTGCCGGCCTTCCTGCTCGGCCTGCTCGCTGGCAAGGCGCTGGATCCGCTCGCCGCCGCCGGTTTGGCGGCGCCGGTGCGATCCTCCGGCGTCGCGGCGAACCTTCCCGCGCCGGTCCGCGTCTGATGACGATGCGGATCCTGCTGATCGCCGCGCTCTATCCACCCAATGCGCGGGGAGGCGCAGAGAATTCGGCCGCCAATCTCGCCGCCTGGCTCGCCGGGCAGGGGCATGAGGTCGCGGTCCTGACCGGGGCTCGGCGGGACGACGAGATCCTCGACGGCGAGATCGTCGGCGGCTTGCGGATCTGGCGGCTGCGCACCGCCCATCTCTATCCCGCCGTCGAAGCGCCGGACGCGCCGCTCTGGCAGAAGCCGATCTGGCACCTGCAGGATCATTTCGATCCGCGCAATCGCCGGCTCGTCGCGCGCGTGCTCGACGCCTTCCGGCCGGATTTCGTCGGCGTCCATATCATCCAGGGGATCGGCTATGCAGCGCTCGCCGAGATCGCCGACCGCGACCTGCCGACGCTCGTCATGCTGCATGATCTCGGTCTCGCCTGCATCCGGATGTCGATGTTCCGCAGCGGTGAGAATTGTCGCCGCCAATGCGTCGGGTGCCGGCTCTCGGCGCGCTACAAGCTGTCGCTCATCCGCCGTTTCCGGCGCGTCGGGTTCAACTCGCCGTCTGAGGCCAATCTGGCGGCGCTCGCGGCCTTCTTTCCGGTTTCGCAATATCCGCACGCCAGCATTCCGAATCCGAACCACTACCTGCCGCCCATGGTGGCGCGCACCGGCTCGGACCGGGTGCGGCTGCTCTATGTCGGCCGCCTGCATCGGAGCAAGGGCGTCGAGATCCTGCTCGACGCTGCGGCGTCGCTGGCCCGCTCGCACCGTTTCCAGCTCGCGATCGTCGGCGGCGGCGTGGAGGAGGCGAGGCTGAGGGCCCGCTATCCGGGCGCGGCCTGGCTGCGCTTCCATGGCCAGGTCTCCGAGACGGAGGTCGCCGACCACATGCAGAACGCTGATCTTCTCTGCGTCCCGTCCGTCTGGCGGGAGAACTGGCCGGGTGTCGTCGTGCGGGCGCAGAGCCTCGGCCTGCCTGTGCTCGGCAGCCGGATCGGCGGCATTCCCGAGCTCGTCGAGCCCGGGGTCACCGGCGATCTGGCTGCGCCGGGCGATCGGCGGGACTGGGAGGCGGCGCTCGGCCGGATTCTCGCCGAGCCGGAGCGGCTCACGGCGTGGCGGCGGAACGCGGAAGCGACGCGGGACCGGTTCGACCAAGATGCGCTCGGCCAGCGGATGGTTGCGTTCATGCGGGCGATCGCCGCCGCGCCGAAAAGGCTTTAGGCGACCCGCCAGCGTCGCGACGAGACGGAATCGACGAAGTCGGTGACGAAGCCCGGCACGTCTTCCGCCGCCATCGGCTGGGCGATCAGATAGCCCTGGATGATCGGGCAACCGAGCGCGCGCACGGCGTCGAGCTGGGCCCGCGTCTCGACGCCCTCGGCGATGATCTCGAGTTCCAGCGCCGCGGCGAGCTCGATGATCGAGCGGACGATCGCGTTGGTCTTGGGGTCGTGCTCGAGATCGGTGACGAAGGAGCGATCGATCTTGAGGCTGTTGACGGGGAGGGCGCGCAGATGGCTGAGCGAGGCGTAGCCCGTGCCGAAATCGTCGAGCGCGATCGAGAAGCCGAGCCGGCGCAGTTCATGCAGCGTCGCCTCGATGCGTTCGGCGTCGCGCGACAGGATGGTCGTCTCGGTCACCTCGATGCCGAGCTGGTCGCTGTCCAGCCCGTGCCGGCGCAGCTGCGCCACCAGATCGTCGGCGAAGCCGGGATTGCGCAGATCAAACGCCGTGACGTTCATGTTGGTCCGGATCGCCAGGCCCTGGCTACGCCAGTTGGCGAGATCCTCCAGCACGCGACCGAGCATCATCTTGGTCATCGCCTGCGCGATGTCGGGTTCGTCGAAGGTCTCGGCGAAAGCGGCGGGGGCCAGCATGCCGCGCTCCGGATGCTGCCAGCGGGCGAGCGCCTCGAAGCCGGCCAGTCCGCCGGTGCGGATGTCGACCAGCGGCTGGTACACCGGCATGATCTGCCCGGCGTCGAGCGCCAGGCGCAGCGCCTTCAGCAGGCCGTAGCGGCGCTCGGCGTCGTCGCGCATCGACGGCTCGAAGAACACCGTGCGGCCGCGGCCGGCGCGCTTGGCGCGGTAGACGGCGATGTCGGCATCCGCCATCAGCTCGCCGAAGGTGCGGCCGTCGGCCGGGAAGATGGCGATGCCGGCGCTCAGGCTGATCGGCACGTCCTGGCCCTTGACCGAGAACGGGCGGGCGACGGCCACCATCATGCGCCGGACGGCGGTGGCGGCGTCCTCGATGTCGTGCGCGTTGGTGAGCACGACGGCGAACTCGTCGCCGCCGAGCCGGCCGATGACGTCCGATTTGCGGATGGTGCTGCGCAGGCGGCTCGAGATCTCGCGCAACACCATGTCGCCGGCGTCGTGGCCGAGGCTGTCGTTGATGTCCTTGAAGTGGTCGAGGTCGATGATGCAGAGCGCGGCGCGGCGGCGGGCGCGCTTCATCTGCTTCAGCTTCTCCTCGAAGCGCAGCTCGAAGAAGCTGCGGTTGGGCAGGCTGGTCAGGCTGTCGTGATGGGCGAGATGCACCAGCTCCGCCTCGAGGGCGCGATTGCGGGTGATCTCGTCGCGCAGTTCCTGCGTGGTGCGTTCGAGCGATTCATAGCTCGCCATCAGATCGATGGCGCGCGCCTCCAGCATCTCGTTCGCCTTGATCAGGTCCTGATGCTGCTGGTTGATCGCGCGGGCGGCCGCCAGAGTCGGCCCGATGTCGACATCGGTAATGGTGAGCCCTTCGCCATGCGGCGCCAGCCGCAGCTGCCGATCGACAAGCTTGCCGTCCTGCGGATAGCTGGCGTCGAAGACGTCCGAGATCTGGCTCTCGACGGCGCGCACGAAACGGGCGAGCAGGCCTTTTTCCTGGGCAAACGGCCAGATCTCGCGGATCGACCTGCCGATCAGCAATTCCGGCGTCGCGTTGAGCCGCCGCGCGGATTCGGCGTTCGCCGCCAGGACGCCGAAATCCTCGATCGCGCCGCTGGCATTGCGGAAGGCATGGATGACGGTGATGGCGTCGGCGCTGACGTTGAACACCGAGCGCAGGATGTTGGTGGCGTCCTCGCGGGGGCGGATATAGCAGAGGAGGCAGGGCGTGCCCCGGTCCTGGACGGGAAGGATCAGCCGCTCGGTGATGCCGACCGCGCCGAAGCCGACCTTGTTGTGCAGGCCGAGGCCGGGCCGGCCGCTCCGCAGCACGTCGACATAGACGGGGCGGAACGAGATCGCGCCGGGATTGGTCAGCGCCTCGAGCGCCTTGCCGGTGGGGTCGTGGCCGAACAGCGCCAGGACGCGGCTGCCGACATGCGCGTAGACGAGCGCGTCGCCATCGGCGCGCAGCAACAGCGTGCGCTCGCCCAGCGGACCCGTGAGCCAGTCGGCGAAAAGCGCGAGCTCCGGCAGCGCGCCGCCCTTCGTCTGGAGCCACAATGCATGCAGATCCCGAACGTCGCTGAAGTCGGTCGTTAGCTCGATGTCGTCTGAACGGACGTCAATGTAGTTCGTCAAACGGGACGCTTTCCTGAGGACCACACCGGCGACGAAACTATAGGACCCTGCCTTTACAAGCGATTAAGTGAAGATCCCGCCCAATTCAATCAATGGGTGCAAGGTTAAGGGACCCTGACAGATTGCGTTGCAAATCGCCCAATCGGCTTCAGCCCCGACCCCGACCTCGCGCCGCGAGCACGAGAGGGGGAACGCTTGTGCTGCGTCCCCGAGATGGATGGAGGTTGGTGACCGAAACCCTCGCCCGTGAGCGGGAGAGGGCAGGCGAGGGGCAAGTCGTTTTGAAGGGCGGGAGGGTCGGCAGGAACGTCCAGCGCCCTCCGCATGTCCTCATGGGGCCCGCGCGCCTGACATCGGCGCGCGGATCCGAATATCAGGACGCGCGCGCCAGTTGTGTCGTGGGATGGCGGCGGATCTTGCGCGCGGCGCGCTCCGCGGCGATCACATCCGTGAAGATCTGGCCTTCGAGCGTCGCGAAGGCGCCCTCCAGCGCGTGAAATGCGAAGCTCCTGCCGGACCGGATCAGGATGCCGGCCGCCTCGTCGTCGATCTCGATAATGTAGTTGTCGAACACCGAAGTTCTCCTTTCGCCGCCGAAACCTGCCATGCAAGCTTCAGGCCGCGATCGATCATGTCTCTTTTCGAGAGCCATCCGGACACCGCCCGGCGACCCTCAATGTCGAAATTCAGCCAGAGTTCCGACAGCGGCGACACATCATCATTCGGCGGAGGGGATGACGCAGGGTTGCTGTTGTTTTCGGCATCGAAGATCTCCTCATCGAAATCCAGAGCCACGAACCCGTCGTGACGCTTTAGCGTTTGGTGTCGCGGCGCAAGCTGCTTTTCAAATCACCGCGGCATCGCGTGGATGCGATGCTCATATGGGGCCGAACGGCGCCTTCCTACCAGTCATGCATTTCCTTTTTTTGACACTCGTCGAGGAGGATGTTGCGGGCTTTTCCGCAATGGCGAAAGTCGGGGGAAATTCACGCCTGTGCGCTGTGCGAGGAACGGATTGACAAGTGGGGTCGCTTGCAACGTTCTTGAGCCCTGCACGGGAGCGAGCGCACATGACTTATATCGGCATCGACATCGGCACATCGGCAGTGAAGGCGCTGCTCGTCGACGAGAACCAGGCGGTGCTCGCCGAAACGGATGTCCCGCTGCCGATCTCCCGGCCGCACCCGCTCTGGTCGGAGCAGGATCCGGAGGATTGGTGGCGCGCCACCGAGAGCGCGCTTGCCGCGCTCCGCGCCAAGGCCCCGGCCGCGTTCGAGGCTACCGTCGGCATCGGTCTCTCCGGCCAGATGCACGGCGCCGTGCTGCTCGATCAGGCAGGTCGGGTCCTGCGCCCGGCCATCCTCTGGAACGACGGCCGCAGCCATGCCGAATGCGCCCAGCTCGAACACCGGCTGCCGGATCTCGGCCGCATTGCCGGCGTGCCCGCCATGCCGGGCTTCACGGCGCCGAAGCTGCTCTGGGTCGCTCGGCACGAGCCGGAGATCTTCGCCAGCATCGCGCATGTGCTGCTCCCGAAGGATTATGTCCGCTTCCGCCTGACCGGCACCTATGTCTCGGAAATGTCGGACGCGGCCGGCACGCTCTGGCTCGACGAGGCGGAGCGCCGCTGGTCGCCGGAAGTGATGAGCGCGACGGGGCTCGATCCCGCCGTGATGCCGAGGCTGGTCGAGGGCTCCGACGTTTCCGGCGCCGTGGCCGCTTCTGTCGCGGCGGCGCTCGGCCTGAAGCCCGGCGTGATCGTCGCGGGCGGCGCGGGTGACGCGGCCGCCGGCGGCGTCGGCATCGGTGCGATCGACGAGGGCGACGCCTTCATCTCGCTCGGCACGTCGGGCCAGTATTTCGTCGTCAACGAGACCTATCGCCCGCATCCGGCCGCCTATGTCCACGCCTTCGCGCATGCCCTGCCTGGGCGCTGGTTCCAGATGGCGGCGATGCTGAACGGCGCCAGCGCGCTCGCCTGGGCGGCGCAGCTGGTCGGCGAGGCGGATATCGGCAAATTGCTCGCCCGCGTCGAGGCCGAGCCGGTCCGCAACAGCGACCTCCTGTTCCTGCCCTATCTCGCCGGCGAGCGCACGCCGCACAACGATCCCTATGCCCGCGGCGTCTTCTTCGGGCTGACGCCCGCGACGCAGACGACCGACCTGGTCCGTGCCGTGCTGGAGGGCGTCGCCTTCTCCTTCGCCGACGCGCAGGCGGCGCTGGCCGCCGCCGGCACGCGCCCGACGCGAATGGCGGTCATCGGCGGCGGCGCCAGGAGCCCGCTCTGGATCAAGATGTTCGCCGACGTGCTCGGCGTGCAGATCGTGCTCAACGAGGGCGGCGCCAAGGGACCCGCCTTCGGCGCGGCCAGGCTCGCCATCCTCGCCGCGACGGGCGGACAGCCGGCCCGCATCTGCACGGCTCCGCCGATCCGCGCGACGATCGATCCGGACCCGGCGGAAACCGCCCGCTACGCCGAGAAGATCGAGCGCTTCCGCCGGCTCTATACCGTGCTGAAGCCCGAGTTCGCCGCCGGCGCTTGAAGCGCCGGGACGCTGTTTGAGATAGCAGGAGACGAGCCTTTTGCTGCAGCTCGTCTCCGGCGGCGTGCTGCTCTCGGCCGAGGCGAGCGCGCTGGTCCGCAATCCCGCCTTCCAGCTCAAGATGGCGATGCTTCTGATCGGCCTCGTCAATGTCGCGGCGTTTCACGGCTTCGTCGCCGGCGATCTCCGGCGCGGCGATCTCGGACGGGCGCGGCCGTTCGCGGCGCTCTCGCTCGCCGTCTGGGTGGTCGTGCTGCTCGCCGGCCGCGCCATCGCCTATCTCTGATGCACCGTCTCTGCCGCAGCGCGGTGACGAATCCATATTGACTTAAAGGAAGCTGCGTCGACTAACTGCGTGAAAACAAGTTAATCGAGCGGCTGAAAAGCAGCCCGCCGCAGGGAGGCAGGATTGGAGAGGCCCGGCACGGGTCGTGGAAGTAATTCCGCGCAACTTCGCCGCTATTGGGAGTGTCTCGTCCTGCATAGGTTGCGCCGCGCGGGCGAAGCCTGCAAGGCTGACCTTGCCCACGCCGCCGATCTGACCAGCACCGCCATCGGCGCCATCATCCGCAAGATGTTCTTCAATGTCTCGTCCCGCGCCTCGATCCCAATGCGCGACGACGACAGGGACCTCGATACCGGCGGAACCCTCGGTTTCGCCGGCGTCACCTAGCATTCTCGGGAGGAGACCGGGAGCGTCGCGGAGAGACTGGTCGCTTCGCGGACGAGAACAAGAAACGACCAGGGAGGAACGGACATGCTGAAGAAACTTCTGCTTGCCGGCGGCATACTGGCGTTGAGCGCGGCGCCGGTTCTGGCTGACGAGGTCATCGGCCTGATCACCAAGACCGAGACCAACCCCTTCTTCGTCAAGATGCGCGAGGGCGCCCAGGCGAAGGCCAAGGAGCTCGGTGTCACCCTCATCACCGCCGCCGGCAAGTATGACGGCGACAATGACGGCCAGGTCGCGGCGATCGAGAATTTGATCGCGGCCGGCGCCAAGGGCTTTGCCATCGTTCCCTCGGACTCAAAGGCGATCGTGCCGACGATCCAGAAGGCGCGCGACGCGGGCCTGAAGGTGATCGTGCTCGACACGCCGCTCGATCCGATGAACGCGGCCGACGCCACCTTCGCCACCGACAACCGCAAGGCCGGCCAGCTGATCGGCCAGTGGGCCAAGGGCACGCTCGGCGACAAGGCCAAGGACGCGAAGATCGTCTTCCTCGACCTCGCCACCAACCAGCCGACCGTCGACTTCCTGCGCGACCAGGGCTTCATGCAGGGCTTCGGCATCGACGTGAAGGATCCGAACAAGTACGGCGACGAGGACGATCCGCGCATCTGCACGCATGAAATCAGCCAGGGCGACCAGGAGAAGGGCCGCACGGCGATGGAGAACGCGCTGCAGAAATGCCCGGACGTGAACGTTGTCTACACGATCAACGAGCCGGCGGCGGCCGGCGCGTGGGAAGCGTTGAAGGCGGTCGGCAAGGATGACGGCAGCGTGCTGCTCGTCTCGATCGACGGCGGCTGCCCGGGCGTCAAGAACGTCCAGGCCGGAACCCTCGGCGCCACCTCGCAGCAATATCCGCTGAAGATGGCGGCGATGGCGCTCGAGGCGATCCATGCCGGCAAGATCCCGGAGATCGACCCGAAGGCCGGCTTCCTCGACACCGGCGCGCAGCTGATCACCGCCAAGCCGGTCGACGGCGTTCCGTCGATCACTGTCGAAGAGGGCCTCAAGCTCTGCTGGGGCTGAGACTTTCGCGCCGCGCAAGCGGCTGTCGTCGTAAGACGTGGGGGCGCTTCGGCGCTCCCACGATGAGGCGTCGGGGAGGATGGCCTTATGAGTGACAATGCAACGGGCTCGGCCGCGGCGGAGAGCGGATTGACCGAATCCGCCCCGGTCGGTGTTGCGACCTTCGACGAGATGGACCGCGGCCCGATCCGGCGCGCGCAGGAGTTCCTGCATCGGTTTCCGACCAGCATCCCCTTCATCGTGCTCTTGATCGGCATCGTGATCTTCTCGTTCGCCGCGCCCGGCAAGTTCCTGTCGGCATTCAATTTCTCGCTGATCCTCCAGCAGGTGACGATCATCGCGATCCTCGGCGTCGCGCAGACGCTGGTGATCCTGACCGCCGGCATCGACTTGTCCGTCGGCGTGATCATGATCCTCGCCTCGGTGGTGATGGGACGCACGGCCGTCGTCTATGGCGTGCCGGTCGAGATCGCCTTTCCGCTGGGACTTTTGGTCGGCTTCGCCTGCGGCATGGTCAACGGGCTGATCGTCACCAAGCTGCGGCTGCCGCCCTTCATCGTGACGCTCGGCACCTGGAGCATCTTCGGCGCGCTCAACGTCTGGTATTCGAAGAGCGAGACGATCCGCCAGGCCGACATGCAGGAAACCGCGCCCTTCCTGCAATGGACCGGCACGATCCTCCGGCCCTACAATTTCTTCGCCGAGATGGGCCTCGACTGGACCTTCCTGAAGGGCTGGGTGCTGAACTACGGCTCGATCGTGATGCTGCTGGTCGCGGCGGTCATCTGGTACGTGCTGAACAAGACGGCGTTCGGCCGCCACGTCTACGCGGCGGGCGACGATCCCGACGCGGCGCGCCTCGCCGGCATCAATACCGATCGCACGCTGATCGCCGTCTATGCGCTGGCGGGTTTCATCTGCGCCATCGCCGCCTGGGTGCTGATCGGCCGTATCGGCGGCGTCAGCCCGCAGGCCGGCCAGACCGCCAATCTCGATTCGATCACCGCCGTGGTGATCGGCGGCACCAGCCTGTTCGGCGGGCGCGGCTCGATCATCGGCACGCTAGTGGGCGCGCTGATCGTCGGCGTCTTCCGGAACGGCCTGGCGCTCTCCGGCCTCGAGCTGCTCTGGCAGGACTTCGCCGTCGGCGTGCTGATCATCGTCGCCGTCACCATCGACCAGTGGATCCGGAAGATTTCGTCATGACCCTTGAACCTGGAACGGGCCCCGTGCTTGAGACGGTCGTCACGGCGCCGGCGGAGGCCGTGCCCGCGCTCCGGGCCCGCGCGCTCAACAAGCGCTACGGCCGGGTGGTGGCGCTCGACAACGCCGATTTCGACCTGATGCCGAACGAGATCCTCGCCGTCATCGGCGACAACGGCGCCGGCAAGTCGACGCTGATCAAGGCGCTGACCGGCGCCGTGGCGCCCGACCATGGCGAGATCTGGCTGAACGGCCAGCCGGTCGCGTTTAAGAGCCCGATCGAGGCGCGCAATCTCGGCATCGAGACCGTGTACCAGAACCTCGCTCTGTCGCCGGCGCTGTCGATTGCCGACAACATGTTCCTCGGCCGCGAGAAGCGGCGCGAGGACTTCTTCGGCCGGATGTTCCGCACCCTCGACAGCGCCTACATGCAGAAGATGGCGCGGCAGAAGCTGACCGAGCTCGGCCTGTTGACGATCCAGAACATCAACCAGCCGGTCGAGACGCTGTCCGGCGGCCAGCGCCAGGGCGTCGCCGTGGCGCGCGCCGCCGCCTTCGGCAGCCGGGTCGTCATCATGGACGAGCCAACGGCGGCCTTGGGCGTCAAGGAATCGCGAAAAGTGCTGGAGACGATCCTGCGCCTGAAGGAGCGGGGGCTGCCGATCGTCCTGATCAGCCACAACATGCCGCATGTGTTCGAGGTGGCCGACCGCATCCACATCCACCGCCTCGGCAAGCGCATCGCGGTGATCAACCCGAAGCGCCACACCATGTCGGATGCCGTCGCCATCATGACGGGGGCGATGGCGCCGCCCGCGGACGAGGTGCCCGCCTAGATCGCGGGAGAGCCGCTGAGGCGGCTTTCCGAGCGCGCTCGCCATCGGCTATCGTCGCGGCGACGTGCGCGAGCGGGCAGTTCATGCGATTCCTGGGCAGATCCGTCTATTTTCTGGTCGTTGCGGCGTTTCTCGGCGGCGCCGTCGCGCTGCGCGTGGCCGATCCCTTCCCGGTGCAGGCGATCCGCCTGCTCGCCTTCGACCTCTACCAGCGCATGGCGCCGGCGGCGGCGCTGCCGGAGCAGCCGGTGGTCGTCGTCGATATCGACGAGGCGTCGCTGAAGGCGGTCGGGCAATGGCCCTGGCCGCGGACCGTTCTCGCCGATCTGACCCGCAAGCTCGCCGAGGCCGGCGCCGCCTCGGTCGCCTTCGACATGCTGTTCTCCGAGGCCGACCAGAGTTCGCCGGAAGAGGTCGTGCGGCGCCTGCCGCCCGAGCCGGCGGCGCTGGTCGCCGCCTCGATCGGCCAGGCGCCGACCCACGACATGATGTTCGCGGCGGCGCTCGCTTCCACCCCCTCCGTGCTCGGGCTGGCGCTTTCCGGCGGCGGCGGGCCGTTGCCGCATCTCAACACGGGCTTCGCCGTCGCCGGCGACGATCCGCGCCCCTTCATCCCGCGCTTCGCCGGCGTCGTCGCCAACCTGCCGGCGCTGGACGAAGCGGCCAAGGGCCTCGGCTCGATCAACTGGATTGAGGATCGCGACCAGATCGTGCGCCGCGTGCCGCTGGTGCTGCGCGTCGGCGACGCGCTGGTGCCGTCCTTCGCCGCCGAGGCGCTGCGGGTCGGCCAGGACGCCGGCTCCTACATTTTGAAGGCGTCGAACGCCAGCGGCGAGGAGGCCTTCGGCCGCTCGACCGGCTTGAACCATATCCGGATCGGCAGCTTCATCGTGCCGACAGACCCGGATGGCGCGATCTGGCTGCGCTTCCGCCCCAGCGATCCCCAAAGTTTCATTTCGGCCAAGACGGTGCTCGACGGCAGCATGCCGATCGACCGGGTGCAGGGGCGGATCGTGCTGGTCGGCACCTCGGCCGCCGGCCTGCTCGACCTGCGCGCCACGCCGCTCGATTCCGCCGTGCCGGGCGTCGAGATCCATGCCCAGGTGATCGAGCATATCCTGACCGGGCGGACGCTGACCCGGCCGGACTATGCCAGCGGGCTGGAGATCGCCGGCATCGTCGGGCTCGGCCTGCTCCTGGCGCTGATCCTGCCCTTCGTCTCGGCCGCGATGGCGGCGCTGCTCGGCGTGGCGGCGATCGGCGGCATTCTGGTCGGCGGCTTCCTCGCCTTCCAGGAGGCCGGCCTGCTCATTGATCCCTTCTATCCGGCGCTGGTGATCGGCCTCCTGGTGATCGGCAGCGTGCTCTACACCTTCCGCCAGGCCGAGCGCGCCCGCGCCGGTATCCGACGCGCCTTCCAGCATTATGTCGCCCCGGCCGTCGTCGACGAGATCATCGCCGATCCGGCCCGGCTCGAGCTCGGCGGCGAGGTGCGCGAGCTGACGCTGCTCTTCTGCGACGTGCGCAATTTCTCGGCGCTGTCGGAGGGGCTTTCGGCGGCCGAGCTGACACGCTTCCTGAACGAGCTGCTGGCGCCGCTTTCCGACATCATCCTCGCCCATCGCGGCACGATCGACAAATATATGGGCGACGCCGTGATGGCGTTCTGGAACGCGCCGCTCGACGATCCCGACCATGCCCGCCACGCGATCGACGCGGCCGAAAAGATGACCGCCGTGATGGCCGGGCTGAACGCCGAATGGCAGCGCCAGTCGGCGGCGCGGGGGCGGGCGATGCCGGATGTGCGGATCGGCATCGGCATCAACACCGGCCCGTGCTGCGTCGGCAATCTCGGCACGGCGCAGCGCTTCGACTATTCGGCGATCGGCGACGAGGTCAATATCGCGAGCCGGCTCGAGCAGCTGACCAAGGACTACGGCCTCAGCGTCATCGTCGGCGAAGCGACGGCCCGCGAGGCGGGGGCGGCCGGGCTGATCGAGATCGACCAGGTGCAGCTGCGCGGTCGCAGCGGCACGACGCGCATCTTCACGCTCGTTCCCGCCGACGCGGCTCCCGATTTCGTCGAGGCGCAGCGCGCCTTCATCGCCTGCCTGCGCGAGCCGGATCCGACCATCTGGCAGGCGGCGCTCTACCGGGCGAAATCCGCCGCGCCGGCTCGCTTTGCCACCTATTATCACCTTATGCTGGAACGGCTTGCGGCGCGCGGCGGGCTCGGGGGCGAGCCGGCTTCGCAAATCACCATCGACCTGTGACGGCCGTCACAGGTCTCCCAACTGAGATATGTCAGAATCCAAGCAAGCCCGGCGTTCAAGCCGGCAGCACTCCGGAGGGCCGTGTTGATCGATCCTACGTTCGCAGCGCTGGCCGTCCTGACAGTGTTTCAAGTCAAACACGTCATTTGCGATTATTTCCTGCAGACGACCAACCAGCTGCAGAACAAGGGCCGATACGGCCACCCCGCCGGGTTGATCCATGCCGGCATCCACGTCCTCGGTTCGCTGCCCGTGTTCCTGATCCTGCCGGTGTCGCTGCCCGCCGCGGCGCTGATCCTCGCCTTCGAATTCGTCGTGCACTATCACATCGACTGGCTGAAGAACGATCTCACCCGCCGCTATGGCTGGGAGACCAAGGACAAGCAGTACTGGTGGGCCCTCGGCCTCGACCAGTTCGCCCACCAGCTCACCTATCTGGCGATGACCCTGGCGCTCGTGTTGCTGTCGCGGTGAGGGTGGGGGTTCATCTCTCCCTCAGAGACCCTCGCGCATCCGCGTCCAGTCGTCATGCAGCACCCCAATTTCCATCATCCTGAGGTGCCCGAGCGGAGCGCGGGCCTCGAAGGACGCACGATCGCGCTGCAGCCCATCGATTGCACAGCTGCCCTGCGTGCTTCGAGACGGCCCTGCGGGCCTCCTCAGCATGATGAGGATGGTGTTCTGCAAAGGTCATCTCAGGGAGGGGGAAGGAAGGGGTCGTCGATGAGCTGCACGCCTCGTGCCACCCTCCGCCGTCATCCCGGCGAAGGCCGGGATCCAGACACACCGGCCGATGGCCAGAAGGCTAGCCCAAATTTCTTGGCCGGTGTTCATGGGCCCCGGCCTTCGCCGGGGTGACGGTGTCCTGACCATAGGCAGAGCCTGCATGGCGACCTTGGAGTCTGCCATGTCGCCCTCAGGGAGAGGCGAAGAGCCGGCTTCAGCAACCACCTCAGAACCGCGTCACCACCCTCGCGGTCAGGATGTGGTTTTCAAAATCGCGGTTTTCGTCGTTCGACTGGTTCCACTGGAAGCGGTAGTCGAGGGCTAGGTCGGTCTGCATGCCGAGGGCGCGGTTGAACACGGCGCTCAAGAGCGGCTCGATCATCACGTCGTCGCGCTTGTCGCCGTCGGGCGCGTAGAGCTTGCGATAGAGGGTCTGGGTGACGTCGACGCCGCCGCCCAGCGTCAGCCAATCGGCCACCTTGTTGAAATACTCGACCCGGGCGCCCCATTGCGAGTATTCGCCCGGCTTGATGTCGTCCGGGCCCGGCCCGACGTCGATGCCGCCGATGCCGCTCCAGCGCGCATGCGGGGTGAAGACGAGCACATCGTCCAGCGTCGCCACTGCCGGGATCGCCCAGCGCGCCACGGCATCGGCGTAGAAGCCGTCGGTCGAGACCGACTGGTCGCCGAAATCGCGATAGCCGGCGCGGACCCGCATCAGCTGGTAGGCGCCCTGCAGATAGCCCTCGAACTGCATGCCGGCGATCGCCTCGGAATAGTAATAGGCGTTGTCGAGCGCGGAGACGCCGCCGCCGGCGAAGGGATTTATGGTTAGGCGGGGGCTGACCGGGAGCAGCGGGCCGCTGACCGCGCCGAAATAGGCATAGTCGAGCTCGCTGACATTGTTGAAATACTCGGCGTTGCCGGTAATCAGCGTGCGCCAGCGCGTGTCGCCGAAGCGGCGCTCGTCCTCGATGCGGGCATTCGCGAAGGCCTTCAGCGAGCTTTCGAGATCGGTATGCCGCTGCAGCGGATTGCTCTCGTAGCCGAAGCCGGTATCGAAGGTGATTAGCGTCTTGTCCGGCTGCAGCAGGTGGCGGATCCGCACCATCGCCGCGAGCGCCTCGGCGTTCCCGGGATCGTTGAGCAGCACGCGCTCATAGGTCGCCAGCGCCTTGCGCGGCTGCCCGACCGCCTCGGCGAGGCGGGCATATTCCATGTTGGCGGCGACATCGGTCGGGTCCGCCAGGACGCGCTGATAGGCCTCCGCCAACGCCTCGGCCTGCGCGCGCTCGACGGCATGCGCGGCCGTCACCCCGGCGCCGGCGATGGCGGCCAGGGCGGAGAGGGCAGCGGCAAGAAGGCGGCGCTTCACGCTCGGATGCTTTCCACGGCAAAATAAGGTTAGCCAAGAGTAAATTCGGCCTCGTCTCGCTGCAATCGCCACGGAGGGGAGGGCGCGCGTTTGACCGCGAACGGTGCAGTTTGGCCACGTCTCGCGCAAATTGCCGTCCTCGGTCGGCAGCTGGCGCCCGTTTCGGCCGCCGGCCTTGGTTTGTCGGGCCGGGAGTGGCAAAATCCCACCGATTTCCCATTCCGCGCGGCCGGGAGCGAACCATGCGTGTCGGCTTATTCCGCAGGACGATCGCGGCGGCTCTGCTCGTCGCGCTCAGCGCGACCGCCGCATCGGCGGCCGAGACCCTGATCGGGCGCGCCGGCGCCGTGCACAACAAGGTCGAGGGCGTCGTGCGCGGGACGGCGCGGCCGCTCGCCGTGCGCGACCCGCTGATCCAGAACCAGCAGGTCCGGACCGGGCGCGACGCGACGGCGCAGCTGCTCTTCCTCGACGAGACGAGCCTCAATGTCGGCCCGGGATCCGACATCACGCTGGATCGCTTCGTCTATGATCCGGGCAGCGCTCGCAACGACATCGCGCTCCGGGCCACCAAGGGCATCTTCCGCTTCGTGTCCGGCTCCTCGGATCCGCGCAGCTATCATTTGAAGACGCCGGTCGCGACGATCGGCGTGCGCGGCACGATCTACGACACCATCGTCGGGCCGAACGAATCCGTCATCGTGCTGGTCGAGGGCAAGCTGGTGGTGACGTTGCCGGGCGGCCGCGTCGTCCATCTCGACAAGCCCGGCAAGACGATCCGCATTCATCGGGGCGGGCGCGTCGAGGGGCCGATCACCTGGGACGGCTCGCTGATCCGCGTGACCGGCGTCGTGCCCTATCCGCTCTATGGCGACAGCTTCCTGCCGTACCCGGAGAAGCTGCGCGCAGAGAGCGGACGGACGGACGCCGTCAACGAGCTCAACGCCCGCGATCTCGGGCGTCGGCCGGATCCGCCGCGGGAGACGCCGGGGCAGAACCCGGGCGGCTGCGTGACGAACTGCTGCAATTGCTCGCGGTAGAGCGCTTCGTCGTCGGATCCGTCATGTCTGGGGGAGGAGCTCTTCTTCTTGAACCTCCCCCTTGAGGGGAGGTCGAAAACGCCCTTCGCGTTTTGGGAGGGGGCGATCTGAAATCCGACGACGAACCCCTCCCCAAGACCGCCCTGGGGCGGTCTTGACCCTCCCTCAAGGGGAGGGTTAAGGAAGGTCTGGCTAGATCGGACGCTGAGGTAGGCCCGGCTCAGCCGCGTCCGAACAGCCGTCGCATTGCGCCGACGATCTCGTCGGTGCGGACGCCTAGGATCCGGCGGACGTGTTCGTTGTCGGCGATCTCGTCCAGTTCCGCCCGGCGCCTGGCCAGGAGCGCGCCGAAGCGATCGAGCAGTTCCGGCGAGCCGGCGAGCACGGCCTCGAGCGCCACCTTGGTGATCTCGACGACCCGGCTCGGCTCGAGGGCGACGACGGTCGCGGCGCGGCGCGCCCCCGTCATCAGCGAGATCTCGCCGAAGATGTCGCCGCGGCCGAGCATGGCGACCTCGCGGTTCGGATGGCGGGTGCCGGCGACGGTGACGTCGACCTTGCCGTCGACGATGATGAACATCGAGGCGCCGAAATCGCCCTCCGCCATCAGGACGCGGCCGGGCGCGACGTCATAGACCTTGCACCGGGCGGCGAGGGCGTCGAGCTGCCGGTCCGAGAGCACGTCTGCGAACAGGCTGGTCCGGCCGAGAACCTCGCGGGCTTCCATGGACGTTTGCCTCCGTTGCCGGCCGAGTGTCGGGCCATCGGCGAGCGTCCGTCAATACGGGGCTTTCGGCGTTTTTGGCGCCGGTGGCAACGCCCGGAAGGCGAGGGGATGCCTCGCCCGCACGACGGCGATCGCCGCCGTCAGCGCATCTAGTTCGCTAGCGCATCTTGCTTTCGAAGATGATCGGCGCGGTGAGGCTCAGCTGCGGCATGCCTTCCGGCATGCGGGGGAAGGGCGACGCCTGGCGGACGGCGGCGAGGGCGGCGCTGTCGAGCATCTCGTTGCCGGAGCTGCTGGCCAGCATGATGTTCTGCGCGGCGCCGGAGGGCTGGACCGTGAAGCTGACCATGGCCTTGCCGGAGATGCCGAGGCGCGCCGCCTTCGACGGCGTCCGGGTGTTGCGGCGGATGGCGGCCTGGACCTTGCCCTTGTAGTTCGAGTTGGCGGCGGCGCCGGCGCCGGCCTCGCGGGAACGGCCGGTGCCGTTGTCGCGGGCGCTGGAGGCCTGATTGGGATTGGCGGCGCCCTGGCGGCTCTCCGCCTCGGCATTGCCGCGACGCGGCGCTTCCGCCTTGCGCGTCTTGTCGGCCTTCTGTGCCTTCTCGCGCGGCGGCTTGCGGGTGGGCTCGGCCTTCTCCGTGCGCTTCGCTTCGACCGGCTTGGTCTCGGCCGTCTCTTCCGGCTTCGCTTCTACCGGCTTCGCCTCGACGGGCTTGGTCTCGACAGGCTTGGTCTCGACCGGCGTCGCTTCGGCGACGCGCATTTCGGTCGGCTGGACCTCCAGCGGCTTCGTCTCACTTTCGACCGCCTTCAGCTCCGTCGGCTTGGCAGCCGGTCGCGGCGGCACATCCGTGGTCGCGACTTCGACGGCGGGCTGGGCGGCCGTCGGCTCGACGGGCTTGGCCTCCTGGGCCGGCGCCGCCGTCAGCGCCTCGGTCGGGACGATTTCGGTCGGCTCGGCAGCGGGGGCGGCGGCCAGATCGCTCTCGATCGGCGTCGCCGAAATGTCGGCCGTCAGCGTCGGGGCGACGGCGCTCGCGGTCTCGACCGGCGTGATCTCGGCGGCGGCGGGAGCCTCGACGGCGGCCGAGGTCGCGGGCGCGATGGCGGGCGGCTCGACCGGGGTCGGCATCGTCTCGGCGGGGGCGATCGCCGCCACCGTCACCGGCTCCGACACCTCGACGACCTCGGTATCGAGGGCGACCTGCAGCTCCTCGCTGACGATGTCCTCGACCTCGACATCCGTGCCGAGCACGGCGTCGACCGATCCTTCGATCGAGCTGCCGGCGCCGCTACCGGCCTCGGCGATGTCAGCCGTGTCGGGCGTGAACGCCGCGACCACGGCGCCATGCGCCGCCACCGAAAGGATGAGGGCCAAGACCCAGGATGCGCGTCGCACGTTCATCATCTAACCTCGCCGCGTCACGCCGCCATCAATTCTCGAACTTGATGTCGGAGCGCGAGGCAACCTGGATGCTTTCGGCGCAGGCGGCCGGCGTGAGACCCGCGCCGGCGCATTCCTTGACGTCGTTGACGAGGATGCGGGCGATCGACGGGCAGGTCGTCTCGGGGATGTCGAACTGGCGGACGCGGCTCTTGCCGGCGGGGACCTTGGCGGTGCGCACGACGACGAAGCGGTCGACGCGGCCTTCTTTGTCGAACAGCACCAGCTCGAGCGCCATGTCGTCGATCGACTGTTCGAGGCCGTTGGCGACGACGAAGCTCAGCCGGCAGGCCTTGCCGTTGGCCTCGGCGCCGTTGAGCTCGATCGAGATCGACCGCGGCGTTCCCTCGGCCAGGGCGGTGGTGGTCCCGGCGGCGAGGAGTGCTACGCACGCCAAACTCTGGACAAGGCCCGACCGCTTGCGATCGCTCGAAACTGACATGTTCCACTCCGTCTCACGATGGAAGCCGGCGTCATCGTTCGACGATGTCTGCCGCATGTGCAGCTATTAAAATATGAGAGTGAAAGTCAACTATAAACTTCGCGTCAGTGCAACTCAGGAGGGCTGCGGTGCGAAGGAAGCGGTGACGATCGGCGGCATCACCTCATGGTCGAGGTCGAGCAGGCCGCGCAGCTGGCCGCGGTCCTTGGCGACGTCGGCGATCGTGTAGCTGTCGAGGACGGCGAAGAACGCGCGCAGCGCCTCGGCGAGGATCCGGTTCACGCCGCAGGAATCGACCAGCGGGCAATCCCGATTCGTCGTGTCGAAGCAGTCGGTCAGGTAGAAATTGCTCTCCGTCGCGCGCACGACCTCGCCGATCGTGATCGTGTTGGCGGGGCGGGCGAGGCGGATGCCGCCATTGCGGCCGCGGATGGTCTCGACGAAGCCGCTCTCGACGAGCACATGCATGATCTTGAAGAGATGCAGCTCGGAGATGCTGTAGGTGGTGGCGATGTCCTTGATCCGGCTGTTGTTGCCCGGGTTGGCGGCGCAATAGAGCAGGATGCGGATCGAATAGCTGGTCTGTTGGGTCAGGCGCATGGGCGTCCCTCTCGTAACCCGTCTCGCAGGCGCCCGGAATCGGTCGCCCCGCGCACGGTCGTTAATACCTTCTCTTTAAAGTCTCCTTTTCCGGAACTCAACCGACTCGGTGCGAACGCCCGTCTTCGGCGGGGCGTTCGGGCATGAAGATCCGCGTCAGCGTTAACGATTGGCGCATAAAAATGCCGGAAAGCAAAATGCCCGGAAGGCGGACCTTCCGGGCATCGGACTTCATGGGGGCGCCGGAGACGAGCCTCCGGCAGCCGGGATCAGATCAGCGAGCCGTTGACGATCGCCTTGCCCGACTTGTCGAACAGGTGGACCGTTTCCGGAGCGATGACGATGCGAACCTTGTCGCCGGCGCGCTGGCCGGCAAGGCCGTCCGCCTTGACGATGGTCGATTCCGTGCCCTCGACGTCGACATAGAGCATGGTCTCGCCGCCGAGATGCTCGGAGAGCGCGACGGTGCCGGGGACGCCGCCCGTCTCGGTCGGGGCGATGGTGAGATGCTCGGGACGGACGCCGAGCGTCATCGGGCCGGGGGTGACCGATGCGCCGCGCGTCGGGATCGCCAGCGTCGAGCCGCCGGGGAGGGCGACGATGGCCGAACCGCCCGTCACTTCCGTGACGTTGATGTTGAACAGGTTCATCTTCGGGCTGCCGATGAAGGTGGCGACGAAGAGGTTGTTCGGACGGTGGTAGAGCTCGAGCGGCGAACCGACCTGCTCGATGCGGCCGGCGTTGAGCACGACGATCTTGTCGGCCATGGTCATGGCTTCGACCTGATCGTGCGTGACGTAGATCATCGTCGCGCCGAGGTCATTGTGCAGCTTCGAGATCTCGATGCGCATCTGCACGCGCAGCGCGGCGTCGAGGTTCGACAGCGGCTCGTCGAACAGGAACACGTCCGGCTCGCGCACGATGGCGCGACCGATGGCGACGCGCTGGCGCTGACCGCCCGAGAGCTGGGCCGGGCGGCGCTGCAGCAGCTCCGTCAAGTGCAGCATCTTCGCTGCCTTCTGGGTCCGGGCCTGGATTTCAGGCTTCGGCATCTTCGCCATCTTCATGCCGAAGCCGATGTTCTCGGCGACGGTCATGTGCGGGTAGAGCGCGTAGGACTGGAAAACCATCGAAACGCCGCGTTCGGCCGGCGCGAGACGGGTCACGTCCCGATCACCGATCCGGACCGTTCCGTCCGTCGTGCCTTCAAGGCCCGCGATCAGACGAAGAAGCGTCGACTTGCCACAACCCGACGGGCCGACGAAGACGCAGAACTCGCCGTCCTTGACCTCGAGATCAACGCCGCGGATGATCGGCACCTCCCCGAACGACTTCTGGACTTCGCGCAACGTCAGACTTGCCATAAATCAACCTCCATGATGGACGCACGAAGAGAGACACCGAAGCGTCCCGCTGGTTTCGTGCGCAGGATCATTCCTCCGGGCCATACCGTCCACGATCCAAGCCCTTGAGTAAAGACCTGAAATGCGGCAGCGGCCGCGGGGCCGGGGATGTTGGTTTTCCCTAGCTCGCGAGGGGTGGATTTTGTTTGAGGTGCGAACCTCAGAAAATGATCCCCGGAACGGCGGAAATGGCCATTTTTCGCCGCGGACACCCATCCTGGACACCTCCGCGCCCGCCCGTGGCGCGGGCGCCGGAAGGCAAGGTCCCCCGGCCGTAAAATGCGCGTCATGACGAGATTATGCACAGCCTGAAACGGGCTCGCGGGACTGGCGCCGCCGCGTCGCCGCCACATTTCCTAACGGCAGGTGCGCTATGCTAGGGCGCGGCCGAACCCTGTCGTCGGGCGGCGCCAGGGCTCTTGCAAGGCGCTGTTGGATCGCGGTCCCGCAGGTCTGGCCCCGACTGCCGCTCGCGCCCGATGCGACGGAATCCGCCGCGAAACTTTTTTGCATCGCGTCGACGGATCCGCGAGGCCGCTGCGTTCAAGGGAGGAACGGGCCCACATACCGGAACCAACATGCCGCTTTGGAAACAGATCCTGCTTTGCCTCGTCGTCGTCCTTCTGGCCGCTGGCGGCTGGTATTTCTACCAGCAGCGTGATTCGAGCGGCGGCGCGTTGGTCGGGGCCGGCGGGCAGGGTGGAGGCGGCGGCGGACAGCCGCGCTTCGGCCCGACCTTCGTCGTCACCGATGCCGTGACCAGCGACGTCGAGAAGGATCAGGTCCGATCCGTCGGCACGGTCAAGGTGCCGCGCTCGATCAATCTCTATCCGCAGGTCTCCGCTGTCGTCACCGAGGTCCTGTTCAAGGCCGGCGACAAGGTGGCCAAGGACCAGCCGCTGGTCCGCCTCGACGATCAGGACCAGCGCGTCGCGCTCGACCTCGCCAATGTGGCGCTGAAGGATGCGAAATCGGCGCTCGATCGCGCCCAGAAGCTCGCCGACAGCCGCAACCTCTCGGTATCGGCGCTGGAGGATGCGCAATCGGGCTATCGCAAGGCGCAGATCGCCGTGCTCGGCGCGCAGATCGCGCTCGATCGGCGGACCATCTCCGCACCGTTCGAGGGTGTCGTCGGCCTGAGCAACCTATCGGAGGGCGATTTCGTCACCTCCTCGACCGTGGTCACCACGGTGGACGACGTCTCGACCATGCTGGTCAGCTTCCCGGTGCCGGAGCGCTATTCGGGCCGGCTCGCCGAAGGGCTCGCCGTGAAGGCGACGCCGGCGAGCCAGGCGAACACGTCGATCGCCGGCAAGGTCACCTCGATCGACACGCGTGTCGATCCGGCCGCCCGCACGCTCAAGGTGGAGGCCTCGCTCGATGCCGCCGCCGCCGCGGCGGCCGGCGTCAAGCCTGGCATGTCCGTGGTCGTCACGCTCGATTTCGAGGGCGAGAAGCGGCTGGCGATCTCGGCCCTCTCCATCCAGTGGGACCGCAACGGCTCCTATATCTGGACGGTCAAGGACGACGTCGCGAAGCGGGTGCCGGTCAATGTGCTCGAGCGGCAGAGCGGCCAGGTTCTGGTCGCCGGCGAGGGCCTGTCGGAAGGCGACCGGGTCGTCGTCGAGGGCCTGCAGCGGCTGCGCGACGGCGCCAAGGTGACGGAGCTCGGCATCGATCCGGGCGGGAACCGGGCGGCAGCCGGCGCCGACAAGAGCGAGAGCGGGGCCGGCAACGCGCCGGCAACCGTCGCGAAGGGAGGCTGACGATGCGCGTCGACGGATCGGATACGCCGAACCCCACCACGCACGAGCCCGGTGCGCACGACCCGATGCCGAAGGGCGGCGCGGTGCCGGGCGGCATCTCGGCGCTGTCGGTGCGCCGGCCGGTGCTCGCGATCGTGCTGAACCTCCTGATCGTCGTCGCGGGCCTCGCGGCCTATGGCGGCGTCGAGATCCGCGAACTGCCGAACATCGACCAGCCGGTCGTCACGATCACCACCACCTATACCGGCGCCACGCCGGACACGATGGACAAGGAGATCACCAGCGTCATTGAGAAGGCGGCGGCGGGCGTCACCGGCTGGACCGACATCTCCTCGCAGTCGACCAGCGGACGCAGCCGCGTCACGGTGCAGTTCTCCGATTCGACCGACATCAACGTCGCCGCCAACGACCTGCGCGACGCCGTCGGCAATGCGCAGCGCAACCTTCCCGACGACGCCGATCCGCCGACCACCGCCAAGGCGGATACCAATGGCGATGCCATCATGCGGCTCGCCATCACCTCGCCGACCATGAAGATCGAGGACCTGACCAAGCTGGTCAACGACGTCATCGTAGATCGGCTGAAGGCGGTCGACGGCGTCGCCGACGTCCAGGTCAACGGTGACCGCTCGCCCAATATCTCGATCTATGTCGACCCGATGCGGCTCGCCGCCTTCGGCCTCACGGTGGCGGATCTGAAGACGGCACTCGCGACCGTCGCCCTCGACGTGCCGGCCGGCAATCTCCGCGACACCAACCGCAACATGTTCGTGCGCGCCGACGCCAGCGTGAAGAGCGCCGAGGACGTCAAGGCGATCCGCGTCAAGGGCGACACCCGCGTCGGCGACGTCGCCGACGTCGTGTTCGGGCCGGCGGCGAAGTCCTCCAGCCTGCAGGTCAACGGCCGCACCGGCATCGGCATCGGCATCGTCCGCCAGGCGAGCTCCAACACGCTGGCCATCTCGACGGCCGTGCGCGGCGCCGTTGAGGAGCTGACGGCGACGCTGCCGAAGGACGTGACGATCCGCATCACCTCGGACGACGCCGATTTCATCGCCGGCTCCTTCGAGGAGGTCGAGCGCAGCCTCTTCCTCGCCATCGTCATCGTCATCGGCGTCATCTATCTCTTCCTCGGTTCGCTCCGTGCGACGCTGATCCCCGCCGTCACCGTGCCGGTCTCGCTGCTCGGCACGATCGCGGCGATGTATCTGATGGGCTTCTCGCTCAACATCCTGACGCTTTTGGCGCTCGTGCTCGCCACCGGCATGGTGGTCGACGACGCCATTGTCGTGCTGGAGAACATCACCCGCCGCCGCGCCGAGGGCATGGGGGCGCGCGCCGCCGCCGTGCTCGGCGCCAAGCAGGTGTTCTTCGCCGTCATTTCGACCACGGCGACGCTGGCGGCGGTGTTCATCCCGATCTCCTTCTTCAAGGGAACCGCCGGCCGCCTGTTCTCCGAGTTCGGCTTCGTGCTTGCCTTCGCCGTGGCGCTCTCGGCCTTCGTCGCGCTGACGCTGGCGCCGATGCTCGCCTCGCGCATTCTCGACACCAAGGCGCCCAAGGTCGCCAAGCGTCCCAACCTGCTGCAGCGCGGCCTCGATGCAGCAGGCAATTTCGGCCAGCGGCTCTACGAGCGCGTGCTCGATTTCTCGCTGAAGGCGCCGCTCGTCATCATCCTGATCAGCGTCGTCTTCGCCGGCGGCGCGGTGCTGGCGTTCGAGATGCTGCCGCAGCAATTGACGCCGCAGGAGGATCGCGGCGCGGTGATGATCGCCATGAACGCGCCGCAGGGCGCGACGGTCGACTACACGCAGGGCCAGATGCAGTTGGTCACCCGCGTCGTCGAGCCGCTGCTCAAATCCGGCGAGGCGACCAACATCTTCTCGGTCGCCGGCAATTTCGGCAGCCCCAGCAACGGCTTCATGTTCGTCACGCTGGCCCCCTGGGGCGAGCGCAGCCGCAGCCAGGCCCAGATCAGCGCCGAGATCGGCCAGAAACTGCGTTCGATCCCGGGCGCCGTCATCAATCTGCGCCAGGGCAACAGCCTCGGCATTCGCGGCGGCGGCCAGGGCCTGACCTTCGCCGTCACCGGCGTCGAATATGACGGCATCACCAAGGCGGCGCAGCAACTGATCGGCACGCTCGCCGCCAATCCGGCCTTCTCCAACGTCCAGCTGAACTACGACCTGAACCAGCCGCAGCTCTCGGTCGACATCGACCGCGACCGCGCCGCCGATCTCGGCGTCTCGGTTTCGGATATCGGCACGATCGTCTCGACGCTGCTGGCTGGCGCCGACATGGGCAATTTCTACATCGGCGACGACAAGATCGACATCACGGCGCTGGCGCCCGACGGCATGATCGTCACGCCGAGCGACCTGATGAACGTGCAGGTCCGCACCGCCAGCGGCGCCATGGTGCCGCTGTCCTCGGTGATTTCGGTGAGCGAGGGCGCAACCTCGCCGACGCTGGCGCGCCAGTCGCTGCGCCGCGCCGTGCCGATCACGGCGACGCTCTCGCCCGGCGTCGATCTCGGCTCGGCGATGAAGATCCTGGACGAGGCGGCGGCGAAGGACCTTCCCTCCGGCATGAACATCGTGCTGACCGGCGAGGCGAGGACGCTGACGGAGACGTCGAGCGGCATCCTGCAGACCTTCCTGTTCGCCGTGATCATCATCCTGCTGGTGCTGGCGGCGCAGTTCGAAAGCTTCGTTTCGGCCGCCATCCTGTTCACGACGGTGCCGTTCGGCGTCGCCGCCGGCATCTATGCGATCCTGCTCTCCGGCGGCTCGCTCAACATCTACACCCAGATCGGCCTCGTCATGCTGGTCGGACTGATGGCGAAGAACGGCATCCTCATCGTCGAGTTCGCCAACCAGCTGCGCGACGAGGGGCTGTCGGTCTATGACGCGATCCGCGACGCCTGCCTGATCCGCCTGCGTCCGGTGCTGATGACGATGATCGCGACCGTGCTGGGCGGCCTGCCGCTGATCCTGACCGGCGGTGCCGGTTCGGAGGCCCGCGCCGCACTCGGCTGGATCATGGTCGGCGGCCTCGGCGTCTCTGCGCTCGCTACCCTGTTCCTGACGCCGGTCTCCTTCCTGCTGCTCGCCCGCTTCTCGAAGCCGCGTATCGCCGAGGAGCAGCGCCTTGCGCGCGAGCTCGCCGAGGTCGAGGCCAAGGAGCGCGCGCGCCGGGGCGAGGCGCCTGCCGAGGAACGCGCTCCGTCGCCGCTGGCGATCGCGGCCGAATAGGGGGGCGGAACCGTGTCGCTGCAGGCAGAACGGAAACGGGAGGAAGGGCGCGACGCGGCTGCCACGGCCGCGCCGATGCGCTATCGTCTGCTTCCGGGCGGCCAGGCGGATGACGCGGCCGAATTCGAGTATGGGAAAGGTCGGGCGCAGGCATTGGCGGGAATAGACGATCCGGATGACGAGGCTGCGATCCGTGCCGATCACGCGCTCATGCAGGCGGTGGCCGACGGCGAGGACGGCGCCTTCGCGCGTCTGATCGCCGCCGAAGCGCCGAAACTGACGCGCTTCGTCGCCTCGATCCTCTCCGATCTGGCCGAGGCCGAAGAGGTCGTGCAGGAGGCGCTGCTGCGGCTCTGGAAACAGGCCGCGACCTGGGAGCCGCAGGCCCGCATCGGCACGTTCCTGCACCAGGTCGCCTATCGCATCGCGATCGATCGCCTGCGCCGGCGGCGGCCGCATGTCGATATCGACGGGCTCGACGACATCCTCGAGGACGAGGGCCCGTCGCCGGAGCGCAATCTCGTGCGGATGGACGACGGCCGCGTCGTCCAGGCGGCCCTCGACAAGCTCTCGGAACGGCAACGCACCGTCATCGTCCTCGCCCATTTCCAGGAACTGGGCCAGGCGGAGGCGGCGGACATCATGGGAATAGGCGAGCACGCCTATGAATCGCTCCTCGCCCGGGCGCGGCGGCGGCTTCGCAGCCTGCTGGTGCGCAAGGACGAGGATGATCGGCAGGAAGGAAAGCGGTCATGACCAAGACGCCCGGCGGAAAATATTCCGAGCTGGTCAACGCCCCGGCCAATCTGCATGACGCCATCGATCGCTGGGGCCCGGATTTGAACCGCTGGCCTGATCTGATGCTGGTGCGTCGCGCGCGCGAGGCGCTGCTGGCCGATCGCAGCTTCCGGGCCTATCGCGACCAGACGGTGGCCGATGCCGCCCGGCTGAAGCGGGCGGCTGCGGTTCTCGACCAGCGTATCGCCGAAAGCGGCTCCGTCGATCGGATCACCCGCAAGCTGCTCGAGAAGACGGGTACCCGTGTCGTGCACTGGGGCCGGCGGATCGCGGCGCTGGCCGCCGTCGTGGCCGTGTCGGCCGGGCTCGGCAGTGCCTTCGCCGACCGCCTGCCGGAGTTCAAGCCCCAGCCACGGATCGAGGTGGTGCAGCTGGACGCGCTGGTGTTCGGCCCGTCGGAGGCAGATTTCTGATGGCATGGAAGGTCGCCTCGAAAACCCGGCGCACGCTGCTCTGGGCGCTGCTCGTGCTCTCGCTCGGCGCGAACGCGTTCTTCATCGGCGCGACGGTGACGGATTTCATCCGCTTCCGCCACGATACGTCCGACAAGGGACCGCGCGTCATCCGCACCGAACTGCGCTGGCTGAAGGACCGCCTGTCGCCCGAGGCGGTGAAGAGCATCGAGGCGCAGCTCGACCCCCTGAGGCCCGACATCGTCGCCCGGCTCGACCGGCTGAAGACGCTCCGCGCCGAGCTGAACGCGCTGGTCGCGGCGCCGACCCCCGACAAGGCGGCGATCGACGCGCATCTGCGCAACATCCGCATCGAAGTCGGCGCGATGCAGGAGCAGGTGCAGTCCCGCACCTTCGAGGCGCTGCTGAGCCTTCCGCCGGAGCAGAGAGCGGCCCTCGCACAGAACCGGGGCGACGACGACTAGCCTCCGTCCTCTCTCTCTCTCTCTCTCTCTCTCTCTCTCGCCCTGTGCCGCTACGGAATGTCGGTGTAGCCTGTGCGGATCGAGGGTGGGCCGCGCGGGCCCGGGAGGAGGGCCCATGAAGCCTTTTGCCGTTGCGGCCATCTCGGCGGTGATGTCGCTCGTCCTGATGGCGGCCGCCGCCGTCGCCGCCGAGGATCCGGAGGTCGCGGACCTCCATCGCCGCCTGGTCGAACGCCGCGCCTTTGAGGCGATGATCTGGGGCATGCCGGCGGTCAACGCCGATCTGATGCTGCAGGCGATGCTGAGCCAGACCGGTGCGAAGCCAAACGACATCCTCTACTGGTCGCGCCCTGCCGACTGGAAGAACCAGACGCTGACGCCCAATCCGGATTCGATCTACTTCATGTCGTTCTGGAACGTGAAGGACGGGCCGATCGTCATCGAGGTGCCGCCGGCCGTCGGCGGCTCGATCGCCGGCAACATCGTCGATGCCTGGCAGATGCCGCTCGAGGACGCCGGCCCGGAAGGCGCCGACGCCGGCAAGGGCGGCAAGTATCTCGTCCTGCCGCCCGGCTACCCGGCGCGAGTGCCCAAGGGCTACATCGCGCTGCCGTCCGATACCTATACCGGCTTCGCGCTGCTGCGCTCCAGCCTGGCGAGCCACGCCAAGGCCGACATCGCGAAGGCGGTGGCCTATGGCAAGGCGCTGAAGGTCTATCCGCTGGCCAAGGCCGGCAACCCGCCGCCGACCCGCTTCGTCGACGCTTCCGGAACGCTGTTCGACGCGACCATCCGCTATGATGCGAGCTTCTTCGAGAACCTCGATCGCGTCGTCCAGCGGGAGCCGTGGCTGCCGCGCGACCGCGCCATGATCGACCCGTTGCGCACGCTCGGCATCGAGAAGGGAAAGAGCTACGCGCCCAACGCCGCGACCCGGGCGGCGCTGCTCGCCGGGGCGCACGAGGCGCAGGCCTGGCTCTCGGCGCAGTATGATGCCGGTTTCCCGGTGATGAACGAGGGGATCCGCTGGTTTCCCGCCGCGCGGGCCGATGTCGTGAAGGCGGTCCAGAACGGCTATGCCGATCCCGACACCTATCCCGTCGACGCGCGCGGTGTCACCTACACGCTGGGCTTCACCGGCATCAAGCGGATCGGGACGGCGCAGTTCTACCTGATGACCAGCAAGGACCGGAACGGCCACCCCTTCGACGGCGGCAGAACGTATCGCCTGCGGGTTCCGGCGGATGCGCCGGTCAAGCAATATTGGTCCGCGACGGTCTATGACCGCGCCACCCATGCGCTGATCCGCAATCTCGACCGCTCCAGCGTCGCCTCGATCACCAAGGGCGTGGTGAAGAACGCCGACGGGTCCGTCGACGTCTATTTCGGACCCAAGGCGCCGGAAGGGCATGAGGCGAACTGGGTACCGACCGATCCGAACGGCGAGTTCGAGCTTCTGTTCCGGCTCTATGGCCCGGAAAAGCCGCTCTTCGACAAGACGTGGAAGCTGCCCGACGTGGAAAAGCTCGTCACGCCGTGAGTTGAGCGCGCCATGGAAAAAGGGCCGCGACATGTCGCGGCCCTTTCTGTTTGGTTGCGTCGTTTGCGCTGTGCTCAGCGGGGCGCGGTCAGGCGCTCCGCGTCGGCCGCCGTCAGCGGGGCCGGGCGTTCGGTCGTGGTCGAGAGCGTGATCACGCGGCTCTCGGCCGCCGCCTGCAGGATCGACACCATGACGTCGAGCGCGTGCAGGGCGACGCGGCCCGAGCAGCGCGGCTCGCGGCCATGATCCGCCGCGTCGAGCAGGTCGGCGACGCCGAGCATGCGGTAGTTGGCGTGCTTGCCGTCCTGCCAGTTGGACTTGCCGAACGGCGCGTCCGAGGTGTCGACCTCGATATAGTCGCCGCCTTCCTTCGAGTAGCGGATCTTGCCGCCGAAGAAGTTCGGGTCGGGCACCAGCATCGTGCCGTCCGAGCCGTAGAGCTCGATCGGGTTGACGTGGCCGTGCTTCCAGACGTCCCAGCTGGCGGTCAGCGTCACCTGAGCGCCGGAGGCGAAGTTCAGGATGGCGTTGATCGTCGTCGGCGTGCCGACCGGCACGGTCTTGCCCTTGAGCGGACCCTCCGCCGTCACCAGGCGCTCTTCAAAGCCCTTGCTCGCGACGGCCGTGACCGCCTTGATCGGACCGAGCAGATTGACCAGGGCTGCGATGTAGTAGGGGCCGAGATCGAGGATCGGGCCGCCGCCCGGCTGGAAGAAGAAGCCGGGATTGGGGTGCCACATCTCCATGCCGCGGCTGATCACATGCATGGTGCCGGCGATGACGCGGCCGATCTTGCCGTCGTCGATCAGCTTGCGGGCCGTCTGGCCGCCGCCGCCGAGGAAGGTGTCCGGCGCGCTGCCGAGCTTGAGGCCGCGCGCGTCGGCCTCGGCGACCAGCTTCTTGCCGTCCTCGACGGAGAGCGCGAACGGCTTCTCCGAATAGGCGTGCTTGCCGGCCGAAAGGATGGCGTTCGACACCTCGTAATGGGCCGAGGGGATGGTCAGGTTGATGACCGTGTCGATCTCGGAGTCCTTGAGGAGCTCGTCGACGGTGAGCGCGCGGACGCCGAACTGGCCGGCGCGCGCCTTGGCCGCCTCGGCCGAGAGGTCGGCGACCGCCACGATCTTCGTGCCCGGGAAGAGCGGCGCGAGCTTCAGATAGGCTTCCGAGATATTGCCGGCGCCGATCAGGCCGATCTGGTGGATCTTGGACATGGAACGGTCGCCTTTCAGGAAACCAGGGCCTTGATCGAGGCGAAGGAACGCTCGGCGAACCGCTTCCAGTCGGCGGGATTGTCATGCTCGGCCACCAGCACGTGCGCCTTCGGCGCCTTCTGGATATGCGACCAGAGCGACTTCCAGTCGACGACGCCATGGCCGACATCGGCCCAGCCGTCTTCCTCGGCCGTGCCGGCCGGGGCGAGGTCCTTGATGTGGAAGGCGATCGTCTCGCCGGCGAGCTTGTCGATCTCGGCCGCCGCGTCCTTGCCGGCGCGGGCGACCCAGCCGATGTCGAGCTCGGCCGAGACGCCGTTGCCGATCAGGTGGTCGATCGGGCGCGAGCCGTCGGCGAGCGTGACATATTCGAAGTCATGGTTGTGGTAGCCGAGGCCGAGGCCGGCGGCCTTCGCCTTCTCCGCCGCCTTGGCGATCGTCTCGTGCAGCTTCTTCCAGCCGTCGACGTCGGTCGGGCGCTGCTCGGCGACGAGATAGGGGATGACGATGGTCTCGGCGCCGATCGTCTTGGCGATGTCGATGAAGCGCTCGGTCTCGCCCGTGACGCCCTCGATCGGCGCATGGAAGGTCGGCGTCACCAGGCCGACGGCGTCGACCTTCCGGCGGTAGCCGGCCGGGTCCTCGCCATAAAGCGGGTAATAGGGTTCGACCGCGTCGTAGCCGATCTTGGCGACACCTTCGAGGACCGTCTCCAGCGGCGGGAAATTGCGGGCGGAGTAGAGCTGGAACGAGATCGTATGCTGCGACATGGGGATGTCTTCCTGCGTCAGTTCGGAAAGAAAGGGCCCGAGAGTGGGCCCGAGGGGGAAGGGGAGAACTCTTTGTTAGATCGCGTTTTCTTCACGCGAACCGGAATCCACTTCGCTTGAAAACGCTCTAGAGGCGGCTGCCGGTCGCGAGATCGAAGACCGAAGCCTGCGCGGGCTGGAACCAGGCGTCAACCGAGGACGGCGTGTCGACATGCGCGTCGCCGTCGATGCGGACGGAGAATTGCGAGCCGGCGACGTCGCCCCAGACGAGGCTGTCGGCGCCCATCGGTTCCATCAGCGTCAGGTTGACGGGAATGGCGGCGGATTCGGCCTCGCGCTTCTCGAGGTCGATCTGCTCGGGGCGGATGCCGAGCGTCGCCGGGCGGCCATGCTCGGGCGGCTGCTCGAACTCGTATCCGGTCAGGTCGACCACGCGCCCGTCCTTCAGCTTGAACGCGGCGCGGCCTTCCTCGATTGCCAGCGTGCCGTCAATGAAGTTCATCGAGGGCGAGCCGACGAAGCCGGCGACGAAGCGGTTGAGCGGACGGCGATAGATCTCCTTGGGCGAGGCGAGCTGCTGGATGACGCCGCCATTCATCACCGCGATGCGATCGGCGAGCGTCAGCGCCTCGATCTGGTCGTGGGTGACGTAGATCATGGTCGAGCCGAGGCCCTGGTGCAGGCGCTTCAGCTCGACGCGCAGCTCCGTGCGCAGCTTGGCGTCGAGATTGGAGAGCGGCTCGTCGAACAGGAAGACGTCGACGTCGCGGACCAGCGCCCGGCCGATGGCGACGCGCTGGCGCTGGCCGCCGGAGAGCTCGGCCGGCCGGCGGTTCAAGAGCGGCTGGATCTGCAGGATCTCGGCGGCGCGGGCGACCCGCTTGTCGATCTCGGCCTGCGGCGTCTTCGCCATCTTCAGGCCGAAGGAGAGGTTGCCGGTGACCGTCATGCGCGGATAGAGCGCGTAGGACTGGAACACCATGCCGATGCCGCGGTCCTTCGGCTCTTCCCAAGTGACGTTCTTGCCGCCGATCCAGATCTGGCCGGCCGAGATGTCGAGGAGACCGGCGACGGCGTTCAGGAGCGTGGACTTGCCGCAGCCGGAGGGGCCGAGCAGGACGATGAACTCGCCCTGTTCGATCTCGAGGTCGAGATTCTTCAGGACCTTCAGGTTGCCGAACTCGATCTCGAGGTCACGGATGGAGACTGTGGCCATGGCTTATCCCTTCACGGCGCCGGCGGCGATACCGCGCACGAACCAGCGTCCTGATATGAAATAGACGACGAGCGGAACGAGGGCGGTCAGGATCGTCGCCGCCATGTTCACGTTGTAGAGCTTCTCGCCCTGGGTCGAGTTGACGATGTTGTTCAGCTGCACCGTCATCGGCAGGTTCTCGCGGCCGGCGAAGATCACGCCGAACAGGAAGTCGTTCCAGATGCCGGTGACCTGCAGGATGCAGGCGACGATGACGATCGGCGTCGACATCGGCAGCATCAGGCGGAAGAAGATCTGGAAGAAGCCGCCGCCGTCGACGCGCGCCGCCTTGAACAGCTCGATCGGCAGGCTCGAATAGTAGTTTCGGAACAAAAGCGTCATCAGCGGCAGGCCGAAGATGGTGTGGGTGACGACGATGCCCGTCATCGTGCCGTAGATGCCGATCGTCGAGTAGATGCGCACCAGCGGATAGATGAAGACCTGGTAGGGCAGGAACGCGCCGAGCAGCAGGATGGCGAAGAGCAGGTTCGCACCCTTCACGCGCCAGAGCGACAGCGCGTAGCCGGTCAGCGCGCCGATGAAGATCGACAGGATGACGCTCGGGATCAGGATGCGGACCGAATTCCAGAAGCCGACCTTGATGCCACCGCAGTTCAGGCCCGTGCAGGCGGAGTTCCAGGCCTGGATCCAGGGCTCGATCGTCGCCTCCGAGGGCAGCGAGAAGATGTTGCCCATGCGGATCTCGCCCATCGTCTTCAGCGAGGTGACGAGCATCACGTACATCGGCAGCAGGAAGAAGAGAGCCGCGAAGACGAGGAAGGCGTAAAGCCCGATGCGGCCGGCGGTGACCGAGCGGGGGCGCGGGCCGGAGGGGCCGCTGAGCGCCGCCGCCGTGGCAGGGGTGGAGGTTGCCTGCAGCATCACTTGGCTCCCTTGGCGCGTTCGGGCCGGAAGTACTCGTAGTAGAGCCACGGCGTGATGATCACGAGGACGATGACCAGCAGCACCGAGGAGGCGGCGGTCGCGAGGCCGATGTTCGAACGCCCGAACAAATAGTCGAGGATGAACTTGGCCGGGACTTCCGAGGCGATGCCGGGGCCGCCGCCGGTCAGCGCGATGACGAGGTCGTAGACGCGCACCACGGCGAGCGAGAGCAGCACGACGGAGGTGATGATGGTCGGCCGCAGCATCGGCACGACGATGTTGAGATAGACGCGCCAGGCCGGGATGCCATCGACGCGGGAAGCCTTCCAGAGCTCCTGGTCTATGCCCCGGAGGCCCGCCAGCATCAGCGCCATGACGAGGCCGGAGGCTTGCCAGACACCGGCGATGATGACGACATAGATCGCCTTGTCGTTCTGGATGATCCAGTCGAAGCGGAAGTCGGTCCAGCCCAGATTGCGCACATATTGCTGCACGCCGAGCGTCGGATTGAGGATCCACTGCCAGGCAAGGCCGGTGACGATGAACGACATGGCGTAGGGGTAGAGAAAGATCGTCCGGAAGGTGTTCTCGAAGCGGATCTTCTGGTCGAGCGCTGCCGCCATCAGGAAGCCGAGGATGAGGCAGACGAAGATCAGCCCCACGCCGAAGATGACCATGTTCTCCAGCGAGATGATCCAGCGTGGCGTCGCGAACAGGCGCTCGTACTGGCGGATGCCGATGAAGTTCATCGAGGGCAGAAGCCTCGAATCCGTGAAGGAGATCTGCACGGTCCACAGCATCGTCCCGAGATAGGCGAAGACGACGATGATGAAGGCGGGTATCAGCGCCACATAGCTGGCGACATTCTTCCGGCGGCGAGGCTTCACGCTTCCCGACCTCTCTGGCTCAGACTGTACGTGTAGAGGGCCAATCCGGCGACGCGAGCGGAGGGGACGCCGCGCCGCCGGATTGTCATGGTCGAGGGCGTTACTTCGCCTGCTCGACGGCCGTGTTCCACTTCTCGACAAAGGCATCGGCCGTCATCGAGGGATTGGCCCAGTATTCGGCCACGACGTCCGTCAGGCTCTGCACGACGTCGGCCGAGGCCAGGATGTCGGCTGCCGGGATCTGCTTGTCCGGATCCTGCAGGACCTGGACGCCGATCTGGGCGCAGGCGTCCAGCTTGGAGTTGTCGACGTCGAGGCGGACCGGGACGGAGCCCTTCTTGGCGTTGAACGCGACCTGCGCGTCCTTCGACATGAAGGTGGTGGCGAGAAGATCCTGCGCCTTGGTGCCGGCTTCATCCTTCAGCTTCGGGAAGATGAAGACGTCGCCGCCCATGATGAAATTCTTCTGGCCCGGCCCGAGGATACAGCCGAAGTCCTTGCCGGCGACCTGGTCGGCCAGCACGAACTCGCCCTTGGCCCAGTCACCCATGAACTGGAAGCCGGCCTTGCCCGTGATCACCATGCCGGTCGCGACGTTCCAGTCGCGGTTCGGATTGCCCGGGTCCGAGTAATCGCGGATCTTGCCGAAGATCTCCGCGACCTTCTTGAATTCCGGCGACTTGACCGCTTCCGGATCGAGGTCCTTGTAGACCTTGAGGTAGAGATCCTTGCCGCCCTCGCTGAGCAGGATGGCGTTCAGCATCAGGTTGAGCTGCCAGGGCTGGCCGCCGACCGCGACCGGGATGATGCCCGCCGCCTTCAGCTTGTCGCCGACGGCGAAGAACTCGTCCCAGGTGGTGGGCTCGGCCGCACCGACCTTCTCGAGCGCCGGCTTGCTGTACCAGACCCAGTTCTGGCCGTGATTGTTGATCGGCACGGCGATGACGTGGCCGTCGCGGGTGACCGCGTCGTAGAACGCCGGCGGCAGGGCGGCCTTCCAGCCTTCCTTCTCGGCGATGTCGTCGAGGTTGCGGATCAGGCCCTGGGCGACCAGTTCGTCGATCTGCTTGCCGGTGTTGAACTGCATGGCCGCCGGCGGATCGCCACCTATGATGCGGTTGATGCCGATCGGGCGAGCCGTGGCGCCCGAACCGCCGATGGCGGTGTCGACCCATTCGCCGCCCGCGGCGTTGAAGGCCTTGGCGAATTCCTTGACGGCGGCGGCTTCACCGCCCGACGTCCACCAATGGAATACTTCGGCCTTTTGCGGATCAGCCTGGGCGACGCCCACGGCCAAACCAACCATCGCGACGGCGCCCAAGAGCACTCGCGTAACGCGCTTCATGCTTTTCCTCCCAAATGAGACGCCCCGTCGAGGCGTCTGCTCAACGAACGTTTCGTCACCGATCCATCGGACTTGCGATATCCGTATTCTTGTAATCGATTACATCTACCGTATACTCCCTGCGCCGGCTGTCAACGCAAAGTTATTTTGCAGTGCGAAAGAAAAAGGTCCGGCATCGAAGGGACTCATGTCGCAACAATCGGAAACTCCCGAACTCGAAGGTCCGGCGCGCGCCGCCACGATCCAGGACGTGGCGCGCAGGGCAGGGGTTTCCACGGCGACCGTGAGCCGGGCCCTGGCGCTGCCCGAACGCGTCGCCGAAGCGACCCGCGAAGCGGTGTTCTCGGCCATCCGCGAGACCGGCTACACCCCCAACGCCGCGGCGCGCTCGTTGCGGGCGAAATCGACCAAGATGGTGCTGGTGCTGTTGCCGGGGATCGGCAATTCCTTCTTCACGCCCGTGCTCAACGCGCTCGAGGAAGTGTTCACAGAGGCCGGTTACGGCGTGCTGATCGGCTATACCCGCGAGAGCCGCCGCCGCGAGACCCACTATGCGCGGGTGATCCGGGCGGGCCAAGTCGACGGCGTGCTGGTGGTCACCGGCAATGTGCCGCGCGACGAGGAATTCGCCTCCGTTCCGGACACGGTGCCGACATCGCTGATGTTCGCGGACATGCCGGGAACCGAGCATGTCTCGCTCTTCGACGTCGACAACCGCGACGCCTCGGCGGCGGCCGTCCGCTATCTGATCAGCCAGGGACACCGGCGGATCGCCCACATCCCCGGCGCCGCCGGCGGGGTCGAGGCGCAGGAGCGACTCGGCGGTTATTGCGATGCAATACGAGAAGCGGGTTTGCCGGTGGACGAGGCGCTGATCTGGCGCGGCGCCAGCAATTTCGACTTCGCCTCGGGCGACCGGGCGGCGGCGCGCTATTTCGAGCTGGCCGCAAAGCCGACGGCGGTGTTCGCGGCGGCGGACGAAATCGCGCTCGGCTTCATGCGCGCGCTGAAGAGCAAGGGCGTCGGCATCCCTTCGGACGTTTCGGTGGTCGGCTTCGACGACATCGAATATGCCGTCCACTACGACCCGGCCCTGACGACGATGCGCCAGCCGCGCACCGAACTGGGCCGGCTCGCGGCCCACGACCTTCTCGGCCGCATGACGGGGCGCAACGAGAAGGTGGCGCTCTCGAAGGTCCGGCTGCCCTGCGAACTCGTGGTGCGCGAGAGCGTGCGGCGGCTGGAGTAGAGGCTCTCTCGCCGAAGAACCGCCGCTTGAACCCTCCCCTTGAGGGAGGGTCGAAAACGCCTCGGCGTTTTCGGGGAGGGGTAGCTTCGACGGGCCAAGCCTCGTTGGCGGGCGGTCGACGATCTCGGGGAAAGAACCCCTCCCCAAAACCGCTTTGCGGTTTTGACCCTCCCTCAAGGGGAGGGTTCAGGCGGAGTTCCGGCCGGCCAGCGTTGTCGCGCTCGCCTTACCCCGCCAGCTCCTCGCGCAGCATTTCGAGCGTCAGCCATTCCTCCTCGGCCGCGTCGCGCTCGTTCTGCGCGGCGGCGAGGCGCGTGTTGGCCGTGTCGAACGCCTTGCGGTCGCTCGCGAACAGGTTGGGCTTGGCGATTGTCGCTTCCAGCTTGGCGATTTCGGCGGTCAGCGCCTCGATCTTCGCCGGCAGCGTCTCCAGCGCGTGCTTCTGCTTGAACGAGAGCTTGCCCTTGGCCGGCGCTGCGCGCTCGGCGGCGGGCTTCTTCTCGTCCTTGCGCGGCTCGCCCTTGGCGACCGCGCGAGCAGGCGCGGCGGCGCCGCGCTGCGCCAGCATGTCGGTGTAGCCGCCGGCATAGTCGGTCCAGCGGCCGTCGCCTTCCGCCACGATCACCGAAGTGGCGACGCGGTCGAGGAAGTCGCGGTCGTGGCTGACGAGAAGGATCGTGCCCTCGTAGTCGTCGAGCAGCTCTTCAAGCAGGTCCAGCGTCTCGAGGTCGAGATCGTTGGTCGGCTCGTCGAGCACCAGCAGGTTGGACGGGCGGGCAAGCGCCCGCGCCAGCATCAGCCGGCCGCGCTCGCCGCCGGAGAGCGCCGTGATCGGCGCGCGCGCCTGTTCCGGCGTGAACAGGAAGTCGCGCATATAGCCGATGACGTGGCGCGGCTGGCCGTTGACCATCACGTTGTCGCCGCGCCCTTCGGTCAGCGCATCGGCGAGGCGGAGGTTCGCGTCCAGGCTTTCACGGCGCTGGTCGAGCGTCACCATCTGCAGATTGGTGCCGAGCTTGATCGTGCCGCTGTCGGGCGCGAGCACGCCGGTCAGGAGGTTCAGCAGCGTCGTCTTGCCGGCGCCGTTCGCGCCGACCAGGCCGATGCGGTCGCCGCGCAGGATGCGGGTCGAGAATTCGCGGACGATGGTGCGCTCGCCGAACGCCTTCGAGACATCGGCCGCCTCGACGACAGCCTTGCCGGAGACGTCGCCCTCGCTTGCCAGCAGCTTGACGCTGCCGACGGCGCGGCGCTGGTCGCGCCGCTCCTGGCGCAGGCCTTCCAGCTTGCGCAGGCGGCCCATGTTGCGCTTGCGCCGGGCGGTGACGCCGTAGCGCACCCAGTCAATCTCCTGGCTGATCTTGCGGTCGAGGCGCTCGCGCTCCTTCTCTTCCTCGTGCAGGACGCTGTCGCGCCATTCCTCGAAGGCGGAGAAGCCTTGTTCGAGCCGGCGCGTCGTGCCGCGGTCGAGCCAGAGCGTTGCCTTGGACAGGCGCTCGAGGAAGCGGCGGTCGTGGCTGATCAGCACTAGCGCCGAGCGCATCGATTTCAGCGTCTCTTCCAGCCACTCGATCGCCGGCAGGTCGAGATGGTTGGTCGGCTCGTCGAGCAGCAGCACGTCCGGTTCCGGCGCGATGGCGCGCGCGAGCGCCGCGCGGCGCGCCTCGCCGCCGGAGAGCTGGCCGGGCGTCTCCTCGCCGGTGAGGCCGAGCGCCTCCATCAGCATGGTGGCGCGATAGGGATCGTCGCCCGGCCCGAGGCCCGCCTCGACATAGGCGCGCACCGTCGGGAAGGCGGAGAGATCCGGCTCCTGCGGCAGGTAGCGCAAGGTCGCGCCGGGCTGCACGAAGCGCGTGCCCGAATCGGCCTCGACGGTGCCGGCGGCGATCTTCAGGAGCGTCGACTTGCCGGAACCGTTGCGGCCGACGAAGCACAGCCGCTCGCCGGCCGAGACCGACAGCGTCGCGTTTTCGATGAGCGGGCGTCCGCCGAAGGTGAGGCGGATATCCTGGAGGAGAAGAAGAGGAGGAGCCATGCGCGGGATGTAGCGGTCGCCGTGCGCCCAAGCAAGGCGGATCGCGCGCCCCATGGCGGGCCGCGAGCGTTTCGCCTAAGCTGGCCCGCGACCGCGCGAGACGCCCCCGGGGAGAATGAAGTTGGAAGATCGAGGCTCCGGAGCATCGCCGCAGGCGGAACTGGTCGGGCTGATGCGGGCCGTGGCGGCGCGCGACGAGACGGCGTTCCGGACGCTCTACGAGCGCAGTTCCGCGAAACTTTTCGCGATCGTCCGGCGTATCGCAATCAGTGAGGCGGCGGCCGAAGAGGCGCTGCAGGAGGCGTGGGTCCGGATCTGGAACCATGCCGACCGTTTCGATCCGGCCCTGGCGTCCCCCATCACGTGGATGACGACGATCGCGCGCCATGCGGCGATCGATGCCGTGCGCAAGGGGGCGGAGCGGGTGTCGGCGACAGCGGTCGTCATCGATGAGGAACTGGCGGACAAGCTGCCGGCTCCGGGAGCGGTGGCGGACGGCCTGACGGCGCCGCATCTCAGGCGCTGTCTCGAAGGGCTCGATGCCGACCGGCGCGGCATGGTGCTGCTCGCCTATAGCTACGGTTACAGCCGGGAAGAGCTGTCGCGCCGCTTCGACAAGCCGGTGGCGACGGTGAAGACGATATTGCGGCGCAGCCTGATCGCGCTGAAGGAGTGCCTCGGTGGCCGATAAAGACGAAATCGAAGGCGTGGCCGGCGAATATGTCCTGGGCACGCTCGACAAGGCCGAGCGCGACGCCGTCGAGGCGGAGAGCGCCGGCGATCCCGCGCTCCGTGCCGCGATCGGCGACTGGGCCGGCCGCCTGCAGCCGCTCGCGGATCTCGCCGGCGAAACGCCGCCGCCCGCGAGCCTCTGGAGCGGCATTCTCGGTCGCATCCGCGCCACCGGCGGCGATGCGCGCGTGCTGCTGCTCGAACGCACGGTCCGCCGGCTGCGGATTGCGGCGGTCGGCTTCGGCGCCATCGCCGCGGGGCTGGCGATCTTCATCATCAGCGAGCGCGAGCTGCCGCCGCCGCCGATGGCCGGCATGAACTATGTCTCGGTGCTGAACGGGGAGGGCGGCCGGCCCGCCTTCGTCGCCATGGTCAACACCGAGACCGGCATGATCAAGCTGCGCCGGGTCGGCGAGGCGCCGCCGCCGGACAAGAGCTTCGAGCTCTGGCAGGTGCCGGAGACGGGGCCGACCGTCTCGATGGGCGTCGCCGACCAGCAGAGCGACCTGATGCCGATGAACGTGTCGCTGAAGGCGGGCGAGAAGCTCGCCATCTCGCTCGAGCCGAAGGGCGGCTCGCCGACGGGCCAGGCGACCGGCCCGGTCGTCTATGTCGGCGACCTGCTGGCGGTGAAGTAAAGACGGGCGCTTAGGCGACCGCCTTCACGCGCTGGTTGATCCAGTTGCCCAGCCGCTCCAGGGCGCTGTCGAGGATCTCGTCCCGCTTCGAGAAGCAGAAGCGCACGAAGGTTCCGGGCGCATCGCCGTCATAGAAGGCCGAGACGGGAACGGCGGTGACGCCGGCCTCCACCGTGATGCGCTGGCAGATCTCGGCATCGGTGCCGGTAAGGCCGAGCGGCGCCACGTCGGCGGTGACGAAATAGGTGCCGGCGCAGGGCGCGACGCCGAAGCCGAGACGGGCCAGGCCCGTGGCGAGCCGGTCGCGCTTCTGCGCGAGATCGCCGGCGAGCGACGCATAATAGTCGTCGCCCTTGCCGAGGCCGTAGGCGACGGCGGTCTGCAGCGCCGCCGGCGTCGTGAAGGTGGTGAACTGGTGCGCCTTGGTGATGGGATCGAGCAGGCGCGGCGTCGCGGTGACGTAGCCGACCTTCCAGCCGGTGAGCGAAAACGTCTTGCCGGCCGAGCCGATGCGGATGGCGCGCTCGCGCATGCCGGGCAGCGTCATCAGCGGGATGTGCTCGCGGCCGTCGAAGACGATGTGCTCGTAGACTTCGTCGCAGATAGCATAGGTGTCGTGGCGCACGCAGAGCTCGGCGATGAAGGCGAGCTCGTCGCGGGTGAACACCTTGGCGGCCGGGTTCATCGGATTGTTGAGAAGGATCGCCTTGGTCTTGTCGGTGAAGGCGGCGGCGAGCGCGTCCCGGTCGAGCTCCCAGAGCGGCGGCGTCACGCGCACCAGCTTCGGGATGCCGCCGGCGCGGCGGATCAGCGGCAGGTAGCAGTCATAGAGCGGTTCGATGACGACGATCTCGTCGCCGGGCTCGATGACGGCGGCGATGATGTCGGACAGCGCCTCGGTGGCGCCGGAGGTGATGAGCACTTCCGACTTCCAGTCGATGTCGAGATCGTAGAAGCGCTTGTTGGCGGCCGCGACGGCCTGGCGGAGCGCCGGCACGCCCATCATGGGCGGATACTGGTTCGGCCCGGCGATCAGCGCCTCGGCCGCGAGGCGGCGAACGTCCTCGGGTCCGTCGACATCGGGAAAGCCCTGGCCGAGATTGATCGAGCCGTGCTCGATGGCAAGCCGCGACATGACCTCGAAAATCGTTGTCGGCAGACCGGTATAGACGGGATTGGTTGTTTTCATCGACGACTCCACTCGGCGCGGGAGATTATGGCGGGCCTCCCGGCGGCGCAAGCAATCCCGTGCCCTGGCGCCGGCTCTCCGCAACCGACATTTTCTCTCGGGCCATCGGCCGTGATCCCGTTGCGGGATTTTTTCGGCAGTGGGCTGAAACCGTTTCCATCCGCGCTCGTATAAGTCAGTGGAAGTACGTTTCAGGGCTTATCATCGGAACGCCAGGCAAGATTGGATCAGTATCGCATGGATCGCATGCGTTTCTGTGAGGGCTTTCTCTTTGCCTGTCGCGTGAGATCTGTTTCGATCGTTCTGGACGTGACTTCCGATATTGGATCTGGATCGGCGTTCGGACCTGTTCCGCCGCCGCAGGAGGAAGTTCATGTCTCGTCTTGTCAAGATTACCCGGGCCGCCGCGGTTGCAACTCTTGTTTTCGGTGGCGCCGCCACGGTGGCCCTGCCTGCCTTCGCCGAGACCGCCATGAAGGCCGGGGCTGCGATGAAGGGCGACACCGCCATGAAGGTGTCGATGGAGACCGTCATGGTTGGCGGCGCGGCGATGTATCCCACCAAGAACATCGTCGAGAACGCCGTCCATTCGAAGGACCACACGACGCTGGTCACCGCCGTCAAGGCGGCCGGCCTGGTCGATACGCTTTCGGGCAAGGGACCGTTCACGGTCTTCGCGCCGACCAACGAAGCCTTTGCCAAATTGCCGAAGGGGACGGTCGACACGCTGCTGAAGCCCGAGAGCAAGGCCAAGCTGACCAGCGTCCTGACCTATCACGTCGTCCCCGGCAAGATTTCCGCCGCCGACATCCGCGCCGCCGCGAAGACGATGAACGGCATGGCCGAATACAAGACCGTCGAGGGCGAGACGCTGAAGTTCAAGGTCGACGGCAAGAAGATCTGGATCATGGGTGAGGGCGGCGGCAAGGCCCAGATCACCATTCCCGACGTCAACCAGTCGAACGGCGTCATTCACGTCGTCAACGCGGTTCTCCTCCCGTAGCCTCCCCGGGTTGAGACCGACCTGAGCCCGGCCGAAAGGCCGGGTTCTTTTTGCCGGTAGCGCCTTTCGACGCCGCTCACGAAATAAAACTGTCCGGCGCTGAAACTTTTGCCGACCCGCGCGCGTATCCCGGATGCTGGAGGGCGATGCCGTCTTCTTGCCTCCTGACGGATCGCCCATTCCTCCGCGCCCGATCGCTCCCGCGATCGGCGCACGGCGCCGTCCCGGAGGTAGCCCCGCCCACCGGGGCGGCGACCCGTGCCGCATCAACTCTCGCCCAGAGACCCTTGCAGAAACCGCCCTCATCATGCTGAGGAGGCCCGCAGGGCCGTCTCGAAGCACGCTGAGCGGCCGTGCCATCAATCGATTGCCCCGAGACCGTGCGTCCTTCGAGGCCCGAGCTGCGCTCGGGCACCTCAGGATGATGGAAGTCGAGCGCCGCATGGCCGCTGGACAGGGATGCGCAGAGCCTCGTCTGGGAAAGGTGAAGGAAGCGTCAGTAGGTCAGCACGGGCGGCAGGTTCTTCGCCTGCTCGATCCAGCTCTCGACCAGCTTTTCCGCCGGTAGCTGGCGGACCAGTTTCTTGGCCGCGTTGATCTCGGTCATCTTGGCGGTGAGGTTGTCGGCGCGGCGGGTCTTCAGCTCCTTGACCGTGTCGACGCCGGCCGCCTCGAGCAGCTCGGAATATTCTTCGGCGACGCCCTTGATCCGCATCAGGTCGGCCATGTTGGCCCATTTCAGGATCTTGTGTTCGTCGATGCCGGATTTCTCGGCGACTGCCTTGCGCCCCTTGGGATCCTTGGCCTGCTCCAGCAATGCGCCGGTCGTCTTGATGCCGACGGCGGTGAGTTTCTCGGCGAAAACAGCGCCGATGCCTTCGATATCCTTGATGGGGTAAGACATTCTCGAACTCTCCTGAGCGAATCCCAAGTGTTTGAAGTCTAGAGGGGGATGTTCGCTTGTACGTACCGCTAAGGCAAGTCGTCTCGTCCGGCGGCGTCGGAAGCGGCAAGATTGCGTCGCCGGATTTCGGTCCTATAAGGTCGCAAGGCCCTTCGATCACCGGAGGGGCGATGGCCTAAGGGAATGTGTCGATGCCGATGCTGGAAGCGGACAAGATCTATCTCGGGACGAGCGACAAGCCGGAATATCTCCTGCTCGGCCTCGCCAACCGGCATGGACTGGTCACCGGCGCCACCGGCACCGGCAAGACGGTGACGCTGCAGGTGCTGGCCCAGGGCTTCTCCGACGCCGGCGTCCCGGTGTTCTGCGCCGACATCAAGGGCGACCTCTCCGGCATCGCCGAGCCGGGCACGCCGCAGGATTTCCTCGTCAAGCGGGCGAAGGAGATCGGCTTCGAGGACGAGTACAAGTTCAGCGCCTGCCCGACGATCTTCTGGGACCTGTTCGGCCAGCAGGGCCATCCGATCCGCACCACGGTCAGCGAGATGGGGCCGCTGCTGCTCGCGCGGCTGATGAATTTGAACGACACGCAGGAAGGCGTTCTGACCATCGCCTTCCGCGTCGCCGACGAGGAAGGGCTGCTGCTGCTCGACCTCAAGGACCTGCGCGCCATGCTCGGCTTCATGGCCGAGAACGCGGACCGCATCCAGGCGAAGTACGGCAACGTCACCAAGGCGTCGGTCGGCGCGATCCAGCGCCAGCTGCTGGTGCTGGAGAACCAGGGCGGCGACGCCTTCTTCGGCGAGCCGGCGCTCAATATCGCCGATCTGATGCGCACCACGATCGACGGTCGCGGCATGGTCAACGTGCTGGCCGCCGACAAGCTGATGAATTCGCCGCGCCTCTACGCCACCTTCCTGCTCTGGCTGCTGTCGGAGCTGTTCGAGGTGCTGCCCGAAGTCGGCGATCCGGCCAAGCCGCGTTTGGTCTTCTTCTTCGACGAGGCGCATCTCCTGTTCGACGAGGCGCCGAAGGCGCTGCTCGAGAAGGTCGAGCAGGTGGTCAAGCTGATCCGTTCGAAGGGCGTCGGCGTCTATTTCGTCACCCAGAACCCGCTCGACGTGCCGGACAGCGTGCTGTCGCAGCTCGGCAACCGCGTCCAGCATGCGCTCCGCGCCTATACGCCCCGCGACCAGAAGGCGGTCAAGGTCGCGGCCGATACGTTCCGGCCCAATCCGGCCTTCAAGACGATGGACGTCATCACCCAGCTCGCCGTCGGCGAGGCGCTGGTGTCGACGCTGGAGCCGAAGGGCGTGCCGGGCATCGTCGCGCGCACCTCCATCCGGCCGCCATCCTCGCGCATCGGGCCGGTGACGCCGGCCGAGCGCGCGCAGATCATCGCCACCAGCCCGGTCGGCATCGCCTATGACAAGACGGTCGATCGTGAGTCGGCCTACGAGATCCTCGGCCGCCAGCAGGCGGAGGCGGCTTCCGCTGATGGCGAGGCCGGCGCCGCGCCGTCGTCCGGCGGCTTCGACGTCGGCTCCATCCTCGGCTCGCTGCTCGGCACCAACAAGAAGCGCGGCGAGCGCTACACGGCGACGCAGCGCGTGGCACGCGATGTGACGCGGACCGTCACCAACAAAGTGGCGGGTGACGTCGCTGCCAATATCGGCAAGAGCGTCGCCGGCTCGATCGGCGGCTCGGTTGGCCGCTCCATCGTGCGCGGTGTGCTCGGCAGCATTCTCCGCCCGCGCTGAACGCCGAACCGAACCCAGACACAAAAAATCCCCGGAGCCGAAACTCCGGGGATTTTTCGTTGGGATTGTTGTCCCGCCGCGATCAGGCGGCGGTCTTGAGGCCCTCGGCCTCGAGCGCGGCCTGGACGGCCGGACGGGCCGCGACGCGGTCGAAATAGGCGTCGAGCTTCGGGCCGACGTCGAACTTGAAGGCCCGGGCCCAGCGCAGCACGGTGAACAGATAGCCGTCGGCGACGCTGAAATCGTCGCCCATCAGGTAGGGCTTGTCGCCGAGCGCGTCGGTCAGGTAGCCGAGGCGCAGCTTCAGACGCTCGGTGAAGCTCTGCTTGGCTTCGTCGTTCACGGCCGGATTGAAGAACGGGCTGAAGCCCTTATGCAGCTCGGTCGCGATGAAGGAAAGCCAGCCCATCAGCTGGTAGCGCTCGGTCGAGCCGAGCGGGGCGGCGAGGCGCTTCTCCGGGGCGAGGTCGGCGATCATCTGGACGATGACCGGACCCTCGGTGACGATGCGGCCGTCGTCGAGCTCCAGCGCGGGAACATAGCCCTTGGGGTTGATCGCCTTGAAGTCCGAACCGGTCTCGGTCGACTTGGCGCGCAGGTCGACCTTTTCCATCGTGAAGGGGACGCCGGCTTCGCGGAGCGCGATATGGGGCGAAAGCGAGCACGCGCCCGGAGCGTAGTAAAGCTTCATGCAGAACATCCTGGGGAAGGGGCCGTCGGGAGACGGCGGGGAATGGTTTGGCGTCTGGCGTCGATCTGTAAGTTGGGCTTTCCAACGCGGGCGCGCAATGCGGTGAAATGTGGCTGCACCGTCAACAAGCGCTTGCCTTTTCTTTTGCTGGCCGCAAGCGTATCAGGACCGTTTATCGCGCGTACCTCGCACGCCTCTCCCTGGAGCCCGCTCGTGTCCGATCGCCTCGCCGACGTTCTTGCCCATATCGACGCCGATATCGAAAACAGCCTCGCGCGGCTGTTCAAGCTGGTCCGCATCGAGAGCATTTCGACCGATCCGGCCTATGCCGGCGCCTGCCGCGAGGCGGCCGAGCTGATCGCCGCCGATCTCGCCTCGATCGGCTTCGACGCGAGCTCCCGCCCGACCGCCGGCCATCCGATGGTCGTCGGCCATCAGGACGGCGGCAAGGGGCCGCGCGCGCTGTTCTACGGCCATTACGATGTGCAGCCGGTCGATCCGATCGAGCTCTGGGACACCGCGCCGTTCGAGCCGAAGATCGTCACCGCCGCCGACGGCACCAAGCAGATCGTCGCCCGCGGCACCTCGGACGACAAGGGCCAGCTGATGACCTTCATCGAGGCGTTCCGCGCCTGGAAGGCGGTCACCGGCAAGCTGCCGATCCCGGTCTCGGTCATCCTGGAGGGCGAGGAGGAATCGGGCGGCGCCAATCTCGTGCCGTTCATGCAGGCCAACAAGGACGAGCTCGCGGCCGATTTCGCCTTCGTCTGTGACACGAACATGTGGGACGCGCAGACGCCGGCCGTGACGACGATGCTGCGCGGCCTGGTCGGCGAGGAGATCACGATCACCGCCGCCTCGCGCGACCTGCATTCCGGCATGTATGGCGGCGCCGCGCGCAACCCGATCCACGTCCTCGTCTCGATCCTCGATGGCCTGCGCGACGAGAACGGCCGCGTCACCCTGCCGGGCTTCTATGACGGCGTCGGCGAAGTGCCGGACAGCACGCGCCAGCAATGGCAGTCGCTCGGCTTCGATCCCGACAAGTTCCTCGGCGAAGTCGGCCTGAGCGTCCCGGCCGGCGAGGTTGATCGCAGCGTGCTGGAGAAGATCTGGGCGCGGCCGACCTGCGAGGTCAACGGCATCTCCGGCGGCTATACCGGCAAGGGCTTCAAGACCGTGATCGCCTCGCAGGCCTTCGCCAAGGTTTCGTTCCGCTTGGTCGACAAGCAGGATCCCGACAAGATCCGCGCCGCTTTCCGCGCCTATGTGCAGTCGAAGCTGCCGGCCGATTGCACCGTCGAGTTCACCCAGCATGGCGGCTCGCCGGGCATCCGCCTCTCGGCCGACAATCCGGCGCTGGTCAAGACGCGCGCGGCGCTGACGGACGAATGGGGCCATGAATGCGTCGTCGTCGGCTCGGGCGGGTCGATCCCCGTCGCCGGCGACTTCAAGACCGTGCTCGGCCTTGACGCGCTGATGGTCGGCTTCGCGCAGGAGAACGACCGCATCCACTCGCCGAACGAGAAGTACAATCTCTCCTCGTTCCATGGCGGCATCCGCTCCTGGGCGCGCGTCCTCGCCGCCCTTTCCGAGGAGAGCGGTTCGTGAAGATCTGCGTTTTCTGCGGTTCGAGCGCCGGCTTCCGGCCGGATTATCACGAGGCGGCGGTGGCGCTGGGACGCGCCATTGCCGAGCGCGGCGCGTCGCTCGTCTATGGCGGCTCGAAGGTCGGCCTGATGGGCGCGGTCGCCGATGCGGCGCTGATGGCCGGCGGCGAGGTGATCGGCGTCCTCCCGACGGCGCTGCGCGACAAGGAAATCGCCCATCCGGGCCTGACGCAGCTGCATATCGTCAACTCGATGCACGAGCGCAAGCAGATGATGGCCGATCTCTCGACCGGCTTCGTCGCGCTGCCCGGCGGCCTCGGCACGCTGGAGGAATTGTTCGAGATCTGGACCTGGGCCCAGCTCGGCTACCACCGCAAGCCGGTCGGCCTGCTCGACGTCGCCGGGTTTTACGACAAGCTCGAGGGCTTCCTCGACCACACGGTCGAGGCCGGCTTCGTGCGGGCCGAGCATCGCGACATGCTTGTGGTCGACGAGGACCCGGTCTCGCTGCTCGATCGTTACGAGACCTACCAGCCGGTTGCGGTGGCGAAATGGATCGGCCCGACGGAGCGGTGATTGGCTGCGCGAGGGCGGTGTCCCGGCCAAGCCCCGGGACGCTGGCCCTCTGTTTTCCGAATGACGCCACCTCAATCGGTCACTAAGGCCTTTCCTGCAAGCTCGACCATCATCCTGAGGTGCCCGGCGAAGCCGGGCCTCGAAGGAGGGTCCAGGAAGCGATCCCTGACGGAGACTGAGCGGATGCCGGATCTCTGGGCGTCTGTCGCATAGTGGCCCGCTGGACCCTCCTTCGAGGCTTCGCTACGCGAAGCACCTCAGGATGATGGTGGAGGCGGTTGAGGGAGAGGCAAAGAGGGTACCCTGCGGGCCTACTTCGCCTTTGCCGGGCTTTCCGCCGCCGCCACCGGCGGGACCTGCTTCAGGTATTCCGCGATCGCCGCGCGGTCCTCGGCCGGGAGCTTCGCCATGTTGCGCTGGACCTCGGCCATGGTGCCGCCGATCGAATCGAATGAGGGCGTGAAGCCGGTCTCGAGCGCGTTGGCGATATCCTCGGCGCTCCAGTCGCCGATGCCGCCGGGGCCGGGCGTGATGTCGGGGATGCGGCCCTTGCCGGAGGGATCCGGCGCGCCGCCGAGGGCGCGGTTCATCTCCAGGCCACCGAGCGCGGTGCGCGGCGTGTGGCACTCGTTGCAGTGGCCGGGCCCCTCAACCAGATAGGCGCCGTGGTTGACCGCCTCGCTCTTCGTCGGATCGGGCGCAAACGTCTCGCCGTCTAGATAGAGCCACTTCCAGAGCCCGAGGCCGCGCCGGATCGAGAAGGGGAAGGGGAGCTCGTGCGGCTTGTTGGCGGTCGCGTCGGCCGGCAGCGTATCGAGATAGGCCTTCAGATCGACGAGGTCCGGCACCGTCATCCGCTGATAGGACGTATAGGGGAAGGCCGGATAGAGATGCGATCCGTCCGGCGCCAGGCCGCGCTTCATCGCGTTGACGAAATCGAGCGTGCTCCAGTTGCCGATACCGTGCGCCTTGTCGGGCGACAGGTTCGGCGCGTGGAACGTGCCGAAGGGCGAGGCGATCGCCACGCCGCCGGAGAGCTTGAGAAGATCGCCGTCCTTGGCGCCGGGCGCCGCGTGGCAGGATGCACAGCCGCCGGCCCAGAACAGCCGCTCGCCCTTCGCCGCGTCGCCCGGCTTGTCGGGCAGCACGGAGGCGTCGAGCGGCTGCGGCGCGGTCAGGAACCAGAACGCCGCCGCGGCGATGGCCGCGACAGCGATCAACGGGATGGCGGCGGTACGGATACGCACCGGTCAGCTTTTCTTGACGCGGAACTTCTCGTGGCAGCTCTGGCAGCTGCCGCCGACCGCGCCCGCCGATGCCTTGATGGCGTCGAGCCCGCCGGCAGCCGCCGCGGCGCCCGCCGTGGCATCGGCGCCGAGCTTGACGGCGATCGCCTCGAAGCCGGCCTTGTCCTGCCAGATCGCCGGCGAGGCCGTCGTCTTGCCCTGGTCGGAGCCTTCCGGGAACAGGGAGGGGAAGCTCTTCATGTCGACGGCAAGCTTCTCGAACGCGGCCTGCGCGGCGGCGGCGTCATAGTCCGTCTTGCCCTGGACCATTTCGAAGATCGTCTTGGCAGCGGCTGCGTTCGCCTTCATCAGCGCCTGACGCTCGGCGATGACATCGTCTGCGGCATGGGCCAGCCCCGTGGCCCCGAGCGTCAGGACGAGCCCGGCCAGAATGATCTTGAAGCGCATCGAGTAACCTCCGTTGTGGTGTCCGGAACGGTTCTAAGTTTTCCCGCTAAACGTGACGGTGGCAAGTCGGAGTGAATCCGTCACGCAAAAATGATGACGCCGGACAAGCCTTTGCGCGCATCACTTGCCAGCGCCGGGGGCGGATCGGAAACACCCATAGCTTTGATTGTGCATCGGAGCGGAGGCGAGTTGCCGGACACGTTGCCGGTGCCTATGTTGCATCCGGAACCTTCCCGCCGGGGCATCGTTTGCAAGCGAGTCCCACCCAACCGACATGGTCGATAGGAGTCCTCCCATGGCTTTCGAACTTCCGCCGCTCCCCTATGACTACGAGGCGCTCGCGCCCTTCATGTCGAAGGAGACGCTGGAGTATCACCACGACAAGCACCATCAGGCCTATGTCACCAACGGCAACAACCTGCTGAAGGACTCGGGCCTCGAGGGCAAGAGCCTGGAAGACATCGTCAAGGAGAGCTACGGCAAGAATGCCGGCCTCTTCAACAATGCAGGCCAGCACTACAACCACCTGCATTTCTGGAACTGGCTGAAGAAGGACGGCGGCGGCAAGAAGCTGCCGGCCAAGCTGCAGGCCGCGATCGATTCCGACCTCGGCGGCTACGACAAGTTCCGCACCGACTTCATCGCCGCCGGCACGACGCAGTTCGGTTCCGGCTGGGCCTGGGTCGAGGTCAAGGACGGCAAGCTCGCCATCTCCAAGACCCCGAACGGCGAGAACCCGCTGATCCACGGCGCGACCCCGATCCTCGGCGTCGACGTCTGGGAGCACTCCTATTACATCGACTACCGCAACGCCCGCCCGAAGTACCTCGAGGCGTTCGTCGACAGCCTGATCAACTGGGACTACGTCCTGGAGCTCTACGAGAAGGCCGTCTGATCCGGCGCTCGGAATTTCTGACGGAAACCCCGGCCTCGCGCCGGGGTTTTTCGTTTTAGAGGCCGGCGAGACCCGCCTGCGCCAGCCATTCGCGCATCAGCGCGTCGGCGCGCCGCGCCAGCTGAGGCCCGTATTCGACAGCGTCCCGACGCAGGCGAGGGATGTCGATGCCGGCTCCCGCCAGCTCGGCCGCATGGCCGACCAGCCAGCGCTCGAAGCGTGGCCCGGTATCCGCCTCGGGATGGAACTGCAGGGCGAGGATCGCCGGGCCGAGCGAGAAGGCCTGCTGGGCGCAAAGCGAGGTCGAGGCGAGATGGCTCGCTCCCTCCGGCAGATCGTAGGTGTCGCCGTGCCAATGCAGCACCGGCCCGCCCTCGAGATGGCGCAACGGGCTCGCCGCTCCGGCGGCCGTCAGCGTCACCGGCGCGAAGCCGATTTCCTTGACCCCGGACGGAAACACGCGCCCGCCAAGCGCCGCCGCCATCAGCTGCGCGCCGAGGCAGAGGCCGAGCGTCGGCCGGCCGGCGGCGAGGCGTCGGCCGAGGAAGTCGCGCTCGGCCTTCAGGAAGGGATAGGTTTCGTCCTCATAGACGCCGATCGGTCCGCCGAGAACGACCAACAGGTCGGGCGCCAGCGGGTCGCCGGCCAGGAAATCCGCGTCGCCGGCGTCACGATAGGTGATGGAGAAGCCCGCATCGGCAAGGGCCGGCGCGAACACGCCAAGATCCTCGAACTGGACATGGCGGAGCGCCAGAACTGTCTTCGACATCGTCTCGATCTGTCATGGAGGTTTGCAGGCCGGGCCGGGCGGCGCGGCTCCGTTGAACGGAAGGCATGCCGGCTGGTCAGTACCGCGCCGGCAGGCCCTGCTTGCAGAAGGTGAAGTTCATCAGGCGTGGCCATTCCGACTGGGTGTCGTAGAGCCAGCGCTTGCATTCCTTCTGGGTGCGGAAGCAGCCGACGCCCCAGGCCGGCTCGAGGCCGCGATCCCAGACGTCCGGCTTCGAGCCGGAGAAGCGCGAGAACCAGACCTTGCCTGGGCCGATCGCGGCCGCGAGGCCCCGGCAGTCGCCCTGCGAAACATTCTGGCCGTAGCTCAAGCCGAAGAAGACCTGCGCGCTCGCCTGCGAGGGAACTGCGACCAGCCCCGCGAAGGTCGACGCAACCAGTGCCGCCGCCGCCAATCGTTTCATCGTGACGCCCTCGATTACCCCTGACGTTAAGGTGCGGCAGCGCTGGATGAAGTCAAGCGCCGCCGCGTCTGTCGAGAGGGAAGATCAGCCGTTGCCGATGATCTTGGAGGCGACGATCTTGATCGCGAAGGCGGTCGAGAAGGCCGTCTCCTTCAGCCGGTCGAAGCGGCCGGAAGCGCCGCCATGGCCGGCATCCATGTTGGTCTTCAGCATCAGCACGGCATCGCCGCGCTTCGTCTCGCGCAGCTTGGCGACCCATTTCGCCGGTTCCCAATAGGTTACGCGCGGGTCGGTCAAGCCGCCGATCGCCAGGATCGACGGATAGGCGTGGGCGCCGACATTGTCGTAGGGCGAGTAGGACGCGATGTTCTTGAAATCCTCCGCGCTCTCGATCGGGTTGCCCCATTCCGGCCATTCCGGCGGCGTCAGCGGCAGCGTGTCGTCGAGCATGGTGTTGAGCACATCGACGAAAGGCACCTCGGCGATGATGCCGCCGAAGAGATCCGGCTGCATGTTGGCGACGGCGCCCATCAGCATGCCGCCGGCCGATCCGCCCCAGGCGACGATCTTGCCGCGCGACGTGAAGCCTTCCTTGGCCAGATATTCGCCGGCGGCGATGAAGTCGGTGAAGGTGTTCACCTTCTTCTCGCGCCTTCCGTCGGTGTACCAGCGGAAGCCCTTGTCCTTGCCGCCTCGGATATGGGCGATGGAGTAGACGAAGCCGCGATCGACCAGCGACAGGCGCGAGATCGAGAACGAGGCGGGAATGGTGATGCCGTAGGCGCCATAGCCGTAGAGCAGGCAGGGCGCGCTGCCGTCGAGCTTGGTGTCCTTGTGGTAGAGCAGCGAGACCGGCACCGTCTCGCCGTCGGCGGCCTTGGCGAAGACACGGCGCGTCACATAGTCGGCCGGGTTGTGGCCGGAGGGGATCTCCTCCTCCTTGCGCAGCGTGCGTTCGCGCGTCGCCATGTCGTAGTCATAGACGCGCGACGGCGTCGTCATCGACGAATAGGTGAAGCGGAGCGTCGAGGTATCGAACTCGTAGCCGTCGCCCATGCCGAGCGAATAGGCCTCCTCGTCGAAGGCGATCGCATGTTCCTCGCCGCTCGCGAGCGCCCGCACGACGATGCGCGGCAGGCCGGCGAAGCGCTCGAGCCGGACCAGGTAGTCCTTGTAGACGGTCATGCCGAGGATCAGCGTGCCGGGATTGTGCGCCACCAGGTCCTTCCAGTTCGCGCGGCCGGGCGCTTGGACCGGGGCGGTGACGATCTTGAAGTCCTCGGCGTCGCCGGCATTGGTGAGGATGTAGAGCGTGTCGCCGCTGTGATCGACGGAGTATTCCTCCGCCGTCTGGCGCTCGGCGATCAGGCGCGGCTCCCCGGTCGGGTCCTCGGCGTCGAGCAGGCGGACTTCCGAGGTCTCGTGGTCGTGGCTGTCGATCAGGATGTAGCGCGACGATTGCGTCTGGCCGACGCCGAGGAAGAAGCCCGGATCCTGCTCCTCGAATACCAGTACGTCGTCCGCCTGCGGCGTGCCGACGACGTGGCGATAGACGCGGCAGGGGCGGTGGTTGTCGTCGAGGACGGTGTAGAAGATCGTGTTGCTGTCCGCCGCCCAGACGCCGCCGCCCGTGGTCGCCTCGATTGCGTCGCTGAGATCGGCGCCGGTCTCGATGTCGCGGACATGCAGCGTGTAATATTCCGAGCCCTTGTCGTCATAGGCAAAGGCGAGACGCTTGTGGTCGGGGCTGTGGTCGGCGCTGCCAAGCCGAAGATAGGCGCGGCCCTCGGCCAGCTTGTTGCCGTCGAGCAGGGTGGTCTCCGGGCCGCTGCCGTCGCGCGCCGTGCGGACGACCAGCGGCTGCTCGGCGCCCTCGGTGAAGCGCATCGCATAGGCGAAGGGGCCGTCCGGCGAGGGGACCGAGGAATCGTCTTCCTTGATCCGCCCGCGCATCTCGGCGAACAGAGTCGCCTGCAGCGCCTCGGTGTCGGCCATCTCAGTGGCCGTATAGGCGTTCTCCGCCTCGAGATGAGCGCGGATATCAGGCGCCAGCACGCTCGGATCGCGCATCACCTCCTGCCAGTTGTCGGCGCGAAGCCAGGCATAGTCGTCGGTGAGCGTGACGCCGTGGTGGCTTGATGTCACGGGGCGCTTGGCGGCAATCGGCGGGTTCACGAGAGATATGGCTCCTGCGGGAGGATCGTTGGGACAGGGCGGAACGGCTGGATCGGCGGCCGTTCGAAAGAGGCGTGTATTGGTACCGCCGCGCGGGCGGGGGTTCAATGCGGGGGTATCGGAGGGGCGGCTGACTTCTCCCGCCGCCACGAGACGCGGGCGAAGACGGTGGTTTCCTCGCCGCCGGCCTTGGGCAGGCGGAGAGGGGCGCTGACGAGGTCGAGCGCGTCGCCGTCCAGCGTGAAATAGCGGACCTGCTCGCTGCCGACCCAGGGCTCGAACCAGGCGATGTCGACCGAGGTGACGAGCCGGTTCGGCGGTTCCAGCCGATAGGGGCCGGAATAGGCGATCAGCGACTGGAACGCGGCCGCCTGCTCGCCTTCGGAATGCGGGACGGAGCGCTCGCCCGGCGTCATCAGGGCGAAGAAGCGGCCATCGGCGTGGAACAGGATCGTGCCGGAAGGGCGCGCCCCGAAGGGCTCGTGGCGCTCTCCCGTCCGGACGTCCTCATAGACGAAGGACTTCAACAGCCATGCGCCGAGCAGTCGATCGTTCTCCATGGCCGCGCCTCGTTTCTCCGAACCGCCGGCCCGCCTTCCGGCTCAGGCCTCCTCGCCGTCGTCCGGCTTCAGCTTCAGGGCGGTGCCGTTGGTGCAATAGCGCAGGCCGGTCGGGTTCGGCCCGTCGGGGAAGAGATGACCGAGATGCGCCTCGCAGCTGGCGCAGACGATCTCGGTCCGCACCATGCCGTGCGAGCGGTCGGTCACTTCGCCGATCGCCTTGTCGTCGACAGCGTCGAAGAAGCTCGGCCAGCCGCTGCCGGATTCATACTTGGTCTCCGAGCGGAACAGCGGCGCGCCGCAGGCGACGCAGGTATAGAGCCCGGCGCGCTTCTCGTGCAGATAGGGTCCGGTGCCCGGCCGCTCGGTCGCCTGCTGCCGCGTGACGGCATATTGCTCCGGCGTCAGCTCGGCGCGCCATTCGGCGTCGGTCTTCTCGATCTTGGGACGGTCGGTGGTGGACATGCCTGCTCCTCGGTCTGTGGCCGCTACCTTGGCGACAGATGGCAATCGGGTGAAACACAGCTCGTTGTTCTAGATAGGCGATCGCCGCAAATTCACAATCGCTTCCGTTCGCCTTGTCGCACCCGTCGCTTTTACGGTCGTGTTTGTCTTGGGTTGGGCGGCTCATCGTGCTTTATCTCAGCCGATCCATCGAATCACGATCCCGTCCCGAAGATGTCCTGAACAGGAGGAGCTGATTACATGCTGCGCACCGCCAGCCTTGCCCTCTTTCTGTTTGCATTCTGGCTGCTGCTTTCAGGTCACTACACGGTCTGGTTGATCGGATCGGGCGCGATCCTCTCCGTCCTCTTGGCGCTTCTCGGCCGGCGTTTCGGATTTTCTGACGAGGAGGGGCATCCGGTCGATCGTCTGCTGTCCGGCCTGACCTACTGGCCCTGGCTCGCCCGCGAGATCGTCAAATCGGCGATCGGCGTGACCCGGATCATCCTCGATCCGAAGCTGCCGATCTCGCCGCAGCTTTTCCACACCAGGGTCTCGGCGCGGACGCCGGTCGGCATCGCCACCTACGCCAATTCGATCACGCTGACGCCAGGCACGATCACGGTCGCGATCGACCGCGAGAAGGATCATTTCCTCGTCCATGCCCTGACGAAGGAGGGCGCCGCCGATGTCGAGGCCGGCGAGATGGACCGCCGCGTCGCCCGGTTCGAGGGGAGGGAGGTATGATCGCCGCAGCCCTTCTCGCCGTTCTGGTCGCGATGGCGCTGGTCGTAGTTAGGGCCCTGCGCGGGCCGACGACCTTCGACCGGCTGCTCGCCGCCAATTCTATCGGCAATGGCGCGATCCTCGTTCTGGCGCTGTTCGGCTTCCTGACCGGGCGGCCGGAATTCCTCGATCTCGGCCTCACCTACGCGTTGCTCAACTATGTCGGCATCTTCGCCGTGCTGAAGTTCTTCCGGCACGGTTCGCTCGGCGCCGAGGCGGAGGCGGAGAAGCCGTGATGGCGCTCATCACCCAGATCATCGCCGGCCTCTTCCTGTTCGCGGGCGCGTTCTTCCTGATCGCCGGCGCGATCGGCATGAACCGGATGCCGGACCTGTTCACGCGCATGCACGCCGCCTCGGTCGCCGACACGCTGGGCGTCAGCCTGATGCTGATCGGCATGGTGTTCCTGGCCGGCTTCTCGCTGGTGTCGGTCAAGCTCGCGCTGCTTCTCGCCTTCCTGCTCTTCATGGGGCCGGTCGCCTCGCATGCGCTCGCCGCGGCGGCGCTGCAGGCCGGCGTCAAACCTGTGCTGGCCGGGGACGGCAAGCGGGCCGAGCTGGCCACGGCGAAGAAGGCCGGCGGCAAGCCGAAGGCCGCGACGCGGAAGGGCCGCAAGACATGATCGAGACGGCGGTCACCATCGTCCTCCTGCTGCTGCTCGGCGCCGTCACGATCGGCATCGTCCGCGTGCGCGGCCTGTTCGCCGCCGTGGTCCTGCTCGGCATCTACAGCTTCCTGATGGCGACGCTGTTCATCGTGCTCGACGCCGTCGACGTCGCGATGACCGAGGCCGCCGTCGGCGCCGGCGTCTCGACCGTCTTCTTCCTCGGCGCGCTCTATCTGACCGACACCGTCGAGGCGCCATCCGCGCGCGGACAGTTCGTGCCGCTCCTCGTCGCCTTGGTCACGGCCGGTGCGCTGGTCTGGGGGCTCAGCGACCTGCCGGCGTTCGGCTCGCCCGACCAGCCGATCCACCGCCAAGGCGCCGATTATCTGGCGCGATCCGTGCCGGAGACCGGCATCGCCAACGTGGTCAGCGCGGTTCTCGCCAGCTATCGCGGCTTCGACACGCTGGGCGAGACGACAGTGGTCTTCACGGCCGGCATCGGCGTGCTGGCGCTCTTGCGCCGCCGCCGGAGCGAGGGGGGCAACTGATGCGGTTCGACATCATCCTGCGCGTTGCGACCAAGTTCATGCTCGCCCCGCTGCTCTTGTTCGCGCTCTATGTGCAGCTGCATGGCGATTACGGCCCGGGCGGCGGTTTCCAGGCCGGCGTCATCGCGGCGGCCGCCATCATTCTCTACGGCCTGATCGTCGGTCTCGCCCCGGTGCAGAAGATCGTGCCGATGCGCCTGCTGGAGATCCTGATCCCCGGCGGCGTGCTGATCTACATGGGCGTCGGCATCGCCGGCCTGCTGACCGGCGCCAATTTCCTCGACTACAACCATCTCGCCCATGACGCCGTGCACGGCCAGGAATGGGGCGTCTTCTTGGTCGAGATCGGTGTGTTCGTGACCGTGTTCTCGACCATGGTCGCGATCTTCTACGCCTTCGCCGGCCGGAGGCGCTCGTGATCGCGCATTTCAGCCAGATCGCCACGATCTTCCTGATGGTCGCCGGCCTCTATGTCGTCATCGCGCGCGGCAACATGGTCAAGAAGCTGATCGGCCTGTCGCTGTTCCAGACCTCGGTCTACCTGCTCTACATCCTGCCCGGAAAGCTCCTCGGCGGCACGGCGCCGATCCTCGACGCCGGGCATGCCGTCTATGCCAACCCGCTGCCGCATGTACTGATCCTGACCGCGATCGTCGTCGGCATCGCCACGCTCGCGCTCGGGCTGACGCTGGTGGTGCGGATCAAGGAAGCCTACGGCACGATCGAGGAAGACGAGATCATCGCCAAGGATATGCCGAAGGCTCGCTCGACACCCGCCCGGGGCGCGAAATCCGCATGATCGCGCCGCACCTGCCGATCCTTCTGATCGTCGTTCCGCTGCTCGGCGCCGTACTGGCGGCGCTGTCGCGCCATCCCTTTGCCGCCTGGGCGATCGCGCTGCTCGCCTCCGCCGCGACGGCGGCGATCGCGATCGCGCTGCTCTTCCGCGTGCAGGCGGAAGGGGTGATCTCCTACCGCATCGGTGGCTGGGCGCCCGAGCTCGGCATCGAATATCGCGTCGACGCGTTCAATGCCTTCATCGTTGTTCTGGTCGGCATCGTCGCCGTCGTGACGATGCTCTATGCGCGCCGCAGCGTTGTGGCCGAGATCATCCCCGAGCGCATCGCGTGGTTCTACACGATGATGCTGCTCTGCATCGCCGGCCTGCTCGGCATCGCGGTGACGGGCGATGCCTTCAACGCCTTCATCTTCCTGGAGATCTCGTCGCTCGCGACCTATACGCTGATCGCGCTCGGGCGCGACCGGCGGGCGCTGGTCGCCGCCTACCAGTATCTGATCGTCGGCACGATCGGCGCGACCTTCTACGTCATCGGCGTCGGGCTGATCTATCTCTCGACCGGCACGCTCAATCTCGGCCTGATCGTCGAGCGCCTCGCGGGAACAGAGGGATCGCGCGCGCTGATCGTCGCCGAGGCGTTCATCGCGGTCGGCATCTGCCTGAAGCTGGCGCTGTTCCCGCTGCATGCCTGGCTGCCCAACGCCTATGCCTATGCGCCGTCCGCCGCCACCACGCTGCTCGCCTCGACCGCCACCAAGGTGGCGCTCTATCTGCTGGCGCGCTTCCTGTTCACCGTGTTCGGCGGCCATGTCGATGTCGGGCAGATTCCGATCGGCTCGATCCTGATCGTGCTGTCGGTGGCGGCGATGTTCATCCCGTCCGCCGCCGCGATCTTCCAGAACGACGTCAAGCGCATCCTCGCCTTCTCGTCGGTCGGCCAGATCGGTTACATCACGCTCGGCCTCGCGCTCGCCAATCCGACCGGGCTGACCGGCGGCCTGCTGCATCTCTTCAACCACGCGCTGATGAAGGGCGCGGCGTTCATGGCGATCGGCGCGATCGTCTTCCGCGCCGGTACGGCAAAACTGGACGAGCTTTCCGGCATCGGCCGCACCATGCCGTGGACGACAGCCGCGCTGACGATCGCTGGCCTCGGCCTGATCGGCGTGCCCGGCACCAGCGGCTTCGTGTCGAAATATTATCTGATCCTCGGCGCGCTCGAGGCGGGGCTCGGCTGGCTGGCGATCCTGATCGTCGCGAGCTCGGTCCTCGCGGTGCTCTATGTCGGCCGCATCGTCGAGGTCGTCTGGTTCCGTGAGCCGGCGGCCGCGGCGCGGGCGAGCCGGGAGGCGCCGCTCGAGCTGCTCGTGCCGATGTGGATCCTCGCCGGCGCGACGATCTGGTTCGGCCTCGACGCGGAATGGCCGGCCGGCCTCGCCGCCGCGGCCGCCAACAGCCTGCTCGGGGTGGCGCCATGACGATCGCCGCGCTGACCGATCCGCAGCTGCTGGCGCTGTCGCTCGCCCTGCCGGCGCTCGCGACGCTGGCGATCGCGCTACTCGGCCGCTGGCCGAACGCGCGCGAGGCGGCGACGCTTCTCGGCGCGGCGCTGCTCTTCGGCGTTGTCATGATGCTGCTTCCGCGCGTCCTCGCCGGCGCGCGGCCGGAGCTGCATCTCGCCTCCGTCGCGCCCGGGCTGACGCTCGCCCTCAAGGTCGACGCGCTCGGTATGCTGTTCGCCGCGGTCGCCGCGACGCTCTGGATCGCCAACTCGCTCTATTCGATCGGCTACATGCGCGGCAATGACGAGCCGCGCCAGACAGTCTTCTACGCCTGCTTCGCCATCGCCATCTTCGCGACGATGGGGCTCGCCTTCTCCGGCAATCTCTTCACGCTCTTCGTCTTCTACGAGATCCTGTCGCTCTCGACCTATCCGCTCGTCACGCACAAGCAGAGCCCGGCGGCGATGAAGGCCGGCCGCGTCTATCTGCTGACGCTGATCGGCGCTTCGATGATCCTGCTGCTGCCGGCGATCGTCTGGACCGGCATGGTCGCCGGCACGCTCGATTTCCGAACCGGCGGCATCCTCGCCGGCAAGCTCGGGCCGGCCGCGCTGACTGCTCTCCTCGCGCTCTTCGTCTTCGGCGCGGCGAAGGCGGCGGTGATGCCGCTGCATCGCTGGCTGCCGGCGGCGATGGTGGCGCCGACGCCGGTCTCGGCGCTGCTGCACGCCGTCGCCGTGGTCAAGGCGGGCGTCTTCACGATCCTCAAGGTCGTCGTCTCGGTGTTCGGCATCGAGACGCTCGCGGCGAGCGGCGCCAGCCAATGGCTCGTCTATGTCGCGGGCTTCACCATCGTCGCGGCCTCCTTCGTCGCGCTCCGGGCCGATGACCTGAAGCGCCGGCTCGCCTATTCGACCGTCGGCCAGCTCTCCTATGTCGTGCTCGCCGCCGCGCTCGCCTCGCCGGTGGCCGTCGTCGGCGCGGCGCTGCATATCGCGGCGCATGCGGTCTCGAAGATCACGCTCTTCTTCGCCGCCGGCTCGGTCTACACCGCCGAGCATGTGACCAAGGTCAGCCAGATGGACGGTATCGGCCGGCGCATGCCCTGGACGATGGGGGCCTTCGCCATCGGTGCGCTGTCGATGATCGGCCTGCCGCCTGCGGCCGGTTTCCTCGGCAAATGGTTCATCCTCGACGCGGCGACGGGTGCTGCGAACTGGGTCGCGGTCGGCGTCATCATCGTCTCGACGGTGCTGAACGCCGCCTATTTCCTGCCGATCCTGACGCGCGCCTTCCTGCGACCGGCGAACGGCCCCCGCCGGGAGGCGCCGCTGCCGATGGTGATCGCGCTGACGGCCACGGCGGCGGGCACGGTGCTGCTGTTCCTCTTTCCCGGCGTGCCCTTCCGCCTCGCCTCGATGATCGTGGGAGGGTGAGATGGAGCACACGCGTCGCCGGATTTTGATCGGTCTTTTGCTTCTCCTCGCGCTGCTGGTCGGCGCGGATTTCTTCGTCGAGCACCACGCCAGTTTCTGGATTGAGGGCACGCCGGGCTTCGCCTCCTGGTTCGGGCTCTCGAGCGCCGCGGCGGCCGTCGCCGTCGCCTGGGGCTGGGGGAAGCTGATGCGCCGACCGGGGGAGCGGGCGGATGACTGAGACCTTCGGCCCCCTGTCGCCGGCGCTTGTCCTCATCCTTGCCGGGGTGCTGTTGCCGCTCTTCAAGGGCCGGCTGCGCGACGCCATCTTTCTGGCCGCGCCGCTCGCCGCGCTGGCGCTCGTCTGGCTGCTGCCGCTCGGGCCGGGGCTGGTCGTCGACTGGCTCGGACTTCCTCTCATGCCGCTCGCGCCCGACCGGATGGCGCGCATCTTCGGCACCGCCTTCGGCATCGCCGCCGTCGCCGGCGCGCTCTATGGCGTCACGCAGCCAAACGTCGCCGAGAAGTCCGCGGCGTTAGTCTATGCCGGCGCCGCGCAGGGCATCGCCTTCGCCGGCGATCTGGTCACGCTGTTCGTCTTCTGGGAAATCATGGCGATCGGCTCGACGCTGGTGATCTGGTCGAACGGCAACGCGCGCGCCGGCCTGCGCTACGCGCTGATCCATGTTCTCGGCGGCGTGCTGCTCTTCGCCGGCATCACAGCCGAAATCGCGACATCCGGCAGTGTCGCCCTGCAGGCGATCCGCGCCGACGATCTCGGCCGCTGGCTGATGCTCGCCGGCATCCTCGTCAATGCCGGCGCGCCGCCGCTCTCGGCCTGGGTCGCCGACGCCTACCCGAAGGCGTCATGGTCGGGCACCGTCTTCCTGTCGGCCTTCACCACCAAGGCGGCCGTCCTGGTGCTGATCCGCCTGTTTCCCGGCGAGCCGGCGCTCGTCTGGTTCGGCCTCGCCATGGCGGTCTACGGCCTCGTCTATGCCCTGCTCGAGGACGATATCCGCGAGCTGCTCTCCTATTCGATCGTCGGGCAGGTCGGCTTCATGCTGGTCGCGATCGGCATCGGCTCGGAGCTGGCGCTCGCCGCCGCCGCGCTGCATGCCTTCGCGCACATCCTCTACAAGGCGCTGCTGATGATGGCGGCGGGCGCCATCCTGCGCGCCACCGGCGAGACGCGGCTCTCCGTGCTCGGCGGCCTTGCCCGCGCCATGCCGCTGACATCAGCTGCCCTGCTGGTCGGCGCGTTCTCGCTCTCCGCCGTGCCGCTCACGGCCGGATTTGTCAGCAAGTCCGCGATCCTGGCCGCGCTCGCCGAAGGGCAGGCGGGATGGCTCTGGTTCGCGCTGACGGCGATCTCTGCCGGCTCGCTCCTTTATGTTGGGCTCAAATTGCCGTGGTTCGCGCTGTTCCGGCCGGGCAAGCCGCGCGAGGTGGCGGCGACCGCGTGGTCGATGAAGGCGGCGATGGCGCTTCTCGGCGGCAGCATCCTCGCGATCGGCTGTTTCCCCTCGGCGCTCGCTGGTCTCGTCCCGGAGATCGCCGATGTAGCTGTTATGACGCCGGACCATATCCTGTTCCAGCTGCAACTCTTAATCGCCGCAAGTTGCATATTTGTCGGCTTGTTTCCGTTACTTCAGCCCAAAGCCGGATTTACGCTGGATGTCGACTGGTTCTGGCGGGAACTGCCGCGAAAGGCCGCGGTAGTCTGGGGCCTTGCCTTCCGGCCGCTGCAAGGCAAGGCCGCTGACCTGCGCGGCATTCTGCACGGGAGCTGGAGGGAAGTCTCAATTCGGGCCGTCGCGCAATTGTCCGGCGCCGCCAACTGGCGGACGGGACGAATCGCCTTCTGGGCGACGGCACTGCTCGCGACATATGTGTTGATCGCGGCATTGTGAATGGGTTTCCGCCGCTCAATGTGAACACGAGAAGATTGACCGAGACGAATCGTCGCGAGCACAAAGATGTGCCGCGGCCTATCGTTGCCGCGACTTAGTGCTTGTCTTTAAGCAACATGACTTATATAGGTGCGACGAAGTAACGGAATTAGCGCGCCGATAGGCACGGTCGCCCCCTGGATTTGTCCGGCGCTGGCGCTTTCGAAGCTGCAAGCTTTCAATTTCTTCGTTACAGAATTGCGATGACACAACCGAAGTTAGGGTAGACCATGATTGAAAAAACGGCAGGAAGCGACCTCATAGATCTGACGGCTGATATCGTCTCCGCTTATGTCAGCAACAATTCGGTGTCGGCCAACGACCTCCCGGGACTGATCACTGAAGTCTATCAGGCGCTGAACCGTACCCATGGCGGCGTGGTCGAGCCCGAGCCCGAGCCCTTGAAGCCCGCTGTGAACCCGAAGAAGTCGGTGTTCCCGGATTTCATCGTTTGCCTCGAGGACGGCAAGAAGTTCAAGTCGCTGAAGCGCCACCTGCGCACGCACTATGACCTTTCGCCGGAAGAATACCGCGAGAAGTGGGGCCTGCCGGCAGACTATCCGATGGTTGCTCCGAGCTACGCGGCTGCGCGTTCCGAGCTCGCCAAGAAGATGGGCCTCGGCCAGCAGCGCAAGCGCCGCTAATCGATCCGCCAGTATAGTTTTTCGAGAAGGGCCCGGCATCGCCGGGCCCTTCTTGTTTTCCGCGTCAGGATCGGTGGACCGCCGTCGACAGCAGCAGGCGCTCGGCCTCATAGGCCTGGCGAAGCGCGATGTGGCGGTTGATGTCATAGGTCCAGTGTCCGGCGCGGCCGCGCATCCGCTCGGCCCGAAGCGCCCGCGCCAGCCTAGCGACGATCCGGCGTCGCATCGCCTCGCCGTTATCGGCCATCTCCTCCGGCATCATTGGCAGCAGGGGAGGCAGGGAGGTCTGCCGTCGATAGGCTGCGACACCGGCAGCGACGACCGCGCCGACCGCATGTTTCGCCCGGTCCTTGACCGGGATCGGCTTGGAGGAAGTGCCGCGAGGGCGGCGCGATGGGTCGATCATGTCGGGCTCCGTTGTTGCGGAACCCATTGTCGGGCCGTGGCGATGCGCGGGGATTGGCACCGGCTCTGTCCCCGCATAGCTGCCGGATCCGCCGGGCGGCTCGTTGGAGCCCGAAAAGAATCTATCCCCGCGCTTGCGGCCCCGGCCTAAGCTGTCATAGGATTATTTTCCTATATCGCCGAAACAAGCGGGAGGGAGCGGAATGGACGCACGATCGGACCAGGCACCGGACCGGGAGATCCGGCGGCGACAGCGGGAGCAGGAGGGCACAAAGCGAATGCTCGTCTCCCTTGTCGGCTCCGCTCTCGATGTCGAGGCAAGCGACCTCTGCGCGACGGGGCGTGGCACGGCGCAGGCCGCCTATGCCCGCCAGGTCGCGCTCTATCTCGCCCATACGACGCTCGGCCTCACCTATACCGAAGCCGGCCGGCTGTTCGGCCGGGATCGGACGACGGCCGCGCATGCCTGCCGCCGGATCGAGGAAGATCGCGACCAGGCGCGGGTCGATCAGTTGGTCGATTGCCTCGAACGGGCGGCGAGCCGCTCCATCGGCCGCCTGTCCTCGGCCGGAGGGCGTTCGTGATGGCGGCGCGCGCGGCGTTGAAGCTGGCGCGGCGGCTCGCGACCGCCGGCGCGCGGATCGAGCGGGCGGCGGACGGCTATGTCCTGGCCTCGCCGCTGTCGGCGCGCCGGACAGGGGTCGACGCCGCCGATGTCAAGGCGCTGCTGGCGGATGGCGCCCTCGCGGCGGACGGATCGGACGGATTGGTGCTCTCCGCCGCCGGGCGGGTGATGGTGCGCCGGTCGCTCGCCGGCGGCGAGGATTTCTCTAGCCAGCATCAGGCGCGCGAAACGCAGACGATCGAGCGGGATGGCGGCCGGCACAGCGTGACGGTCGACGTTAGCGAAAGCCCGCTCGCCTGGCTGCGCAGCCGCAAGGGGCGCGACGGCAAGCCGCTGATCGACGATGCGGCTTTCCAGGCCGGGGAGAGGCTGCGCGCCGATTTCACCCGGGGGCAACTCATGCCGCGCGTGACCTCGAACTGGTCGGCGGCGGTGGCGAGCGGCCGGCGCGGCGGCGCGGGCGGCATGGCGGAACTGACGGAGGCGGCGCTTTCAGCCCGCATGCGCCTCGAGCGGGCGCTTACGGCGGTAGGGCCGGAGTTCTCCGGCGTGCTGATCGATTTCTGCTGCTTCCTCAAGGGGATCGAGGATATCGAGACGGCGCGCGGCTGGCCGAAGCGCTCGGCAAAGCTGGTTCTGCTGCTGGCGCTCTCGGCGCTCGCCCGTCACTACGGCCTCGCCGCGATGGCGCGGGGAGGCGAGGGCGGAATGCGGCACTGGGGAAGCGAGGACTTCCGGCCGACGATCGGCTGATCAGCCGGCGGCCGCCGCTCCCGCCTCGGTCTTGATGCGGTTCACCATCGAGCGCAGCCCGTTCGAGCGCTGCGCCGTCAGATGCTCGCGAAGGCCGATCTTCTCGAACACGGCCTCGGCGTCGGTCTCGACGATCTCGGCTGCAGGGCGACCGGAAAACAGGGCGATGACGATGGCGACGAGACCGCGCACGATCAGCGCATCGCTGTCGCCCTTGAAGTCCAGATGCGGGCCATCGGCTTCCTGCCGGACGTTCTTCTCGAGCCAGACCTGGCTGGCGCAGCCCTGCACCTTGTTGGCGTCGTTATGCGCTTCCGGCGCCAGCGGCGCGAGGCCGCGGCCGAGCTCGATCAGATAGCGATAGCGATCGTCCCAATCGTCGAGAAAGGCGAAATCGTCGAGAATCCGGTCGATGGGGGCGAGCGTGGCGGTGATGTTCATGGTCTCTCGCATATAGCGTCTCGCGGACCGCTATGAAACCGCCAGGGCGAAAGAATGACGCTGTTGTCGCGCGGTTCCGGTCAGGCGTTGCGGTCGTGCGCCTTCGGAGCATGCCACTGCGGCGCCATGTCGGCGGGCGTCAGTGTGCCGTCCTTCGCGACGCCCGGCAGGGTCGGCATGGCGAGCTTGCCGTCGACCGCATTGTAGAGGAGGCCGACGCCATAGCGGGCCTTGGCGCCGAAGGCGGCGAGCGCCGCGCCGCCGCTGCTGCAGACATCGGGCTGGCGCTCGCACATGCCGGCGAGGTCGGAGACGGCGCCCTGTGCCGCGACGAGGGCGTCGATCGCGCCGACGCGGGGCGCGTCGGTGCCGCTGTTCGGGTCGCCCGGGATCAGCAGAACGACGACCGAAAACCAGAATGCTGCCCGGATGAGAAACATGGAACCAGCCCTTCCGACTGTGCCTGAAACGCGGGACGGTCACGGTTTCTCCGTGCACCTGTCGCCACCTTAGCGGGAGCGGCTATAGGCCAGGTTGAGATGCAACGCCGAATTTGAGCAATGGCGTTGGCATATTGCTAACCATGAGCAACTTGCGCGGGAGGGGCGGCGCCTAAGCTATGCGGCAATTCTCGACTTTGTTCATCGCGAGCATCTTTCCGGCAGGACCGTCGTCTCCGCCCTACCGATTCGGTCTTAGGCCGAGGTCGGCCACGAGGTGGCTCCATTCCGCCGCGATCCCGCAACGAGGGCCAGCCAGCCAGCAATTGTCACGCCGGCGCGAGCGTTTCTGCGCCAAAGGGCCGGCTCGGAGCGTGACGTTGGCGCTCCGGGCCGCCCTTTGTGTCCGCCCCCTTAGGGTTCCTTTAAGCGCCGGCTGCCATGATGCCCTCATTGCCGGATGGTCAGGCGCGGAGGTTCCGCGACAGGGCCGAAAGGCCGGAACGAGCGTCACCGGTGTGTTGCGTATGACGGTTTCCTTCGAGCCCTTGCGGCGCGTTATCGATGGACTTGTGCATGGTTCGGCCAGCGAGGATTCGCTGGTCGCGAGCCGGCACAGGGCCTTCATCGCCGCCCATCTTGCCGTCGGGCTCGGCGTGCTCCTGCTGTTCCCGATCTGGCTGGCGCTTTCCGGCGCCCCGTCGTTTGGCTCGGCCGTCGCCTTCGCCTTCCTCGCCGCGCCGCTGCCGATCGCGGCCTTCCTGTCGCGCACCGGCCGCTATGAGGCCGCGCATCTCCTGTCGGCGCTGGCGCTGGCCGGGCTCGTCGTCCTCGGCGGCGCGCTGACCGGCGGGCTTCAGTCGCCCGCGCTCATCCTTCTCGCCATCGTCCCGGCGGAAGCCGCGCTTTCCGGCGCGCGCCGCATCACGCTCGCTTCGATCGGCATGGCGGCGGTCGCGCTCGCCGCGCTGGCGACGGCGTCGCTGGCCGGATGGCTTCCGTCCGAAAGCGGGGCTTCTGCCGGCTTCGTGCCGATTCTCATCATCGCCGCGCTGCTCTATGGCGCCGGGCTGGCGCTGCGGATCGAGCAGGTCTATCGCGAGGCGGATCTTGCCGCGCGGGACGGCGAGGCGCGCTACCGGATGCTGGCGGAGAACGGCACCGATCTCATCACCCGTCACAACAGCGTCGGTGCGCTCGAATATGCGTCGCCCGCCGCGCGGACCATGCTCGGCTGCTCCGCCGCCGATCTCGCCGGGCACGGCCTGTTCGATCGCGTTCATGTCGCCGATCGGCCGGCCTATCTGCACGCGATCTCCGAAACGGACCGCACCGGCGAGCCGCGCACGCTGGAGTTCCGCCTGCGCCGGGCCGATACGGCCTCCGATTTCCTCTGGGTCGACATGCGCTGCCGCCCCGTGATCGATCCCGCGACCGGCGTCCGTACGATCGTCGCGGTGATGCGCGACATCACGGAAGCGCGGACGCAGCAGACCGAGATCGTCGCCGCGCGCTCCTCGGCCGCCGAGGCCAACCAGTCGCAGATCCAGTTCCTCGCCCATGTCAGCCATGAGTTGCGCACGCCGCTCAACGCGATCATCGGCTTCTCGGAAATGCTGGAGCGCGAGCTGTTCGGCAAGTTCGAGATGGCCCGCCATCGCGACTATATCCGGCTGATCCATTCCTCCGGCGAACACCTGCTGCAGGTCGTCAACAGCGTGCTCGACATGTCCAAGATCGAGGCCGGCAAGTTCGAGGTCGTGGCAGCGCCGTTCCCGGTTGCGCCGCTGGTCGATTGCGTGCTCGACATCATGTCGCAACAGATCACGGGCCGCGGGCTCAAGCTCGTTCGCCGTATTGATCGCGACCTGCCGGACGTCGTCGCCGACCGGCGCGCCTGCCGTCAGATCCTGCTCAACCTGCTGTCGAACGCGGCGAAATTCACCGAGGCCGGCGGCACGGTGTCCGTCACGGCGCGGCTGGAGAGCGGCGATCTCGTGCTCGAAGTCGCCGACACCGGCGTCGGCATCGCCGCCAGCGACCTGCCGCGCATCGGCACGCCCTTCGTCCAGGCGGACGCCCGCCACGAGCGCCGCGCCGAGGGAACCGGACTGGGCATTTCGGTGGTGAAGGGGCTGGTCGAGCTGCAGGGCGGTACGTTCACGCTCGCAAGCGAGGCGGGCCGCGGCACCACGGCGACCGTGCGTCTCCCCCTTCGCAACCACCGACCCGCCCTTGTCGGTGGGGCCGGGCCTGTCCTCGAGGAGAGGGAGCGCCGGCGTGCGTGAGGCCCCGACCCGGCGCAAGCGGCCGGCCGCCCGCTCCAGGAAGCCCGTCAAGGACAGCGAGGGGCTGCTCAGCCGCTTGGCCGACAAGGTGATCGAGAACCCGCTTCAGTCAGGCGGGCTTGTGGTCATCCTGATCGTCGGTTCCGTGATCGTCTCCAACGCCGCGTTCCTGCAGACGAAGCGCCATCCAGATCCGCTCTTCGTGACGCGGGGCGGGGCCGCGCAAGGTCAATCCGATACGGCGTCGGCCGATGGGGAGCCGGCCTCCGTGCCGCTGCCGAAGAGCCGGACGCAGGTGGCGCTGCCGCACACGCAGCCGCAGCCGACCCCCGTCTCCACCAGCACGGTGGCATCCGCAACGCCCAGCAACCTGATCGCGGATACGCAGCAGGCTCTGGCTGCCGCCAAGCTCTATACCGGCGCCGTCGACGGCGTCATGGGCCCGCAGACCAAGGCGGCGATCTCCGCCTTCGAGAAGAAGATCGGCCTGATCCCGACCGGCCAGCCGAGCGCCCGGCTGCTCGGCCAGATCCGCAAGGGCCAGCCGCGCGCCGAGGTTGCCGAACCGGCCTCCACCGGTTCGATCGAGGATCCCGCGACGCGTGCTCGGATCAAGAAGGTGCAGGTCGCCTTGAACCAGATCGGCTACGGGCCGGTTGATGTCGATGGGCGGGGCGGCGGCAAGACGGCGAATGCCATTCGCCGTTTCGAGCTCGACAACGGCCTGCCGATGACCGGAGCCGCGGGAGACGCGGTGATCGCCAAGCTGGTCCTGATCGGCGCGATGGGCACGCTTTGACAGCCAGGAGGCGTCGATGCGCCTGACATCCGGCCTCTGGGTCGCGGCCTATGTGCGGCGCGCTTTCGTCGAGGGTGCGTTCGCGGCGGTCGTGCGGCGCGGCTCCGAGGAGGCGGGCGCCATCTTCGTCGTCGTCGACTGGCTCGACGGTACGGTCGATCTCTACGGGCCGGCCCCGCAGACGGCCTTTGACGACAGCAAGCCGACTGACCGGCTGTTTTCCCATATCGGCAAGCGGATCGATCGACTGGCCCTGCAGGCGCGGATCGCGTCCGAGATGCGGTTCGATCCGGACGTCTGGGTGGTCGAGATCGAGGACCGCGCCGGCCGCGCTTTCCTCGACATCGCCTTAGGCTGAATTCAGCCCATCGTACCCGTCAGAACCGGTTTCGCCTGATCCGGCTTGGCATGGTCTGCCGCGTGTCCGGTCGCGGGCTGGCGCGTTTCCTTGCGCGGCGCATCGGCGAAATGGGGCTGGTGCGACGGGCTGGCAGCCGTGCCGTCGTTCCGCCACTCGGCAACCAGGCGATCGGCAACCGGCTTCTCCAGGCCACCGAGCAGGCCGGTGAGCCGGAAGAACGTCTCGACCGCCGAACTGATCACCGGATTGGCGAGCAGCAGCACCTGCTGCGCCTCGGCATCGGTGAGGCCGATCGCCCTGAGGAGCACCACCAGCGCTTCGCCCGAGGGATCATCGAGCAGCGCGGTGACCCGGTCGACGTCGAGCCGGAGACCCTCAGCCAGCGTCCGGATCAGCGCGTCGCGCTGGCGCTGGCGGGCGAGCAGGCTGAGCCGTGCCCGGCTCATCGCCGCGCGGAAGGCATGGTCGATTTCCATTGGCGTCAGCCGGGAGGGCTGGATCGGCGCTCCCGAGATCGAGGCGAGCCGCGCCAGGCGGCCGGCGCGGTCGAGGCCGAGAAACGCATCGGTCGCATGCGGCGCGGCAACGGGGGCGGGCGCGACAGGCTCGGCCGCTTCGGTCGTTGCGGTCGGGGCCGGCGCGGTCGGTTCCGGGGCCTTGGCCGCTGCGACGGGAGCGGCCGCCGGGGTCGGCTTCTTGGCTTTCTCCGGCTGGGCGGCAGGCTGCTTCTGGGCGCGCGCGAGCGATTCGAACGTCCGGCGCGACAGGCCCTCGGGCACCGGTGTCTCGGTCGCGATCGCCGTCAGCTCGGCGCTGAGGCTCGCGGTGAGGACCCGCGCGGCGGCGAGCGCCGACAGGGGGGACTTTTCGGGCGCGATCTGATTCGCGGGCTCGACCGGCGCTACCTCGGGTTTCGAGACGGCGGGGACAGCGGGCTCTTCCGGCGCGGGAGCGACTGCCGCGACCGCGGGCAGGGGCTCCGGAGCGACCGGTGGCGGCGGGATCTCGTAGGCGAGCGGCGCGTCCTCGGCCGCCTCGGGCAACAGCGCGATCGTCTCCGCGTCGCCGGTGAGGCGGAGCGCCTGCACGATGTCGGGGGCGAGGTCGTCGCGCGCCGCGATCATGCGGAAATGCGCCGGCCCGGTCGCCGCCAGGATCGCCAGGAGATCGAAGGAGGAGAGCTCGGCATGGCGCAGCACCGGCGAGGCGATCTCGACCAAGTCCTTGCCCAGCATGCGTAAAATCGCGCCCGGCGCATCCGGGTGGCGGGCCAGCCGCTCCGCCACGAAGGCGCGGTCGGCCGGCGTCACCTTGGTCAGGAAATGCGCGGTCAGTTCTTCGAAGCGGCGAATTTCCGCCTGGTCGTGCGCCTTGTCGAGCACGAACAGTTCCGTCGTTGCGCGGAGCAACGCGGCATCGCGGCTTTGCTGGCTCGATACGGCCATGGCCATGAGACCATCCGAAAAATACGAGGGATGCATGATGACGCGTTACCCGAAGTGCCGTCGACGCGATCGCAAATTCCGGTGGCAAGCCCCGATCGCCAAGCCCGTGCCGATTGTGCCCGGAAGTCGTTAGCGTTCCGTTAACCTTGCCGGTCCGTAAATGGTGCTATTGTGCTTGAGAGAGTGTCCGCCAGGCAGTCGGGGCGTCGATCCGGCCGAACGGACCTCGAAGGAGGTCACATGGGCACCATACTGACCTACACGGCAGCCCGGCGCAGACGCGCGCGGTCGGAGCTCCCGAAAGAGGGGACCTGCCAGATCATCATCTTCTCGGGCGTCCGCATCGATCGGTCGCGGCCGGAGCGGCCGGTGCCACCGCCATCAACGACGGCCGCGCAACGACCGACGCCGGGTCGCGGCGCCTGAGCTAGTTCTTCTCGTCGGGAGCGACGGGGGCGGGGGCGTCGGCCGAGGGCAGCTCGGCGGAGCAGTTCGCCGCGCGCAGCATCGTCTCCGCCTTGCCCAGCAGCGTCGGATCCGCGACGAAGCTGCGGATCAGCGCGAAGCCGCGGGTGATCGGCACCTGGATCACGATCGACTGGTCGAGCGCGGCGATGGGGTTCTCGCGCAATTGCGCCATCTGCACCGGCGTCGCGATGACGAGGTCGATGTCAGCCCGCTCGGCCGAGCGGTCGTTCAGGCTGTAGACATTGCTGCCGCGCCGATTGAACACCGCGATCGACCAGAAATCGTCCGGCATCGCCGCCTTGATGCGGATCGGCCCGTTCTCGAGCGAGAAGCGGCAGGCGGCATAGGCCATTTCCGGATCGAGATAGGGCAGCGGCTCCGTCCCCGGCTCCGACATCGGCAACAGATGGAACGCGCCGTCCCGCCCGAACCGGCCGAGCGAGGTCCAGGCGTCGCGATTGGCGAAGTCAGGCAAAAGCAGGATGGCGGCGATATGGATGATGCCGCCGAGAAGCAGCCCGCCGAGGACGTAGAGGAGGAGGCGGATCATGTGCAGCCGACCCTCTCGATCGCCGGCAGCACGATGTCGCCGATCGCGGCACCCCCGGAAAGCGGCGTGTCGTAGAGGCGGAGGATCAGCCGGATGCGCTCGCCGGTCGTGACCGGCAGCCAGTTGCCCGGCTGCGGCTTCGGCGCCACCGCGATCTCGAAGCTGCCGTCCTCGCGCCGCAGGATTTCCCGTGAGTGGAAGGCCGTCCGCCGGGCCGGGTTTTCCATCAGGTGGCCGTCCTCGTCATAGACGGTGAGCGTCCAGAGCCGCGCCGGCGGCGTCTGGCCGGAGACGCGGTAGCGGCAGCCGCCCGTGAGGCGCTGGCCGGACGAATCCACCTCGGCGCTGAAGGCGAGGCCCTCGCCGCCGCCGAGCGGCACCTCGCCGGAGCGCGCCAGCATCGCCTCGGTATAGGGATCGGCGTTCGGGCTGCCGGAATCCGGCCACGCCGTCCACGCCCCGCGCGTCACCGCGCCGAACAGCCGGTCGCGGTCGAGCACCAGGAACGCCGAGCCGAGGCCGACGACAATGGCGATCGCGATGGCGACGGCGAGATGGATCAGGAATCGCAAGGGCGGCCTCGAAATGGAGCGCGGCGACGATAACGCGGCCGGACGATGGACGATAGCGCGCTCGTTGCAAAGCGATGCCGCACCCGGCGCCCCCCGCGCGAAATACGACGGCAGGAAACGGGTTGCCAGATGCAACGCGGACGGGCAGTGGTTCTGCACCACAGCAGGGAGCGGCCGTTTCGATGACCACAGGCCAGACCGAGTTACACCAGACCCCGATCGGTCAGACCCCGATACGCCAGACCCAGATTCGTCAAACCATGACGGGCGCCGACTGGTCGCTGCTGGTCCTGCTCGCCGCACTCTGGGGCGGCTCGTTCTTCTTCATCGCCATCGCAGGCCGGGAGCTGCCGCCCTTCACCATCGTGTCGCTTCGGGTCGGCATCGCGGCGTTGATTCTCGTGGCGCTGCTCCGCCTGAGCGGCCGGCCGCTCCCCGCCGGCTGGCGGGTCTGGCGCGTGCTGTTCGGCATGGGCCTCATCAACAACGTCATCCCGTTCTCGCTGATCGTCTGGGGCCAGACCCAGATCCCGAGCGGGCTCGCCGCCGTGTTGAACGCGACGACGCCGTTCTGGACGGCGCTGATCGTCAATTTCCTGACCGTTGACGAGAAGCTGACGGCGACCAAGGTGACGGGGATCGCGATCGGCGTTCTCGGCGTCGCCGTGCTGATCGGCCCCTCCGTCTTCCTGAACCTCGGCGGTGACGGCCTCGGCGCGCTGGCGATCCTGGCGGCGACGCTCGCCTACGGCTTTTCCGGCGCGCTCGGCCGCCAGCTGCCCCGCCTCGGCGTCGCGCCCATGACGGCAGCGACCGGCCAGATGATCGCCGCGACGACGATGATGATCCCGCTCGCCGTGCTGTTCGATCACCCCTGGCAGCTGCCGGCCCCGAGCTGGCAGGTTTGGGCAGCGATCCTCGGCCTCGCCGCCTTCTCGACGGCGCTCGGCTACATCCTGTTCTTCCGCCTGCTGGCCCGTACGGGCGCGACCAACACCTCGCTGGTAACCCTCCTCGTCCCCGTCTCGGCCATCCTGCTCGGCACGCTCGTCCTCGGCGAACACCTCGAACCCAAGCACTTTGCAGGCATGGCCCTCATCGCGCTGGGCCTCGTCGCGATCGACGGCAGGGTCTGGCGGTGGGTGAGGGGGAGAGGGGCTGCGGAGGCGGAGTGAGGGGAAAACGGAAGGTGGTTCGTAGGCGCGAAACGACAGAAATTTGATGTATCGCTAGAATATATCGGAAAATGCACTCTGGCCCTTGATGTCAGCGATGGGGTGTCGTCCATAGATGGGTTGGTCCGATGATACAATGTTTTAGAGTGGTTCAGAGGAAAGTGGCATTCAAGGCGGGGTTTGCCTAAGTGTATTGCCTAATTGTTGCTTGAGCTAAGCATTATATATTTTACGTAGTGGGGGCCGCGCGTTGAAGGGGGACGAATATAAGTTAGGTGACGACCAGCCGAAAAGGAACGTTGCGGACGATCGCCTCGGCTACGCGCCATTCGCGAAGCGCTTGGCGAACGTTATCATCAATATGAATGTGCCTAACGGTTACGTCATTGGGCTTCACGGAAGTTGGGGAGCCGGAAAAACGACGGTCGTCAACTTCATCCTTGAGCACATTAAGGAGCACAACGAGGAGGCGGTCGAGTCAACGAAGATCGAGCACATCGATTTTCGGCCATGGATTGTCTCAGGTCATCAAGACCTTATAGCTGCCTTCTTCAAGCTATTGTCTGAGCACTTGAAGCCCAGGGAAGGCACGATCAAGAAAATTTACAACAGGGCGCTACGCGCGACAGCAGGAGGCGCGGACGATTTGGTCCACGCGGCGGCTACGATGGCTCTTGCTATCGATCCAAGTGGTGGAGCGATTTCGGGCCTCGTGGGCAACGCCGGGAAGAAGGCCCTGAAGTCTGTCTTTGGCAAGTTCCTCGATACACCCAGCCTTCAGACGGCCTACGAGAATTTGAGAGGGCAGCTTAGCAATAGTAATCGTTGCTTGCTCGTTACGATCGACGATATCGATCGTCTCGAAGACGGTGAGATCAGGTCGATCATGCAGATGGTGAAGACCATCGGTCGTCTGCCCAATGTCACTTACCTGCTTGTCTACGACCGCGAAATCGTGTGGCGGGCGCTCGACGGAGGCATTGATCGTGTTGGGCCGCGGTTCGCTGAAAAGATCGTGCAGCAGGAGCTCCATCTACCTTTGCCTGGGAAGAACAGCCTCCTGACCATGCTCGGCGATGAGATCGCGTCCATTACCGCAGACGGGGAGACTTCGCCCAGGTGGCAGTATATCGTGCGGGACGGTGTTCATCGCTGGATTAATTATCCGCGAGACGTGCTGCGCTTATCGAACGCACTGAAATTCGCCTGGCCCGCATTGAGGGGCGAATTCGACTCTCAAGATCTCGTAGCTATTGAGGGCCTCCGCCTGTTCGATCCAGTTGCGTTCGACTGGGTCCGACGCAACCGCGACTTCCTCTTCAATGAGGGTCGTTATCTCATGGGTGCAGACGATGACCGGAAGGCTAACATCAAGGCATTGAAGGCCTCATTGCCGCCGGCGACAGTGGATCCCGTTATCGAACTTCTCGCTGTGCTGTTTCCTGATCACGTGAAGTGGTTCGAAGGGGAACGTTACGTCATCCGGGAAAGCCACTTCGCGTCGCAAGCCCGTCGAGGCCTGATGAGCGAGGCGGGCTATGACGCCTACTTCGCACTTCATCCCAGCGCGGATGCGGTGCCCAAGGCGACGATCGATGCAGTGTTCGACAATCTTAACGATGAGATGAAGCTCACGAATTCATTGCGGACATATATCGGCAAGAACAACAGTCGCGGTCGAGCGATGATCGGGCTCTTCCTCGATGAGCTGAGGATGCGTTTTTCGGTCCAACCAAAACCCCAACCCACACAGGGACTGCTGAACGCACTGCTGTCGATTGGCGATGAGGTTTTCGCCATGCCTTGGCGTGGTGAGATGTTTACTTTGGAGCCGGGTAGCTATCTTCGCATCCTCCTGCGGGACCTCCTTGAGGTATGGGGCGAAGAGGAGGCCGGGAAACACCTTATTGCCGCCTACCAGCAGTCGGGCTCCCCGTTCGTGCTTGCCGATCTCTTTGTTGATCGAGCTCGCGAACTCGGTGTCTTCCCAAGCGATGATCCCGGTCGCGCTGTCATCAGTCAGAAGGACTTCGAGAGGCTCGGTGTCATCTTAATGCCGAAGATCAAAGCTGCAGCTGATGATGGTTCGCTGGGCGATCTACCCTTCTACTGGAAGGCCGTGCTGTCATGGAATCATCTGGGTGATCCTGCAGCCTTGCAGGAATGGCTGAGAAAGGGCATTGAGGCGGACGGGAGGTTTACTGCCAAGGTTGTCAGGGGTCTGGTCAGTCAGAGTTCATCGGGTGACGGCATTCACTATATATATCGAAGAGATGCTGACCAATACGTCTATGATCGCGATGTAATATATAACAATGCGAAGCGGCATCTCAGCGAATCCAATGAGCTTACTGATGACGAGCGGGCGCTGCTGAGAGCTCTGGTTGATGGTGTCGACAGGATGCAAGCCGGTAATTCGGGAGATCGCTTAGGGGATGCCGAAGATGAGTAAGGACTTCGTACTTCGTCACTTGTCGGTCCATGAGGGTGATCGGAGATTCGAAGGTTTTGTCCGCGCGGCGGGCGTTGAAGGGTGACACCACATTCGATTGGGAGGTGGATCGCTTGCGCGACTTTCGGCCTGCCAACTCGACTGGGATGCAAGCCGCTGAGTCGACCACTGACATGAACACCGCCTGCGGCTACGGCGCGGCCTTGGCACACGCCCCGTGCACCTTCCCCCAGACTCAGCTAAATCCCTCCCGTACACACCGGGATCCGAAACAGATCAATGGCCGAGACTGACCTTTATCTTCCCCTGAAGGCCTTCATGGAGGGCGCCGGCTATGTCGTGAAGGGCGAGGTCAATGGCTGTGACCTGGTCGGCGTCCGGGAGGGCGAGCCGCCCATCCTCGTCGTCTGCGAGATGAAGCTCGCCTTCAACCTCGAGCTGGTCCTGCAGGGCGTCAACCGGGCCACGATCTCGGACGAGGTCTGGCTCGCGGCGCGCGCCTCGAAGGGGAAGGGGCGCGAGCATGACGCGCGGTTCCGCAATCTGTGCCGGCGTCTCGGCTTCGGGCTGATCGCCGTCTCTGCCTCCGGCACGGTCGACGTCATCATTGCGCCCTTCGCGCAAGCGCCGCGCCGCGATCCCAAGCGGCGCTCGCGGCTGCTCGACGAGCACAAGCGCCGGGTCGGCGATCCCCAGATCGGCGGCGGTCGCGGCAAGCCGATCATGACCGCCTACCGGCAGGACTGCATCCTGTGCGCGACGTCGCTGCTTTCCGGGCCGCAAAGCCCGAAGCAGCTGAAGACGCTGGTCGAGCGGGCGCCGACCATCCTGCGCAGCAATGTCTATGGCTGGTTTGTCCGCGAGAGCCGGGGAATCTACGGGCTGACGGAGCTCGGCAGGGCTGCCGTGCTGCCACAGCCGGACTGATTTTCCCCCGCGCGCCGGCCCTAGCCGGATGCCGGCGATGACCGGCTTTCCAGCGCCCGCCTTATGTCCGCATGGGCCGTTTCGTTGCGGCTCCGCATGAGGGCGATCGCCGCCTCGGACGCCTTGTCGGGATGGCCGGCGTCGAAGGGCGGCGCGGGGTCGTATTCGAGCGCGAGCTGGATCGCCTTTGCCACCTCCGGCCCCGCCAGCTCGGTGACGATCGCGAGGGCGAAGTCGATGCCCGAGGTGACGCCGCCCGCGGTGAAGAGATTGCCGTCGCGCACGACGCGCGCCTTCTCATGCCGGGCGCCGACGAGGGGCAGGAGGTCGACATAGGCCCAGTGCGTCGTGGCGCGGCGCCCCGCGAGCAACCCGGCCGCGCCGAGCAGGAAGGTGCCCATGCAGACGGAGGTGACATATTTCGCGCGCGCGCCCTCGCGGCGGATGAAGTCGATCGTCTCGGCGTCGGCGAGCGCCTCGACGATGCCGGGGCCACCGGGCAGGCAGATCAGGTCGAGCGGGGGAGAGCCCTCGAAGGTGCAGCTCGGCAGGATGGCGAGGCCGCGGTCGCTCGCAACCGGCTGCATCGTCTTCGCGATGACATGGGTCTTCGATGGCGGGAACGGGCTTTCGACGGCGAGCGAGGGCGGCGTTGCAAGCCGGCTCAGGACTTCGAACGGGCCGGTGAAGTCGAGTTGCGTGAGGCCGGGGAAGATCACGAAACCGATGTTGAAATCCGACATCCCGCAACCTCCTCCGGATGTCACGACATCGCCATGCGCCGCGAGATCGTCGCGCCTGATGACGATGTCCGCAACGGGGCGAAACCTGTCCGCCGGCCTTGTCCAGGCGCGGAGCAGGGCCGATGTGGCCGGTTCCAGCAGGCCTTCCGGCGTCGCCTTCCCAAGCGTAATCTAGGTCGGCTGCCGCGTCCCGATCGGGCGGACGGCGGCCAGCGAAGGGAGGCGGATCTTGGCATTCGTCGAAGAGCTGAAGGACAGCGCGCGCGACCGGCTCGTTTCGGTGCCGGAGGATGCGCCGCTCGTCGAGGCGGCGCGCCGGCTGCACGCCGGAACCGACATCGTCGTCGTCTGCGCGCCGTCCGGCACGCTCGCCGGAATCCTGACCAAGACCGACCTCGTCGGCTTCTTCGTCGCGGCGACGCGGCTGGACGAGCCGGTGCGCGAGGCGCTGGTGGCGCGGTCGCAGGTCGTCACCTGCCGCCTCGACGACGAGCTGCACGCCGTCTGGCGGCTCATGCAGTCGCGCGATCTGAAGAACATTCCGATCGTCGACCAGGCCGACCGCCCGATCGGCATCCTCAACGCCCGCGACGCCCTCAACGCCCTGCTGCTCGACACCGAGATCGAGGAAAGGCTGCTCCGGGATTACGTGATGGGGCTGGGGTATCGGTAGGGGGCGGCTGACCTTCCGCAGCTGCCGATCGGGCGTGTCGATCGTATCGCAGGCATAAATCGGCTGCCTTATGGCAATTTCGGCAGTTGCCTGTGGCGCCTTCCTGTGCTGAGTTTCCGTTACGGAAGTATTTTCCGCGCCGCGACCGTGGCTGTTCGATGCGGCCATCGGGTTTTTCACGCGAGACGAGACAACGGATCTAGGCTCCCTTTGCTGGAGGCAAATGATGAATCGTCGCGAGTTTTTCGTGCCGACTGCCGCAGGATTTGTCGCGAGCGCCTTTGGCGCGTCCGTTCTCACGGTCGCCAGCGGCGCGCCGGTTCGGGCGCAGGCGGGCGAGGAGCCGCTGGGCGGGCAACCGCCAGTCGGTTCGGCGCCGTCGGTCAGGGACTTCGATTACCAGATCAAATATCATCGCGCCTTCGAGGCAGTGCTTTGGAACATGCCGGCGATCGCGATCTATTCGTTCCGGCGGTCGGCATTCGACGATCTGGGCGCCAAAGACAACGACATCATCGCCTATTCGGCGCCGGCGACGCCGAAGCTCGAGGCGCTGACGGCGAACAGCACCACGCCCTACATCACCGCCTTCACCGATCTGCGGAAGGGGCCGGCGGTGGTGGAGGTGCCGGCGGCCGGTCCGGACGGCAGCCTCTACGGCCAGGTCGTCGACGCCTGGCAGTTCACGATCGCCGATGTTGGTCCCGCCGGCCTGGATCAGGGCAAGGGTGGCAGGTTTCTCTTCACGCCGCCCGGCTATTCCGAGCCGATCCCGGACGGCTACATCCACGTCGCCTCGCCGAATTACCGCATCGCCCTGGCCTTCCGCTCGGTGCCGGCGGCCGGCAAGTCGGTCGCGGACGCCTATGCCTATGCCAAGCGGCTGCGCGTCTATTTCCTCTCGGAAGCCGCCAACCCGCCCCGGCAGCGCTTCATCGATCCGATCGACCAACGCTACGCCACGCTGCCGTTCTACGACGAACGACATTTCGAGGACATGCACGCGATCCTGACCGTCGAGCCCGTTAAGGAGCAGGACAAGGTCATGATGGGCATGTTGGTGTCGCTCGGCATCGAGAAGGGCAAGCCGTTCGCGCCCGACGAAACCACCAGGCGGGCGATGCGGCAGGCGGCGATCGATGCCTGGTTCTTCCTGCAGGGCTGGTTCGACGAGGTTCTGGCGCGGCGGGTCTACTGGCCCGACCGCCACTATGTCTCGCTGCTGCAGGCCGACCGGAATCGAAGCTTCACTTTCACTTATGACGATCGCATCGACCTGATCGAGCGCGCTGCCGAGTATTTCTGGTGCACCTATATGCCCAGGACGCTCAGCGATGACCCGGCCACCCAGTATCTCATCGCCATGGCCGACAGGAACGGCCAGAGGCTGGAGGCCGGAAAGCTCTACAAGCTCGACGTGCCGGCCAATATGCCGGTCCGGCAATTCTGGGCGCTCACCGTCTACGACCGCGCGACCTTCTCCTTCATCTACAGCGAGAACAATCGGACGACGCTGTCCTCCTATGATCTCGACGGGATGAAGAAGAACGCCGATGGCGGCGTGACGATCTATGTGGGCCCGAAGGCTCCCGCGGGCCTCGAGGCGAACTGGATACCGACCTCCGGCAAGCGGCCGATGCCGACGATGCGGTTCTACGGGGGCACCGAGGCCCTCAACCGCAAGACCTTCGTCCTGCCCGATTTTGAAGAAGTTGCCTGAACCAGGAGGTTCCGATGAAAGCCGCTTCCATTCTCGTCGCCGCCCTTTCGGTGCTTTGCCTCACCCAGGGCGCACCGGCGGCCGAGACGTTCGAAGACAAGCTCGTGTCGACGCCGACCTCGCCGGAGGTGATGGCAAAAGGCCAGGAAATCGACGGATATCAGCTCGCCGTCTCCGCCTATGCCTGGGGGTATCCGCTTGTCCGAATGGAGCGGGTCGTCCGGCAATATACCGATGTGCCATCGCCGAAGCCCGCCACCAGCTATCGCGCGCCGCTGAACCAGATCGGCTGGGCGTCCGAACTCGCGACGCCCGACGCGAAGGACATGCCGACCGCCAACAACGACACCTACTACATGAGCGCGGTGGTCAAGCTGGACCGTCCCTACATCCTGTCGGTTCCGGACACGCAGGATCGCTACTATGTCGTGAACATCTTCAACATGTGGCAGGAGCTGGAGCACTATATCGGCCGGCGCACGACCGGCACGGCGGCGGCGCGCTACGCGATCGTACCTCCGGGCTGGAAGGGGGATCTCCCCGCCGACGTGAAACGCCTCGACGTGACGACGGATAAGGTGTGGCTATGGGGCCGGCTCCGGATCGCGCAGGGCGAGCCCGTGGCTCCGGTGCTGGCGTTGCAGAAGCAGTTCCGGCTCGAGCCCCTGGGCGGAGTGGCGTCGAACGACGAGGCGGCCGCGCTGGAACCGCTTCCCTCCATCGCGGGGGAGTCCCTCGGCTTCTTCAAGCATCTCGCGGCGGCCTTGAAGGACAACCAGGTCAAGCCGGTCGACCAGGCCCTGTTCGCGCAGTTCGCGAGGATCGGCCTGACGGAGAACGGCTTTGATCCGTCGAAACTATCCGAGTCGACGCGCAAGGGCCTTCAGCGCGGACTGGAGGATGCCCCGGACGTTGTCGTTTCGTCGCTTGCGAGCACGGCGGTCAACCGCAATGGGTGGACCTGGGCCACGGGCCTCGACAGCTTCGGCTTCAACTATCCCCTGCGCGCCATGGTGGCGGGCTCCTATCTCGGCGGGAACGGCGAGAAAGAGGCGATGTACCCGCTTCGCTCAACGGATTCGGACGGCAATCTGCTGAGCGGCGCCAATCGGTACGTCATCAAGTTCGACCGCGAGCCGCCGGTCAACGCCTTCTGGTCCCTCACCATGTACGACGATGCCGACAAGATGCTCGTGGCGAACCCGATCGCGCGATACAAGGTCGGCACGGACACGCAAGGCCTTGTCAAGGCGGCCGACGGGTCGATCACGATCCCGGTCCAGGCCGACAAGCCGGACGGCGACGCCGCCGCCAACTGGCTGCCCGCGCCGAAGGGCAATTTCTACGTCATTCTGCGCCTGTATCAGCCGAGCGACGAGATCCTGAACGGATCCTATCCGCTGCCGCAGATGCGGAAGGTGCCATAGGGCGGGGATCCCCGTCGATTGCGGGATCAGCGCGGCGATCGATCCAACGGCTTCGGCTACGGATCGCGTCGCTGCCGCCCGCCTCCCTTCACCCGCGCTTCAGCATCTCCAGCAGTTCCTGGCCTGCCATGCCGAGCGGGTTCTGCTTCATCCAGCGCAGGTGCAGCGGCAGTTTCAGGCCGTTGGCGACGTTGGAGAAGGGCAGGATGCGGACGCTGCCTTCGCGCGCGAGCGGCGTCGCCACCGAGAGCGGCAGGTTGGCCCAGCCGAGGCCGACCTTCACCATGTTGACCGCCGTGGCGAGGCTGTCGGTGCGCCAGTAGGAGCCGGCGATCAGCTGGCGGAAATCCGAGATCGGATGCTCGGTGCTGGCGATCAGGATCTGCCGGTGGTGGAACAGATCGTCGAGCTTCAACGTCTCGACGTCGACGAGCTCCGAGCCGTGCCGGGTCGAGACGACGGCGACCAGCGTCTCCGTGCCGATGAAGTGAAAATCCTCCTTCCGGCTCGTCTCCAGCCCGCCATAGGCGATGCAGAGATCGATCCGGCCGGTGCGCAGGCGCTCGACTACGTCGTCCTGCGGCGCGGTGGTGATCTCGATCGCGAGCAGGGGATGGCGGGCCGAGACATCCGAGATCGTGTGCATCAGCCGCGCATTGTCGATGTCGGCGGCGATCCCGATGGCGAGCCGGGTCTCCAGCCCGTCCGATAGCTCGGTCGCGTGGGCGGCGAGTTGCTCGAGCTGCTCGGCGATGACGCGGGCATGCGGCACCAGCGCCAGCGCCGCCGGCGTCGGGCGGACCTGCCGCGCCTCGCGCACGAACAGCGCGTAGCCGAGCTCGGCCTCCAGATTGGCAATCGCCATGCTCACCGCCGAGGGGACGCGATGCAGCACGCGCGCCGCGGCGGAGAACGAGCCCTGGTCGATCACCGCCAGGAAGAGCTCGATGCTGTCGCTCGAAAAGATCATACCCTGACCTATCAGCTGAACTGATGGCTGGCAACTTTTCCTGTCTGCGCCGTTGCTGGTAGACGACCGCCATACATCGGCCGTCCGGCCGTTCTCAAGAGGTGATTTGGTGCAAGGCGTTCTTCGCAGGGTGGTCTACGTTTCGGTGTTCGAGATTTCCGGGACCCTCATCTCGGCCTTCATGCTGGCCTATCTTTCCGGTTCCACGGCGTCGCACACGGGTCCGCTGGCGATCATGATTTCGACCACCGCGGTGACGGTCAATCTGATCTACAACTGGCTGTTCGAGCGCTGGGAATCGACGCAGGCCGCCCGTTCCCGCTCGCTGGCGCGGCGGATCCTGCATGCCGTCGGCTTCCAGGCGACGCTGGTGATGTTCCTGATCCCGCTGATCGCCTGGTGGATGCAGATCTCGCTCCTCGAGGCGCTGCTGCTCGACGCCGTGCTGATCGTGTTCTTCCCCGTCTACATGTTCGTCTTCAACTGGGCCTTCGACGGGATCTTCGGCCTGCCGGATTCGGTGACCAAGGGCCGTGTCGGGGACGAGGCGGAAGCCGCCGCATGAGCATGGCGCCTGCTGCATAGGACAGCGGTCCGGTGCGTCCTTCGAGGCGCGCCCTATCGGTCGCTCCTCAGGATGTTGAGGGTTTTGACTTTGCCGAAATCGGCATTCCGAATCTCAACATGCTGAGGAGGCCTGAAGGGCCGTCTCGAAGCACGCACCTTGAAGCCGCCACAGGTCGTTGCGACGGGGTCGTCGTGACGGATGACCAGGCCGGTCTTCAGCCGTAGACGGCAGCGCGGATGGCGTCGGGGTAGGGGCCGTTGACGCCGGCGACGGCGGTGTTCGAGAACGAGACGACCGAAAGCTTGCGCACGGGGTCGACGAACCAGGAATGGCCGTAGACGCCGCCCCATTGCCAGGTGCCGGGCGAGAACGGCGAGGCGTTGGCGGCGGGATCATAGGTGATCGACCAGCCGAGGCTGAAGCCGCGACCGGGAACCGTCGTGTCGAAGGCGCCGATCGCGTTCGTCGCAAGCAGCTTCAGGCTTTCGGTGGAGAGGATCGGCGCGCCGCCGCGCCGCATCGCCTCCAGGAAGGCGAGGATATCGCCGGCCGTACCGAACATGCCGGCGCCGCCGGACGGGAACGAGGCGGGATCGAAATTGCGGTCGGGCGCGAAAGTGAGCGTGCCGGCCTTGCCCGCGACGGGCTGGTGCGCCGCCATCGGCGTCGGGCGCGGGTCGCCATCGGCATAGGCCGTGGCGAGCCGGGCGCGATCGGTCGGCAGGAAGGCCGTGTCGGCGAGGCCGAGCGGCACGGTAACGCGCCGGGCGATGATCTCGGGCAGGCCGAGGCCGGTCGCCTTTTCCAGCACCGCGCCGAGCACGTCGATGCCGACCGAATAGGCCCAGGACGATCCCGGCGCGAAGGCGAGCGGCTGCGCCGCGATCTTCGCCAGGTTCTCCGCCATGCCGCGCCCCGGCTGGTCCAACCCTTCCGAGATGCCGGCCGACTTGTCATAGCCGTAGATCAGTCCGCTCGTGTGGGTGAGCAGGTGACGAAGGGTGATGACGGGTTCGCTGCCATCGGCGAGCTTCGGGCGGAAATCCGGCAGGAAGCGCGTCACCGGATCGTCGAGGCCGAGAACGCCGGCTTCGGCCAGCGACAGGGCGGCGGCGGCGACGAGCGGCTTGGTGACCGAGGCGAGGCGGAAGATCGTGTCCTCGGCGGTGCGGCGCCCGGCCTCGCGATCGGCATAGCCGGCGGTGCGCCGGTAGACGGTCTCGCCTTCCTCCGCCACCAGCACCACGGCGCCGACGATCACCTCGTTGCGGATCGCCTCGTCGATGACGGCGTCGAGCCGGGCGGCGCGCTTGTCGCGGCTGGCGGAGGGAGGGGCGTCGGTCATCGGGTACTCCGGGCAAGAAGCGGGGAGACAGAATGAATCAGGTCCCGCGTCACATGCAACCCTCAGCCGAAGCCTGATTGCACCGCCTGCTTTTGCGCGCATACGCTGCGCGGACCCTGCCGCCAGAGAGAAGGGCGCCCGCGCGGTTCAGCGCGGAGGCCCGGATGGCGTCATTCGATCGGCAGGATCAGAACTTGTAGTTCAGGCCGAACTTGACCGTCTGCAGCGAGGAGAGGTCGGCCTTGTACGGGCCGCTCGCGTTGAACGCATTGACGGTGAAATCCTTCGAGCCGAGATCGGCATAGAGATATTCGAGCTTGGCGGTGAGGTTGTGGGTCACGGCATATTCGAGGCCGGCGCCGACCGTCCAGCCGGTGAAGATCTGGCTGTCGCCGCTGACGAGGTTCGGCGCGTTCGGAATGTTGCTGCTGATGTAGACTTCAGACTTGGCGTTGGCCCAGGCAAAACCACCCGTCACATAGGGGAGGAAGCGGTCGACGGCATAGCCGGCGCGCCCGCGAACCGTGCCAAGTGCCGTGATCTCGCTGCGGGTGCCGATTTCAAAGTACTGGCCGCCGCCGCTGATGCGCAGAGCGCCGCTATCCTTCAGGTCGGCGAAGGCCGCGTCCGCCTCGATGCCGAGCACGACGTTGTTGGCGAGTTGGTAATTGTAGCCGAGCTGGCCGCCGCCGAGGAAGCCGTCCGGCTTGTTGCCTTTGCCCTCGCCGTAGATATCCGTCATCTCGGTATCGAACGTGGCCCAGCCATAGCCGGCGTGGACGCCGGCATAGAAGCCGGTCCAGTTGAAGGCCGGCGCGGCGACGGGCTCGGGCGGCGCGACGGTGAGATCGGCTGCCTGTGCGCCGGCCAGCCCGAAGGCCGTCGCGGCCGCGAGGCCAAGAATATGTCTGATCATGTGATTCCCCTGATAGTTGCGTGACTTAGAGGCAACCGGCTGGCCGCGTCCAGTCGTCGGGGCGTGTTTCTCGCCCCGTTCCGGTCACGCATTCAGAGAGGAATTCACCTGCCGCAGGGGACGGCAGGTGTTCTTGTCATGCGATTGCGCCGCGGCGCGCCAGGCGGCCGCGGCGCATATCGCCGCTTCGATAGGCAGGGCGGGGATCAGAACTTGTAGTTGAGGCCGACCTGCACCGTCTGGACCTTGAGATCGGCCTGGACCGGCGTGCCGAGGTCGAAATCGCGCGAGCCGAGATCGGCATAGAGATAGTCGAGCTTGGCGGTGATGTTGTTGGTCACGGCATATTCGACGCCGGCGCCGATCGTCCAGCCCGTGTAGGTCTGCTTGTTCGAGGCGGCATTGTGAACGAGCTGCTGGCCGTCGACCGTGATCGTGTTCGAGAAGGCGAGGTCGGCGCGCGCCCAGGCGAGACCGCCGGTCACATAGGGCAGGAAGCGATCAGCCGCATAGCCGAGCCGGCCGCGCACCGTGCCGAACGTATCGATCTTGGTGGAATAGGCGATTTCGACCGCGGCTTCCGACGGATCGCCGATGACGGTGTCGATGTCGTCCTTCAGGCTGCCGAACGAGACGTCGGCCTCGACGCCGAGCACGAGGCGGTTGTCGAACTGGTAATTGTAGCCGACCTGGCCGCCGCCGAAGAAGCCGTCCGGCTTCAGGCCGCCATAGGCGTCGGTCGGATCCGAGGTGAAATCGCCCCAGCCATAGCCGGCGTGGCCGCCGAGATAGAGGCCGGTCCAGCTGAACGCCGGCGCGGGCACCGGCTCCGGCGGGGCCGCCGTCAGATCCGCCGCCTGTGCCGCTCCGGCCATGCCGAGGGCCAACACGATACCCAGTCCCAAAGTCTTCATGCTGGTCTCCATCCGACTTGCCGTATTTGTTGGCCAGCATAGTGGATGGATATGCCAAGGAAATATGAACGCAGTCGAATTGGTTTTTATGCAGTACGATGTTTTAGGCGTTGTTGCAGAATTGCTATGACATTTCGATTTTATACTTAAATCGTCAAATCAATTTGATTGCATTTTGTTTCGAAAATCGCGCGATTGATGGAAGTGGAGGCCGATCAACGGTTGTGCGCGGAGAATTCTTCGCGCTGAACGGATCAATCCACTCCGCCATCATCCTGAGGTGCTTCGCGCAAGCGAAGCCTCGAAGGAGGGTCCAGCGGGGCATTCCGGTTTGTCGACGGGGTCTGAAGGTCCGAGGCGATCCCTGGACCCTCCTTCGAGGCCCGGCTTCGCCGGGCACCTCAGGATGATGGTCGAGTTCAGTCCGGGCGGCGAGCCGGCGCAGGGCCTGCCGAATACCGCTATTCGTCGCCGAGCGCTGCGGCGCGCAGGGGCTTGTCCGTCTCGTAGGAGACCGCGTTCAGCGGCTTCAGCGGCGGTGCCGTCTCGAACAGTTTTTCGAGCGCGATCAGCCGTTCCGTTGTGTCGGCCGAGAGCGAGAGGGGCCGCTGGTCGGCGCCGCCGGTGCTGGCGATCGCCGGCGCCGGGCGGTTGCCGTCGGAGGCCGGCTCGTCGATATACGGGATCGGCTTCAGCTCGATGCCGTTATGGGCGTAGGTCATGACGCGGTTCCACGTCTGCGCCGGCAGCGAGCCGCCCGTCATCTTGTTCGACGAGGTGAAGTCGTCATTGCCGAACCAGACGCCGCCGACATAATTGCCGGTGAAGCCCATGAACCAGGCGTCGCGATAGGCGTTGGTGGTGCCGGTCTTGCCGGCCGTCTTGATGCCCTGCAGCTTGGCGGCGCGGCCCGTGCCGCGCTCCGGCACCTGGCCGAGCATGTAGTTCATGGCGCCGACGGTCTTCTCGTCGAGCACGCGCTCGGGCGGGCCGACGTCGCGCTTGCGGTCGAAGATCACCTTGCCCTGGCTGTTGACGATCTGCGTGAAGGCATAGGGCGTCGCCTTGAAGCCGCCATTGGCGAAGACGGCATAGGCGCCGGTCATGTCGAGCACGCGCACATCGGTGGCGCCGAGCGGCAGCGACTTCGAATTCACGATGTTGGTGGTGATGCCCATCTTGTGCGCGAGATCGATGATCGTCGGCCGGCCGACCGCGCCGGCGAGGCGCACGGCCACCGTGTTCAGCGAGTGGATCAGCGCCGTGGTCAGCTGGATCGAGCCCATGTAGCGGCCGCCATAGTTCTTGGGCGACCAGTTGCCGATCGAGATCGGCGCGTCCAGAACGACGCTCTTCGGCGTATAGCCGTGCAGCACCGCCGCCGTGTAGACGAAGGGCTTGAACGACGAGCCGGGCTGGCGCAGCGCGTCGGTGGCGCGGTTGAACTGGCTTTCGCCATAGTCGCGGCCGCCGACCAGCGCCCGCACCGCACCGTCCGGCTCGGCGACGACCATCGCCGCCTGGCTGACGCGGTAGCGCTCGCCGGACTCGCGCAGCGCATTCTCGACCGCCTCGTCGGCCGCCTTTTCGATGTTCATGTCGACGGTCGAGCGGACGATCAGGCTGCGGTCGCCGTCCGGCACCTGCTTCTTGACCTCGTCGAAGGCCCAGTCGAGGAAATAATCGGGCGAGGTGTCGGCCGCCTTGCGGACGACGTCGGCGGGCTTGCGCCGGGCGCCCATCACCTGGCCCTCGGTCATGAAGCCGGCCTGCACCATGTTGGTGAGCACGTCGTTGGCGCGGGCGCGCGCCGCCGGCAGGTTAATGTGCGGCGCGTAGCGGGCAGGGGCCTTGTAGAGCCCGGACAGCATCGCCGCCTCGGCCAGGTTGATGTCGGTGACCTTCTTGCCGAAATAGAATTCGGACGCCGCCGCCGCGCCGAAATTGCCGCCGCCCATATAGGCGCGGTCGAGATAGAGCTGCAGGATGTCGTGCTTGGAGAGGTTGCTCTCCAGATAGAGCGCCAGGAACGCTTCCTTGATCTTGCGGTCGAGCGTGCGCTCGTTCGACAGGAACAGGTTCTTCGCCAGCTGCTGGGTGATCGACGAGCCGCCCTGACGCACCGCGTCGTTGCGCAGGTTTTCCATCAGCGCGCGCGCCGTGCCGATGATGTCGATGCCGAAATGGGTGTAGAAGCGCCGGTCCTCGGTGGCGAGCGTCGCCTTGATCAGGCTGTCCGGCATTTCCTCCAGCGGCACCGCCTCGGAATGACGCACGCCGCGCTTGCCGATCTCGGCGCCGTAGCGGTCGAGGAAAGTGACGGAATAGTCCGATTGCGCCAGCCAGTCCTGCTTGGTCGCGTCGAAGGCCGGCAGCGCCAGCGTCAGCATCACCACCGCGCCGCCGGTGGCCATGGTCAGCCCGTCGCCGAGGAGTTCGATGGGCGCGCGCCGCCAGCCGGTCAGACGGAAATGGCGGGCGAAGCGCGACAGCGCCTCGGCGGCTTCCTTGAGCGCCGTCCAGATCCGGTAGAGCGTGCTGTCGATGAAGGCGTCGATCTCGATCAGCCGAATCCGCTCTTTCGGAGCGGGCGGCGGCGCGTGGCCGGCCTCGGGCGGAACGGGCGCGCGGCGGAACCGGTCGCGAAGCGCGCCGGTCCAGTCCGATATGCGATCCCGAAGCTTGCGCAAGGCCTGTTCCATTGAGAGTCGAATGGTTCTAGAAAGCGGTCTGAAACATCGCGTTCCAGAGGGTTCTGGCCCGTCCGGAAGGCGTGGAGCGCGGATCGCCCCGAAATCGGGCCGGTTCTCGCCGATGCTGAGAGGATACGCAATCTCCATGCCCTTGCAAGGAAAGGACGCGCGACCCGCCGCGGCCTCCGCGCAACACGATGCCGCAGACGAACCGCCGTTCTGGAAGCGCCTGACACTCGAGGAAATGAGCTCGGAGCAGTGGGAATCGCTCTGCGACGGCTGCGCTCGCTGCTGTTTGAACAAGCTCGAGGACTGGGATACCGGCCAGATCGTCTGGACGGCGATCGCCTGCGAGCTGCTCGACGACGAGACCTGCCGCTGCCGCGACTATCCGAACCGGCATGATTTCGTGCCGGACTGCATCCCGCTTGACCCGCAGGCCGTGCGCACGCTGACCTGGCTGCCGCCGACCTGCGGCTACCGGCTGGTCGCCGAAGGGCACGACCTCTACTGGTGGCACCCGCTCGTCTCCGGCGACCCGGAGACCGTGCATGAGGCCGGCATCTCCACCTCCGGCCGCACGGTGAGCGAAAGCGACATCCCGGTCGAGGAATACGAGGACTTCATCGTCGAATGGCCCGGCGAGCTGATCGAGCCGGAAAGGCCGAAGGGGTAGGGCAGACCCTCACCCCAACTCTCTCCCGCGAGCGGGAGAGGGAGCTCGCCTGCGCCTGTTGAGGGGTAGCGCCAGGTCGATGCGACGCGCCGGCCGAAAAGCCCTCGCCCGCTCGCGGGAGAGGGTTGGGGTGAGGGGCTTGCCTGCCTGCCTTGCCGCGCCGGCGCCTTGCCCGCCCCACGCTCGCCGTCATCCCGGGCTTGACCCGGGATCCATTTCCGCGGGGTTGCTGACCGTACGAACCTCCCGAGGGCGCGGCTGGATGGATCCCCGCCTGCGCGGGGATGACGGGGAGGTGGTGTGTCGGCATTGTCCGGCGGGTGCCGTTCGGGGCGCCTTGCCCCCCACGCTCGCCGTCATCCCGGCCTTCGAGCCGGGATCCATTCAGCCGGGTTGCCGGCCGCATAAACCTCCCCAGGCTTCGCCTGCATGGATCCCTGCTTTCGCGGGGATGACGGCGGAGGGTGTCACGGCCGCGTAGGGATGACGGGGAGGGGCACGGCCGACGACGGCGACCTACCCACCCACCCGGAACCGCCGCCTGTACTCCCTCGGCGTCACGCCGCGCTGTGCCTTGAACTGGCGGTTGAAGTGGGCGAGCGAGTCGTAGCCGGCGTCCGCCGCGATCACCGCGATCGGCTTGCCGCCGCCCGACAGCATGGCGCAGGCGGCGCCGATGCGGATCTTTGCCAGATAGCTCGTCACGCTCTGCCCGGTCTGGCGCACGAACAGCCGGTGCAGGCCGGACGGGCTCAGCGCCGCGATGTCGGCCAGCGCATCGAGGCTGAGCCGCTCGGCATAGCGGCGGTGCAGGTGCTCGAGCACCCGGTCGACGCGGCCGCGATCGGCCTGGCGCTCCGGCGCTGCGGCGGGAAGTGCCAGCGGCGAGGCGAGCGGCTCGGCCGCCGGGTCACGGGCGAGAAGCGCCAGCACGCGGAGGAGTTCGATCAGCCGCTCCTCCGGGCCGAGCCCGAACAGCGCCTCGATCATCGGGCGAACTTCCCGCGCGGCTTCCTCCGAGAATTTCAGCCCCGTGCGGGCGCGCGCCAGCATCTCGGCAACCGTGCGGAACTCGGTGAACACGCCGCCGAGCGGCGTCGTCCATTGCGGCAGGAACCACATCACCAGCGCGACATGCGGGCGGGCGAGATCGACCTTGTCGGCCGAACACCAGCTATGCGGCAGGTTGGGGCCGACCAGCACGAGGTCGCCATCGTCATAGGCGCCGATATGGTCGCCGATGAAGCGCTGGCCGCGCGAATTCAGCGTCAGCGTCAGCTCGAACTCGGGATGGTGATGCCACTGGAATGGGATCTCGTCGTCGAGGCGGCGGTTCAGCGTCGCCCAGGACGCGCCCTCCGGCACCGCCAGTCTCTCGAGAAACGGCCTCATTCTGGTCTCCCGGTCCATTGTGACGCTGGAATAGTATCAGTCTTCGCCGGGATCGGCGAACATGGCATCGGGCGCGGCGCTATTCTTTTTCTCAGGAACCGTCCTGTCGGGACGGGTGAGGAGAGGGAGGACAAGATGACCATGGCCGCCGGAATGGGCACTGCGCCAATGCGCGACAGCCACCCGACCACGCAGCAGGAGACGCAGCTCAAGGACATCCAGAAGACGCTGCCGCTGCGCGTGCTGAGCGAGGCGGACTGGCAGCATTGGATCACGCGCGGCTACGTCATCGTCCGCCAGGCGGTGCCGGCAGCAAACGTCGAGCGGCTGGTCGAGACGCTCTGGCGCTTCGACGAGAAGGACTCGGCCGATCCTGCGACCTGGTACGCGCCGCAGCGCCGCGACCATCTGATGAAGGAGCTGAACGGCACCGGCATGCTGGAGATCTACAATCACCAGCATCTCTGGGACAATCGCCAGCAGAACCGGGTCTATGACGCCTTCGTCGACATCTGGGACCGAGAAGACCTTTGGGTGACGATCGACCGCGCCAATCTGAACCCGCCGAAGAAGGTGAAGGGCAACCCGAACGGCTTCATCCACTGGGACGCCGACACCTCGCTCGTCCCCCCGCCGATTGGCGTGCAGGGCGTGTTGAGCCTGAAGAAGCAGGACGGCGACGTCGGCGGCTTCCAGTGCATTCCGGAGCTGTTCGCCGGCTTCGACGACTGGGTGAAGACGCAGCCGGACGATCGCGACCCGATGCATCCGGACACGGCCGGGCTCTCGATCACGAATATCGACATGGAGGCGGGCGACCTGCTGATCTTCAACTCGCTGCTCGCCCATGGCGTTCGCCCCAACCATTCGGACGGCCGCGTCCGCATGGCGCAGTACATCTCCATGCATCCGGCCGAGGAGGCGAACCTCGCCGAGCGCACCGAGCGCATCCGCCTCTGGCGCGAGCGCGACCACCCGAAGCGCGACGCCTTCCCGGGCGATCCGCGCGAATGGGAGAGGCACAACGCCGAGACAGCGAAGCTGACGGAGCTCGGCGAGAAACTGCTCGGGCTGAGGAGTTGGCGGGAGTAGGGGCGTCTCGGTCGTTGGCGCGACAGCGTGCCCGCCCCACGCTCGCCGTCATCCCCGGGCTTGACCCGGGATCCATTTCCGCCGGGTTGTTGGCCGTGCGGGCCTCCCGATGGCGCGGCTGCGTGGATCCCCGCTTTCGCAGGGATGACGGCGAGGGTGTTGCGCCGGCCTTGCCTTCTTGCCCGCGCCCTTCGCGAGGCCCACCCCGCCCACACCCGCCGCTTGCCCAATTTCACGCGTCCGTGAACGATTGGTCCTTTTCAATCCGCGCGGGGTCTCCCATCTCTCGGAAGCCCTTCCCAGGGGTGTTCGACGCCCGTCGCGGTGCCGCCAAGCCGGTGCCGCCGCCTTTTCATCGCGGGGCGCGGAGGATCTACTCGACCCATGGCCGGATGCGCGCGCCGCTCGCGCGCGATGCGTCCGGCTCCATCATCGAAGGACGAGACAATGCCCAATGACATCTCAGCCGCGGCTTCCGGTCAGTTCCTGATTGGCGGCGACCTGGCCGTCAACCGGCTCGGCTTCGGCGCCATGCGGATCACCGGGCCCGGCATCTGGGGCGACCCACAGGACATCGCCGAGGCGGAGCGCACGCTGAAGCGCGTTCCCGAGCTCGACATCGACCTGATCGACACGGCCGACAGCTACGGCCCGTTCGTCAGCGAGGACCTGATCGCCGACGTCCTCTATCCCTACAAGAACCTCGTCATCGCCACCAAGGGCGCGCTGACCCGGCATGGCCCGAACATCTGGCAGGTGGTCGGCCGGCCGGAATATCTGCGCCAGACGGTGCTGATGAGCCTGCGCCGGCTGAAGATCGACCGCATCGATCTCTGGCAATTGCACCGGATCGATCCGCGCGTGCCGCGCGACGAGCAGTTCGGCGTCATCGCCGATATGCAGAAGGAAGGGCTGATCCGCCATGTCGGCCTCTCCGAGGTCTCGGTCGAGGAGATCCAGGCGGCCGAGAAGTTCTTCCCCGTCACCACGGTGCAGAACCAGTACAACCTCGTCGATCGCAAGAGCGAGGCCGTGCTCGACTATGCCGAGGCCAACCAGATCGGCTTCATCCCGTGGGCGCCGCTCGCCTCCGGCGATCTTGCCCGGCCGGGCTCGGCGCTGACCACGATCGCCGGCAAGCTCGGCGCGACGCCGAGCCAGGTGGCGCTCGCCTGGCTGCTGAAGCGCTCGAAGGTGATGCTGCCGATCCCCGGAACCGGCAGCGTGAAGCATCTGGAAGAGAACACGGCCGCCGCGTCGATCGAGCTTTCCGACGCGGAGTTCACCGCCCTCGACACGGAGGCGCGCCGCGCGGCGTAGCTTTGACATGATACCCGCCGGCCGCGGCGTTTTTCGTGGCCGGCGGATTTCCTCGACCTTGTGGCGCTAGCCCAGCCCCCACTCGCCGTCATCCCGGGCTTGACCCGGGATCCATTCAGCCGGGTTGTCGGTCGATGGGTCTTGGGCCTGGCTGGACAATCGGAAGGCCGAGCAGTTCTCCCGATGCCTCAGCTGTATGGGTCCCGGGTCAAGCCCGGGATGACGGCGAGCTTGTATTGGCGCGGCACTCGATCCTGTCAGAGGACGGAGGCTTCTTTCACCTCTCCCATGGGGAGAGGTCGGAGCGAAGCTCCGGGTGAGGGGGTAGGGACCCCATCCGGTGAGGCCGCAACCCCTCACCCGCCGGCCTGCGGCCGTCGACCTCTCCCCATGGGAGAGGTGAGGACGCTGCCTGCGCGGGATACGGCGGTGGGGGGCTCAATCCGGCAGGCTGAACGCCACGATCTCGTCCGATACCCTCGGCGTCAGGATCGAATTGCCGCCGACGGTGAAGACGACATATTGCTTGCCCTTGTAGTCGTAGACCGCCGGCATCGCGACGGCGGGGGCCTCGACCAGCGCCTTCCAGAGCACCTCGCCGGTCTTCAAGTCGATGGCGCGGACGCGCGAATCCATCGAGGCGCCGATGAAGACCACGCCCGTCGCGGTGATGACCGGGGCGCCGATGGTGATCGTCCCCCAGGATTCCGGCATGTAGAAGCCCCATTTCTGGATCTGGCCGAACGGCTTGTTCCAGAGCTGGGCGCCGGTCTTCAAATCATAGGCGGCGAGCGTGCCGTAGGGCGGCTTCCAGCACGGCATGCCGATCGGGTTCAGAAACGTGTTCAGATTCATGCCGTAGGGGCCGCCGGTCTGCGGAAACAGCCCGCCGGTCTCGGAGCCGCCGCTGACCGCCTTGTCGAAATCGGCACGGGTCATCAGCTGGTAGGTCTGCACGGCGCTGGAGGAATTGACGACGAAGGTCTGCGAGCGCGGATCGAGCGCGCCGCCGCCCCATTCCGTGCCGCCGATCGTGCCCGGATAGACCAGCGAGCCCTGCAGGCTCGGCGGGGTGAAGCGGCCCTGGTCGACGAGCGATTTCGCCGTGCGGCTGCAATAGCCGAGGCTCGCCCAGTCGGCGAGATCGTAGACGCCCGGCCACTTGTCCGGCACCACCGGTTTCGGCAGGTCGACGAAGGGCTGGGTCGGCGAGGCATGCTCGCCCGGCACGGTCGAGGCCGGAACCGGCTTCTCCACCATCGGATAGATCGGCTCGCCCGTGGTGCGGTCGAGGATGTAGAGGAAGCCCTGCTTCGAGGTCTGGATCAAGGCGGGGATGGTCTTGCCGTCCTTTTCGAGGTCGAACAGGGTCGGCGCGGCGTTGGTGTCGAGGTCCCAGATGTCGTGATGCACGAGCTGCCGGCTCCACAGCATCTTGCCGGTCGGGATGTCGAGGGCCGTCACCGAGGTGATCACCTCGAGCCCCGCCGGAATGTCGCCGCCATAGAAATTGGGGCTCGGCGAGGAGACGGGGATGTAGAGGATCTGCCGTTCCGGATCGACCGACATCGAGGCCCAGACATTGGCCGTGCCGGTCTTGTCGATGACTTCAGGCGGCAGCGAGTGGAACTCCCAGCGCACGGCGCCGGTGCGCGCGTCGAGCGCGAAGATGGTGCCGGGGCTGTCGACCGTCTGGTCCCAGTCCTTGCCGGCCCAGCCGAGCAGCAGATAGTCCTTGAACACGGTCGGCGGCTGCAGCAGCGATAGCGGCCATTTGGCGTTCTGGGTGTTGTAGACGTTGATGTCGAGCACGCCCGCCTTGCCAAAATCGGCGCAGGGCTTGCCGGTATCGGCGTCGACGGCGTGCAGCTTGGCGTCCATCGTGCCGATATAGATGCGCTTGTCGCAGGCCTTGCCGGCGACGGGATTGTCGGCCTGCCAATAGGCGACGCCGCGGTTTTTCAGGTCCGGCTGCGTCAACGCCTTCAGCTCGCCCTTGCTGTCATAGGTCCATTTGACCTTGCCGGTATCCGGCTCGATCGCGAAGATCCGGTAGAACGGCGTGCCGAGATAGACGGTATTGTTGACGAAGAGCGGCGTCGCCGACCAGACCGAGGGCGGCGTCACGCCGGAGCCGTCCGACATGTCGCCGGTATGTACCTTCCACGCGACCTTCAAATCTTTGACGTTGGCCGGCGTGATCTGGGTCAGCGGCGAGAATTTCTGGGCCTTGAGATCGCCGTTGAAGGTCGACCATTCGTTCTGCGTCGCGCCAGGGGCTGCATTATTGGCTGCATTCTTGGCGGCATCCTGCGCGGCGGCGGGGCCGCCGGCGAGGCAGAGTGCCGCGAGGACGGCCAGCGGCGTCAGAAGGCGCCGGGCGCCCGGTCGGGAGAGACGAAGTTCGGTCCGCTGCATGATCTCGGCCCTTCGACATCGGATGAGGTGAGTTTGCGCTGTCGTCAGCGGCTCCGCCGGCCGGCGACGTGCAGGATCCAGCCGACGAGGGCGGCCAGCATGAGGAGCAGCAGGGCCTGGCTTTCGAGCAGATAGGCGGCGAAGCCGGTGCCGAGGATGTCGACGAGACACCCGATGACCAGGAACCAGCGCAGGAACGCCCCCGGCCGCGCGCGGGCGAGGATCACCGCCGCCACCAGCAGGATCGCCGTCGAGACGATGACGAGGATGGTGCCGGGCTCGCCGGCGATGCCGCTGTCGCGATTGAAATAGTTGAGGATCGAGACGATCAGGCCGGCGAGCGCCGCCAGCGCCATGATCCAGGCGCCGAGCGGGCGGACGCCCCATGTCGCGCCGCGTCGATCGACGGTTTCGATGCCAGTCGTGCTGCTCATCCAGTCCCCCGACATACAGAAGGGTCCGGCGCGGTCAGCCGGATGTGACCTGCCGGAAGACTAAACCATAAGTAGCTCGCCGACAGTCCCCTTATGGTTCACATTGACGGCATCGCCCGGCGCGTCGCGCCGGTTCGGACCGATCGTCGAATGAGGACGCCATGGACTATACCCGCCTCGGCCGTACGGGCCTCGAAGTCTCCCGCCTCTGCCTCGGCTGCATGAGCTATGGTGATCCCTCGCGCGGCAACCATGCCTGGACGCTGCCGGAGGCGGAGAGCCGGCCCTTCATCAAGAAGGCGCTCGATCTCGGCATCAATTTCTTCGATACGGCGAATGTCTATTCCGACGGCACCAGCGAGGAGATTGTCGGCAAGGCGCTGAAGGATTTCACGCGCCGCGAGGAGGTGGTGATCGCCACCAAGGTGCATGGCCGCATGCGCCCCGGCCCGAACGGCGCCGGGCTCTCACGAAAAGCCATCCTGCAGGAGATCGACGCCAGCCTGACCCGGCTCGGCACCGATTATGTCGATCTCTACCAGATCCACCGCTTCGACTACGAGACGCCGATCGAGGAGACGCTGGAGGCGCTCGACGAGGTCGTGAAATCGGGCAAGGCGCGCTATATCGGCGCCTCCTCCATGCATGCCTGGCAGTTTGCCAAGATGCTGGGCGCGCAGGAGCGGCTCGGTCTCTCCCGCTTCGTCTCGATGCAGAACTACGTCAATTTGCTCTACCGCGAGGAGGAGCGCGAGATGCTGCCGCTCTGCGCCGACGAGGGCATCGGCGTCATCCCGTGGAGCCCGCTGGCGCGCGGCCGGCTGACGCGCGACTGGGACGAGAAGACGGCGCGCGCCGAGACGGACGAATTCGGCAAGGGGCTCTATGCCCGCACCGCCGACGCCGACCGCGAGGTGGTCGAGGCGGTCGCCCACGTCGCCGCCCAGCGCGGCCTGCCGCGTGCGCAGATCGCGCTCGCCTGGGTGTTGTCGAAATCGGTCATCACCGCGCCGATCGTCGGCGCCACCAAGCCGCATCACCTCGACGACGCAGCGGCGGCGCTCTCCGTCCGCCTCGACGATTTCGAAATCGCCGCGCTGGAGGCCGCGTACGTCCCGCATGCGGTGGCGGGGTTCATGTGAGAGGGGCGTCACGCCTAAATGCATCAATTGTGCTTAGCTTGAAGGGGCGCCGCTGCCTCATTGGGGGTACAGTCTTTCTCGATTCGCTCTCTTTTCATCGTGAGAACATTATGTGAACATCGTTGGCGAATTGCCGTCGTTTCGACGAGTGGAAGTCTCTTGAGCTTATGAGGTATCTGAGAAAATGAAGGTTGCTGGGCTTTTCTCGGGAATTGGTGGGCTGGAGCTCGGCATGGCTGCGGCGGGGCACGATTCCTTGCTGCTTTGCGAAAGTTGGAGCCCGGCCCAAGCGGTACTCCGAGCTCGATTTCCAGAAATGCCCATCGAGCCCGACGTCGTGGACCTAGTGGGGTTGCCGGGAGAAACCGACGTAGTCGTCGCGGGGTTTCCCTGCCAAGACCTAAGCCAAGCAGGCATGACCGCCGGTATCAGAGGCGCGCGCTCCGGTCTGGTCGGTCATGTTTTCAGACTTCTCGATTTGCAGCCAGTGCCCTGGGTCGTTTTGGAGAATGTGTCGTTTATGCTCCATCTCGACCGCGGACGTGCGATGCAAACGCTCGTGGAGGCTTTCGAGGAGCGAGGCTATCGTTGGGCTTATCGTATTGTGAATTCATTGGCTTTTCTGCCGCAGCGGAGAGAGCGCGTCCTGTTCGTCGCCACACGATCCGACGTGGATCCAGCCGGCGTCCTGTTTATGGACGACAGTGTTCCGAGAAATGCTGAAGTCTCCCTCTCGACACATGCCCATGGATTCTATTGGACGGAGGGGCTACGCGGATTGGGATGGGCGCAGGATGCGATTCCGCCGCTCAAGAACGGTTCGACCGTCGGGATCGCATCGCCCCCCGCGATCGTGCTGCCGAATGGAGCCGTGATAACGCCTGATATTCGCGACGCAGAAAGGTTGCAGGGCTTTGACGCCGGCTGGACTGAGCCGGCCGGGAGCGTAGGGCGCGAGGCTCTCCGGTGGTCTCTGATCGGAAATGCCGTTACGGTCCCCGTCGCCAAATGGCTAGGTGCGCAGTTGGCTGCTCCGGGGCACTATGAGGTCGAGCGCGACCGCGAGTTGAGTGAGGGGGATCGTTGGCCCCGAGCTGCGCGCTTTGATGGTAAGCGGAGAATGCGCGTTGAGATCGGATCCTTTCCTGTATGGCAAGATCGTTCGCCGCTTGCCGCTTTTCTGAGGTTTGAAGGAAAGCCCCTGTCCGCTCGCGCCACACGCGGGTTTCTTTCAAGGACGGAGCGCGGCACGCTTCGTTTCGTTCCAGGTTTTCTCGAATTGTTGCGGAGTCATTTGTCGATGACCGAAGCAGGCATCCGGCCGTCTGAGAGATCAATAGAACGGCAGGGTATGGCTATAGAGTGACAACGTCGGACCGTACGGGTTCAGTTCGAGGCGCGCTGATGAGGCGCGTTCGGCAAAACGGGACGTCCGCAGAGCTGGCCGTTGGCCGGGTGCTCCGGTCGATGCGCAGCGCATATAGACTCAATGTCAAAAGTCTTCCTGGTTCGCCGGATTTCGCCAATCGAGGGCGCTCATGGGCGATTTTCGTCAATGGATGTTTTTGGCATCATCATACCGGATGTAAAAGGGGCTCCATCCCGAAGACGAATACCGACTTCTGGATCGAGAAGTTTTCGGGCAACCGTCGACGAGATGCAGACGCTATTGTGAAACTCCGCGCGATGGGAATTAGGGTCGCGGTGATCTGGGAGTGCGAAACCGCGGACGAGGCGAGAATTAAGCTCAGGCTTTCAAAGCTCTTTGAACCGCGTAGCGTAAATGTGCCCTAATCGGTCGATCATCGATTGATAGTGATAGATGTCTCCAGATTGCGGGGCAGGCGATGAGGTAACTAATCGAACGGGAGATCCGTCGTTTACACAATCGACAACAGAAATCGCTAGTGCATCATATCCAGTGTCGCCGGTCTTTGAGCGCCTCGGTAGTTGACGGATCTTTCCAATTGCCAGGCCGGCGTCGCGTGGCTGATCGTGCTTACTCCATTCGGGGTCCGTTGCTCGATTCTTTTTGTTCAAGTCGGGGCTCAAATACTGGCTAGCTATGTTGACCATCGCAAAGCCTGCAGCGATCGCTTGTTCGTTTGCGCCGTGCACGGTCAAGTGTGACGAATTCAACTCATCGTAGAGGCGTGGCAGAGCTCGTTGATGCGCTGTCATGCAGGCCTTTGCTTCCAGTGCGATCAAGACATTCCCGACGGGTGCGCGGATCAATGGCGGTAGCGTCATTAGCAGGGCTTGTTCGGCTTCCGAGAGTATGAGGCCATACTCTTTTGCAAGTTCTGTCAAAGACATGAGAGGATTGGGACTAGTGCCACTGGCGCGCGTACATAGTACGAGGTCTAGGTTTTTCTTCCGATCGTGTACGAAATCTCGCATCTCATGATTGATGCCGAAATATACTTTTCCATTAGCTACGTGCTTTTGAAGAATTGTACTTGTGGATAATAAATCGAATACAATTCCCCAGCACGCTACTTTGGAGTGGTGGTCGCTGCGCGAATGATACTGCCATCGATTTCCGAAACGATCTAGGCGAGTTGGTTGAGTTAGCGTCCGCGTTAGTATTTCTGGTCCGTGCATGGGCATTCCGTGGCAGCTGACTGCGGGTGAGAATCACATACAAGACTACCGCGAGTCGAAGCGGATGTTTCAATGCAATCGCGGAACGATCGAGCGCCTCTTCACCAACGTATCGCGATTTGCCCCCGCTTTACCCATCCCCGGCCGAGGCGCAACATGGCGGCTTCCGTCCCGAGGATGGACGCCATGACCGATGCGGTCGCCGAGGCTCGGCGGGCTTATGCCGAGGATCTCCGGAGCCGGGCGGGCCTCCGCTCGGAGGCGCTGGTCGAGGCCTTTGCCACCGTGCCGCGCGAGCGCTTCGTCGGGCCCGCGCCGTGGCGGATCAAGAACCCGTCCGAGTTCGCCGATTTCTGGACCGTGACGGGCCCCGATCCGCGCCCCCTTTACCAGGACGTGCTGGTGGCGCTCGATCGGGCGCGGGGCATCAACAACGGCCAGCCGAGCCTCTGGGCGCAGGTGTTTGACCGGCTCGATCTTCGACCCGGCATGACGATCGTCCATCTCGGCTGCGGCACGGGCTATTACACCGCCATCCTCGCCGAAGCCGTCGGGCCGGACGCGCCGATCACGGCGGTCGAGATCGATGCCGGGCTCGTCGCCCGGGCGCGCGAGGCGCTTTCGCTCTGGCCGCAGGTTCGCGTGGTCGCCGGCGACGGCGCGAAGATGGCGCTGCCGGAGGCGGATCTCGTCGTTGCCAGCGCCGGCGCCACCCATCCGCTGGCGCTCTGGCTCGATGCGCTGGCGCCCGGCGGCCAGCTGCTGTTCCCGATGACCTCCGCCTTCGGCCCCGGCGCCATGCTGCTCGTCACGCGGCGCACCGGGACGGCGCATGCGGCCGAATTCCTCTGCGGCGCCGCTTTCATCGCCTTTGTCGGCGCGCGCGACGAGGCGATCGGCCGCCGCCTCGCGAGCGCCTTGTCGCGGGACGGCGGCGATCCGGTCCGGTCGCTGCGCCGCGACGAGCACGCCGAAGAGGCGAGCTGCTGGCTGCACGGCAGGGGCTGGTGTTTGTCGCGGCGCGAGCCGGGCTGAGGCGCGGGCCGTTACCCCGGGCTGGAGCCGGAGGCGGCACTGTGATTGGATGCGGCATCGGCACGGGAAGGTACCCGCATGGCGGACTACTGGACCTCGGCAGGGATTGCAGTCCTCTTCGCGGCGGTGGCGCTCACCATCGTCTTCGGCAGCTATTTCCTCGCCCGCCGGCTGCTGCATATCGGCGTCGAAACGGACAAGACCTTCGAGGCGGCGGGCTCGATCGCGGTGCGGATCGCCGCGCTGCACGGGCTCATCCTGGCGCTGGTCTATGCGCAGGAGCTCGACGACTACAAGGACATCCGCAGCGTGCTGACCCAGGAGGCGACGGCGATCTCCGACGTCTATCACGACGCCGGGCGCTATGGCGGGCCGATCGTCGGGCCCGTCCAGCAGACGCTGGCGCGCTATCTCGACACCGTCGTCAACCAGGAATGGGACCAGCTCGGGCGCGGCGAGGGCCTGTCGGCGCAGGCCTGGACCGAATGGGACGACGTCTACCAGAAGCTGCTCGACCTGACGCCGACGACCGACCGCGAGCGCTATCTGGCAAACCGCATGCGCGACCGGATCACCGCCGTCGCCGGCTTCCGCCAACTGCGCGAGACGACGGCGATCGGCCGCTTCAGCAGCCTGTTCTGGGCGCCGGCGCTGATCGGGCTGGCGCTGCTCGCCGTGCCGTTCTCCGTCTATCGCCCGAGCCGCAGCAATCTGATCCTGCTCGGGATCTTCGCGATCTATTCCGGCGTGATCCTGTTCTTCATCTACGCCTTCGGCAATCCCTTCGCGGCGCCTGGCAAGCTCGAGCCGGCGCCGTTCGAACACCTCCTGCGCGGCGGCATCGGCAAGAGCCTCGTTGACGCGAACGAGCCGGGGGCGTCCGGGGCGGCGGGATCGCCTTAGCGCTACCGTGCCGTCCAGCCGCCGTCGACCAGGATCGTCTGGCCGGTGATCATCGAGGCGGCGTCGGAGGCGAGGAAGACGACGACGCCCGAGACCTCCTTCGGCTCGCCGATCCGGTGCAGCGCGGCGATGCGGTCGAGCACGTCGGCGCGGAAATCGGGATCGGAAAGCGCCTCGGCGGTGCCGTCGGTGCGGATGAAGGTCGGCGCGACGCAGTTGACGCGGACATTGTGCTGTCCCCACTCGACCGCGAAACACTTGGTCATGTGGCCGACGGCCGCCTTGCTCAGGCAGTAGATCGCCTCGCCGGGGAGCGCGATCGAGCCGGCCTGCGAGCCCATGTTGATGATGGCGCCGGACTTTCGCGCGATCATGTGGCGGCCGGCATGCTGCGACAGGAAGAAGGTCGATTTGACGTTCAGGTTGATGGTGAAGTCGAACTCGTCTTCCGGAAAGTCCTCGACCGGACCCTCGGTGCCGCCGCCGGCATTGTTGACCAGGATGTCGAGATGGCCGAACTGCGCGATCGCCGTATCGATGGCGGAGCAGGCCTGCTTCAGGTCGAGCACGTCCATCGCGAGCGGCAGGGCGCGGCGGCCCATCGCCTCGATTTCCGCCGTCAGCCCGCCATCGGCGGCGACATCGCGCAGGCCCAGCGCCACGTCGGCGCCGGCCGCTGCGAGCGCCAGCGCGGTGGCTCGCCCCAGCCCGCGCGCCGCGCCGGTGACGAGGGCCGTGCGGCCGGTGAGATCGAAACTCGGCAGATCGCTCATCGGTTTCCCCTCCCAGGGACTTTTTAGTTTTTTCATCGTCCCACAGGCCTGAGCCTCGTGCGACACCCGGCTCCATGGCGGACGATCCGATCCTGTTTTAGAGCACACACGACCGAATACGGAGAAGCGGAAATGGGCACGGCTGTTCTGTGGCAGAGGGCCGAAGGCGCGATCGTCTTCCTCGCCGGCATCCTGATATTTCTGCACGGCGACGTGGGCCTGTCCTGGTGGCTCGCGGTGTTGCTCTTCCTGGCTCCGGATCTCAGCTTCCTGGGCTATCTGCTGGGGCCGAAAGTCGGCGCGGTCGTCTACAACACGGTCCACATCTACGGTTTCGGCGTCGCCATCCTCGCCGTCGGCCTGTTTGGGTCGCTGCCGGTCTGCGCGGCGCTTGGCGCGCTATGGCTGGCCCATGCCGGTTTCGACCGCATGCTCGGCTACGGCCTGAAATTGCCGGAAGGCTTTGCCTTCACCCATCTCGGCCGGATCGGAAAGCAGCCCGCCAACTGAACGCCGGAACGGGGCGGAGCCAGGGATTGCCGGGATCCGCTTGTCTTTCGACGGGATGGAGCGCCGGCGGCCCGCGAAAGACATCGCGAACGGATAGGAAAATAATCCTTGACAGCGTGACGCTGCTCCGGTAGGGTTCAGGCATCGTCCAAGAGTTGCGTCCGGCGGGATACGGGAAGGCTTCCCGGCAATCCTCTGCGACGCCCTTTTTTGCCTCTCGCGGTAGACGCCTTTCAGGACTTGGCTCTGCCGGCTCTCACATCCTCGCCGTCATCCCGGGCTTGACCCGGGATCCATTCAGCCGGGTTCCCAGCCGCGCGAGCCTCCCTATGGCGCGGCTGTATGGATCCCTGCTTCCGCAGGGATGACGGGGAGGGTGGGGCCGACAAGCATCTCCCGTGGAGAGTGTGGGGCAGATTTCGGTTTCGGGGATAGGCTGAGGCTGAGGCTGAGGGTTGGATGGCTTTCAGGACTTGGCTCCGCCGGTTCCCACACCCTCGCCGTCATCCCGGGCTTGACCCGGGATCCATCCAGCCGGGTTTTCTGCCGCGCGAGCTTCCCGATGGCGCGGCTGTATGGATCCCCGCCTTCGCGGGGATGACGGCGAGGGTGGGGCTCGTTCGTGCCCCTTCTTCGTAGGTTTTGCGGGCCGTCTCATACGTTTGGCGATCCGTCCGCCCATCACAACCGAGGCCAGCAGCAAAAATGCCGGAACTGACCCTCGACCAGTGGGCTGCGGTCCGCGTCGCCTATGAGACCACGGCGCAGGGCTTGCGCGAGATCGCCGCGCAGCATGGCGTCAGCCATGTCTCGGTGGCCAAACAGGCGGCGCGGCATGGCTGGCTCAGGCCCGGCGAAGCGCCGCCGCTTCCGGATGAGGCGGCCGAGGAGAAGCTGGTGGCGCGGCTCTATCGTACCTTCGAAAAGCAGGTTGCCGAACTGGAGCTCCGCTTCGCCAACGGGGAGGTCGGCGTCGACGAGAAGGACGCCCGCACGCTTTCCGTGCTGGCGCGGACGCTGGAGACGCTGGGAAAGCTGCGCGAGGGGACCGACGATGCCGCTGGAGACGCTCCCGTCGACATCGAGGCTCTCCGGGCGCGGCTTCAGGCGCGCCTGGAACAGCTCGACGCGGCGGGGCCTCCGGCCGACGCGACTGCTGGCGGAGCTTCGGCCTGACGAGATCGAGGCGTTCCAGCTCGACTGGGACTTTTGGGCCCGCGACGACCAGTTTCCGCCCGACGGCGACTGGCTCACCTGGCTGATGATCGGCGGTCGCGGCGCCGGCAAGACGCGCGCCGGCGCCGAATGGATCCGGGGCCTCGCGGCCGGCCGTCCCAGCTTCGCGGCTGCGCCGGTCGGGCGGATCGCGCTCGTCGGCGAGACGCTCGCCGATGTCCGCGACGTGATGATCGAGGGTGTCTCCGGCCTGCTCTCCGTGCATCCGCGCCGGGAGCGGCCCAACTGGCAGCCGTCGCGGCGGCGGCTCGAATGGCCGAACGGCGCGGTGGCGCTCTGCTTTTCGTCGGAGGATCCCGAGAGCCTGCGCGGACCGCAATTCGAGGCGGCCTGGGCGGACGAGCTCGGCAAATGGCGCTATCCGGAGGCGTGCTGGGACATGCTGCAGTTCGGCCTCCGCCTCGGCGCGCTGCCGCGCCAGCTCGTCACCACGACGCCGCGTCCGATCCCGCTGCTGAAGCGGCTGCTCGCGGCCGAGCGGACGGTGATCACCCGCGCCGGAACCTCGGCCAATCTCGCCAATCTGGCGCCGGGGTTTCTGGAGCGCGTCGTCGGGCGCTATCGCGGCACGCGGCTCGGCCGGCAGGAGATCGACGGCGAATGGATCGAGGATCGCGCCGACGCGCTCTGGAGCCGGAATGAAATCGAGGCGGCGCGCGTCGAGACGCCGCCGGAGCTTGTCCGCATCGCGGTTGCCGTCGACCCGCCCGCCTCGCGGCGGAAGGGGGCGGATGCCTGCGGTATCGTCGCCTGCGGTCTCGCTGCCGACGGCATCGCCTATGTGCTGGCCGATCGCAGCCTCGCCGAGGTGAAGCCCGCCGCCTGGGCCGCGGCCGCGGTCGGGCTCTATCGCGCGCTCGACGCGGACATGCTCGTCGCGGAGGTCAACCAGGGCGGCGACATGGTGGCGAGCGTCATCAACGAGGTCGATCCGGCCGTGCCGGTGACCTCGGTTCGCGCCACTCGCGGCAAATATCTGCGGGCCGAGCCGGTGGCGGCGCTCTATGCGCAGGGGCGCGTACGCCATGCCGGCACGTTCCCGGCGCTCGAGGACGAGATGGCCGATTTCGGCCCGGAAGGCTTGCCCAACGGCCGCTCGCCCGACCGTCTCGACGCGCTGGTCTGGGCGCTCGCGGCGCTGATGCTGCGCGCGCCGGGTGAGCCGAGGATCCGGACGATGTGAGCGTCAATCCGGCCGAAGGCAGGATCTTCGCTTGTCTTGGGAGGCGAATCCCCGGACGAGTCAGACTATCGTCGTTCCGGCGGAGTACCCTGTGCTCAGAGCGCCGGAGTTCGACAGGTCTGGATGGATCAAGTGGGGCGCTATCGATGGAGTCGGTCTATCAGCTTTCGGTGCAGATGCTGTTCTTCTTGTTTGCCGTCTTTGGAATTGGCTTTTATCTGGTCGGAAGGCTGGCGCTCTACAGCCTGTCGCGGCATGCGTCGCATGACATCTTCTCGATGCCGCAGCCGGCCTTTCTCGGAACGATCGCCACCGCCTGGGCGCTTTCGCTCGGCTTCATCGCCGCCGACATCTGGGCGGTGAACTCGAAGGCGGACGAGGCGACGAGCATGGAACGCTCGACGATCTCGCGCCTGCTGCGCAGCGCCGAGCCGGATATCCTCGATTCCCAGCGCCTGGCCGAGGGCGTGATCGCCTACCGCAAGGACGTCGCGATCAAGGAGTGGCTTCAGGGCAAGAACGTGGAGCCCGATCCCGATGTCGAGAAGACGCTGCACGATATTCACGGCGAGATCGCGTTGCTCGCCCGGGGCGGCGCGCCGTCGCCGCTGATCTCGCAGGTGATCCGTGATTTCAGCGACCTGCAGGAGGCCCGGAACCTTCGCCTCGCGGTCGGCAACACGTCGATCGACTTCTACAAATGGTATCTGGTGATGTTCCTGACGCTGCTGACCGCGATCACGCTGGCCGCGACGCATGCCGACCGGGCAAGGGCCGGGCGGCGGGCGCTGGCGATCTATGCGGTGACCGCTTCGGTGAGCCTCTGGATCCTGGCCATTCACGCAAATCCCTATGACGGGCTCGAGGAACTGCATCCCTCGCTCCTGTTCACGAACCATAAGCAGGTCGACCTCGCGCTCGAGCCGTGAGGACACCTTTTTCACCTCTCCTATGGGGAGAGGTCGGAGCGCAGCTCCGGGTGAGGGGGTAGGGAACCATCCGGTTAGGGCTCAACCCCTCACCCGCCGGCCTTCGGCCGTCGACCTCTCCCCATGGGAGAGGTGAAGGAGCGCCGTCGCCTTCATCCAGGCATTTCGGGTCAGACGCTCAGGCCGACGGGACGGGTTCCGGGTTTGCCGGAGAGCTTGCCGCGTCGTCCGGCAGGATTTCGCGGGCCGGCTGGCGCGCCGCGATGATCCGGTTGCGGCCGCCGCGCTTCGCCTCGTAGAGCGCGCGATCCGCCTCGGCGAGCACGCGATCGATATTGGCCGCCTGCGGTCCTCCGGCGGCGAGCCCGGCGCTGGCGGTGCAGGTCAGGCGCGTTTCGGCCTCGACCAGGGCGATGAAGCGGGCGCGCACCGCCTCGGCATGGCGCATGGCGCGGTCGAGCGTCGCGTCCTGCAGGATAACAGCGAATTCCTCGCCGCCGATCCGCGCGGCCGAGGCGCTGGCCGGAAGGTTCGCCTTCAGGGCCTCCGCGAACAGCGAGATGACCCGGTCGCCCATGGCGTGGCCGTGCGTGTCGTTGATCGACTTGAACTCGTCGATGTCGAAGAGGAGCGTGACGTCGGTCGGCTTCATCTCGCCGGCATGGGTCTCGAACAGGGCGCGGCGGTTCATCAGCCCGGTCAGCGGATCGGTGAGCGCCTCGCGCCGGTGCGCCTGGGCGGTGCGGATCTGGCTCAGCGCCATCGTCATGGCGCCGAGCGCCGGAATCGCGCCGATCACCAGCATGACGGAGAGATCCTGGGCCCAGTTTCGCGGCGGCCCGGTTACCACGATGCCGTCGCGGACCAGCACCAGCACCGCGCGCGGCAGAAAGGAAAGCCCGACGAGCAGATAGAGCGAGGCGATGCCGAGCGTCGTCATCGGCGCCTGCTCGCGCGCCCGCCAGAACTGATACGACGTCATGAGAAGCAGCGCCGCCGAGCCCGTGAAGCCGACGGCATAGGTGATGCCGTTGTAGCCGGAGAGAAGCGGCAGCAGCATCGGGATTGCGGTGACGAGGCTCGCAGTCGCGATCCGCCGCCAGGGCGATCCGCCCAGCCGGAACTGCGTCGCGCTGCCGTAGAGATTGGCGATGCCGCCGAGCAGCAACGCGAAGGCGATGCCCAGCACCCAGTTCGACGGGTGGAAACTGTCGAGCGTCGAAAACCCGACGCTGACGGCAATCATCACCGCGCCAATCGCGCACGTCAGGAGAAAGCCATCTCCGCGCGACGTCTTCCAGGCCGCGAACAGGATGACGGAGAGGAACGCGGTGGCGAAGCCGATGGCGACGAGGAGCGAGGCGAAGTCGAGCACCGGATGGACCCCTGGTGGCGCGTTGCCTTGTGGCCGGAATGCGTTGCGAGGGCTCTGGTTCGAGCCTCGTCTTCAGTGTCTGCGCCCATAGTTCATTGGGTGAACGAGAACGCAAGAGGCAGCCGCGCCGTTTGGCGCTGCCTGGCCGTGTAGATGCCAGTGTCGGAGTTGCATGGCAAGGGCGCCGGCAACCCGATTTCGTCGCCTGGCGGGAAGTCGTTCCGGAGCCGGCCGCTCGGGAAGGCTGCCCCGCTTCCGCCCTCCGGCGGTTCCGGACGGTGAGCTTTGATCGGAGACGTCATGAAACCGAGCCTCTTTTCCCGTCTCTTGGGCGGGCGTCGCGCCGCCGTGCCCGAGGCGAAGGCATCGCGCGCCGGTCCGCTGATCGCGCTGCAGGGGCAGGGCAGGCCCGCCTGGACGGCGCGCGACCTCGCCTCGCTCTCCCGCGAAGGCTTCATGAAGAACGCCATCGTCTATCGCGCCGTGTCGATGATCGCGGAAGCGGCCGCCTCGGTGCCGCCTCTTCTCTATGAAGGCGACGCCGAGCGGCCGGACCATCCCTTGCTGGCGCTGGTTTCCCGCCCGAACGGCCGCCAGTCCGGCTCGGCGTTTCTGGCGACGCTCTACGCCAACCTGCTCGTTTCCGGCAACGCCTATGCCGAACTGGTCCAGCTCGGGGCCGAACCGGCGGAACTGCATGCGCTGCGGCCCGACCGGATGAAGGTCGTGCCGGGGGCGGACGGCTGGCCGGAGGCGTATGAATACACCGTCGCCGGCCGGTCGGTGCGCTTCGCGATCGAGGACGGCCTGTCGCCGATCCTGCATCTCCGCCTGTTTCACCCGCTCGACGACCATTATGGCTTCGCGCCGCTGGAGGCGGCGGCGGTCGCGCTCGACCTGCACAACGCCGCCGGCGCCTGGAACAAGGCGCTGCTCGACAATGCGGCGCGGCCCTCCGGCGCGCTGGTCTACAAGGGCGAGGGCGGCGCCAATCTCAGCCAGGAGCAGTTCGAGCGGCTGAAGCGCGAGCTGGAGGCGAACTATACCGGCGCGGTCAATGCCGGGCGGCCGCTGCTGCTGGAAGGCGGGCTCGACTGGACGTCGATGGCGCTCACCCCGCACGACATGGATTTCATCGAAGCCAAGAACGGCGCGGCGCGCGAGATCGCGCTCGCCTTCGGCGTGCCGCCGATGCTGCTCGGCATTCCCGGCGACAACACCTTTTCCAATTATGCCGAGGCGAACCGGGTGTTCTGGCGCCAGACGGTGCTGCCGCTGGTTAGCCGCACCGCCGACGCGCTCACCGCCTGGCTGTCGCCGCATTATCCGGGCGCGCCGCGCCTCGGCTTCGACACTGACGCCGTCGAGGCGCTTTCGGCCGATCGCGCCGCGCTCTGGGCAAGGGTCGGCGCCGCCGATTTTCTCACCCGCGACGAGAAGCGCCAGGCGGTCGGCTATGGCGCGGCGGGGCAAGGAAACGAGGATAGAGACGAGGAAGGAGAGGAGCGGTGGACGACGTGACCCGCAGCTTCGCCGAACGCGGCGACCTCGCGCATCTCGCGCTCTTCCTCTGGGCCTCGGGCGCCAGCGGCCTCCTGGTCTGGGCGCTGAAGGAACTCGCCAATTCCAACCGCCGCTTCAACGACTTCGTCGCCGAAATCGCCCGGCTGAATCGGTTCTTCAATGATCGCCGGTAAGGGATTCTGGGATTGGGGTATTTCGGGGCGGCGGCCAACTTCTCCCTCAACACCAGACTGAGGCAATGAGGCCGGGTGCGCTGGATGAGCGCGGCGATCCGCATCGCCTGTAAGTAAGTAGCATCCGACGTCACACCCTCCATCGTCATCCCTGCGAAAGCAGGGATCCATGCCGCCCCGGGGCGCCCAACCGCGGAGGCTTGCGCGGCGTGAAGATGGATCCCTGCTTTCGCAGGGATGACGGCGAGCCTGAGGAGGCGCCAAGGGAGGCTCCTGCCATTCTTCTCCCTCCCTCTGCGCAAACTGGAGACAGTGCCGAAATGACCGCGATGTTGAACCGCATGCTCCGGCGGATCGCGCCGGACCACCGGCAGGTGTTTCGCGATTTCGTGGGCGCGCTGGAGCGCCTGATTTCGCGCGAGGCCGGCCAGGGCTGAGCCGTCCGTTCCAACCCCTTGATCCGACTCCCTTTCCCGCGGCGCTCGCCGCGAAGGAGACCGCATGGCCATCCCGCAGACGCCCGCCCTCGAGACCAAGTTCGCCGCCGCCGACCTTTCCGGCATCGATGGCGAAGGGGTCTTTTCCGGCTATGCTAGCCTGTTCGGCACGGCCGACCTTTCCGGCGATCTCGTCATGCCGGGCGCGTTTCGCCGCTCGCTGGCGAACCGGAGCGCCGGCGGCATCCGCATGCTCTACCAGCACGATCCGGCCGAGCCGATCGGCGTCTGGATGGAGATCCGCGAGGACCCGCGCGGCCTGTTCGTGCGCGGCCGCCTCATGCCCGACGTGGCGCGCGGCCGCGAGGTGGCGAGCCTGATGCGGGCCGGCGCGCTCGACGGGCTCTCGATCGGCTTCAAGACCGTCAAGGCCCGCGCCGACCGCACGGCCGGAATCCGCAAGCTGATCGAGATCGATCTCTGGGAGATCTCGGTCGTCACCTTCCCGATGCAGCCCGACGCCCGCGTTTCGACCGTGAAGACCACCGGCTTGGCGGCGCGGATGCGCCGGGCTGCCCGCTCCCTCCACCCCATAAGGACAACGCGATGACCGAGACCCACTCCGCCGCCCCCGAAGCGAAAGCCGCCGAGAGCGGCGACGTTTCCGCCGCTTTTGATGATTTCATGCGCGCCTTCGAGGCGTTCAAGGACACCAATGACGAGCGGCTCGCCGAGATCGAGACCAAGCTCACGGCCGACGTCGTCACCACCGACAAGCTCGACCGCATCAACAAGGCGCTGGACGAGCTGACGCTGAAGGGCCGCCGTCCGCCGCTCTCGGCCGAGCGCGGGCCGGCCCGGCCTTCCGAGCACAAGCAGGCCTTCGAGAGCTATGTGCGCGGCGGCGACGAGGACGGCTTCCGTCGGCTGGAGCAGAAGGCGCTCTCGGCAGGCTCCAACGCCGATGGTGGCTATCTCGTGCCGATCGAGACGGAGACGGAAATCGGCAAGCGCCTCGCCGCGATCTCGCCGATCCGCGCCATCGCCGATGTCCGCCAGGTCTCTTCCGGCACCTATCGCAAGCCCTTCATGACCGCCGGGCCGGCGGTCGGCTGGGCCGGCGAGACCGATGCGCGCCCGCAGACGGCGTCGCCCACCATCGCCGCGCTCGATTTCCCGGCGATGGAGCTCTACGCCATGCCGGCGGCGACCGCGGCGCTCCTCGACGACTCGGCCGTCAACATCGACGACTGGATCGCCGCCGAGGTGGAGGGCGCCTTCGCGGCGCAGGAGGGCACCGCCTTTGTCTCCGGCGACGGCAGCAACAAGCCGAAGGGCTTCCTCGCCTATGCGACCGCCGCCGAGGCGAGCTGGGTCTGGGGCAAGCTCGGCTATGTCGTGACGGGCACCTCGGGCGCGCTGCCCTCCAGCAATCCGTCCGACGTGCTGGTCGACCTGATCTACACGCTGAAGGCCGGCTATCGCGCCAATGCCCGCTTCGTCCTGAACCGCCGCACCCAGGCTTCGATCCGCAAGCTGAAGGACGCCGACGGCCATTATCTCTGGCAGCCCGCGGCGGTGGCGGGCGGCGAGGCGTCGCTGCTGGGCTTCCCGGTCACAGAGGCCGAGGACATGCCCGACATCGGCGCCAATTCGCTGTCGCTCGCCTTCGGCGATTTCAAACGCGGCTACCTCGTCGTCGACCGCCTCGGCGTCCGTGTGCTGCGCGATCCCTATTCCGCCAAGCCCTACGTCCTCTTCTACACCACCAAGCGCGTCGGCGGCGGCGTCCAGGACTTTGACGCCATCAAGCTGCTGAAGTTCGGCACGAGCTAGGGCTGCGGGGCTCTGTCGTCATCCTCGCGAAGGCGAGGATCCATGCAGCCGAAGCGTTGCCCGCGTGAACCTCCCCGCGCCACGGCTGAATGGATCCCGGGTCTCCGCCCGGGATGACGGCGAGCGTGTGGGCAGCAGGGCGCCACGATCTTCTCCCTCCCCGCAGGGGGAGGGAGTGGCCCTGTGAGGCTCCGTCCGACGTCACCCCCTCCGCCGTCATCCTCGCGAAGGCGAGGATCCATGCAGCGGGGTTGCCGGGAGGTTTCGCTTCCCGATGCCACGGCTGCATGGATCCCGGGTCTCCGCCCGGGATGACGGCGAGCGTGGGGCTGGCGCCCTCTTCTCCCTCCCCCCTGTGGGGAGGGCGGGGTTGGGGGTACCGGCGCCGAATGTGGAGATTAGCCGGCTGAGAACCGCCTGAGACTTCGCAGGTGGCACCCCCTCCCTAACCCTCCCCACAAGGGGGAGGGAATCGAACTCGAAACGGCCGACCCCGGTCCCCCTCCCGCCGGGGCTCGCCGGGAGCGGCGCCTGGCCTCCCGCCGGCGCCGCTCCATCCAATTCATTCCCATCCAGGAGCCATCATGACCGCAGCGCTCGTTTCCGGGCCGGCGACCGAGCCGGTGTCGCTCGCCGACGTCAAGGCGCATCTGCGCGTCGACGGCACGGCGGAGGACGATCTGATCGCCGCCGCGATTGTGGCGGCGCGCACCCATGTCGAGAGCGAGACGAGGCGTAAGCTGATCGCGCAATCCTGGCGGATCTATCTTGATGAATGGCCGTCCGGCCGCGCCATCGAGCTGCCCATCGCGCCGCTGATCTCGGTCGAGAGTGTCACGCTCTACGACGTCGTCGGCGCGGCGCATGTCCTCGACCCGGCGGACTACCGCGTCGACGCCGCCCGCCTGCCGCCGCGCATCGTGGCGAGGCTGAAGCCGGCCGTGGCACTCTATGACAACGGCATCGAGATCGACGTCAACGCCGGCTATGGCGTGACCAGCCTCGCGGTGCCGGCGCCGCTGCGGCAGGCGATCCTGATGCTCGTCGCGCACTGGTACGAGCATCGCGGCGCCGTCGGCTTCGACCAGGCCGGCGACGTCGCGCCGCTCGGCTTCGAGGCGCTGGTCGCGCCCTACCGGGTGCGCTCGCTGTGACCGGCTTCGACCCCGGCCAACTCTCGAGCCGCGTCGTCCTCGAGCGTGCCGTTCGCACGGCGGACGGCGCCGGCGGCGCGACCATCGCCTGGGAGCCCGTCGCCACCCTCTGGGCGGCGATCGAGCCCGTCGTGGCCGACGAGAGCTTTGCCGCCGACCGGCTTTCGACCCGCGTCACGCACCGGATCCGGATCCGCTTTCGCACCGATCTCGAGGGCGGCATGCGGATCGCGCATCGCGGCCGTGTGTTGCGGATCGCTGCCTGGCGCGATCCGGACGAGACGCGGCGCTTTCTCGTTCTCGAATCTGCGGAGGAACGGGCATGAACGCGCGGGCGCTCACCGGCGCGGCGCTCGCCGCAGCGCTGAAGAAGGCGGTCCCGCCGGCGATTTCCGAGGCGCTGCAGCGCAATGCCGGCCGACTGCGGGCGGCGCTGGATGAGATGCCAACGGATCTTTCACCTCTCCCACGGGGAGAGGTCGGCCCGCAGGGCCGGGTGAGGGGTTCAGGCCTTATCGGTGAGGGCGCAACCCCTCGCCCGCCGGCTACGCCGTCGACCTCTCCCTCTGGGAGAGGTGAAAGCGGTGCCCCATCGTTCAGCGTCGGATCTGCCGGCTCCGGCCTCTCCGTCGACGTCACCCTCATCGGCGAAAACCTGTTCGCCCGCGAATTCGGCGCGCTCGACGCTGCCGCCGATCCCGTCATCGGCCCGGCGATATCCAGCCTGAAGAGGAGATCGCGATGATCGCGGCGCTCGAACTGCAGGCGGCGGTCGTCGCCCATCTACTCGCCGACGCGGATCTCGCCGCACTGGTCGGCGACCGTATCCATGACAGCGCACCGCGCGCCGCCGCCTTTCCCTCCGTGACCTTCGGCGAGACGGGACAGGCCGACTGGTCGAGCGACAACGAGGCGGGCGGCGAGGTTCGGCTCAGCCTGCATGTCTGGTCGCGCGGCGTGGGCAAGCGCGAGGCCTGGACTGTTATCGGTCATCTGATGCGCCTGCTGCACGACGCGCCGCTTTCGCTCGAGGCGCATGCGCTGGTGCTGCTGCGCGTCACCTTCGCCGAGGTTCGCCTCGATCCGGACGGGCTGACCGAGCACGGCGTCGTGCGGGTCGCGGCGTTGGTTGAAGATTAGCTCCGTTTCGCCAGCCAGTCGGGCCGCAGGATCGCCATCACCAGCTCGTCATGGTGCTCGCCGCCAATGAACGCGCTGCCGCGAGAAACGCCTTCGGCCTGGAAGCCGACGGATTCATAGGCGCGGCGGGCGCGCAGATTATGCGGGAACAGGCCGAGCGACAGCCGGTGCGCCCGCGTCTCGGTGAAGACGCGGTCGATCACGCCGTTGAGCAGCGCCTTGCCGAAACCCCGACCCGGTTCGGCGACGGCGATCCGCTTCAGCAGCGTCGACCGCTCCGGCGCGTCCCAGTCGCGCAGCAGCGCGAAGCCGAGCGGCTCCGCCTCGCCGTTTCCGTAAACGGCGCGGGCGAGAAAATAGGCATAGCGCGGCTCCGTCATCGCCTGAAGGTGCTGCTCCGCCTCCCAGCGGCCGACGAGCGCCTCGTAGCCCGGCCGCCGCTCGGTCGCGACGAGGAAGGGGATGTCGCTTTCCCTAGCGCGGACGACTTCGACAGCAGGCATCGGCGAGCTCCCGGCGAAACACGATCAACCATCACAAGGGGATAGAGGATGACCGCGCAGAAGGGCAAGGATCTGCTCCTGAAGATCGACACCACCGGATCCGGCGCGTTCGCGACCGTCGCCGGCATGCGCACGCGGCGCTTCGCGCTGAACGCGGAGACGGTCGATATCACCGACACGGACTCGGCCGGCCGCTGGCGCGAACTGCTGGCCGGCGCCGGCGTGCGTCGCGCCAGCGTCTCCGGCTCCGGCATCTTTCGCGATGCCGCGACCGACGCCGCGATCCGCACGCTGTTCTTCGACGGCGCGATCCGCGACTTCCAGCTGATCGTGCCGGATTTCGGCACGCTATCCGGACCGTTCCAGCTCACCGCGCTCGATTATGCCGGCGAGCATGACGGCGCCGTCACCTACGAGATCGCGCTGGAATCGGCCGGCCTCGTCAGCTTCACGGCGGCGGCGTGATGGCGAACCGGCATCGCGGCGAGATCGAGGCCGTGCTCGATGGCAAACCGCATGTGCTCTGCCTGACGCTCGGCGCGCTGGCGGAACTGGAGGCGGCCTTCGGAGCCGAGGATCTTTCGGCGCTCGCGAAGCGCTTCGGCGAGGGCAGGCTCTCGGCGCGCGACGCGATCCGCGTCCTCGGCGCGGGCCTGCGCGGTGCGGGGGCTGTGATCGACGACCACCAGGTCGCCGCCATGCGCGCCGAGCACGGCGCGGCCGGCTTTGCTGGAATCGTCTCGGAACTGCTGGGCGCGACGTTCGGCGGGAGCGGGGGGTGACGACAGACCCTCACCCCAACCCTCTCCCGCAAGCGGGCGAGGGGGCGAACGGCGGGCTTCATCCATTGCGGCGCCATTCGCCTGGAATGGGAGCGTCGAATGGAAGGGAAGTCTCGCCCCCCGAACCTCGGTTGGCCCCGTCGTCCGAGGCTCGGCCAACTCCCTCTCCCGAGAAACGGGAGAGGGCTGGGGTGAGGGTCTTGCTTCCTTCAGGCGGAGAGACCCAGCCCTTTCCCTGGCGCGAGGCGATGGCGATCGGGTTTGGGGTGCTGAAGCTCTCGAGCCGCGAATTCTGGGCGCTGACGCCGCGCGAGCTCGCCGCCGCGATCGAGGGCCTGACCGGGAGGACGCCCGCGCCGATGAACCGCGCCACGTTTGAAGATCTGTCGCGGCGGTATCCGGATCAGGCGCAGACGGAGCGCTGAGGGCACTCAGCCATCATCCTTCGATGCCCGGCGCAGCCGGGCCTCGAAGGAGGGTCCAGAAGGCTCCCTTTGGCCGCTGCCGGTTCGAATGGCCTCAGGCGTCTCGGAGCTCCACTGGACCCTCCTTCGAGGCTTCTCTGACGCGAAGCACCTCAGGATGATGGCCGGGTTCGATGTTGAACTGAAGGAATAGGGCGCCTGTCAGCGCCGCGCGAAAGCTGGAGGTCACATGACCACACCGATCGACGAACTCTCCGTCCGCATCACCGCCGACACCTCCGCCTTCACCGCCTCGCTGGATGGCCTGGCCAAGCAGGCGGACGGGTTTTCCGGCACGATCAGCCGGGCGTTTCGCGACGCCGTCGTCGGCGGCAAGGAATTCGACGACATCCTGAAGGGCCTGGCGCTGCGCTTCTCGACCATGGCGCTGAACGCCGCGCTGAAACCGATCGAAAGCGGCATCGGTGGCCTGCTGTCGGGGCTCGTCGGCTCGCTCGGCGGGCTGGGCGGGGTCAAGCCGTTCGCCAAGGGCGGCGTCGTCGCCAGCCCGACCTATTTTCCCTTGTCCGGCGGGCTCGGCCTGATGGGCGAGGCGGGGGCGGAAGCCGTGATGCCCTTGTCGCGCGGACCCGACGGCCGGCTCGGCGTTTCGGGCGCTGGCGGCGCGCCGGTTACCGTCAACATCGCCATCCAGACGCCGGACGCCGCCTCGTTCCGCAAATCCGAGGCGCATGTTGCCGCGACGCTCGCCCGCGCCGTCGGGCGCGGCAGAAGGGGGCTTTGATGCCGCTGATCCCCGCCTTTCACGAGATCCGCTTCCCGACCAACATCGCCTTCGGCTCCTCCGGCGGGCCGGAGCGGCGCACCGAGGTGGTGACGCTCGGCTCCGGCGGCGAGCGGCGAAATGCCCGCTGGGCGGAATCGCGCCGCCGCTACGACGCCGGCTATGGCGTGCGCTCGCTCGCCGATCTCCACGAGGTGATCGCCTTCTTCGAGGAGCGGCGCGGCAAGCTGTTCGGCTTCCGCTGGCGCGACCGCGCCGACGATGGCTCCGCGCCGCCGGGCACCGAGCCGGCCGCGACCGACCAACGCCTCGGCATCGGCGACGGCGCGACGACGGTGTTTGCGTTGAAGAAGACCTATGGCGGCCTGCATGCGCCCTATGCGCGTGGGATCGCCAAGCCGGTCGACGGCACGGTTCTGGTCGCGGTCGACGGCATCGAGCTGGCGGCGGGGAATTTCGCCGTCGACCCCGCGACCGGGCTCGTGACGCTCGCCGAGGCGCCGGCGGAAAGCGCCGTCGTCACGGCTGGCTTCCGCTTCGACGTGCCGGTGCGCTTCGATACCGACCAGCTGGTGATCAACCTCGCGGCCTTCGAGGCGGGCGAGATCCCGTCGATCCCGATCGTGGAGATCCGACCATGAGGGCTGTCCCGGCGGCGCTCGCCGCGCATCTTTCCGGCGACGCCTCGACGACATGCCATGTCTGGCGGCTGACCCGGCGCGACGGCGTCGTGCTGGGGTTCACCGACCATGACCGCGACATCGTCTTCGACGGCGTCACCTTCGAGGCCGCGACGGGGCTTTCGGCCAGCGAGGCGAGCGCCGAGACCGGCATGGTGACGGGCGGCATGGAGGTCGCCGGCGCGCTGATCTCCGACCGGTTGTCGGAGGCGGAACTCGCGGCCGGCGCCTTCGATCATGCCAGGATCGAGACCTTTCTCGTCAACTGGGCGGCGCCGGAAGAGCGGCTGCTGCTCCGGGTCGGCCATATCGGCGAGGTGCTGCGCGAGGATGGCGCGTTCCGGGTCGAGATCCGGGGCATCGCGGCGGCGCTCGACGAGCCGCAGGGCCGGGTGTTCCGCGCCGTCTGCGATGCCGATCTCGGGGACGGGCGCTGCAAGGTCGATCTCGACAATCCCGCGTTTCGTGGCAACGGCACGGTGGTGGCCACTTCGGACGGGCGGCGCTTCGGCATCGCTGGCCTCGACGGCTTCGCCGCCGGCTGGTTCGAGCGCGGCGTCGTCCACTGGACCAGCGGCGCCAATGCCGGCCGCCGAGCCGTCGTCAAGGCGGACCGCACGGAGCCGGGCGAGCGGCGGATCGAGCTCTGGAGCGCGATGACGGCGCCGATCGCCCCGGGCGACGGCTTCACCGTGACCGCCGGCTGCGACAAGCGTTTCGGAACCTGTCGAGAGAAATTCGCCAACGCGCTGAATTTTCGCGGATTTCCGCACATGCCAGGCAACGATTTCGCCCTCGGCTACGCGCGCAACAGCGGCCGCAACAATGGCGGCCGGCTGACCGGGTGAGGGCAGACGCAACATCGGTGGATGGCTCTCAATCTGGCCGCGCACTCCCCGTCATCCCCGCGAAGGCGGGGATCCATTCAGCCCGGGCCTTGGGCGGTTTGCCTCCCGATTGCACGGCTGGATGGATCCCGGATCTCCGCTTCGCTGCGTCCGGGATGACGGCGAGGGTGAGGTCTCTGACAACACTCCCTGTCGTCATCCAGCAGGCTATTCGGAGCGCACAACCGGCTCCGCCGCGTCGAGCACGCGCTGCAGTTCGTCGATCGCAGCGAGGCTGTCCTGAATGGCGGCGGCCCGCTTGGCGTCATCGGAGGACGCGCGGCTGACGATCTGCAGCGCCTCGAAGCAGCGCGCCGCCGTGTCCGTCGCCGCCGCGCCGAGGGCAGGCGACCACGTCACATGAGACAGCGCGATGTCGATCTCCCGGCTGATCTCATTCTTGGCTGGCCACGCGGTCTCGCGGGTCAGGCCGCTCAGGATCTCGCGCAGCGAAGCCATGTTTTCGGTGTGCTGGGGCATTTTGGGTTTCCCTGAGTGCCGTGCGGGGCCGTCGCGTCCCCTCGTTCAACGCCACGCCCGTCGCTGCCTGCGCAGCCGGCGGAACGTCGCAGATTCGGACATGGATCGAAATGGCAGAACCACTTTCCCGTGAGGCGATCGTCGCCGCGGCGATGGCCTGGCTCGGCACGCCCTATCGCCATCAGGCCTCGCTCCAGGGCGTCGGCGCGGATTGCCTCGGGCTGGTGCGCGGCGTCTGGCGCGCGGTCTATGGCGTCGAGCCGGAGGAAATGCCGGCCTATACGGCCGACTGGGCCGAGGCGCGGGGCGTCGAGACTCTGGCCGAGGCTGCCGCCCGCCATATGCCTGCCGTCCCGGTCGAAGAAGCCGGGATCGGCGATCTGCTGCTCTTCCGCTGGCGCGTTGGCCTGCCCGCCAAACACGCGGCGATCCTCGTCGCGCCCGATCGCTTCCTGCATGCCCATGACGGCGCTTCCGTCGCCACCGCCGCCTTCTCGCCCTGGTGGCGGCGGCGCGTCGCATTCGCTTTCAAATTTCCCGGAGTGATCGACTGATGGCGACCCTCGTCCTGCAGGCGGCCGGTGCCGCCATTGGCGGCCTGTTCGGCCCCGTCGGCGCCATTCTCGGCGGCGCGGTCGGCGCGATGGCGGGCTATGCCGTCGACAAGACCCTGTTCGGCCGGGATGTCGAGGGGCCGCGTCTTGGCGATCTCTCCGTCCAGCGCTCGGAGGAGGGCACGCCGATCCCGCGCGTCTATGGCCGCGCCCGTTTGGCCGGGCAGGTGATCTGGGCGACGCAGTTCCAGGAGGTGAAGGAGGAGGAGGAGGGCGGCAAGGGCGGGCCGACCGTCACCACCTATTCCTATTTCGCCAATTTCGCCGTCGGGATCTGCGAGGGGCCGATCGCCCGTATCGGCCGCGTCTGGGCTGATGGCAATCTGATCAACCTCGCCGACGTGCATCACCGGATCCATCTGGGTGGTGAGGACCAGGGCGCCGACAGCCTGATCGAGGCGAAGCAGGGCGCGACGCCCGCCTATCGCGGCACGGCGGTGGTGGTGTTCGAGCGCCTGCCGGTCGGCGACTACGGCAATCGTCTGCCGCAGCTCGCCTTCGAGGTGTTTCGCCCCGTCGGCGGCGTCGAGGACGAGATCCGCGCCGTCGTCATCATCCCCGGCGCGTCCGAATTCGCCTATGACCCGCTGCCGGTCTACACCTCGAAGGGGCCGGGCCGCCGCGTTACCGTCAACCGCCATGTCGACGGCGCCCGCACCGACTGGGAAGCCTCGATCGACGATCTGCAGGCGCTCTGCCCGAAGCTCGAGCGGGCGGCGCTCGCGGTCTCGTGGTTCGGCGACGATCTCCGTGCCGGCCATTGCACCGTCGCGCCGCGCGTCGAGGACTTTTCGACCGTTACCAGCCCGACGAGCTGGCGTGTCGCCGGCTTGAACCGCGGTGCGGCGCGGGCGGTGAGCCGGATCGACGACCGGCCCGCCTTCGGCGGTACGCCCTCCGACGAGAGCGTCATCCGCGCCATTCGCGATCTGAAGCAGCGCGGCATCGCCGTCACCTTCTATCCGTTCCTGATGATGGACATCCCCGCCGGCAACGCGCTGCCGCATCCCTATTGGGACGCCAACCAGCCGGCCTATCCCTGGCGCGGCGAGATCACCGGTTCGCTCGCGCCGGGGCGGCCCGGCACGCCGGACAAGACGGCGGCGGCGGCCTCCGAGATCGCCGCCTTTGTCGGCACGGCGGCGCGGACGGATTTCTCCGTCTCTGGCGGCGCGGTGCATTATTCCGGCCCGGCCGAATGGACCTATCGGCGCATGGTCCTGCACGCGGCTTATCTCTGCAAGGCGGCCGGTGGCGTTGACGCCTTCCTCATCGGCTCGGAGCTTCGCGGTCTGACGACGCTGCGCTCCGGTCCGTCGACCTATCCCTTCGTCGCGGCGCTGAAGGCGCTCGCGGCCGATGTGCGGGTGATCCTGCCCTCGGCCAAAATCACCTATGCGGCCGACTGGAGCGAATATTTCGGCCATCAGCCGGGCGACGGCTCGGGCGACGTCCACTTCCATCTCGATCCGCTCTGGGCGGACGCCGCGATCGACGCTATCGGCATCGACAGCTACGTGCCGCTGTCGGACTGGCGCGACGGCTACGATCATCTCGATGCGCAGGCGGCCGAGAGCGGCCGCGACGTCGTCTATCTCCGCGCCAACATCGCCGGCGGCGAGGGCTTCGACTGGTATTATGCGAGCGACGCCGACCGGCGGGCGCAGATCCGCTCGCCGATCACCGATGGCGGCGCGGGCAAGCCCTGGGTGTTCCGCTACAAGGACCTCGTCGGCTGGTGGTCGAACCCGCATTTCGACCGGCCGGGCGGTGTCGAAATCGGAACGCCGTCCGCCTGGGTGCCGCAGTCGAAGCCGATCTGGTTCACCGAGATCGGCTGCCCGGCGATCGACAAGGGCGCCAACGAGCCGAACGTCTTTCCGGATCCGAAGGTCGGTGGATCCCGCCTGCCGCATTTCTCGAACGGCGGCCGCGACGCCCTGATGCAGGAACGCTTCCTGACCGCCGTGCTCGGCTATTGGGATCCCGCTGCGCCGGATTTCTTGGCGAGCGCGAACCCGTTCTCCGCCGTCTATGGCGGGCGGATGGTCGATCCCCGCCGCACCTATGTCTGGTCCTGGGACGCGCGGCCCTATCCGGCCTTCCCGCGGCTCACCGAAATCTGGTCGGATGGCGGCAACTGGGAGACCGGCCATTGGCTGAACGGCCGGCTCGGCAACCTCTCCACCATCCGCCTGGTCGAGCGCATCCTGCGCGACTATCGCTTCTTCGACTTTCGCGTCGGCGATCTCGAAGGCACGGTGGACGGCTTCGTCATTGCCCGCGTCGGCTCGGCGCGGCAGGCGCTGCAGGGGCTTTCCGAGGCGCTCGGTTTCGAGGCGGCGGAGTCCGGCGCCGTCGTCCGCTTCGTCCGTCGCGGCCTGCCGCGCCTGACGCTTCATCCCGCCGATCTGGTCGAGGAGGGCGAGCAGCCGCTCGTCGCCATCCGCCGGGCGCAGGAGACGGAACTGCCGGCCGAGTTCGCCTTCGGCTTCATTGACGGCGCCGGCGATTATCGCGACCGCGTCGTCGCCTCGCGCCGGCTGGAGGCGGCTGGGCAGCGGCAGGCCGCGCTCTCGACCGGCATCGTCACCGATGACGGCTTGGCGGTGGCGCTCGCCGATCAGCGCCTGCAGGAAATCTGGGACGGCCGCGAGACGGTGTCGCTGGCGCTGACGGATCGCCGTCTCGCCATAGAGCCGGCCGATGTCGTCAGCCTGCTCCGGCCCGAGGGGCGGGTGAGCTTTCGCGTGACCAAGGTCGAGGACGGGCTGGCGCGGCGGATCGAGGGGAGGACGGTCGATCCGTTCGGGTCACCGGTCGCGGCGGGGGCGCCGACTTCAGGTGTTCCAGGCTGGTCGCCGGATCCTGGACCGCCGGAAGTCGTCATTCTCGACCTGCCGTCGCTCTCCGGTGTCGAGCGGGTCGCCGCGCGGATCGCGCTGTTCGCCGATCCGTGGCCGGGAGCCTTCGGCGTCTCGATCGGCTCGGCTGCCGCCGGTTTTCGGCTGCGCCAGACGATGACGCAGCCAGCCACGATGGGCACGATCGCCGCCGCTGTTCCGCCCGGGCCGGTCGGCCGCTGGGACCGCGCGACCACGCTTTCCGTATCGCTGCCGGCCGGTGCGATCGCCGCCCTGCCGGACGAGGCGGTGCTGAATGGCGGCAATCTCGCCGCGATCGGCAGTGAGGCGGCCGGCTTCGAGGTCATCCAGTTCCGCTCGGCCGAGCTGATCGGCGAGGGGCTCTGGCGCGTCTCCCACCTGCTGCGCGGGCAGGGCGGTACGTCGGATCTCGCAGCACTCGGACATGCCGCCGGCGCCCGTTTCATCCGGATCAACAGCGCGACGCCGCTTCTCGATCTCGACCCGTCCGAGATCGGACTGGCGCGGACGCTCCGCGCCGGGCCGCTGGCGATCGCCTATGACCCGGAGCGGTTCACCACCCTCGACTTCACGGTCCAGGGCCGGTGGCGGCTGCCCTTCGCGCCGGTACATCTGCGGGGCGCGCGCGACGCGACCGGCAACGTGCACCTCGCCTGGATCCGCCAGACCCGCGTCGACGGCGACGGCTGGGAGCAACCGGAGGTGCCGCTCGGCGAGGCCGTCGAGGCCTACCGCGTCGAGATCCGGGAAGGCGCGACGCTTCGCGGCAGCTTCGATACGACCGTGCCCCAGCTGAGCCTTTCGGCCGCCACGCTCGCCGGCCTGCTGAGCGCGCCGGGCGCCGATTTCACCGCCCGCGTCCACCAGCTGAGCGCGACGGCGGGGCCGGGAATTGCAACGGAGATCCTCGTCCATGGCTGACCAGACCGTCCATCTCGCGCTTCCCTATCTGGCGCCGTCGCAGGCGCAGAAGCACGTCACTCACAACGAGGCGCTGCGCCGGCTCGACGGGCTGGTGCAGCTCGCCGTCGAGGCGGTGTCGGCGAACACGCCGCCGGGCGCGCCGGCGGAGGGGGCCCGCTATCTGCTCGGCGCCAGCCCGACCGGCGCCTGGGCCGGGCAGGCCGGCGCGCTTGCCGTGTTCGCGGACGGCAGCTGGTGGTTTGCGACGCCGGAGGTCGGCTGGCTCGCCTTCGACAAGGCGACGGCGACGCTGCTCGTCCGGAAGGCGGCGGGCTGGACGGCCGTGTGACGCTTTCTTGCCTTTGCCGACAGCCCTCTGCCGTCGCCCCAAGTTCCGTCGTCATCCTCGCGAAGGCGAGGATCCATGCAGCCGAAGTCTTGACCGCGTGAACCTCCCCAAGTCGCGGCTGAATGGATCCCGGATCTCCGCTTCGCTGCGGCCGGGATGACGGCGAGGGGGACCTGAACAACCGAAACCTCAAAACTCCCCCAAACCTCGGAGAACCAACATGAGCGACCCCTTTGCCGGGACGGCGACGGGCCTTTCCGGCCCGGCGCTGCGCCATTTCGCCGTCACGCCGTCGGACACGACCGACCTCGCCATCCGTCCGCGCGCCCTGGTTTTCCAGACGGACGGCGCGGCGGTCGTCCGCGACGAGGCGGGGACGACCCTGACCTACAGTCGCTATGCCGGCGACGTCCTGCCGATCCGCGCCGTGCGGGTGCTCGCGACCGGCACGACCGCGACGATCGTCGGGTGGGTCTGATGCGGATGTCCGGTCTCGACCTCGTGCGGCGGGGGAGTGCGGGACGGCGGCGCGCTCCGCCCGCCGGCCTCGGATTTCCGCTCGCCGACTACCCGCTGGCGATCCGCCGGCGCGGCGGCCGCTTCCTCTGCGACTTCAAGCCGGAGGCCTATGCCGCGGCGGCGCTCGCCGGTCCCGCCTATTACGTCGACATCGCCACCGGCAACGACGCGAATCCCGGCACCAGCTGGGGCGCGGCGGTGAAGTCGATCTTCGCCGCCACCCAGCTCGGCAATGCCGGCGGCGTACCGTTCCAGGTCTGGGTCAAGGCCGGCACGTATTCGCGCGTGAACAATTTCACCAATATGGGCCCGATGGTGATCCCGACCCAGCCCGCCGCCTATCGTGCCTTCGGCGGGCGCGTCACCTGCTGGTCGGGGCACGACCTCTCCTGGCCGGCAACGCCGCATGCCACCTATGGCAATTGCTACGCCGTGGCGCGCTCCACGGTCACGGTCGTGCTCGATCTCCTGAGGCCAAACGCCTTTGGCGATCCGGCCGAGCTCGTCCGCGTCGCCGATGCCGCCACCTGCAATGCGACGCCCGGCTCGTGGGCGCAGGAGGGCGGAACGCTATTTGTCCGCCGCGCCGACGGCGCCGTGCCGAGCAATATCAACACGCGGGTGCTGATCGTCGTCGATGCCTTCGCGCTCGATGCGACGGGGAAATCCGTCTATCTCGAAGGCTTCGATTTCCAGGGCGGCGCCAATGGCGGCGTGTTCGTCCACGGCAGCGCCGCCCGCCATGTGATCGCGGTCGACTGCTCGGCCCGCTATGCCGGCGGACCGAGCCATGCCGGCGACGGCTTTCTCATCGAGGACAGCCAGGGCCTCGCCGCGCTCGTCCGCTGCGTCGCCGCCTCCAACGCCAATGACGGCATCAGCTTCCAGTGGACGCGCGGCGGCGCGCCGACGCTCTCGCCGCTGACGATCGATTGCCGCGGCCACGACAATGGCCGCCACGCGCATCTCGCCAACAACGGCCTCGCCTGTCATGGCGGGCTGGCGGCGATCGAGATCGGCGGCGACTACCACGACAATTGCGGCGCCAACGTCCTTTTGACCGATGCCTCGAAGCTCTGGTGTATCGGCACGTTCGCGTCCCGGAGCCTCGGCGATGTCGGGCGCGGCGGCAGCGACGGGCCGATCGATTTCCACGCCGCCGGAACCTCGCAGATGTGGCTGGAGCGGACGCGATCCGCTGTCTCGACCCATGCCCTGATGGCAACCGACATTGCCCGCATCCGCCTGCGCCAGCACGAGAAAGGCGCGGGCCAGGCCGAGCTCGCGGTCGGCGGCGCCAGCATCCTCACGGACTGAACCGATCGCCAAAAGACGAAGCCCGCCGCTGGGGGGGCAAGCGGCGGGCTCTCCGGTTGGGGAACCGGTGTCGAGACGCAGTGCATCTCGGATGGAGAACACCGCCGTGTGGTCCGGGTTCCCTGCAATCGCCGTCGATTGAGAGATTTTTTTCTGCCCGTCCGATCGGAGGTCATCCCATGCCTGTCACCAGTCCGGCCGGGCTCGAGCAGCTCATCGCCGAGGAAGGGGAAGTGCTGCGCGCTTATCGCGATGTCGCTGGCGTCTGGACCATCGGCGTCGGGCTGACGGCGGCCTCGGGCGTCGTCGTGCCGAGGGCCGGCATGACGATCACGCAAAGCGAAAGCCGCGCCTTGCTGGCCGAGGCGCTGGCGGCGCATTACGAGCCGGCGGTCGCGCGCGCCATGCCGGGGGCGAGGGCGCATGAGTTCGACGGCGGCGTCTCGTTTCATTTCAACACCGGCGCCATCGGCCGCGCTTCCTGGGTGCGGGCCTGGCGGATCGCCGACCGGGCCGCCGTGCGCTCCGGGCTCAAGGCCTGGAACAAGGCGGGCGGCCGGGTGGTCGAGGGGCTGACCCGGCGCCGCGAGCGCGAGGCGGCGCTGATCCTCGACGGCCGGCGCGAGACCGGGGGCACCGCCGGCTTCGCCTCCCTTCGGCCGGGCGACAGCGGCGCGGCCGTCCGCGCCCTGCAGGACGAGCTGATCCGGCTCGGCCTCCTGACCGGGGCGGCGGATGGCGACTTCGGTTCGCTGACCGAGAGCGCCGTCCGCGCCTTCCAGGCGGCGCATCCGCAGCTCGCCGTCGACGGCGTCGTCGGCCCGGCGACGCGGGCGCAGATCGCCCGCGTTCTTGCCGGGCGCCGCGCCATCGCCGTGACGGCGGCGGGCGGATCGCTGGCGACGGGCGGCACCGTGGCGGCGGGCGGGATCGCGCCGGCGGCCCATCCGGCGCTGGCGCCCGCGACGGCGGGTCTGCTGGTCGCTGGGCTCTTCGTCGTCGCGCTCGCCGTCCTCGCCTGGCGCTATCGCGACGAGATCCGCGCCTTCATTACGCTGAAGAGGAGTGGCTGACATGCCGACGCTCAATCCCTTCGACATCCTGCTCGGCGCCGTGGGTGGCGCGGTCTCGCGCATGGCCGGTCGCGCCGACAATCCGCTGACGGCGGAGATGGCGCCGACCATCACCCGCGCCATCGTCGAGGAGATCGCCGCGGATCCTGCCGTGCGCCATGCGACGAACGCCGAGCCCTGGTACGCCTCGCGCGTCACCTGGGGTGCGATCATCGCTGCCGCGGCGCCGATCGTCGGCCTGATCCTTGGTCATTCCCTTACGGCAGAAGACCAGGCCTCGCTCGGCGAGATCGCCGTGGCGCTCGCTACATTGACGGGAGCGGGACTGGCGCTTTACGGTCGTTGGCGCGCCCGGACGCCGCTTCGCCTCAAGTGAGCTTTCGCGCGAAGGTTGTCGGCATTCAGATCATGTTCATATGAGGCCGGCTACGAGGAGGGCATGTCGAAGCACCTCATCACCTTCATCCTGTTGACGGCCCTTTTTGTCTGGTTCGGGACCGACGTTTCCGGACCGAAATCGGCCTATGGCGAATCCTGCCTCTCGCAAGGCGAGGCCCGGCAGGCTGTCCAGCGCGGCGACGCGATCTCGCTCAGCGAGATCCGCGGCTCCGTGGCGGGAAATGGTGGTGAAGTGGTGTCGGCGCAGCTCTGCAAGGCTGGGAACCGCCTCATTTATGTTGTCAACGTGCTCGGCGAGGGGGGCGAGGTGAAGCGTGTCCGCGTCGATGCGCGCGACGGCTCCATCGTAGGACGTTAGACCCATGCGCATTCTCGTCGTCGAGGACGATCCCGATCTCAACCGCCAGCTCGCCGAAGCCCTGAAGACGGCCGGCTATGTCGTCGATTCCGCCAGGGATGGCGAGGACGGCCATTTCCTCGGCGATACCGAGCCCTATGACGCCGTCGTGCTCGACATCGGCCTGCCGCGCATGGACGGCATCAGCGTGCTCGAGGCCTGGCGCCGCGCCGGTCGCAACATGCCGGTGCTGATCCTCACCGCGCGCGACCGCTGGAGCGACAAGGTGCAGGGCATCGACGCCGGCGCCGACGATTATGTCGCCAAGCCTTTCCACATCGAGGAAGTGCTGGCCCGCATCCGCGCGCTGGTGCGCCGCGCCGCCGGCCACGCCACCAACGAGATCGAATGCGGCCCGGTCCGCATCGACACCAAGGCCGGTCGCGTCACGGTCGACGGCAATCCGGTCAAGCTGACGGCGCACGAGTACAAGGTGCTCGAATATCTGATGCACCATCGCAACCGCGTCGTCTCCCGCACCGAGCTGATCGAGCATCTCTACGACCAGGATTTCGATCGTGATTCCAATACGATCGAGGTGTTTGTCGGACGGCTGCGCAAGAAGGTCGCCGCCGACCTGATCGAGACGGTGCGCGGCCTCGGCTACCGCATCGTGACGCCGGGTACGGCGACGGCCAGCGGCGGCGACTGATGCGCGTCAACTCGCTCGCGTTCCGGCTGATCGCCGGCGCGTCGATCTGGAGCGCCATCGCCCTCGTCGTCGCGGGCGTGATCCTGACCTCGCTCTATCGCGACACGGTGGAACGCGCCTTCGACGAGCGCCTGTCGGTCTATCTGAAGACCCTCGTCGGCAACCTCGCGACGCAGCCGCCCGGCAAGCTCGGCGATCCCGGCAATCTCGGCGAACAGCGCTTCGAGCTGATCTATTCCGGCTGGTACTGGCAGATCCGTCAGGTCGACGGCCCCGTCCTGCTCGCCTCGCGCTCGCTCTCGACCGACACGCTCGACCTCGCCAAGGCGACCTCGCGCAACACCGTCGACGGTATCGAGCAGGCGACGATGGAGGGGCCGGACCGGCAACAGCTGCGCGTTCTCCAGCGCACCATCACCTTCGACGTCGATCATCGCTACGATGTGCTGGTCGCCGGCAACGCCTCCGAGCTCCGCGAGGACATCGTCGATTTCTTCACCAGCGTCGCCCTGACGCTGGCGGTGTTCGGCATCGGCCTCGTCGCCTCGACCGCCTTCCAGATCCGCTGGGGCCTTCGCCCGCTCGACCAGGTCCGCCGACAACTGGCGGCGCTCCGCAGCGGCCGTGAGCAGAGCTTCGAGGGGCCTTTCCCGGCCGAGATCGAGCCGCTCGCCAAGGAACTCAACGCCCTGATCCATTCGAACCAGCAGATCATCGAGCGCGCGCGCACGCATGTCGGCAATCTGGCGCATGCGCTGAAGACGCCGCTCAGCGTCATCACCAACGAGGCGCGTTCGGACGATGGCAAGCTGGCGGCGAAGGTCGGCGAGCAGGCCGAGCTGATGCGGATGCAGATCAATCATCACCTCGATCGCGCCCGCATCGCCGCCCGGTCGCAGGTGATCGGCGCCGTGACGGAGGCGGACCCGGTGCTGCAGCGCCTCGTCCGCGCCATGCGCCGCATCCATGAGGATCGCGGCCTCGACATCGCGCTGCATGTCGGCCCGGAAGCGCGCTTCCGCGGCGAGCAGCAGGATCTCGAGGAGATGGTCGGCAATCTCGTCGACAACGCCTGCAAATGGGCGGGCTCCAAGGTGGCGGTCGAAGTGAGCGTCATTCCTGCCGCAGGCGACATGGACGGATCGCTGATCATCCGGGTCGACGATGACGGTCCAGGACTGACCGAGGCCGAGCGGCTCGAGGCGACCCGGCGCGGCAAGCGACTGGACGAAAGCAAGCCGGGTTCCGGTCTCGGTCTCTCCATCGTGACGGACCTGGTATTGCTCTATGAGGGCGCTTTCGAACTCGATCGTTCCCCGCTCGGCGGCCTTCGCGCCGAGGTTCGCCTGCCGGCGGCATAAGGGGTGGTCCGTAATTTCGCCATGCTGATGGTGGATTGCGGATCGACGGCGCGGCGGACAATATCGAAGCCATGCACGGGCGAAAAAGGTGTGATGTCATGCGGTTGGGGTCGTGGAGTATGGTGGGCGTCGTTGCGACGACGCTGGCTGGCTGTGCCAGCACCGGCCCGAACGAGGGTCTCGGCACCGTCGGCGGCGCCCTGGCCGGTGGCGTCATCGGCAACCAGTTCGGCAGCGGCTCGGGCCGCGTCGCCGCGACGGCGGCGGGTGCCCTGATCGGCGGCCTGGTCGGCCAGTCGATCGGCCGCAGCCTTGATGATCAGGAGCGCCGGCGGGCGCAGGAGGCCGAATTCCAGGCGCTCGAATATGGCCGGCCCGGCTCGCCCGTCGACTGGCGCGGCGAGCGCGCGGGCTATCGCGGCGAAGTCGTTCCCGGGCCGCGCTATCGCATTAACGCCTATGATTGCCGCGACTACACGCACCGCATCTGGATCGACGGCGAGCCTCAGGTCGCGCGCGGCACGGCGTGCCGCCAGGAGGACGGCACCTGGCGCCCGATCGACTGAGGACCCGGCAACCTTCCGTCCGCGACAGAATGCGACGTGCGCGGCCGTGGCTTAGAGGCTAGAACCGGTCCAGGAACAAAACATGCTTCTTTGGATCGCCATGGCCGTGCTGACGGCCGCCGCCTCGCTTGCCGTGCTCATTCCCCTGGGCAGGCCGGCCCGTGTCCAGCCCGCGCATGCCGGCGCCGCCCGGTCGATTTATCGGGATCAGCTCACCGAACTGGCGCGGGACAAGGAGAGGGGCCTGATCGGCGATGCCGAGGCGGAGGCCGCGCGAATCGAAATCGCGCGCCGGCTGCTCAACAGCGAGGACGCGGCCGATGCCGGGGCGGACCGGTCGCGGTCGGCCTATCGGATCGAGCGGCTGCTCGCCGTCGTCGCGATTCCCGTGATCGCCATCGGGACCTATCTCTATGTCGGTTCGCCCCAACTCGCGGATCGGCCGGGCGTCGATCGCGCCGCCGAAGCTACGGCGACGGGCGATGTCGATGGGCTGATCGCCAAGGTCGAGGATCATCTCGCCGCCAATCCCGAGGAGGGCCGCGGCTGGGAAATCCTATCGCCGATCTATATGCGCCTCGGCCGCTTCGACGACGCGGTGCGTGCGCTCGGCAATGCCAAGCGCCTGCTCGGCTCCACGGCCGAACGCGAATCGCTCTACGGCGAGGCGCTGACGCGGGCGAGCGGCGATGTCGTGACCGAGGAGGCGCGCGCCGCCTTCGAGAAGGCGCTCGCGTTTGATCCCCAGGACGTGCGGTCGCGTTTCTATCTCGCCTATTCGCTTGCCCAGTCGGGCAGCAAGCCGGAGGCGATCGCCGCCTGGAGCGCGCTGATCGCGTCGGCGCCGGCGGATGCGCCATGGTTGCCGTCCGTGCGCGCCGAACTGGCGAAACTGCGGCCGGCCGCGACCGCGCCGGCCGTCCCGGCCGCGCCCAGCGCTCCCGGTCCGACCGAGGCGGACGTCGCCGCCGCCGCCAGCCAGACGCCGGCCGAGCGGCAGCAGATGATCGAGGGCATGGTCCAGGGCCTCGCCACCAAGCTCGATGCCGAGCCCGCCGACACGCAGGGCTGGGAGCGGCTTTTCCGCGCCTATATGGTTCTCGGCAAGCCGGGTGACGCCAGCGCCGCGCTCGATCGCGCGCGTGGCAAGCTGGGCGAGCAGCCCGAGCTGCTCGCCGTCGTCGAGAAGGCCGCCCAGGACATCGGTGTCGGCAAAAATGGCTCGTGAATTGGCAAGGATTGATCGTTCGACATGACGCGTAAGAAGCGCCGCCTGACCCTCATCAGCCTTGCCGGCGTCGTCCTGGCCTGCGCCGTCGGGCTTGTGCTCTTCGCCCTTTCGGACGGCATCACCTTCTTCACCTCGCCGTCGGACGTGCTGACCAAGCCGCCGGCGCCGGAACAGCGCATCCGCCTCGGCGGGCTGGTCGAGCAGGGCTCGGTCGTCAAGAAGGCGGACGGGGAAGTGCTCTTCGCCGTGACCGACGGCCGCGCGACCGTGCCGGCCCGCTTCGTCGGCATCCTGCCGGATCTGTTCCGCGAGGGGCAGGGCGTTGTCGCCGAGGGCAGGGTCGACGCCAACGGCCTGTTCGAGGCCGATACCGTGCTCGCCAAGCATGACGAGACCTACATGCCCAAGGAAGTCGTCGAGGCGTTGAAGCAGAGCGGCGAATGGCGGCCCGAGGATGCCTCCGGCCCGGCGCCGCAGGCGGTGACGCGATGATCGTCGAGATCGGCCACTACGCACTCGTTCTCGCCCTGGCGCTGGCGCTGGTCGGCGGCACCGTGCCGTTCTGGGGCGCGCTGCGCGGCGACGAACGCCTGATGACGGTGGCCTCCACCACGGCCGTCGCGCAGTTCGTCTTCGTGCTGATGAGCTTCGCCGCGCTGACCTACGCTTATGTCGTCTCCGACTTTTCGGTCCAGAACGTCGTCGAGAACTCCCATTCCCTGAAGCCGCTGCTCTACAAGATCTCCGGCGTCTGGGGAAACCATGAAGGCTCGATGCTGCTCTGGGTGCTGATCCTGGCGCTGTTCGGAGCGCTGGTGGCACTGTTCAGCGAGAACCTGCCGCTCAAGCTGAAGGCCCTCGTTCTCTCCGTCCAGGCCTGGATCGGCGCGGCCTTCCTGTTCTTCATCCTGATCGCCTCGAACCCGTTCCTGCGGCTTGATCCGGCGCCGTTCGAGGGGCGCGACCTCAATCCGCTGCTGCAGGATGTCGGCCTCGCCATCCATCCGCCGCTGCTCTATCTCGGCTATGTCGGCTGCTCGATCTCGTTCGCCTTCGCCATCGCGGCGCTGGTCGACGGCCGCATCGACGCTGCCTGGGCGCGCTGGGTTCGGCCGTGGACGCTGGCGGCCTGGTGCTTCCTGACGCTCGGCATCGCCATGGGCTCCTACTGGGCCTATTACGAGCTCGGCTGGGGCGGCTGGTGGTTCTGGGATCCGGTCGAGAATGCGAGCTTCATGCCCTGGCTCGCGGCGACGGCGCTCTTGCATTCGGCCATCGTCATGGAGAAGCGCGAGGCGCTGAAGATCTGGACGATCCTGCTCGCCATCCTGACCTTCTCGCTGTCGCTGCTCGGAACCTTCCTCGTCCGTTCCGGCGTGCTGACCTCGGTGCACGCCTTCGCCACCGATCCGACGCGCGGCATTTTCATCCTCGTCATCCTCTGTATCTTCATCGGCGGCGCCTTCTCGCTGTTCGCGACCCGCGCCGGCACGCTCAGCCAGGGCGGGCTGTTCGCGCCGATCAGCCGCGAGGGCGCGCTCGTCCTCAACAATTTGCTGCTGACGGCGGCCTGCGCGACGGTGCTGGTCGGCACGCTCTATCCGCTGGCGCTCGAGGCGTTGACCGGCGAGAAGATCTCGGTCGGCGCGCCGTTCTTCGACATGACCTTCGGCCCGATGATGGTGCCGCTTCTGATCGCCGTGCCGTTCGGACCGCTGCTCGCCTGGAAACGTGGCGACATCGTCGCGGCGGGGCAGCGCCTGCTCTTTGCCTTCGGCGCCGCGATGGCCGCCGTCATCCTCGGCCTCGCCCTGATGGGCACGCCGGCGGCGCTGGCGCTGTTCGGCGTCGCGCTGGCGGTCTGGCTGATGGTCGGCGCGCTCTCGGAGATCGCCTTCCGCATCAAGCTCGGCCGCGCCGGCCTCGCCGAGAGCTGGCGGCGCGGCGCCGGCCTGCCGCGCTCGGCCTGGGGCACGGCGGTAGCGCATTTCGGTCTCGGCATGACGGTGCTCGGCGTCGTCGCCGCCACCGCCTGGAACACCGAGACCATCGTCTCGATGAAGCCCGGCGAACAGATGACGGTCGGCAAGCGCACCGTGACGATGGACGGCTTCGTGCCGATCCGCGGCGGCACCTATACCGGAACCGGCGTGCGCTTCACGGTACGCGAGGGCGGCAATGTCGTCGCCACGATGGAGCCGGAGAAGCGGATCTACACGGTGCAGAACATGCCGACGACCGAGGCCGCGCTCAAGACCTTCGGTTTCTCGCAGCTCTACATCTCGCTCGGCGACATATCGACCGACGGCTCGACCGTGGTCCGCGTCTACTGGAAGACGCTGGTGACGCTGATCTGGCTCGGCGCGCTGGTGATGTCGCTGGGTGGCGCCCTGTCGCTCTCGGACCGGCGCCTGCGCGTCGGTGCGCCAAAACCTTCCCGGCGCTCCGTCGCCGTGCCGGCGGAGTAGGGCGATGCGCCGCCTCCTCCTCGCCTGCGCCCTGATCGCCTCCGCATTGCCGGCATTCGCCGTGCAGCCGGACGAGATCCTGAAGGACCCCGCGCTCGAAGCGCGGGCGCGGGCGCTTTCGATCGAGCTCCGTTGTCTGGTTTGCCAGAGCCAGTCGATCGATGATTCGGACGCCACGATCGCGCGCGACCTGCGCATTCTGGTGCGCGAGCGGCTCGAGGCGGGCGACAGCGACGATCAGGTCAAGGCGTTCCTCGTCGATCGCTATGGCGAATTCGTGCTGCTGAAGCCGCGCTTTACCTGGCACACGGCGGTGCTCTGGGGGACGCCCCCGGTACTCCTAATTGTCGGCGGCGCGCTGGCTTTCGGCGTGTTCCGTCGTCGCCGTTCGGCGCCCGCGTCCAGCCTGACCCAGGCCGAAGAAGCCCGTATCGAGGCCCTTCTGGCCAAGGACGATTGAGCCCTTTTCCAACATTACGAACCTTTCACGTTCATGTCAGGCACCCGTAAGGTTGCCCAGCGCATCTTCGTCGTCATGGAGCAGCGATCTCGTGCTGCTCGCCTTTCAGTAAGTCGACGGAGACACACATGACCGAACAGACCCCCGCTCCGAAGTCCACCCAGACCCGGTTCCGCAGCCGCGCCCTGCTGGGAACGGCGCTCGCCGCCGTCATCGTTGGCGGACTCGCGGGTCAGGCCCTGGTCAGCTCCCACACCCCGGCTTATGCCGAGGCCGTCCGCGTGCAGCCGCAGCAGCTGCCGAGCTTCGCGGACCTCGTGGACAAGGTGAAGCCCGCCGTGGTCAGCGTCCGTGTCAAGTCGACGACGACGGCGGCCGATGATTCCAGCGGCGCCCCGGATGCGTTCGGCTTCCCGAACCCGGACCAGTTCCCGCCCGGCTCGCCGATGGAGCGCTTCTTCCGCCAGTTCCAGGACCAGCAGGGCCCGCAGGGCAAGAACCGGCTGCAGCGCCAGAAGCCGCGCCAGGCGATCGCCCTCGGCTCGGGCTTCTTCATCTCCGAGGACGGCTACGTCGTCACCAACAACCACGTCGTCGACGGCGCCACCGAGTTCACCGTCACCAATGCGGACGGCAAGGAATTCAGCGCCCGCCTGATCGGCACCGACGACAAGACCGACCTCGCGCTGCTCAAGGTCGATGATGCCGAGAAGTTCACCTATGTCGAGTTCTCGAAGGGCCATTCCCGCGTCGGCGACTGGGTCGTCGCGGTCGGCAATCCGTTCGGCCTCGGCGGCACGGTGACGGCGGGCATCGTCTCGGCGCTCGGCCGCGAGATCGGCGCCGGTCCGTATGACGACTTCATCCAGATCGACGCCTCGGTGAACAAGGGCAACTCCGGTGGCCCGACCTTCAACCTCGCCGGCGAAGTGATCGGCATCAACACCGCCATCTACTCGCCGTCGGGCGGCAGCGTCGGCATCGCCTTCGACATTCCGGCGGCGACCGCAGAGCGCGTGATCAAGGACCTGAAGGATCATGGCGAGGTCGTTCGCGGCTGGCTCGGCGTTCAGATCCAGCCGATCACCAAGGACATCGCCGACAGCCTGAACCTGAAGGAAGCCAAGGGCGCGCTCGTCAGCGAGCCGCAGGAAGACAGCCCGGCGACCGTTGCCGGCATCAAGTCCGGCGACGCGATCCTGACGGTGGACGGCAAGACGGTCGAGGATGCCCGCAACCTGGCGCAGATCATCGCCGGCTACTCGCCGAACACGACGGTCAAGCTCGGCGTCTGGCGCGGCGGCAAGTCCGAGACCGTCGACGTCAAGCTCGGCAAGCTGCCGGGTTCGGAGAAGCAGGCCAGCGCCAAGCAGGCCGACGAGAAGGGCGCATCCGTCGCCGATCTCGGCCTTGCCCTGACGGCGGCCCCGGACGGCAAGGGTGTTGTGGTTTCCGATGTCGATCCGAGCGGATCGGCGGCGGAGCAGGGCATCCAGGCTGGCGACATCATTCTCGCGGTCGGCGGCAGTGAGGTTACGCGTCCCGGCGACGTCGAGCGTGAAGTCGTCGATGCGAAGAAGCAGGGCATGAAGGCCGTGCTGATGCGGGTGAAGTCCGGTGACCAGACCCGCTTCGTGGCACTTCCCTTCGGCAAGGCCTGAGGAACTACAGCCGGCGTAGGCGCTGTGCGAGCCCCCAGCGTCTACGTTCGGCCTGGCAGGCGGGAGTTTTCCCGCCTGCCTCTTTTTCAGGGCCCGGGCTTCTGCACCCATCAGCAAAAAACGTTTAACCTGCCGCCATGCGAATCCTGATCGTTGAAGATGATCGTGAAACGGCCAGTTACCTGCTGAAGGCATTGCGGGAGGCTGGCCATGTGCCGGACCACGCCGCCGACGGCGAGGAAGGCGGCTTTCTCGTCGACTCGAACAAGTACGACGTCATCGTCGTCGACCGCATGCTCCCCAAGAAGGACGGGCTGACGCTGGTCGAGGAAACGCGGCGCAAGGGCAACGACACCCCCGTCCTCATCCTCTCGGCGCTCGGCCAGGTCGATGATCGCGTCACGGGATTGCGCGCCGGCGGCGACGATTATCTCGCCAAGCCCTATGCCTTCTCCGAACTGCTCGCCCGCATCGAGGTGCTGGCCCGCCGGCGTAAGCCCGGCGAGGCGGAGACCATGCTCAAGGTCGGCGACCTCGAACTCGACCGGCTCAGCCATCTGGTTCGCCGCGGCGAGATCAACATTCCGCTGCAGCCGCGCGAGTTCCGCCTGCTCGAATATCTCATGAAGCATGCCGGCCAGGTCGTGACGCGCACCATGCTGCTCGAGAATGTCTGGGATTATCACTTCGATCCGCAGACCAACGTCATCGACGTCCACATTTCGCGGCTGCGCTCGAAGATCGACAAGGGTTTCGCCGAACCGCTTCTGCATACGGTTCGCGGCGCGGGATACATGGTCCGTGACGGGGTTCGGTAAAGTCGTTCGCACGACTGCCTTCAAGCTGTCGGCCGTCTATTTCATCGTCTTCACGGTGTTCGCGGTCGCCTTCGTCGGCTGGATCACGCGCGAGACGGACCGCTTCCTGACGCAGCAGGTGCGCGACACGATCGAGGCCGAGATCGGCGTGCTGGCCGATGAGGGGCTTCGCAGCGGACTGACCGGCATCGTCGCCGCCATCGAGCAGCGCAGCCGCATCCCCGGCGCCAGCCTCTACGTCATCACCGACTCGGAAGGACGGGTCGTCGCCGGCAACGTCACCGAGGTTCCGCAGGCGCTGTTGAAGCGCAGCGGGCTCGAGCCCGTGACCATCCCCTACAAGCGGCTCGAAGGCGAGACGGCCCACCACATCGCCATGGTGCAGGTGCTGCCGCTTCCCAACAATTTCCGCATGCTGGTCGGCCGCGACATCAGCGAGATCGAGCGCATCCGCGACGTCATCGGCAAGGCGATGATCAGCGCCGTCGTGCTTTTGATCTTCCTTGCCCTGACATCCTGGTTCTTCGTCAGCCGGCGCGTGCTGAAGCGGATCGATTCGGTCACCGCGATGAGCCGCCAGATCATGGCCGGCGACCTCTCGGGCCGGCTGGAGGTGACGCCGGCCGGCGACGAGTTCGATCGTCTGGCGGAAAACCTCAACGCCATGCTCGATCGCATCGAGCATCTGATGCACGGCCTCAAGGACGTCTCCGACAACATCGCGCATGATCTGAAGACGCCGCTGACGCGGCTGCGGACCCGGGTCGAAACCACCCTGGCCGGGCGCGCGGAGATGGAGACCTATCGCGCCGCGCTCGAAGCGACGATCGACGAATCCGACCAGCTCATCCGCACGTTCAATGCGCTGCTGATGATCGCCCGCGTCGAGGCCGGTTCGCCGGATGGCGCCATCGGGCCGATCGACATCGCCGACATCACCGCCGAAATGGTCGAGTTCTACGAGCCGGTGGCCGAGGAGGCCGGCGTGCGGCTGACCCTGGCGCAGGATGTGACGCTGCCGATGGAGGGGAGCCGCGAGCTGATCAGCCAGGCGCTCGCCAACCTGCTCGACAATGCGATCAAGTATGTCCGGAGCGGCGAGGCGCCGCCGGGCGAGGCGACCGTGGCCGTGGAGGCGCGCCGGATCGACGGCGACATCGTGGTTTCCGTCGCCGACAACGGCCCCGGCATTCCCGCCCAGGAGCGGACGCGCGTGCTGCAGCGTTTCGTCCGGCTGGAAAAGAGTCGTTCACAGCCTGGCAGCGGTCTCGGTCTCAGCCTTGTCGACGCGGTGGCAAGGCTTCACCATGGCGCCGTCGCGATGAGCGACGCCGGACCGGGACTTGTCGTGGCCTTGCGCTTCCCCGTCCAGACCTGACGCGGAAGGACCGTGCGATGGCTGTACGCAAAACGAGATCGATGGCCGAGCCGTCCGGTCTTCCGCTCGCCGCCGTCATCGCAGCCGATCTGCGACCGCCGAAGGCGGCGCGAAGCCGCGAGATCCTCGGCGATCTGCAGGCGGCTGCCAAGGAGGCGGGCGCAGGGCCGGCCTTTGCCGAACTGCTGCAGTCGCATGCCGGGCTCGGTCCGTTCCTCGCCGCCGTCTTCGATGCCTCGCCCTTCCTGCGCCAGATCGCGCTCGACGACGGAAAGCGCCTCGTCGGCATTTTGGCGGAGAACCCCGATAGCCGTTTCGCCGAGCTGATGGCCGCCGTCGCCGCGTCGTGGCGCGACACCGACGAAGCCAGCCTGATGACGACGTTGCGCCGGGCGCGGGCCGAGGTGGCGCTGCTCGTCGGCCTCGCCGATCTCGGCGGCGTCTGGTCGGTCGACCGCGTCACCGGCGCGCTGACGACGTTCGCCGAGACCGCCGTCGCAGCGACCGTCGATTTCTTGCTCGCCGACGCCCACCAGGCCGGCAAGCTGCGCCTGCCGCATCCCGACGAGCCATCGCGCGATTCCGGTTGGATCCTGCTCGGCATGGGCAAGTGCGGCGCGCGCGAGCTGAACTATTCGAGCGACATCGACCTGATCGTGCTGTTCGATCCGGAGCGGGCGCAGCCGACCGATCGCGACGAGATCGGCGCGCTGTTCGTCCGCATGACCCGCCGGCTGGTCAAGATCTTGCAGGAGCGGACGAGCGACGGCTACGTCTTCCGCACGGATTTGCGGCTTCGCCCCGATCCTGGCTCTACCCAGGTGGCGATCTCGACGCCGGCGGCCTTCCTCTATTACGAGGCGAGCGGCCAGAACTGGGAACGCGCCGCGATGATCAAGGCGCGCCCCTTCGCCGGCGACATCGCGGCCGGCGACGACTTCCTGGCCGAGCTGGCGCCCTTCATCTGGCGCAAATATCTCGACTTCGCGGCGATTGCCGACATCCACTCGATCAAGCGCCAGATCCACGATCATCGCGGCCACGAGCAGGTGGCAGTCGCCGGCCACAACATCAAGCTCGGCCGCGGCGGCATCCGCGAGATCGAGTTCTTCGTCCAGACCCAGCAGCTGATCGCCGGCGGCCGCGACCGCGAACTGCGCGGGCGGCGCACGCTCGACATGCTGGATATCCTCGCCGCCAAGGGCTGGATCGCGCCGGAGACGGCGGAGGAACTGGCGCGCTGCTATCGCTTCCTGCGCGCCATCGAGCATCGCCTGCAGATGATCGCCGACGAGCAGACCCATACGCTCCCCGAGACGGAGGAGGGGCTGGAGGTCATCGCGCGCCTGATGGGCTACCGGACGGTGAAGGCCTTCTCCAAGGATCTGGTCGCGACGCTGGAGAAGGTGCGCGATCACTATATCCAGCTGTTCGAGGCCGCCCCGCCGCTTTCCTCCTCGCTCGGCAGCCTCGTCTTCACCGGCGACGACGAGGATCCGGAGACGGTGGCGACGCTGGCGAGCCTCGGCTACCGCAATCCGCGCGAGGTGAGCCGGACGATCCGCGGCTGGCATTTCGGCCGCTATCCGGCGATGCGCTCGGCCGCCGCGCGCGAGCGGCTGACCGAGATCACGCCGGCGCTGCTCGAGGCGCTGTCGTCGACCGACAATGCCGACGCCGCCTTCAACGCGTTCGACCGCTTCCTCGCCCGCCTGCCGGCCGGCGTCCAGCTGTTCGCGCTTCTGAGCTCGAATCCGGGCCTCCTGAACCTCCTCACCACGATCATGGGCACGGCGCCGCGCCTGGCGGAGATCGTCACGGCGCGGCCGCATGTGCTCGACGCGGTGCTCGACCCCGCCTTCTTCGGCCGCCTGCCGGACAAGGCGATCCTTGCCGCCCGGCTCGACGCCAGCCTCGCCGAGGCGGAATCGCTGGAGGACGTGCTCGACCGCGCGCGCATCTTCGGCAAGGAGCAGGGCTTCCTGATCGGCGTCCGCGTCGTCGCAGGCTCGGTGAGCACGCGCGCCGCCGGCTTCGCTTATGCCGACCTCGCCGACCTTCTCGTCTCGACCCTGCTGGAGCATGTTCGCAAGGCGCTCGAGGCGCAGCACGGCACGATCCCGCAGAGCCGGATCGCGCTGCTGGCGATGGGCAAGTTCGGCGGGCGCGAGATGACGGCGTCGTCGGATCTCGATCTCATCCTGCTCTATGATTTCCCCGATACCGAGACGGGCTCGAACGGTGCGCGGCCGCTCTCCGGCAGCCAGTATTTCGCGCGGCTGACGCAGCGCCTGATCGCGGCGATCTCCGCGCCGACGGCCGAGGGTTCGCTCTACGAGGTCGATTTCCGCCTGCGGCCTTCCGGCAATTCCGGACCGCTCGCCACCCACATCCGCTCCTTCGTCGAATACCAGACCAAGGAGGCCTGGACCTGGGAGCACATGGCGCTGACGCGGGCGCGGCCGATCGGCGGCGACGACAGCCTGATCGCGGCCGCCGTGGCCGATGTCCGCGCCATCCTCTCCACGCCGCATGACCAGAAGAAGGTCCAGCGCGACGTGCTGGAGATGCGCGCCCTGCTGGAAGCCGAGAAGACGGCCGAGGGCCCATGGGACCTGAAGCAGGTGCCCGGCGGCCAGATCGACATCGAGTTCATCACCCAGTACCTGCAGCTCGTGCATGGCGCCGGGCATCCGGAGATCCTCGACGTCGAGACCGAGGTATCGCTCGCGGCCGCCTCGCGAGCTGGGCTGTTGCCGGCGACGGAGGCGGAGATCCTGCTGCCGGCGCTCCGGCTCTATCAGAAGCTGGTGCTGATCCTGCGGCTCAGCGTCGACGGCCCGTTCAACCCGGCTGAGGCGCCGCGCGGACTGCTCGGCCTCCTGTCGCGGGCCGGCGAGCTGCCTGATTTCGCGACCCTCGACGCCCATGTCCAGGCGACGCAGAAGGACGTCCGCGCCGCCTTCGAGCGCATCATCGGCAAGGTTCGCAAGAGCAAGAAGGCCTAGCGACGCGTCACGCGTCGCTGGCGGGCGGCTTCCCGCATAGGCTGATGGTCAGCGGGAAGGTTCGGCGGAGGCGCCGAGGCGGAGGGCGACGCCGGCCGAGGCGCCGGTCGGCGGCTCCAGCTGGGCCGTCTGCATCAGCGGCAGGCGGATCGAGACGATCGTGCCCTTGCCCTCCTGGCTGCGGATGCGCATCGCGCCGCCATGCAGCTCCGCCAGCGAGCGGGTGATGGCGAGGCCGAGGCCCGAGCCCTTGTGGCTCTTGGTGAACTGGTTCTGCACCTGTTCGAAGGGCTGGCCGAGCTTCTTCAGCGCTTCCTTCGGAATGCCGATGCCGTTGTCCTCGATGGTCAGCGTGACGGCGCTGCCGATCTTGCGGGCGCGGACGCTGATATGGCCGTTCTCCGGCGTGAACTTCACCGCGTTCGACAGAAGGTTGAGCACCATCTGCTTCACCGCGCGCCGGTCGGCGTGCAGGCTGAGCGTGTTCTCCAGGTCGGCCGTGATCGAGACCTTGCGCGCCGCGGCTTCCGGCGTCATGACGCGGGCGGCCTCGTCGACGATCTGGTCCAGCATCAGCGGCTCCATGTCGAGCGTCATGCGACCGGCTTCAATCCGGGCCATATCGAGGACGTCGTTGATGACGTTCAGCAGGAAATTGCCGCTGGCGTTGATGTCCTGGCAGTACTCGCCGTATTTCGGCGAGCCGAGCGGGCCAAACAGGCCGGACTGCATGATCTCCGAGAAGCCGATGATGGCGTTGAGCGGCGTGCGCAGCTCGTGGCTGATGTTGGCGAGGAATTCGGACTTCGTGCGGTTGGCCGCCTCGGCGCGATCCTTCTGCTCCGAATATTTCTCGGCGAGTTCGACCATCTCCTGCGCCTGCTGCTCCAGCTTCTGGCGCGACTGGCGGAGGTCGGCGATGGTCGCCATCAGGCGGCGCTCGCCGTCGATCAGCTTCTCTTCGTGGCGCTTGATCGTCGTGATGTCGGTGCCGACGGAAACGAAGCCGCCATCCTTGGTGCGGCGCTCGCTGATCTGCAGCCAGCGGCCGTCATTGAGCTGCGCCTCGAAGGAGCGGGCGCCTTCCTCGGCGCGGCCTTCGGACGGGACCTGCGCCCGCACCACGGGCTGGTGGCCAGCGGCGATGACTTCGGCATAGGGCGTGCCGGGCTGCAGGACCGCATCCGGAATCCCGTGCAGCTGCTGGTACTTCGAGTTGCACATGACGAGCTTGTTCTCGATATCCCAGAGCACGAAGGCCTCCGAGATCGTCTCGATCGCGTCGCGCAGGCGGATGTCGGCGGTGCGCGAGCTCTCGGCGAGGCGCATCTGCTCGGTGACGTCGACGGCGATGCCGATCAGGTGCGGCTCGGTGCCGTCGGCGCCGACCAACTCGACGCGGATGCGCAGCCAGACATAGCTGCCGTCGGCCTTGCGCATGCGGAACATGCGGTCGACGGTCGTCTCGTTCGCCTCATAGAGCGCCTCGACCAGGTTCATCAGGTCGCCGTCTTCCGGGTGGACCAGCTCGTTCACCTCGCCGAAGCCGAGCAGCGTGTCCCGTGGCGCCATGCCGACAAGTTCGAACATGGATTTCGACCAGAAGAGCCGGCCGCGCGCGACGTCCCAGTCCCACAGGCCGCAGCGGCCGCGGCGGAGCGCCGTGTCGAAGCGGTCATAGGTCTCCTGGTAGATGATGTCGGCTTCCTGGGCGCGGGCCGACTGCGAGAAATAGCCGTACAGGATCACGAGCAGGATGCCGCTGGTGCCGACGAAGACCGAGACGTTGAGCGAGACGTCGGCGCGCCAGTCGCGATAGATGGCGGTCAGCGGGGTGGCGACGGCGACGAAGCCGAGGCGGCCGTTCAGGTGGCGGAGCGTGGCGAGCGCCGGCTGGTCACCGTCGACGGTGACCTTGAGGACGCCGGCGCGGTCACCGAAGATGACGAGCGGCTGCGCGCCGGAGATCACCTCGGTGAAGCTGCGTTCCTCTTCCATCGGCGAACGCGGCGCGGTGGCGATGATGCGGCCGTTGGTGTCGGCGACGTAGACCCGCTCGCCGGTGTTGGAGGCGCTCGGCGGCAGGGCGTTGTCGAGCGCGTTCTGCACGGCCATCTGGTAGCGGTCGTTCGACAGCGTCGGCTCGATCTGGTCGAGCGACTGCGCGAGATAGCTCGCGACCATGCCCATCATGTCGCGCGACTGGTTCTCGCGCTCCATACGGAGGTCGTAGAGCTGCATGAAGCGCGCGAGGGCGACGATCAGCAGGAAGATGATGATGAGCACGGGGATGCAGCGGCGCAGGATCGGCTCGGACGAGACGAGCTTTTCGTAGGCCGGTTTCGCGAGCAGCCTCGCGTGACCTTTGATCATCTGCTTGCGTCGAAACAACATCCCGGCAATAGGCATGCGCTCGCTCGCAGACGCACTGGCTGTCTCTGCCCGCGCCATCTCGGCCCCCTGGTACCCGCTGTCATCGGGCCAGTCCCTTGCCCCGAATCACCCCCATTTGAATCGACGCGAATCACATTGTCCAGACGGCATTAGGGTTTCGTTAAGCATAATTTTCAGGCCGCGCCGGAGGCGAGTCCGGAGCGGCGATTTGTATGCCGGGAATGGCGGATTTTCTAGCTTTTTATGCTCAGGCGAGGGTCCGTGTGACGATGTCGCGCGTGTCCGGCGAGAGGGCTTTCGCCGCGGCGATCCGCTTCAAGGCCGCCTCGGCATGAGCGCGCCGCACCGGCTCCAGCGCGCGCCACGACCGGAAGCTGACCAGCAGCCGCGACGTCGTCTGCGGGTTGCGCTTGTCGAGGTCGAGCGCGAAGTCGGCGAGGAACTCGTAACCGGCACCGTCGATGCGGTTGAACTGGGTCTGGTTGGCGCCGGCGAAGCTGCCGACGAGAGCCCGGATCCGGTTCGGATTGTTCGCCGCGTAGGAGGGGTGGCGCAGCAGCGCCTGCACGCGGTCGAGCGTTTCCGAAGAGGGAACCGTCGCCTCGAGCATCAGCCACTTGTCGAGCACGAGGGCGTCGTCGGCATAGCGGTCATGGAAGGCGTTCAGGACGGCGCGCCGCTCCGGCAGCGCCGCCTGCGCGAGCACGCCGACCGCAGCCAGCCGGTCCGTCATGTTGCTGGCGCCCTCGAAATGCCGCAGCGCCCGATCGACCGCCGATTGCGAGCGGGTGGCGAGCAGCAGGTCGAGCAGGGTGTTGCGCAGCGCCCGCCGGCCGGCGCTGCCGGCGTCCGGCGCGTAGGCGCCGGCCTCGGTCGAGAGCGCCTCGTAGCGGCGGCTGAGGCGGTCCTCCAGCCCCGTGGCGATGGAGAGCCGCAGGGCGCGGCGCGCCGCCGCGATAGCGTCCGGGTCGACGTCGTGGCCGAGCTCGCGGGCGATGTCGGCCTCGCTCGGCAGCTGCAGCACCTGGGCGCGGAAGGCCGGCTCCAGCAGCTCGTTGTCGACGACCTCGCCGAGCGCCTCGATCAGGGCGGGCTCGACATGGGCGGGGCGGCCCTTGATCTGGTCGGCGGTGCCGGCGATCAGGTTGCGCATCGCCAGCGTCTGCGCCGCCTGCCAGCGGTTGAACGGATCGCTGTCGGCGCGGACCTGGAACAGCAGGTCGGCCGTGGAGATGTCGATGGCGAGGCGGACCGGCGCCGAGAAGCCGCGGAGCAGCGACGGCACCGGCCGCGCGCCGACGCCCTCGAAGGTCAGCGTCTGGCTCCCTTCCGTCAGGTGGATGACGTCGTTCTCGACGCGTCCGCCACGGACGTCCTCATAGCCGAGATCCTCGCCGTTCGGACCCATCAGGCCGAAGCGGATCGGGGTGTGCATCGGCTTCTTCATCGTCTGCCCGGGCGTCGCCGGCACGCTCTGCGTGAGGGACAGGCGATAGGTCCGGGCGGCGGCGTCATAGTCGCCCTTGGCGATGATCTGCGGCGTGCCGGCCTGCGTGTACCAGAGGTGGAACTGGGCGAGGTCGACGCCGGCCGCATCGGCGAAGCTGGCGAGGAAATCCTCGACCGTCGCCGCCTCGCCGTCATGGCGCTCGAAATAGAGATCCATACCCTTGCGAAAATCCTCGGGGCCGAGGATCGTCTTCAGCATGCGCACGACCTCGGCGCCCTTCTCGTACACGGTCGGCGTGTAGAAGTTACTGATTTCATGATAGATTTCGGGGCGGACCGGGTGGGCGAGCGGGCCGCCATCCTCCGGGAACTGGCGCGCCTGCAGCGTGCGCACGTCGGCGATGCGCTTCACCGCGCGCGAGCGCATGTCGGACGAGAACTCCTGGTCGCGGAAGACCGTCAGGCCCTCCTTCAGGCAGAGCTGGAACCAGTCGCGGCAGGTGATGCGGTTGCCCGTCCAGTTGTGGAAATATTCATGCGCGATGACGCCCTCGACATTGGCGTAGTCGGCATCGGTCGCGGTATCCGGATCGGCAAGGACGTACTTGTCGTTGAAGATGTTGAGGCCCTTGTTCTCCATCGCGCCCATGTTGAAATCCGACACGGCGACGATGACGAAGATGTCGAGGTCGTATTCCAGGCCGAAGACGTCCTCGTCCCACTTCATCGAGCGCTTCAGCGCGTCCATGGCATAGGCGCAGCGTTCTTCCTTGCCGTGCTCGCAATAGATGCGCAGCTCGACGTCGCGGCCCGACAGGGTCGTGAAGCTGTCAGTGATGACGCCGAGGTCGCCGGCCACCATGGCGAACAGGTAGGAGGGCTTGGGGAAGGGGTCGTGCCAGATTGCGAAATGGCGGTCGGTGCCCGGAATGTCGCCGCTCTCGACCGGATTGCCATTGGCGAGCAGGACCGGTGCATCGATCTTCGAGGCTTCGATGCGCGTGGTGTAGACGGCGAGCACGTCCGGCCGGTCGAGGAAATAGGTGATGCGGCGGAAGCCCTCCGCCTCGCACTGCGTGCAATAGGTGCCGCTGCTGCGATAGAGGCCCATCAGCTTGGTATTGGCGTTGGCGTCGACCTCGGTCTCGATCTCCAGCGTGAACGGCGCGTTCGGCACGCCGGTGACCGTCAGGAGGTCGGGCGTCGCCACATAGCGATCGGCGGGGAGGGGTGCGCCGTCGAGCTTCAGGCCCTTCAGGACGGTCTCGTCGCCGATGAGTTCGAGCTTGCCGCTTGCTGCCTCTTCCGTGTTCGGCCGGACCGAAAGCGTGGCGGTGACGCGCGTCGCCTTGGGGGCTAGGACGAAGTTCAGCGCCACCCTGTCGATGGTGAAGGCCGGAGCGCGGTAGTCTTCGAGCCGGAAAGCGGCGGTGTCGGTTTTCATCAAGGAAGTCTCCCGCGCGACCGGCCTCGGATCAGCCAGTTCAGTTGGTCTCTAATCTAGGGGCTTCGGCTGGGGCTCGCTATGGCAAAGCCGGAATTCCCCTGAAAGTCGGGAAACCTTTCCGCGGATGGGGCATCCAAGCCAATGCGTCGCACTGGCCGGATGCGGCGAAGCTCTGTAACACTGCGACCGGCAGATCGGGCGTTCGGCTCGCAGGGGCGGTGAATGGCAAATTCCTGGCGACAGCTGGCAGGAGAGGTGGGGAGCGCCTTCGGCGTTCTGGCCATTCTCATCCTGACGCTGCTTGCGCCGGTGCATGCCAGCGCCGAGGCCCGGCTGGCGCTGGGCGACCGCAGCGGCCTGACCATTCTCTGCCTTCCGGCCGGCGAACAAACGGATCCCGCCAAGGGAACCAAGGTCAGCGCCTGCGATATCTGCGTGCTGTCGCAGGTCGCCAAGGCGTTCGGGCCGGCGGCGGCGTTGCCGGTTCCGCAGCCGGCGCTGCCGGTCGCCTTCACGCTGCTGCCCGCCGTCCAGTCGATCGATGCCGGGGCGGCGCTGGTCTTCCTTCCCGACGCGCGCGGGCCTCCGCTCGCCTGAAATCGCCGGCCGTCCCTTCGGGCGGTCGTCTCGCGCCGGCGCGGCTCCGCACCGGCAATGCATTGCGATATCAGGTGAATTTCATGAACAAGCTTCTGTTCGCTGGCGCCGCTGGCGTCCTCTTCCTGTCCGCTTCCGCGGCTTCCGCCCATGTGACGCTCGCCACCCAGGAGGCCAAGCTCGGCACGAGCTACAAGGCCGTGCTGCAGGTTGGCCATGGCTGCGCCGGCTCGCCGACCGTCAAGCTGCGCGTCCAGATCCCCGAGGGCGTCATCAACGTCAAGCCGCAGCCGAAGCCCGGCTGGACGGTCGAGACCGTCAAGGGCGCCTACGCCAAGACCTACGACCTCTGGGGCGCCAAGGTGTCGGAAGGCGTGAAGGAGATCGTCTGGTCGGGCGGCAGCCTGCCGGACGACTTCTATGACGAGTTCGCCTTCCGCACCTACCTGACCGGCGATCTGCCGGCCGGCCCGCTCTATTTCCCCGTCGTGCAGGAATGCGAGAAGGGCAGCGAGCGCTGGATCGAGATTCCGGCGGCGGGCAAGTCGGCGGACGACTACGAGCAGCCTGCGCCGGCCGTGACGCTCTCGCCGAAGGGCTGAGTGATGTCCCTGCGTGGCCTTCTTATGTGCCTCGCTCTGATCCTCCTCGCGGCGCCGCTGGCGCCGCGAGAAGCGTCGGCGCATGCGGCGCTGGTGGCGAGCGAGCCCGCCGCCGGCAGTGTTCTGCCAACCTCGCCCGACACGGTCGAGCTGACCTTCAGCGAGGCGGTGGCGCCGCTGGTGTTCCGCCTGCTGTCGCCGGGCGGCGCCGCGACCGACCTCGCCGGCGCGCGCAGCGACGGCGCCCGGCTGATCCTGCCGCTGCCGGTGGAGCTGGGGCAGGGCACCCATGTCGTCAGTTGGCGGGTCGTCTCCGAGGATGGCCATCCGATCGGCGGTACGCTCGTCTTTTCGGTTGGCGCCGCCAGCGGAACCGCCGCTTCGGCAGCGACCGAGGTCGCCTCCCTCGATGTCGCCATCGGCCTGTGGCTCGCCCGGGTCGGGCTCTATTCGGCGCTTTTCCTCGGCATCGGCGGCGTGTTCTTCGCGGCGTGGTCGTCGCGCGCGCCGATCCGCCCAAGCGTCTTGCGCAGCATCTGGACGGCCTTGCTCGGCCTCGGCGTCGTCTCGGCCGTCGTCGGTCTCGGTTCACAGGGCCTCGATGCGCTCGACCTGCCGCTGTCGGGGCTTGCCAACCGCAACGTCTGGGCGACCAGCCTCTCCACCAGTTTCGGGCGCACGGCCGTCATCGCCGTGATCGCGTCGGGGCTCGGCATCGTCGCGCTGCGCACCTCGGCGCTCGGGTCCCGCCGCGCGCTTGCCTCGGTCGCCATGCTGGCGCCGGGACTGGCGCTGGCCGCGACCGGCCATGCCTCGGCCGCCGCGCCGCAATGGCTGATGCGGCCGCTGGTCTTTCTGCATGCCGGCGCCATCGCCTGGTGGGCGGGCGCGCTGTTGCCGCTGGCGGTGGCGCTGCATGCCGGCCGTGGTCGCGCGATCCTGGTGCGGTTTTCCCGGATCGTCCCCTTCGTCTTCGCCATCCTTCTCACTTCGGGCACCGTCATCGCCATCGTGCAGATGGGCGCTTTCGAGGCGTTCTGGACGACCGGCTATGGCCGCATCCTGGCCCTGAAGCTCGCCGTCGTGGCGCTTGTGCTGGTCCTTGCCGTGCACAACCGACTCGCGCTGACGCGGCCCGTTGTCCTCGGCGACGAGCGCGCGACGCGCAGCCTGGTCCGCTCGGTCGCGGCGGAACTGGCCCTGGTCGTCATCGTCTTCGGGCTTGTGGCCGGCTGGCGCTTCACGCCGCCGCCGCGCACGCTCGACGCGGCGCTGCCGCCGATCGAGCTGCACCTCCATGGCGAGAAGGCGATGGCCGAATTCGTGCTGACGCCGCATGCCTCGGGTGCCGCCACGGTCGATATCGATCCACTCGACGCCGATGGCGTGCCCTTCAAGCCGCGGGAGGTCACCGTTTCCCTGGCGCCGTCCAATGGCGGAATGGAGCCGATCCGCGTGCCGGCTGAGCCGGGCGAGGATGGCCGCTGGCGCGCGTCGGTGGCAGGTCTTTCGGGCACACTCGACTGGAAAATCCGCGTTGACCTGCTGATCAGCGACTTCGACAAGGTCATTCTGGAGGGGCAGTTCACGCTTCCGTAGACGTCAATTGCAAACTCTGAGTTGCCTACCTCATTTCCTGATGATATTTCATCAGGCGGGAGGAATACCTCGTGGGCAAGACGACGCTGCAAGACGTCGCCCGGGAGGCCGGTGTCAGTCTCGCGACCGTGGATCGCGTGCTGAACGGGAGAGCCGGCGTCCATGCGCGAACGGTCGAGAAGGTGCAGACCGCTGTCGATCGGCTGAATTATCAGCCGGATCGGATGGCGTCGCGCCTGGCGCGCGGCCGCGACTATCGCTTCGAAATCCTGCTTCCGAGCGGGACGAACGAGTTCATGCGCGTGCTCGAAACCGAGTTTCGCGCCACCGCCGAGCGCTACGTGCACGAGCGGGTCCTGCTCAACATCACCCAGGTCGACGTCTTCGACGGCGAGGCGCTGGCGACGGCGCTGGAAAAGCTTCCCACCGACATTGATGGTCTCGCCGTCGTGGCGCTCGACCATCCGGCCGTCGCCGAGGCGATCAATACGATCGTCGCTCAGGGCATCACCGTGGTGACGCTGGTTTCCGACCTGCCGGGAACGCGCCGCTCGCATTTCGTCGGCATCGACAACTACGCCGCCGGACGAACGGCGGCGAGCCTGCTCGGGCGGTTCCTCGGCAGGCGGCAGGGCAAGGTCGGGCTGATCGCCGGATCGCTGGCGCTGCGCGATCACATCGAGCGCCAGTACGGCTTCGAGCAGATCGTCGCTCGCGAATATCCCAATCTCGAAGTGCTGCCGGTGCGCGAGGGGCGCGACGAGGACGACCGCGTGCGATCCGCCGCCGAGGCGCTGCTCGCCGAGCACGACGATCTCGTCGGCGTCTACAATGTCGGCGGCGGCACGCCGGGCATCGTCGCCGCGCTCGAGAGCGCCGGCCGGACCCGCGACATCGTCTTCGTGGCGCACGAGCTGACGGCCTTCAACCGCCGCCATCTCATCCGCGGCCCCATCGACGCGATCATCAACCAGGATCCCGGCCACATGGCCCGCAGCACCGCGCGCATCCTGCTCGCGATGCGCGAGGGCATGGAGATCGTTCCCGGCCAGGAACGCATCAAGATCGATATTTTCATCCGGGACAACGTGCCCTGACGGGCGTGTCCAGACTTCAACCGACCAGGCTTCCACCGACCGAGGGCGTCAGCCCGAGACGACAGACCCGAAGGAGACTTTCGATGAAGACGATCAAGGGACCCGCCATTTTCCTGGCGCAGTTCGCCGGTGACGCCGCACCGTTCAACTCGTTCGACGCGATCTGCGGATGGGCCTCCTCGCTCGGCTACAAGGGCGTTCAGATCCCGACCTGGGACAGCCGCCTGATCGATCTCAACAAGGCGTCGGAATCGAAGGATTATTGCGACGAGCTGGCCGGCACCGCCGCCAAGCATGGCCTCGAGATCACCGAGCTTGCCTCGCACATCATCGGCCAGCTGGTCGCCGTGCACCCGGTCTATGACGAGCTGATGGACGGCTTCGCGGTTCCCGCCGTGCGCGGCAACCCGAAGGCGCGCCAGGAATGGGCCGTCGACCATGTGAAGCGGGCCGCCCGCGCCTCGAAGAATCTCGGCCTCAAGGCCCACCCGACCTTCTCGGGCGCGCTCGCCTGGCCGTTCCTCTATCCATTCCCGCAGCGTCCGGCCGGCCTGGTCGAGGAGGCGTTCGCCGAGCTCGGCCGTCGCTGGACCCCGATCCTCGACGTGTTCGAGGAAAATGGCGTCGACGTCGCCTACGAGATCCATCCGAGCGAGGATCTGCATGACGGCATCACCTTCGAGATGTTCCTCGACGAGGTGAAGAACCATCCGCGCGCCAACCTGCTCTACGATCCCTCGCACTTCGTGCTGCAGCAGCTCGACTATCTCGACTACATCGACATCTATCACGAGCGCATCAAGGCCTTCCACGTGAAGGACGCCGAGTTCAACCCGACCGGCCGCCAGGGCGTTTATGGCGGTTACCAGAGCTGGGTGAACCGCGCCGGCCGCTTCCGTTCGCTGGGCGACGGCCAGGTCGATTTCGGCGCCATCTTCTCGAAGCTGACTGCCTACGACTATGACAGCTGGGCCGTGCTCGAGTGGGAATGCGCGCTGAAGCATCCGGAAGACGGTGCGCGCGAGGGTGCCGAGTTCATCAAGCACCACATCATTCGCGTCACCGAGCACGCCTTCGACGATTTCGCCGGCGCCGGCACCGACGAGGCGGCCAACCGCCGCATTCTCGGCATCGCCTGACCCCCACAGGCAACGTAGCAGGAATTGGAGTAGATCATGGCAATCGGAGCCAGCAAGGAAGAAGCCACCAGCCGTCGCATCCGCCTCGGCATGGTCGGCGGCGGGCAGGGCGCGTTCATCGGCGCCGTGCACCGCATCGCGGCCCGCATGGACGACCAGTATGAACTCGTCGCCGGCGCGCTGTCGTCGGATCCGGCCCGCGCCGCCGCGTCGGCCAAGGACCTCGGCATCGCCGCCGACCGCTCCTACGCCTCGTACGAGGAAATGGCCAAGGCCGAGGCCGCCCGTCCCGACGGCATCGAAGCCGTCGCGATCGTCACGCCGAACCATGTGCACGCACCGGCGGCCAAGGCGTTCCTGAACGCCGGCATTCACGTCATCTGCGACAAGCCGATGACGCTGACGGTCGACGAGGCGAAGGAACTGGTGGATCTGGTGAAGTCGTCGGGCAAGATCTTCGCCCTGACGCACAACTACACCGGCTATCCGATGATCCGGCAGGCCCGCGCCATGGTCGCCGCCGGCGAGCTCGGCGAGATCCGTCTGATCCAGGCCGAATATCCGCAGGATTGGCTGACCGAGCGGGCCGAGGCTTCCGGCTCCAACAAGCAGGCCGAATGGCGCACCGACCCGGCCCGCACCGGCGCCGGCGGTTGCATCGGCGATATCGGCACCCACGCCTACAACCTCGCCTGCTACGTCTCCGGGCTGGAGCTGGACGAGCTGCTGGCGCAGCTTTCGACCTTCGTCGAGGGCCGTCTCGTTGACGACGACGTGCAGATCCTGCTCAAGTGGAAGGGCGGCGCCAAGGGCATGCTCTGGGCGAGCCAGGTTGCCGTCGGCAACGAGAACGGTCTGAAGCTGCGAATCTACGGCACCAAGGGTGGCCTTGAATGGACGCAGGCGGATCCGAACTATCTCTGGTTCACCAAGTTCGGTGAGCCGAAGCAGCTTCTGACCCGCAACGGCGCCGGCGCCTGGGCGGAAGGCACGCGCGTCAGCCGCGTGCCGGGCGGCCATCCGGAGGGGTATCTGGAGGGCTTCGCCAACGTCTACACGGAAGCAGCCCGCGCCATTCATGCGGCGCGTGACGGCAGTGCGGTCGACCCGGCCGTGAACTATCCGACGGTCGAGGACGGCCTGGTCGGCATGCAGTTCATCGAAGCCGCCGTCGCCTCCTCCAAGGCCGGCAACGTCTGGACCAAAGTCGGCTGATGACCAACGCCGAAGGGAGAGACATGGTAACGCCTACGCAACCGGCTCTCCTTGAGGCCGTAGGAATTTCGAAATCGTTCGGACCCGTCGAGGTGCTGGGAGACATCAACCTGTCTCTCGTGCCCGGCGAGGTCCACGCCATCATCGGCGAGAACGGTGCCGGAAAATCCACGTTGATGAAGATCCTCGCCGGCCATCTGCCGCCGACGAAGGGAGAACTTCGGATTGACGGGCAGTCGGTCGTCATGGCCGGCCCCGTCGACGCCGAACATCGCGGCATAGTCCTGGTGCACCAGGAGATCCTGCTCGCGCCCGATCTGACCGTGGCGCAGAACATCTATCTCGGCCGCGAGCTCCGCAAGGGCCTGACGCTCGACGATAAGGCGATGAACCAGGGCGCGGCGGACGCCGTCCGCGCGCTCGGCATCGACATCGACCCGACGACCGTCGTCGGCCGGCTCTCGATCGCGCAGCGCCAGCTGGTGCAGATCGCCCGCGCTTTGCTGGTGCCGCACCGGGTCGTCATCTTCGACGAGCCGACTGCCTCGCTGACGCTGACCGAGACCGACGCGCTGCTGCGCGTCATCCTCGACATCAAGAAGAAGGGCGCCGCCGTCCTTTACATCTCGCACCGCCTGCCGGAGGTGAAGGAGATCGCCGACCGGGTGACGGTGCTGCGCGACGGCAAGCTGATCACTACGCGTCCGGCCGAGGGGCTGGAAGCCGTCGACATGGCGCGGCTGATGGTCGGCCGCGACGTCGCCAAGCTCTATCCTGATCGCGTCGCCACCGCGGCCACCGGCTATGCGCTGGAGGTCGAGGGCCTGGACGTGCCCGGCTATGCGCACGACGCCTCGTTCAAGCTCCGCCAGGGCGAGATCCTCGGCTTCGCCGGGCTGGTCGGCGCCGGCCGCACTGAACTGCTCGAAGGCGCGGTCGGCCTGCGCCCGGCGCATGGCAAGGTGAAGCTGAACGGCAAGCCGGTGAATTTCGTCAGCGTCCGCGACAGCATGCGCGCCGGCATCGTCTATCTGAGCGAGGACCGGAAGGGCAAAGGCCTGCTGCTCGCGCAGAATCTCGGCATCAACCTGACGCTGGCGGCCCTCGGCCAGTTCCTGCGCGGCATGCTGATCGATCGCCGCAAGGAAGCGAAGGCGCTCGACGACTCGATCGCCGAATTCGACATCCGTACGCGCAACAAGGACCTGCTCGCCGGGCAGCTCTCCGGCGGCAACCAGCAGAAGCTGCTGCTCGCCAAGATGATGCTGCTCGATCCGAAGATCGTCATCATCGACGAACCGACCCGCGGCATCGACATCGGCACCAAGGAACAGATCTACAAGTTTATCGCCGAGCTCGCGGAGAGCGGAAAATCGGTCATCGTCATCTCGTCCGAGATGCAGGAGGTGATCGGCATCTGCGACCGCATCCTCGTCATGCGCAACGGGCGCATCGTCGGCGAGGTGGCGGGCGACCGCATGACCGAGGACGAGATCGTCGTCCTCGCAACGGGTGTTACATCGAGGGAGGCCGCCTCGATGGCGGAACACGCATGACCGATACCACGGCAAACAAATCAGCCGCGCGTCGATCGCTCGGCGACATCGATCTCCGGGCCGTCGCGCCCTTCGTCGCGCTGGCTTTCCTGCTGGTGCTTGGCGCGCTGGTGAACCCGAACTTCATAGGCGTCGACAACCTGCTCAACGTGCTGACGCGCAGCGCCTTCATCGCGATCATCGCGGTCGGCGCCACCTTCGTCATCTCGGCCGGCGGCCTCGACCTGTCGGTCGGCGCCATGTCGGCCTTCGTCGCCGGCGTCATGATCCTGTTCATGAATACCGGCGTCGTCGACGGCCAGATCCCGATGCTCGTCGTCGCCATGCTGCTGGCGGTCAGCGTCGGCGCGCTTTGCGGCCTCGCCAACGGCGTCATCACCACGGCCGGCCGGATCGAGCCCTTCATCGTCACGCTCGGCACGATGGGCATTTTTCGCGCGCTCACGATCTATCTCGCCGAGGGCGGCTCGATCGCCATGAAGGCGCCGGATCTGCGCGCCGCCTATCGCCCGGTCTATTTCGGCAACCTCTTCGGCGTGCCGATCCCGATCCTCGTCATCCTCGCGGTCGCGCTGATCGGCGCCTTCCTGCTCTACAGGACGGCGTTCGGCCGGCACGTCATCGCCGTCGGCTCGAACGAGGACGTCGCCCGCTATTCCGGCATCCCGGTCAACCGCGTCCGCACGCTGACCTATGTCATCCAGGGCGTCTGCGTCGCCATCGCCGTGCTCGTCTACGTGCCGCGCCTCGGCGCCGCCACGCCGACGACCGGCCTGCTCTGGGAGCTGCAGGCGATCACGGCGGTCGTCATCGGCGGCACCGCGCTCAAGGGCGGCGTCGGCCGCATCTGGGGCACGATCTGCGGCGCGCTCATTCTCGAAGTGGTCGGCAACATCATGGTGCTGTCCAACTTCGTCAGCGAATACCTCATCGGAGCCGTTCAGGGCGCGATCATCATCATCGCGATGCTGGTCCAGCGTTCGCTCGTTCGGAAGCGGTGAGGGGAGAAGGGGGAGTTCAATCCCCCAAGTTGCACTGACTGACTAAAAAGGGAGAGAGAAATGCGTAAGCTTCTACTTGGATCCGTCGCGGCGGGCCTCATGCTCGTCGCCGGTTTCGCCCAGGCGCAGGAAACCAAGACGATCGCTGTCTCGATTCCGGCTGCCGACCATGGCTGGACCGGCGGCGTCGTCTACCACGCCCAGGAGCAGGCCAAGCGCCTCGAGCAGCGCTATCCGGGCCTCAAGGTCATCGTCAAGACGTCGCCGGATGGCGCGTCGCAGGCGAACGCCCTGCAGGACCTGACCACGCAGGGCATCGACGCCCTGGTCACCCTGCCGCACAATTCCGACGAGCTGACGGATCCGATCCGCCAGGTCAAGGACAAGGGCGTGTTCATCACGGTCGTCGATCGCGCGCTCACCGACAACACGGTCGCCGACCTCTACGTCGCCGGCAACAACCCGGCGCTCGGCCGCGTCGCCGGCGAGTACATCAAGGAAAAGCTGAACGGCAAGGGTAACGTCGTCGTCATCCGCGGCCTGCCGATCGTCATCGACGAAGAGCGCAACAAGGGCTTCGACGAGGGCATCGCCGGCAGCGAGATCAAGGTTCTCGATCGCCAGTTCGGCAATTGGAGCCGTGACGACGCGTTCAAGGTCATGCAGGACTACCTGGCCAAGTTCCCGCAGATCGACGCGGTCTGGACCCAGGACGACGACATGGCCGTCGGCGTGCTCGAGGCCATCAACCAGGCCAAGCGCGAAGACATCCAGTTCGTCATCGCCGGTGCCGGCATGAAGGACATGATCAAGAAGGTCATGGACGGCGACAAGATGATCCCGGTCGACATCCTCTATCCGCCGGCGATGGTCGCCGTCGCGATGGACCTGACGGCCGCCGGTCTCTACGACCACCTGCCGGTCCGCGGCAACTACATCCTCGACGCCACGCTGGTGACGAAGGACAACGCCAAGGACTTCTACTACCCCGACTCGCCGTTCTAATCGGATCGGCCTGACCGGAACCTGGCCCTCTCCCGCGCCGCGGGGGAGGGCTTTTTGTTGGGATTCTTTTGGGGATGTCCCGCGTGCCGGCGGCTCAGGCTCGCCGTGCTGCCAGCCCCAACCTCGCCGTCATCCCGGGCTTGACCCGGGATCCATGCAGCCGCGACATGGGGAGGCTCGCAGGTCCCCAGGACCTGGAGGCGCGGAGGACGTCTTTGCTGAACAAGGCCCCAACATGCTGAGGAGGCCCGAAGGGCCGTCTCGAAGCACGCAGAGCGCGGATGCGATGGATGAGTTGCCCTTATGCCGTGCGTCCTTCGAGACGCCATGCTTGCGCAAGGCTCCTCAGGATGTTGGATATCGGAGCGTTGCACGATCTGCCACTTGCGGCGTCCCCCGCCTAAAGCGGCAACAAATCCGTGTTCTTCACCTCCTCCATCACGGCGTAGGTATGCGTCTCGCGCACGCCGGGGAGCGACAGCAGGCTGTCGGAGAGGAAGGCGCGGTAGGCGTTCATGTCGCTGACGCGGGCCTTGATCAGATAGTCGAAGCCGCCCGCCACCATGTGGCATTCCATCACCTCCGACGCGCGGCGGACGGCGGTGGCGAAATGGTCGAACACGTCCGGCGTCGTGCGGTCGAGCTTCACCTCGACGAAGACGAGCAGGCCGAGATCCAGCTTCTCCGCCGAAAGGCGCGCGTGATAGCCCTCGATGTAGCCCTCGCGGGTCAGCCGCTTGACGCGGTCGGCGGTCGCGGTCGGCGACAGGTTGACCTTGGCGGCGAGCTCCAGCGTGGTGATGCGGCCATCCGCCTGCAGGGCCTTCAGGATGGCGCGGTCGATGCGGTCCATGCGGTTCGGGTCTTTCTCGAATGAATGCGGTCAGTCGGAGGGCAGGGTCGCCAGGAAGTCGAGGACCTCGGCGTTGAAAAGGTGCGGCCGCTGCAGCGGCGCGAAATGGGTGACGCCTTCGAGGAGGCGCAGGCGGGCGCGCGGAAGGGTCCGGGCCAGATATTCGGCATGCTCGGTCTTGATGAACTCATCGTCCGTGCTTTGCAGGACGAGGACCGGCGCGTCGATCCCGGCGAGGTCGGCGGGGCTGTAGTCGGGGAGCGTCCGCTGCATGACGCCGACCGCCTCGGAGAAGGCCTTGAAATCGTCCGGCGTCACGGAAAGCGCCGCATAATCCGCGACATGACGGCTGAAACAGTTATCGATCACCGACGTCGGAACGAAGGGCTTGGTGCCGCTCGCATCGACGTTGCAGGCGAAGAAGAGCACGCCGGAAACCCGCTCCGGATGGCTGCGCGCCAGCGCGAGCCCGGCGCAGGCGCCGTCGCTCCAGCCGACGATCGCCGCTTTCGGCATTTCCAGCTCGTCCATCACCGCGAGGACATCGGCGGCCAGCAGGTCGTACGAGTAGGGCTGACCATCGCGCGTGCTGCGGCCATGGCCACGGCTGTCGATGACGGTGACGGCGTAACCGGCCTCGACCAGCGCCGGCACCTGGTAGCCCCAATTGCCGCTATTCCCGAGCCCGCCATGCAGCAGGATCACCGGCGCGCCGCTGCCGAACTGCGCCTGCCAGATGCGGGCGCCACGATGCGCCACATAGCCCTGCCGTCCTGTCAGCGGCAGCGGGGCGGCACCCTGCGCCGCGAAGCGAGCGAGATCGTCGTCGGTGATGGTCATCGGAGCATCCATCGGCTTGTGGCGGGAAGGATAGTGAAAATCACGGCAGAGACGAATCTTGCCGAGATAATCACGGTTTTGGCTGGCATCAAACCCCAAAGCAGCGCTTCCGGAGGCGATAGAGTGCGGCCAACGCCATTCCGGAGCCTTTCATGCCGACCGCCGCCTACGAACCCTTCCGCGCCCCCTATGCCGGTGACGACGCCGCGCTGATCCGCCACGCGATCCGTGGCGCCATGCTCGACGCCAGCGCCGAGACACGCATCGACCGGCGCGCCACAGCCTTCATCGAGGCGATCCGCGGTCAGTCCGGCGCCGTCGGCGGCATCGAGGATTTCTTGCGCGAATTTGGCCTTTCGACCCGCGAGGGGCTGGCGCTGATGGTGCTGGCCGAGGCGCTGCTGCGCGTGCCGGACGCGGCGACGCAGGACCGCCTGATCGAGGACAAGCTCGGCGGCGCCGACTGGAGCGAGCATAGCGGCAAGGCGGAGGGCTGGTTCGTCTCCGCGTCTACCTGGGCGCTCGGCCTTTCGGCCCGCATCGTGACGCCGACCGACAGCGCCGACGGCATCATCGCCGGCCTCGTCAAGCGCCTGGGCACGCCCACCGTACGCACCGCGACGCGCCAGGCGATGCGCTTCCTCGGCTATCACTTCGTGCTGGGCCAGACGATCCAGGATGGATTGAAGCGCGCCAAGACCTTGGAAAAGCAGGGCTTCCGCTATTCCTACGACATGCTGGGCGAGGGCGCCCGCACGGCCGAGGACGCGCAGCGCTACTTCGACAGCTACGCCATGGCGATCGATGCCATCGGCAAGGGCGCCGGCAAGAAGGCGCTGCCCGACCGTCCCGGCATCTCGGTCAAGCTCTCGGCGTTGCATCCGCGCTACGAGGCCACCAACCATGCTCGCGTCATGGCGGAGCTGGTGCCGCAGCTGGTGAAGCTGGCCGGGCAGGCCAAGTCCTACGACCTGAACTTCACTGTCGACGCCGAGGAGGCGGACCGGCTGGAGCTGTCGCTCGACGTGATCGCGGCGGCGCTCGCCGATCCCTCGCTCGCCGGCTGGGACGGCTTTGGTCTCGCCATCCAAGCCTATCAGAAGCGCGCCGCCGCCGTGATCGACTGGATCGGCGAGCTGGCGAAGACGCTCGATCGCAAGCTGATGGTCCGCCTGGTCAAGGGCGCCTATTGGGACACCGAGGTGAAGCGGGCGCAGGAGCGCGGGCTCGACGACTATCCCGTCTTCACCCGCAAGGCGGCGACCGACCAGAACTATCTTTGTTGCGCGCGAAAACTGCTGGATCTGCGGCCGCGCATCTTCCCGCAATTCGCCACCCACAATGCGCTGACCGTCGCGACTATCCTCGAGATGGCCGGCGAAGCGAGCGGCTTCGAGCTGCAGCGCCTGCACGGCATGGGCGAGGCGCTGCACAAGGCGGTGCATGAGAGCGTACCGACCGTCTCGACCCGCATCTACGCGCCCGTCGGCGGCCATCGCGACCTGCTCGCCTATCTCGTCCGCCGCCTGCTCGAAAACGGCGCGAACTCTTCGTTTGTCGCGGTGGTCGGCGATCGCTCGGTGCCGATCGCGAACCTGCTCCACCGCCCGGACACGACGCTGGAAGGCGGCGCGCGCGCCCGCAACCGCAACTTGGCCCTGCCGGCGGATCTCTATGGCGCGAGCCGGCGCAACTCGGCCGGGCTCGAATTCGGCCATGCCGCGACACTGGCGGCGCTGGTCGAGGGCATGAAGGCGGAGGACGGCACGGCGCTGGTGGCCAAGCCGGTGGTGGCGACGCCGCTCGAAGACGGCAAGCCGCAGCCGGTGCTGAGCCCGGTCGACGGACGGACGGTGGTCGGATCCGTCGTTTCCCTGCCCGAGGATGCCGTCGACGCCGTCATGCAGGCGGGACTGAAGGGTTTTCGCGCCTGGCAGGCGACGCCGGTCGAGGAGCGCGCCGCCGCGCTCGAAAAGATGGCGGATCTGCTGGAGGCGAACCGTGACCGGCTGATGAGCCTGCTCGCCCGCGAGGCCGGCAAGACGCTGGCCGACGGGCTGTCGGAAGTGCGCGAAGCGACGGATTTCTGCCGTTTCTACGCCGCCGAGGCGCGCCGGCATTTCGGCCAGCCGATCCGCATGCCGGGGCCGACCGGCGAGCGCAACGAGTTGCAATATCGTGGTCGCGGCGTCTTCGTCGCGATTTCGCCCTGGAACTTCCCGCTCGCGATCTTCCTCGGTCAGGTGACGGCGGCGCTCGCGGCCGGCAACGCGGTCGTCGCCAAGCCGGCCGAGCAGACGCCGGTCATCGCCTTCGAGGCGATCCGGCTGCTGCACGAGGCGGGCGTGCCCGTCGCGGCCTGTCAGCTGGCACCCGGCGACGGCAAAATCGGCGCCCGTCTTGTAAACCATCCGTTAACCGCGGGCGTCGCCTTCACCGGCTCGACCGAGACGGCCTGGTCGATCAACCGCTCGCTCGCCGCGAAGCAGGGACCGATCGTGCCGCTGATCGCCGAGACCGGTGGCTTGAACGCCATGATCGTCGACGCGACGGCGCTGCCGGAGCAGGTGACCGACGACGTCGTCGCCTCCGCCTTCCGCTCGGCCGGCCAGCGCTGCTCGGCGCTGCGCATCCTCTATCTGCAGGAGGATGTCGCCGACCGCATGCTGGAGATGATCGAAGGCGCCGCCGCCGAGCTCAAGGTCGGTGATCCGCGCGATCCGAAGACCGATCTCGGCCCGGTGATCGATGCCGAGGCGAAGGGCAATCTCGACCGCCACCTCGCGGCGATGCGGAAGACGGAGACCGTTCGCTTCGAGGGCAGGGTGCCCAACGCCGGGACCTATGTCGCGCCTGCCATCATCGAGCTCAGGGAGGCGAAGACGCTCGACCGCGAGGTGTTCGGGCCGATCCTGCATGTGGTGCGCTGGAAGGCGAAGGAGCTCGACAGGGTGATCGCTTCCGTCGCCGCCACCGGCTACGGCCTGACGCTCGGCATCCACAGCCGCATCGACGAGACGGTCGACGCCATCGTGGAAAAGCTCGCCGTCGGCAATGTCTATGTGAACCGCAATGTCATCGGCGCCGTCGTCGGCACCCAGCCCTTCGGCGGCTCCGGCCTCTCCGGCACGGGCCCGAAGGCGGGCGGGCCCAACTATCTGCTCCGCTTCGCCGAGGAGCAGGTGATCTCGGTCAACACCGCGGCCGCCGGCGGCAACGCCTCGCTGATGGCGATGGCGGACGGCTAGGCAGATAACGGTGATGCGGGCGGGACCGGCATCCCGCCCGTTCTGCCGACGTTTTGGGGATGTGACGGCGCGGCGCGGCTGCTATGATCGCCCTGACGTCGGGGATTGCGCCGTTTTGACCGTGCGCGTTGTGCGCCACACGCCATCTGCTATAAGCACGCGCGGCCGCCAGCGGGTGCGGTGAATGAGATGACCAGTTCATGGCTCTGAATGCTCCGGGTTCCGGCACCGGGACCCCAACTCCGGATGTGGCCCATGAAGCGCCACCCGGAACCGCCTCCGAGGAAAGTGGCGGCGCAGCGGTAGCTCATGCTGGGTTCTTCACCCTCGCGCTCGGTTCGGTCGGCGTCGTCTATGGCGACATCGGCACCAGCGTCATCTACGCGCTGCGCGAGGCGCTGCATGCGGCCGAGCGGGCGCATGGCGATCTCTACCGCGAGGACGTGATCAGCGTCATTTCGCTGATCATCTGGACGCTCACGATCATCGTGACGCTCAAATACGTCGTCATCCTGCTGCGCGCCGACAACAATGGCGAGGGCGGCACGCTTTCGCTGATGGCGCTGGCGCTGCGCGCGACGGGTCGATCGGCCCCCATCATCTTCGTGCTCGGCGTCGCCGGCGCGGCGCTGTTCTACGGCGACGCGGTGATCACGCCGGCGATCTCGGTGCTATCGGCCGTGGAGGGCCTGACGCTCGTCACGCCCGCCTTCGATGGCTACGTCATCCCGATCACCATCGTCATCATCACCGCGCTCTTCCTGGTCCAGCGCTACGGCACCGCCAAGGTCGCCGCCTGGTTCGGGCCGATCACCGCCCTCTGGTTCATCGTCATGACCATCGGCGGCTTCATGCACATCGCCGACGATCCCGGCATCTTCGCAGCCCTCAATCCGTATCATGCGGTCCGCTATGTCACGACCAACGGCCATACCAGCCTGCTGGTCATCGGCGCCGCCTTCCTGTCGGTGACGGGCGCCGAGGCGCTCTATGCCGATCTCGGCCATTTCGGCCGCAAGCCGATCCAGGCCGCCTGGCTCGCCTTCGTCTTCCCGGCGCTGACCGCCAATTATCTGGGGCAGGGCGCGCTGGTGCTGGCCAACCCGGCGGCGATCAAGAACCCGTTCTACCTGCTGTTTCCGGAATGGGCGCTGCTGCCGGTCGTGCTGCTCGCGACGATGGCGACGGTGATCGCCTCGCAGGCGGTGATCTCCGGCGCCTTCTCGATGACCCGCCAGGCGATCCAGCTGAAGCTTCTGCCGCGCATGGAGATCGAGCACACGTCGGAGACGCATGCCGGCCAGATCTACATGCCGCAGGTCAATTCGATCCTGATGGTCGCCGTCCTGCTCCTCGTCATCATGTTCGGCTCGTCGAGCCGGCTTGCCACCGCCTACGGCATCTCGGTCACGGCGGAAATGGTGATCACGGCCTGCCTCGCCTTCATCGTCGTCTGGCGCTTCTGGCGCTGGCCGCTGTGGGTTTCGGTGCTGCTGATTGCGCCGTTCCTGATCATCGACCTCGTCTTCCTCGGCGCCAATCTGCTGAAGATCACGGAGGGCGGCTGGCTGCCGATCCTCTTCGCCGTCGCGATCATGGCGGTCATGCGCACCTGGGTGCGCGGCACCAAGATCCTGTTCGAGAAGAGCCGCCGCGCCGACGTGCCGCTCAGCGAGCTGGTCAAGAACCTCGAGAAGAGCAGCGTCGTCCGGGTTCCCGGCACGGCGGTGTTCCTGACCTCGGATCCGGAGACAGCGCCGTCCTCGCTGCTGCACAGCCTGAAGCACTATCGCGTGCTGCATCAGAAGAACGTGCTGCTCACCGTCGTCACCAGCAACACGCCGCATATCGACGACGCCGACCGCGTGCGGATCGAGCCGATCAACGACAGCTTCACGCGGATCTTCATGACCTTCGGCTACATGGAGACGCCGAACGTGCCGAAGGCGCTCGGCCTCTGCCGCAAGCAGGGCTGGAAGTACGACATCATGTCGACGTCGTTCTTCCTGTCGCGCCGCTCGATCAAGCCCGCGAGCCACCACCTGTTCTCGCGCATGCAGGACAAGCTGTTCATCAAGCTGGCGATCAACGCCAGCGACGCGACGGAGTATTTCCACATCCCGACCGGCCGCGTCGTCGAAATCGGCACGCAGATGTCGTTCTGATTTCCGGCATCCGGGGCGAAAAAAAGGCCGCCACGAGGCAATTCGGGCGGCCTTTTTGTTGGTTGGTGGCAGATTGTACGCACCTGTTCTGACGTTAGGTCAATCAGGAAAACCATCGTCTATGTCCCATCCGTCAGAAGGTATGGGACTAGGCAGCATTCGCCCCTCTTTCTCGATACGCCGGATGTTCTCGGCCATCCACGCAGCCTTTGCACGCTCCCTCCGCAAAGCCTCCTGGCTATAGATGTACAGGCTCAAATCTCCGGTCCAACGGCCATGGCCTTCAAGATCAAAATCGACCTTCAGACGCAGACGTTCATCAACAAGCGTTGCGTCCGGGATCCGCACGCCGAGGACCTGCCTAACATACAGCAAGGGGGGGTATTCGCTGGTTTGTCTTCCGAGCCTGGCTGGAGCGGGAATGCAGGCGAGACGTACCAGTTCGCACTTCACGAGATGCTCAAACCAGGTCGAGTCGCGTAACAATTCATAAAGCTCGGAAAGGTGGCTTCCGCCCTCCATATCGGCAAACCAGGTGCCGGTCGGCTGCTCAAGGACCATCTCAAAGGTCTGGTTCCAGTACTCTTCTCCGAAGATCATCTTGCCGGTGTGTCGGTTCATTCCCGCCAGCTCGGACGCTGGCCGGCGGCGGGCATCGGGCAGCCATTGAAACGCCATGCTCCACGCTGCTCCTTCCCGAGCGACTTCTGGTGCTTCAGCAAGGAGGCCGCCGAGGCCGAGTTCACTCAGTAGAACGTATCGGGACAGCGGCGACTGAGCGTCAAAACGGCGGACGAAAGCGAAAAGATCCTCGGCGGAACCGAGCAAGAAGAACGCCAAGTGCAGGACGACGCCGGACGCATTGAAGCGGACAACTTGCCCACCAGCGACGATATTAGGCCCGATGGCAATCAGCCCGACTTCGGTCTCGATGCGCGTTCCCAAGCGGGCGAATTCGGTGTGGTCACGCCGGATGCGCTTCAGGGTTTCGGCTGGAAAGCGCACGTCATCTCGATCAACGATCCCGTCGCAACCACGGCACAACCATATTCCGTTGTCGATACCTGATCTTTGCTCTGGTGTGAGCGAAGCATCGTATCGTCTCGCGCCCTGTCCCGGCGCTGCTGCGGTGATGTGGGACGCGATACCGACGTTCATAAATGAAGCAGGCGACTCGTCGCTAGGCCCAATCGTCGGCGTCTTGCAGATTGAACAGCGATGCCCTGCACGGCCTGCGAGAGCCCTCTTCGTTGCCTCAGAGAATTCGTCTCGATTTGAACTCACGATTTGGCCTCTTTGACTTGAGCTGCTGATAGTACCCTCTGCTCGCAAAACTTTCATGGATTGTGCCGTTCCGACAGCATCATCATCGAAATGAGCTGAACGGTTCCATCAGCAGCTCCATCGGCGTCGAGCCGGAGCCCGCCGGATCGGCCGTTGTCGAATTCCGCTCCGCCCGTCCGTCGTGGCAGGGAAGGCGGGGCGGAAGGCCCGGCCGTGGGCTTCAGGAGGCGTCATGACCCGGTATCTGGTCGCCATTCATCATCCCGATGACGATGACGCGGCCGCCGTCGAGGATGCGGCCATGTCGGATGCCATCGATCGGCTGAACGAGGAGATGATCGCCGCCGGCATCCGGGTGTTCGTCGGCGGATTGCGCTCGCCGGAGAGCGCGCGGTCGCTGCGGCTCAAGCCCGACGGCAAGGTGGTCGTCACCGACGGGCCCTATGTCGAGGCCAAGGAGCATATCGGCGGCTTCTGGGTGCTGGAGGCGGCCGATCTCGACGAGGCGCTGGCCTGGGGGCACAAGGCGGCGATCGCCTGTCGCGCGCCCGTCGAGGTCCGCCCGTTTCACGGCTAGAGCGTCTTCGAGCGGAGCGGATACCGGTTCGCATGAAGAAAACGCGACCCGGCAAATAGCTGGAGCGTTTCGTCGTTTCCGGCAGACGCTCCGGGATCTCCCGGCGCGACGCCGGGAGATCCGTTGGCGGTTCGGCAGGCTTGGCCCGGCCTCACTCCGCCGACGCTTCCGCCGGCTTGCGGCCCGGGCGCACCAGGAACAGCAGCAGCGCGATGAAGCCGGCCGCGACCGAGAAGGGCAGCGCCTCGGCGCCGAAGAGGTCCATCAGCAGGCCGATCGGCGTTGAGCCGATGACGGAGCCGGCCGAATAGGCCATGGCGAAGCCGGTCGAGACGACGGCGAGCCGCTGGCCGCGATAATCCTGGCCGATCAGCACGATGCCGAGCGTGTAGAGGCCGGATACCGTGCCGCCGGCGAGGAAGATCACCGGCTCGAGCAGGAACGTCCTGTCGATGACGAGCGGGAAGGCCAGCGTGCTGACGACGGCGAGCACGGCGCAGCCGATCAGCGTCAGCCGGCGGCCGTGCCGGTCGGCGAACCAGCCGAGCGCCACGATCAGCACCGCCTCGCCGAGGCTGAACACGGCGACCAGGCGCGAGGCGCCGGCGTCGGTCAGCCCGTGCGCGAGGCCATAGAGCGGCAGCAGGCTCTGCATCGCCGTCTCGCCGATGCCGGTCAGGAAGGCGGCGGCGATCAGGCTGCCGGCGAGCGTGAGGGACATCCGCAGCGTGTGGGCGTTGCCGCTCTCTTCCTCGTCCTCGACCTCGCCGACCGCCGAGCGGATCGACAGCGCCACGGCGACGCCGATGGCGAGCGGCACCATCGCGGCGACGAGCGGCAGGCTGCCGGTCGAGCCGGTGCCGCTGAGGAGCAGCGGGCCCATGAACTGGCAGGCGGCATAGAGCGTGCCCGATGCACCGACGATGCGCCCGCGATTCTTGTCGTCGACGACGCCGTTCAGCCAGATCTCCGTCGTGGTCCAGAGCGCCGAGAAGCAGGTTCCCATGACGAAGCGCGCCACGAACCAGACGACGATGTCGTCGAAGACGAGGATGGCCGCGAAGGAGGCGAGCGACAGCGCGAACTGCGCCGCCACCAGCAGGCGAAGGCCCATCCGGTCGATCAGCCAGGGCACGAAGGGGCCGAAGATCAGGATGCCGGCGCCGGCGATCGAGGCATTGAGGCCGATCAGCCAGGTGGCGATGCCCTTCTTTTCCAGCGCGAGCGAGAAGAACGGATAGGAATAGCCGAACAGCAGCGCCTCGATGCCGATCAGCAGCAGGATGCCGGCGACGCGCCAGTAGCGGGTTCGCGCGACGGTGGACTTGGAGGCGGCAGGCTTCGCAGCGGCAGACTTGGTATCTTGGGACGGCATCAGATCTCGCAGAGAGGCTCGGGGCACCAGCACCGGATACCCTGCGGCACCAGGTCGAACGTCCGGTAGTCGGCGGTCAGTTCCTCGCCTTCCTGGATCTCGCGATCGGCGAAGACATAGAGCTGATCCTCCACCCGCGTGTTCGGGTGGCAGGAATGGTTGAGGAAGTCGATGCCGGCGGGCTCTTCCATCGGCAGCAGGCAGAGCAGCTTGCGGCCGATCAGCTTCAGATGCACCGACTGGCGCCACCAGTAGTCGTCGAGCTCGTCCTGCTTGTCGAGATCGATCAAGAGCGCCTTGCCGTCGAAGAAGCCGAGCAGCGTATCCTTCGGGATGACGGCGCTGGCGTGGATCGTCTTGTGATCGTCGCTGATCGCGCGGACCTCGATGACCTCGTCGTTCGTGTAGCTCATGCGATCACTTCCTGAAGTCGAAAGCTGGGATACCGCCGGACTGTCCGTCGCGGCTTGCCTGGTAGCGTTGTCCGTCGAATAGCGCGGCGAGCCAGCGCTCGCAAAGCCGGTTCGCATAGACGATGGGCATTTCGTGGTCGTGCGGCTCCTTGGCGAGCTCGGCGAACACCGGATCGTTGTGCGGCGCCGTCCAGGATTGCTGGTCGTCCGAAAGATGGACCGCGCGCTCGAAGGTCGCGGAGATCTTCTGGTAGCCCTGGATGGTGTTGATCGACATCTTCTGCCAGGCGGTGGCGCATTTGTGTAAGAGCCGCTCCAGCTCGCGCCGCTCGGTGACCTCGTGCGGCGCGCAGTGGAAATGGCGCTGGCAGAGGTCGCGCACCAGCATGCCGAAGGCGAAGGCGTCGGACGTCGTGTTGATGGCGAGGAACGGCGTGCTCAGCGCCGGGTCGTAGAGCGGGTCGGCGACGACGGCGGCATGCGGGCAGAAGGCGACCGGGAAGAACTCGTAGACGGTCGGGATCCCCGTCACCGGGCAGGTGACCTCGAACGGGATCGCCACGGTCTCGCTGTTCACCAACGCGCCGGCGCTCTCGGCCAGGCCGGCATCGACCATGATCTGGGCGAGCAGGCGCAGTTCGTCTTCCGAATTGGTAAAGCTCCGCTGCGTCTCCACGATCGCCAGGAAGCCGGTCTTCCGGTAGTCCTCGACGTCGAGGCGGAAGGCGTTGAGCGCCTCGGAGAACTGGTAGCCGTTGCGGACATGGGCGACCGTGTAGCGGCCGAGCTGGAACTCGCGCTTGCCGGCGGAGCAGCGCAGATCCGCCTGCAGCCAGTCGTCGAATTCGCTATTCGTCGGTACTTTGGGATGAAATGGGCAACCGACAGCGCCCGAAGACGCTATCCCAGCCGAATCATCATCCGGTGGGAAGTTCATGTTGCCCCCGCAGCGCTACCCAGACTTTAAATGGACGTGATTGCATCGAAATTGGAGACATAATCAAAGCAATGTCAACCATATTATAGACAAGTCTACTGATCTATTTCCTGTGTCTCTCCGCCGGTTCCGAAGGGGAGGCGGCGGCCAGCCGACCGCATTGCATCGTGCCTTCACAGTCGCCCCCGCGCTCGGTCTGGTCGGTTCGCCAGCGATCGCTAAAATCGTCGTAAACCGGTTAAGGCCGCATAAAAGGCTGATGCCTAGGGTAGCGTCGAAAGAAAAACGAGATGGACACGCGACGCATGTCTCACCCGATCGCCGGGCGAATTACATTCAATCTGGTAGCCGGCATTGTCGTCACGATCGTGACGGTCATCTCGGGCGTCGCCTGGATGGCCTATCGCCAGAACGATCAGGCCGCTGAACAGACGCGCACGATGGTGATGGGCGGCGTCGATGCGATGCATACCCGTGTCCAGGGTCTCGCCAACGACTACTCGTGGTGGGAGGAGGCCTATGACGCCTATCTCCGCGACGACAACGCCTGGATCGAGGCGAATATCGGCACCGGCATCATCGACACCCAGATCGCCGATTTCCTGGCGATCATCTCGCCCGACCGCGAGCTGAAATATGGCTGGTGGACGCCGGCCGACGCGCCGAATTCCGAAACGGTGATGTCGCCGAAGCTGATCGCCAAGATCGAGGAGCTGATCCGCACCGCGCCGATCGAGAACAACGCGGCGCGCTCCTCCTATGTCGAGACCGCCGCCGGCACGCTGCTCTTCGCGGTGTCGCGCATCGCCCCCGTGTCGAAAGTCGACACCGTCAAGGCCGAGAATCTCCCGGTCCTGGTCATGGGCTTCTATCTGAGCAACCAGCGCCTGTCGGAGCTCGGCCGCACCTTCCTCATCAACGATCTCCGCCTCGAGCGCGAGAACCTCGACAAGCTGGACAATGATTTTCCGGAGATCCGCGACATCTATGGCGAGGTGATCGGCCGCTTCGTTTGGACGCCGCCGACGCCCGGCTTCGCGGTGCTGCGCAATGTCGTGGCGCCGATCGCCGGCGGCCTGCTGCTGTTCTGTCTGATCGCGATGTGGACCGTGCTCAGGGCGCGGCGCCTCGCCCTTTCGCAGGCGCTGAGCGAGCGCCAGGCCGTCACCGCGGCGCGCACCGACAGCCTGACCGGTCTCACCAACCGTTACGGCTTCAACGAGCTGAGCGACAGCGCCCAGTTCAGCGATGCCTGCGATGCCGGCGAGGCGGCGATCATCTATCTCGACGTCAACGGCTTCAAGTCGGTCAACGATTCGATCGGCCATGCGGGCGGCGACGAGCTGGTGGGGCTGCTCGCCGAGCGGCTGTCGATGATCCTGCCGCCCGACGCCCGCTTCGCCCGCGTCGGCGGCGACGAGTTCGCCGTGGCGCTGACCGGCCGTTCCGCCTCGGCGGCCGTCGCCGGCGTCGCGTCGGCCATGGTGCACGCGCTCGACCAGCCCTTCAGCGTCGCCGGCTTCCAGTTCCAGGTGACGGCGGCGGTCGGCTATGCCGTTTCCGACGGCAACGAGGTGACGCCGGCCGAGCTGCTGCGCCGCGCCGACCTCGCCATGTACCAGGCGAAGAACGCCGCCGAGCGCGATGCGGTGCCCTATCATTCGGGCTTGGAGACCGGCGCGCTGCACCGCAAGCGGCTCGGCATGGCGCTGCGCGGCGCCATCGAGGGCAACGAGCTCTCGGTCGCCTACCAGCCGATCGTGCGGGCGAGCGACCTCGCCATCGTCTCGGTCGAGGCGCTGGTCCGCTGGGACTCGAAGGAGTTCGGCCGCGTCTCGCCGGCCGAGTTCATCCCGGTCGCCGAGGAGACCGGCGTCATCCACGACATCGGCAAGTTCGTGTTCCAGCGCGCCTGCCAGGACATGATCGAATGGCCGGGCCTGAAGATGTCGATCAACGTCTCGCCGGCGCAGCTGCGCGATCCGAGTTTCGCCAACGATCTCGGCGCGATCGCCCGCCGGCATGACGTCGTGCCGAACCGCTTCAAGCTGGAGCTCACCGAAGGGCTCTTGGTGCGCAACCCGACCATCGCCAAGCGCAAGCTGGCGCGGCTGAAATCGATGGGCTTCGGCCTGTCGCTGGATGATTTCGGCACCGGCTTCTCCTCGATCGGCTATCTGCGCCAGTTCCCGTTCGACTGGCTGAAGATCGACAAATCCTTCATCTCGGAGCTCGGCACCAACCCGACCGCCAACGCGCTGATCCAGTCGATGATCGCGCTCGGCGACGCCATGGACATCGCCGTCGTCGCCGAGGGCATCGAGACGGTCGAGCAGCTGCAGCTGCTGCGCCTGCTGCAATGCGAGTACGTCCAGGGCTTCCACCTGGCCAAGCCGATGTCGGCGGCCGAGATCACCGCGCTTCTCGCCGGCCTCGGCGAAAGCCGGCGCCTGTTTCCCGACCTGGCGCCGCCGCCGATGCTGGACAAGGACCGCCTGATCAACCTCGTGCAGTCCTGAGTGTCTGGTCGTCTTCACCTCTCCCTGAGGGAGAGGTCGGAGCGAAGCTCCGGGTGAGGGTTTAGGAAACTCTCCGGTGAGGCCGTAAACCCTCACCCGCCGGCCTACTGCCATCGACCTCTCCCTCAGGGAGAGGTGAGAGGAGAGCGTCCTGGATTATGGGCCCAGACACCAAGGGCAGGACACCGTCGCCCCGGCGGAGGCCGGGGGCCATGAACACCGACCAGGAAAGCTTGGCCGAGCCTATCGGCCACAGGCCGGTGTGTCTGGATCCCGGCCTTCGCCGGGATGACGGCGGAGCGTGGCGCGGCCGATGGGCTTGTCCTCGCGCCATCTCAACATGAGGGCTCTGTCACCAGCTCTCCCTCCTTAGGAGATCTTCGCGTATCCCTGCCCAGCCGCCGTGCCACGCCCGATCCCCATCATCCTGAGGTGCCCGAGCGCAGCTCGGGCCTCGAAGGACGCACGGTCGAGGGGCAATCATCGATGGCACAGCCGCTCTGCGTGCTTCGAGACGGCCCTGCGGGCCTCCTCAGCATGATGAGGGTGTTGTTTGCACGGTCTCCTGAGCCGAGAGGTGAGGGGCGAGGCGGCTCGAATGGGAGTCGTCCCCCGCCCGCACTGGCTTCGGTCGGGCCGGCCTGCGATAGTCCGGTCATGACGGTGCATCCAAGTCTGATTCAGGGATCTCTTTCCGCCGACGAGGCGCGCCGCGTTGCGCTCGCGGCGCAGGGCTTCGGCGGCGGCCGCGACGCCACGCCGGCGCAGTGGCGGCGGCTCGCGCCGCTGGTCGAGCGGATGGGGCTGCTGCAGCTCGATTCGGTCAATGTGCTGGTCCGCTCGCACTACCTGCCCCTGTTCAGCCGGCTCGGCGCCTATTCCCGCGCCGCCCTCGACGAGCGCGCCTTCGCGGGCGGGGCCAAGCGGGCGCTGTTCGAATACTGGGCGCATGAGGCCTCGCTGCTGCCGCTCGACTATTACCCGCTGATGCGATGGCGGATGAAGCGCGCCGCCGCCGGGGTCGGCATCTATGGCGGGCTCGTCACCTTCGCGGCCGAAAACCCCGGTTATCTTCGCGCCGTGATCGACGAGATCGGCCGTCGCGGGCCGCTGGCGGCGAGCGAACTGGACGATCCGGGCGAGCGCAGCGGTCCCTGGTGGGGGTGGCACAAGGGCAAGACGGCGCTCGAATATCTGTTCTGGACGGGCGAGGTGGCGACGAGCCATCGGCGCGGTTTCGAGCGCATCTACGACCTCGCCGAGCGTGTCATTCCGTCTGATGTCGCCGGCGCCACCGTGCCGGACGAGGCCGATGCCATTCGCGCCCTGGCGCTTGCCGGCGCCCGCGCCCATGGCGTGGCGACGGAAATCGACATCCGCGATTATTTCCGCCTGCCCGTCGCCGAGGCGCGGCTGGCGCTGCAACAGCTGGTCGAGGAGGGGGCGCTTGCCCCGGTGCGCGTCGACGGCTGGAAGCAGCCGGCCTACTTCGCCGTCGAAACCCCGATCCCGAAACGGCTGGCGCCGACGGCGCTGCTGTCGCCGTTCGACCCGCTGGTCTGGCACCGTCCCCGCACCGAGCGGATCTTCGATTTCCACTACCGGCTGGAATTCTACACGCCGGAGCCGAAGCGGGTCTTCGGCTATTTCGTCATGCCGTTCCTGCATCGCGGCCGGCTCGAGGCGCGGGTAGACCTGAAGGCGGATCGCGCCGGCGGGCGGCTGCGGGTTCTCGGCGTCTTCGCCGAGGAGAAGCTGCGCCGGCCGGACGAGATGATCACAGCGCTGGCGCAGGAACTGCGGCGCCTGGCCGGCTGGTTGCAGCTCTCCGACATCGTCGTCGAGGCGGAGGCGCCGCTCGCCGTCACGCTCCGCGAAGCGCTGCGCACAGCCGACGCCTGATTCCGCAGCGCCCGGATATATTTTCATTCGCGTTAAGGTTGATGTGCTTGTATGCCGTTGGGGGAATTGACCTTCAGCGGTGCCATGAATCTACTTCCGCGATCGACGTTCAGATTTGCGTTGCGTATCGCCCTGCCGGTTCTTCTTGTGCTGGCGGGATCGATCGTCTTCATGATCGTCGCCCTGCAGGAAATGGCCGGCGAGGTCGACCAGATCGACGCCGCCGCGACGGAGCGTTCCGCCTCCGCCTCGCTGGCGGCGCTCCTGAAGCAGATGCGCGACGTGCATGGCGACTACGCCGTCTGGGACGACGCCGCGATCAAGCTCTACAACACCGTCGATACCGAGTTCGCCACGCGGAACTTCAAGGAATCCACCCGCTCGGCGGTGTTCTTCGATTCCGCCTATCTGCTGGACGAGAACGGGCAGCACGTCTTCGCCTATCGCCGCGGCGGCGTCGCGCCGCGCGGCCCGCTGGAGGAGTTCGGCTCGCCGCTGCAGGTGATGCTGACCGCGCTGGCGCGGAACTACACGGAATACGACGCCAAGGCCGGCCTCATGAAGGACCGCTCCGGCGCCATCACGGCGGTCGTCGTCGGTTCGATCTATCCGACCAGCAGCACGGTTGCGCGGGCGCGCGGGAAGCCGCGCCTGCTGGTGCTCGCGCACACGCTCGATGATCGGTCGATTCGTCACCTGGGGAACGATTTTGCCATCGAGGGCATGTCGCTCAGCTTCGATCCGAACTTCGCCGGCCAGCGGGTGCCGCTGATCGATCCGACCGGCAAGTCGATCGGCGCGCTGACCTGGCAGGAGCGCAGCCCCGGCAACGAGGCCTATGGGCGGGTGGCGCCCGTCGCCTATGTCACGCTCGGCCTGATCGGCACGACCATCCTTTTCCTGCTCGGCATCGGCTACGCCAATCTGGTTTCGGCGCGCCGGCGCGAGCGCCAGGCGATCCATGACGCCCATCACGACAGCCTGACCGGCCTGCCGAACCGGGCCGCGCTGACCAAGGGGCTCGATATCGCCGTCCGCCGCAACGGGACGCAGCCGCTCGCGGTGATCTTCCTGGATCTCGACGGCTTCAAGGAGGTGAACGACTCCTATGGCCATGATACGGGCGACCGGCTGCTGGAGCGCGTCGCGCGCGGGTTCAAGGCCATCTGCGGTCAGCGGGGGCTCTTGGCCCGCGTAGGCGGCGACGAGTTCGCGCTCGTGCTCGACAGCTCCGACACCGTGGCCGCCGCCGAGGAGATCGCCAACCGGCTCGTCCAGTTCCTGCAGGCGCCACTCAACATCGACGGCCGCGTGCTGACGATCGGCACCAGCGTCGGCATCGCCTTTGCCGGGGAGGGCGGGATGACGGCGGAAGAGCTGCTGCGCCGCGCCGATGTCGCGATGTACCAGGCGAAGGAACTCGGTCGCAGCCGCGTCGCGCTCTATGACCGGTCGATCGACACCGACAAGATCGAGCGCCGCGTGATCGCCGACGAATTGCGGCTCGCGCTCAAGCACAATGCGCTTCAGCTCGTCTACCAGCCGATCTACGACGCCGTGACCATGCGCCCGGCGCTGGTGGAGGCGCTGCTGCGCTGGCATCACCCGGTGCGCGGCCTGGTTGCGCCGGACCTGTTCGTCTCCGTCGCCGAGGAAATGGGGCTGATGGACGAGCTCGGCACCTGGGTCCTGCGCCATGCCTGCCGGGACGCCGTGGCGTGGCCGGAGGTCGGCCTCGCCGTCAACGTGTCGCCGGTGCAGTTCCGCAATCCCGGCTTCGACCGGATCCTCGCCACGATCCTCGCCGAGACCGGCCTGCCGCCGTCGCGGCTCGAGATCGAGATGACGGAGACCAGCCTCGTCACCTATCCCGACCGCGCCCAGAACATCGTCGCGCTGCTGCGCATTCACGGCATCAGCGTCGCGCTGGACGATTTCGGCACCGGCTATTCGTCGATCGGATATTTGAGGCGCTTCGCCTTCGACAAATTGAAGATCGATCGCTCGCTGGTCCACGGCGTCTCGGTCGACCCGGAAACGCGCCGGCTCTGCGAGGCGACGATCGCGCTGGGGCTGGCGCTCGACCTGAAGGTGACGGCGGAGGGCCTGGAGACCAAGGCCGATGTCGAGATCATGCGAGCCGCCGGCTGCTCGCATCTGCAGGGCTATTACTTCGCCCGCCCGATGGCGGCCGAGGCCGTCACCGAGCTTCTGGCACGGTCGGACGACGACGACGAACAGGCGGCCGGATCGCTGCAGCGCGCCTGACCGCCGGCTCTTCGCTTGAGATCAGGCGAGCGCTTTGACCGCCGCCGCGATCGCCTTGCCGAGCGTGACATGCGCGTCGGGATCGAGATGGATGCCGTCATAGGCGCTGGAGCGGATATGCTGTCCCGCGTCGAGGAACGCCGCGCCGTGCTCCCTGGCGATTGCCGCGTAGAGCGTCGCGAAGGCCTGCGACTTGGCGAGGCCGCCGGCCAGCATCGGCGTGTATTCCGGCTTCTCGCCGGTATGGTCGAGGATGGGCGCCGGCGCTACGACGAGGATCTTCGGCACGCCGGAATTGTTGCCGGCCTCGGCCTGCTTGATCACCTTGATCAGCTCGCCGACGCCCTTGGCGATATCCTCCGCCGGCACGTTGAAGCGCGCCTTGAGGTCGTTGGTGCCCAGCATGATGACGACGACGTCGAGCGGCCGGTGCGAGCGAAGGCAGGGCAGGAGGTAGGTCTTGCCGTTCATGTACTCGCCCTCGACGGGGTCGGAGTGCACGGTGGTGCGGCCGGGAAGCCCTTCCTCGATCACCAGCCAGTCGGCGCCGAGCTCGTTCTGCGCGATGCCCGGCCAGCGCTCGTCGCGCCCGTAGCGATCGTCGGGACGGGCGACGGTGGCGGCGCCCCAGGTGTTGGAATCGCCATAGGCGAGTACGGTCTTCATCGAAACTGCTCCTCCCGGCGAATCTGCTTCGCCCCTGCGGAACCGATCAAACATCAAGGCTGATATTTCTCAAGCGGGGGGCTTACGCGCGGCCCACGCCCCTCTAGGATCGGCGCCGTCGCCGGCGCGACTCTCGCCGCAGACGCCCCGCATGCCGATGGAGACCCCTTTCATGAGGAAGCCCGCCGAGACCGATGCGCCGATCCTGCCGGTGATCGCCGAACGCTGGAGCCCGCGCGCCTTCGATCCCGAAAAGACGCTGACGGAAGCGGATCTGAAGCCCCTGTTCGAGGCCGCGCGCTGGGCGCCTTCGTCGAGCAACACCCAGCCCTGGCGCTTCGTCTACGCCTTTCGCGGCGAGCCGTTCTTCGACACGCTGGTCGACTGCGCCGTCGAGGGCAACCGGCCCTGGGTGCGGCGCTGCTCGGTGCTCGCCTATGCGATCGCCAGGACCCATTCCGACAGCGGCCGCGCGCTCTGGCACAATCGTCACGATACCGGCATCGCGCTCGGCTATCTGTTGCTGCAGGCGACCGCCAACGGCCTCGCCGTGCATCCCTTCGGCGGCTTCGAGAGCGACGAGGTGATCGCCGCCGCCCATGTCCCGGAGGGCTATGAGCCCTGCACCGGCATCGGCATCGGTTTTCCCGGTGATCCGGACATCCTGCCGGAGCGGGACCGCGAGCGCGAGCTCGGCGGGCGCGAGCGCCGCGCCGTGCGCGATTTTGCCTTTCACGGCCCCTGGCCGGAGGCCTGAGGCGGAGGTGAACCCCGGCGGGAGGATGGCGGCTCATGGCCGCCGCGCCGGATGAACGACAATGGGAGTGAGTGACATGACCACCGAGGACAAGAGCCAGGACCCGGTTCGCTGGGGCATCATCGGGCCGGGCGGCATCGCCAAGGCGTTTCGCGACGGGCTGAGCCATTCGCGCAACGGCCGCCTGGTTGCGATCGGCAGCCGCAATCCGGCCAAGCCCGGCCTCGCCGAGGATTTTCCCGGCGCCCGCATTCTTGACGGCTACCAGGCGCTGCTCGACGACCCCGAGGTCGAGGCCGTCTACATCGCGACGCCGCATCCAGGCCACGCAGAATGGGCGATCAAGGCGGCCGAGGCCGGCAAGCACGTGCTCGTCGAGAAGCCGCTGGGGCTCACCGCCTTCGAGGCGGAGGCGATCTTCCACGCGCACAGGAAGGCCGGCACCTTCGCGGGCGAGGCCTTCATGTACCGCCTGCATCCGCAGACCAAGCGGCTCTATGACCTGGTCGCCGAGGGCGCGATCGGCGAAGTGCGGGCCATCAAGTCGAGCTTCGGCTTCGCCATGCCGGGCTTCGATCCCGCGCACCGGCTCTATGCCAACGACCTCGCCGGCGGCGGCATCCTCGACGTCGGCTGCTATCCGGTCTCGATGGCGCGGCTGATCGCCGGCGCCGCCTCCGGCAAGCCCTTCCTCGATCCGGTGGAAGTGCAGGGCGCGGCGCATCTCGGCAAATCCGGCGTCGACGAATGGGCGGCGGCGATCCTGACCTTCCCGAACGACATTATCGCCGAGGTCTCCTGCAGCGTGTCGCTGGCGCAGGACAATGTGCTGCGCATCCTCGGCACCAAGGGCCGCATCGAGGTCGCCGACTTCTGGTTCGCCGGCGGCAAGGAAGGCGGCACCGGCACGATCCGCATCGTGCGGCCCGACGGCAATGTCGAGGCGATCGAGGTGGCCGAGCCCGGCTGGCTCTATTCCTTCGAGGTCGACGCGGCCAGCGAGGCGATCCGCGCCGGCAAGCAGGAGCTGGCGTCGCCCGGCATGAGCTGGGCCGATACGCTCGGCAATCTCCGAACGCTCGACAAGTGGCGCGCGGGCGTCGGCCTCGTCTTCGACATCGAGACGCCGGCGCGCAAGACCACCACCATCACCGGCGCCAAGCTTGCGCGCGGCGAAAAATCGATCCCGAAGCGGCAGATCGCCGGCGTCAACCAGCCGACCTCGGTGGCGGCGCTCGGCTTCGAGTTCTTCCCGGATTTCGCCTCGGCCTCGGTGCTGCTCGACGCCTTCCACGAGGCGGGCGGCAATCTGTTCGACACGGCCTACATCTATGCCGGCGGCAAGACGGAAAAGATCCTCGGCGACTGGCTGACGAGCCGGGGCGTTCGCAATGAATCCGTCGTCATCGGCAAGGGTGCGCACTCGCCGCTCGTCTATCCCGATGTCATCGGCAAGCAGCTGACGGAATCGCTCGACCGGCTGCAGACCGATCGTGTCGACCTCTACTTCATGCATCGTGACAATCCGGACGTGCCGGTCGGCGAGTTCGTCGATGCGATGGACGCCGAGGTGAAGGCCGGCCGCATCCGCGGTCCCTATGGCGGCTCGAACTGGACGCGCGAGCGCATGGACGCGGCGATCGCCTATGCCGAGGCCAACGGCAAGCAGAAGCCGGGCGCGCTTTCCAACAACTTCTCGCTGGCCGAGATGCTCGATCCGATCTGGGCCGGCTGCGTCGCCGCCTCGGACGATGTGTGGAAGGCGTGGCTCGACGAGCGGCAGATCCCGAACTTCGCCTGGTCGAGCCAGGGCCGGGGCTTCTTCACCGACCGCGCCGGCCGCGACAAGCGCGACGACGAGGAGATCGTGCGCGTCTGGTACTCGGAGAAGAATTTTGGCCGCCGCGACCGGGCGATCGAGCTGGCCAAGAAGCTCGGCCGCGACCCGATCCACGTCGCGCTCGCCTATGTGCTGGCGCAGCCCTTCCCGGTGGTGCCGCTGATCGGCCCGCGCACACTGGCCGAACTCGAGGACAGCCTCTCCGCCCTCGACATCCAGCTGTCGCCCGAGCAGGTCGCCTGGCTCGACAAGGGCTGAGCGGTCGTTAGTAGACCCTCACCCCGACCCTCTCCCGCACGCGGGAGAGGGGGACCGCCTGCGTCGGTGAGGGGGCGGTGGTCCTGGCTCGGTCGCCGATACCGCTCTCTGACACCGCGTTTCCAAGAACTCGACCATCATCCTGAGGTGCCCGGCAAAGCCGGGCCTCGAAGGAGGGTCCAGGGAACTCCTGATTTGATCGCGGGGATATCGCCAGACCCTGCCTGCAAGCCGGAGCGCCGGCTGGACCCTCCTTCGAGGCTTCGCTGTCGCGAAGCACCTCAGGATGATGGCGGAGGATTTCGATTGGCCACCCGCTCGCCATCATCCCGGGCCTGACCCGGGATCCATTCAGCCGGGTTGATAGCCGCGCGAACCTCCCGGTTGCGCGGCTGCATGGATCCCTGCTTCCGCAGGGATGACGACGGAGGGTGGGAATCCAGTTGAGCTCTATCGGTGGCAGACGCGTTCGACGCCTTGGCACAAACTAGCCACCCGCTCGCCGTCATCCCGGGCTTGACCCGGGATCCATTCAGCCGGGTTGATGGCCGCGCGAACCTCCCGGTTCCGCGGCTGCATGGATCCCTGCTTTCGCAGGGATGACGGCGGAGTGTGGGAATCCAGTTGAGCTCTAACGGTGGCAGACGCGTTCGACGCCTTGGCTCACACTTGGCCACCCGCTCGCCGTCATCTATGGCCCGACCCGGATCCATTCAGCCGGGTTGGCGGCCGCGAAGCGCTTCTCAAGGGAGAGGCAGCAGCCGTATTCCTGCCGAAACCCGGCCTATTCCATCTCTGTGTCGCGCGCGGATGGCGTCGACATCGTCATCTGCCGCTGCGGCGTCGGGCGCGCGTGCAGCAGGGCTGCGGCGAGCGAGCGGTTGAGCGCCTTGTACTGGCTGCGCAGTGCCTCTTCGCGGAGGTCGGCGGCGTTCGGGGTCTTGGCCCGGCTGGTCATTGTCATGTCTCCTCTAACCGCCGCTGCGCTTAGGCGCAGCGGCTGCGTCGTTCCGGCTCTTCGTCCGGCTGCGCCTCGATCGGCTCGGGGCCGATCGGCAGGTCAGCCAGTTCACGCAGGCTTCGTGTCCAGAGTGTGGACTCCGGAAATTCATTCTCGTTGTCGGCGACCGGAATCGGCTCGGCCGCCCAATCGACGATGGCCCTGAGAAGCCTGTAGATCGTCATGGTTCATCTCCTCGGCTGACGTCGAGGAAGCATGGTCCTAAACCGATCGAGGCGGTATCGACATGATCTCGGTCACACTTTAGAAAAACTGCATGGCCGATCCCTTCAAAGTCCCGCTTAACGCGCTCCGCGCTATAGAAATCGTCGCCCGTAGCGGCACACTCGCGATCGCGGCCGATGAACTTGGCGTGACCTCGGGCGCGGTCAGCCAGCATATCCGCCGCGCCGAGGCGCGGCTGGGCGTGCTGCTGTTCGAGCGGACGCCGCGCGGCCTCGTCCCGACCCCGGCGCTGGAGGCGGCGCTGCCGCTGCTCTCGGCCGGCTTCCGGCAGGTCGCTGAGGCCGTGTCGGTGATGGAGGGCGACCGGCGCGGCACGCTGACCATCACCACGGCGCCGACCTTCGCGGCGCGCTGGCTGGTGCAGCGCCTCGGCCGCTTCACGCGTGAAAACCCGGATATCGAGATCCGCTTCGTCGCGTCGACCACCGTTGTCGACCTGGCGCGCAGCGATGTCGACTGCGCGATCCGGCTCGGGCGCGGCGATTGGCCCGGCGTCGCGGCCGAAAAACTGCTGCCGCAGCCCTTCTTCCCCGTCTGCGCGCCGCTCTGGCGCGACCCACTGCGCGAGCCGGCCGATCTCGGCCACGTGCCCGTTGTTGCCGACGAGGGCACGATGGTCGAATGGGCGGCGTGGTTCGAGGCCGCCGGCGCGCCGATGCCGAAGCTCGCGGGACCGTCCTTCACGGATCCGATCCTGGCGCTGGAGGCGACGATTTCGGGGCAGGGGGTGATGCTGGCCTGGCAGATGGTGGTGCAGGACGCGCTCGACACGGGGCGTCTCGTGCGTCCCTTCGCGACGGAGGCGAAGACGGATCTCGCCTACTGGTTCGTGACGACGGAGGCGAAGCGGAAGAACCGCAAGGTGCGGCTCTTCCATGACTGGCTCACGCGCGAAATGGCGCTCTCGACCGGGATCGCGCCGGGTTCAGGCTGAGCCGGGCAAGGCGCCTTCCGCGTAGGCAGATGCGAATTCGGCGCTGGGCGGGATCGGCGTGATCACGTCGATCAGCACGCCGTTCGGATCGGCGGTGATGAAATGGCGCTGGCCGAACGCCTCGTCGCGGAGCTCGAGCCGCATCGGCAGACCGGCGGCGGTGAGCCGCGCGTACTCCGCATCGACATTCACGACCTCGAAATTGAGCAGCAGGCCGGCGACCGCGCCGCGCCCGGTTTCGGGGATCGTCTCGTGCGAGCCGTCGAGGATGGCGAGGTTGACGGTGGGATCGCCGGCCGATTGCAGATGCACGTACCAGTCGCTCTCGAACAGCGCCGCGAGGCCGAAATGCGCCGTATAGAACGCCGCCGTGCCGGCGACGTCGCGCGTCATGACGACGGGATAGAAGCTGGTGATCTTCATTGGGGTCTTCATGGCTTTCCACGCTCCGGGATTTCACATACAGTCTGCATGTTTCTTTTCATTAACATACAGGCTGTATGTATGCAATCGCCGCGCAGCAACCAGGACCGCACCGAGAAGACCCGCGCCGCGCTGATCGCGGCGGCGCGCGCGCTGTTCGTCGACAAGGGCTATGCAGAGACGGCGACGCCGGAAATCGTCGCGGCGGCCGGCATCACGCGCGGCGCGCTCTATCACCATTTTCGCGACAAGCGGGACCTGTTCCGGGCGGTGGCGGAGGAGGAGGCGAGGGCCGTGGTGGTTGGGATCGAGGCCTCAACGCCCGAGGTCGAAAAGCCGCTCGACGCGCTCCTTGCCGGCAGTCGCGCCTATCTCGACGCCATGGCCGCGCCGGGCCGGACGCGGCTGCTGCTGATCGAGGCGCCGGCCGTGCTCGGCCTCGCCGAGACGCGCGCGCTCGACGAGGCGCATGCGGCGCGCACGCTCCGGGAAGGGCTCGCCGCGCTCGGCGTCGCGGAAGAAGCGGAGGCGCTCGGCGACCTGCTCTCGGCCGCCTTCGACCGGGCCGCGCTCGCGCTCGACGCCGGCGGCGATCGTGCGGCCTATGAAGCGGCGCTTTCGCTACTTATAAGGCGTCTGGTGTCGTGACGCGCTTTGTCCGGGCGGGAAGCCCGGCGGGCTGACAGGCAGGAAAGATCTCAGATGAGCGATTGGAAGGACCGGGTCCGGGAGCGCGAACGCGTATTGCTCTCCGACAATTGGGGCCGGCTGCACAAGAACGTCTTCGACTATCGCCGCTCGGACGGCACCTGGCAGGAACAGGTCCGCGAGACCTATGACCGCGGTGACGGCGCGGCGGTGCTTCCCTACGATCCGGATCGCGGCACGATCCTGCTGATCCGCCAGTTCCGCTATCCGGCCTTTGTGCGCGGCCATGAGGAGCCGTTGATCGAGGCCTGCGCCGGCCTGCTCGACGCCGACGATCCCGTCACCTGCATCCGGAAGGAAGCCGAGGAGGAACTGGGCGTCCAGCTCGAGGCGCCGCGCCGCGTCATGGTTTCGTTCATGTCGCCCGGCAGCGTCGTCGAGCAGCTGCACCTCTTCGTCGCCCGCTACCAGCCCGGCGACCGCATCGGCGATGGCGGCGGCCATGTCGACGAGGGCGAGGACATCGAGGTGCTGGAGCTTGCCTTCGACGAGGCGCTCGCCATGGTCGACGACGGCCGTATCTGCGACGCCAAGACGATCATGTTGATCCAGTACGCGGCGCTGAAGGGCCTGCTGAAGGGCGGGTCGTAGCGCGGCCCGGACCGGCGACGCCTCAGGACTTCCCGGCGGCGTCATAATCCCGGCGGCTGGCGCGGATCGCCTCGTGATGCGCGCTCGCCCAGCCGGTCAGCACCTTCATCGGCTCGGCCAGCGAATGGCCGAGTTCGGTCAGCGCGTATTCGACCTGCGGCGGCGTGGTCGGGAAGACCTGCCGGCTGACCAGGCCGTCGCGCTCCAGGCTGCGCAGCGTCACCGTCAGCATGCGCTGCGAAATGCCGGCGACGGCGCGCTTCAGCGCGTTGAAGCGCTGCGGTCCCGTCGTCAGCTGCAGCACGGTCAGATAGCTCCAGGCATCGCCCAGTCGGTCCAGCACGTCGCGGACGGGGCATTCCTCGGCGGGAAGCACCGTCATGCCGGCGAACGGACCGTTCACCAGCGGCGCTCCAATCGCCTTTCCCGCCGCCGGCGACGCAGCGATGAAATCCCGCGCTTCCGCCATTTCGTTCATGGTTCGGCTTCCTTCTGGCGGCGAGGTGGTTCCCTCGCTGTGCCCTGGTTCAGGGGAGATGCGTCCTTCCCGGATGCAAGTCAAGCGCCTAGTTACGGATCGTAACCGCGCGGATGCGGCAAGGGCAGGCGGGATCGTTCGCCGTTCCAGGAAAAGGACTTCAAGAATGAAGATCGCAGTCATCGGTGCGACGGGCTTCGTGGGCTCGGCCGTGGTCGCGGAAGCGCTGGCGCGCGGCCATCAGGTGGGCGCGATCGCCCGCCATCCGGAAAAGCTCGCCGAGGCGCCGGGCCTGACCCGGATCGTGGGCGACGTGCGCGACGCCGACCGGGTCGCCGCGCTGGTCGCCGGCTACGACTATGTCGTCAGCGCCTACAATCCCGGCTGGACCAATCCGGATATCTATAACGAGTATCTGCTTGGCGCGGCGGCGATCGTCGCCGGCGTGAAGAAGGCCGGCCTGCCGCTGCTCGTCGTCGGCGGCGCCGGCAGCCTCGAAGTGGCGCCGGGCGTGCAGGCGGTCGACCTGCCGGAATTCCCGGAGACCTGGAAGCCCGGCGCGCTCGCGGCCCGCGACGGCCTGAACGAGATCCGCAAGGAAACCGAACTCGACTGGACCTTCCTGTCGCCGGCCGCCTTCCTGGAACACGACACGCCGCGCACCGGCCGCTACCGCCTCGGCGGCGACAATCCGGTCGTCGATCCGGCGACGGGCACGGCGCATATCTCGATCGGCGATCTCGCCGTCGCTGTTCTCGACGAGGCGGAAGCGCGCAAACACAAGCACCGCCGCTTCACCGTCGGCGTATGACGCCAATCGAGAAGCCGCCCGGATCCGATCCGGGCGGCCGAGGCGTTCGCCAGGGTCGACGACGGCCGCCTCTGCGACGCCAAGACGATCCCGCTGATCCCGTTTGCCGCGCTGAAGGGGCTGCCGACCGCGTAGGATGGCTGGTCGAGCCGTCGGCCATCTGCTTTCATGGAGTAGTAAGGGAATCATTCGATCGCCTATCGGTAAGGCTGCGCCCTCAATAGCATCAGGTGAAATGCACCGCCTCATTCTCGCATTTCGACGATTGGGTGGTGTCATCGGTGTCCTGTTGCCGGTCCAGGGCGCGTTGGCGGCAGACCGGCTGGTTCTGTTCGACGCCGACGGCTTCGAGGTCCGCGCCCATCTGCAGATCGGCGGCAACGCCGTCTTCGAGCGCAATCTGTTCTGGAATCTCGCCGAGACGGTCGCGCCAGCCGTCGGCTTCGACGCGAACACCGACTGGCTCGAGGGCTATGTCATGCCCGGCCTCAGCTTTTCCAAGGAGATCGGCGACGCGTTGACGGCCTATGGCAAGGTTTCGATGGTGGCTTCGGGGACGCTTGGAATCGATGCCTTCGACGTGGGAGGCACGGGACGCATCACCCTCGAGGACGGCTATCTCGGCCTCCGCTCGCGGGATACGAGTGGCGCGGTGCCCTGGTTCGACGTCTCGCTCGGTCCGCGCGACTACAAGGCCGGCACCGGCATGCTGATCGCCAATGGCGGCGCCAACGGCTTCGAGCGCGGTGCCTTGAAACTTGGCCCGCGCGACGCCTGGGAGAGGGCGGCGCTCGCCCGGTTTGGCTTCAACGGGTTCACGGCGACGGGGTTCTATATCGAGCCCAACGAACTGCCGCGCAATCCGACCAACACGCAGATCGTCGGCGGCGATTTCCGCTATGATGGCCCCTCGGACACCTACGCCGGCGCCACGATCGGCTACGTCCCGACGTCGACGGCGCCCTATCCCAAGGCGGCGCCCGGCGGGATCGGGGTTCCCACGATCCTTTCCGATGGCCGCGACGGTCTGAAGTTCGTCAATCTCTATGGCCGCGCCTTGCCCTTCGAGGGCAAGCTCGAAAATCTCTTCGTCAGCGGCGATTTCGCCTATGAGTGGAACGAGCGCATCGACATGCGGGCCTGGGGCGGCAGGGCCCAGATCGGCTATACGTTCGCCAGCCTCGGCTGGACCCCGGTTCTGACTTACACCTATCAGACCTTTTCCGGCGACGACCCCTCGACGCCCGCGCTCGAGCGCTTCGATCCACTCTACTACCAGGGCACGCCGAGCGCCTGGTCTACGGGCTCGAAGTCTTCGATGGTCTTCATCAACTCGAACGTCAACGCGCATCAGCTCAGCTTGAGCGTCCAGCCGACGCCGCGCGACACGCTCACGTTTCGCTATGCCTATATCGACGCCAACCAGCTGCAGAGCCCGATCCAGTTCGGCCAGGCGACGCGGCTCGAATTCGCCAACGGCGTCTCCGACCCGGTCGCCGGCGTGACCGAGCGCCACCTCGCGGACGACGTCTATCTCGAATATATCCGCGCGATCACGCCCAGCACCTATCTGGCGACCGGCATCAGCGCGTCCGTGCCGGGCGCAGGCATGAGGTCGATCCTCAGCGGTGACGCGCCGATCTGGTATGGCGGCTACGCCAATATCGTCAGCGATTTCTGAGCGCGCGGCTCGGCTTAGCGCGGCGCGAAGCGGCGGACATGCCGAAAGGCCGTCCGGAAAGATCCGGACGGCCCGATTTTCTGAAGCGGGACTCGCCCTACTCGATGACGATGCTGGGCGCCTGCCTTGCGCCGGAGCCGCCCGAGACATTCGCCCAGATCTTCGCGGCGATGTCCTTGTAGACGCGGGCATGCGGGCCTTCCGGCGCCGTAGCGACGACCGGCCTGCCGCTGTCCGAGGTCTCGCGGATCACCATTTCGAGCGGCACTTCGCCGAGGAACGGCACGCCGAGCCGCTCGGCTTCGCGCTTGGCGCCGCCATGGCCGAAGATGTCGTAGCGGGCGCCGGTGTCGGGGGCGATGAAATAGCTCATGTTCTCGACGATGCCGAGCACCGGCACGTCGACCTTGCGGAACATGGCGAGGCCCTTGCGCGCATCGATCAGCGCCAGGTCCTGCGGTGTCGAGACGATGACGGCGCCGGCGAGCGGCACCTGCTGCGCCATGGTCAATTGCGCGTCGCCGGTGCCGGGCGGCATGTCGACGACCAGCACGTCGAGCGGCGCCCAGGCGACCTCGCGCAGCATCTGCGTGATCGCCGACATCACCATCGGCCCGCGCCAGATCATCGGCGTCTCTTCCTCGACGAGGAAGCCCATCGACATCGTCTTCAGCCCGTAGGCCTCCATCGGCTTCAGCGTCCTGCCCTCGATCGCTTCGGGCCGGCCGGAAAGGCCGAGCAGGCGCGGCACGGACGGACCGTAGATATCGGCGTCGAGCAGGCCGACCTTGAGCCCGTTGGCGAGAAGGCCGAGCGCGATGTTGACCGCGGTGGTCGACTTGCCGACGCCGCCCTTGCCGGAAGCGACGGCGATGATCGCGCCGACGCCGGGAATTCCGGGCTTGGCGGAGGAGGTCGGCCGGGCCGGCGTCGGGCGCGGCGGGTGGGCGGCGGGCGATTCATGCGTATGCGCGTGCGCCGCCGGGCGGGGCGGTTGCGGCGCGGGGGCGCCGGCTTTCCGCTCGGCCGTCAGGATGACGAGCGTGCTCTCGACGCCCTCGAGCCCGCGCACGGCGGCGGCGGCCTTCTCGCGCAGCGGCTCCAGCTCATGCGCGCGCGCCGCGTCGACGGTGATCGAGAACATCACCTTGCCGCCATTGATGAGAATGTCCGAGACGAGGCCGAGGCTGACGATGTCCCCGTTGCCGTCCGGACCTTCGACCGAGCGCAGCCGCTCGAGAATGGCGTGTCTGTCGAGGGCGGTCATGGCAGGCGGTATTCCTTGTTGTGGCGTTGACGGGCGACCTTAGTCCATCAGGGCCGCCAAGGGGTATCGGATTCAGGCGGATCCCCCGCGCGCGAAACGGCGCAGGCCGGCCGCAATGCGGTCCGAGGATTCGGGCGCGAATCCGGCGCCCGGATGGCGGGTGTGCGGAGAGGCAACAGCGGCGAAGATAGCTCGCCTTGCGCGACCGCGTTCGGGCAGGAATGCCGGAGAGGAACCGAAAGTCGTTTATTTTCAGCGCGTTGCGTTAACCGGCCTTGCCCCATCTATTACCAGAAACTTAACCACAACCGTCACACGGAAGACATTCGGTGTTGCATTTCTGTCATAGCGCCCGATCACGCTTTCGCTATGATCTGAGACACGGAATCACGAGATGAGATTCCGGTCGCAACTACCGGCCACCCTGGGGTGGGGGCCAACAAAAGTAGAAGCGGCTGAACGGGGATTAGGACGGACTTCGAACGAGCTGACGAGAAGGGGTGATCCTAACGGGTCTACTCGGCAGCGACGAGAAGAATGAAATACTCTCCTGGTTTTACCTTTTTGGAGGTCAGGATATGAACTTTAAGACCCTTCTCCTCGGCTCTGCAGCAGCCATGATCATGGCTGGCGGCGCTCAGGCGGCGGATCTCACGGTCGCCGAGCCGGTCGACTACGTGAAGGTCTGCGACGCTTTCGGCACGGGCTTCTTCTATTCGCCGGGCACGGACACCTGCATCAAGGTCGGCGGCTACCTGAAGTTCGGTACCTCCTTCGGTGATCGTTCGGGCGCGCCCTTCGTTGGCACGTTCAACAACATCTACACGAACAGCAACTGGGGCAACTTCTACACGGAAGCTTCGATCCAGCTGACGGCTTCGTCGGTCACCGAATACGGTAACCTGACCGGCTTCATCGACTACCGCGCCAAGACCGGCAACGTCCGCGGCACGGGCGACGTCACCGACTATATCAACTCGGCGACAAACTCCGCCTACGTCGACAGCGCCTACCTTGAGCTCGGACCGCTCAAGGCTGGTTACTTCACCTCGCTGTTCGATTTCGGCCGCGGTTACAACGACACCGGCATGTTCGGTTCGGACTCGACCACCGATCACATCCAGCTGACCTATGCCGTCAACGGCTTCGGTCTGGCGGTCTCGGTGGAAGACGCGCGTGATCGCAACGCCTTCGGCCAGGTCAATGGTCCGCTGGATCCCAACTTCCCGCTTATCGATAACTACTCGGGCGGTCAGGACAACATCCCGGATATCGTCGGTGCCGTCACCTACGCTTCGGGCATCTTCTCGGCCAAGGTCGCCGCTGCCTGGACCCATCAGGCAGTCAGCATCGACTACAGCCGCGCCGGCACTCCTGCCGATCCGTTTACCATCGACGCTAAGGACGGCTGGGCCGTCGGCGGCGGTCTCGAGATCGCGCTCGACAACTTCTCGGCTGGCGACCGCTTCTTCGTGTCGGCTGCCTACGGCGACAACGCCAACTCCTACACCGGTCTTGCCGGCGGCACCTCGGTGTCCGGCTTCGTCGGTCCGGTCCTGAGCTATGACTTCGCGTCGGCGCCGGGCACCAGCTGGAGCGCGCTGGCTTCGTACAAGCACGTTTGGACCCCGCAGCTGTGGTCGTCGCTCTCGGGCGGCTATGCCAACTTCAGCGGCCGTGATGAACTCGATGGCGGCGACGTCGACGCCTGGCGCGCTGGCTTCACCACCGCCTACACGCCGGTCAAGGGTCTCGACATCGTCGGCGACGTCTTCTACACGGACGTCAAGGTCAAGAACGACAATCCGAACCTCGGCAACCCGAGCGCCAACGTCCCCGTTGGCGATCGTGACGGCAGCGGTTGGACGTTCAACCTGTTCCTGAAGCGCTCCTGGTAATCCCAGGGTTAGCTTAGCTATCGAAGGCCCGGCGGAGCGATCCGCCGGGCTTTTTCGTTTTTGGCTGTTGAAAGTCGAGCGCCTGCACGCCGGTAGGTGCTCATCGAGCGGCTTGTTGTGTGGCCGCTTGCGGGGTGCCGGATATCCTGTCCATCACTGCGGGCGTGGGGACCCGCGTTGTTCGACCGTTCTGCGCGGGTGACGGCCTTTGTCCCGCGCTTTAGAATGCCCGGATGGAATGGACCGATCAGGGCCTGGTACTGGGCGTACGGCAGCATGGCGAGACGAGCGTCGTTCTCGAGCTGATGACGGCCGGGCGCGGCCGGCATCTCGGCCTGGTGCGCGGCGGCCGTTCGCGCCGGCTGGCGCCGGTGCTGCAGCCGGGCAATACAGTGCAGGCGATCTGGCGCGCCCGTCTCGACGAGCATCTCGGCATCTTCACGATCGAGCCGGTGACGAGCCGCGCCGCGCGGCTGATCGGCGATTCCGGCACGCTTTTCGCGCTGCAGACGCTGACCGGCCACCTTCGCCTGCTCGCCGAGCGCGAGCCGCATCCGGCCCTCCACGGCGCGGTCGAGGCGGTGCTCGATGCGGTCGCCGCGGCGGAGCAGCCGCAATGGTTCGATTTCGCCACCTTCATCGCCCGGTTCGAGCTGATCCTGCTCGAGGAACTGGGCTACGGGCTGGATCTATCGACCTGCGCCGCCACCGGCGCGCGGGAGGAGCTGCTCTATGTCTCGCCGAAATCCGGCCGGGCCGTCAGCCGGGCAGGGGCGGCGGGCTATGAGGAGCGGTTGTTGCCGCTCGCGCCGTTCCTGACCGGCGGACCGTCGAACGGCGCGCCGGAGGAGCTGCGCGATGCGTTCCGCCTGACCGGGCATTTCCTGTCGAAGCATATCTACGGCCCGCGCGGACTGCGCGAGCCGACGGCTCGCACGGAACTCCTGACGCAGCTCGACCGGCTGATTTCCGTTCAGGCCGTCTGAGAACCGGGCCATAATTCGAAATTAGGCCTGGGGTAGCAGGGCCTGTTGTCCAAACCTCGAGCCCTCTGGACCAGCTCCGACCTCGTCCTGAGGTGCTTCGCGGAGCGAAGCCTCGAAGGAGGCTCCAGCGGAGTACTTCTGTTTGCGGACGAAGTCCGTCGAAATCCGACCCGCAGTCTGCAGCCTGGGAGTTTCTCTGGACCCTCCTTCGAGGCCCGGCTTCGCCGGGCACCTCAGGATGATGGTCGAGTTCTACCCGACAGGATCGTACCAAACGCCCTTGATCAGCGCGCCCAGCAGAAGTCGCGCACCTTCGGCGAGTAGCGGAACGGGTTCAGGGCAATGTCCTGGCGGCAGCGGTTGCGGATGCCGAGCTGCGTTGTCGGATCGAGCGATGCCTTGAAGGCGGCGAGCGACGCGGTGTCGTCGGGGACAGTCGAAAGGTCGAAGCCGAAGACCTTCCAGTCGGGCAGCGGGCCGGACTCAATCCCGCTCGTGGGGAAGCTGTTGGCGCTCGTCGCCGCCGCGGGCGACGCCGAAAACACGGCCGGCGCGGCGAGAAGCGCCAGGGCGACGATACCGAGGGCGGTTTTGGACAGGCTCATCATGGATCCTCATTCAATCGAACGACCGTACGATCTGCGATATATACGGAATATCGTTGCCGGAGCGTGAAATACAACCGCGACATGGCCGCCTGCGACGCCGCCCGGCCGCGTCATGGGATTGCCGGAAATGCGCAATGTCTCCGTTCCGCCATCCGCGCCGGGTTAAACTGACGCGCCCCACGATTCGGACGCCAAACCGTCGAGATCATCTTGCGCTACGCCATCTATGCCACGCCATCCGCCGAACATCCCCTGTCGCTCGCCGCGGCCCGCTGGCTCGGCCGCGACGCCTTCAGCGGCGAGGATCATCCGCTGCCGGAGGTCAACGGCTTCTCTGGCGGCACGATCGAGGCCTATCTGGCGGATCCGGGCCGCTACGGCTTTCACGGCACGCTGAAGGCGCCGTTCACGCTGGCCGAGGGCCAGAGCGAGGCTGCGCTGATCGCGACGCTCGACGCCTTCGCGGCCGGTGCGGCGCCGGTGACGGTTCCGGAGCTGGTGATCCGGCGGCTCGGCCGCTTCTTCGCGCTCGTGCCCAACGAGCGCGTCGAGGCGCTGGACGCGCTGGCCGGTCGGGTCGTCGCCGATTTCGAGCCCTTCCGCGCGCCGCTTTCGGAAGCCGACATCGCCCGGCGCCGCGCCGCCGGGCTGACACTCGACGAGGAGACGAACCTCATCCGCTGGGGCTACCCCTATGTGTTCGATGCGTTCCGCTATCACATGTCGTTGACCGGCCGGGTTCCGAAGGACGACGCGGAGCCGATGGCGACGGAATTGAAGCGTCACTTCGCCGATTTCGACGGCAAGCCCTTCGTGCTCGACCGCCTGGCGATCTTCATCGAGCCGGAGCGCGGCGCGCCTTTCGTCGTGCATCATGTCGCGACGCTGGCCGGAGGCGCGCGCTGATGGCCGAGCAGATCTTCACCAACGCCCGGATCGTGCTGGAAGACGAGGCCGTCGAGGGCAGCCTGCTGGTGCGCGACGGCAAGATCGCCGATTTCGACAGCAGCGCGACGCGCCATGGCGAGGATCTGGGCGGCGATTACCTCGTGCCCGGCTTCGTCGAGCTGCATACCGACCATCTCGAGAACCACTATGCGCCGCGTCCCGGCGTGCGCTGGAACCCGATCGCGGCGGTGCAGTCGCATGACGCACAGGTCGCCGGCGCCGGCATCACCACGGTGTTCGATGCGCTGCGGGTCGGCATGGACGAGGACGCGCGCACCTCGACGGCCGAGATGCAGATGCTGGCCGACGCCATCGAGCAGGCGAAGCGGGAGGAGCGGCTGCGCGCCGATCACTTGCTGCATCTGCGCTGCGAAGTGTCGGCGCCCGACGTCCTCGATGGTCTAGCCGGTTTCCTCGACGTGCTGCCGGTGCGCCTCGTCTCGCTGATGGACCATTCACCCGGCCAGCGCCAGTTCGCCAGCCTCGACAGCTATCGCGCCTTTTACCAGGGCAAGATGGGCATGTCGGACGCCGCCTATGAGGCGTTCGCCGCGAAGCGCATCGCGCAGGCGGACGAGTTCTCCGCCCGGCATCGCCGCGAGATCGTCGATCTCTGCCATCCGCGCGCCATCGCGGTGGCGAGCCATGACGACGCAACATCAGCGCATGTCGAGGAGGCAGCTTCCGACGGCGTTTCCATCGCCGAGTTCCCGACCACGATCGAAGCCGCCGCCGCGTCGCGCGCCGCCGATATCCAGGTGCTGATGGGCGCGCCCAATCTGGTGCGTGGCGGCTCGCATTCCGGCAATGTCTCGGCCGTCGTGCTGGCCGAGGCCGGACAGCTCGACATCCTGTCGTCGGACTATGTGCCGTTCAGCCTGATGGTCGCCGTCTTCGCGCTGCCGGGCCTGGTGCCGTCGATCAGCCTGCCGCAGGCGGTGCGCCTGGTCACGCGGGCGCCGGCCGAGGCGGTCGGGCTCGACGATCGCGGCGCGATCCGCCCGGGCCTTCGCGCCGATCTCGTCCGGGTTCGCGCCGGCGATGGCGTGCCGGTGGTGCGCAGCGTCTGGCGCGAGGGCAACCGCGTCTCCTAGCGGGCCGCCTCGCGCAGATGTGCGCTCCCTAGCTGGCGTGGCCGTTCTATGCTCCGTCGCCGGGTCGCCAGGACCCGGCGAGTAGGAGGAGCGTATCATGGCCACGCAACAAGGCGTTCATACCCATCCCGCAATGAACCCGGTGATCCGCAAGCTCGCGGACGAGATCCAGCCCCTGCTCGACGGGATCGGCGCCTGCATGGATCGCGGCGACGCGCGGGAGGCGGCGACGTACTTTACCGACGACGCCAATGTGATCAGCCCGAGCGGATTGACCGGTTCCGGCATAACCGGTGTCCAGCGCGTGCTCGCGGCCGACATGGCCTCGATCCTGAAGGGCACGCAAAGCCACTTCACGATCGAAGCGGTGCGGCCGCTCGGCGATGTCGCCTTCGTCGATGCGTTGCACGAGATCAGCGGCATCGAGGCGGCCGGCGGACAGCCGTTCCAGATCCATCTGGTCGCGCTCGTCCGCAAGCAGGGCAACAGCTGGAAGCTGCTGGAGGCGCGGCCCTACGCGTTCATGCCGCCGATGACCAAGCACTGACGCAGGGGTCGATCCGGCCCCGGCCCGGGGCCGGCATTATTTCTCGACGATGATCGCCGTGCGCATCATGCCGATCTCGTGGACGGCCTTGAAGAACACCTCGGCATTCGCCTTGTCGAGGCGGACGCAGCCATGCGAGGCGGGGCGGCCGAGATGCCGGGTCTCGCTCGTCGCGTGAACCGCGATGCCGTCATTGAAGAAGACGGAATAGGGCATCGGCGCGTTCTCGTATTTCGACGAATAGTGCATCTCGTCGAGATAGTCGGGACGGAACTGGCCTGGCGGTGTTTCAAAGCCCTTGCGGCCGGTCGAAACCTTCCAGCTGTAGGTTTCCTTGACGCCATTGCCGCGGTTGACCACGACGTCCATCTGCTGCTTCGAGAGGTTCACCGTGGCGCGGACGCCGGCCGGCGCCGGGAACAGCGAATTGGCGGAGGCGAGCTGCGGCAGGGTGATCAGCGCGGCGAAGGCAAGCGGGGCGACGAGGCGGCCCAAGGAGCGGACGACAGGGCGGGCGGTCATGGCGGCGGGTTCCCAAGTGGGGCTCAGTGTGGGGGCTTAGGGTAGGACTCGGTGTGGGACTCGGTCGTGCCGGAAAGCACAACCGTCGATATGTCTTAGCGCCCGTCCGAAACGCTGTCAGTGATCATCGTCACGCCAAGCGGGTCCGGGTTACGATTTTCTCAGCGTGTGATCACGACGCGCGCATTTTTCATGCCGCGCTCGGCGATCAGCTGGTAGAGCCGGCGGGCATTCTCGGGCGCCAGGCGGATGCAGCCATGCGAGGCCGGCCGGCCGAGCGAACGGACATGCGGGGTGCCGTGGATGGCATAGCCGCCATGGAAGAAGACCGAGTTGGGCATGGGCGCATCATCGTATTTGCGCGAGTACCACATCCGGTGCATGCGCGTCGGCCGGTAGCTGCCGACGGGCGTGCGGTAGCCCTTCCTTGCTGTCGAGACGTCCCAGCCATAGCGCGCCCGGCCATCGACATAGACGATCATCTGCTGCGACGAGAGATTGACGCGGGCGACGACGTCGGCCTTCGCGGCTTGCGGCGGGGCGGCGGCGAGGGCGGCGACGCCAAGGGCCACGGACAGGGCGAACATCGCGAGGGGGCGGGTTGGGGCGAAGGGCGGGGGCATGCTCGTCTGGCTCCTCGAATATCCGATCATCCTTCCGTAAGGGTAACAGGAAATCCTGAACAACCGGTAATCCCGTTCACTTGATCCAGCCCATGCATGGTTGCAGGGGCAGGGTTGCAGCCATGGGGGATGTCGGCATGTCGGGAACGGTCGAATGAGCCGGCGAACCGTGCTAGCAACACCCGGCCGGATGCTCTTTCCAGGGGATCCGCGTGGGCGCGAACCATTTGTCGTTCGCCCCGATCCGCAGGAAACGCTTTCGCGCCAAAGGAGAGCATGGATGTCCGTCGTGGCCCAGACCCGCCGTTTGACGGCGATCGATATCGGCAGCCGCAAGGGTGGCACGCCGATCGTCTCGCTGACGGCCTATCACGCCCATACGGCGGCGATCATGGATTCGTATGTCGACTTCATCCTGGTCGGCGATTCGCTCGGCATGGTCATGCACGGGCTCGAGAGCACGGTTCCCGTCACCCTCGACATGATGATCCTGCAGGGGCTCGCGGTGATGCGCGGCTCCAAGCGGGCGCTCGTCGTCGTCGACATGCCGTTCGGCTCCTATGAGGAGAGCCCGCAGGCGGCCTTCCGCTCGGCCTCGCGGATCATGAAGGAGACCGGCTGCGGCGCCATCAAGATGGAAGGCGGCGTGCACATGGCCGAGACGGTCAGCTTCCTGACCAAGCGCGGCATTCCGGTCATGGGCCATATCGGCCTGACGCCGCAGTCGATCAACACGATGGGCGGCTTCAAGGTGCAGGGCAAGAACGACGAGAGCGCGGCGGCGGTGATGGCCGACGCCAAGGCGATCGCGGAAGCCGGCGCGTTTGCCATCGTCGTCGAGGGCGTGATCGAGCCGGTCGCGCGCGACATCACGCGCGCGGTCGCCGTACCGACCATCGGCATCGGCGCCTCGCCGGATTGCGACGGGCAGATCCTGGTGCTCGAGGACATGCTGGGCCTGTCGCCGCGCGTGCCGAAATTCGTCAAGAAGTTCGGCAATCTCGGCGGCATGATCGAGGAAGCGATCTCCGCCTATGCCGACGAGGTCAAGGCGCGCACCTTCCCGTCGCCGGAGCAGGTCTATACCAAGAAGGCCTGATTCCAGGCCGCCGGCCCGGGTTTTGGGGACCGCACGCAGGCCCGGCCGGTGTGCGCGTCCGCTCCCGATGCCACGGTGATGTTTCGGGCGCGGCGGCGAGCCGATATTCTCCTGGTTGACGGCGATCATCGATTTGCCAGCTGAGGGGCGCTTCGTTATGGTGCGCGCCGCTGACCGGAGCCGGAAAGAAGAGAATGACCGATATTTTTCACGAAGTGGAAGACGACCTTCGCCGCGAGAAGGCGAAGCGTCTCTGGGCTCGCTTCGGACCTTATGTTCTTCTGGTTGCGGTGCTGATCGTCATCGGCGTCGGCGGCTGGCGTGGCTGGGAATATTGGCGCGAGCAGCAGGCGGCCGCCGAGGGCGACCGTTTCGTCGCCGCGCTGAAGCTCGCCAGCGAAAGCAAGCATGACGAGGCGATCGCGGCGCTGAACGACATCGCGGCGACCGGTTCGGGCGGCTATCCCGTGCTCGCGAGCTTCCGGGCGGCTGCCGAACTCGCCGCCACCAAGAAGACCGACGACGCCGTGAAGGCGTTCGACGCGATCGCCGCCAAGGCCGATACGCCGCCGCTCCTGAAGTCGATGGCGCGGCTTCGCGCGGCGATGCTGGTCGTCGATACGTCCGATCTCGCCGGCATGAAGAGCCGCGTCGGCGATCTCGCCGAAGTCGGCAATCCCTGGCGTCATAGTGCTCGCGAGCTGCTCGGCCTCACCGCCTGGCAGAAGGGCGACCTCGAGGCGGCGCGCGGCTATTTCCAGTCGATCCAGGACGATCCGGAGACGCCGCAGTCGATGCGCAGCCGCGCTCAGCTGATGCAGGATCTGATCCGTTCCAAGATCGGCGCGGCGCCGGCTCCGGCCAAGAGCTGATCTCCGGCCGAGCGGATCCGCTCGCCGTACCAACCGTTTTCGTCGTTCCGGGGCCACGCGGGGCGTGTTAGCCGGAACCTCGACGTGGCAGTCTTTCGGGAAGTCGCGGCCGCCGCGGCTTCCCGTCGCCATTTGAGGCCCTACCCATCATGACCTTCACCGTCGCCATCATCGGCCGTCCCAATGTCGGCAAGTCGACCCTCTTCAACCGCCTCGTCGGCCAGAAGATCGCGCTCGTCGACGACACGCCGGGCGTGACGCGCGACCGCCGTCCGGGCGAGGCCAGGATCGGCGACCTCTATTTCACGATCATCGACACGGCCGGCCTCGAAGACGCCGATCCCGAGAGCCTCGAGGGCCGCATGCGCGCCCAGACCGAGATGGCGATCGAGGAGGCGGATGTCTCGCTGTTCCTGATCGACGCCCGGGTCGGCGTGACGCCGGTCGACGAGTATTTCGCCGAGCTGCTGCGCCGCGTCGGCAAGCCGGTCGTGCTGGTCGCCAACAAGGCCGAGGGCAAGCTCGGCGAGAACGGCGTGCTGGAAGCCTATTCACTCGGCCTTGGCGAGCCGATCGCGCTTTCCGCCGAGCATGGCGAGGGCATGGCCGACCTGTTCGCGGCGCTGCTGCCGTTCGAGCGGGAAGAGGACGAGCTCGACGACGAAGACGACGATTTCGACGCGCCGCTGCCGGTCGATCCCGAGACAGGCGAGGAAATCGAAGCGCCGCTCGACCTGACGAAGCCGATCAAGGTCGCGATCGTCGGCCGCCCGAATGCCGGCAAGTCGACGCTGATCAACACCATGCTGGGCGAGGACCGCCTGCTGGTCGGCCCCGAGGCCGGCATCACGCGCGACTCGATCTCGGTCGACTGGACCTGGAACGACCGCCGCATCAAGCTGTTCGACACCGCCGGCATGCGCAAGAAGGCGCGCGTCGAGACCAAACTGGAGAAGCTCTCCGTCGGCGACTCGCTGCGCGCCATCCGCTTCGCCGAAGTGGTCGTGCTGATGCTCGACGTCACCATTCCGTTCGAGAAGCAGGACCTGCAGATCGCCGATCTGGTCGCCCGCGAGGGCCGCGCCTTGATCATCGCCTTCAACAAGTGGGACCTCGTCGAGGACCGCCAGGCGAAGATGGCGGAGCTGCGCGAGATGGCCGAGCGGCTGCTGCCGCAGGTGCGCGGCGTGCCGCTGGTGCCGCTCTCGGGTCTCACCGGTTCCGGCATCGACAAGCTGATGGGCGAGCTGCTCAAGGTCTACGCGACCTGGAACCGCCGCATCCCGACGGCGGCGCTGAACCGCTGGCTCGCGAGCGTGCTGGAGCATCATCCGCCGCCGGCCGTCTCCGGCCGCCGCATCAAGCTCCGCTACATGACGCAGCCCAAGGCCCGCCCGCCGACCTTCGTCGCCTTCTGCTCGCGCCCCGAGGCGCTGCCGGACGCCTATACGCGCTATCTGCTGAACGGCATCCGCGAACACTTCAAGCTCGCCGCCGTGCCGCTGCGCCTGCAGCTGCGCAAGGGCGAGAACCCGTTCGAGCACAAGGCGAAGAAGCGGTAGCTTCCCGGGGCCGGATACGGCTCCCTGCCTCACGCAGATAGGATCGACGTCATGACATCGCCCATCCACGTCCTGATGACGGGCGATGATCTGCTGGAGCCGGCATCCCGGATCCTCGATCCGATCGGCGCGCGGATCGAGACGATGAGCGGGCCGATCGATCGGGCGCGCATGATCGCGACGCTCGCGGCCCGGCGGTTCGACGCCATCCTGGTGCGGGCCAATCCGCCGCTCGACGCCGCCGTGCTCGACGCCGCGCCGGGTCTCGCGCTGATCTCCAAGATGGGGGCAGGGGTCGACAGCGTCGACCTCGCCGGCGCGACCGAGCGCAACATCCCTGTGATGACAGCCGGCGACGCCAATGCCGATGCGACGGCGGAAATGGCGATTGCCCTGATCCTGGCGATCCGGCGCGATGTCGTGCGCCTCGATGCGCGGCTGAAGGCCGGCATCTGGGATCGCGGCCCCTACAGGGCGACCGAGCTTCGCGGCCAGACGCTGGGCATTGTCGGGCTTGGCCGCATCGGTCGGCGCGTCGGCGAGATGGCCCGTGCGCTGGGCATGCGGGTCATCGCCTCCGGCAGGCCCGGCGCTGCCGCGTCGGCTCAGGCCGGCTTTGCCGTCATGCCGTTGGACCAGCTTCTGGCCGAAAGCGACATCGTCAGCCTGCACTGCCCGATGGATGCCAACAATCGCGGCTTCTTCGATCGCAACACGATCTCCCGGATGAAGCCGGGTGCGCTCCTGGTCAATACGGCGCGCGGCGGGCTGCTGAACGAGGCCGATATTGCCGAAGCTCTCGTCGACGGGCGCCTCGGCGGCGCGGCGCTCGATACGCTGGCGGTCGAGCCGCCGGCGGCGGGCAATCCGCTGCTGACGGCGCCCAACACGATCATCACCCCGCACATCGCCGCCGAGACGGCAGCGACCATGGAGCGCATCGCGTTGATGGGGGCGGAGAATATCGTGAACTGGTTCAGCCGGCGCGAGATCCTCGTCGACCGGCTGGTCAACCGCGCGGTGCTGTCGCGGCTGAAGGATGTTTCGGTCATCTGATCCCGGGCGGGCGGGCGCATGCCACGCTGGCGGCGAAGCACCTTTTTGCACCCCTCCCTCAGGGAGAGGTCGACGCACGCAGAGGCCGTGCATCATCCAATCGACCGGCCCGATCCGATTGACGCGATCCTGCTTCGCATCGAGCAGCAGGGCTGACGCGCCACACCCATGATTCAAGGGCCGGCCGAGGAAGCCGAATGTCTCAGAACGCCTTCGGAAGGCCTGCGTCCTTCAGGATCTTGTTGGCGGTATGGCGGGATCGGATGGATACCGGCACGGTAAATGGCAGGTCCGACTTCGGACTTCGCCAGATGTCGTGATCGCCGCGTCCATGTCGAACGAACCAGCAGCCGTTTGCGATCAGGATCGATCGAAGCGGCTTGCCGTAGTCGTTCATGCAGCCGTGCTCAGCCGCACCCGCGTGGTCGCATGGGCGACCACTTCGATCGAATACTCGCGTGTCGGGTTGTCGCGATCGGCGAGGAAGTCCGCTTCCTCGAGGAGGTCGGCGACGAGACCAGGCAACTGCTCGATCAGCGCTTCGAGCGTGTTGGATTCGGCGTTAAGGCCTGGGACATCGCTCGCCTCGACGAACCAGACACCTGCATCCGGGTCGAGCGCTGCTTTCACGATGATGAGATGACCGGACATGAACAGGTCTCCAGTTGGCAACATCTGGCCACAGATGTCGCCATCCGGCAAGATCGCCTACAGGAAGCGCGTCACGTTCTTGCTCAGGAATTCGAACCGCGTGCCGTTGTCGGTGAAGCCGGGGGCGATCATGCGGACGATGTCGGGCGCGACGACGCCGGGATGCTGCAGCGTGGCGGGATCCTCGCCGGGCCGGGCCTTGGCGCGCATCTGGGTGTGCAGCGGGCCGGGATCGAGCAGGTTGGCGCGGACGGTGCTGGAATCGATTTCCGCCGCATAGGTGCGGACGATCGCCTCGAGTGCTGCCTTGGAGGCGGAATAGGCGCCCCAATAGGGCCGGCAGGTCACCGCCGCGCCCGAGGTCAGGAACAGCGCGCGGCCGGCGTCTGACTGGCGCAGCAGCGGATCGAGCGAGCGGATCAGGCGGTAGTTGGCCGTCACGTTGACGGTCATCACCGTATCCCATTCCTTCTGGTCGAGATGGGCGACCGGAGTGATCAGACCCAGCTGGCCGGCATTGCCGACGAGGCCGTCGAGCTTGCCCCAGCGCTCGTAGATCGAATAGCCGAGCCGGTCGATCGCCTCGAGATCCTTCAGGTCGAGCGGCACCAGCGTCGCCGAGCCGCCCTTGGCCTTGATGGCGTCGTCGAGCTCCTCCAGCGCGCCGACCGTGCGGGCTATCGCGATGACATGCGCGCCGGCCTCGGCCACCGCCAGCGCGGCGTTCCAGCCGATGCCGCGCGAGGCGCCGGTAACGACAACGATGCGGCCGGAGAGAGCGGGTGTAGTCAAGGAGGCGTCCAATCGAGCTTCGGGAGAGTGCCCGGTCCGGGCTGACGATCCGGCGTCCGGGAAGGCCGGGCGCCGGAAGGGGCGGGGATGGGAGGCGGGACGGTTCAGCTCGCCTCGGCGAGCCGGGCCAGCGGCTGCACCTTGCCGCGATCCTCGAAATCGGCGAGGCGGGTCGGATAGTCGCCGGTGAAGCAGGCGTCGCAGAACTGCGGGGCGGCGTTGTCGCGCTGGGCTTCGCCGACGGCGCGATAGAGGCCGTCGATCGACAGGAAGGCCAGGCTGTCGGCCTTGATGAAATCGGCGATCTCCTGGACGGTCATGTGCGAGGCGATCAGCTTCGATTTCTCGGGCGTGTTGACGCCGTAGAAGCAGGAATCGGTCGTCGGCGGGCTGGCGATGCGCATGTGCACCTCGGCGGCGCCCGCGTCGCGCACCATCTGCACGATCTTCATCGAGGTGGTGCCGCGCACGATCGAATCGTCGACCAGCACGACCCGCTTGCCGGCGATCACGTCCATGTTGGCGTTGTGCTTGAGCTTGACGCCCATGTGGCGGATCGCGTCAGTCGGCTCGATGAAGGTGCGCCCGACATAGTGGTTGCGGATGATGCCGAGGTCGAACGGGATGCCGGCGGCCTCTGCATAGCCGATCGCCGCCGGAACGCCGGAATCCGGCACCGGCACGATCACGTCGGCGTCGATGCCGCTTTCGCGGGCCAGCTCGGCGCCGATGCGCTTGCGGACCTGATAGACGCCGCGGCCGTCGACCGACGAATCCGGACGGGCGAAATAGACATATTCGAACATGCAGAAGCGCGAACGCTGGCGCTCGAACGGGAAGAAGCTCTCGATGCCCTCGTCGGTGATGATGACCACTTCACCAGGCTCGACGTCGCGCACATAGGTGGCGCCGATGATGTCGAGCGCGCAGGTCTCGGAGGCGAGGATATGCGCGTCTTCGAGCTTGCCGAGCACGAGCGGGCGCACGCCGAGCGGATCGCGGCAGCCCATCATCTTCTTTTCCGACAGCGCGACGAGCGAATAGGCGCCCTCGATGCGGCGGATGGCGTCGATGAAGCGGTCGAGCAGCTGGCCGTGGATCGAGGTGGCGATCAGGTGGATGATCGTCTCGGTGTCCGAGGTCGACTGGAACAGCGAGCCGCGACGCTGCAGCTCGCGCTTCAGCGTCATCGCGTTGGTGAGATTGCCGTTATGCGCGACGGCGAAGCCGCCGCCGGCGAATTCCGCGAACATCGGCTGCACGTTGCGCAGGCCGACGCCGCCGGTCGTGGCGTAGCGGTTGTGGCCGATGGCGCGCCGGCCGGGCAGGCGGTCGATCACCGTCTTGCGGGTGAAGTTGTCGCCGACGAGGCCCATATGGCGCTCGATCGAGAACTGGCGGCCGTCATGGGCGGCGATACCAGCCGCCTCCTGGCCGCGATGCTGGAGCGCGTGCAGGCCGAGCGCGGTCAGCGCGGCCGCATCGTCATGGCCGAAGACGCCGAAAACGCCGCATTCCTCTCGGAGGTGGTCGTCGTCCGAGTCCATCGGCAGCATCGAAAAGTCGTTCATTTCCGGTCCTCATAACCCGAACAGGCGCCCTGTCGCGGCGTCTCAGGGATTGGTCAATTCCCCCGGTCATTCCGGCGTCGGCTATTGCTCCGGCCCTTCGGCTGGCGCTTCGCCATTGTTGTCGAACAGATTGTCCAGGCCTTGGCGCTCCTGGGATCCGTAGCTCGGCGTCGGCTGCTGCGGCGCTGCGCCCGGCTGCGGGGCCGCCGCCGGCGCGCCGGCATCGGGCGCTTCGTCGACAGGCGTATCAGTGGGGGACGCCGTATCCTCGCCGCCGTGGTGCAGCCGATCCTGTATCGTCTTCTCGATGTCCTCGGGCAAGGCCGCGACGAGCTTGTCGGCTAGTGACTTCAACATAGGCGCGCTTTGCGCATCCGCAACCCATGCCGGCTGGCGATCGGAAAGGATCCAGGACAGGAAGGCGAAGGCGATCACCACCAGCAGAAGGCCGCGCGCCACGCCGAAGCAGAAGCCGAGGATGCGGTCGAGCAGGCCGACGCGGCTGTCGATGACGAAATCGGAGATCTTCATCGCGATATAGCTCGCGATGATCAGCGCGACGAAGAAGATGCCGGCGGCGGACGCGATGACCGCCACGTTCTTGTTGGCGATGTAGGGCTCCACGAAGGGCAGCAGCGACTTGTAGAAGAAGAAGGCCGCCGCCGCCGCCAGCGCCCAGGAGGCGACCGACAGCACTTCTCGGACGAAGCCGCGCACCATGGCCAGCATGGCCGAGATCAGCACGACGACGAAAACCACACCGTCCAGTATCGTGACCGGCATACCTATCCTGACCCCTCAAGCCACGCGCTCTTGCCCATCGGTGGGGTTTAGCCCGTCGCGCTCACGAATCCAATGCCTCATCGGCCACAGCTGACCGTCGTCTTTCGGCCTGGTCGGGCACGGCGCGGCGCTCGGGCCGTGTCCCGGAGGCCGCGATGGTGGCCACCAGGGCGGCGAGCTGGTCGATCCCCTGCAGTCCGGGAACGGCGCTGGCGTCCTTGTCGATCGAGACGAGGGGCAGCACGGCCCGCGAAAAACCTAGCTTTTGCGCCTCTTTCAGCCTTTGCGACGCCTGCGAGACCGGCCGCACGGCGCCCGACAGACTGATCTCGCCGAAATAGACGCAATCGGCCGGCAAGGCGATGCCGGAGAGCGAGGAGACGAGCGCCGCCGCTACCGCGAGATCGGCCGCCGGCTCAGCAATTTTCAGCCCGCCAGCCACCGCCAGATAGACGTCGTTCGGTCCGAGCTTGATGCCGCAATGCGATTCGAGCACGGCGATCACCATGGCGAGGCGGCCGGAATCCCAGCCGACCACGGCGCGGCGCGGCGTGCCGAGCGGCGAGGGCGAGACGAGCGCCTGGATCTCGACCAGAACGGGGCGCGTGCCCTCCATGCCGGCGAAGACGGCGGCGCCCGGCGAGGCGGCGTTGCGCTCGCCGAGGAAGAGCTCCGACGGATTGGGCACTTCGCGCAGGCCGCTGCCGGTCATCTCGAAGACGCCGATCTCGTCGGTGGCGCCGAAGCGGTTCTTCACCGCGCGCAGGATGCGGAAATGATGGCCGCCTTCGCCCTCGAAATAGAGCACGGCGTCGACCATGTGCTCGACGACGCGCGGGCCGGCGATCTGGCCGTCCTTGGTGACATGGCCGACCAGCACGACGGTGGCGCCGGAGTGCTTGGCGTAGCGGATCATCGCCTGGGCCGAGGCGCGCACCTGCGACACCGTGCCCGGCGCCGATTCCGCCAGCTCCGTCCACAGCGTCTGGATTGAGTCGATGATGACAAGGGCCGGCACCGGGCCGGCCTGCAGCGTGGCGAGGATGTCCTCGACACTCGTTTCGGCGGCGAGCGCCACCGGCATGTTGGCGACGCCCATGCGCTCGGCCCGCAGGCGGACCTGCGCCACCGCTTCCTCGCCCGAGATGTAGACGACGCGCTGACCCTGGGCCGCGAGTGCGGCGGAGGCCTGCAGCAGCAGCGTCGACTTGCCGATGCCGGGATCGCCGCCGACGAGCAGCGCCGAGCCACGCACGAAGCCGCCGCCCGTCACGCGGTCGAGTTCGGCGATGCCGGAGGGAATGCGCGGCGCGTCGGCGCTGCCGCCGGAGAGCGGCTGCAATTCGACGATGCGGCCGCGCTTGCCGCCGGCGCTCTTGGCGGGGCCGCCGCCGATGCCGCCCGTGGCGCTTTCCTCGACCAGCGTGTTCCACTCGCCGCAGGCTTCGCAGCGACCCTGCCAGCGCGGGCTGGCGGCGCCACAGTTCTGGCAGATGTACTGGATCTTGGCCCGAGCCATCACACGCCTCCAACGTAGTGGCGGTCATAGCGGCCGCCGAGGCTGGTCAGGAGTTCATAGCCGATCGTCCCGGCCGCCGAGGCGACCTCGGCGAGCGGCATGCCGGAACCGAACAGCTCGACCCAGTCGCCGCGCTCCGCTTCCGGGATATCGGTGACGTCGATCGCCATCAAATCCATCGAGATGCGGCCGACGAGCGGCGCGCGCCGGCCATGCAGGAAGGTCTCGGCCCCCTTGGCGGCGTCCGTCGAGCTCGCATGGCGGTGATAGCCGTCGGCATAGCCGGTCGAGAGGATGGCGATGCGGCTCTGGCGATGCACCGTTTCCGCCGCGCCATAGCCGACGGTCTCGCCCGCCGGCACGTCGCGGATCTGCACGATGCGCGCCTCGGCGGTCACGACCGGCTCGAGCGGCGGCAGGTCGATCCGGTAGGTGCCGCCATAGAGGCCGATGCCGGGGCGGACGAGATCGAACTGGAAGTCGCGGCCGAGCGTGATGCCGGCGGTGTTGGCGAGCGACGCGGCGACGCCCGGGAACAGGCTCCTGACGTCCTGCATCGTCGCGAGCTGGCGGGCGTTGAGCGGATGGTCGGGCGTGTCGGCGCAGGCGAGATGGCTCATCACCAGGGAAAGGCCGAGCTTGTCGAGCCTCGCCTTGTCGCTCGCGAGCTCCCGCGCCTCGTCGAAGGTAAGGCCGAGGCGGTTCATGCCGGTATCGACATGCAGCGCCGCCTGGCCGGTGCCGCCGGCGGCGCGATAGGCTGCCCAGTCCTCCAGTTCGCCCGTCGAGCCGATCACCGGCCGCAGATGGTTCGCCGCATGCATCGAGGCGAGATCGCGCGCCAGTCCGTTCAGCACATAGATGGTGGCGTCCTTCAGCACCGAGCGGAGGCGAACCCCTTCCTCCGGCAGCGCGACGAAGAAGCTGCGGCAGCCGGCGGTCGAGAGGGCGCGCACGGCCGGCTCGACGCCGATGCCATAGGCGTTGCCCTTGACGGCGGCGGCGGTCTCGGCCGCGCCTGCCTGGGCATCCAGCGTGCGCCAGTTGCGGGCCAGCGCCGCGAGATCGATCGTCAGCCGGTTGCCGGCCGTGATCGGCGTTTCGACGGGATTGGGATCTGATTGTTCCATCGGGGCAGGGTACGCGATTCTCGGTCGTCGGCGGGCGATCATGGACGGGAACTTCCTGCTCCCCGTCTCCCCGATTTTCGCGGCGATCTCAAGGCGGTAGCCCGCACATCTTGAGAACGCCGCCCTCATCATGCTGAGGAGGCCGCAGGGCCGTCTCGAAGCACGCAGAGAGGTCGTGCCATCGAAAGTTTTCCCGAGACCGTGCGTCCTTCGAGGCCCGAGCTGTGCTCGGGCACCTCAGGATGGTGGAAACCGAGCGCTGCATGACGGCTGGGGAGGAACGCGCGACGGCCTCCTCAAGGCGAGAGGTGAAGAACCGCGCCTGTGCTTCAAGGCAGCCTATGCGTAAGCCGCTACTCGAACGATTCGGGCAGGTGGTCGCGCCTGGCCAGATTGGAGAAGCGGGTGATCTCCGCCTCGAACTGCAGCGGCACGGTGCCGGTCGGGCCGTGGCGCTGCTTGCCGATGATCACTTCGGCGACGCCGGCGACCTGCTCCATCTCCGCCTGCCACTTGAAGAACTCTTCGGTGCCTTCCTTCGGCATCTTGCCCTTCAGGTAATATTCGTCGCGATAGACGAACATCACCACGTCGGCGTCCTGCTCGATCGAGCCCGATTCACGCAGATCCGCCAGCTGCGGCCGCTTGTCCTCGCGCGCCTCGACCTGACGCGAGAGCTGCGACAGCGCGATGACCGGGACGGCGAGTTCCTTGGCGAGCGCCTTCAGGCCGGTGGTGATTTCGGTGATTTCCTGCACGCGGTTGGCCTGGCCCTTGCCGGAGCCCTGCAGCAGCTGGAGGTAGTCGATGATCAGGAGGTCGAGGCCACGCTGGCGTTTCAGACGGCGGGCGCGGGCCGTCAGCTGCGCGATCGAGATACCACCAGATTGGTCGATGAAGAGCGGAATCCGCGCCATTTCGCGCGAGGCTTCGACGACCTTGGCGAACTGGCGCTCGTCGAGCGAACCGCGGCGGATATGCGAGGACGAGACGCCGGATTGCTCGGCGACGATACGCGTCGCCAGCTGTTCGGCCGACATTTCGAGCGAGAAGAAGCCGACGATGCCGCCATTGACCGACTTGGTCGACCCGTCGGGCTGAACTTCGCCGCGATAGGCCTTGGCGATGTTGAAGGCGATGTTGGTGACGAGCGACGTCTTGCCCATGGCGGGACGGCCGGCGAGCACGATCAAGTCGGACGGTTGCAAGCCGCCCATCTGGCGGTCGAGGTCGTCGAGGCCGGTCGAGATGCCGGAGAGATGGCCGTCGCGCTGGTAGGCGGCGCTGGCCATGTCGATCGCCGCCTTGAGCGCGTCCTCGAAGGACTGGAAGCCGCCTTCGTTGCGGCCGGTTTCGGCCAGCGCGAACAGGCGGCGCTCGGCGTCCTCGATCTGCGCCTTGGGCGGCATGTCGATCGGCGCGTCGAAGGCGATGTTGACGACGTCCTCGCCGATGCCGATCAGCGAACGGCGGAGCGCCAGATCGTAGATCGAGCGGCCATAGTCCTCGGCGTTGATGATGGTCGTCGCCTCGGCGGCGAGGCGGGCGAGATACTGCGCCGGATTGAGCTCGCCGATGGCGAGGTCCGCCGGCAGGAAATTCTTCAGCGTGACCGGATTGGCGATCTTGTTCTGACGGATGATCTGCGCGATGAGCTCGTAGATCTGCTTGTGCACCGGCTCGAAGAAGTGGCCGGGGTCCAGAAAGTCCGAGACGCGGTAGAACGCCTCGTTGTTGACGAGAACGGCGCCCAGAAGCGCCTGCTCGGCCTCGATGTTGTGCGGCGGCTGCCGGTAAAACTCGGCAGGCTGCGGCTGCGCGGCTCGTGCTGGAACGTTCATGGTCAACTTGCTCTCAATCCCCTGAACCTTAGTTAGGCGCAGGTATGGCCGATCTCCTAGCGTTTGCTGGTTTGTGCCCGTTATCCAGAGGCCCGGACCGAGGATCCCCGGCGATTCGCACTTCCTGCTTGCACGACGCGATTCATGGACGATCCGGCCACGGTAGTGGCCGATTCGCCCATGAAGATGACGTCCGTATGTCTGGACTGCGAAAAGATTATCCGCCGCCGGCCAGCTTCAGCGAAGGCCGCGTGCCGGCCTTGTCGCGGATCCGGAGGGCTTCTTCCGCCTGCCAGATGTAGTCCCGCGTCAGCGGCAGCGCGTTCTGGTCGCGGACGATCTGGATCTGGAAGATCATCATGTCCTGGTAGCGGAACGCGGTTTCGGAAGCGGCGAGGTAGAACTCCCACATCCGGCAGAACGCCTCGTCATAGAGCGCCACCGCTTCATCGCGGCGGGCCATGAAGCGTTCGCGCCAGGCCTTGAGCGTCTCGGCATAGTGCAACCGCAGGATCTCGACGTCCGTGACCTTGAGGCCCGCCTTCTCGATGGCCGGAAACACTTCCGAGAGGGCAGGGATGTAGCCACCCGGGAAGATGTATTTCTGGATCCAGGAGTTGGTCTCGCCGGGTTCGTCGAAGCGTCCGATGGCGTGCAGCACCATGACGCCGTCCTCGGTCAAAAGTTGGCGCGCCTTGTCGAAATATTCGCGAAAATGCCCGACGCCGACATGCTCGAACATGCCGACCGAGATGATGCGGTCGAACTGGCTCTTCAGCCCGCGATAGTCCTGCAGCAGGAACTTGGCGCGATCGGCCATGTTGAGCGCGGTGGCGCGCGCGTTGGAGACCTTGTGCTGCTCTTCCGAGAGCGTCACGCCGGTGACGTCGACATCCGCGTGGGTGGCGAGGTAGAGGCCGAGGCCGCCCCAGCCGGAGCCGATGTCGAGCACCCGCTGGCCCGGCGCGAGCGCGAGCTTCGCGGCGAGATGGCGCTTCTTGGCGAGCTGCGCTTCCTCGAGGCTGGTATCCGGCGTCTCGAAATAGGCGCAGGAATATTGCTGGTCGCTGTCGAGGAATAGCGAATAGAGCCGCCCGTCGAGATCATAGTGATGGGCGACGTTCTGGCGCGAGCGGAACGGCGTGTTCCACTGGCGGAAGCGGCGGGTCAGGACGCGGAGGCGGTAGAGCGCCCGCATCCACCACGACCGGCCGCCGCTGCCGGTGTTCTGCAATACGACTTCGAGGAAGTCGTAGATCGAGCCGCGCTCGACGACGAATCCCCCGTCCATGAAGGTCTCGCCGAGTTTCAGCTCAGGGTTGGTCATCACCGCCCGTTCCGCGGCGGCGGTGGTGAACCGGACGCGGACTGGAATTCCGCTGCCGTCGCCGAAACTGTGAAGCCTTCCTTTGGCGTCGATAACTTCGAGCGATCCATGCTTCAGGACGCCCGACAAGTAGTTGATGAGCAACCGGTTCATCGTGATCCGCTGCCCCCTCCTGAATGGCTTGGTTTACCAAGGCAGGTTGCGACATGGCGGTCGGTGACGTCCGGCCGTCTACTGAATGGTAACTCCGATTCCGTCGCGTTATCAACCCGGTAAGCAGGGATATGACGACGTAGCGACACCCAAGAAAAAAGGGCGCCGCGATTGCCGCGGCGCCCCTCGAAAATAAGGCTCCCTTGCGGAAGCTGGAGACCGATTAGATCTCTTCGTCGTCGACGCCGGCGAAGCCTTCGCCTTCCGGCAGCGGCTCGAGCTCGAAGTCGTCCTGGACGGCCGACAGGTCTTCGCCCTGCGACTGGCGGGCAGCCTCGTCAACCGAGCGCGCGACGTTGATCGTCACGGTGGCTTCGACTTCCGGATGCAGCGCGATCACGACGTCATGCAGGCCGATCGTCTTGATCGGAACTTCGAGCACGACCTGGCTGCGGCCGACCGAGAAGCCGTTCTCGCTGACCAGCTCGGCGACGTCGCGGCTCGAGACCGAACCGTAGAGCTGACCGGTCTCGCCGGCCTGGCGGACGACGATGAAGGACTGGCCGTTGAGCGCCTCGGCGACGGTGTCGGCATCCTTCTTGCGCTCGAGGTTGCGGGCCTCGAGGTGAACCTTCTCGGCCTCGAAGCGCTTCTTGTTGGCTTCGTTGGCGCGGAGCGCCTTGCCCTGCGGCAGCAGGAAGTTACGGGCGTAGCCGTCCTTGACGTGAACGATCTCGCCCATCTGGCCGAGCTTGGCGACGCGTTCGAGCAGAATGACGTCCATGAGAGTGACTCCTTCGAAGTTTGAATCAGGAATGTTGACTTACGAGATGCCGGTCCGCGCCGCGAAGCGGCGGGCCCGGAATTGAAGCGCCGTGTCGACCAGTCCGACCACGGCCATGATGCCGAGCGGCAGCAGGAAGACGAAGCTGACGGCATAGACGAGGAAGAGCAGCAGCGGCCGCGCTGCCTTGCCGAGCAGCATGGCGTGCAGCAGGCCGAAGCCGGTCAGGGCGAAGGCGAAGCCGATCGCGCCGGCGACGGCCGCGGCGATCTGGCCGGGGACGCCCGGGATCATGCTGGCGACGAAGGCGGCGCCGAACAGGAACGCGGCCTGCTGCGGCAGCACGACGGTCCAGAGCGGCGTCCATTCGCGCTGCAGCAGCCCCGACATGCGGGCAATCCGGGCGCCGAGCCAGGTCGAGAGCACGAGGATGCCGAGCGTCAGGCTGGCCGAGGTGAACGGCATCAGCGCGATGTTGAAGCGGATCAGCGGCTCGATCTCGGCGTCGGTCGGCGTCATGCCGTCGGAGGCCGATTCGGCCAGCCAGCCCTTGAGCACCGTCATGGTCTGGCTGATCAGCGCCTCGGGGTCATAGCTGAGCACGATGCCGGAGACGACGACGGCGACCGCGACGACGATCGCCGCGCGGAACAATACCGAATCGAGCGGAAACCACTGCCGGCCGTCGCCGGTCTCGTCGGGACGCGACAGGCCGATCAGATGGGCGACCCAGGCGACGGGCGCGGCGAACAGGATGAAATAGAGGCCGCCGGCGATCGGGCCGATGGTGAAGCCGATCAGCGCGGAGGCGAGCACCGCCGCGGCGGCGCCGGACATCGTGCCGAATCCGAGACCGGCGATGGCGATCGGCAGCGGCGACAGGATGAAGAGGGGGAAGGCGAGCGCGGTGCCGCTGATGAGGCCGGCGAACAGAAGCGCCGAGGCCATTCCGGCGCCGAGGCCGATCAGGATGTTCCGCATTGTCATATCTCGCTGTCCCGCTTCGAGAGCGGTTAGAGGACGGTCAAAGACGCCGGCCCCAACCAAGTCTTCGCCCAAAGGGCGATCGAAAAAGTCTTCGCCCAAAGGGCAATCGAAAATCTGGCCCCGGAGGGCGTGTCGGGCCGGCGAGGCGTCGGCCCGACGAATTCAGCCGGTCGCGTATCGGGACCGAAGTCCCGGCGACCGAAGTCTTACTTGATCACGTAGGGGATCAGGCCGAGGAAGCGGGCGCGCTTGATCGCCTGGGCGAGCTCGCGCTGCTTCTTGGCCGAAACAGCCGTGATGCGGGACGGAACAATCTTGCCGCGCTCGGAGATGTAGCGCTGCAGGAGACGGATGTCCTTGTAGTCGATCTTCGGCGCATTCGGGCCCGAGAACGGGCAGGTCTTGCGACGACGGAAGAACGGGCGACGCTGGCCGCCGCTGGACGCGCTGGTGGTGCCGATCTCAGCCATTATTCAGCCGCTCCTTCAGATTCTTCCGAGCGCGGACGACGCTCGCCACGGAAACCGCCGCCGGCGCCACCGCCGAAGCCGCCACGCGGACGGTCGCCACGATCGCCGAAGCGGCCGCCGCGATCACCGTCGTCACGGTCGCGCTTCTGCAGCATGGCCGACTGGCCTTCCTCATGCGCCTCGACCTTGAGGGTCAGGATGCGGAGGATGTCTTCGTTCATGCGCTGCTGACGCTCGAGCTCGGCCACGGCGGCTGCCGAGGCGTCGATGTTCATCAGCGTGTAGTGCGCCTTGCGATTCTTGCGAATGCGGAACGCAACGGACTTCAGGCCCCACTGCTCGATCTTGCCGACCGAACCGCCATTGGCCTCGATGAGGCCCTTGAACTGCTCGGTCAGTGCTTCGACCTGCTGTGCGGACACGTCCTGTCGCGACAGAAATACGTGCTCATAAAGCGGCATGATTGCCCTTCCTTTTCGTTTCCCGGCGCCAAGCCTCACCGAAGCCTTCGAGAAAGGCTGATCGGTACAACTTCGAGAGCGGAGACACGGGAAGACGGGATCTGCGATCCCTGCGGCTCTCGCCGCCTTCCGTTCAACCCCCGGCCGGGTGTCGTTACGACGGGCGGTGCATATACGGGAATGGCGGCGAAGGCAAGGTGCGAGCCGGATTTCTTGGTGCGCCGGCTGTGCGATCCCGCCCCAAGAAAGTCCCTCACCCAACCCTCTCCCGCGAGCGGGAGAGGGCCAGGACTGCGGCTTTTCATCGGCCTTATAGCGCGGCCAGGTTTAGAGCCGGCGTCAAGACCGGCGCCGGCGAACTCCCTCTCCCGCCTGCGGGAGAGGGTTGGGGTGAGGGTCTTGTCGAACCCTCAGCCACCGATGCCGTTCAGCTCGGCAATCGCATCTTCCGGCAGGACGAGGTCGGCGACGGCGAGGTTTTCGCGAAGGTGCGCGACCGACGACGTGCCGGGAATCAAGAGGATGTTCGGCGAGCGCCGCAGCAGCCAGGCGAGCGCCACCTGCATCGGCGTCGCGCCAAGGCGGGCGGCGACCTGGGTCAGCGTCGAGGACTGCAGCGGGCTGAAGCCGCCGAGCGGGAAGAACGGCACATAGGGAATGTTCTGGCGGGCGAGGTCGTCGATCAGCGCGTCGTCGCCGCGATGCGCCAGATTGTAGTGGTTCTGCACGCAGGCGATCTCGGTGATCCCGCGCCCTTCGGCGACCTGGGTCGCCGTGACGTTGCTGAGGCCGATATGGCGGATGAGCCCCTGCTGCTGCACCTCCGCCAGAACCGTCAGCATCGGCTCGATCGAGCCTTCCGCCGGCCCGTGGATGTCGAAGGAGATGCGCAGATTGACGACCTCGATCACGTCGAGACCGAGATTGCGGAGATTGTCGTGCACGGCCTCGCGCAAGTCGTCCGGGGCGAGGGCGGGGAGCCAGGACCCGTCCGCGCCGCGCCGGGCGCCGAACTTGGTGACGAGGACCAGATTGTCCGGATAGGGATGGAGCGCCTCGCGGATCAGCAGATTGGTGACGTGCGGGCCGTAGTAGTCGCAGGTGTCGATGTGGTTGACGCCTTGCGCGATCGCCTCGTGCAGCACGGCGATGGCCGCGTCATGGTCGCGGGGCGGGCCGAACACGCCGGGGCCGGCCAGTTGCATGGCGCCATAGCCGAGGCGGTTCACGGTGCGGTCGCCGAGCTTGTAGGTGCCGGCGCGATCGATCGAGGACATGAGCTCTCTCCTTCAAGGGGGCGACGCAGAGATAGAGAGTGCCGGCGCTCGGGATAATCCGGTACAATTGGCACGGGCTGTGCGGGAATTCGAACAATGACGGTGGATCTGAGCGACCTGAATGCCTTCGCGGCGGTGGCGCGGGCGAAGGGGTTTCGCGAGGGCGCGCGGGCAAGCGGCAGCAGCGCCTCGTCGCTGAGCCAGGCGGTGCGCCGGCTGGAGGCGGAGCTCGGCGTCCGGTTGCTCAACCGCACGACCCGCAGCGTGGTGCTGACCGAGGCGGGCAGGGGGCTGATGGAACGGCTCGCGCCGGCGCTGGCCGAGGTCGAGGCGGCGCTCGACATCGTCAACGGGTTTCGCGACCGGCCGGCCGGCGTGCTGCGCCTCAACGTGCCGATCAGCGCGATCCGCCTCGTGCTCGGCCGCATCGTGCCGCCTTTCCTCGCCGCCTATCCGGAGATCCGCCTGGACGTGACGGCCGAGGACAGTTTCGTCGACGTGCTCGCCGCCGGTTGCGACGCCGGCATCCGCTATGACGAGCGGCTGGAGCAGGACATGATCGCGGTGCCGATCGGACCGCGCGTGCAGCGTTTCGCCACCGTCGCCGCGCCCGCCTATCTCGCCCGCCACGGCCGGCCGGAGCATCCGCGCGACCTGCTCGGCCATGCCTGCATCCGCAGCCGCTTTCCCAGCGGCTCGATGCCGGCCTGGGAATTCGAGCGCGACGGCGAGATCGTCCGGGTCGACCCGACCGGGCCGCTGATCGTCCAGGCGGGCGCCGCCGGCGACCTCGCGGTCGATGCCGCGATCGCCGGCACCGGCATACTGCATCTCTTCGAGGACTGGCTGCGGCCGCAGCTCGACAGCGGCGCGCTGGTGCCGCTGCTGGAACCCTGGTGGCAGACCTTCTCCGGACCGTTCCTCTATTATCCCGGACGCCGCCTCGTGCCCGCGCCGCTCAGGGCCTTCGTCGATTTCATCCGCGCGTCGGCGTAGCCGCCCCGGCATCGGCGTCCCGGCGATCCACGACCCCTTTCCACACCGCTCCGGTTTCATCGGCAGGTTTCATATGGGTGTCATGCGCAACTCTTAAGGCCCGGACGTTGGCCGCTGCGCGGTCCCCCATCTTAAAGAGGCTCCCGATGCGCAAATTGCTGTTCACCCTTGCCGCGACGACCATGCTCGCCGGCACGGCACAGGCGACCACTGTCTATCCGCTCGACCGCGCCACGATTCTCGCCGGCTCGCCGTTCGACTTCAAGGTCGAGTTCAACGAGACGGTCAAGCCCGAGGACATCAAGGTCACGGTCAATGGCCAGGACTACAAGGCGGTGTTCGGCGCCGAGGCGACCTTCACCGAATCCGAGACCGGCAAGAACGACAAGAAGCTCGGCTCGGCGCTGATGCTGCGCAAGCTCGTGCTCGCCACGCCCGGCACCTACACGGTCGAGGCTTCGGCCGGCGCCGAAAAGAAGTCGGTCACCTGGGACGTGTACGGCACCGCCGAGCAGCCCAAGGTCAAGAACGTCATCTTCCTGCTCGGCGACGGCCTCTCCGTCGCCCACCGCACCGCGGCCCGGATCATGGCCAAGGGCATGACCGAGGGCAAGGCCGACGGCCGCCTCAACATGGACGACCTCGATCGCATGGCCTTCATCGGCACGTCGTCGACCGAAGCCGTCGCCACCGACAGCGCCAACACCATGTCGGCCTACATGACCGGCCACAAGACGGCCGTGAACGCCCTCGGCGTCTATGCCGACCGCACGCCGAACAGCTTCGACGATCCGAAGGTCGAGACGCTGGCCGAGGCGCTGCGCCGCCAGACCAAGAAGTCGATCGGCATCGTCACGACCTCGGAACTGCAGGACGCGACCCCGGCCGCCGTGGTCGCCCATACCCGCAAGCGCGCCGACAAGGCCGAAATCACCGGCATGATGTTCGACATCCAGCCGGAAGTCGCCCTCGGCGGCGGCTCCGCCTACTTCCTCGGCAAGGACACGCCCGGCTCCAAGCGCAAGGACGACAAGGACTACATCAAGCAGTTCCAGGACGCCGGCTACACGCTCGCGACCGACCAGGCGGAGCTCGAGAAGGCCGCCGGCACCAACACCGGCAAGATCCTCGGCCTGTTCCACACCGGCAACATGGATACGCTGCTCGACCGCAAGTTCCTGAAGAAGGGCACCGTTCCGAAGTTCCCGAACCAGCCCGGCCTGGTCGAGATGACGGAAACCGCCTTGGAGCAGCTCTCGAAGAACCCCGAGGGCTTCTTCCTGATGGTCGAGGGCGCGAACATCGACAAGATGTCCCATCCGCTCGACTGGGACCGCGCCGTCGTCGAGACCATCGAGTTCGACAAGGCCGTCGGCGCTGCCCGCGCCTTCGCCGAGAAGAACCCGGATACGCTGATCATCGTCACCGGCGACCACACCCATGGCGTCTCGATCATCGGCACCGTCGATGACGACAAGCCCGGCACCGAGATGCGCGAGAAGGTCGGCACCTATGCCGACGCCGGCTTCCCGAACTACACGCATGAGAACAAGGACGGCTACCCGGACCGGGTGGACGTGTCGCGTCGCCTGTTCCTCGCCGCCAACAACGGCCCGGACCACTACGAGACCTTCCGTCCGAAGCTCGACGGCCCGTTCGTGCCGGCCGTGCAGAACGAGAAGAAGGAATACGTCGCCAACGAAGCCTACAAGGACGTCCCCGGCGCCGTCTTCGTCCAGGGCAACATCCCGAAGGAAGGCGACTCGGGCGTCCATGCGGTCGACGACGTCGTCCTGCAGTCGGCCGGCCCCGGCTCGGAAGGCTTCAAGGGCTACATGGAGCAGAGCGACGTCTACCGCGTGATCGTCGACGCGCTGGCGCTGGCGCCCGCCAAGAAGTGATCCGCCGGCCCCTGGCCGCGATCTGAAACCCAGGCTTCGGGCGCCCGCGCCCGGAGCCATCTCCAGTTTGGCTCGGTCCGTGCAGTTCCTTGCCTTCACCTCTCCCTGAGGAGACCTTCGCGCAACACCGCCGTCATCGTGCTGATGGGGTCTTGCCACCCACCGCCGTCATCCCGGCGAAGGCCGGGATCCAGACACACCGGCCGATGGCCGATAGGCTGGTCCAAGCTTTCTTGGCCGGTGTTTATGGGCCCCGGCCTCCGCCGGGGCGACGGAGCCTTGCCAATCGGGCGTGGGCCGCATGGCGCCTAGGTGTTCTGTAAAAGGTCTCCACAGGGAGAGGTGAGGGGACACAGCTCTTCCGGGCGAAGCCGGTCCTTTCACCAGAAGGAACGATGTCATGACGCTGATACGGATTTCGCGGCGCTCGGTGCTGGTTGGCGGCGTTGCGGCGCTGGTGGGGGCGGGGCCCGCGCTCGCGGCGGTCCCGACGCTCACCTTCGACGAGCTCTATGGCTCCGTCGGCGTCCTCGGCCTGACCTTTTCCGACAAGGTGAAGCAGCTCGCCGGCCAGACTGTCACCATGCGCGGCTTTATGGCGCCGCCGCTGAAGGCGGAAGCGGCCTTCTTCGTGCTCACCGAAATCCCGATGGCGCTCTGCCCGTTCTGTTCGTCCGATGCCGACTGGCCGGACAACATCCTCGTCGTCTATCTCGGCGAGAAGCAGACCTTCGTGCAGCCGAACGCCGTTATCGAGGTGCGCGGCCAGCTGGAATTCGGATCCTGGACCGATCCGGAAACCGGCTTCGTCAGCCTGCTCCGGCTGCGCGACGCCAGTTTTCGCGCGATCTAGGAGCGCGCGCCATGCTCGGATTGCATCTCGAAGGACTGGATGTCTCCTTCGCCGGACTGCCGGTTCCCGTCCTCTCGATCCCGCTTCTGGAAATCGCGCCCGGCGAACGCGTCGCCGTCACCGGGCCGTCCGGCTCCGGCAAGAGCACGCTGGTCAATATCGTGACCGGTCTGGAGCGCGCGACCAAGGGCGTCGTGCGCTGGCGCGATACCGATATCGCCCGGCTCTCGGAGGGCGCCCGCGACGCGTGGCGCGCCGGGAATGTCGGCCTCGTCATGCAGGATTTTCACCTCTTTCCCGGTCTCTCGGCGCTGGAAAACGTGCTGCTGCCGGTTCGCCTGCGCGCCCGCGGAGTCGGAGCGCATATCGACCGGGCGCGGGACCTGATGCGCCGCGTCGGGCTCGGCCGGCATGACCAGAAGGTCACCACCATGTCGCGCGGCGAGATGCAGCGCGTCGCCGTCGCCCGCGCCCTGCTCAGGAAGCCCGGCGTGCTCATCGCCGATGAACCGACCGCGAGCCTCGATGCCGAGAGCGGCGGCGCGGTGGCGGAACTGCTTTTGGAACTCTCCCGCGAGGAGGGCACGACGCTCCTCGTCGTCTCGCACGATCCGCGCCTGGTCGAGCGGATGGATCGCCGTATCCGCCTCGCCGCCGGGCGGATCGCTTCCACCGCCGAGGGAGATCTGACCGCATGATTCGCTTCGTCTTCGCCGATCTCCGCCGCCTCTGGGCGGGTTCGCTGGTCGTCATCCTGCTGGTCGCGCTGGCGACCGCGCTCGGCATGGCCGTGACCCTGCAGGAGCGGGCGCTTCGCCTGGGCAGCGCGCGGGCGGCCGACAAGTTCGATCTCGTCATCGGCGCCGCCGGCAGCGAGACGCAGCTGGTCCTCTCCTCGGTCTTCCTGCAGGCAGCACCCCTGCCGCTGCTGTCGGGCAAGATCCTGCACGATCTCGCCGGGGATCCGCGCGTCGGCCGGGCGGCTCCCGTCGGCTTCGGCGATTCCTTCGGTGGGTATCCGATCGTCGGTACCACCACGGTGCTGATCGACGGCGCCGGCGGCGGGCTCGCCGAGGGCCGCGCCTTCGCCGCGAAGCCGGAGGCGGTGGTCGGCTCGAGCGTCGCGCTGGCGCTCGGCCAGGAGGTGAAGCCGATGCACGGCATGCCGGGTGAGGGCGGCCACACCCACGCCGAGATCACCTATCGCGTCGTCGGCCGCATGGCGCCGACCGGCACGCCCTGGGATCGCGCCATCCTGGTGCCGATCGAGGCCGTCTGGGGCATCCACGGCATGGGGCCGGGCCACGAACACGAGCACGACCATGACGCCGCCGGCCATGAGGAAGAGGGCCACGACGAGGCGGGGCACGACGAGCCCGGTCATGCGCACGACGCGGATCATGACCATGGCGCAGAACCACCCGCAGCGCTCGGCGGTCCGTGGAGCGACGCGACTCCAGGCGTCCCCGCCATTCTCGTCAAGCCGAAGACCTTCGCCGACGCCTACAAGCTTCGCGCCCAGTATCGCGCCGCTCCGACGCTGGCCGTGTTCCCGGGCGAGGTGCTGACGGCGCTCTATGCGACGCTGGGCGACGCCAAGGCGGTGCTGACGGCCGTCGCCATCGGGGCGCAGATGCTCGTCGCGGCGGCGATCGCGCTGGTGACGGTGATGCATGTCAGCCAGCGCCGCCGCCAGATCGGCGCGCTCCGGGCGCTGGGCGCGCCCCGGCTGGCGCTGTTCGGCATCGTCTGGACGGAACTGTTCCTGCTCGTCGGCGTCGGCATCCTCGCCGGCTGCGCGCTCGGCTATGGCGCCGCGCAATTCCTGTCGGCCTGGTTCACCCGCGAGAACGGCGTCGTGCTGCCGGTCGAGTTCGCGCGCTCCGATTTCTGGCTCGTCCTGGCGCTGCTCGGCGTCTCGGCCGTGCTGGCGGCGCTGCCGGCCTGGCTTGCCTATCGCCAGCCGCCCGCGGCCGCTCTCAGATCGTGAGGGCGCTGACGACGATGATCATGGCGACGCCGAACGCCGTGATCAGCAGTCCGATCATGAAGCGGTTTTTCGCGCGCTGGTAGACGGGGATCTCGAGCGAGTTGACCTCGAGCATCTCGGCCAGCGCCTTGATCTGCAGCACGATGCCGATCGCGAGCGCGATCGCCGCGACGTAGTCCCACGGCATCCAGGCGGAGGCGTCCGTCGCCCATTGCGCCGTGAAGCCGAGCGAGAAGCCGACGATGATGCCGATCGCGGTCAGCGATCCATTGCGGAAGGCGGCGTCGATTCGCGTCGCCGGCTCGCTCTCCTTGCCTGCTAGCTCTTGCATCGGCGGGTCTCCTCGCGCGCCTCTTCCCCAGCTGTCGGGAGCGGTCAAGCCGCGCTTGAGCCTACCCGATGCGGGATGTTCGATACATGACGTTGCGGAGTCGGCGGGAAAAGGGCTGCGCGGAAAGCCATGCGCAGGATGGGGCCGTTCGCGCCCCGTTTGCACCCATCAATTCGCGTGATGCGAGCATCACGTTTTCTACGCTTCACTTTCCAAATTACCGGGGTCATAGTGCAAATCCTCCATACGACCTCCGGAATCCGCCGCCTTCGAGCCCGCCTTCCTCTGGTCTCTCAATCAAGGACTTTGGAAGTGAGCGAAAGCGCGCAAGCCTTGCCCGCGTCGCCGGGGCGCGGCGTCGTCGAACGGACATCCCTCGGCATTCTGGTCGCGATCAGCGTCTCGCACATGCTGAACGACCTCATGCAGTCGGTCATTCCGGCGATCTACCCGATCCTGAAGGACGAGTTCACGCTGAGCTTCGGCCAGATCGGTCTGATCCAGCTGGCCTTCCAGCTGACGGCGTCGATTCTGCAACCGGTGGTCGGCATCTATACGGACAAGCGCCCGCAGCCCTTCTCGCTGGCGGTCGGCATGGGCGTGACGCTTTGCGGCCTGCTGATGATGTCGGTCGCGACCAGCTATCCGATGCTGCTGCTCGCCGTCGCCCTGATCGGCATGGGCTCGTCGATCTTCCATCCCGAGGCGTCGCGCGTCGCCCGCATGGCTTCCGGCGGACGGCACGGCTTCGCGCAGTCGCTGTTCCAGGTCGGCGGCAATTTCGGCTCGGCGATCGGGCCGTTGCTGGCGGCGCTGATCGTGCTCGCGCGGGGGCAGGCGAGCGTCGCCTGGTTCTCGCTCGTCGCGCTCGCGGGCATGATGATCCTGACCCGCGTCGGCTTCTGGTATCGCGATCACCAGCGCGAGCGGGCGAAGGTGGCCGCGCCGCCGGTGGTGCAGACCTTGCCACGCAAGGTTGTCGTCCGCTCGATCCTGATCCTCGCCGTGCTGATCTTCTCGAAGTTCTTCTACATGGCGGCGCTGACCAGCTACTACACCTTCTATCTGATCGAGACCTTCGACGTTTCGGTGAAGGATTCGCAGCTCTACCTGTTCGCCTTCCTGGCGGCGGTGGCGGCGGGAACCATCGCCGGCGGCCCGATCGGCGATCGCTTCGGGCGCAAGTCGGTGATCTGGTTCTCGATCCTCGGCGTGCTGCCCTTCACGCTGCTGCTGCCGCACGTCAACCTGTTCTGGACCTGTGCCTTCTCGATGGTCATCGGCGCGATCCTCGCCTCGGCCTTCCCGGCGATCATCGTCTATGCGCAGGAGCTGGTGCCGGGGAAGGTCGGCCTCGTCTCCGGCCTGTTCTTCGGCTTCGCCTTCGGCATGGGCGGCATCGGCGCCGCGGCGCTCGGCGAGCTGGCCGACTGGACGTCGATCGCCTTCGTCTTCCAGATCTGCGCCTTCCTGCCGCTGCTCGGCCTGCTGACGGCCTTCCTGCCGAACATCCGGTCGCCTCGCCGGACCTGACCGGCGGATTTCACGGTGGACAAGCGGGCGCGTGCCGATGCGATGCGCGCCCGCTCCGTTTGAAGGGCCCGAAACATCAGGCCGTCGCAACGTTTCCGGCGAGGAATCCACCGGTGCGCATCGTCGTCGGAGGCATGAGCCGGCGAAGCGAAACAGCACTGTTTCGGGGCGGCCGCTGCGTGCCTTCCCTAGCGCGAGGCTTGACTTCGCGGCCGTTACAGCGGATTAGCCGCCGCCGAACACGCGATCATCAGCGCTGAAACATTTCGTGCGGAGCCTGCCATGACCATTGCTCTCACCTTTCCCGGCCAGGGAAGCCAGGCCGTCGGCATGGGCAAGTCGCTCGCCGACAATTTCGCCGAGGCCCGGGCCGTCTTCGACGAGGTCGACGCGGCGCTTGGCGAGAAGCTCTCGGCCGTCATGTGGGACGGGCCGATCGAGACGCTGACGCTCACCGCCAACGCCCAGCCCGCCCTGATGGCGGTCAGCCTCGCCGCGCTCCGCGTGCTCGAGGCCCAGGGCTTCGAGGTTTCCAAGGCCGCCTATGTCGCCGGCCATTCGCTCGGCGAATATTCGGCGCTGGCCGCCGCCGGCAGCCTGTCGATCGGCGACGCCGCCCGGCTGCTGCGCATCCGTGGCACCGCCATGCAGGCCGCCGTGCCGGTGGGCGAGGGCGCCATGGCGGCGCTGCTCGGCCTCGATTTCGAGACGGCCAAGGCCGTCGCGGACGAAGCGGCAGAGGGCGAGGTCTGCGAGGCCGCCAACGACAACGGTCCCGGCCAGGTCGTCATTTCCGGCGCCAAGGCCGCCGTCGAGCGGGCTCTCGACATCGCCAAGGCCAAGGGCGCCAAGCGCGCGCTGCTGCTTCCCGTGAGCGCGCCGTTCCATTGCCGCCTGATGCAGCCGGCCGCCGACGTCATGGCGGATGCGCTCGCTAAGGTCACGATCAACGCGCCGGCCGTGCCGCTGGTCGCCAACGTGCTGGCCGCGCCGATCTCCGATCCCGCAGAGATCCGCGCCCGCCTCGTCGAGCAGGTCACCGGCATGGTGCGCTGGCGCGAATCGATCGGCTGGCTCGCCGCCAACGGCGTCGACCTTTTTGCCGAGATTGGCGCCGGAAAGGTGCTTTCGGGGCTTGCCAAGCGCATCGCACCCGAGGCACAGACGCTGAATGTCGGCACGTCGGATGACGTCGCCGCCGCCGTCGAGCGGCTGGTTTGAGTGATCCGGAATACGGAAAGCAGAAGGAAGTCGTCATGTTCGATTTGACCGGCAAGCGCGCGCTGGTGACCGGCGCGAGCGGTGGCATCGGCCGGGCGATCGCCCTCGCCCTGCACAAGCAGGGCGCGACCGTCGCGATCTCGGGCACGCGGCGCGATGCGCTTGACGCGCTCGCGACCGAGCTCGGCACCAATGTGCATGTGCTGCCGTGCAATCTCTCGGTCGCCGAGGAAGTCGAGACCCTGATCCCGCGCGCCGAAGAGGCGCTGGGCGAGCTCGACATCCTCATCAACAACGCCGGCATCACCCGCGACATGCTGTTCGCGCGCCTGTCCGACGAGGCCTGGCAGGAAGTTCTCGACGTCAACCTGACGTCCGCCTTCCGCCTGACCCGCGCGGCGCTGCGCGGCATGATGCGCCGGCGCGCTGGCCGCATCATCTCGATGACCTCGATCGTCGCCGTCACCGGCAATGCGGGGCAGGGCAACTACACCGCCTCCAAGGCGGCGCTGATCGCGATGTCGAAGTCGCTGGCGCAGGAAGTCGCCAGCCGCAACGTCACGGTCAACTGCGTCGCGCCCGGTTTCATCGAAACGGCGATGACCGATGCGTTGAACGAAAAGATTCGCGCCGCGCTGCTCGAGCGCGTTCCGGCGAAGCGTCTCGGCTCGGCCGACGACATCGCCGCCGCCGTGGTCTATCTGGCCTCCGACGAGGCGGCCTACGTGACCGGTCAAACCCTTCACGTCAATGGTGGTATGGCCATGATCTAATTGAGGAATTCGTATCTGCGCATTCCTCTGGGAGCGGGTTGTCACGCCCCTTCGCTGCGGCTGGTCAAGGTTCTGAAACTATGTTAGGACCGCGCAATATCACTGCCGCGTCTTCGTCGATTTTGCGGCGAAGCGGGTGTGGATTGACGATCGCCGAAGACTAGTGACGATATCGCGGTGCGTTTTCGGGGGATTGCCGATACGTCCGGGTTTCCAGCGCGCGAGAAGTCGCGGCAATAGTAGACAGAGAACAATCGAGGTTTTGAAACATGAGCGACATCGCTGATCGGGTAAAGAAGATCGTCATCGAGCATCTCGGCGTCGAAGCCGACAAGGTGACCGAGGGCGCGAGCTTCATCGACGATCTCGGCGCTGACAGCCTCGACACGGTCGAGCTGGTCATGGCGTTCGAAGAAGAATTCGGCGTTGAGATCCCCGACGATGCAGCCGAGACGATCCTGACGGTCGGCGACGCAGTGAGCTTCCTGGAGAAGAACGCCGGCTAATCGCCGATGTTCAATCTTTGCAAGCGAGTGAAAAGAACGGCCGGACCCGCATGGGTCCGGATCGGGGGAAGCGTATGAGACGAGTCGTTGTAACCGGCATGGGTATGGTGACGCCGCTCGGTTGCGGCGTCGACGCGAACTGGGCCAACATTCTTGCGAGCAAGAGCGGCGCCCAGAAGGTCACGAGCTTCCAGGTCGATGACCTGCCGGCTCAGATCGCCTGTCTCATTCCGCACGGTGACAAGGCCGACGGCAAGTACAATCCGGACGACTGGATGGAGCCGAAGGACCAGCGCAAGGTCGATGATTTCATCGTCTACGCGATGGCTGCCGCCGATCAGGCCGTGCATGATTCGGGCTGGCTGCCCACCGCCTACGAGGACCAGATCCGCACCGGCGTGCTGATCGGCTCCGGCATCGGCGGCATCCAGGGCATTGTCGAGGCCGGCTTCACGCTGCGCGACAAGGGCCCCCGCCGCATCAGCCCCTTCTTCATCCCCGGCCGCCTGATCAACCTTGCCTCCGGCCAGGTCTCGATCCGCTACGGCTTCAAGGGACCGAATCATTCCGTCGTCACGGCCTGCTCGACCGGATCGCATGCGATCGGCGACGCGGCCCGCCTGATCGCGCTCGACGATGCCGACGTCATGATCGCCGGCGGCACCGAGGGCTCGGTCTCGCGCATCGCGCTGGCCGGCTTCGCCGCCTGCAAGGCGCTGGCGACGAACTTCAACGACCGCCCGGAAGAGGCCTCGCGTCCGTATGACCGCGACCGCGACGGCTTCGTCATGGGAGAGGGCTCCGGCATCGTCGTGCTCGAGGAGCGCGAACACGCCATCGCCCGCGGCGCCAAGATCTATGGCGAAGTGATCGGCTACGGCATGTCCGGCGACGCCTATCACATCACCGCCCCGTCCGAGGACGGCGACGGCGCCTATCGCTGCATGGTCGCCGCGCTGAAGCGCGCCGGTCTCCAGCCCTCCGACATCGACTACGTCAACGCGCACGGCACGTCGACCATGGCCGACGGCATCGAGCTGAAAGCCGTCGAGCGCGTCGTCAGTGACGCCGCCTCGTCGATCTCGATGTCCTCGACCAAGTCGGCCACGGGCCATCTGCTCGGCGCCGCCGGCGCCGTCGAGGCGATCTATTCGTTGCTCGCCATTCGCGACAACGTCGCGCCGCCGACGATCAATCTCGACAATCCGTCCGTCGAGACGGCGCTCGATCTGGTCCCCAAGGTGGCCCGCAAGCGCAAGATTGACGTCGCGCTCTCGAATTCCTTCGGGTTCGGCGGCACGAATGCGTCGCTGGTCTTCCGTCGTCACGTCGATTGAGAGCGCGGCTTCGCGCTTTCGCCATAATCCTCCATACAGTCGCCTCTCGGCATCCGGGACTTCCCGGGTGTCGGCAGGGTGAAAAGTAGGATGCGATGAACGACACGAATCAACCGGGCGCCAAGGACAATAATGCCGGCGAACCCGGTGACGCCCGGTCGTCCGAATTCGGAAATCGCATCAATCCGCGCAGCCCCGGCGACGCGCTTCGCCCGGAGCGCGTACCGCCCCCGCCGCCACGCTCGCAGCAGGCGCGCCACCCCGTCGTCATCATCATGAATTTCGCCATGACGATTCTCGTCGTCGGCGTGCTCGGCACGGTGGGTCTTTTCTTCTTCGGCAAGCTCCGCTTCGAGCAGGCGAGCCATTTCGACCAGCCGCGGACGGTCTCGATCCAGCGCGGCTCCGGCCTGCGCGCGATCGCCGAGGAGCTGCACGAGCGCGGCCTGATCTCGTCGAAATGGATCTTCATCGCCGGCGTGCGGGCCTACCGCCTGCAGGACGACCTCAAATCGGGCGACTATCTGATCGCGCCGCGCTCCAGCATGCGCGAGATCATGAATACGCTGGTCGACGGCAAGGCGATCCTCTACCAGGTCTCCATCCCCGAAGGCCTCACCAGCAAGCAGATCGTCGATCGCCTCAATGCCGATCCGGTCCTGGTCGGCGAGATCAGCGATATCCCGCCTGAGGGGACGCTGCTTCCGGATACCTATCGCTATTCGCGCGGCGACAGCCGCCAGAACATCATCGATCGCATGCTGCGCGAGCGCGACCGGGTGATGACCGCGGTCTGGAACAGCCGCGACAAGAACCTGCCGATCGAGACGCAGGAGGAGCTGATTACGCTCGCCTCGATCGTCGAGAAGGAAACCGGCATCGCCGACGAGCGCAGCCGCGTGGCGGCCGTGTTCATCAACCGGCTCCAGAAGAACATGCGCCTGCAGTCGGATCCGACGGTGATCTACGGCATCTATGGCGGCTCGGGCCTGCCTTCCGGCACGCCGATCCGCCGCTCCGATCTCGACGCCGTCAACGACTACAACACCTACAAGATCGCCGGCCTGCCCAAGGGGCCGATCGCCAATCCGGGCAAGGCCGCGCTCGCCGCCGCCGCCAATCCGTCGCGGACCAAGGATCTCTACTTCGTCGCCGACGGCACCGGTGGTCACGCATTCGCCGAGAGCTATGCCGAGCACCGCAAGAACGTGGCGCGCTATCGCAAGTGGCTGGCTGAGCAGAAGGCCAAGGGCGACGCCTCGGCGGCCGACCAGAGCGCCGGCCCGGGCGATGCGGAAGACGATGCGGACGCACCGGTCGACGACGCGCCGAAGCCGGCACCGAAGCCGTAGGGCCTGTACTCGGACGGGACTGTTAGCCGGGCAGGCCGTCGCAGCGCGGGACGTCTTCCAGATGGTCGTCCCATTCGGCGCGGTCGGCGACGAGGATATGCGCGTTGGGCCGGATCTCGATCGCGCTGTCGAGGCTGCCGGCCGGCACGGCCAATAACGCGCCGTTCATCTGCAGGCCCGGAAGCGCCGAGCCGCAATCCGAGCAGAAGCTCCTCTGGTGCCGCGTTGACGGCAGCCTGAACGTCCGCACCTTGGGCTCGCCCGAGAGCCAGGTGAGCTGCGCCGTCGTCGAGAACAGGTTCGCGGCGTGCGCCGATCCGGTGTCCTTCCGGCAGCGCGAGCAGTGGCACAGGAAGAAGCTCTGGAAGTCGCCGTCAACCTCGAAGCGGACCTCGCCGCAGAGGCACGAGCCGGCATGGCGTTTGCTCATGAAAGGGTTCCTGTCCGGGAGAGGGCGGCCGGCAGGTCTGCCGGCTCGCCATGGAGCCTTGCGCTCACGGAGCAGGGGCGAGATATCCGCCGACGTTCCCCCGTGAACCGGCCGTGACGGCCGGTCCAGGTTTTTGGAGGAAGGACGCACCTTCCGTCAAGGTCAGGTTGTCCCGCCTCAGCTTGCCCGGCGCAGTTCGCCCGTGATGGCAAAGCTTTCGGCCGAGGCCAGCGCCCAGGCCTGGCGATAGAACGGATGCGGGCTGTCGTCGCCGAGCAGCTCGCCCGGCGCCAGATAGGGGAAGAGCTGCGAATAGAGCCGGATCTCGTTGGCGCTGACGCGCCGCGCCAGGTGGTGCGGCTTGAGGTCTGACGGGTGCTCGAGCCCCGCCGTCGCCAGCAACTCGGCCAGCGCATGCAGGGAATTGCGATGGAAGTTCGCTACCCGCTCCGCCTTGTCCGGCACGACGAGGGCGCGCTGGCGCAGCGCGTCCTGCGTCGCGACACCGGTCGGGCACTTGTTCGTATGGCAGCTCTGCGACTGGATGCAGCCGATGGCGAACATGAAGCCGCGCGCCGAGTTCACCCAGTCCGCGCCGATCGCCAGCACCGACGCAATGTCGAAGGCGGAGACGAGCTTGCCGGCGACGCCGATCCGGATCTTCGAGCGCAGGCCGGTGCCGATCAGCGTGTTGTGGACGAGCAGCAGCGCCTCGCGCATCGGCACACCGACATGGTCTGTGAGCTCGACCGGCGCGGCGCCGGTGCCGCCTTCGGCGCCGTCGATGACGATGAAATCAGGGGCGATGCCAGTCGTCAGCATCGCCTTGACGATCGCCATGAACTCCCAGGGCTGGCCGATGGCGAGCTTGAAGCCGACGGGCTTGCCGCCGGACAGCTGGCGGAGCTGCGCCACGAACTGCATCATCTCGGTCGGCGTCGCAAAGGCGGAATGCGAGGCGGGCGAGACGCATTCCATGCCGACGGGAATGCCGCGCGTCTCGGCGATCTCCGGGCTGACCTTGTTGGCCGGCAGGATGCCGCCATGACCGGGTTTCGCGCCCTGGCTGAGCTTCACCTCGATCATCTTGACCTGGTCGCTGGCGGCCTGGATCGCGAACTTCTCGGGCGAGAAGGTGCCGTCCGGATTGCGGCAGCCGAAATAGCCGGAGGCGATCTGCCAGACGAGGTCGCCACCATAGCGGCGGTGATAGGGGCTGATCGAGCCTTCGCCGGTATCCTGCGCGAAGCCGCCGAGCTTGGCGCCCCGGTTCAGCGCCATGATGGCGTGGCTGGAAAGGGCGCCGAAGCTCATCGCCGAGACGTTCAGCACGGAGCCGGAATAGGGCTTGGCGCACTGCTCGTTGCCGATGGTGATGCGGAAGCTCTCGGGATCCTGCAGCGGCGCCGGCCGCATCGAATGGCCGATGAACTCGTAGCCGTTGGCATAAGTGTCGAGCAGCGTGCCGAAGGGGCGCTGATCCGGCTCGTTCTTGGCGCGCTGATAGACCAGCGAACGCTCGGCCCGGGAGAAGGGCAGCTTGTCGGAATCGGATTCGAACAGATATTGCCGGAGTTCCGGCCGCACGGATTCGACCAGGAAGCGCATGTGGCCGATCACCGGATAGTTGCGCGTGATCGCATGGCGCTGCTGGACGAGGTCCCAGACGCCGAGCACGCTCAGGGCCGCGAAGATCATCGTCAGCAGGAGGCTCAGCGTCCGGTCCATCGGGATCAGCGGCATGAGCAGCGCGGCCAGGATGCAGAGCGCGAAGGCGCTGTAGCGGGAGATGAGGGAGAGCTTCAGAATCGATTGCATGGGTATCCCCGGCAGGCGCGGCGGCCTGGGTCTGGCGGTGGTGGAGCCGAACGGCCCGGTTCGTCCGGATATTAGCCGAGATTCAAGACAGTCTCGGGATTGGATCGACGGATATCCGCCGCCTTGCCCTTGAGCGGTCCTGGCACGCGGATTACTGTCCCGCTTCGAGCGGGCGGGCCAGCCCTGATAGACCAAGGCCGGGGAAACTTCATGGCATTGACGAGCATGACCGGCTTTGCCCGGGCCGCGGGCGCGGGACGGGGCTATCGCTGGACGTGGGAGCTCCGCAGCGTCAACGGCAAGGGGCTCGACATCCGCCTGCGCCTGCCGCCCGGCTTCGACCATCTCGATCAGCCGGTCCGCGAGCGCGTCGGCAAGGCCGCGCAGCGCGGCAGCCTCCAGATCGGCCTCAGCCTGCAGCGCGAGACGAGCGCCTCGGCGCTGCGCGTTAACGAGGCGCTGCTCGAGCAGGTGCTGGATCTCGTCCGCCGGGTCGGCGCGCAGGTCGATGCCGCGCCGCCGACATTGGATGGCTTGCTGTCGATCCGTGGCGTGCTGGAGACCGTCGAGGCCGAGGACGATCCGGACGCCGCCGCGGCCCTTACCGCCGACCTGCTGGCCGATCTCGATACGGCGCTCGCCGAGCTGGTGACGGTGCGCGATCGCGAGGGCGCGGCGATCGGCGCCATTCTCTCCGCGCGCATGGACGAGATCGAGCGCCTGAAGAACGCCGCCGAGACGGCGCCGGCGCGCACGACCGAGGCGATCAAGAAGCGACTCGCCGAACAGGTCGCGGCCCTGCTCGAGGCGTCGAATTCGCTCGACCCCGACCGGCTGCACCAGGAAGCCGTGCTGCTGGCGACCAAGGCCGATATTCGCGAGGAGCTCGACCGGCTGACGGCGCATGTCGCCGCCGCCCGCGCGCTGCTCGCCGAGGGCGGCGCCGTCGGCCGCAAGCTCGATTTCCTCGCCCAGGAATTCAATCGCGAAACCAACACGCTCTGCGCCAAGGCGAATGATCGCTCCCTGACGGCGATCGGCCTCGATCTGAAGGCCGCCGTCGACCAGCTGCGCGAGCAGGTCCAGAATCTCGAATAGGAAGTCCCGAATGTCGGTTGCCGGAAATTCACCCTCGCGGCGTGGCCTGATGCTGGTTCTGTCCTCGCCGTCGGGCGCGGGCAAGTCGACCATCGCCCGTCATCTGATGGCGGAGGACAAGGATATCGTCCTCTCCGTGTCGGTGACGACGCGCGCTCGCCGCCCGAGCGAGATCGACGGCGTCCACTACCATTTCATCGACCAGCCGACCTTCAACAAGCTGCGCGATACCGGCGAACTGCTGGAATGGGCCGAGGTGCACGGCAATTGCTACGGCACGCCGCGCGCGCCGGTCGAGGACTGGCTGACCTCCGGCAAGGACGTGCTGTTCGACATCGACTGGCAGGGCGCCGACCAGGTCGCCAAGGCGATGCCCGAGGATCTCGTGCGCATCTTCGTGCTGCCGCCGTCCATGACCGAGCTGGCGTCGCGCCTCGTGCGCCGGGCCGAGGACGCGCCCGACGTCATCGCCAAGCGCCTCGCCAATGCGCGCTCCGAGATCCTGCACTGGCGCGACTACGACTATGTCCTGATCAACAAGGATCTGCAGTCCTCACTCGAGAAGGCGCAGGCCATCCTCTATGCCGAGCGCATGCGCCGCGCCCGCACGACCTGGCTCGAAGGCTTCGTCGAGGATTTGCTGCAGCAGGAGTGAGGTGTGCCTTGGCCCTCTCCCGCCTGCGGGAGAGGGTTGGGTGAGGGGCTTGCTTTAGCTGCCTCGTGACCAACCGAACGGAAGAAACCCTCACCCCAACCCTCTCCCGCAAGCGGGCGAGGGGGCTGATGGCGTGTGGTCTACGGCAGCGCGTTGGCCAGCCGGACGAAGCGGGCGACGTCGATCTCTTCGGCGCGGGCCGTCTCGACGATGCCGGCGGCCGCGAGCAGCGGCAGCGGGTCGGTGCCGAGGCTCTTCAGGCTCTGGCGCAGCATCTTGCGGCGCTGGCCGAAGGCGGCGGCCGTGACGCGCTCCAACTTGGCGCGCTCGCAGGCGAGGGGCGTCTGGCGCGGCACGAGTTCCACGACTGAAGACACCACCTTCGGCGGCGGCGTGAACGCCTTGGGCGAGATATCGAACAGGATGCGCGCCTCGCTGCGCCAGCCGCACATCACGCCAAGCCGGCCATAGGCGTCGTCCGCATTGGTGGCGACGATCCGCTCGGCCACCTCGCGCTGGAACATCAGCGTCATCTTCTCGTAGAAGGGCGGCCAGGGCTCGCTCTGCAGCCAGCCGAGCAGCAGCGGCGTCGCGATGTTGTAGGGGAGGTTGGCGGCGATCCGCACCCGCCCCGTCGCCAGCTTCGACATGTCGACCTGCATCGCGTCGCCCTCGATTACCTCGAGGCGGCCCGGATAGTGCGCGGCGATCTCGGCGAGCGCATCGAGGCAGCGGCGGTCGCGCTCGATGGCGACGACCTTCTTGGCGCCCTCGGCGAGCAGCGCCCGGGTCAGGCCGCCGGGGCCGGGGCCGACCTCGATCACCGTGACGTCTTCGAGCGGCCCGGCGGCGCGCGCGATGCGGCCGGTCAGGTTCAGGTCGAGCAGGAAGTTCTGGCCGAGCGCCTTCATGGCCTGCAGGCCGTGGGTGGCGATGACGTCGCGAAGCGGCGGAAGCCCGTCCTGGGCCGTCACGTAGCGAGCTCGCGCTGGCGGTATTCCGCCTCGTGGCGGGCCAGCTCGTCGGCGAGCCGAAGCGCGGCGGCGAGGCTGGAGATATCCGCCTTGCCCGTACCGGCGATGTCGAAGGCGGTGCCGTGGTCCGGCGAGGTGCGCACGAAGGGGAGGCCCAGCGTGACGTTGACCGTCTCGGAGAAGGCGATCGTCTTGGTCGGGATCAGCGCCTGGTCGTGATACATGCAGAGCGCGACGTCATAGCGGGCGCGCGCCTCGGCATGGAACATCGTGTCGGGAGCAAGCGGCCCGAAGGCGTTGATGCCCTCGTCGCGCAGCGCCGCGACGGCCGGGCGGATGACGGCGTCGTCCTCGGTGCCCATCACGCCGCCTTCGCCCGCGTGCGGATTGAGGCCTGCGACGGCGATGCGCGGGTTCGGCATGCCGAAGCGCCGGCGCATGTCGTGGTCGATGGTGCGGCCGGTGCGGATCAGCATCTGCTCGGTCAGCAGTTCGGGAACCGCTGAGATCGGCACATGGATGGTGGCGGGAACCGCGCGCAGCCCGGGGCCGGCGAGCATCATCACCGGATGGGCCGGCGAGCCGCTCCAGGCGGCGGACAGCATGCCGAGGAACTCGGTATGGCCGGGATGCTGGAAGCCGGCGTCGAACAGCGCCTTCTTGTTGATCGGATTGGTGACGAGCGCCGAGGCAAGTCCCGCTCGCACGTCGCCGACGCCGCGCGCGATCGCCTCGATGACGCCGCGCGCCGCCGCCGGATCCGGCTGGCCGGGCGAAGCCTGGGACGCCGATTCGAGCGGCACCACCGGCAGGAACCGGTCGAAGGCGTCGACCGCCTCCGAGGCGTGGATCGTCTCGATCGGGATGTCGAGCCCGAGCAGGGCGGCACGGGTGCGGAGCGCTTCCGGATCCGCCAGCACGTAGAAGGCCGGCAGCTTGCGTTCGCGCCGCTCGCGCCAGACGGCGAGCGTCACGTCCGGCCCGATACCGGCCGGCTCTCCCATTGTCAGCGCCAGCGGCCTGAAGGGCTCGAGCTCCGCCATCATGCGTTACTTATAGGAAATCTTGGCGTTCTTGCGGAGCTCGGCGACGAACTCCTTGCCGAGATTCTTGTTCTGCTCGCTGGCGAGCTTCTCTTCGATCTCGGCACGAACGCCGGCGGTGCTGCGGATGTCCTTGGCTTCGCAGACGGCGATGATCTCGACGCCGCGCTCCGTCACTTCCGGCTTCAGCGTGCCGCCGACTGGCGTCGTCTTCAGCGCTTCGCCAGCCGCGCCCTGGACCTGCGTGGTGTCGCGGCGGCCCATGTCGAGCACGACGACGCCCTTCAGCGCCTTGGCCTGGGCCAGGCTGTTGCCGCAGCCGCTGAAGCGGGAGCGGAAGGATTCCGCCTCGCGCTGGCGCTGGCCGACCAGACCGGGCGAGGAGCCCTTCGGCACGACGAAGACGATCTGCTGGAGCTTGAACTCGCGAATCGTCGCCGTCTCGGTCTGGATGCCTTCCTTCTCGATCTGCGCCTGCACGTCGGCCTCGCTGACCTTGGTGCTGCGGGCGCGAGCCTGGATCACCATGGCGCCGGTAATCTGCGCACGCAGGAAGCGGCGGAGCGAATCGGCCTGCACGCCCTGCGAGCCGAGCGCCTTGACGAACTGCGCCGGCGGCAGCTTGACCTGCTTGGCGATGCCGTTGAAGCGCTCCTCAACCATGGCGTCAGTCGGGCCCATGTTGCGACGCTTCGCGACCTGGTCCAGCAGCGATTCGTCGATCAGCTCCTCCAGCGCCTTCTTGTCACCGGTGGCCTGGTGGAAGAGCGTCATCAGTTTCACGCGCTGCGAAACGTCATAGGACGTGATCGCCTGGTCGTTGACGGTCGCGCGGACCGTCGACTGGGCGAAGGCGCTCGCCGGAACGCCGACGCTGCCGAGGCAGAGGCCGATGGCGAGAGCGGGAAGGCAGAGTGACTTCAGGCGAATACGCATGGCGATGGATCCGAATCCTGTCAGATGCGGCGAGTTGCCGGCGTCTCGGCGCACCGAACCGACCTGCCGCCACGACGGCGTGTGTTTCGAACGGGTAGACCCTGCAAATCCGGCGAAAGGATGAAGATCAATTGCTGCTGCTCGACAGTTCGCCGACATTGCTGCGCAGCTTCGTGCCGCCGAGCGTCCGGAGTTCGAGCCGAACCATCAGCTGCTTCGAGGTCTGCAGATCCGTGTAGTCGTCGCGGATCTCGCTGTAGGCGATCGAGAAGGTCGTGCACTCGTCGTCATAGGCGATGCCGATGCCGCTGGACGCAAGCTGGGTGTTCTCGATGTCCCAGGCGACCGAACCGAACAGGCGCCACGTCTCCGTCATCTGCCACGAGGCACGCGCGCTGATCGTGTCGGTGCGGGCGTCGTTGCCGATCGCCGGCTGCTCGCGCAAGAACAGGTAGGATGCCGACGCGGTCACGTCGCCAAACTTGCCGGTCGCGGTGACCTCGGCGCGGTTGACGTCGAGGTTGGCTTCGTCGAAGCGGCCCCGGGCCGTCAGGAAGTAGCCATAGCCCGTGTCGAGCGTGACGCCGGCGACGACGTCGGAGACGTTGGTCTCGAGGCCAGAGACGGCGCCCGTCGCGGTCAGATCCTCGACGGCGAAGGAGTTGAGGCCCGCCACCTGGTAGGACTGGCCGATGACGCCCTGCACCGTGGCGACGGAGCCGACATTGGCGAGGTAGCGGAAGCCCACATTGACGCGGGTGCCGCCTTCGATGCGGTCGTAGCCGGAGAACTTGTCCCAGTCGAACAGGCTCGAATCGTCGAAGACGAGGCTCTGCGCGTCTTCATTCGGCAGCCTGCCGGCCATCGGCTCATTCGGACGCACGATCATCTGCGCGACCGGCTCGAACAGGAAGCTGGAGGAGAGGCCAGCGGCCATGATCGGCCAGCGCCATTCCATGCCGACGGCGGGCATGCCGCGGAAGAACGAGCCCTGGTCGTTCAGGCCGTTGATGATGTCGTCCTGGTTGGCGTAGATCGCGTCGCCGCGCAGATAGCCGAACGGCTTGAAGACCATGCCCAGCGGGCCGATCATCGTGCGCTGCCACGTCGCCTGGCTGCTCAGGCGATTGTAATTGCCCGACAGGCCCAGGATGTGCGCGTTGCTGTCGAGCACGCCGTTGGTGACGCCCTGCGCGACCGTGATGCCGTTGCCCTGGTCGTTGACGATGTCCGTCTCGTCGCGCGACAGGCTGGTCAGGTTCGACTTGAGCGACAGTTGGCCGCCGAGGACCGAGTCGTCGAAGATGTAGCTGTGGTCGATGACCGGATGGACGACGGCCTGGCGGCCCTGGTCGTACTTGATGTCCGAGTCGTTCGTCAGCACCTGGAAATAGAGCGCGCTCGCATTGAAATAGTTGCGCTCGCTGATGCCCGTCAGGTGGACGGTCGAGACATTGATGTCGGTGTTGGGCGAGAGCAGGCTGTAGTCGCGGCTGAACGTACGGTCGCTCAGGAACGTCGCGTCCCAGCCGACCGTCCAGTAGCGGTTCAGGTAGAACTCGCCCGCGGTCTTCACGCCGCCGCGCCAGTCCTTGACGCCCGAATTGCGGGTGCCCTCGTCGATGAAGTCGTCCGGGTTCAGCTGGTTGATGCCGGCCATGCGCAACGAGTACTGGCCATACTCCAGCCGATGGCGCCATTCGACGTCCAGCAGGAAGCCCTGATTGGTGTAGACGGCCGGAGCCAGCGTCAGGTCGTAGTTCGGCGCCAGCGCCCAGAAATACGGCGTCTGCAGGAAGGCGCCGAGCGTCTTCTTGTAGCCGGCGGACGGGAACAGGAAGCCGCTCTTGCGCTTGACGGTCGGATCGGGCGCCGAGAAGGCCGGGAAATAGGCGATCGGCATACCCAGGAATTCAAGCGAGGCGCGCTTGAAATAGACCATGTGCTCGTTGTGATCGACGATGATCCGGGCGGCCTTCACCTGCCAGATCGGCGCCTTTTGGGGCTTCTCGCGGCAGGGTTCGCAGGCGGTGTAAACGCCGCGATAGAAGGTGGTCGTCTTGCCCTGGTCGCGAAGCGCCTTCTCGGCCGCGAAATGCGTCTGGGTCGGCGTGTCGAGCCGCAGCGCATTGACGAAGCCGGTGGCGAAATCGTCGGTGATGTCGATCGTGTCCGCGGTCACGGTGGCGCCGGTGCGGTCGACGATCTTCACGCGCCCTTCGGCGCGCATCTTTTTGTTCTTCTGGTCGTAGGTGACGCGGTCGGCTTCGAGCGTGTAGCCGTCGTAATAGATCTTGACCCCGCCGACGGCCGAAACCGCCGACTGGTCGTAATCATAGACGAGCTGATCGGACTCGAGCACCATCTGCCCGCTGCCGGACGGCTTGGGCAGCGTGTCGAGACCGAAGCCGAGCGTGCCGGGGTTCGATTGCGCCAGCGCCGTGTCGGGGAGGGCGGTTCCGAGGCCAAGCGTCGCCGCGATGACGAAAATGCCAAGCCTACGCGCCAAACGCGCGACGTAACCGTGCCTCGGGAGAGGAGCGGAAACAAACATCATCCGTCCTCCCGATGAAGAAGCACTGTGACACTTAACAAGATGGCGATGGCAGCGGGAGTCCAAGCGGCAATCATCGGTGACACGACGCCGCTCCTCCCCAAACCCCTAGCCAATTCCGTGACCACATAAAGCACGAAGCCTACCGCGACACCAGTCAAAATCACCTGCCCGAGATCGCGCGAACGGGAGAACCGGAGCGACACTGTGGCTGCCACGAAAACCATGGCGAGGAACAGCAGCGGCTGCGCCAGCAGGGATTGGAACTGCATTTCATACGCGTCACTCGGAACAGCCGATTTCTTTGAAATTTCAACAAGTTGAGGCAAAGACCAGAACGACACTGTCTCAGGGTCCGCCAGCCTCTGGCTGACCTGATTTGCATTCAGATCGGTTGGCAGACGAAACTCCGCGACCGGCTCCGGACGGCTGCCCGCCTGCAGGATCGTAGCGTTGCGGAACACCCAGTCGCCGTCCTCGAAATCAGCTGTGGATGCATCGATCCGACGGGCCAGGGAACCGTTCGATTTGAACACGAACGCCGAGGCGTCGACGAGCGAAAGACCGCGATTGAGGCTCTGCCGCGCGCCGATGATCGAGGAGCCCTCGCGCCCCGTCTGTCGCATCCAGACGGGCCAGTCGGATGATTCGGCCGAGGGGACGACCTCGCCGGCGGATCCCGGCGTCGCCTCCGGCTCCGGCTCGGCCGTCTTGCTCGCTTCGAGCTTCGAGGCCTCGATTCGCGTTCGCTCCTGCGCCAGCTGGTTGCCGAGCAGGATCGATCGCTCCTTCAACTCTGTGGATATCGGATTGAACACGGTGGTCGCGAACACGCCGATCATCACAGCGACCAGGCCGGCCGGCAGCAGGAACTGCCAGGCCGAGACGCCGGCCGCGCGCGCCACCACCAGCTCGAGCTGCCGATTCGCCATCACGAAGCTCGCCATTGAGGCGAACAGGATGGTGAAGGGCAGGGCTCGCTCGATGACGTTGGGAACGCGCGCGAGCGAGACGAGGAGATAGAGGAAGGCATCGAAGCCCTCGCGCCGGGCGGCGCGCCGCGCCAGCTCGAGATAGTCGATGAAGGCCATCAGTACGAAGACGACGATGAAGATGATCAGCGCGGTCTTGGCGAAGCGTCGGGCGAAATAGAAGCTGAGCGTAGGATTGCGGAACATGTCTTACATTCCGCTCCCGGCCGAAGGGCGCGGTCCGATCCGCAGGCGATTGGCGATCCGCTGCGCGAGATCCGTCACCGCCGAGGCGATGCTGTCGGAAGCGGTCAGGCGGACGGAGCTGTAGACGGCGACGAGCGACAGCAGGATGAAGACGATCGGCAGCGCATAGAGCGCCGGGATCAGGCGCGTGTCGTTGGCGGCGAGGCTGGCCAGAATCAGGCCGCCGATGCGCACGCCGGTCGCGACGGCGATCGTGCCCAGGATGACGAGGCTGCGCCCCTGGCGAGTCGTCTGCGCCTGGCCGAGGGCTGCCACCGGCAGGATGGCGAAGAGGATGGCGTAGAGCGGCGCCGAGAATCGGTCATGCAGCTCCGACGTGAAGGAGCCGGGCCGCTTCTGATATTCGGGATCGTTGGGATCCGGCGACATCAGGAAGGCGGTGCTGCGTTCGCCGGCGGTAAAGGCGGGCAGGGTGGTCTTGCTGCCGAAGGTCGACAGGTCGAACGCATAGGATTCGAACTCGATGATCGACATCGAGTTGTTGGTTTCCGACTTCTGCTGGATCGTGCCGTTCTGCATGATCAGGAACGTGCCGAGCGGGTTCTTCAGCACGACGCCGCGATTGGCGATGTAGATCGACGTCTGGTCGTCCTGGCGCCCGTCCTGGATGAAGATGCCTTCCAGCGTGCCGTCCGCCTTGCGGTCGCGGACATGGAACACCAGCCGGTTGCCCAGTTCCATGAACTGGCCTTCCTTGACGAAGGAGGTGATCAGGTCGGCGTTGATGCCGGTCAGCAAGCCGCGGAACGCCTGCAGCGAGCGCGGCACCAGATAGAGCGACATCGATCCGACGATGATCGCCGTGATCAGCCCCATGACCAGCGCCGGCTTCAGAAGCCGCGTCTGCGAGGCGCCGCTCGCATTGATGACGACGAGCTCCGAATCGGCGTTCAGCTGGTTGAAGGTGTAGATCGCGCCGATCAGCAGCGCGACGGGGCAGACGATCAAAAGCAGGCCGGGGAAGATCAGACTCGACACCCGGAAGAAGGTGACGAAGTTCTGGCCCTTGCTCGTGATCAGGTCGAGTTCGCGCAAGGCCTGGCTGAGCCAAACCGTACCGGACAAGCCGCAGAGGCTGAGCAGAAACGCTCCCAGCATGCGGTTAAAGATGTAACGCTCGATGAGCTTCATGGGGTTGTTGTCGATCCTCGAACTCTGCACGCCCCCCGTGTCAAAGACAGCCATGCCCTCGGCTGTAACAAGATGGCGGATCGAACCTCCTACGGGCCCCGACGATCGGGAGCTCCATGGGTGGACTAATTGGGTGAATCAAACGCGAAAAAACAGTCTTAACGAACGGTAAACGTCTATCGTGAAGCCGCGCCACTTGCCAGAGACGACCGTCGCAGGACAGATTGATCGTTCAAGGGTGTGGCGGAACCCACGCACCTCCTGTCCCAGACAGCGCCGATCGGCGCCTGCCGCTCATGTCCCAGCGAGCCCAAATGACCCAAAGTCCTGCCGTTTCCTTCCACAAGTCGACGACGAACGAGACGGGGACGGTGATCGTCCTGACCGACGAAACCCTGGCGCTCGGCGCCGCGGCGCAGGGCCTCGGCATCGCCGAGCTGCTCCAAAAAGCCGCAGCGACGGCGGACTACAAGGGCAAGTCGCTGGCGGTCCTCGACCTGCTGGCGCCGGCGAATCTCGCCTTTGACCGGCTCGTCGTCGTCGGGCTCGGCAAGGCTGAAGAACTTGTGGAAGGCGACTGGTCGCGGCTCGGCGGCGTCGTTCTCGGCGCGCTGCGCAAGGGCGAGACGGCGACGCTGTTCGCCGAGCGGCCGGACGGGGTCGTGATCTCCGGCGACCAGCTGGCGGATATCGCGCTCGGCGCGGTGCTGCGCGCCTATTCGTTCGACCGCTACAAGAGCAAGGCCAAGAACGGGAAAGGCGGAAAAGACGGCAAGGATGGCGACAATGGCAAGGCGGCCAAGGGGCCGGTGACGCTCGATATCGTCGCCGCCGAGGCCGGCAAGGCGAAGAAGGCCTGGGTCTCCCGTTCGGCGGTCGCCGAGGGCGCCATCCTCGCGCGCGAGCTGGTCAATGAGCCCGCCAACATCCTCGGCCCGGTCGAGTTCGCCGAGAAGGCGGCCGAGCTGGCGTCGCTCGGCGTCACCATCGAGACGCTGACCGAAAAGCAGATGAAGAAGCTCGGCATGCGGGCGCTGCTCGGCGTCGCGCAGGGCTCCGTCCGGCCGCCGCGCCTCGTCGCCATGCACTGGAACGGAACGAAGTCGAAGGACAAGCCCGTCGCCTTCGTCGGCAAGGGCGTCGTCTTCGACACGGGCGGCATCTCGATCAAGCCGGCCGGCGGCATGGAGGACATGAAGGGCGACATGGGCGGCGCCGCCGCCGTGGTCGGCCTCCTGCATGCGCTCGCCTCGCGCAAGGCGAAGGCGAACGTCGTCGGCATCATCGGCCTGGTCGAGAACATGCCGGACGGCAACGCCCAGCGTCCCGGCGACATCGTCGAGGCGGCGTCCGGCGTGACGATCGAGATCATCAACACCGACGCCGAGGGCCGCCTCGTGCTGGCCGACGCGCTCTGGTACGCGCAGAAGACCTACGAGCCGAAGGTGATCGTCGACCTGGCGACGCTGACCGGCGCCATCATGGTGGCGCTCGGCACGGACCATGCCGGCATGTTCGCGACTGACGACGCGCTGGCGAACGCGCTCTCGAAGGCGGGCGAGGCGACGGGCGAGAAGGTGTGGCGCATGCCGCTCGGCCCGGCCTACGACAAGCTGATCGAATCGAAGTTCGCCGACATCAAGAACACCGGCGGCCGCTATGGCGGCTCGATCACGGCGGCGCAGTTCCTGAAGCGCTTCGTCGAGGACGACGTCGCCTGGGCGCATCTCGACATTGCCGGCACGGCGATGGGTTCGCCGCAGACCGAGATCAACCGTTCCTGGGCCTCGGGCTGGGGTGTGCGCATCCTCGATCGCCTCGTCGCCGACAATTACGAGGGCTGAGCTGCTACAAGGCGGGCGACGTCGGACGCTTCGAATGACTCGGAGCGCCCGGCGCCGCGTGAGAAGGCGTGATGGCTGAGGTCCTGTTCTATCATCTGCAGCAGCAACCGCTCGAGGCGCTGCTGCCGGGTCTGCTGGAGAAGTCCCTCGAAAGGGGATGGCGCGTCGTCGTCGAGGCGGGCGCGGCGGAGCGCTGCGAGGCGCTCGACGCGCTGCTCTGGACCTATGGCGAGGAGACGTTCCTGCCGCATGGCCTCTGGCGCGATCCGGACGCGGCGCAGCACCCGATCCTGATCACGCCGGAGCAGGACAATCCGAACGGCGCCAATGTCCGCTTTCTCGTCGCCGGCGCGCAGGCGGGCGACCTCAGCGGCTATGTCCGCGTCGTGCTGATGTTCGACGGCAACGATCCCGAGGCGCTGGACGGCGCGCGCGCCTCCTGGAAGCGCGTCAAGGCCGAGGGCCATGACGCGACCTACTGGCAGCAATCCGAACAGGGCCGCTGGCAGAAGAAGGCGTGAGGGCGCTGCTGCGCTCCACGAGGCGCACGGCGCGGTTTTCACCTCGGCCCTAGGGTGAGGTGAGGAAGGCAGCCTTCGCCGCTGGAGCGCTGCCGCCGTCAACACGCTCGCCGTCATCCCGGCCTCCGAGCCGGGATCCATTCCCGCCGGGTTGGCTGCGCGCGAACCTCCCGAGCCCTCGGATGCATGGATCCCTGCTTTCGCAGGGATGACGACGGAGGGTGGGGAAAGGGCGGAGATCGCCTCACCCTGAGGGAGAGGTGAGGAAGGCAGCCTTCGACGCTGGAGCGCTGCCGCCAGCAACGCGCTCGCCGTCATCCCGGCCTCCGAGCCGGGATCCACTCCCGCCGGGTTGGCTGACGCGCGAACCTCCCGAGCGCTCGGATGCATGGATCCCTGCTTTCGCAGGGATGACGACGGAGGGTGGGGAAAGGGCGGAGTTCAACTCACCCACGAGGCGAGAGGTGAGGGCGTCAGTCCGCCCCGACGGCCTCTTCATATTCCGCCGACATCTCCAGCCAGCTTTCTTCCCGTTCGCCTAGCGACTTGACCGCGTCCGAGCGCTGCTTGGCCAGCGTCGTCGCCTTGGCCGGATCCCTGACGTAGAGCTCCACATCGGCGAGCGCGGTGTCGAGCTTCTGAATCTCTTTCTGAAGCTTCTCCATCAAGGACTCGGTTTCCTTGATCTTTTTCCGGAGCGGCGCCAGCTCGGAACGCTTGGCGGCGGATTCGCGGCGGCGATCCTGGGCCGAACTCTTGGCCGTCGCATCGCCGTCCGATTTGCCGTTGGAGGTGTCGGGGCCCTTCACGATCAGCTTGCGATAATCGTCCATGTCGCCGTCGAAATTCGACACCGTGCCGTCGGCGACCAGCAGCAGCCGGTCGACCGAGGCCTCGATCAGGTGGCGATCGTGGCTGATCAGGATGACAGCGCCCGGATAGTCGTTCAGCGCCTGCACGAGCGCCTCGCGGCTGTCGATGTCGAGATGGTTCGTCGGCTCGTCGAGGATCAGCAAGTTGGCGCCGCGGAAGGTGGCGATGCCGAGCAGCAGGCGCGCCCGCTCGCCGCCCGAAAGCTCGCGCGCCGGCGTATCCATCTTGGCGGTCGGAAAGCCCATGGCGCCGACGCGGGCGCGAACCTGCGCTTCGGTCGCGTCCGGCATCAGCATGCGGATGTGCTGCACGGCGGTTTCGGCCGGGCGCAGATCGTCGAGCTGGTGCTGGGCGAAGAAGGCGATGTCGAGCTTGTCGGCGCGCCGCATCGCGCCGGTGAGGTTGGGCAGGCGGCCGGCGAGCAGCTTGGCGAAGGTCGACTTGCCGTTGCCGTTCGCGCCGAGCAGGCCGATGCGATCCTCGACGTCGATGCGGATGTCGAGCTTGCGCAGGATCGGCTTGCCTTCCTCGTAGCCGACGGAGGCGTTGTCGAGCGCGATGATCGGCGGCGCCAGGATCTTGGCCGGCGGCGGGAAGTAGAACGGCGTCACGTCGCTGTCGACGATGCCGGCGATCGGCTGCATTTTCTCCAGCGCCTTCATGCGCGACTGCGCCTGGCGGGCCTTGGACGCCTTGGCCTTGAAGCGGTCGACGAAGGCCTGCAGGTGCTTGCGCTGATCGTCCTGCTTCTTCTTCAATTTCAGCTGCAGCGCCTGCTTCTCGCGGCGCTGGCGGTCGAAACTGTCATAGCCGCCGCGATAGATCGTCAGCTTGCCCTGGTCGAGATGCACGATCAGGTCGACGGCGCGGTTCAGGAGGTCGCGGTCGTGGCTGATCAGGAACACGGTGTGCGGATAGCGCGCCACGTAGTTCTCGAGCCACATCGTGCCTTCGAGGTCGAGATAGTTGGTCGGCTCGTCAAGAAGCAGCAAGTCGGGCTCGGCGAACAGCACGGCGGCAAGCGCCACGCGCATGCGCCAGCCGCCGGAAAAGGCGGAGCAGGGGCGAAGCTGCGCCTCGGCGTCGAAGCCGAGGCCGGCGAGGATGGTGCCGGCCCGCGCCTCGGCGGCATGGGAGCCGATGTCGGTCAGGCGGATCTGGATCTCGGCGATGCGATGCGGGTCGGTGGCGTGCTCCGCCTCGTGGAGCAGCGCCGCGCGCTCCGTGTCGGCGGCAAGAACGAAATCGATCAGCGATTGCTCGGTGCCCGGCGCTTCCTGCGCGACCTGGCCGATGCGAACGCCGCGCGGCAAGCCGATGGAGCCGCTCTCCGGCGCGATGTCGCCGGTGACTAGCTTGAACAGCGTCGTCTTGCCGGTGCCGTTGCGGCCGACGAAGCCGGCCTTGACTCCGTCGGGCAGGGCAATGGTCGCCCCCTCGAGGAGCGTACGGCCGGCGATGCGATAGGTGACTTCATTGACGTGCAGCATGGCCGGCTATGTGCCGTGCCTTGGCGCCGGACGCAAGCGCTGCCTCGTTGCCAAACGCGTGCGAACCGCTAGCGGCCGGCGATGTCGCGGACGATCAGCTCGGCGTGGTAGCTCGACAGCTCGTAGCAAAGGACGATTTCGTTCAGCGCCGGATCGTAGCTCGACGTCACCGTCCCGCAGCTCTTGGCGCGGATCGTCGGGGCCGGGGAGAGGGAGAAGTCGTGCGCCAGCCGTGTCGCCACTTCCTCCAGCACGCGATTGTCCTGCAGGATGGTCCGCTCGGCGATCTCGCCGCCGGCCGGCTCGTCATAGAACACGGCGATGGTCGATTGCGGCTGGCCGGCCGAACGGGCGAGCGGCTTAAGCCCCTCCGCCCAGAGCGCGCGCTTGCGCTGGTAGGTCGCGGCGCATTCGGCGCGAGCGGCGGGCGTCAGCGACGCGGCGTCCGCCACGTCGGCAAAGTCCTTGCTGTCGGCGCCGACCATGTCGCAGACGATGCCGTTCGCCCGCTCGGCATCGAGCGAATGGCGATCCGGCAGGCCGGCGACATCGGGCTGGGCCGAAGCGGTCACGTGGCTGGAGAGCATCCAGCTGTCGACGGCGTCGACCAGGGTCTGGTCGCCGGCGCCGGTGCGCGGTTCCAACAGAATCACGGCGGCGAAATCGTCAGCCGCCTGCTCGCCGCCATCCTGCTGGACGCCATAGCGCTGCATCATCATGTGGCCGGCCTGGTGATAGAGCGCGTAGACCGCGTTGCCGACGACGAAGTCGACGACCTCCGCCAGATGGGCGTCGTTGATCTCCTGCGGCGGCTCGGCCTGAATCGCCGGGGTCGCTGCCCGCGCGGCTGCAATCGGGAGAGCGAACGCGAGGAAGAGGGACCGCAGCAACATGGAGACTCGCAGCAACAAAGAACACGTTCTCAAAACGTGCGCTTCCGCCTTGGTTGAATCAAGCGACCGACTTCACACCTCTCCGATATATTTGCGTGACCGGTTGCGCCTCGGCAGGACGCAATCCTGCTTATCCGGCTAGCTAAGTCCCAGGCCGCTCGCGCGTTGAAACTGGATCAGGTCGAGGCTGGCGCAGGCGTCGCGGCCGCCGATGCGGGTCAGGATGGCGGTCGCCTGGCCGCGATGATGGGTCTGGTGGTTGAAGAGATGGGCAAGCGCAGGGCCGAGCGGCTGGGTCACCGCGACCGGGGTGGTGACGGGCGTGTAGGTGAACAGGCCGGCGATATCCGCCTCGGTGAGCCCGTCCACATAGGCGACGATCCGCGCATCCTCGGCGGTGCGCAGCGCCGACAGCTCGCCGAGGTCCTCGGTCACCATCTCGTTCAGCGCCGTGTGCAGCGGGCCCGTGCCGGAGAAGCGGCGCAGCCAGATGCGGTCGGTGACGAGGAGGTGGTTCAGCGTGCCGCAGAGCGAGCCGAAGAAGGCGCCCTCGTCGGCATGGAAGCGCTCCGGCGAAACGGCGCGCGCGGCCTCGTAGAGGCGCCCGTTGGCCCACGCGTTGTAGGCGGCGAACATTGCGAAATGCGGCTTCATGGCCCAGCTCCCGTTCCCGTCGCGAAACCGTCGCGTTCGGCAGGTCAGTATGCCTGACGTTTTTAAGCCCCGACAGTGTTGCTGACAGGGTTCGCGCCCTTGCCGGGTCGGGGCGGCGAGGCTATACAGCGCCACCCATTTACCCAAATCGAAACGACAGGACCGAACATGGCGATCGAACGCACCTTCTCGATGATCAAGCCCGACGCGACCAAGCGTAACCTGACCGGCAAGATCACCGCCAAGCTGGAAGACGCCGGCCTGCGCGTCGTCGCTTCCAAGCGCGTCTGGATGTCCCGCGCCCAGGCCGAGGGCTTCTACGCCGTCCACAAGGAGCGTCCCTTCTTCGGCGAGCTGGTCGAGACGATGACCGCTGGCCCGACCGTCGTGCAGGTCCTGGAAGGCGAAGGCGCCATCCTGAAGAACCGCGAAGTCATGGGCGCGACCAACCCGGCCAACGCCGATGCCGGCACGATCCGCAAGGAGTTCGCGCTCTCGATCGGCGAGAACTCGGTGCACGGTTCGGACGCCCCGGAGACGGCAGCGCAGGAAATCGCCTACTGGTTCTCGGGCGTCGAGCTCGTCGGCTAATCCGCCGAAGCTTCTGTATTTAAGAAATGGCCGGGCTCGTCCCGGCCATTTTTGTTTTTGGGGCTTCGCCTCTCCCTGAGGAGACCTTCGCGCAACGCCGCCTTCATCGCGCTGATCGGATCTTGCCACCCTCCGCCGTCATCCCGGCGAAGGCCGGGATCCATACACACAGGCCTGTGGCCGATAGGCTGAGCCGAGCTTTCCTGGTCGGTGTCTATGGGCCCCGGCCTCCGCCGGGGCGACGGCGCGCTGCCCATAGGCCATCGACCGCATGGCGACCATCGGTGCTTTGCAATGGTTTCCTGAGGGAGAGGTGAAGGGCGCAGCCTCAGCTCAACGGTATCGCGACGACCTTGGCGTAGGCGGGCCGCGCCAGCAGCCTTTCATGCCATCTGGCGAGATGCGGCAGGTCCGGTCGCTCGATCGGCATGGCGAACCAGGCATAGGCGAGGCAGCCGAGCGGGATGTCGCCCATGCCGAAGGCCTCGCCCGACAGATAGGGGCGCTCGGCGAGGGCGCGATCCGCGATGGCGAGCAGTGTGGAGCATTTCTGCCGGCTGGCTTCGATCACCGCCATGTCGCGTCGTTCGGCCGGCGTGCGCACCATGCCCCAGAACACGTCGCGAAACGGCGGTGCGAAGGCGGCGGTCGTCCAGTCCATCCAGCGGTCGGCGCTGGCGCGCTCCGCGATGTCGCGCGGCCACAGCGTGCCGTCGGCATAGCGGGCGGCGAGATAGCGAACGATCGCGTTCGATTCCCACAGCACGATGTCGCCGTCGCGGATCGTCGGCACCAGCCCGTTCGGGTTCATCGCTCGATAGGCGGGATCGGCGGTGACGCCGAAGGCGCCGCCGGCCGGGATCGACTCATAGGCGAGGCCGATCTCCTCGGCGCACCAGAGCACCTTCTTGACGTTGCTCGAATTGTTGCGGCCCCAGATCGTCAGCATGCGGCATTCCTCCGGGCGCAGAATCCTAACCGATGCGCCGTGTGGTCAGATCTCGTCCAGAAATTCGTCATAGAAGCGGCGGAGGCGATCCTGCCGCAGTGTCGCCAGCTTGCGTCCGGCCTCGGTCTGGAAGCCGCCAGCGAGCTTGAAGAGCTTGTTGTCGAAATGGTCGAGCGCGAAGCGCGCGTCGGCAAGGGGACGGGCGGTCGCCTGCGGATCCCGCGGGTCGTAGAGCCCGCTGCCCATCCGGCCGGCGATGTAGAAGCAGCGCGCCACGCCGACCATGCCGATCGCGTCGAGGCGGTCGGCGTCCTGCAGGATGCGCGCCTCCAGCGTTTCCGGCGCGATGCCGGCGGAGAAGCTGTGCGCCTCGACCGCGTGGGCGACGGCGGCAATACGCGGCCCATCCCAGCCGAGTCCCTCAAGGATCCCGGCCGCCTTGCGGGCCGCCAGCCGGGAGGCCTGCGGGCGCATCGGGTCGTTCTTCTCGACGGTGACGCAGTCATGCAGCAGCGTCGCGGCGGCCAGGACCTCGCCGTCGCCGCCTTCCGCCGCGTGGATGGTGGCGGCGTTCTTCCAGACGCGCTGGAGATGGGCGATGTCGTGCGAGCCGTCGTCGCCTTCGGTGGCGTGCGGCAGCAGGCTCTCGGCCAAGGCCTCATGCGGCGCGAAGGCGCCGCCGGGCCGGTCACTCGGGGAATGGCTCAATCGGAGTTGTTCCAGCGCTCTTCGGCCTGGTCGTCCGAGGATTTGGCGTCGACCCAGGCGACCGCGCCGGAAGCGGTATGCTCCTTCTTCCAGAAGGGCGCATGGGTCTTGAGGAAATCCATAATGAACTCGGCCGATTCGAAGGCGGCGTGCCGGTGCCGCGAGGCGGTGACCACCAGCACGATGACCTCGCCCGGCTTCACCTTGCCGTGCCGGTGAAGGACGGTGACGTCGGTGATCTCCCACCGCTTGGCCGCCTGCTCGGCGATGCGGGACACCTCCGCCTCGGCCATGCCGGGATAGTGTTCGAGCTCGAGCGCTTCGAGCCGGCCGTCCTCGTCGCGGCAGAGGCCGGTGAAGGTGACGACGGCGCCGATATCGCCACGACCCGTCGTCACACGCTCGATCTCGGCCGTGATGTCGAGCGGCTCGGAAACGATGGCGACGCGGGTCTTGGCCATGGCGACCTAGCCTCCCGTCATCGGGGGAAACAGGGCGACCTCGCGCACACCGGTCAGCGGAGCATCGTGATCGGCATGGTCATGGTCGAGCGCCACGCGGATCGCGGTCGGCTCCGCCAGGGCGTATTCATAAGTCTCGCCGCGCGTGCGCAGCCAGCCCAGCAGATCGCCGACCGTCTCGACGCCCTCGGGCGGCGCGACGGTCTCCTCGGCCGTGCCGATCCGCTCGCGCACCCAGGCGAAATAGACGAGCTTCACGGCTCTTCCTCCAGGATGTGGCCGAGGCCCGCCCGGAAATAGTCGTAGCCGGTGTAGAGCGTGACGAGGGCGGAGATCCACAGCAGCACGATGCCGATCAGCGTCGTGTAGGCGAAATGGACGTCTCCGGCCGGGCCTGCGAGCAGGAAGCCGATGGAGACCATCTGCAACGCCGTCTTCCACTTGGCGAGGCGCGAGACGGGCACGCTGACGCGGAGTTCCGCCAGATATTCGCGCAGGCCAGAGACGAGGATCTCGCGCGACAGGATGATCAGCGCCGCCCAGAGCGACAGGCCATCGATCGTGCGCTCGAAGACGAGCGCCAGCAGGCAGGCGGAGACCAGCAGCTTGTCGGCGATCGGATCGAGCATGCGCCCGAGCGAGGATTGCTGCTTCCAGATCCGGGCCAGGTAGCCATCGAGATAGTCGGTGATGCTGGCGAGGATGAAGAGCGCGAGCGCGATCCATCGCCACGTATCCTTGCCGCCCACGACGCAGAAGACGACGAGGGGAACCGCCAGGATGCGGCCATAGGTCAGGATGTTCGGGAGCGAAAGCAGAAGCGCCCGCTGCGGCCGTCTGACGTCGAAGGTGCGAAGCTCGCTCATATCCGTCCTTGAACCCTCACCCTCATATTGCATCCGGGCCAGCCCCTGCCAAGGGTGGCTCGGAAAAGAGAGGACCGATTGAAGTTGGCCAGGAAACTGGCGTGACGATGCGATGCCGACACGGCGTTCGCGGGAATCGGCTACATGATATCCCGTCCGGCGGCGGTGTCGCCATGGCGATGCGGCCGGGGGCTGCAAACAATCGGCGAATGCCGACCAAAGGGGGAAGACGGACATGCGCGCCTGGTTGGAGCATCTCATTGCGGCGAGCCGCTGGTCGGCCTCGGGCGTCGCGATCCTGTTCCGGGGCGAGATGGCCGCCCGGATGGAGCTGGCGGCTGCCGTCGCCGCGTTTGCCTGGATCGTCTTTCTCGGCCGTTCGCTGGCCGAGATCGGCGTTTACCTGATGCTCGCCTTCGCGACGTTTTCGGTCGAGGCGCTGAATACCGCGATCGAGGAGATCGTCGACCGCGTTTCGCCCGAGCGTTCCGAATTCGCGCGCCGCGCCAAGGATCTCGGCTCTGCCGCGGTGATGTTCATGCTGCTGGGAACCGGCATCTATGTCGCGATCCTGACGATTGCCACGCTGCTTGGCCGCTGAGCCCCTCTTCGCGCCGGGTTGGCAGGACCGCATCGTCCCGCTATGTGTGCCGGCCAATGTACCCGATCTGAAGGTTCGACCATGACCGACACGCTGCCCGATCGCCTCTCGAACGATCCGAAGAGCCCTTTCCATGACGAGGCCCTGCTGGAGCGCGGCGTCGGCATCCGCTTCAACGGCGTCGAGAAGACCAATGTCGAAGAGTATTGCATCAGCGAAGGCTGGGTCCGCGTTGCCGCCGGCAAGGCGCGCGATCGCTTCGGCAACCCGCTGACGATCAAGCTGAAGGGCGTCGTCGAGGCCTATCTGCACGACGCCAAGGACGGCGAGTAGTCAAGGGATCGGCGCGGCCTCAGGCCGCGTCGTCCTCCGGCGGCTCCTCCGCCTTGGCCCGCTCCGCCAGCCCATGGCCGAGCGCCACGCGCTCGTCGAAGACGAAGCATTCTCCCTGCCACAGGCTTTCTTCCGGCGGGATCGTCTCGAGATATTTGAGGATGCCGCCCTTCAGGTGGAACACCTCGGCGAAGCCCTGCGACAGCAGGTAGGAACTCGCCTTCTCGCAGCGGATGCCGCCGGTGCAGAACATCGCGACCTTCTTGTTTTTGGCCGGATCGAGCGTACGGCTGACGAAATCCGGGAACTGCGAGAATTTCCGCGTTTCCGGATCGAGCGCCCGCTCGAACGTGCCGATCTTCACCTCGAAGCGGTTGCGGGTGTCGACGACGATCACGTCGGGATCCGAGATCAGCGCGTTCCAGTCCTCTGCCGCGACATAGGTGCCGACCTGCTTCGTCGGATCGACCTGCGGCTGCGCCAGGGTGACGATCTCCTTCTTCAGCCGTATCTTCAGCCGCTTGAACGGCATTTCCGCCGCGCCGGAGAATTTCAGCTCGAGATTGTCGAGCCGGCCGTCGAAGAGCGGGCCGGTCGTCAGCGCGGCGATCACCGCGTCGATCGCTTCGTCCGTGCCGGCGATCGTGCCGTTGATGCCCTCGGGCGCCAGCAGCAGCGTGCCGCGAATCCCGAGCGTTTCGCAGAGCTCGAGCAGCGGGGCGCGCAGCGCTTCGAAGTCCGGAAGAGCGGCGAATTGATAGAGGGCGGCAACCTTGTATGTCATGGCGCGAGCCAATAGCACGCCGGCCGGATTGCGCAAATCGTCACTGGCCGCAGTTTTGCCCTCAACAAATCAGGCATGAGACCCTACATCATACCTGCGGGGGCCTGAAAAGGACCCGGGTAATTTACGTAGGGAGAAGGAACTCACATGGTATTCGGCAAGCGCACACCGGCAATTCTCGCGATGATTGGTATCGCGACGGCGATGAGCTTCGCTGCATTCGATGACGCCGAAGCGCGTCGCGGCGGCAGTTTTGGCAGCCGTGGCGGCAGGACGTTCCAGTCCGCCCCGACAACCCCGACGGCGCCCACCGCGACGCAGCCGATCCAGCGCTCGATGACGCAGCCGGGCCAGGCGACGAACGCCGCCGCGCGTCCCGCGCAGCAGGCGGCGCGTCCGGGCTTCTTCGGCGGCCTCGGCGGCTCCATCCTGGGTGGCCTGATGCTGGGCGGCCTGATCGGCATGCTGATGGGCAACGGCCTCGGCGGCATGGCCGGCGCCTTCGGCTTCATCCTGCAGATCGCGCTTCTCGCGATTGCCGGCATGTTCCTTTTCCGCTTCTTCGCCAACCGCAACCGGTCGCAGACGGCGGGCGCCGCTCCGGCCGGCATGCCGCGCGGCATGATGCCCGACGCTCCGGCTGAGGCGCAGTCGAACGCGGCGCCGCGTAGCGGCCTCGGCAATCTCGGCGGCTTGGGGGCGGGTCTTGGCGGCTTCGGCGGCGCCCAGAAGGCGCGCCCGGCCAACGCCATGAACGCCAATGACGAGATCGGCGTCACCGGCCAGGATCTCGACACCTTCCAGAAGCTGCTGGACGAGGTGCAGGGCGCCTTCGGCCGCGAGGACTATGCGGGCCTGCGCGAGCGCACGACGCCGGAGGTCATGTCGTATCTCTCGGAAGAGCTGAGCCAGAACGCCACGAAGGGCCAGCGCAACGACGTCACCGACATCACGCTGCTGCAGGGCGACCTGGCCGAGGCATGGAACGAGGGCGACACCGACTACGCCACGGTCGCCATGCGCTACGAAAGCCGCGACGTGATGCGCGACCGGGCGACCGGCGCCCTGATCTCGGGCGACGCCGGCGCGCTGACGGAGACGACCGAGCTCTGGACCTTCGCCCGCAAGGATGGCGGTCCCTGGAAGGTTTCCGCCATCCAGGAAACCTGATCGATCTTGTGATCTCGTGGTAATGCGTGGCGGGTCCGGTTAGTCTCCGGGCCCGCCATTTTTATTGGCCCCTTTGCCAATGGTTCGTTCGATGTCGTCTCACAGCCCAACCCTCACCGCCATCGGCTTCGACGCCGACGATACGCTCTGGCAGAACGAGCAGTTCTACCGGCTGACGGAGCAGCGCTTCATCGACCTCCTGTCGGAACACGCCGACAGGGCCGATATCGCCCGCCGCCTCCAAGAGGCGGAGCGGCGCAACCTCAAGCTCTACGGCTTCGGCATCAAGGGCTTCACGCTGTCGATGGTCGAGACGGCGATCGAGCTGACGGGAGGCCGAATTCCGGCCGGCGCCATCAGCGAGATTCTCGCCGCCGGCCGCGACATGCTGGTCCATCCGGTCGAGACGCTGCCGCATGTGCGCGAGACGCTGGAGCAGCTCGCCGGCAATTACCGACTGATCCTGATCACCAAAGGCGACCTGTTCGACCAGGAGCGCAAGCTCGCCGCTTCCGGCCTCGGCGAGCTGTTCGACGCCGTCGAGATCGTCAGCGACAAGAACGCCGCGACCTACCACCGGATCTTCAGCCGCCATGCCGACGGCCCGGCGCAGAGCATGATGGTCGGCAATTCGCTGAAGTCCGACGTCGTGCCGGCGATCGAGGCGGGAAGCTGGGGCGTCTATGTCCCGCACGACCTGACCTGGTCGTTCGAGCATGTCGAGCCGCCGGTCGGCGCCCCGCGTTTCCGCGAGGTGCCGCATCTGGGCGAACTGCTGGCGCTTCTCGCCAAGCTCGGCTGAGGCAAGAAAAAGGGGACGATGCCGAAGCGGCCTCGTCCCCCTTGGCACTATCGGTTCCGGCCTATTGCGGCAGGGCGGCCGTCGCTTCGGCCTGCTTGACGGCGGGCGGGTTCCAGCGGCCCGTCAGCGCCGCGCTTTGCGGGGCGTAGAGGCGCATGGTCAGGTTGAACGGCCCCTTCGGCGCCGGCAGCCAGTTCGCCTCCTTGTCCTTGCCGGGGCTCTCGTTCTGGAAATAGAGGTCCAGCGAGCCGTCGGCGTTCTTGACGAAGGGCATCCAGCTCGACACCGCGAAGCGGTTGAGCGGGTTGGCGACCTGGAAGCCATCCGGGTCATAGAGCGTGACGGACCAGAAAGCGTCGACCGGCGGCAGTTCGTTCGCCTCGAAATGCAGGACGTACTCGTTCTGGCCGGTGAGCGGCTTGCCGGTGGAATCGCCGAGATTGAGCGGATAGATCGCGTCCTCCGGCAGATTGGCGCCGAGACCGAGCTGCGCGACGATGGCGCGTTTCAGGTAGTAGTTGCCGTAGACGCCCATGGTGGTGGTGTTCATCGACCAGCCGTTGGTGACGTCGGCGAGCGTCTTGACCTTCCACGCCATCAGCTTCCGCCCTTCGGCTGGCGCCGCCTTGAGCGCCGCCTGCACATCGGCCGGAAGCTTGTCGAAGGCGAGGCTCTTGCCCGGCACGATGCCGAGCCGCGTCATCTGGGCGATGATGGGCTGGTCGGTGATGTGCGGCGGATGCAACTTCAGGAGCTCGGCCGCTTTGGTGAAGTACGCGTCGGCCGTCATGCCGTCGACGGCGAGCTTGGGCGGCGTCTTCATGTCGATCGCGGGATCGATCTTTGCGACCGGAGGCTTGGCGTCCTTGCCCCATTCGGACAGCGGCACGATCGTGTATCCGGCCTGGATCTTGTGCACGGCGTCATAGTCGGCGGGGCCGTCGGTCTTGGTGCGGCCGATGATCCAGACATAAGGCGTCGGCGCCTCGATCCGGCTGGTGCCCTCGGGCAGCTTGAACTCCTCGCGCCAGCGATCCCGGAGGTCGGGGCGCCAGCCGGGCGGCGTAACCAGGTAGTTGGCGGCGGTGGTTCCGGTCGTGCGCCAGCCCGGCGAGGCGAAGACATCGCTCCACATGTCGAGCATCGGCAGCAGGAAGTAGCGGCCCTTGGTGTCCGGGCTGGAGACGACCATCGGCTCCTTGGTCAGGTCGAGCCACCCGCTGGAATAGAGCGTGTCGAAATTCGGCCGCACGACGACCTTGAAGTCGGCCGGCGGGAACTCCGGTATATTGCTGAACATGTTCATCGGGCCGCGGCCGAGCTCCTTGCCCGCCGCGATGTTGGTGCTCTGCTCCCGCGTGAGCTCCATGGTCAGCAGCGGGTAGAAATAGAGATAGGCGTCGACGGCGATGGCCTGCGCCTGTTCCTTGGTCAGCGGCTGCGCCGCGTGCTCCTTGTTCTGCGGCTGCGCCGCCTGTGCCAAGGGCGTGACGGCGGCTGTCAACGCAGCCGCCCCCAAGGCGGCTGCGATCCATGTCATTCGCATGATCATGCCTGCTTTCCCCGCGCGCGGCGGACCGTGGGTTGAAGTTTTCGGCGATATGTATCTATGAGAATGCTTTGGCTTCCGTCGAGTCAATTAGGATTGTTTTCGTTTTTGCTTCGCGAAATATCATGACGGTAAGCATGGCTGATGAGCAGGCAGTTATTGCATCGATGCAAAAAGACTAGATCGTGGCATAGCCGGCGATCTTGCTTGCTGTCGGACCCCGGAACGAAACCCGCAACTGGAACTTGTTCCGGAGATCGGCCGGCGCCGGCCGATGGAACGCCAGCGGCTGAAAAGGGGAGGCGACCATGGCCCGCGTCGTCGGCATCGATCATCTCGTCATCCGGGTCGGGGATTTCGCCCGGTCGAAAAGCTTCTATGGCGACCTGTTCGCGTTTCTCGGGTTCGAGGTCCTTGGCGACTATGGCGACACGATCGGCTGGACCAACGGCAAGACGCGTTTCTGGATCAGCGAGGCCGACGCGGCGGGGAAGAAGCACCCATACCGGCTCGGCGACATCGGCTTCCACCACTATGCGTTCGAGCTCCGCAGCCGGAAGGATGTCGACGATCTCCAGGCCTATCTCGAGCGCGAGGGCATACCCATCGTCGATCCGGCGGCGGAGTATTATGATGACTACTACGCCGTCTATTTCCTGGATCCGGACGGACTGAAGTTCGAGGCCATGAAATATGGCGAGCGCGGCGCTGGAAAGGCCAAGCCGTCGGCGGGGACTACCGGCTGAGACAGGTTTGAGACATGACGAACCAGGAACTGGATACGTCGATCCTGCACTTCTTTGCCGGCATGGGCACCGATGATCGCGGCCGCACGCTGACCGGGATTCTCGCCTGGGACGACGATCGCCTCGAGCAGGTGCACGACTACATCCAATGGCTCTTTCCGCTGCCGGAGCCGAGCGCCTTCAACCCCGGCGCGCCGCTGCTGACGGCGGCCGACATCGAAGCCTTCCAGACGCATGCGGCGCTGCGCTCGGCCTTGCGGGCCGCCTTCGTGCGGTTGCTCGCCTTCTATGGTTTTGCGTTCGTGCCGGGCGCCGAGGGGGCTAGAGTGGCCCGCGCCGCGACGTTCCCGGCGCGCTCGCGCAGCTGGCTCGCGCCGCGCAACCACAATTTCCTGCGCATCAGCCGCATCCTGCGCGCGCTGACGCTGCTGGGGCTGGCGGAGGAGGCGGGTGCCTTCCTGGCGGCGCTGGAGGCGGTCCATGCAGAGCATGCCGCTATCATCGGCGAGACCACGCTCGGCTACTGGCGCGCGGCGGCCGGGCAGGGCGGCTGAACCGCGCCGCCATAACGCGAACCCGTCCGCTTCGCTCGAACAGGCTCTAGTCGCCGTTTTCGTGGAAGAAGTCGTAGATCGTCCTGGCCATCTGTTCCGAGATGCCCGGCACGCCGATCAGGTCCGGGACGCTGGCGCGGCTCACCGCCTTGGCGGTGCCGAAATGGGCGAGCAGGGCGCGCTTGCGCGTCGGGCCGATGCCGTCGATCTCGTCCAGCGGGCTCTTGGTCAGTGCCGCCTTGCGCTTGGCGCGATGCGTGCCGATGGCGAAGCGGTGCGCCTCGTCACGCAGGCGCTGGACGAAATAGAGCACGGGGTCGCGCGGCTGCAGCATGAAGCCCTCGCGGCCCGGAATGAAGAATTTTTCGCGCCCCGCGTCGCGGTCCGGTCCCTTGGCGATGCCGACGAGCGGCACCTGATCCGTCAAACCCAGTCCGTCGATGATCTCGCGCGCGGCGGAGAGCTGTCCTAGGCCGCCGTCGATGAAGACGAGATCGGGCCAGGGGCCGAAGCCCTCCTCGTCGCGCGGCGCCGCGTCGCGCGAGCCGTGCTCCTTGACGAGCCGCGAAAAGCGCCGCGTCAGCACTTCCTTCATCATGCCGAAATCGTCGCCCGGGGTGATCTCCTCGGAGCGGATGTTGAACTTGCGGTACTGGTTCTTCACGAAGCCATTCGGCCCGGCGACGATCATGCCGCCGACGGCGTTGGTGCCCATGATGTGGCTGTTGTCGTAGACCTCGATCCGGCGCGGCGGGGCCTCCAGCGCGAAGGTTTCGCCGACGCCGTCGAGCAGCCGGGCCTGGCTGGCGGTTTCGGCCAGGTTGCGGCCGAGCGCCTCGCGGGCGTTGAGCAGGGCGTGGTCGACCAGATCCTTCTTCTCGCCGCGCTTCGGCACGGCAATCTCGACCTTGTGGCCGGCATGCTCGCTGAGCGCCTCGGCGATCAGGTCCATCTCCTCCACTTCGTGGCTGAGCAGGATCAGGCGCGGGCAGGGCTTGTCCTCGTAGAACTGCGCCAGGAAGGCGCCGAGGATCTCGGCCGCGTCGAGGCTCTTGTCGGCGCGCGGGTAGAAGGCGTGGTTGCCCCAGTTCTGGCCGGTGCGGAAGAAGAACACCTGCACGCAGCTCTGCCCGCCTTCCTGATGCACGGCGAGCACGTCGGCTTCGTCGACGGTCTGCGGGTTGATGCCCTGATGCGACTGGACATGCGAGAGCGCGGCGATGCGGTCGCGATAGATGGCGGCGCGCTCGAAATCGAGATCGGCGCTCGCTTCGCCCATGGCGCGGGCAAGGTCTTGCTTGATGGCCGACGACTTGCCGGTCAGGAACCCCTTCGCCTCGCGCACCAGCTCGGCATAGTCGTCGAGCGCGATCTCGCCGGTGCAGGGAGCCGAGCAGCGCTTGATCTGGAACAAGAGGCAGGGGCGCGTCCGGCTCTCATAGACGCTGTCGGTGCAGGTGCGGATCAGGAAGGCGCGCTGCATCGCGTTCATCGTGCTGCCGACGGCGCCGGCGGAGGCGAACGGGCCGTAATAGTCGCCCTTGCGCGTCCGCGCGCCGCGATGCTTGACCAGCTGCGGCGCCTCGTGGTCGCCGGTGATGAGAATGTAGGGAAACGATTTATCGTCGCGCAGAAGCACGTTGAAGCGCGGCCGCAGCCGCTTGATCAGATTGGCTTCGAGCAGCAGCGCTTCCGTCTCGGTCCGCGTCGTGACGAACTCCATCGTCGCGGTCTGCTGGATCATCCGGATGATGCGGTTCGACTGCATCCCGATGCGCGTGTAGCTGGTCACGCGCTTCTTCAGATTGCGCGCTTTGCCGACATAGAGGACGTTGCCGCCCTGGTCGAACATCCGGTAGACGCCCGGCGCGTTCGGCAGGCGCTTGACGAAATCGGCGATGACGCGGGCGCCCTGGCCGCGCGGCACGAGTTCGCCGCCCGCCTCGAAGGCGGTTTCCGTCTCGGCTTCTGCCTCGGGCGCCGGCGAGGTCGCGCTGACGTCGGCTTCGATCTCGGGCTTGTCGTTCTCGGCTGGTGTGGTGTTCACTCGTTGATGCCTACGATATCGGGCGTTTCCCAGGCAAGATGCTGCCCGCCATCGAGCGCGATCATCTGGCCGGTGATGGAGCGCGTCTCATAAAGATATCGGATCGTGCGCCCGAATTCGCCAAGCTCCGGACCATGTTTCAAGAGCACGGCCTCGGCCTGCTTCTGGAATTCGGCCGGATCCTGGCGCGGCGAGGGCAGTGTCGGCCCCGGCCCGATCGCGTTGACGCGGATGCGCGGCGCCAGGGCCTGGGCAAGCGTCCGTGTCGCCGTCAGGAGGCCCGACTTCGACAATTGGTAAGATAGGAATTGCGGCGTGGTTTTCCAGGCGCGCTGGTCGACCATGTTGACCACGAGCCCCTCGCGATCGGCGGGGAGCTGGGCGGCGAAGGCATCCGCCAGGAAGACGGGCGCGGCGAGGTTGACGGTCGACTGGCGCTGGAACCGCTCCACGTCGAGGTCGCCGATCCCGTCCGCCTCGAAGATCGAGGCATTGTTGACGAGGAGCGTCAGCGGGCCGAGGGCTGCCGCGGCGAGGCCGGGCAGGGCGCGCGCGGCGTCGAGATCGGCGAGATCCGCCGTCACGACGGCGGCGCGTCCGCCTTGGGCGCGGATGCGGCCGGCGAGCTCGTCGGCATCGCCGACCGAGTTCCGGCAATGGATCGCGACGGCGAAGCCGTTTTTCGCCAGGTCCTCGACGATGGCGCGGCCGATCCGCCGCGCGCCGCCGGTCACCAGCGCAATGCCTTTTTCGTCTGCCATCGTCTTGTCGCCTGTCCGAATCTGTCGCGCCCGGAAGATAAGGCCGCCCGGCATTTTCGGTAAGCCTTCATTAGGCTTGGTTAAATGTGGTCAACACCTGCGTTGGCAATGTGACGTGTAGGCCCGCACACATCGGGTTGCATCGATAAAATTTGAATAAAAACAACCGGTTGATGCGGTTGTGTTGGATTTTTGCAACCCGCCTCGAATGCCGCGAACATGCCTTATTTCCTGTCCGGTTCCGCCGCATTCGGCCGCATAATTTAGACCATCGGATCGGGGGAGAAATCGGCCCCCGGATCAAGTTTGATTTTCAGTTTAGTACGCATGGAGACCAAGATGCTGCGTATCCGCACCCTCTCCCTGAGCGCCATGGCGCTTGCTCTGTCGGCTGCCCCGGTTCTGGCTGCGGATCTGACCTACGAGCCGGCTCCGGCCCCGATCTCGACGTCGTCGCAGGCCTTCAGCTGGACCGGCCCGTATGTCGGCGCCACCGTCGGCTATGGCTGGTCGTCGACCGACGCGTCGTCGCAGAACGCCTTCGGCAGCATCAACGGCAACGGCTTCAAGGGCGGCCTCTACGCCGGTTACAACTTCGACCTCGGCAACCAGTGGGTTGTCGGCGCGGAAGTCGACGCCAACCTCGATGACGTCAGCGGCTCGAGCGCTCGCGGCGACGTCCGTCAGCGTTGGGATTCGACCGCACGGGCTCGCGTCGGCTACGCCTTCGACCGTTACCTCGCTTACGGCACGGGTGGCGCTGCCATCTCCGGCGCCAGCGCCAACAGCTACAACGGCGCTGCTGACTCCAACACCCACCTGGGCTGGACCGTCGGCGCAGGCGTCGAGGCCCAGGTCGTCGGCAACGTGACCGCCCGCCTCGAGTACCAGTACGCCGACTACGGCAAGAAGACCTACGACTTCGGCAGCCAGGGTAACTCCGATGTCGACTTCAGCACCAACACGATCCGCGCTGGTGTTGGCGTCAAGTTCTGATCCAGCCTAACGGCTGAACGAGAAACGCCGGCGGGGCAACCCGCCGGCGTTTTTCGTTTCTAGCGTTCGATCTGTGCGGGGCCGCGTCGAGCGCGGCCCGCGTCGTCACGCGCCGGCGTATTCCGTGCCGGCGAACAGCGCCGCCTGCAGGGCCTGCCAGCTCGCCTGGTCCGGGGCGCACAACAGGCCGCCGTCGCGATGCGCCGGCTGATAGGCGCTGCCGTCGAAGCGGGCGGAATAGCCGCCGGCCTCCTGGTGGATCAGCCAGCCCGCGACATGGTCCCAGACCGTCAGCTTGGCATAGAGTGCGAAGTGGCTGTGGCCGCCGGCCAGCATCCGGTATTCATGCGCGGCGCAGCGATAGCCGGCGGCCGAGCGCGTCGCGGCGAGGTTGGCGCAGACGCGCGAGCGCAGCGGCTCGGACAGCAGCGACCAGGAGGCGGTGCCGGACATCTCGTCGACGGGCTTCGCCGCCGCCACCTTGAGGTCGTTGCGGCCGCCGTCCGCCGTTTCCGTCCAGGCGCCTTCACCGCGCACGGCGATCGTCCAGTCGCCGCCGATCGGATCGAGAATGACGCCGCCGACGGCTTCGCCGCGCACCACCACGCCAGCCATCACGCCGAAGAGCGTCAGCCCCGAGGCGAAGTTCTTGGTGCCGTCGACGGGATCGACGACGAAGGCGAGCTCGGCGCCGTCGAGCCGGTCGAGCAGCGTCTCGTCGGCCGAGACCGCTTCCTCGCCAATCACCACGGCGCCCGGGAAGGCCTTCGTCAGCTTCGCGGTGATCACCTTTTCGGCCGCTTCGTCGGCATCGGTGACGAGGTCCTCCGCCGAGGTCTTCTGGCGGATGGCGCCGGCGGCGAGGCGCCGGAATCGCGGCAGGATTTCCTGCTCTGCCGCATCATGAAGGATCGCGGCGACGGTGCGGGCGTCGGCGGTAGAGAATGTCATCATGGTCTCCAGGCTGTGGGGGTCAGGCCTTGACGCGGGTGGTCTCGAACGCGGGAACGCGGGCCGCGAATCTGTCGAGGAAGGCCTTCAACTTCGGGTGGCCGTCCCGCCAGTCGCCGCCGAAACGGAGATCCAGATAGCCGAGCGCGCAGGCGAGTGCGATCGTGCCGACATGCGCGGAATCGTCGAGCGGCCATGTCTCGGCCGCCGCGAGGCCGCGCTCGACCTTGCCGCGCTGATGCGCTTTCCAGGTCTCGCTCTGCTGCGCCTCGTCGCGCCAGCGTCCCTCATAGACCTGGAGCAGGGCGGCGTCAGCGATGCCGTCGGCCAGCGCTTGCAGGCCGAGCACCCGGTAGCGGCGCGCCGGATCGGTCGGGATGACGCGGTCGCCGCCGGCCAGATGATCGAGATATTCGATGATGACGCGCGAATCATACAGCACGAAGCCGTCTTCCAGGATCAGCGCCGGGATCTTGCCGAGCGGATTCTGCTGGCGGAGCGTGTCGTTCGGATTGGTCGTGTCCGCCATCACGATCTGAATACGGTCCGATAGATCAAGCTCTTGCATGACGATCTTGACCTTGCGCCCGAACGGGGACGCGGGCGAACTGCGCAGGACGAGCAAAGTGGGATTCCTTGTGGGGGAGATTATCGGACGGGAGGCATGGTGAGCCGGTCGTTGCGGCATGCCTTGCGGTCTACCTCGGCGCAGCTGCGGAACCGAAGGTCCCGCGTCAGGCAGATACGGACTTCCTTGAGGCGGCGGGAATCGCAGGAGACCGCGATGCCGTCGCGCCGGAGGCCGGGATTGGCGGCGATGAAGGCCGCCTCGACCTCGTCCGGCGAGACGGTCAGGTAGGTTTCGACATCGACGAAGCGCTCGGGGATCCGGACCGCCTGGTTCGCCTGTCGCGTCAGCGCGAAATAGTCGGCCGGCTCGAGGCCGGAGCAGGAGCCGTGCGTCCGCCATTCATGACGGACGAGCCCCGGGCTTGGCATGATGTCTAGCATACCGTCGACGAGGCGGCGCGGCAGCCCGCTGCGCGGGCCGACGTCGCAATTGCGCGGCGAGCCGCGCTCATATTGCGGCCAGAGCCCGTGCACGACGAAGGCGAACGGCCTCGGCCCGCCGCACTGGATGCGGTCGGACGTTCCTCGATCCTGGCAATAGGTCGGCGACCAGGAGAGCGACAGCACGTAGAAATCGAACTCGCCCGGTGTATCGGCCGAGGCGGCGGTCTGGCTGGTCCAGAGCGCGGCCATGGCGACGAGCGAGACGATCAGGCCGCGCAGGACCGCCGATAAAGGCACGTTCAGTAGTACCGGCCCGGACGGACGGTGCGGCAGTGTCCGTCATGCACCCGCCACGGATCCTGGCCGGCGACGCAGAAGTCGACATACCAGCCGATTGAGGCTAAGCCCATGCGCTCCTCGATCAGGTAGTAGACCGGGGTCGGGCGGATGTTGTCGGAGATGAAGATGTCCGCCCGGCAGAAGCGGCGGTCAATCAGGCCGGGATCACCGGGCACGAACTGCGATTCGCTGACCGAGGCGATTTCCCGGAATGCGAGGTTGTTGCCCCAGGTGTGGGTGTTGGCCCAGTGGTAGCGCTCGGCCATGTTGGAAAGGACGGCCGGGGCGTCGCAGGGCGGAACGCTGCCGCGATCCCAGCCCCTCCGCACTTCGGGCTCATAGCCATAGCTACTGGAATAGTCGGCCGCCTGGGCCGCGGAGCCGGCGACCGTCACGAAGGCGATGGCGGCGAGAAGGGTACGGATCATGGAGGCGACTCCCCAGAGGACGCTTTCCTGACGATGCGGCACTCCCCCCGGCACGGTCAAGCGCTCAACGCCTTTCCGAGGGCCGCGCGGTGAACAGAGCGTCGTCGTGTGGGCGGCTGGCAACAACTCTTGTTTGATCCAATATGCGTCCGACAACGATTGGAGCATCGGATATGGGACTTCTGGTCGACGGCATATGGCAGGACCAATGGTATGACACGCGCAACACCGGCGGCCGCTTCCAGCGCAGCGCCGCCGGCTTCCGCAACTGGGTGACGGCCGACGGCAGTCCCGGTCCCACCGGCAAGGGCGGCTTCAAGGCCGAGCCCGGCCGCTACCATCTCTACATCGCGCGCGCCTGCCCTTGGGCGCATCGGGTGATGATCTTCCGCGCCCTGAAGGGCCTCGAGGACATGATCGACTATTCGGTCGTCCATTGGCTGATGGCGGAAAACGGCTGGACCTTCGCGCCGGGCCCCGGCGTCACGCCGGACAATGTCAACGGTTTTGACTTCCTCTATCAGGTCTACACCAAGGCCGATCCGGACTATTCCGGCCGCGTTACCGTGCCGGTGCTCTGGGACAAGCAGACCCAGACGATCGTCAACAACGAGTCGTCCGAGATCATCCGCATGCTGAATTCGGCGTTTGACGGCGTCGGCGCCAAGGCGGGGGACTACTATCCCGAGGCGCTCAGGCCCGAGATCGACGCGCTGAACCAGCGCATCTACGACACGGTCAACAACGGCGTCTACAAGGCCGGCTTCGCGACGAGCCAGACGGCGTATGAGGAGGCGGTCCGGCCGCTCTTCGAGAGCCTGGACTGGCTCGAGGGCCTGCTGTCGGAGCAGCGCTATCTGGCCGGGGACCGGCTGACCGAGGCCGACTGGCGGCTGTTCACGACGCTGCTGCGCTTCGATCCCGTCTATGTCGGGCATTTCAAGTGCAACTGGCGCCGGCTGGTCGACTATCCCGCGCTGTGGTCCTACACGCGCGAACTCTACCAGGTGGCCGGCATCCGCGAGACCGTCGATTTCGACCACATCAAGCGGCACTATTACGAGAGCCACAAGACGATCAATCCGACCGGGGTCGTCCCGATCGGCCCGTTGATCGACTTCGACGAGAGGCCAGATCGCGCGTTCGCGGCCTAGAGATCAGCTCTCGCCGCGGATCCACCAGACGCGGCGACCGGCCTTGTCGGTCTCGCCGAGGATCGGTGCCAGGCCGGTCAGGAGCGCGTCGAGCGTGCGGTCGAGATGCCAGGGCGGATTGCAGATGACGAGGCCCGTGCCGTTGAAGGTATCGGGCGTCGTCCGCTCGCGCACCCACAGTTCCGCCCCGAGCAGCTTCTTGATGCCGCTCTCGGCGAGGCGCTTGTGGAAATTCGTCACCGCGCCGATGTCCTTGATCGGATACCAGAGCGCGTAGACGCCCGTCGGCCAGCGCTGATAGGCCTTCTCGAAGCGATCGAACAGCGTCTTGAATTCGTCCGGCTGCTCATAGGGCGGGTCGATCAGGACGAGGCCGCGCCGCTCCTTCGGCGGCACGAACGAGCCGAGCGCCAGCCAGCCGTCCAACTCGATCGCCTTGACCTGGAAATCGCCGGCGAAGCGCTCGGCCAGCGTCGCGTGATCGGCCGGGTGCATCTCGACCGCCGTCATCCGGTCGGTCTTGCGCAGGAGATGGCGGATCACCCAGGGCGAACCGGGATAATGCCGGAGCCCGCCATCCGGATTGGCGGCGGCGACCGTCTCCAGATAGGGCGCGAGCGCCTCGGCGAGCTTGCGCGTCAGTTCGACCGCCGGCTTGCCGTCGGCGCCGAGCAGCCTGCCGATGCCGGTCTGCCATTCGTTGGTCTTGCCAGCCTCGATCGCCTCGAGATCGTAGAGGCCGATGCCGGCATGGGTGTCGATCACCCGGAACGGCTTGTCCTTGGCCTTCAGATGCTCGACGAGCAGCGCGAGGATGGCGTGCTTGACGACATCGGCGAAATTTCCGGCGTGATAGGCGTGGCGATAGTTCATGGCCGAGGTGGTGGCATTGAAGCGTCGTCCGCGCAAGGTGATTTCGAGCGCAGCGGCGCGGCTTCCTCATCGAGATGAGCGGAAGGTCTCGACCGCGACGCCGTACATGCTCCGCGTAGCGTTGCTATGATGCGCGGGTCGATTCCTGGAGCGATCGTGAACGAGTTCGAGCCCTTCTATCGTCTGGCCCTCGCCATCGCGATCGGCCTCCTGGTCGGCGTCGAGCGCCATTGGCGCGAGCGTGAACTGGCGCCGGGGCGGCGCACGGCGGGAATCCGCACCTTCGCGATGATCGGCATGCTGGGCGGCGTCGTCGGCCTGATCGAGAAGGGGCTACCGCCGGGCGGGCAGGCGGGGATCGCCACCGGCATCATCTTCCTTGCCTTCTCGACGGTCTTCGCCTTCTACCAGTGGCGTGAATCCGAAGCGGAAGGCGAATTCAGCGTCACCTCCGTGATCGCCGCGATGGCGACCTTCCTGTTCGGCGTGCTCGCCGTGCTCGGCGATCTGAAGCTCGCGGCGGCCGGCGGCGTGACGCTCGTGGCCATCCTGGCGAGCCGCGAGCCGCTGCACCGGTTCATCAAGAAGATGAGCTGGGTCGAGCTGCGCTCGGCGATCATCCTGCTCACGATGACCTTCGTCATCCTGCCGCTGTTGCCGCACACGCCCTATGGCCCCTTCGGCGGCATTTCCCTGCGTTCGGTCTGGTCGCTCGCCATCCTTCTCGCCGCCATCTCCTATGTCGGCTACGTCGCCATCCGCCTGTTTGGTGCAGGACGGGGCGAACTGGCGGCGGGCGCGGCCGGCGGGCTGGTGTCCTCGACGGCGGTGACGCTCGACAATGCCCGTCGTTCCACGGCCGGTCACGACGTCGCCTGGCTCGCGGGCGGCGCCGCGGTTGCGGGCTGCGCGTCCTATCTGAGGACGGGAGCGCTCGTGCTTTTCCTGGCGCCGCCGCTCGCCTGGCTTCTGCTGCCGCCCTTCATCGCCGGAGCCCTCGCCATGGCGGCCGGCGCGGCGTGGCTCGTGCGTGGGCAGAGCGCCAAGGCCCACAAGGCGACGTCGATGCGCAATCCGTTCGAGCTGACCAGTGTGCTCAAACTGACGCTGTTTCTCGCGGCCATCGGCTTCGCCGTGCGGGCGGCATCGGCGGCGTTCGGCTCGGCCGGCATCGTCTTCGCTTCCGCGCTCTCCGGCATCGGCGATGTCGACGCCGCCACCGTCACGGTGGCCGGCCTGCCGTCGCTCGAAACCAGCGTCGGCGCGCTGGCGATCGCGGCGGCGGTCGCCTCCAACACCGTCGCCAAGGCCATCTATGCGGTGGCGGCCGGCGATCGCGCCTTCGGCTGGCGCTTTGGCGCCGTCTCGGCCGTGGCGCTCGTCGTCGGCGGCGCGGCGTTCTGGGCGGCGAATGTCGTGATGGCGGGGCTGAACCCTTCCTGAGGGCCGCGCCTATCCCGTGAAGGCCGGCCCCACCAGCATGCCGCCGAGATCGGCGGGCACGTCGGCGTGGAGCTTCAGCCGCTCGTTCTCGACCGTGGCGAGGCCGGAGGCGACCAGGGCGAGCGCCATCGGATAGAGCTGGTGCTCGGCCGTCAGCACGCGCTTCGACAGCGTGTCCGGCGTGTCGTCGAGCGCGATCGGCACGGCGGCCTGGCCGATGATCGGGCCGGAATCCATCTGCGCGCGGACGAAGTGCACGGTGCAGCCGGCGAGGCGCATTCCCGCTTCCAGCGCGCGCTCATGCGTGTGCAAGCCGGGGAAGAGCGGCAGCAGCGACGGGTGGATGTTGATCATCCGGTCGCGCCAGCCTTCGACGAAGCCGTCGGTCAGGAGCCGCATGAAGCCGGCGAGGCAGACGAGGTCGATGTTTTCGGCGCGCAGGCGCTTGTCCATCGCCGCGTCGAATTCGGCGCGGCTGGAAAAGCCCTTGTGGTCGATCACCGCCGTGGCGATGCCGGCCTCGGCGGCGCGGGCGAGCCCGCCCGCGTCGGCGCGGTTCGAAAGCACGAGCGCGATCTCGGCCGGAAAATCGGGATCGGCGGCGGCTTCGATCAGGGCCGTCATGTTCGAGCCGCGGCCCGAGATCAGGATCGCGACGCGCTTCCTCGCCATCGTCAAAGCGCCAGGGCGCCGGAGAAGACGACGCCTTCGCCCTCGCGCGGCACGAGCGTGCCGAGGCGCATCACCGTCTCGCCCTCGGCGGCGAGCGCGGCGATCACGGCATCGGCAGCTTCCGGGGCGACGACGACGATCATGCCAACGCCGCAGTTGAAGGTGCGCAGCATCTCGTGCTCGGCAACGCCGCCGGTCTTCGCCAGCCAGCCGAACACGGGCGGCACGGTGACCGCGTCGAGATCGACGGAGGCCGCCAGCGCATCGGGCAGGACGCGCGGAATGTTGTCGACGAAGCCGCCGCCAGTGATGTGGGCCATCGCCTTGATCGCGCCGGTGGCGCGGATGGCGGCGAGCAGCGGCTTCACATAGATCCGCGTCGGCGCGAGCAGCGCTCGGCCGAGCGGCAGCTCCGGCGCGAAGGGCGCAGGGGCATCGAAGCCGAGGCCGGAGAGCTCGACGATCTTGCGGACCAGCGAGAAGCCGTTCGAATGCACGCCGGAGGAGGCGAGGCCGAGCAGCACGTCGCCCTCGGCGACGTCCGGGCGCGGCAGCAGGCCGGTGCGCTCGACGGCGCCGACGGCGAAGCCGGCGAGATCGTAGTCGCCAGCCTTGTAGAGGCCCGGCATCTCGGCCGTCTCGCCGCCGATCAGTGCGGCGCCGGCGATGCGGCAGCCCTCGGCGATGCCGGCGACGACGGTCGCGGCCTCGCTCGGGTCGAGCTTGCCGGTGGCGAAATAGTCGAGGAAGAAGAGCGGCTCTGCGCCCTGGACGATCAGATCGTTGACGCACATGGCGACGAGGTCGATGCCGACCGTGTCGTGGATGCCGGTGTCGATCGCGACCTTCAGCTTGGTGCCGACGCCGTCATTGGCGGCGACGAGCAGCGGGTCGGTGTACCCGGCCGCCTTCGGATCGAAGATCCCGCCGAAGCCGCCGATATCGGCGTCCGCGCCGGGGCGGCGGGTTGCCTTGACGAGCGGCTTGATCATGTCGACGAGACGGTTGCCGGCGTCGATATCGACGCCTGCGTCGGCATAGCTCAGGGCGTTTTTGGCGCCGGTCTTTTCGGTCATCGAAGGATCCCGGTTGCTTTGGGCAGGGAGGACCACATCCGCGCCATCGCCGTCAATCCGAAATCGCCGTCTGCGCTGAATTGTGACGATCGGGAGCCATGCGGAAAGGGCGACGCGGCGATCCGTCGGAGTGACGGGTGGGGAGAGGATGGAGGGGGATATCGACAGACATTCCACGACTTTCGGCCCGATATCGGCCCCTTCGGGCGGCCATCCTTGACCGCTTCGCCATGCAGGCCGTATCTGGGGCGGGACGAGCTTCGCCAGTTGGCCTGGCCGATGGATGGAAGAGGGGGCGCATCGCCGTGAATCTGCAACGTCAGATCGGGTTTTGGCTCGCCGCGTTTCTCGTCTTCGTGCTGTTCCTGTTTGTGTTCAGCAACGTCCTGCTGCCGTTCCTGGTCGGCATGGCGGTGGCCTATGGCCTCGACCCGATCGCCGACTGGCTGGAACGGCGCGGCCTCGGCCGCCTGGCGGCTTCGCTGGTTATTCTCGTCGGCTTCCTCGTCCTGCTCGCCATATTGATGCTTCTGATCGTGCCAGTGCTGGCCAACCAGCTCGCCGGCTTCATCGACAAGATCCCCGCCTATGCCCAGCAATTGCAGGCCCTGGTGCAGGTGTTCCTCGACACGACCCGGCTGGGACAGCTGCTGAAGGTCGATTCCAGCCAGCTGAAGAACTCCATGGGGACGCTGATGAGCGAGGGCGCCGGATGGCTCTCGACGCTCCTGAAGTCGATCTGGAGCGGTGGATCGGCGCTGGTGGACCTCGCCGCGCTGTTCGTCGTCACGCCGGTCGTCGCCTTCTACATGCTGATCGACTGGGACAAGATGGTGGCGCGCATCGACAGCTGGGTGCCGCGCGATCACGTCGAGACAGTCCGCACCATCGCGCGCGACATCGACCATGCCATCGCCGGCTTCGTCCGCGGGCAGGGGCTGGTCTGCATCCTGCTCGGCTGCATCTACGCCTTCGGCCTGATGCTGGTCGGCGTCAATTTCGGCCTCTTGATCGGCATCGGCGCCGGCATCCTCTCCTTCATCCCCTATGTCGGCACCACGGTCGGCTTTGTGGTCGGCGTCAGCGTGGCGCTGGTGCAGTTCTGGCCCGAATGGCAGTGGATCGGCGCCACCGTGGTGGTGTTCCTGGTCGGCCAGTTCATCGAGGGCAACATCCTGCAGCCGCGCCTCGTCGGCCGCAGCGTCGGCCTGCACCCGGTCTGGCTGATGTTCGCGCTATTCGCCTTCGGCGCGCTGTTCGGCTTCGTCGGCCTGCTGATCGCGGTCCCCGCGGCGGCGGCTATCGCCGTCCTGATGCGCTTCGCCCTTGCCCGTTACCTGACCAGCCCGATCTACCGGGGCGAGACGGGCAATGACGAGCCGCCGGCTCCGCTTCGTTGAGCGCCAATCGTTCGAGCGTTTTGTACCATGAGTGAGTCCTCGCGGCAGTTGCCGCTTTCCCTGCCGCACAGCGCCGCCATGACGCGGGAAGATTTCATCGTCGGCAGGGCGAACCAGTCCGCCGTGGCGCTGGTCGACCGCTATCCCGACTGGCCCAATCCGGTCGCGCTGCTGGTCGGCCCGGTCGGCTCCGGCAAGACCCATCTCGGCCAGATCTGGAAGGCGGCCGCCGGCGCCTCCGAAATCGCCGCGCGCGATCTCGCGACCGCCGGTCTCGACGAGTTGGTCGGCTCCGGCCCGGTCCTCGTCGAGGATCTGCATGAGGAAGGGGTCTCGCAGTCGGCCCTGTTCCATCTGCTCAATCTTGTGCGCGAGCGCCGGGTGTCGGCGCTGCTGACGAGCCGCGTGCCGCTGCAGGCACTCGATTTCGGCCTCGCCGATCTCGCCTCGCGCCTGCGCGCCACCGTGCCGGCGGAACTCAGCGAGCCGGACGACGATCTGCTGGCGCTCGTCGTCGTCAAGCTGTTCGCCGACCGGCAGCTTGCGGTCGATCCGGCGGTGGTCGATTTCATCAGCCGCCGCATGGAGCGCTCGCTGGGCGCGGCGAACCGGCTGGTCGAGCTTCTGGACCATGAGGCGCTGGCGGCGGGACGGCCGATCACGCGCCAGCTGGCGGCGACGGTGCTGTCGCGCGAGGCCGGCGACGAGCCCGAATTGCCCTTCGACGACTAAAGATCGTTTTGCCGTCCTCGCATGACGCAATTGTCACAATTCGCGTGTATTCTGCTGGGGTAACGCCAACGGAAGAACGGTGATGGATCAGAAGAATCCCGACGCTCAGGCGGCGCTGGCCGCCCTCAAGGTCGAGGCTGGGGAAGCGGACAAGCTTCGCCATAGCCCGGAGCGCTTCATCAACCGGGAGCTGTCCTGGCTCGAGTTCAACCGTCGCGTTCTCGAGGAGGCGGGCAACAGCCAGCATCCGCTGCTCGAACGCCTGCGCTTCCTTTCGATCTCGGCCAACAATCTCGACGAGTTCTTCATGGTGCGCGTCGCCGGCCTTCGGGGCCAGCAGCGCGAAGGCGTCAGCATGACGAGCGATGACGGCCTGACGCCCAGCGAGCAGCTGGTGCGGATCGCCGATGCCGTCTCGACGCTCGCATCCGACCAGCAGAAGCGCTGGGCGGAGCTGCGCAACGAACTCGCCATTTCCGGCATCATGCTGATCGATCCCTCGGCCCTGAAGGAGACCGAGCGGACCTGGCTCGAAGGCTATTTCATGGACTCGGTCTTCCCGGTCCTGACGCCACTCGCCATCGATCCGGCGCACCCGTTCCCGTTCATTCCCAATCTCGGCTTCTCGCTCGTCATGCAGCTGGTGCGGCCGACGACGGGCAACCGGATGACGGCGCTGCTGCGCGTGCCGATCACGCTCGACCGCTTCATCAAGATGCCGTCTTCGGAGCCGGGGGTGGACCGCTACATCAGCCTCGAGAACGCCGTGTCGCTGTTCACCCAGCGCCTGTTCCCGAGCTACACGATCGAGGGCGTCGGCGCCTTCCGCATCATCCGCGACTCCGACATCGAGGTCGAGGAAGAGGCCGAGGATCTCGTCCGCTTCTTCGAGTCGGCGCTGAAGCGCCGCCGGCGCGGATCGGTGATCCGGCTCGAGATCGAGTCGGCGACACCCGACGGTCTGCGCAATTTCGTCGCCGGCGCGCTCGCGGTCCTGCCGGACGAGATCTTCCTGGTCGACGGCATGCTGGCGCTGAACGATCTCTCGCAGCTCGTCGGCATCGATCGCCCGAATTTGAAGTTCCCGCCCTATCAGGCCCGCTTCCCGGAGCGCATCCGCGAGAATGGCGGCGACTGCTTCGCCGCGATCCGCGAGAAGGACCTGATCGTCCATCATCCCTATGAGTCCTTCGACGTCGTGGTGCAGTATCTGCGCCAGGCGGCGCTGGATCCCGACGTCGTCGCCATCAAGCAGACGCTCTACCGCACCTCGAAGGACAGCCCGATCGTCCGCGCGCTGCAGGAGGCCGCCGAGGCCGGCAAGTCGGTGACGGCGCTGGTCGAGCTCAAGGCGCGCTTCGACGAAGAGGCGAACATCAAGTGGGCGCGCGATCTCGAGCGCGCCGGCGTGCAGGTCGTCTACGGCTTCATCGAGCTCAAGACCCACGCCAAGCTGTCGCTGGTCGTCCGCCGCGAAGGCGGCGCGCTGGTCAGCTATGTCCATATCGGCACGGGCAACTACCACCCGATCACCGCGCGCGTTTATACGGATCTGTCCTATTTCTCCGACGATCCGGCGATCGCCCGCGACGTGGCGCGCATCTTCAACTACATCACCGGCTATACCGAGCCGGTCGAGATCGAGCGCCTGTCGACCTCGCCGCATTTCCTGCGCAAGCGCATCCTCGACCTGATCTACGCCGAGATCGACCATGTGAAGGCCGGCCGGCCGGGCGCGATCTGGATGAAGATGAACTCGCTGGTCGATCCCCAGATCATCGACGCGCTCTATGACGCAAGCCGGGCCGGCGTCGACATCGAGCTGGTGATCCGTGGAATCTGTTGCCTGCGGCCGGGCGTTCCGGGCCTTTCGGAGCGGATTCGCGCCCGTTCCATCGTCGGACGCTTCCTGGAGCATGCCCGCATTCTCTGCTTCGGAAACGGCCACGGGTTGCCCTCGCCGGAAGCGATCGTTTATATCGGTTCTGCTGACCTGATGCCCCGGAACCTCGATCGTCGTGTCGAGGCCATGATTCCGATGCTGAATCCGACCGTGCACGAACAGGTGCTCGATCAGATCATGGTCGCCAACCTGAAGGACAACCAGCAGAGCTGGGAGATCCAGCCAGATGGAACGTCGCGACGGATCGTGCCGCGGAAGGGCGAAGAAGTCTTCAACGCCCACCAGTATTTCATGACAAACCCGAGTCTTTCAGGACGTGGAAAATCGCTCAAGAACAGTTCGCCCCGATCGATCGGGAACCGACCTGCCAAGCATTGAAGCCGAAGCGTTCTCGCTGGAGGACGCTGAAGCCCATGAATATGCACCGGGGCGGCTGAACGGCACCGGTCCTGTCGCGATCATCGACATCGGTTCGAACTCCGTTCGTCTCGTCGTCTACGAGCGATTGAGCCGTTCGCCGATGGCTCTCTTCAACGAGAAGGAGCTGGCCGGCCTCGGACGCGGCATCGCCAGCACCGGCAGGCTCAACGAGCAGGCGGTCGAGGCGGCGCTGGCGGCGATGCGCCGCTTCATGGGGCTGTGCGAGCAGATGCATGTCCGCTCGGTCCATGTGCTGGCGACGGCCGCGGCCCGCGAGGCCTCGAACGGTCCGGATTTCCTGGCGCAGGTCGAGGAAATCACCGGCGCCGAGGTGGCGCTGCTGAGCGGCCCCGAGGAAGCGCGGCTCTCCGCCATGGGCGTGCTTTCGGGCATCCATGAGCCGGACGGCATCGCCGGCGATCTCGGTGGCGGCAGCCTCGAGGTCGTCGATATCCGCGGCCGCGAGATCGGCCTCGGCGAGACCTTCCCGCTCGGCGGACTGCGTCTCGAGGAGATGTCGGAAAAGACGCTGAAGAAGGCGGAGAAGATCGCCACCGATGCGCTGTCCAGCTCCGCCGTCCTGGCGAAGGGGCAGGGCAGGCCCTTCTATGCCATCGGCGGCACCTGGCGCTCGCTGGCCCGTCTTCACATGCGTCAGAAGGGCTATCCCCTTCACATCATGCATGAATATGCGATCCCGGCGGACGAAGCGCTCGACTTCTGCCGCATGGTGGCGCGGCGCGACGCGGAATCGCTCGACTCGATCGAGGCCGTCTCGAAGAGCCGCCGCCTCCTGCTTCCCTATGGCGCGATCGTGCTGGGTGAGGTCATCCGCGCGATGAGGCCGTCGGTGATCATCCTGTCGGCGCTCGGCGTGCGCGAGGGGTTGCTCTACGACCTGCTCGATGACGAGACCCGGGAAGAGGATCCGCTGATTTCCGCAGCTGACGAGCTGGCGGTGCTGCGGTCCCGCTCGCCCGGTCATGTCCGCGAGCTCGGGCCCTGGACGGGCCAGGCGCTTGCGGCGATCGGCATCGACGAGACGCCGGAGGAAGCGCGGCTTCGCACGGCCGCCTGCCTTCTCGCCGACATCGGCTGGCGAGCCCATCCGGATTATCGCGGCGAGCAGAGCCTCAATCTGATCGCGCACGGCTCCTTCGTCGGCATCGACCATCCCGGCCGCGCCTATCTGGCGCTCGCGAACTACTATCGCCACGAGGGGCTGGTCGACGAGCAGATCTCGTCGCGGATCCGCGAGCTGGCGACGACGCGCCTGATCGAGCGGGCCCGCGCTCTCGGCGCGGCGCTCCGGGTTGCCTATCTCGTTTCGGGATCGATGGCGGGCGTCATTTCGCGCACGCGGATCGAGGTGCGGGGCGATCAGCTGACGCTGGTCCTGCCGCCGGACCGGGCGATGCTTGATGGCAGCCGCCTGCAGCGACGCGTCGCCCAGCTGGCGAAGCTCGGGGGCGCGCTGAAGCCCACGATCGTCGTCGAAAAGACCGGCTAGAGCCGTTTCGGACAAAAGGAAAGCGCCGACGGAGCCCGTCGGCGCTTTGAATATTCCAGTCGCTGAATTCGCGCCGGTCAGGCGGCTTCGATGGCGGGCTTCGGCTGGTTGCCGACGATCGTCACCTTGCGGCCGTCGAGCCTGAGCGAGATGTCGCCCCGCTTCAGCTTGAGCGCCTGCTCGCCGAACAGTTCGCGGCGCCAACCCTGCAGCGGCGCCACATCGGCATTGCTGTCGCCGGCGATCGCTTCCAAATCATCGACCGTCGCGATCACGCGCGCGGCGACGCCGTGCTCCTCGCTGGTCATCTTGAGCAGGACCTTCAAAAGGTCCACCGCCGCGCCATTGCCATCCGAGGCGGGCTTCACCTTCGGCACCTTGGGCAGCTTGTCCTTCGGCAGGTCGACCGCGCGCTTGACGGCGGCGAGGATATCCTCGCCCGTGCGCGACCGCTCGAAACCGCGCGGAATGGTGCGCAGCCGCGCGAGCGCCTCGGCCGTGGTCGGATGCTGCTCGGCGATCTCGTAGATCGCGTCGTCCTTCAGGATGCGACCGCGCGGCACGTCGCGGGCCTGCGCCTCGCGCTCGCGCCAGGCGGCGATTTCCATCAGTACGGCGAGCTGCAGCGGCTTCTTGATCCGCATCTTGAGCCGCTTCCAGACATTCGCCGGATCGACCTGGTAGGTATCGACCGAGGTGAGAACGTCCATCTCCTCGGCGACCCAGTCGTTGCGGTTCTGCTTGTCGAGCTTCTGCTTCAGCGCCTTGTAGACGTCGCGCAGATGCGTGACGTCGGCGATCGCGTAGTCGACCTGCTGCGGCGTCAGCGGCCGGCGGCTCCAGTCGGTGAAGCGCGAGGACTTGTCGATCGAGTGGCCGGTGATCCGCCCGACCAGCTGGTCATAGCTGATCGATTCGCCGAAGCCGCAGACCATGGCCGCGACCTGGGTATCGAAGATCGGATGCGGGAGGATGCCGCCGAGATGCCAGACGATCTCGATGTCCTGCCTGGCGGCGTGGAAGACCTTCACCACCTGGTCGTTGGCCATCAGCGCGAAGAAGGGCGCGAGGTCGAGACCCGGGGCTTCGGCGTCGATGATCACCGCTTCGTCCGTGCTCGCGATCTGGATGATGCAGAGCTTCGGCCAGTACGTGGTTTCGCGCATGAACTCGGTATCGACGGTGACGAATTCGAACCGGGATAGGCGATCGCAGGCGGCGGCGAGGGCTTCAGTTGTCGTAATGATATCGGTCATGAAGCTTCTAATAGCGCAGGCGGGGCCGCTTGTCGCGGGGGGGCATGGAGCGGAGAGAGCCCAGGCTCCGGCGACGCCGGGCGCCAGGAGAAGCGCCTCATGCATCGACTGCGGGCCTGGGCAATCCGAATCCCGCCATGGCACGCGACGACCGGTTCGGCGCGAGCCAACCGAAAGGGCCGGAGTACATCCGTCCTGACCCGATCGTTCGAGGCGCAGCGCCTTGCGGCGCGCGACCCCGTATGGAGTGGCTGGGATGAGACTTAGATGGGGAGCCTTTCCGCTATTGCAAGGGGAGGGCCGGGGGGAGAGCAGAGCTGCGCCGTTCTTGACAAAGACTGACCCGCATGTGTTCTTCCGCGCGCGTGCGCATCTATCTTGTCAGCCGGTCTATGCGCATGCCCCGTTGAGCCAGACCAAACTCGGATCCCAGCACCATGCATCGCTATCGCTCCCATACCTGCGGACAACTCCGCGAGACCCATGCGGGCGAGACCGTCCGCATCTCCGGCTGGGTCCATCGCGTGCGCGATCATGGCGGCGTGCTGTTCATCGATCTGCGCGACCATTACGGCCTGACCCAGGTCGTCTGCGACCCCGACTCGCCGGCCTTCAAGGTGGCCGAGGCGGTGCGGTCCGAATGGTGCATCAAGATCGACGGCTTCGTGAAGAAGCGCACGCCCGAGACGATCAACGCCAACCTGCCGACCGGCCAGATCGAAGTCTTCGCGCAGGAGATCGAGGTTCTCGGCGCGGCCAAGGAACTGCCGCTGCCGGTGTTCGGCGAGCCGGAATATCCGGAGGACATCCGCCTCAAGTACCGCTTCCTGGATCTCCGCCGCGAGACCCTGCACGCCAACATCGTCAAGCGCACCCAGATCATCGCCTCGATGCGCGAGCGCATGACCGAGATCGGCTTCCACGAGTACACGACGCCGATCCTGACCGCCTCGTCGCCGGAAGGCGCGCGCGACTTCCTGGTGCCGTCGCGCATCCATCCCGGCAAGTTCTACGCCCTGCCGCAGGCGCCGCAGCAGTTCAAGCAGCTCCTGATGATGGCCGGCTTCGACCGCTACTTCCAGATCGCGCCCTGCTTCCGCGACGAGGATCCGCGTGCCGATCGCCTGCCGGGCGAGTTCTACCAGCTCGACCTCGAGATGAGCTTCGTCACCCAGGAAGACGTCTGGGACACGATGGAGCCGGTGCTGCGCGGCATCTTCGAGAAGTTCGCCAACGGCAAGCCGGTGACGCAGAAGTTCCGCCGCATCCCCTATGACACGGCGATCCGCACCTATGGCTCGGACAAGCCCGACCTGCGCAACCCGATCGAGATGCAGGCCGTCACCGAGCATTTTGCCGGCTCCGGCTTCAAGGTGTTCGCGCGCATGATCGAGGCCGACCCGAAGGCCGAAGTCTGGGCGATCCCGGCGAAGACCGGCGGTTCCAGAGCCTTCTGCGACCGCATGAACTCCTGGGCGCAGGGCCAGGGCCAGCCCGGCCTCGGCTACATCTTCTGGCGCAAGGAAAACGACGTCCTCGAGGGCGCCGGCCCGGTCGCCAAGAACATCGGCCCGGAGCGCACCGAGGCGATCCGCGTCCAGCTCGGCCTGGAGGATGGCGACGCCGTCTTCTTCGTCGCCGGCGATCCGTCGAAGTTCTACAAGTTCGCGGGCGACGCGCGCACGCGCGTCGGCACCGACCTCGACCTCGTCGACAAGGACCGGTTCGAGCTCTGCTGGATCGTCGACTTCCCGTTCTACGAATGGGACGACGAGACCAAGACGCTCGATTTCGCGCACAACCCCTTCTCGATGCCGCAGGGCGGCATCGACGCGCTCAACAACCAGGATCCGCTGACGATCAAGGCGTATCAGTATGACGCCGTCTGCAACGGCTTCGAGATCGCCTCGGGCTCGATCCGCAACCAGCTGCCGGAGACGATGGTCAAGGCGTTCGAGCTGGTCGGCCGGTCGCGCGAGGATGTCGAGCGCGATTTCGGCGGCCTCTACCGTGCGTTCCAGTACGGCGCCCCGCCGCATGGCGGCATGGCCGCCGGCGTCGATCGCATCGTCATGCTGCTCTGCGGCGCGCAGAACCTGCGCGAGATCACGCTGTTCCCGATGAACCAGCAGGCGGAAGACCTGCTGATGGGTGCGCCGAGCGATCCGACGCCGAAGGCGCTGCGCGAGCTGCACATCCGCCTGAACCTGCCGACCTGATCGGCAGGGGATGCCCGCGAGCCTGTGGACGACGGCGAATAGTTCTTTAGCCGGGGTTCACAAGGCCGGGGTGTCCGTCTATACACCCCTCACGCGACGCCGACAGGCGCCGCGCGTGACGCGGGGTGGAGCAGCCCGGTAGCTCGTCAGGCTCATAACCTGAAGGTCATCAGTTCAAATCTGGTCCCCGCAACCAGCACTACAAAGAACCCGCCTCTCGGCGGGTTCTTTCGTTTTGGCCGCATCATCTCGCGGCGCGGTCGCAGCGTCCGCTTTTGCCGTTGGTCCGGTTGGCGCGATATCGCCTGACAAATCGACGCGCGATCGTGTAGGCTCGGTTGCAACGTGGCTTTGTGCGCAAGCCATTCGTGAGCTTGCGATCGCAACAGGCAAGTTGGAGCACGGAAATGCGCAATCCTGTCCGGATGTGGATTTGGTCCAAGCTCGCATGGCCGGCCTTGGAGCATACAGGGCCTGTCGCGACCGTTCTTGCGCTGGGGATCCTTTCCTGCGCTCTGCCGGCGCGGGCCGCGCCGGTATCGTTCGCGGATTTCCCTGTCGTCATCTTCTGCGAATTCAGCGGGTCGACGAGCGCCTACTATTTTTCGCGGCTGTCGGATGGCAAGGCGATCTATCTGACGCCCGACAGGCAAGCCGGCGTCATCACGATCGACGGCGAGGCGCAACGCATCGGCGGTGAACGGGCCGGAACCTGCCTGGACAAGACGCTCAAGGAACTGCGGGCCTCCGGACAGGCGTTCGATCTGCGGAAGTGAAACGGCGGCCTTCCCGCGCTAGTCGCCCGGACAGACCAGCGTCACCTTGACCGTTTCCTTGCCGGTCGCCGACAGGCCGCCCTGGGCCAGGATCTTGCCGAAGGCCATTTCCTTGACGTCGCGGGAGAGATTCGTCTCTGTCCGTACCTCCTGATCGGCAAAGTAGGCCCCCTTGCCGACCTCCTGCTGCGGTCGCATCGACATGCCGTGGCCGCCCCGGCACGTGATCTTCACGTCGCCCGGCGCGCTGGTGGACTTGCCGTCCAGATCCATGGTCAGGCCATCCGTCTGCAGGGTCATGTCGATATTGGTGTTGGTCTGCCCCGACGAAGTGCAGGTCATGCCGGCGAGCCGCACCTTGTCGATCCGGACGACCTGCACCCCCTTGCCGTTCAGCGACCATTCGTCCGAGCCGGGGGAGCTCTTGCCCTTCAGCCGGATCGGGCCCGTATCGTAGGAATAGGTGACGTCGAATTGCGGCGCCTGGATCCGTGGCTTCATATGCGCCTCGACGGTCATCTCGCCGTCGTCGAGCACTTTCTTGAGCAGCTTTCGCAGGGCGGCGGCCTGCTCGGTGTAACGGATGACCTCTTCAGCGGCCATCTGGCTCGGCAGTCGCTTCCAGTATTCACTCGCGCCCGCCGCCTGGCATTCGGCCCGGTGCGCCGCCTCATGCGCGAGATTGATGTCGGCGAGCTCCTTGCACTGCGAGCCCGATTTCAGGGCGTCGAGGTCCCGCGCCGACTGCTCGCAGGTTCCGAAAGGCATGTTGATGCTGGCGGGTCCCGAGTATCCCTTGACCTTCGGGTGGGGGAGGGTGAAGCGGCTCAGGATCGTGCTCCGCTCCCGGATCGAGCGATCGTAGATGTTGACGTCGGAATCGGGGTGAGTCGGCCGCTTCTTGGCCTCGATCAGCGGCGCCTCGACGGCATCGAGCTTTCGCTGGATTTCCTGCTGCAGCCGGATCAGGGCCTCGGCGTTGCGGAGTTCCTGCTGGATGCTCTCGAGATGGCGACAGGAGCAGGCGGCCCCGTCGGCGAAGGCCGCGGATGTCGGGATAACGACGACGAGAACGGATGCGATGGCAGCGAAACGCTTCAGCATGACCTCTCCCTGGGTGCTGGAAGAGCTCATGCCTATGGACGAAGGCCGGAGGGATCAAAGCGGATTGGCTGCAATTTGACGCCTATTCTCCCACGCTCGCCCGCGCCGGGTCGTAGACGTAGCCATGCCTGCGGGCGATTTCCTTGCGCGCCTGCAGGAAGATGCGGCCGATCTCGAACAGACGCTGGGTCGGCATCAGCAGCAGGCGCCGACGATCCTTGGGGTCGGGGCTGCGCACCAGCGTGCCTGACGCCACCATGTCGTCGATGTGCCGGGTGATCGTGACGTCGCTGGTGAACGCCTCGAAATAGGTCGCCACCTGCTTCACCGTCAAAATCTCGCCCTGCAGCCATTTGTGGCCGATCAGGGTGAAGATCATGTCGGCCTCGAAGATGCTCCGCCACGGATGCTTGAGAAAGCCCTGTTTGATCATCTGCCGGCGGAACTCGGCCCGGTATTCGAGCCAGGACACATCCGACGCCAGCAGCGCGCGCTGTTCCGGATCGAGAGCGACCTCCGCATGGTCCTCGATCTGCAGCACGTCGTCGAACACCTCTCTGGGCGTGATCTCGGTCTTGTTCATGAAATGGAGTTCCGATCGTCAGGAGAATGGCCAATCTATGTTGCGGCCAGACAGATCTTGCAACGTCCAGCTGTGAACGCGGTCACACCTCATCCTTCGGATGACGCAGCTGCCGTTCGGAACGGGCGTCGGGAAATAGCAGAAGAATTGTAGCTAATTGCCTCTTCGGTCCTGCGAAGGGGTTCGCTAATGCTCGGCGAGGTCGTTGCTGCGAACCGAGCTTGCCGAGACGGGCAGGGGCGAGGGCGGCCTGCACGGCATCCGCACCCGGCCTGACGGCGGGGGCGGGGCGCCAGACACACAATCGATCCCTTTCACCCTTCGGGCGCGTCAGCGCCCGTCGCCGGCGGAGCCTTGTCTTCGGCCGGCCAAAGCGGAGCAGGCACTTGCAGGACAGAGTTTTGGATCTTTTTTGGCCGGTCGCCGTGACCCGGCGGCGCGGGCGGCGGTGGCGGGGGCGCGCGCTGCAATCCTTCGACCGGCGGCGTCTTCATGTCCGGTCGATCCGCCAGGCCGGGCTCGGCGTCAACCTCGGCCTCTGAGGCCTGCGGAACGCGCGAGGGATGCCCGCGTGCCGGCCCCTGCAATCCAACCAACAACAACGGACAAGAGAACGATGAGCCTTGAAATAGTGAAGGATATCCGCCCCGAGAGCGAGGTCGCGCCGTCGCCGCGCCTGTCGAGCCAGCTTGCCTCTGTGCTGCGCATGGCCTGGGTCGGCTATGTCGTCCGGGGCATTTTCACCTTCATGTTCTGGTCGAGCGGGTTGGCGAAGCTGCTCGACGTCGATGCCGGTCTCGCCGAGATGCGGCATTTCGGGCTGGAGCCGGCCGTCCTGTTCTACGCCGCGACCGTGGCCATCCTGCTCGGCGGGTCGTTCCTGGTCATCCTCGACCGCTGGACATGGCTCGGCGCCGGCATTCTGGCCGTCTTCACCGTTCTGACGATCCCGATCGCGCATGGCTTCTGGGCGATGGAAGAGCCGCTGCGGACGCTGGAGTTCCATGTCGTGATGGAACACATCACCGTGGTCGGTGGCCTGCTGGTCGTCATCTACGCCTCCGCCACCCGGAAGGCGGCGGCATCATGAAGACGATAGGGATCCTGACGGCCGGGCTGTGCCTGCTCGCGGCAGGCTGCACCAGCGATGCGCGGATGGGGGCTCTGAAGGCCGACATGGCCGGGCGCCAGGCGGCCGCCGAAGTGGCGGCCAGCCGTCCCGGCGCGACGGCGGAGGATCGCGAGCGCGCGCGGGGCTATGCCTCCGCGCAATCGTGCATCGACCAGATTCAGGCGCATGGGAAGGCCGCGCAGGCGACGCATATGGCGACGACCGGCGCGCTAGCCGCCGTCAGCTTTGCAGGACCGGGCGGTGCGCTGGCCGCCCGCGCGCTGGCGCCGGTCGGCGCCGCGGCGTCCCGCCAGGCGCCATTCAGCGTCGCCTGCTACTAGGCCGGGCGAGACCCGGCCGTGTCTTCCAGCACTGAGGTCGCTATCTTGAGCAAGCACTTGAACGGCCGCGTCTTTCAGGGAGCGTTCCTTCTCCCTGCGATCCTCGGCATGGCCGCATGCCAGAGCGCGCCATCCAACTTCCAGGGTTCGAATTTCTCGAATGAAACGAGGGCCCTCGAAAAGCAGCTGAACGCCGAGTCGATGGCCTTCGGCGCCGCTCAGGGCGCGACCAGCCTCGCGGCTTCGGCGGATCCGACGGGCCTTTCCAGTTTCGTCAAGGCGCCGGTCGCGCTGGCCGCGCGCAACGCGATGGCGAAGAGCGCCGACGCGCGCATGGATGCCCAACTGGCGCGCGACGAGCAGGAGCTCTACCGCCGCTACGGGATGAACCCCGACGGCACGCCTTCCGGCAAGAAGCCGGCGGGCCGCAATTGAGAGGCGCTTCCAACCCGCGACGCGCGGGCGGGTCCCCGCAGAGAACTTGCGAAAGCCCCGGCCTTGCTGCCGGGGTTTTTCGTTTTGCGATTGCCTCCGTTCGCGCGTCCAACGCGATTCCCCGGAATTTCGCGGCCGGCGCGCCGCAATGTTGCTGCAACCGTCAGCCTTTAGGTCGGGTGAAAACCTGGAGATCGAAAGAATGCGGCTTCTTCTCGTCGAGGACGAACGGCAGATGGCGGAAGCGCTGACTGCAGCGCTGATGCGCTACGATATCGTCGTCGACCACGCGCCGACGCTGGAGTACGCCGAAGATGCCGTGATGGACGACCTGCACGACGTCATCGTGCTGGATCGCCATCTGCCGGACGGCGACGGCCTCGCCTTGCTGCCGCATCTCCGGTCGATCCAGTCGACCGTGCCCGTCATCGTCCTGACCGCGCTCGGCGCGCTCGACGAGCGCATCCATGGTCTCGACATGGGCGCGGACGACTATCTCGCCAAGCCCTTCGCCGTCGAGGAATTGCTGGCGCGCATCCGCGCCCTGCTCAGGCGGCCGTCCGCGCTCGTGCCGATGACCGCGAGGATCGGCCGGCTCGAATTCGACCTCGGCAACAGCCAGGCCAGGATCGAGGGTGCCCCCCTCGATCTGACGCGCCGGGAGATGCTCGTGCTGGAAGCGCTCGTGCGGCGGCAGGGGCGCACGGTTCTGCGATCGGAGCTCGAAGACGCGGTCTACAATTTCGACGAGGAAATCCAGTCCAACGCGCTCGATTCGCATGTGTCCCGTCTGCGCCGGAAGCTCGCCGACGCCAATTCCGGCGTGGAGATTCACGGAATTCGCGGCGTAGGCTACCTGCTGAGGACGGCCACGTGAAGCTGTGGTCGCGCCATTCGCTCCGGGGACGCCTGATCCGCCAGCTGCTGGCGCTCCAGGCCGGCATCATCCTCATCATCGCCCTCGGGCTCACCCTGCTGATCGTCTACGGGGACCTTGGCGGCATGGTGGCCGACCCGAAAACGGTCGAGGTCGCGTCGCGCGCCGCGGCGCGCGACAAGGATGGCCGTCTGGTCGTGCGGGAGACGGACGAGCTGAAGGCCATGACCGAGAAGGCTCCGGCCTACTGGTTCCTTCTGCGCAGCCCGACCGGGGAGGTACTGGAGTACGGTCCGGTGCCGGACTTCTACCGCCTGCTCAACGACAATATCGACCGCCTCGACTTCATCGACATCGATATCCGGGACAAGCTCTCGCCGTATGCCCTGTCCGGACTGGGGCACACGACCGATGGCCCGGCCGGCCCGCTCTATGTGCTGTCCGGCGGCGTGCCGCTGATGAAGGTCGGCTTTGTCCTGCTGATCCTCTCCAGCATGCTGCTGTCCGTGGTCCTCGTCCTGGTGACGCTGATCGTTCTGTTCGCCATTCCCTGGATCGTCGGGCGCGCCTTCCGGCAGCTGCAGACTGTAGCGGGGGAGGCGGAGCGCATTGACATCGACCGTCGCGGTGGCCGTCTGGCGCAGGCCGGCGTTCCCACGGAAGTGCTGCCGCTGGTGCAGGCCATCAACGCCGCGCTCCAGCGCCTCGATCACGGCTACGAGCAGCATCGGCGGTTCATCCTCGACGCCGCGCATGAGCTGCGCACGCCGATCTCGATCCTGCACACCCGCATCGAGACCATGCCTTCCGGCGCGATGCAGACGCGGCTCTTGGCCGATGTCGGCCGCATCGCGGCGCTGGCGGAGCAGCTGCTCGACCTGCAGCGGCTCGATCGCAAGAACGAGACCTTCACCCGGGTCGACCTCGTGACGCTCTGCGAGCGCGTCGCGGCGGACCTCGCGCCGCTCGCCATCGCCTCGGGCTATCATCTTGCGCTCGACACCGACGAGCGGCCGGTCTTCGTGACGGGATCCCCAGGAGCGCTGGAACGCGCCATCGTCAATCTCGTCCAGAACGCCATCGAGCATGGCGGCCAGAGCGGCGGCATCACCATTCGCGTGGCCCGGAGCGGATTCGTCGAGGTGTCGGATGACGGCCCCGGTATTCCGCTGGAGGAACAGGAGCGGATCTTCGAGCCGTTCTATCGCCTGCATCCGCGCGAGCGGGGCGCGGGTCTCGGCCTCAACCTCGTCCGCGAGGTGATGCGGCACCATGGCGGCTATGTCACCGTCCTCGACAATCCCCACGGAGGCGCCTGCTTCCGTCTGAGCCTGCCGACGGACAGCTCCGGATCCCGTGGATAGCCATACAATATTTCGAGGGGAAATGGTCTAGATTGCCGCGTTCATGACAGTCTGCAATGTAGAGGCAATCTATCAGCGGTATTGGTGACAAGTCATCAATATACACCGCTGGAAGGAAGCATGCGTTGATTGCCCACATCTGTAACGCTCTTTCGATCATCAAGGAGCACAGGCGGGCGTTCATCGTCCTCAATATTGCGTTCTATGGTCTGTTCGCGATCTCGATGACCGTTACGCTGTTCGTCCCGGAGCTGCATGAAACCGCCAAGCTGGCGATGTTCGAGGTGCTTTCGCAGCCCGGCTACATGAAGGCGGGGGCGGATGCCTATGCCGGCGGCCACCTGTTGCTGGCCATCGGCCTCACCTTCGTCACCAATCTCGGCGTCTCGGTGGTCCTGACGACACTGCCTTCGTTCGTCGTTCCGTTCTCCGGCATCCTGGCGACACTGCACCGGGGCGCGCTGTGGGGCGTCCTTTTCGCGCCGATCGGTCCCTTTCGCGGCACGCTGATCCCGCATTCGCTCACCCTCCTGCTCGAAGGGCAGGCCTATGTGCTCGCGGCGTTCGCGGCCTATGTGCAGGGCCAGCTGATCCTCCGGCCCCGCCACTATGGCATCGGATCCCGCTGGGAAGGCTACAGGGCCGGCGCCGTCACCGTTGCCCGGATCTATGTCCTCATCGTCCTCGTCCTCATCGTCGCGGCCGTCTACGAGGGCTACGACGTGATCTATCTCGCTCCCTACTTTCGCTAGATCGGCCGGCTGACGGCGTCGCGACAATCCTCAAATCTTCCGGAAATCCAAATCTCCGCCCCCGTGCGGCAGGGCGCGCGCCCTGTCGCTCCCAATCCCAATCCCAATCCAAGCCCCCAACAGGACTTCCCCATGCAGAAGAAAACCCTGCTTCTCCTCGCCGTCGCCACCGCCGTGCTGGTGTCGGGCTGCCAGTCCAGCCAGCAGTCGATGGACAGTGCCTACGTGACCTGCGCCAACAGCGGCATCCGCCCCGGCAGCTGGGAACATGAGCGCTGCACCCGCAACGTCTACGAGGAAAACCGTCGCAAGGCCGACCAGGCGGCGGCGGCCGTTGCCGTCGGCGTCGCGGCGGGCGCGGTCGGCGCCTATGCCATCTCGCAGGCCGAGAAGGATCGGAAAGACCGTCGCGATCGCCGCGACTGGCGTCCGCCGGTCCGCGACCGGAACAGCCCCTCGATGCCGCCGCGCGATCGCGACAACTGGCAGAGGCCGGGCGGCGTCATCGCCTATTGAGGACAGCGTCCTTCCGCGATCGACCTGAAACGACAAAGCCCCGGATCGCGAGATCCGGGGCTCTTTTTATCGAGGGTCGTTCCGCCGCCGCTACCGGCCGAAACCGGTAGGGAAGGCGGGCCAGGAGATCAGAGCTTCACGTCGAAGTTGATCTTGAAGGCGTGCGCCGTGACCTCGTCGGCGAACTGGCCGGAGTAGGAGGCGCCGAGCGTCGCGCTGGGGCTCAGCGAGACGCCGAAGCCGGCTTCCAGTGCCAGCGCGTCCTTGGCGATCGGCACGCCCGAGATGTCGAACGAGGCGCCGGTTCCGAGCGCGAAGCTGGAGACGGGCGTGACGTCCTCATAGGCGTGCTGCCAGCCCAGCATGCCGTGCAGCGAGGTCTTGGTGCCGCCGAGGTCGAACTGGGTCGAAGCGCGGGCGCCGAGGGTCGAGAAGGTGTTCGACGTCGTCGAGTCGTCGGTCGACAGCGCCGCATTCGTGCCGCCCGTCTCGCCGAAGCCGTCGCTGTTCAGGTGGACATAGGCGAGGTTGACGAAGGGCTCGACGGCGCTCTTGCCCATGTCGAGACGATAGGCCAGCTCGCCGAAGACCTGCGCCGTCGCGGCGTTGTAGTCGGCCGAGAGGGTTTCGGCGAAGGCCGGGAAGACGACGTTGCGGCGGGTGTCGATCTGGTGCCAGCCATACATCGCGCCCGAGCGGAAGCCGAGCGCGCCCCACTGGGTGCCGGCATAGACGCCGATGTCGTAATTGTCGCTGTGGCCCGACGAGGCGCGGTCGTCGACCTTGTAGGTCGAACGGCTGTAGCCGCCGAGCAGGCCGAGCCGCCAGGTATCGACCGGCACGTCGACGCCCGCGACGAAGCCGGTGGCGTTGCGGTCGAAATCGGCCGCGTAGCCCGAACCCTTGGCGTCAGCCATCATGGTGATGCCTTCGCCCCAGATGACGACGCCGTCCGTGGCGGCGGGCGCCGCATGCAGGCCGTTGGCGTCGATCGTCGCGGTCAAGCCGGTAGGGGCCGCGACCGAGCCGAACGCGGCGCGAAGCCGGCGGTTCGCGGCGTCGCGGACGAAGCGGCTGTCTTCGATCAGGCCGCCCTTGATGTCGGCATGGATCTCGCCGGACAGCACGTTGCCGTAGGGACGCAGATACTTGTAGAAGCCGACGCCTTCCTCGCCATTGCCGGGAGCGCTTTCCTCGCGGTTGAGGACGTTCATCGACCAGCCGTCCTTCGTCCACTTGAAGGAAAGGCCTTCGATTTCCTGCTCTGCGCCGAGCTTCAGCGTGCCGAGGATCTCGACTTCACCGGTCTTGAGATTGGCGCGGCTCAGCGTCTTCTCGGCATCGTCGCTCGAGAAGTACATCCAGCCGTCGAGGATCTTGCCACCCTGCGCCTGGTCGATCGTCTGCTTCAGCGGGATGTATTCCTTGAAGCTGAAGTCGGACAGGTTGTAGACGGCGATCTGCGTGGCGTTGTCGTAGGCCATGCCATAGGCGAGGCCGGCCTTGGCATCAACCGCCACCCAGCTGGCGACGTCGCGGATGCCGTCCGGCGGATTGAGCCTGTAGGCCTTGCCGGTATATTCCAGCGTCTTCGCGTCGTAGATGGCGAAGACGGGGTTGGTGTACTTCTGCCCGGTCGACGGATCCCGCTTGCTGGAATCCAGCGAGATGTAGAGCAGCCCGTCGGCGTAGTCGATGTCGCCGATATGGTTGAGGCCGATGCTCGAGAACTCGGACGGGATCTCCAGCTGCGGCGCGATCGCGTTGGGGTCGATCTTGACGGTGCCGAAGTTGCCGTCGGCGATCTCGAGCGAGTGGGTTCCCGAGAAATACCAGTAGGTGCCGTCCGAGGTGACGCCCTGGCCGCGCGACGGGTCGGCGCCGAGGAAGAAGTTGCGCTCGACCATAACCCAGGGCTCGACGGCGAGCGCCGGCAGCGACGTCGCGACCAGCGCGCCGGACCAGAGCAGGCTGGACAATACGGTCTTCGGAAGGCGGGCGGCGACCGTGCTCTTCAGCGCGGCGAGGCGGCGCTTGTGCGGAGCCGGCTGGCGGGAGGCTTCGCCGGCCGTGTCGATCATCATGGATGGCATTCTGTCGAATTCCTGTTGGCATGCATCGTCGATTTTCTCAGCCCGCGCGCCGTCGATCCATGACGACGGAGGCCCCCGGCGATGGTGATGTTCAGATCTGGTTCTTGGTGGTGCTGTATTTCTTGCAAAATCAGCAAATATGAGCGCATGCGGAATTCATGGTTGAATGCATTCCGACGCGATCACAGCAAATGTCTTCGCAATTATTGCGCATGATAGACTTATGATTTTGGTTTAACTTAAGATATTTATGCGGCTATGTGATTTTGACTCTGGTGACGTGTTTCGCGATGTGCTTATTAGGTTGGGTGCGTGACAGTCATGTGAATAGTGTGAATGATATGAAGAATGCGGCGGCCCTCGCGAGGGCATCCCGGATGAGGCCTCATCAGGAGGGCTCATCCCGCTCCGGCCTGCATGCGCGGCTGCTCAACGAAATCGGCCTGAGCATCGTGCGGGGTGATCTCGTGCCCGGCGACCAGCTGCCGAACGGGGACGACTGGAGCGCCGCCGTCGGCGCCAGCCGCACCGGCCTGCGCGAGGTCGTCAAGGTGCTGGCCGGCAAGGGCATGGTCGAAATGCGGCCGCGGACGGGAACGCGGGTCCGGCCGCGCAAGGACTGGAACTTTCTTGATCCCGACGTGCTGCTCTGGCGCTTCGGCGCGCGGACGACGGTCGAGGACGCGCGCTCGCTGTTCGAGCTGCGCCGGGCGATCGAGCCGATGGCCGGCGCCCTGGCGGCGGAACGCGCGACGCCAGGGCAGATCGCCGAGTTGCGCGACATTCTCGCCGAGATGGAGGCGGCCGGCGCCGACAGCGAGCGCTTCGCCGTGCCGGATCTCGCCTTCCACCAGGCGATCCTGCACATGTCGGGCAACGAACTGATCGGCTCGCTGTCCGCCCTGATCGAGACCGCGCTGGTGATCAGCTTCCGCCTGACCGACGACAATCCGGCCGGGCAGCTTCATTCGCTCGGGCTGCATCAGCAGATCGTCGAATTCATCGAGAAGCGCGACCCCGCCGCCACCAGCCGGGCCCTGATCGCCCTGCTCGACGGCGCGGAGGCGGATGTCCGCGTCTCGCTCGCGGCGCGGCAGGGACGTCAAGCCTAGGCAGTCTTTGCCTCCTCGCACACCTTGAGACCTCGAATGAACAGCCACGAGATCGCGCGACGTCACGCCTTCGCCGAGGAGATCGCGCGCGAGGCGGGCGCCATAGCGCGTCGCGCCTTCCGGTCCGGCGACAGCATTCGCGCCATGGAGAAGGGCGCGCATGACCTGCTCACGGAGACCGACCTCGACATCGACCGCTTCCTGATCGGCCGGCTGCGCGAGGTCTTTCCCGAGGATGGCATTTTGACGGAAGAGTCCGGCGGCGGCTCGGCTGGGAATCTCTGGGTCATCGACCCCATTGACGGCACAATGAACTTCGCGCGCCGGATCCCGCATTTCGCCGTCTCGATCGCCTTCCATGCGGAGGGGAAGACCGAAAGCGGCGTCGTCTACAACCCGATCCTCGACGAGATGTTCACGGCGCGGCGCGGCTTCGGGGCCTTCTGCAACGGGCAGAAGATGCGGGTCCGCCCGACCCGGGATGCGACCGACGCCGTCATCGATGCCGGCTATTCGTCGAAGCGTCCGCTGTCCGACTATATCGCGCTGGTCAGTCGGCTGCTGGAGGGCGGCTTCGCCTTCGTGCAGAACGGCTCGGCCGCGATCGGTCTGGCCCAGGTCGCCTGCGGCCGGATCGACGGCTACGCGGAGCTGTTCCTGCACAGCTGGGACGTGCTGGCCGGCCTGCTGCTGGTCGAGGAGGCTGGCGGCTGGACGAGCGATTTCACCGCCGGCGACGGCCTGCTGCGGGGCAATCCGGTTCTGGCCGGCACGCCGGCGATCCGGGAGGCGTTGCAGCGCATCCTGCCGCTGGACGACCTTCTTCGGACGGACTAGGCGAGCTATTCGCTCGCGGCCTGGGTCAACTTGCCGATGTGGGCCTGGACCAGCCGGGCGACGTCGTCGGCGTGGGTGATGGCGAGGTCGTGATCGGCGCCGGGCAGGACGTGCAACTCGGCATCGGGCAGCAGGCCGAGAAGCCGCTCGCCGATCGCGACCGGGCTGATCGGGTCGCTGTCGCCCCAGATCAGCAACGTCGGTGCGGAAACCTCGGCAAGCCGCGTCGTGAGATCCTCGGTCGGCCCCGCGATCCAGTCGGCGGCCTGCGGAAAGCTCGCTTGGTAGCTCGCGCGCCAGTCGCTGGCGCCGAGTTCCCGCATCGGCACGCCGGCCGAGGTCACCGCGAGCACGATGCCGCGGACCCGCTCCGGCGCCGCCAGCGCCACCTGCATGGCGACATAGCCGCCCATCGATTGCGCGACCAGCACCGAGGGTTCGGTCAGCGCATCGAGCACCCTGGCGACGAGGTCGTCGATGCTCCGGACATCCGGGTCATGCGGTTCGTTGCCGAGGCCCGGCCAGGCGAAGAACACGGCGGGTTCGTCGAGATCGAGCCGCTCGGCCACCGCGCTCCAGAAGCTCGCGCTGCCGCCGGCGCCGGGAAGAAAGAGGATGGTCATCGCATTTCCGCAGAACGAGAGGGCGGTCGGGATCGGCGCCGGGGCGATTTTGCCTATGGGGCAGGGGGGACGATGCCAGCGCGAGGCGTGCGGCTCAAGGCTCAAGGATCCAGCATGTCCTCGACTGCAAAATCCACGAACACCCGGAGCTTTGGCGACAGATTGCGGCTCGAAGGCCAGAGCACGTTCAGCAGCGTCGTATCCGGCAGGAAGTCGTCGAGGACCGAGACGAGGGTGCCGGCCCGCAATTGCCGGCGCACCGCGAGGTCCGGAATGCAGGCGAGGCCGAGCCCCTGTTCAGCTAGCGAAATCTGCGGCTCCAGCGTGTTCATCACGACGCTGTTCTGGATCGGGACGTCGACCAGCTCGCCGTCGCGACGCAGCGGCCAGCGGTCGAGCTTGCCGGTGGTGGCGTAGCGGTAGAGCAGGCCGGCGTGACCGGCGAGATCCTCCGGCTGTTTCGGAAAGCCCGTCTGCTCGAAATAGGCCGGCGAGCCGACCAGAACCTTGCGATAGCTGCCGATCCGCCGGACCATCAGGCGCGAATCCGCCGGTTCGCCCGTGCGGATGACGGCGTCGAAGCCTTCGTCGATCACGTCGACGAGCCGGTCGCTGAAATCGAGCTCCATCTCGATGCGCGGGAAATGGCGCTTGAAGGCGGCGAATTTCGGCATGAACAGGATGCCCATCGAGGGCATGCTGACCCGGAGCTTGCCCTGCGGTTCGGTCTGGGTCTGCGTCAGCTCCGTCTCGGCCGCCTCCATCTCGCACAGGATGCGCCGGCAGCGCTCGAGAAAGCACGAACCCTCGGCCGTCAGCGTGATGGTGCGCGTCGAACGGTGGAACAGGCGAACGCCGAGCCGCTCCTCCAGCCGGCCGACCGCCTTGCTGACGGCGGAAGGGGAGACGCCGAGCTTGCGCCCGGCTTCCGTGAAGCCACGGGCATCGGCGGCCTGAACGAAGGCGCTGAGCGCTCCGAGACTATCCATGCTGCTCTCCGATGGCCGACATTCTTGTCCGAAGTGTTGTGAATTGTAGCCTGTTTGTCGGGAGGAGGCGACCCTCTAGCTTTTCTCCGAACCGGGTCCGATCGCGCCCCGCGCCTCCCGGCGGCGCCGTCTCCGGCCCTTCAGGCTTTGAAAGAAGCAGACATCATGACCTCGACTTCTCCCCTCGACGCCCTGCTGGAGGGCCATGCCGCCGTCCGGCCCGAGCCCTTGCCGATCGCCGGATTGCTGGCGCTGGCCATGGCCGGTTTCATCACGCTCCTGACGGAAGTGCTGCCGGCCGGACTGCTGCCGCGCATGAGCGCCAGCCTCGCCGTCTCGGAAAGCATGGCCGGCCAGCTGATCACGGTCTATGCGCTGGGCTCGCTTCTGACCGCGATCCCGCTTGTCGCCGCGACGCAGGGGCTTCGCCGCCGGCGCCTGCTCCTGCTGGCGATCGGCGGTTTCGCCGTGACCAACACGGTGACGGCGATCTCGGACCACTACGTCCTGACGCTCGCCGCGCGCTTCTTCGCCGGCGTTTCCGGCGGCCTGGTCTGGGCGCTGCTCGCGAGTTACGCCGCGCGCATGGTGCCGTCGCACCTCGCGGGCCGGGCGATCGCCATCAGCGGCATCGGCGCACCGCTCGCCTTCTCGGTCGGCGTTCCCGCCGGAACGTTTCTCGGCGGCGTAGTCGGCTGGCGGCTCGCCTTCGGCATCATGAGCGCGCTGGCGGTCCTCCTGATCGGCCTCGTGCTCGCCAAGGTGCCGGATTTCCCGGGCCAGCCGGCCGGCAAGCGGCTGTCGCTGACCGGGGTGTTCCGGATACCGGGCATCCGCTCGATCCTGTTCGTCATCTTCGCCTTCGTGCTCGCGCACAACATCCTCTACACCTACATCGCGCCTTTCCTCGCGCCGCTTGGCCTGCTCGACCGCGTCGACGGCATCCTGCTCGTCTTCGGCATTGGCGGCCTGGTCGGCCTCTGGATCGCCGGCGTGCTGATCGATCGCTGGCTGCGCGAGATGGTGCTCGTCAGCATCGTCGTTTTCATCCTGGCCGTGCTGGCGCTCGCCATCTGGGGAGGCTCGCCGATCACGGTTTATGTCGCGGTGGCGGCGTGGGGCATCATCTTCGGCGGCGCGCCGGCGCTGTTCCAGACCGCCTCGGCCAAGACCGCCAAGGAAGCCGCCGATGTCGCGCAGGCGATGATCGTCACCGTCTGGAACCTTGCGATCTCCGCGGCCGGCATCGCCGGCGGCGTGCTGCTCGATACGCTCGGCGTGATTTCGTTTCCCTGGGCGATGATCGCAGCCCTGGCGCCGACCTTGCTGGTCGCCTGGTCGGCGAAGCGGCACGGCTTCCCCTCGGTCCGGCGAGCGGGCAGGGCAGGCTAGCGCGCCCGCCGATCCGGCTCTGATCCCGGCTCATGCCAAAGTGCCCCGGCCGCAAGGTTCGGGGCACTTTTGTCGGCGGACCTGCCGCCCGGCCGGCGCCGCAGCGTGGCCGGCGCGGATTTTCCCTACATCCATCGGCATATTGACCCAAAACGCCGCAAATTGTTGTCTTTTCCGATGAAACACGCACAGCACTCCATGGTCGAGCCGCTGGTCGAGCACATCCCGGAAGGGCCCTCGAACCGCAGTTTCGGCTACACCGTCGGCGGCATCCTGCTGGGCCTGATGGCGCTCAAGTGGCTGCTCTCAGGGGCCTTCACGCCATTCTCGATCGGGCTGGCGCTGATCGGCGCGGTGCTGGTCGCGCTGGCGTTCGTGGCGCCCGAGACGCTGACGGTTCCGAACCGGCTCTGGGGCAAGCTCGGCCTGCTGCTGTTCAAGATCGTCAATCCGATCGTGATGTGCCTGATCTACGCCACGACCTTCGTGCCGATCGGTCTCTTCCTCCGGTGGCGCGGCCACGATCCGCTCGCCGCCTCCTTCGACCGTTCCGCGTCAACCTACTGGATCACGCGTCCCACGGGCGACGCGGATCCGAATGCCATGCGCAATCAGTTCTGATGCCTGACAAGCGAGGCGGGTCTTCGGCCTCGTCGAACTGGGAGATCTGAAATGGAAATGCTGCGTGAGCTCTGGTCCTACATGGGCAGCCGCAAGAAATTCTGGCTCCTGCCGATCTTCGTCATGGTCGGGGTGTTCGGCACGCTGGTGGTGCTGACCCAGGGCACGGCGGTGGCGCCCTTCATCTATACCCTGTTCTGATCGCAGGTCCTCCATGCGTATCCTCGGTATCTCGGCCTTCTATCACGATAGCGCGGCAGCGCTGGTGGAGGATGGGCGCATCGTCGCCGCGGCGCAGGAGGAGCGGTTCACCCGCAAGAAGCACGATCCGGCGTTTCCCGTCCAGGCGATCCACTATTGCCTGGACGAGGCGGATTGCTCGATGGCGGACATCGATCACGTCGTCTTCTACGACAAGCCGTTCCTGAAGTTCGAGCGCTTGCTGGAGACCTATCTGGCGACGAGCCCGCACGGCTTCACCTCGTTCCGGACCGCGATGCCGGTCTGGATCAAGGAGAAGCTGTTCCAGAAGGACCTGCTGCGCAAGCAGCTGGGCAAGATCGCCGGGACGAAGTCCTGGAAAGGATCGCTCCTGTTCACGGAGCATCACCTCGCCCATGCGGCGAGCGCCTTCTTTCCCTCGCCCTTCGCTAGCGCGGCCGTTCTTACCATGGACGGCGTGGGCGAATGGTGCACCACGTCGCTTGGCCATGGCCGCGACAACCGCCTCGAGATGCTGAAGGAAATCCACTTTCCGCATTCGCTCGGCCTGCTCTATTCGGCCTTCACCTATTACACCGGCTTCAAGGTGAACTCCGGCGAATACAAGGTGATGGGGCTGGCGCCCTATGGCCGCCCGCGCTTCGCGCAGACGATCCTCGACAATCTGATCGACCTGAAGGAGGACGGCTCGTTCCGGCTCGACCAGCGCTATTTCGATTACTGCACCGGTCTCACGATGACCTCGGACGCCTTTCACAAGCTGTTCGGGGGCGAGCCGCGCAAGCCGGAGTCGCCGCTGACCCAGCGCGAGATGGATCTGGCCGCCTCGATCCAGGCGGTCACCGAGGAGGTCGTGCTGCGGCTGGCGCGCTTCGCCAGGCAGGAAACGGGCGAGCGGAACCTCTGCCTCGCCGGCGGCGTCGCGCTGAACTGCGTCGCCAACGGCAAGCTCCTGAAGCAGGGCCTGTTCGACGAGATCTGGGTCCAGCCGGCCGCGGGCGACGCCGGCGGCGCGCTCGGCGCGGCGCTTGCGGTCTGGTACGAATATCTCGGCAGCGCGCGTTCCGTGAACGGCAAGGACAGCATGGCTGGCGCTTATCTCGGTCCCGATTTCGGTCAGGACGAGATCGAGCAGCGCCTGACCGCGGCCGGCGCCGTCTACAGCGTCCTGCACGATGACGACTTGATCGCTAGCACCGTCAATTCCCTCGCCGAGGAGAAGGCCGTAGGCTGGATGCAGGGGCGGATGGAGTTCGGGCCGCGCGCTCTCGGCGGGCGGTCGATCCTCGGCGATCCGCGCTCGCCGACCATGCAGAAGACGCTCAATCTGAAGGTGAAATATCGCGAGAGCTTCCGTCCCTTCGCGCCTTCCGTCCGTCGCGAGGACGTGGCCGACTGGTTCGATATCGACACCGACAGCCCCTACATGCTGCTCGTCGGCGACGTGCTGGACGGTCGGCGGCTGCGGCCCAATCTCGACGATGAGGGCCTGTTCGGCATCGACAGGCTGAACGTGCCGCGCTCGGAGATCCCGGCCGTCACTCATGTCGACTATTCCGCCCGCGTGCAGACCGTCCATCGTGACACCAATCCGCGCTACTGGGAGCTGCTGAGCGCCTTCAAGGAGCGGACGGGCTGCCCGGTGCTGGTCAACACCAGCTTCAACGTCCGCGGCGAGCCGATCGTCTGCACGCCGGAAGACGCGTTCCGCTGCTTCATGGGCACCGAGATCGAGCGCCTCGTCGTCGGCAACTGTGTCCTGCGCAAGGAAGACCAGGCCGCCTCGCTCCGGGTCGACTACAAGGAAAACTTCGAGCTCGACTGAGGCCGGAGCCGGCTAAGCCGGCACGTCGGCCGGCGGCAAATCCGTCGCCGTCAGGGTGTCTTGGTGGCGGGTGCAGCGTTTGCCGGGGGCTCGGTGTTCTGCGCCTTGTTCTGGGCCTTGGCGTCAGGCGGTCCCAGCGACCGGACGGCCCGGATGAAGGTGCCGCTCTGGATCCAGTCATTCTCGATCAGCCGCCCCTCGGCATCGACATGGCCCAGCGCCAGGCGGGGCTCGTTCAGGGAATAGGGGGTCGGCTCGAAGACCCAGTTCCAGCCCTCGACGATCGTCGGCTTTTCGCCGGCCTTGACCCGGTCGACGAGGTCCAGCGCCGCCCCGATGCCGAACTCGCCGACCAGGCTGTATCCCTTGTGCAGTTCCTTGTCGTCATAGGTCAGCGTGTCCTCGCCCGTCACATAGAGCGGCCGGTTCGTCCCCAGTTCGTAGAATCGCGCCCAGTCGCCGGAAGGGCGCCGGCTCTGGCGCAGCCAGTCCGCCGCCTCGACGGCGCCGTCGAGATAGCGCTTCTCGCCGGTGCGGAGATAGAGCTGCAGCAGCGCTTCGATGGCGCCGGCGGTCTCGCGCGAGGCCACGGCCGGCGGCTCGAATTTGCGCCCCCAGATCGGCTCGAGATCGAGATTGTAGGTCTGCGCCCAGCCCCGCTGCGGCGCCGGCAACTGGGCGGCGAGCAGGAAGTCGCCGGTCCGCCGCGCCGCGGCGATCAGGTCCTCCCGCGCCTCGTAGCGATCGGCCGCGAGCAGCAGGCGCATCGTGTCGCGCACAAGCTGATCATTCAGCACCATGGCGGCGCTCGGAGGCTTCACCCATTCCTTCGACCATGTCTCGGGAAGCCTCGCGCGCCAGGCGGCCGCGAAGCGCTTGTGCGGGAAGACGCGGCCCAGGAAGACGGGCCAGGATCCGTTGGGATATTGCGCCTTCAGCAATTGATTCAGGCCGTAGCGGATCGCGTCGCCGATGGCGGGATCCTTGCCGTCGGTGACGGTGTCGTACCACATGAGGAAGCCCAGATTGCTCTGGGTGATGTTGTCGTCGAGCGTCGCGTTGTTGCGCTCCTTGTTGCCTTCGATCGCGGCGCAGGCCTCGGCATTGGCAACCGCCGTGCGATAGCACCATTGGGCCCGGCGATCCGGCAGGGTCTCGGTGAAGTTGTACCATCCGCCGGAGAGCAGCTGGCCGTTGAGGGTCGCCTGCGCCGCCGCGCCGGCCGCTTTCAGCCAGCGCGGGTCGCGGGTGATCTCGTAGAGGCGGAGGAAGGCTGCGCCGACGCCCGGCGTGCCGGGCGGCTGGTTCCAGACGACGCCGTTGTCGACCCTGCCTTCGCCGCGACGAACCTTGAGATCGGGCGAGTATGCGTAGACATAGCCGCCCGAGGTCGCCAGATGTGTGGCGAAGAACTCGCCCATCCGCTCCACCGTCGCGACCGGATCGGTCGAGGCGGCAGTTTGCTTGATCTCAGCGCGGACGGGCATGGCGATGACGCCCGCGAGGCCCGCGGCCAGGGTCAGGAACGCCGGCGCTCGCCTTCCGCGCCGCGAAGGCGATGAGGCTCCAAGGACAGGTTTCATGCAGAAACTCCCTGTGTCGGCCGGCGCTTGCCGCCCTAGCGCTTCAATCGGCCGGATCTGGCCTCGTCCTCGAACGCATGGTCGACGGTGGCCAGGCGTTGCAGGATCACGTCCGCGGCGACGGTGGCGCCGTCAGGGCTGAAATGGCTGTCGGGGGCGTACATGCGGACCGGCTGCGGTTCGCTAAGGAAGGCCTCGTAGAGATCGATCACCGGCACATTCTCAGCCGCCGCCGCCTCGCGCACGAGGGTCCTCAGCTGGTCGAACGCCGGATCCTTGGAAAGCGCGCCCATGAAGCGATCGACCCGGGGGACGTAGACGATCGAGAACCGGCCGCCCCAGCCCTGCGTGATCGCCTTCGCCTGACGTAGCGTGTCGCGGAACTCGGGGATGGTGCGCGCGATCTTCGGATAGACCAGCCCGAGCCGGGTCAATGTCAGCTGAAGCGCGAAGAAATTGCGGAACATCTCCGTCTTGGTCAGCAGGTCGATATAGGTGATCGGCTTGCCGCTGCTCTCCTCCATCGCCGCCCTCGCCTCGTCGAGCGGCTTTTGCGCCTCGGCCTGCGAGCCATAGTTCGCGTCGGGAGCGAGGGCCGTGCGAAGCCAGGGCTCCTTCAGCTCGGATTCGAAATTCTCCCAGTCATTGCCCTCGAAGAAGACCATCACGACATGGCGAGGCCGGAACATCTGGCCGAAGCGGCCGAGCGTCGCCAGCTCCAGCAGCGGACCATTGCCGCGAATGCCCATGCTGGCCGCGACCAGGCCGCGATCGCGCAGGCGGGAGGCCAGATCCTGGCCGGGCGGCAGGCAGAACCCCTCGACGAAGGAGTCGCCGAGCAGCATCAGGTCCATGTGGTTGTCATAGACCTGGTTCGGATTGTTGAAGCCGTAGCGATCCGCCGTGTAGATCACGGTATGGTCCTTGGGCGTGCACAGGATGACCTTCGCATTCGGAAAGCCGGAGAGAACCGCGCTCGACAAGTGCTCCGTGCCGGAGATGTCGTTGAGGCGGTTCAACGTGAAGCCCCGGACTACCTTGTCGTTCTGCGCCAGCGTTTCCCGGCTCTTGTCGCTGAGCTGGCCCAGCATCGCCAGCCGGACGGGAACGGACTGAAACGTCAGCAGCGTCTCGCAGGCGAAGAGGGCGACCAGGGCGCTCAGGCCGGTAATTCCGGCGACGGCCGCCCATTGCGGCCGGGCCAGCACGCCGGTCGCGAGGAACGCCAGCCCCAGCACGCCGGGAACGAGTACGTAGCGCATGAAATGCGGCGTGTCGGAGCCATACTCCTCGAAGTTCAGCAGCGCGTAGCCCGGGCTCGACAGGAGATAGAGCGCCAGCAGCGTGCAGGTGATGAGTCCGATTTTCCGCGAAGTAAGCAAGGTACGATCCTGTCGCGTGTGAACTTCCTCACATCGTCACCACGGTTCGAAAGTCGAGGTCCCCGGGCCGATCTTCCTTCGTTCCAACTGGATGATACGGCCGCATCGGCTGCCGCCGGCCGTCAGGGCGTAGCCGGAGTGGTCGTGGCCGCATTCGTCAGCGATATGGACTGGTGGCCGGGCGTCGCCGGCGCCGAGTGATAGACGTCCGGAAAATCCTGCACGAGCTTGTCGGCGATCGCCTGCGCGAAGCGCTCATTGGCAGTCCGGTTCGGATGCGCGTCGGTCGGCGAGACCCAGAGACTGGTCGGCTCCAGATCGGTGATCGAGGGCAGCAGGTCGAGAAACTCGACATGGTTCGCCTTGGCGACGGCGGCGACCCCCTCCGTCACTTCCGGGAATGGATAGTCGCGCAGCTGGTGCAGCTCGGGATAGTTGACGATCAGAAGCTTGATGCCGTTCTCGCGGCAATAGTCGGCGAGACGGCCGATCGCGTCCTGGGCCGCGGTCCAGCCCGGCGCGCCGTCGCGATAGAGATCCCGATAATAGGTCTTCCAGTCGGCCTTGCCGAAATATTCGCGCGACAGCTTGTCGATCGCTGACGCCAGGAAGACGTAGCCGTAGGAATATTCCCGCCAGATCGACGTCTGGCGCTTCGGCTGCGGCTCGGCGTCGTTGATGAAGTAGTTGAGCACGACGACGTCGGGCTTCAGCTCCTGTCCGCGGTCGAGGAAATAGGCGATCTCCATCGTCGTGTTGTAATTGCCGACGCCGGTGTTGATCACCTCGTTCCGGGGTGTATCCTTCGCGTCGTTGAGCCGTGTTTCGATCAGCTTGGCCGGCGTGTCCTCGGCCTTCACGCCCCAGCCGAAGGTGAGGGAGTCGCCCAGCATCATCGTGCGGACGGCTTCGGGCGGCTTGACCAGATCGAACTCCCGGTCGCGAAGGCCCATCGCGTTGATCTGGACCGGCACGCCCATATAGAAGCCGCTGGTTTCCGGCCGATGCTCGTGCCCGATTTGAGGATTGTCGCTCACGCGTTTGATATCGCGAGCATATTTCCACATCTCGACATCAAAGTTCATGCCGTCGTCCAGCACCCAGCGGGCGGTGCCTTCGATCAGCAGGCCGCCGACGATGACGCTCGCGACGACAGAGATCAGCGCCATCCGCGCCGAGGATTTCGCCGTCGCTTTCCTGGGTGCCTCGGCGGGCGAAGGCTGGCCTCTATCCTTGGTATTCTGGTCCATGCGGGCTTCCCTTCGGTCCTTCGAGCCTCGCAGGCGGGTTCATCCGCCATGCGGGCCCGTTACGAGCTTGAGATAGGCGTCGGCGCGGCTGCAGTCGGGAATGACCGGTTCCGGCGCGTGGAATTCATGCGCCGGCAGAACGGTGGCCTTCGGCCCGCGCGCCCAGTCCGTCATCAGCCAGCGCTCGATCGACTCGGCTACCAGGAACTGGCCATAGGGCGTCAGATGCTTGTCGACGACGCCGTAGGTCTTGCTCGGATCCTGCGCCGAGAGAACGGGGCTCATGTCGAGGAGGTAGGCGTTCGGGGTGGCAGCGGCGAACGCCTCGAGCATGACGCGCTGGCGCTTCGGATCCATGCCGTCGTCGCGCCCGGCCATCTCGGCCCAGGAAGGTAGCGCCAGGATCAGCAGATCGGCGTTGTTCGCCTGCGCCTCCTGGGCCAGCTTGCCGAGGAGCCGGCGGGTGATCTCGATCGCGGTGTTGATGTCGCGCCGGGCGTCCCAATTGCCGAAATAGGGCCGGACGGCCGTGTTGTAGATCCAGGGATAGACCTTGCTGTTGTTCCAGAGGAACAGGTGGATCCGGGCCAGCGGCTTCATGGAATCCTTGGCGGTTCCCACTGCCGGGTGGATGTTGATGTCGACTGTATCGCCATTGAGCGAGGCGCGTTCGACATTGTCGTCGATGTCGGTGCTCAGCGAATATTGCTGGATGACGAGCGTGTGGGGCAGGGCCGGGGCCTTGTCCTCGTAGACGCGGATCGAATTCGCCTGGCCATAGCCGCCGACGCCATAGTTGCGGAACGCCCATTCCGGATGCCAGGCGTCCATCAGGTCCGTGAAGGTCTCGTTTTCGTTGACCAGGCTGCCGCGCGTCATCGAGTCCCCGAGCACGAGGATGGGCTTGCCGTGCGTATCGAAATTGTCGCGGAAGCCTTCCGCGTTGATATGCACATAGGACCAGGGGTCGGCGGTGCTGAAACGCTCGAAATAGCTGTTCTCAGGCGATTCCGTGTAGCCGAACGTCGGGTGCGGGCGATGCCGCGTCTCGATCGGCGTGCAGAAGCGGTATTCGCCTTCGCCGGTCTGGACCTGATATTGCGGAAAGGCGCGCAGCACGAGTTCCGCGCCGGCGAGCGACAACAGGATCGAGGCCGAGAACAGCAGGGCGTTGCCGATATAGGCTCGATGGCGCGGGGGCGTTTTTGCGCCGGTTTCCGCCTCGAAGGCGGGGCCGGGTGGCGCGTCGCCGGGCTCGCTCCCGGTGCCGATCGAAGTCATGCTCTTTCAGCCTCCGGAAGCGGACCGACATGGCGGATCTGCAGATGCCGATGGAGCCCCAGGCGATTGCCGAGGTGCCATTGGACGGAACGGGAGCGCGGCTCCTGGCCGAGCCGCGTCAGGATCGAGCGCACCGGCCAGATCCGTTCGCGGTCGACGCCGAGGCCGAGCACGGCGCTGCGAAAACGCCGGGTCATGACGAACACGATGCCGGCCGAAAGCACGGCGTCCCGGACGCGCGCGTCATCGTCGATCGAGACATATTCCACCCCCGGAATGGTCAGGGGCATATCTGCGACGACGGGGTCCAGAATGCGGTCGGCAGCGCGAGGCTCGACACCGTTCAGCACCAGCGCCACCAGCCCGGATTGGCTTGCCCGGTAGGCGCAGTGAAGCAACTGGATGGGCTCACTACCTTCCGTAACGGACGAAATCTCTATTACAGCCCAGTTCTGCATTGTTTCGCTCCATGGCGGAGTGAAATGATCTCGGCTGGAAAACAGGTATTCATTCCGACGACATGTTTTCATGCGGCCGACTGTAGAGGGTTATTGAAGGCCGAGATTAGGGCTCCGGCCGCAGCGCGTATATATATCCGAGGATGTATGGGCGGCCGCCGCCGTTGTGCCTAAACCTCTCCGGGAGTACGCTGAGCGCTATCGATCGCCGGCAAGGATGACCCGAGACGCGCACTGGATCGAAAGCACGAAAGAGCTCGCCCGCTGGGGCAAGTCTGGCCTCGGGGCGCGTGCTTCGAGAGCAGGGAGGCCGGCTGTGTCGATCCTGATGCGACATCCGAGAGCCCGGCGGCGGCAGCCCGCCTTCGGATCGGTGTTGCGGTCGTTCCATCCGCTGGCCTGGCTCCTGCCGACGCCTTCGTCGCCAAGCGCTGTCGGGTCGCGCCTGCAGAACCCGCCCGATATTGCGCGCGGGCGAACCACCTGGATCAACACGTTCCGCGCCCGTTCCGACCGGGTGATCGCCATCGGGCGCATTCTTCTGGCGATCGGCAGCTTCTATATCGCCTGGCTCGATGCTAAGCATCCGCCCGCTTCTCCGGAACTCGTCTACGGGCTCCTGCTCGCCTATCTGGCCTATGCCGTCATCGCCGCCGTGCTGGTCTGGCGGACCGAGGTCTCGCGGGTGCAGGGAACCCTGATCCGCCATGTCATCGACGTGCTCTTCTTCGTCGTCTTCATGTTCCTGACGGATGGGGCGTCCAGCCCGTTCTTCATGTTCATGCCGTTCGCGCTGCTCTCGGCAACCCTCCACTGGCGCTGGCGGGGCGCGTTCTGGACCGCGCTGATCTGCGTCGTGGTGCTCCTGTTCCTCGTCGCCACCGACAGGACCGTGATCGTCGACGCCGATACCGATGCGACGACGGACGCCTCGCGCATCCTCTTCATGGTGGTTTCGGGAATTCTGCTGGTCTGGCTCGGCGCGCATCAGGAGGAGGTGCGGACCGAGCTGCTGCGCCTGGTCGAGAAGACGCCCGCTGTGCCGGAGGGCAGGGAGTGGCCGGCGGCGGTCGCGCTCGACTATGCCGCGCATGTGATGCGCGTGCCCCGCGCGCTGCTGATCTGGAGCGACGCGGAGGAACCCTGGACCTATCTGGCGGTCTGGAACCAGGGTGTGTCGGAAATCCGCCGGCTGCCGCCGAGCCGCTACATGCCGTGGACGGCCGAGAGCCTGCAGCATGCGAGCCTTCTGATCTCCGACGCGGCGACGTCGCGCATGCTGGTTCACCGGGGCGAGGGGCGCTTCGACGAGGGCGAAGGCGAGGGGGCGCCGGTTTCCCCGGAGCTGGTGGCGGATTTCTCGATCAACTCGGCGGTGTCGGTGCCGTTCTCGATCGGCGACCTAGAGGCCCGCCTCTATCTGCTCGATCCCCCCACCATGACGCTGGACGACGTGGCGATCGCCGAGATCATCGCGGATCGGCTCAAGGCGCTGTTTCACCAGGCGATCCTGGTGCGCAAGCTGAGCGACGCGGCGGCGGTCGAGGAGAGGATCCGCATCGGCCGCGACCTCCACGACGGCGTGCTGCAGTCGCTCGCCGGCACGGCCCTGCAGCTGCAGGCGCTCCGCGCCCTCGATCCGAGCGCCCTCCACGCGCTGGACGAGCGGCTCGCTTCCATCCAGACCATGCTGGCCGGCGAGCAGCGCGACCTGCGCATCTTCATTCGCGCGCTCGAACCCGGCGACCCGTTCGTCGCCGGCGGCGATTTCCAGCTCAAGGCCCAGTTCGACGCCCTGGCGGAGCGGCTGCGGCAGCAATGGCTGATCGACTTCCAGCTCGACCTCGAGCCCGCCGACCTGCGCCTCCCGGCGACGGCCATCTACGAACTGACGCGGATGATCTCCGAGGCGACGGCCAATGCCGTGCGCCACGGCGCGGCGCGCTCTGTCCATGCCAGCCTGAAGCTGGACGGCGACGCCGTTGCACTGACGGTTGATGACGATGGCGCGGGCTTTGGATATGGCCGACGCTTTGAACATGCCGAGCTGGAAGGAACGAAGGTCGGCCCCCGCAGTCTGCGCGAGCGCGCTGCGGCGGTCGGTGGAACGCTCACAATCGATCGGGTGGCGCAATGGACGCGGATCATAGTCAGGCTCCCACTGACCTCGTGAGCCTCCGCATCGTCATCGTGGACGATCATCTGATCGTTCTCGACGGGCTGCGGCGCATGGTGGAGACCGAGCCCGGCTGGCAGGTCGTGGCGACCTGCCGGAGCGCCGGCCACGCGATTGAAATCGTGGCGTCCATGCCGGTCGATCTCGTCGTGCTGGACCTTCGCATGCCCGAGATGAGCGGCATCGAGCTCGTCCGTCGCCTGCGCCGCGACCGGCCCAAGCTGGCGCTGGTCGTGCTGACCGCCGATATCAGCGACGAGGACCTGGCCGAAGCGTCTCGACACGGTGTCAGCGGCGTCGTCCTCAAGGAGCAGGCGCCGACGGTGCTGCTCGACTGCATCCGCACCGTCGTCGCGGGCGGCAGCTATTTCATCGACCAGAACCTGAACGCGGCCTTCGACCGGATCCGCAAGCGCGACGTCGAGCGCGACTGGATCCTGCAGGCGCTGACCCCGCGCGAAATCGAGGTGTCGCGGCTGGCGGCGGCGGGCTTCCGCAGCCGGGAGATCGGCTCGCAGCTCGGCATCTCGCCGGGGACCGTGAAGCTCCACCTCCACAGCATCTACAGCAAACTCGACATCACGAGCCGGGTGGAGCTGGCGAACCTGTCGCAGAGATTGCAGCTGAACCTCGACGGATCGGCGTGACAGGAGGCGGGCATACATCCGCTACTCCGCTGCGCGCGAGACATCGGGAACGGAAATCCGCGGGGTCGTCGATGCTGAGCCGGCTCGCCGCCAATCGCCGTGTATAACGGCGACTAATTTCCGATTTGGGGTTCCAAACGGCGGTTCGACCTCCTATATCACCACTGCGCGACGACGAAAGACGAAGCGCGTGACGCGGGGTGGAGCAGCCCGGTAGCTCGTCAGGCTCATAACCTGAAGGTCATCAGTTCAAATCTGGTCCCCGCAACCAGCACAAGAAAAAGCCCCGGCCGCAAGGTTCGGGGCTTTTTCTTTGGTCCTGCCTGTTGCGATCCCGTCTGCCGCGAACCTTCCGTTATTTCCGGGACATGGAACCAACCGCGCCGCCGGCGGTTGATCGGTCGTCAGTTCACGAGGAAGGATTTCACGATGAGCAGCACGACCGACAAGATCAAGGGTGTCGCCAACGAGGCGATCGGCAACGTGAAGCAGGGTGTCGGCAAGGCGACGGAGAACGATCGTCTTCGCGCCGAAGGCAAGGCCCAGGAAATCAAGGGTGAAGCCCAGCAGGCTGTCGGCAAGGCCAAGGACACGGTCAAGAAGATCGTCGACAACGCCTAGTCGTTGACAATCATCCTACGAAAGTGAGAAATCCCGGTCGGAAGCGGCCGGGATTTCGTGCATTTTGGGGTGCGGTTGGCCGGGAGCTAGGCCGGAACGGCATCCCGCTTCAGAACCGCGTCCGGCGACAGGCCGACCAGCGTCTCGTAGAGCTTGGGGTCCGTGGCGCCCTCGGTGTTGATGAGGAAGACGCGGGCATCCGGGCCGAGGCCGATCGAGGCGCGCAGCGCCGGATCGGCCGCAACCCTGACCAGTCCGGCAAGCCCGGCGCCGCCGCTTTCGCCCGCGACGATCGCCGGATCCCCGCCCTTCGGCTGCGCCAGCCGGTTCATCACGGCGATCGCGTCGCCCTCGTCGACCGTCATGAACGCATCGGCGAGACGCGACAGGATGCGCCACGCGACCATGGACGGCTCGTAGCATTCGAGCATCGCCATCACCGTCGCCTCGCCATGCGCGACCTTGACCGCGTGGCCGGCGCGGGCGCTTTCGAACAGGCAGGCGGCGCGGGCCGGGTCGACGACGGTGAAGAACGGGCGGTTCTCGCCGAAGACGATGGAGAAATAGCCCGAGACGGCGGCGGCGACGCCGCCGACGCCGGCCTGCACGAAGACATGCGTCGGCGGCTCGGGCAGCGCTTCCAGCGCTTCGCGCAGCAGCGCCGTGTAGCCCTGCATGACCAGCCCGGGGATGCGCTCATAGCCGGGCCAGGACGTGTCGGAAACGACGGTCCAGCCTTCGGCGGACGCCCGGCGCGAGGCTTCGGCGACGCTGTCGTCGTAATTGCCGTCGACGCGGATCATCTCGGCGCCATAGCGGGCGATGGCCGCGATCCGCTCGCTGCTGACGCCCGAATGGACGAAGATCGCCGCCCGGGCGCCGACCAATTGCGCGCCTTGCGCGACCGAGCGGCCGTGATTGCCGTCCGTGGCGCAGGCGACCGTCATCGTGGCGGCGACAGCGCGAACCTCGGACGTCTGCAGTTCCGCGACGTCGACGGTGCGGCCCAGTCGGCGGGACGCTTCCTCCAGCACCAGCCGGATCACGGCATAGGAGCCGCCGAGCGCCTTGAAGCTGCCGAGCCCCAGCCGCGAGGCCTCGTCCTTGATATGGATGGCGCCGACGCCGAGCTCCTTGGCGAGGTGGGGCAGGGCGACCAGCGGCGTCGGCCGATGGTTGTCGCGATAGGAGAGGAAGCGCTCGACTTCCCGGGCGGCGTCGACGCCCAGCGTCTCGGCGTCAACGGCATCGAGCGGCTTTCGATGGTCGGGATGCGTGTTCAGGATGAGCAAGCTGGTTTACTCCCGAAGCTGAAGAAGGACGAATTGGGGCGGTCTGGAGAGAATACCCCAATCATCCCGAGAGATTTCCGTGATTTGCGGGCTCCAGATGCAATTCTGTTTCATATTGGGCGGGATTGATGAGAGGATCGCTCACGGGGCGATCTTGAGCAACGCGCCTTTGGAAGCCGGCTCGGCGCGGTTCGCGATGAGCGATAGGGGCTTTCGCGAGACCTCGCGGGGCTTTGCCGAAGGGCGGCCTCGCGTTGGGGCAGGCGCGAGAAAGCGTTGCCGAACAAGGGGCGTGGTGGACCCGACCGCGCCGCCGGCCCGGTCACGGCCCTCGCCGGGGCAGGGCGTGGGATCGCGACCGTTCAGCCCGCAAACGGCTCACGCGCAGCGGGCGCGGAACCATGCGACGCCAACCAAGCCCGGCTCCCATCCCGAAACCCAGTCTCATTGTCATTCTAATAATGAGATGATAGAAAGAATAATCAGTCCTGATGGCGGCAAACGTCGCCGGAAGGCCGGAAGTCGTCGTCTTGAAGCGGGGGGAGACTGCTTCGGGGCGACGTCCGGACGAGCTGCTGAACAGCGGTGGAGGGCGATGGTGAATGGCTGACTCTGTGTAGGGCGACGGCTGCGCGAGCGTCGTGCAACCCGTGAGCATGTTCATGCAGGCTTTTCCGGCCTCGGCGCGCCCTGCGCCGGCGGAGGCTGTCGTGTCGTGCCGCCGGTTCGTCGGAACGCTTCCGGAAGCCTTGCTCCACACATTGGGCAGACCAGGATCCAATCGCCATTTGGGTGAGGAACAGTCTTGGATCAGCTATCACAGCATTTAGTCAATGCGCTTATCATGGGCGGCACCTATGCTTTGCTAGGCATTGGCCTGACCCTGATATTCGGCATCATGCGTATCGTGAATTTTACGCATGGAGAGCTGTATGCGCTCGGCGCATACATGATGTACTTCTTCGCGACCGTGCTGGGGCTGAACTTCTTCGTGGCGATCGCCTTCGCCATCGTGGCCGGCATGGCGGTGGGTTCGGCGATCGAATTCACGCTGCTCAGGCCCAAACGCGGCGCCGACATCGACACGACCATGCTGCTGATGATCGGCGCCTGGATCGTGATGCAGAATGCCGAGCACCTGATCTGGGGCGGCATCGCCAAGTCGATCCCGTCGCCATTGCCGGAAGCGCCGCTCGTCATCGGGCCGGTGTCGATCTCCTGGCTGCGCGTCATGGTGCTGATCGTCTCGGTCGTGCTGATCGCGGGCACCTATTTCCTCATCAACCGCACCAAGCTCGGCAAGGCGATGCGGGCGACCTTCCAGGACGGCGGCACGGCCGCGCTGATGGGCGTCAACGTCAACGCCATCTACACGACCACCTTCGCGCTCGGCTCCGGCCTGGGTGCGGCGGCGGGCGCGCTGCTCGGCCCCGTCTTCGTCGTCACGCCGACCATGGGCGACCTCGCCTCGCTGAAGGCCTTCGCCATCGTCATCCTGGGCGGCCTCGGCAACATCACCGGAGCTGCGATCGGCGGCTTCATGCTCGCCGTCGCCGAGGAGATCGGCGCTGGCTACATCTCGTCCGGCTACCGCGACGCCATGGGCTTCCTGATCATCATCATCGTTCTTCTCTTCAAGCCCACGGGCCTGTTCGCACGTTCGGAGCGCATCGGATGAAACGACTGCTTCCCTACATCGCCGTCGCGTTCTTTGCCTCGGTGCCGCTCTGGCTGCAGGACCAGTATTTCCTGCACACCCTGGTCGTGACCGGCATCTTCGTGATCGCCGCCATGAGCCTGAACCTGCTGCTCGGCTATACCGGGCAGCTCAGCCTCGGCCATGTCGCCTTCTTCGGCATCGGCGCCTATGTCAGCGCGCTCACCTCGCTCGGCTTCAGCGTGGAAATCTTCGGCCTCCAGATCACGCACGAGCCCTGGCCGGCGGTGGTCGGCGTCCTGTTCGGCACGATCGTGGCCGGGCTCTGCGGCTATGTGATCGGCAAGCTCGCCTTCCGCGTCCGCGGCGCCTATTTCGTGATCGTCACGATCTCCTTCGCCGAGGTGGTGCGCCTCGTCTCGCTGAACTGGGTCGAGCTCACCAACGGCCCGCTGGCGCTGCCCGGCATCCCGCCGCTGACGCTCGGCTTCGAGTGGACCGGCTATGCAACGCTTTGGGGCAAGGCGCAGAACTACTACGTCGTGCTCGCGACCATCGTCCTCGCCTATATCCTGATCAAGCGGCTGGTCTATTCGCCCTATGGCCGCGCCATGATCGCGCTGCGCGAGAACGAGACCCTCGCCGTCTCGGTCGGCATCAGCGTGACGAAGTACCTGGTGCTCGCGGCCGTGCTGTCCGGCGCCATGGCCGGCGTCGCCGGCGGCCTCTACGCCCACTACATCCAGATCATAGACCCGATGATCTTCATGTTCCTGAACACGGTGACGATGGTGATCATGGTGATCACCGGCGGCAAGGGCACGCTCGCCGGGCCGCTGGTCGGCGGCCTGATCTTCGGCATCGCGCCGGTGGTCCTGCGCTCCTATGTCGGCCCCGAGGTGCAGTGGATCCTCTACGGCCTCCTGATGATCCTCATCGTCTTCGTCCTGCCCGAGGGCATCGTCCCGGCGATCGAGCGCTGGTTCACCCGCAAGCCCGGCAGCGCCTCGGCCGGCAAGCCGGCCGGCCTCGTCCTTGAATCGAGCAAGGGAGCGCGTTCATGACCGTCGCTGCAACGAGTTCCCCGCGGCCGATCCTCGCCATCGAGCATGTCGCGGTGCATTTCGGCGGCCTGATCGCCATCTCCGACATGAACTTCGTCGTCAACGAAGGCGAGCTGGTCAGCCTCATCGGCCCGAACGGCGCCGGCAAGACGACGGCGTTCAACGTGATCACCGGCTTCCTGAAGCCGACCAAAGGGCAGGTGACCTTCAAGGGGCAGTCGCTGAACGGGCTGAAGCCGCACGAGGTCACCTCGCTCGGCCTCGTCCGCACCTTCCAGCGCACCAGCGTGTTCGAGAAGATCTCGGTCTTCGACAACGTGCGGATCGGCCTGCACCGGCGGACCAGCGCGAGCCTCTTCGGCACGATCTTCGGCCTCCCGCGCGAGCGCCGGCAGGAGGCGGCGCTGCGCGAGGAGGCCTGGGAAATCCTGCGCCTCGTCGGCATCGAGCATCAGGCGGACGAGCTCGGCGGCAGTCTGCCCTATGGCGACCAGCGTCTGCTCGGCGTGGCGCTGGCGCTGGCCGCCAATCCGTCGGCGCTGCTTCTGGACGAGCCGGTCTCGGGCATGAACGCCTCGGAGACCGGGCGCTTCGTCGCCCTGCTCAACAAGCTGCGCGCCAACGGCAAGACCATCCTCCTCGTCGAGCACGACATGCCGATGGTGATGGGCGTGTCCGACCGCATCGTGGTGCTCAACTACGGCCGGATCATCGCCAACGGCACGCCGAAGGAGATCCAGAACGATCCGGACGTCATCCAGGCTTATCTGGGGCAGGGGGTGAAGCATGCTTGAGATCTCGAACCTGGTCTGCCGATACGGCAAGGTCACCGCGCTCAAGGGCATTTCGCTCAAGGTCCCGGCCAAGCAACTCGTGGTGCTGGTCGGCGCCAACGGCGCCGGCAAGAGCACGACGCTCCGCGCCATCTCCGGCCTGGTGCCGGCGGCGAGCGGCAGGATCACCTTCGACGGGCAGGACATCACCGGCATGTCGGCGGGACGCATCCTGTCGCTCGGTATCGCCCATTGCCCGGAGGGGCGGCGCGTCTTCAGCCAGATGACCGTGCTCGAGAACCTCGAGATGGGCTGTTACCTGCGCTCCGACAGCAAGGGCATCGCCTCGGACCTCGACCACATCTTCGGCCTGTTCCCGCGCCTCGCCGAGCGGCGCAAACAGGTCGCGGGCACGCTGTCGGGCGGCGAACAGCAGATGCTCGCCATCGGCCGCGCCATGATGTCGAGGCCGAAGCTGATCATGTTCGACGAGCCGTCGCTCGGCCTCGCGCCGAACATCGTCGCGCAGACCTTCGACATCATCCAGGGCATCCGCGAATCCGGCACGACGGTGCTGATGGTCGAGCAGAACGCCTATGCCGCGCTCGACATGTGCAACTACGCCTATCTGCTCGAGGCCGGCACGATGGCGCTGGAAGGGCCGGGCGAGAAGTTGATCAGCGACCCGCATGTGCGCGAGGCCTATCTCGGCGCCGGGCTCGCCCACGCCTGAGGCCGGGCGCCATCCATTCTCTGCAGCATCCCGAAGCCGGTCGCGCCCAGCGCGGCCGGCTTTGCCGTTTCCGGCCCGCTTTCCGGGCGTCTCGGCCAGCCGGCAGCCCGCGTGAATAATGTTGTCTTATCTTTCTATTGATAGTATGACTCTTACATGGTGAAAGCCGAGGGGATGGGCGCGGGGCTCGCGAGCGAGCCGGGCCCCGGCCTCCGAAAAGGCAGCCTCAACGCGAGCATTTCAGGCAGGGATCACATGTCCGATACGTCGAAGCCGGTCATTGGCATCATTGGGGGAACCGGCGACCTCGGTTCGGGGCTGGCCAAGTGCTGGGCGGCCGCCGGCTATCGGGTGCTGATCGGCTCGCGCTCGCGCGACAAGGCCGTGGCGCTGGCGCCCGAGCTGGGTGAGGGCGTCGAGGGCGAGGACAATGTCGGCGCCGCGCGCGCGGCCGATATCGTCATCCTCGCCGTGCCCTTCGCCAGCCATGACGCCACGCTGAACGAGATCCGCGACGTCGTGCAGGGCAAGATCGTCGTCGACGCCGCCGTGCCGCTGGTGCCGCCCAAGGTCTCGACGGTGCAGCTGCCGGAGGCCGGCTCGGCCGCGAAGATCGCCCAGGCGATCCTCGGCGAGAATGTCCGCGTCGTCTCCGCCTTCCACAATGTCGGCGCCACCAAGCTGCATGCCGGCGGCAAGATCGATTGCGACGTGCTGGTGTTCAGCGACGACAAGGACGCGCGCAACGCCGTCATCGAGCTCGCCGGCGCGGTCGCCAATCGCGGCGTCGGCGGCGGTGTGCTCGCGAATTCGGCGGCGGCCGAGGCGCTGACCTCCGTGCTCATCTGGATCAACCGCACCTACAAGGTGCCGGGCGCCGGCATCGCCATCACCGGTCTCGAAGACGCCGTCCGGGCCTGATCCCATGCGCGCGGCGTCCGTTTCCCTGCACCCGCTCGCGGGCGTTCCGCTCGTCGAGCCCGGTGACGATCTGGCGGAGATCCTGATCGGGACGCTCCGCGACAACGATCTCGAACTGGTCGACGGCGACATCCTCGTCGTCGCCCAGAAGATCGTCTCGAAGGCGGACGGTCTCTATGTCGATCTCGACGGCGTCGAGCCCTCGGACAAGGCGCGGGAATTGGCCGGCCAGGTCGGCAAGGATCCGCGCCATGTCGAAGTGGTGCTGCGGGAGGCGGACGAGATCGTCAAGGTCGGTCCGCATGTCATCGTCACGGCGCATCGCCTCGGCTTCGTCATGGCGAATTCCGGCATCGACGAGTCGAACATCAGCCACGACAAGGGAAGTCGTGTCCTGCTCCTGCCGCGCGATCCCGACGGGTCGGCGGCGCTGCTGAAGCAGCGGCTCGACGCGGCCTTCGGCGCGAAAATCGGCGTCGTCATCAACGACAGCTTCGGCCGCCCCTGGCGCAACGGCGTCGTCGGCGTCGCGATCGGCGCGGCCGGCGTCTCGTCGCTGGTCGACCGTGTCGGCAGCACCGACCTGTTCGGCCGCAAGCTGAAGGTCACCGAGATCGCCATGGCCGACGAACTGGCCTCCGCCGCCTCGCTGCTGATGGGGCAGGGCGACGAGGGCATCCCCGCCGTGCTGGTCCGCGGCGTCCGTTCGCCGGCGCCGGAAACGCCGGCCAAGTCTCTGATCCGCAGTCGCGAGAGGGATATGTTCCGATGAGTGGCTTGTCTTCATCAGGATCGGGCAGGGGCCGCGTCGTCGCACTCTGCGGCGGCGTCGGCGGCGCCAAGCTGGCGCTGGGCCTCGCCCGTCAGGTTGGCTCGGATCTGACCATCGTCGTCAATACGGGCGACGATTTCGAGCATCTCGGCCTCGCCATCTCGCCGGATCTCGACACTGTCCTCTATACGCTCGGCGGCATCGCCAACAAGGAGCTCGGCTGGGGCCGCGCCGACGAGAGCTGGAACTTCATGCAGGCGCTCGCCCATCTCGGCGGCGAGACCTGGTTCCAGCTCGGCGACCGCGATCTGGCCCTGCATGTCGAGCGCACGCATCAGCTGCGCGCCGGCCGTTCGCTGACGGATTTCATGGCGGGGGCGGCGCGTGCGCACGGCATTGACGCCACCATCCTGCCGATGTCGGACGATCCGATCCGCACGACGCTCGCCACCTCCGAGGGTCAGCTGCCGTTCCAGCGCTATTTCGTCGAGCGGCGTTGCGCGCCGGAGGTCTTCGGCATCGCCTTCGAGGGCGCTGCCACGGCGCGTCCTTCGGAGCCTGTCACTGCGGCGCTCTCCGATCCGGAGCTGCGCGCCATCGTCATCTGCCCGTCCAATCCCTTTCTCAGCATCGATCCGATCCTCTCGGCGCCGGGCATCCGCGCGCTGCTGCAGCAGGCGAGCGCTCCGGTCATTGCCGTTTCGCCAATCATCGGCGGGGCGGCGGTGAAGGGCCCGACGGCGAAGATCATGGCCGAGCTCGGCGTGCCGGCGACCTCGCGCGCCATCGCGCAGCACTATGACGGCGTGCTCGACGGCCTCGTCATCGACACGGTGGACGCGGGCGAGCGCGACGAGATCGGCCTGCCGGTGCATGTCACGCCGACGCTGATGAAGAGCGACGCCGACCGCGAACATCTCGCAGCCCAGGTGCTCGCCTTCGCGGACCGCCTGGCTGAGGCCAGCCAGCCCGTGGTGGCGGCGTCATGATCTGGGCGCTCGTTCCCGTCAAACGGCTGGAAGCCGCGAAGTCGCGCCTCGCGCCGGTCCTCGACAGCGCGGAGCGCGGGCGGCTCGCCAAGGCGATGCTGCGCGATGTTCTCGATACGCTCCGCCGAGTCGAAACGCTTGCCGGCATCCTGGTCGTGACGGACGATGCCGAGGTCGCGGCGATCGCGGCTGGCCACGGCGCGACCGTGATCGGCGATCCGCAGGAGCCGGCGTTCAACGCCGCCGTGCTGCACGGCATGCATTGGCTCGACGCCCGCCAGAAGGCCGGCGCGCTCGTGGTGCCGGGCGACATCCCGCTCGTCACCGTCGAGGAGATCGAGGCCGTGCTGGACGCGACGCGCACCAGCCCGGTCGTCATCGTCCCGGCGACGCGCGACGGCGGCACCAACATGCTGGCAATCGCGCCGCCACTGTTGATGCCGCCCACCTTCGGTCCCGACAGTTTTGCCCGCCACGTCGCCGCCGCGCAGGCGCTTGGTATCACGCCAGCGATCCTGCGGCTCGAGGGCGCCGGCCACGACGTCGACGTCGCGGCCGACCTCGTCCTCGATACCGGAAGCGCCGCCGCGCCGCGCACGCGCGCCCTCATCCGTCAGCTTCGCGGCACCCCCGTTCCCGCCGTCGCCGGTTCTTTCAAGGAGGCAGTTTTGCCATGAGCATCCAGACGCTTCTCGCCGATTTTGCCCATGACCGCCGGCTGACGCGCGCCGAGGCCCTCGGCCTCGTCGATATGGACGACCTGTCGCCGCTGCTTCGCGCCGCCTCGGCCCGGCGCGACTTCGGCCATGGCGACCAGGTCTCCTATTCGCGAAAAGTCTTCATTCCGCTGACGCAGCTCTGCCGCGACGTCTGCCACTACTGCACCTTCGCCCATCCGCCGCGGAAGGGCGAGCGCGCCTTCCTGACCCGCGAGGAGGTTCTTGCGATCGCTGAGGCTGGCAAGCGCGCGGGCTGCAAGGAGGCGCTGTTCACCCTGGGCGACAAGCCCGAGCTCCGCTACAAGGCGGCCCGCGACGAACTGGCGGCGCTCGGCCACGAGACGACGATCTCCTATCTCGTCGAGGTCGCGGCCATGGTGCTGAAGGAAACCGGCCTGCTGCCGCACGCCAATCCCGGCCTGCTGACTGATGCCGATCTTGACGCGCTGCGTCAGGTCTCGATCTCGCAGGGCATCATGGTCGAGAGCACGTCGGAACGGCTCTGCGCCAAGGGCGGGGCCCATTACGGCTCGCCGGACAAGCTGCCGGCCGCGCGCCTCGACACCATCCGCCGCGCCGGCGAGCGGGCCGTGCCGTTCACCTCAGGCATCCTGATCGGCATCGGCGAGACGCGCGAGGAGCGGATCGACTCGCTGCTGGCGCTGCGCGAGCTGAACGACGCGCATGGCCATATCCAGGAGATCATCGTCCAGAATTTCCGGCCCAAGGCCGATACCAAGATGGCGGATGTCGAGGCGCCTTCGGAGCAGGATCATCTCTGGACCATTGCGATCGCGCGACTGCTGTTCGAGCCGGAGATGAACATCCAGGCGCCGCCCAATCTGAGCCCGGGCGCGCTGCCACAGCTGGTCGCGGCCGGCATCAACGATTGGGGCGGCGTGTCGCCGGTGACGCCGGACCACGTCAATCCGGAAGCCCCGTGGCCGCATGTGCGCGAACTCGCCGCCGCCACCGCCGAGGCCGGCAAGGAGCTGACCGAGCGTCTTGCCATCTATCCGGCCCACGCGCGACAGCCTTACCGCTGGGTCGATCCGGCGCTCCGGACCGCTCTGTTCAATCTCGTCGATGGCGACGGCTGGCCGCGCGCCGACAGTTGGTGCCCCGGCCGCGCCGATCCGCTGCCGGCCCGCGACGTTTCTCTGCTCACCGGTGGAGCGCCGGCGCGGATCGATGTCGGGCTCGAGATCGTCCTCGACAAGGCGATGGCCGCGCAGAGGTTGTCGGAAAGCGAGATCGTGCGGCTGTTCCGGGCGCGCGGCGATGCCTTCACGGCGGTCTGCCAGGCGGCCGACGATCTCCGCCGTCGCGTCAATGGCGACATCGTCAGCTATGTCGTCACGCGCAACATCAACTACACCAATGTCTGCTACTACAAGTGCCAGTTCTGCGCCTTCTCGAAGGGGAAGATGAGCGAGAACCTGCGCGGCCGCCCCTATGATCTGGAGATGGCGGAAGTGGCGCAGCGGGTGCGCGAGGCGGCCGAGCGTGGCGCCTCCGAGGTCTGCATGCAGGGCGGCATCCACCCGTCCTATACGGGCCAGAAATATCTCGATCTCTGCGCCACGGTGAAATCAGCCGTGCCGGCCATGCACATGCACGCCTTCTCGCCGCTCGAAGTCTCGCAGGGCGCCAAGACGCTCGGCATCCCGGTCGGCGAATTCCTGCAGCGGCTGAAGGAGGCCGGCCTCAACACGCTGCCGGGCACAGCGGCGGAGATCCTCGACGACGAGGTGCGGGCGCTGCTCTGCGCCGACAAGGTCAAAACCGACGAGTGGCTCGACGTCATGCGCACCGCGCACGGCCTCGGCTTCCGCTCCACCGCGACGATCATGTTCGGCCATATCGAGCGCTATGAGCACTGGGCGCGTCACCTAATCCGGGTCCGCGATTTGCAGGCCGAGACGGGCGGTTTCACCGAATTCGTGCCGCTGCCCTTCGTCCACATGGAGGCGCCGATCTACCTGAAGGGCAAGTCGCGCCCCGGCCCGACCTTCCGCGAGACCGTGCTGATGCACGCCGTCGCCCGTCTCGCGCTGCATCCCCACATCACCAACATCCAGACCTCCTGGGTGAAGCTGGGGCCGGAGGGCGCGCGCCATTGCCTGAACGCCGGCGTCAACGACCTCGGCGGCACGCTGATGGACGAGAGCATCTCGCGCTCGGCCGGCGCCAGCCACGGTCAGGAGATGACGCCGCAGCGGATGGAGGAGATCATCCGCGCCGCCGGTCGCCTGCCGCGCCAGCGCACCACGCTTTACAGCAATGCGCCGGCGACCCTGCTGGAGCGGTCCTTCGCCGCCTGCCAACCGGCCCAGGACGCCCCGCAGCCCGCCTACGCCAGCTGAGACGCGACCCTTCCACCGCGCCTCGGGCGCAGTGGAATATTCACGCCATGGGATAGTAGTACTAACATTAGTATGATAGCCTCTTTTGACCGTCGGCAATGACGGTGAGCAGGGGACGGGGAGCTTTCGGAAATGGCGGATGTCGTGGCGGGTCTCGTCGCCAGGCCAGAGATTGTGGATGGGGAAGGGCGCCGCGCCGCCATCGAGCGGGCGCGCAGCCGGGGCATCGTGCTGCCGACCTTCGCCCAGCTTTCCGGCCAGGAACCGATTCCCGCCGATATCGAGGCGCGCCTCGCCGAGGTCGATCCCGACGCGCCCGCCGCCGAAAACCTCTGGCGCGTGCACTGGTACAACGGTCCCGACCGGCGCGGCCGCGTCGACGTGCCGGCGCATGTCGTTCTGCCGTCGGCGCTGACTGGCGTCGCGGCGCCGATCGTCGTCCTCCTCGGTTCGCGCTTCCCGATGATCGGCGCGCACAAGGTGCTGCCGGTCTATGCCGGGCTGGTGACGCGCCTCGTGACGGGGCAGTTCGACCCCGACCGCAATCGCGCCGTCTGGCCGTCGACCGGCAATTATTGCCGGGGCGGCGTCGCGGTCTCGCGCATCCTCGGCTGCGATGGCATCGCCGTGCTGCCGGAGGGCATGAGCCGCGAGCGCTATGACTGGCTGGAGCGCTGGGTCGCCGACCCCGCGCACATCATCCGCACGCCGGGAACCGAGAGCAACGTCAAGGAAATCTACGACAAGTGCCACGAACTGGCGGCGAGCGACGACAACGTCATCCTCAACCAGTTCTCGGCCTTCTCCAACTACATGGCGCATTACGCCTGCACCGGCATGGCTTGCGAGCGGGTGTTCGCCGAAGTTCAGGCGAAGCGCGGCGGCGCGCGACTTTCCGCCTTCGTCTCTGCGACCGGCTCGGCCGGCACCATCGCGGCCGGCGACCATCTGAAGGAAGTGTTCGGCACCCGGATCGCCGCCGTCGAGGCGCTCGAATGCCCGACCATGCTGGAGAACGGCTATGGCGAGCACAACATCCAGGGCATCGGCGACAAGCACATCCCGCTGATCCACAACGTGATGAACTCGGATTTCGTCATCGCCGTCTCCGACCGGGTCAGCGACAAGCTCAACCTTCTGTTCAACACCGACGCGGGCCGGGCCTATCTGGCCGCGCGCCCGGATCTCGACGCCGATCTCGTCGCTGCCTTCGTCGAGATCGGCATCTCCGGCCTCGCCAACATCGCCGCCTCGATCAAGCTCGCGCGCTACATGGACTACGGCCCCGACGACGTCGTCATGACGATCGCCACCGACAGCGCGCGGCTCTACGGCACCGAACTCGGCGGCGCCGAGCGCAAGTTCTATCCCGCCGGCTTTTCGGCGGCGGATGCGGGCGGGATCTTCGCATCCTGCCTCGCCGAGCTCTCCGACGAGAACGTCCTCGAACTCGGCCAGCCGGGACGGCGGCGCGTCTTCAACCTCGGCTACTACACCTGGGTCGAGCAGCAGGGCGTCACCGTCGAGGATTTCGACAGCCGCCGGGAGCAGTCCTTCTGGAAGGACATCGCCGCGTCCGTGCCCGCCTGGGACCGGCTCATCACCGAATTCAACGCCGAAGTCGGCCTGAACTAGCAGAAGCGGCACTGGCCGCCAGCCTAAGGAGGAGCGTGTGCTGAACGCCCAGGTAGAGCCCTATCAGAGGCTCAGGGAGAATCTGTCCCAGCGCGACCGCAGTCTGCGCGAGAAGGTCATGACCTTGGAGGAGGCCGCCTCCTTCGTGCAGGACGGCATGAAGGTCGGCATCGGCGGCTCCACCATGTCGCGCACGCCGATGGCGATGATCTGGGAGCTGGTGCGCCAGCGTCGCAGGAACCTGTCCTGCTCGCGGGCCATAACCTCGACGGATGGCGACATCCTGTTCGGCTCCGGTGTCTCCGACCACATCATCACCAGCTGGTTCGCGCAGGGGATTCTCTGGGGCCTGTCCAAGGTCATGCGGCGCCATGTCGAGCAGGGCCTCGCCCGCTACGAGGAATGGAGCCACATGGCGGTCGGCATGCGTTTCCGCGCCGGCGGCATGGGCGTGCCGTTCCTGCCGATCCGCTCGATGCTCGGTTCCGGCGTCATGGATCAGCGCCCCGAGGCGAAGCCGATCGATTGCCCCTTCACCGGCGAGAAGCTGCTGCTGGTGCCAGCGCTCAATCCCGACGTGGCGTTGATCCACGTCCAGCGTTGCGACGCCTATGGCAACGCGCAGATCGACGGCCTGCAGTTCATGGACATCGATCTGGCGCTCGCCGCCAACCGCGTGATCCTGACGACGGAGCGCATCGTCTCCAACGACCAGATCCGCCGCGCGCCCGACCAGACCAAGATCCCGTTCTTCTGCGTCGACGCCGTCGTCGAGGTTCCCTATGGCTCCGCGCCGCACGAATGCTTCGGCCTCTATGAGCCGATGCTGAAGCACATGGAAGCCTATGTCGGTCAGGTCAATTCCGACCCGGTCGAGGGCATGCGCGACTACCTCGAGCGTTACTTCTACGCGCCGAAATCCTGGAACGAATACCTCGCCCTGATCGGCATGGAGGAAGTTCTGGACGCGAGCCGGAAGGGGCGGAGCATCTACAATGACTGACACGACGCGCTACACCGCCGCCGAAATCCTCGCCATTCTCAGCGCCCGGCAGTTGAAGGACGGGCAGGTGGTCTTCGCCGGCGTCGGCACGCCGCTGCTGGCCGCGACGCTGGCGCAGCGCCTGCGCTGCCCGGGGCTCACCATCCTGTTCGAGGGCGGTGTCGTCGGCGCCTTCGTCGAGCCCGGCAAGCTGCCGCCCTCGACCAACGACCAGCGTTGCACCAAGCGCGCCAACATGGTGCTCGGCAGCGCCGACGTGCTGCTGCTGCTGCAGCGCGGCTATGTCGACATCGGCTTCATGGGCGGCGCCCAGATCGACCAGTTCGGCAATCTGAATTCGTCCTTCATCGGCGATCCCTCAGCGCCGAAGACGCGCCTGCCGGGTACCGGCGGCGGCAACGACATCTCGAGCCTCACCAACATGATCGTGGCGATGAAGCACGAGAAGCGCCGCTTCGTCGAGAAGGTCGACTTCATCACTAGCCCCGGCTTCCTCCGCGGCGGCACCAGCCGCGCCGAGGGCGGACTGCCGGCCGGCGGCATGTTCCGCGTCATCACCGAGCTCGCCGTCTTCGGCTTCGACGATCAGACGCGCCGGATGAAGGTGCTGGCGCTCAATCCCGGCGTCAGCCGCGAGAATGTGCAGGACAACACCGGCTTCGACCTCGTCTTCGACGAGCAGATCGCGATCACCGAGCCGCCAACCGAACATGAACTGGAAACGCTCCGGTCGATCGACCCCGAGCGGATGTTCATCTGAGTTTTCATTGGGAGGAATTCAATGACTATGCTGTCCAAGACGTTCGGCATCGCCGCGCGCAACTTCGTCGCGTATCCGAACATGCCCGATGCCCGCGCTCTGGTTGACTATGGCGTCCGCGTCGAGGAACTCGGCTACGACTCGGTGTGGGTCTGGGACCACATGCTGCTCGGCGTCGACCCGAACTTCCCGATCATCGACTCGCTGACCGCTCTGACCGGCATCGCCGCCCGCACGACCCGCATCAAGATGGGCACCGGCATCCTCGTCCTGCCGCTGCGCAACCCGGTCGCGCTCGCCAAGCAGCTCTCGTCGATGGACCAGCTGTCGAACGGCCGCATGGTCATGGGCATGGCCGCCGGCTGGTACAAGCGCGAGTTCGACGCCATGAGCCTGCCGTTCGGCAAGCGCGGCAAGATCATGGACCAGAACCTCGAGATCATGCGCCGCCTGTGGACCGAAGACCTGGTGACCGGCGACTACAAGATCGAGGACGAAGCCACGGGCGTGCAGCTGAACTACAAGCTGTCGAAGGCGGTGATGTATCCCAAGCCCGCGCAGCCGCAGCTGCCGATCCTGATCGGCGGCTATGCCGATGCGGCGCTGAAGCGCGCGGGATCCACCGGCGACGGCTGGCTGACCTATTTCTACCGCGCCGAGGACTTCAAGAAGTCGTGGGACAAGGTGCTCGGCTTCGCCAAGGAAGCCGGCAAGGACCCGTCGAAGGTCATGAACGCCTCGCAGCTCCCGATCATGGTCGGCCCGTCCAAGGAGGCGGTGCATGACGACATGATGGACTGGCTCAACAAGGAATGGGACTTCCCCGAGCACAGCGACTGCACCCGCGAAAGCGCCATCATGGGCTCGGTCGACGAGTGCGTCGAGCAGCTCCGCGCTCATATCGACGCCGGCGTCCAGAAGATCATTTTCGTCCCCTACAAGTACCAGACGGACCAGATCGAGACGATCGCCCGCGAGATCATCCCGCGTCTGAAGACGCTCTGAGCCTCCGAGCTTTGGCCCGCGCCGTCTCCGGAGGGGAGGCGGCGCGGCCTCTCGCCGCCGAAACACCATCCAGAAGCAATCCGGAACGTCTCATGACCGATCCCAACCGCCAGAAAATCATCGACGCGATCGACGCCAACCGCGACCCGGCGATCCGCTTCCTGCAGGACATGGTCGCCATTCCGAGCGTCACCGGCGACGAGGCCGCGATCCAGGAGTTCGTCTCCGGCTACATGACCGGCATCGGCCTCGACGTCGACATGTGGGAGACGGACTGGGAAGAGCTGAAGAAGCATCCGGGCTACCGTCCGGTCGATCGCGGCTATGAGGGCCGGCCGAACATCGTCGCCACCCGCAAGGGCACGGGCGGCGGCCGCTCGCTGCTCCTGAACGGCCATACCGACGTCATCCCTGTCGGCAATGGCGAGGGCTGGAGCGATGATCCGTGGTCGGCCGCCATCAAGGATGGCCGCATCTATGGCCGCGGCTCCTGCGACATGAAGAGCGGCGTCGCCAGCCACATCCTGGCGGTCCAGTATCTGAAGGAAGCCGGCATCGATCTGAAGGGCGACGTCTACATCAACGTCGTCATCGACGAGGAGGTGTCGGGCCACGGCACGCTCGATACCGTCATCCGCGGCTACACCGCCGACGCCGGCATCTCGGGCGAGACCAGCGATCTCGCCGTCCAGCCTGCCTGCATCGGTCGCATCTGGTTCCAGATCGACGTGCAGGGCAAGCCGGCCGGCATCCAGCAGCGCTATATGGGCATCAGCGCCATCGAGCTCGGCAACAAGGTCGTCAAGGCCGTGCAGGAGCTGGAGGATCACCGCGTCGCGACGGTCAAGCATCCGCTCTATCCGAGCGCGCTCGACTCGCTGCCTTGCATCATCGGCTCGTTCCAGGCCGGTAACTATCCGAGCGCCTTCCCGGCCAGCGCCGTGCTCAAGGGCAGCATTGGCACCGTGCCGGGCGAGGACCATGAAGGCGTCAAGCAGAGCCTCGTCGACAAGATCGCCGAGATGGCGAAGAACGATCCCTGGATGAAGGACCATCCGCCGGTCGTCCGCTTCGTCGGCTATGACGCGCAGGCGTCCGAGATCCCGCGCGACCACGGCATCGTCGAGACGGTGTGCCGAACCTATACCGAGGTGACGGGCAAGACGCCGGTGATCAGCGGCCGCCAGGGCGCCGCGGATACCCGCTTCCTGAACGAATATGGCCACACGCCGACCGTGATCTTCGGACCGGGCTCGACGGCGGTCATGCATGCCAATGACGAATATGTCTCGATCGACGATTACCTTACCTCGATCAAGGTGATGGCGCTCAGCATCTATGACTGGTGCAATAGCGAGCCGATCGCGAAGGCCTGACGGCCGCCGACCCGCAGCGGCTCGAGGAGGGGAAGAGGCATCGCCTGGCGATGCCTCTTTTTTTTGCGCGTGACTCGCCCCTGGGTTGCGCCCTGAGGCGGCGAATAATTTCGGCATCAATAGTTTCTATCTTACTATAAATAGGTTGATTATGAATCGCGTCGGGCGCAGTGTGGGCTCGATGTCAGGGCAAATGACCGTGGGGGCACGCTGTCGGCTCTGCCGTCTTGCCAGTTCAGGAGACGAGGCCATGCATATTGCGGTTCTGTCCGATACGATGACCGACACGCGGGTGGCAGCCACCCCGGAGACGGTGAAGAAATACGAGACGCTGGGCGGGAAGGTCCTGGTACAGGGCGGCGCCGGACACGGCGCGGGCTTCTCCGATCAGGAGTTCGAGCGTGCCGGTGCCCGTGTCGCGCCCGACGCCGCCACGACGGTTCGCCATGCCGACATCGTGCTGTCGGTCAACCGGCCCTCGGCCGACGTCATCCGCGCCTGCAAGCCGGGCGCGATCGTCATCGCCACGATGGATCCGCATCGCCCGGCCGACTCGCTCGACGTCATGGCGAGCGCCGGCGTCTCCGCCTTCGCCATGGAGCTGATGCCGCGCATCACCCGGGCGCAGAGCATGGACGTGCTGTCGAGCCAGGCCAATCTGGCCGGCTACCGCGCCGTGATCGACGCCTCGTCCGCCTATACCCGTTCGCTGCCGATGATGATGACCGCGGCCGGCACCGTTCCCGCCGCCCAGATCTTCGTCATGGGCGCCGGCGTCGCCGGCCTGCAGGCGATCGCCACCGCGCGCCGTCTCGGTGCCGTCGTGACGGCGACGGATGTTCGTCCGGCGGCGCGCGAGCAGGTCGAGTCGCTCGGCGCCAAGTTCATCGCCGTCGAGGACGACGAGTTCAAGAAGGCCGAGGCCGCTGGCGGTTACGCCAAGGAGATGTCGAAGGCCTACCAGGCCAAGCAGGCGGAGCTCGTCAGCGAGCATCTCCGCCGTCAGGACATCGTCATCACCACCGCGCTGATCCCGGGCCGTACAGCGCCGATCCTGATCACCTCGGCGATGATCGAGCCGATGCGTGCCGGATCGGTGATCGTCGATCTCGCCGTCGAACGCGGCGGCAATGTCGAGGGAGCGAAGGCCGGCGAGGTGGTCACCACCGCCAACGGCGTGAAGATCCTCGGCAATTCCAGCGTGCTGAAGGTCGCGGCCACCGCGTCGAACCTCTATGCGCGAAACCTCTACTCGTTCGTCTCGACGCTGGTCGACCAGCGCACGGCGGATCTCGCCGTCAACTGGGACGACGATCTGATCAAGAGCACCAACCTGACGCGGGGAGGGCAGATCGTGCACCCGGCCTTCGCCAACGCGCTCGCGAGCTGACGCGGCTCGGCGCCCCATCGTCTAGCGCCGCTTCCTTTCATTCCGCACCGGGCGCCGTCGCCCGGAGCAGCCACCGCGAACCATCGCGGGGGAATGCCTTCCCTTGCGCCGCCGTCGCCGACGGTAGGCCGTCTCTCCGGAGGATCATCATGACGTCCACGGCCGTCATTCAGCTCTTCGTCTTCGTCCTCGCCGGCTTTGTCGGCTTCCAGGCCATCACCCGCGTGCCGCCGCTGCTGCACACGCCGCTGATGGCCGCCACCAACGCCATTTCCGGCATCTCGCTCGTCGCCTCGATCGTGCTCGCCGGCGCCAACCAGAGCGTGCTCAGCACCGTGCTCGGCACCATCGCCGTCGGCTGCGCCATGGCCAACGTCGTCGGCGGCTTCCTGATCACGGATCGCATGCTCGCCATGTTCGACAAGGCCAAGGCCGCCAAGCAGGAGGAGCGCGCGAGCGCTAGGGTCCATTGATCGACATCGTCATCCAGCTTTCCTACCTGCTGGCCTCGGTCCTCTTCATCTTCGCGCTGCGCTCGCTGAGCCGTCCGGATACGGCGCGGCGCGGCATGCAGCTTGCCGCCTTCGGCATGCTGATCGCCGTCGCGGCGACGCTGCTCCATGCCCGCATCGTCACCTATGAGTGGATCCTGATCGGCGCCGCCGTCGGCGCGCTGATCGGCTACCCGCTCGGCATGTGGGTGCCGATGACGGCCATGCCGCAGCGCATCGCCTTCAGCCACGCTTTCGGCGCGCTGGCCGCGACCCTCGTCGGCATCGGCGAATACGCGCATCTCTATCACGAGCAAAGCCTGACCCGCGGCGTCATGACGGCGCTCGGCTTCGAGGTGCTGCTCGGCGCGCTGACGGTGACGGGAAGCCTGATGGCCTTCGGCAAGCTGCAGGAACTGCTGCCCGGCCGGCCGATCACCTTCCCCCTCCAGAACTACTTCAACCTGGCCCTCTTCGCCCTCGGCGTCGCCGGCTTGGTCTGGGTGGTGCTGTTCCCGTATGACGTCTGGGTCTTCGCTGCGATCTGCGCGATCGGCCTCATCGTCGGTATATTGATCGTCATGCCGATCGGCGGCGCCGACATGCCGGTGGTGGTCTCGCTGCTCAATGCCTATGCCGGCCTTGCCGCGGTAGCGACGGGCTTCGCCCTCGACAACAACGTACTGATCGTCGTCGGCGCGCTGGACGGCGCCAGCGGCTTCATCCTCTCGGTCGCCATGAGCAAGGCGATGAACCGCTCCTTCGCCAACGTGCTGTTCGGCGCCTTCGGTTCGGCGGGCGGTCCCGACGAGGCCGCGGCTTCCGGAGCCTCCGGCGATATGACGGCGATCCAGGTCGACGACGCGGCGCTCCGCCTCGCCTTCGCCAACCGCGTCATCATCGTGCCGGGCTACGGCCTCGCCGTGGCGCAGGCGCAGCACCAGGCGCGCGAGCTGGTGGATCTGCTGGAGAAGCGCGGCGTCGACGTCCGCTTCGCCATCCATCCGGTCGCCGGCCGCATGCCGGGGCACATGAACGTCCTGCTGGCCGAGGCGGGCATCTCCTACGACAAGCTGATCGACATGGAGGACATCAACGAGCGCTTCGCCGGCACCGACGTCGCGCTCGTCGTCGGCGCCAACGACGTCGTCAATCCGGCGGCGCGCACCAACAAGAGCTCGCCGATCTACGGCATGCCGATCCTGAACGTCTCCGAGGCGACCAGCGTCATCGTGCTGAAGCGCGGCAAGGGCGCCGGCTTCTCCGGCGTCGAAAACGATCTCTTCGTGGCGCCAAAGACGTCTATGCTGTTCGGAGACGCGAAGCAGTCGTTGATGCAGCTGGGCGCCGAGGTCAAACTGGCCTAGCCCGCGCGAGCGGTGGCGCCGGCTCCGGCGCCACCAGCGGCTCCCCAGGCGAGAGCCACCTCCGGTTCGAATACCCGGCAGATGGACCGCAGGCACAATAGTCTTGCTATCATTCCAAAAATAAGATGAGCTAGCGTTTGCGGACGGTTCGAGAGGACAGCCGCCGGCATCCGACCGCCGGCGCTGGGGCCACCGCAACGGGAGGATCCAAATGAAGAAACAGGGTGTCGGCGCGTCCATGCTCCGCAAGGAGGACGACCGTTTCCTGCGCGGGCGCGGCCAGTATGTCGCCGACCTGCGGCTGCCGGGAATGAAGGACGTCGCCTTTGTCCGCTCGCCGCTCGCCCATGCGCGCATCACCGGCGTCCGCATTCCCGACGAGATGCGCGACCGGGTCTATGTCGCGGGCGACCTCGAGGGCGTGAAGCCGATCGTCGCCGTCTCGGGCCTCGCCGGCTTCAAGGTCTCCGAGCAGCCGGTTCTGGCCTTCGAGAAGGTGCGCCAGGTCGGCGAGCTGATCGCCGTCTGCGTCGGCGCGACCCGGGCCGAGGCGGAGGATATCGCCGCGACCGTCGAGCTCGACCTCGACGAATTGCCGGCCCTGCACGACATGATCGCCGCCCGGAAGCCGGGCGCCGCGCTGGTGCATGAGCATTGGGGCGACAACGTCTTTCTCGAGACCTTCGTCGACGTCAACATGGAAGCGGCCTACGACGCGCCGATCAAGGTGACGCGCGAGATCTCGACTGCCCGCCAGTCGATGGCGCCGATGGAAGGGCGCGGCACCGTCGCCTACTGGGACAAGCGGCTGGAGCAGCTCGTGCTCCACACCGGCAGCCAGATGCCGCACATCGTCCGCACCGGCCTCGCCGAATGCCTCGGCCTCGACCAGGGCCAGGTCCGCATCGTCTCGCCGGATGTCGGCGGCGGCTTCGGCTACAAGGGCATCCTGCTGCCGGAGGATATCTGCCTCGCCTTCCTCGCCATGAAGCTCGACCATCCGGTGCGCTGGATCGAGGACCGCCGCGAGCATCTGACGGCCGGCGCGAACTGCCGCGAGCATCACTACGTCATCACCGGCTATGCCGACCGCGACGGCAAGCTGCGCGGCATCGAGTGCGAGGCGACCGTCGATTCCGGCGCTTACTCGTCCTATCCGTTCTCGGCCTGCCTGGAGGCGGCGCAGATCGCCAGCATCCTGCCGGGCCCGTATGATTTCCCGTCCTATCGTTGCCGGACCTGGTCGGTCTCGACCAACAAATGCCCGATCCTGCCGTATCGCGGTGTGGCGCGGACCGGCGTCTGCTATGCGCTGGAGCTGGTGCTCGACGCGATCGCCCGCGAGGCGGGGATCGAGCCGCATGAGGTCCGTCTGAAGAACCTCGTCCAGCCGGAGCAGATGCCGTTCGACAACATCACCCGCAAGCATTTTGACTCAGGCGACTATCCCGAGGCGCTTAACCGGGCCATCGCGGCGATCGATCTGGCCGGCATCCGCGAGCGGCAGCGGCGCGGCGAGCCGGACGGAAGGCTGATCGGCGTCGGCCATTCGATCTATTGCGAGCAGGGCGCGCATGGCACCTCGGTCTATGCCGGCTGGGGCATTCCCATGGTCCCCGGCCATGAGCAGGCGACGGCACGTATGACACCGGATGGCGGCCTCGAACTCCGCGTCGGCGTGCATTCGCACGGCCAGAGTATGGAAACGACGCTGCCGCAGGTGGCGCACGAGATCCTCGGCATCGACACCGCCAAGATCAAGCTCGTGCATGGCGATACCGAATACACGCCGTACTCGACGGGAAGCTGGGGCTCGCGCTGTGCCGTGATGGCCGGCGGCGCGGTCGCGACCGCGGCCCGCGAGGTCGCCGGCCTCGCCAAGGGCATCGGCGCGCATCTGCTGCAGGCGGACATCGCCGACGTGAAGCTGGTCGACGGCCATGTCGTCGGCCCGAATGGCAGCGTCAGCCTCGAGACGGTCGCCTACACCTGGTATCGCCGGCCGCAGGATCTGCCGGCTTCGGTCGATCCGCGCGGTCTGGAATCGACCATCGGCTTCAAGCCGGTGCGCGATTCCGGCACGTTCAGCTACGCGGCGCACGCGGTCGTCGTCGCCGTCGATCCCGAGATGGGCGACATCGAGATCCTCGACTACGTCATCGTCGAGGACGGCGGCCAGCTGATCAATCCGATGGTCGTCGACGGCCAGATCTATGGCGGCCTGGCGCAGGGCATCGGCACGGCGCTCTACGAGGAGATGAATTTCGACGCCTCGGGCCAGCCGCTCGCCTCGACCTTCGCCGATTATCTGCTGCCGGGGCCGACCGAGGTGCCGGCGCCGCGGCTCGACCATATGGAGACGCTCGCGCCCTATACGGAGTTCGGCGTCAAGGGCATCGGCGAGGGCGGGGCGATCGCGCCGCCGGCGGCGATCGGCAATGCCGTCAACGATGCGCTCCGCCGCTTCGGCGCCGAGTTGCTGCACTCGCCGATGACGCCGCGCCGCGTGCTCGAGGCGATCCAAGCGGCCAAGACGACCAAGAAGGCCAGCCAGGTGAAGCAGGGGGAATTCGCGTGAAGCCGGTCAATTTCGACTATGCGCGGCCGGCCGATGTCGGAGCGGTGCTCGCGCTGCTGGCCGAGGACGGCCCGACCGTGAAGCTGATGGCGGGCGGCCAGTCGCTCGGCCCGATGCTCAACATGCGGCTGGTGCAGCCGGATCTCCTCGTCGACATCGCCGCGATCGATGAATTGAAGCAGGTGACGGACAAGGGCGATGCGATCGTCTTCGGCGCCTGCATCACCCATGCCGATATCGAGGATCGCCGTGTGCCCGACGTGACGCACGGGGCGCTGCCCCGTGTCGCCAACGGCATCGCCTACCGCGCCGTGCGCAATCGCGGCACGGTCGGCGGCAGCCTGACCCACGCCGACCCCTCGGCCGACTGGATCTCGATGTTGTCGGCGATCGGTGCCCGCGTCACGCTGCGAGGGCCCTCCGGCGAGCGGACGATCGCCGTCGAGGACTACATGCTCGGCGCGCTCGAAGCCGATCTCCGGCAGAGCGAAATGCTCGTCTCGGTCACGGTGCCGAAGCTCGGCCGCTCGGCGCGCTGGGGCTACTACAAGAGCTGCCGCAAGACCGGGGAGTTCGCCCATGCGATCGGCGCGTTCCTGGCGGATCCGGATCGCGGCGTCAGCCGCGTCGTGATCGGCGCCACGGAAAGCCGGCCGATCGTCATCGCCGATGCGCGGCATCTCCTCGGCGACGGCACCGCCGCCCGGCTCGACCAGGCCTTTGAAAGCGCCGCCGCCGAAGAGGCCGTCGCCGCCGCCGGCATGGACGACCCGATCGACCGCCAGACCCATGTCGTCGCGCTCCGTCGCGCCATCGAACGAGCCACTTCAGCATGAACACCGTCACCCTCAAGGTAAACGGCAAGCCGGCGCGCGCCGAGATCGAGCCGCGCATGCATCTCGCGGACTTTCTCCGCGACACCCAGAACCTGACCGGCACCCATATCGGCTGCGAGCACGGCGTCTGCGGCGCCTGCACGATCCTGGTCGACGGCGTGCCGACGCGCTCCTGCATCACCTTCGCGGTCGCCTGCGAGCAGGCCGACGTCACCACCGTCGAAGGGCTCGATGCCGACGAGGTGGCGATGGAACTCCGCGCCGCCTTTACGAAGGAGCACGGTCTTCAGTGCGGCTATTGCACGCCCGGCATGATCGTCTCGGCCCGCGACGTCGTGCTGCGCCTGGATGATCCCACCGAGCACGAGATCCGTGTCGCGATGAGCGGCAATCTCTGCCGCTGCACCGGCTATGTCGGCATCGTCCGCGCCATCCAGAGCGTGATCTCGGCCCGGCGCGCGCGCGGGATCGCGGCGATCCCGGGCGGCGAGCATCGCACGACGCTCGGACCGGCTGGCTCCGGTCATGGCGCCGCGGCGACGCTGACAGGCTCCGCCTCGACAAAACGTCCGACGCTGACGGTCGCGAAATCCGAGGTGAGGGCGGATGCCAAGCCTGCGGCGGCACCGGCCCGGCAGGAGGCCGACTGGAAGCCGCAGACGACCTTCACCGAGAGCTTTGTTGTCGGCCATCCCGTCGAGGACGTTTGGGCGTTCTTCGACCGCATCGGCGAGGTCGCGTCCTGCCTGCCAGGAGCCTCGCTCGCCGGCGAGCCGGTCGATGGCCACGTCGAAGGCCAGATCCGCATCAAGGTCGGGCCGATCTCGGCCGAGTTCCAGGGTGTCGCCGACGTCAGTCGCGACGACGCGACCAAGACCGGCACGATCGACGGCGCCGGCAAGGACAAGCGCAGCAATTCCGCCACGCGCGGCCTGATCGGCTATGCCGTGAAGCCCGGCGACAAGCCGGGCGAGACGCGCGTCGACGTCAGCATCGGCTACACGCTGACCGGGGTGCTCGCGCAGTTCGGCCGCTCGGGGCTGGTGCAGGACGTCGCCGGACGGCTGATCGCGGCCTTCGTCCAGAATTTGGAGGCGAAGCTGGCGCATCAGGCCGGCGGCGGGGAGCCGGGCGCCTCGGCGCCGCCGGTGGTGACCGAGCTCGACGCGGGCTCGCTCGTCTCCTCCGTCATCCTGGGCCGGCTGAAGCGCTTCTTTGCCGCGCTGTTCGGTCGTCGCTAACAGTCGCGCGGGGGCAGGGGAGGGAAGTTGCCCTCATCCGCATCGGCGGCCGCGATCTCAGGGGTTGCCGTAGGGGCCGGCTGGACGTATCGAGGTTGTGGGGATGATCGGACTCGCGCAAGCTTGCTTCGGTCCCGACAGCTCGCCGCTGCCGGGGGACCGATCGGTCTGCGCGGAAAGGTCGGGGTTGCGCTGGTAAAATAGGCCCATCTGCCGTATGTTGGTATTATGAGCAAACTCACTTCGATCTACGACCGCAGCCGCGTGCCTCTCTACATCCAGGTCGCGTCCGTGATGCGACAGCGCATCGACACGGGCCACTGGGTGGAAGGCGACAAGATCTCGACGCTGGAAGAGCTGGAGCAGGAATTCGCGGTCGCCCGCGTCACCATCCGCCAGGCGATCGAGCTCCTGCGCGAGGAGGGCCTTCTCAACGCCCAGCAGGGGCGCGGCACCTTCGTGTCCGGCAAGCCGAAGCACAATCGCTGGCTCAACCTCGCCAATGATTTCGACACCATGGTCTCGTCGATCAAGGACAATGTGCTGAAGCGCGTCCATATCGAGGAGATCGCCGCCAATCCGGATCTTTCGGAAGGCGAGGGCACTCTCGCCGACAGCTACGTCTTCCTGCGCAGCGTCCAGTACAACGACAACGAGCCGTTCTCGGTGGTCAACCTGCATCTAGCGCGCTCGATCTTCGACAAGGCCGGCAAGCAGTTCATGAGCGTGGCGGCGCTACCGAAGATCGTCGAGATGGCGGATGTCACGATCGCCCATGCCCATCAGACCCTGACCATCGGGGTCGCCAGCCCGGAGACGGCCGATCTGCTCAAGATCGGCCTCGGCGAACCGACGGCGGATTGCCGGCTCGTGCTGGTGGACGATAGCGGCATCGCGATCTACGTCGCCGATATCCACTATCACAAGAACTGCTTCGCGCTCCGCAACGATCTTCTCGAGAGAAGCGGCCCGCGCCGGGGCGGCGCCAAGTAGGTCTGCCTGCTTCTCTGGATTTCTGGCGTTCTTGTCTTTCGAAAAATTCAAGCGAACCGCCATGCGAACGGCCGATGAACCGTCGTGCGTGTCCGATTATCCTTCCCGTCTCGATGTCGGCTTGAGCAATTCTGTTGCGGCTGCGGCGGGATCTGCGCTCTAATCGAGGTCGTTGCATGAAGCGTTCTTGCGTGGAGCCCCAGTCTTGCAAAGTGATTCCTCCGCCAGCGGGCTCGATCGCTTCGACCTGGCCATTCTCGAGATCCTGCAACGCGACAACACCACGCCGCAGCGTCTGATCGGCGAGCAGGTGCATCTCTCCGCCGCCGCCGTGCACCGGCGCATCCGCCGCATGGAGGCGGAGGGCGTCATCGCCGCCAACATCGCCAGCGTCGATCCCGCGCGCGTCGGCCGCCCGATCACCATCGTGGTGGAGGTGCATGTCGAGAGCGAGCGCATGGGCCTGCTCGACGACGCCAAGAAGGCCTTCTCGGAGGCGCCCGAGGTGCAGCAATGCTACTACGTCACCGGCGACGCGGATTTCGTGCTGATCATCACGGTCGCCAGCATGGGCGAATATGAGGCGCTGACCCGCCGCCTGTTCTTCCAGAACCACAATGTGAAGCGCTTCCGCACGCTGGTCGTGATGGACCGCATCAAGACCAGCCTCGCGGTACCGACCGGGGCGTGACACGAAAAAGGCCCCAGCGCAGGTCCGGGGCCTTCAGGCGTTGGTCGAGACCTCAGTGGGCGAGGGTGACCTTGCCGTCGACGATCTTCACCAACGTGCCGTTCGCCATGTACTGGCCGCTCTCGCGACCTTCCGGGCCGTCCTTGACGAACGTAACGGTGCCGTTCAGCGTCGGCACCGAAATCTGCCAGAACGCCTCCCGGATCGCCTTCGGATCGGCGGCGCCGGCCTTCTCGATCGCCGCCTTGATGACGTGGATGCCGTCATAGCCGCGATAGCTCTCGGTCAGGCCAGCGCTGCCATGGCCCTGCTTGGCCCAGGCGTCGATGAAGGCCTTGGCCTGGTCCGGATGCGGGGTCTTGTCCGGCTCCCACGGCGCGAAGAACACCATGTGCATCGTGTTGTTGGCGGCGGAGCCGGCCTGCTCGATCAGCTGGTCCGGGTTCTGCGAGCCGCCCGTGGTGATGATCCGCTTGGTGATGCCGAGGGCCGCCGCCTGCTTCAGCACCAGCGTCAGCTGCTCGACGGCGGTGGTGACGATGATGGTGTCGGAGTCGGACGCCTTGATCTTGGAGAGCTGGGCGCTCATGTCTTGCGCCGACTGGTCCATGATCTCGGAGAGGCCGACCTCGACGCCGTTCTCCTTGAACATCGCCGTGAAGTCGGTGATCGTCCCGCGACCCCAGTCATTGTTGATCGCCAGGAAGTCGACCTTCTTGATGCCGAGATCCGGCAGCAGCGTCTTGAACAGCGCCGCCTCGACGAAGGAGGGCGGCGAGATGCGGAAGATGTAGGGGTTGCCCTGCTTGGTGATCTTGCTCGACGACGAGGTCTCGACCAGCATCGGCACTTCGTACTGCATCAGCTTCGGCATCGCGGCGAGCGTCAGGCTGGAGCCCCAGGCGCCCATCATCACCGGCACCTTGTCGCGCTCGATCAGCTTTTCGGCGACAGCGGCGGCCTCGGTCGGGTTGCTCTTGTTGTCCTCGATCACAAGCTCGATCGGGTTGCCGAGCACGCCGCCGGCGGCGTTGATCTGCTCCACGGCGATCTTGGCGCCGTCGACGATATAGGTTCCGGAGGCCGCGAACGGCCCCGTGAGCGGCTGGTTGACGCCGATCTTGATCGCGTCCGCCGATGAAAGCCCCGTCGTCGCCATGAGCATCGAAAGGGCCAGCATCGTGATCGAAGTTCTTGCCTTGAGCATTCGTTCTCCTCCCGTCGGGTTGGGCCGCACGCTTCTGCACGCCCGCGACGACGCCGTACCACCGAGGCGGCCTGGTACAGCGTTCCTCATCGTCGATGGAGCAGGCCACCCTTGTTCCAAAGTTGCCTGATGCATTGGTGCTATCTTGCTGTCTTTAGGATGTTATCGCAAGGGAAATATAGGGCCAATCTTCGAGCTGGTTCGCTCGCCCGAACGCGCGGTTTCGGGACCATTTCCGGATCAGGACGAAGGGCTGGAAGATCAATCGGTTGCCGCGAAATGCTGAGCGGGCGCGACCGGGCGAGCCGCCCCGCGAGCCCGGCCGTGGCCGGGCTCGCGGGGCAGGGGCGGCTTCGCGGATCGTCAGGCGACGTCGAACTGGACGCCTTGCGCCAGCGGCAGCGTCTTGCCGAAATTGATCGTGTTGGTGGCGCGGCGCATATAGGCCTTCCAGGCGTCGGAGCCGGATTCCCGGCCGCCGCCGGTTTCCTTCTCGCCGCCGAACGCGCCGCCGATCTCGGCGCCGGACGGGCCGATATTGACGTTGGCGATGCCGCAATCCGAGCCGCGCACCGAGAGGAAAGTCTCTGCCTCGCGCAGATCGTTGGTGAAGATCGACGAGGAGAGACCCTGCGGCACGGCGTTGTGCAGGCGAAGCGCCTCGTCGAAATCGGAATAGCGGAGCACATAGAGGATCGGCGCGAAGGTCTCCTGCTCGACCGGGCCGGTCTGCGCCGGCATCTCGACGATGGCCGGGCGCACGTAATAGGCGGCGGGCGCGGCCGCCGCGTCGACGCGATCGCCGCCCGTCACCGCGCCGCCGGCGGCCCTGGCGGCACCGAGCGCCCGCTGCATGCCCTCGAAGGCGCGGGCGTCGATCAGCGGGCCGACCAGCGTGCCGGCCTCGAGCGGGTTGCCGATTTTGACCGAGCCATAGGCTTGCTTCAGGCGCGGCACGAGGGCATCGTAGATGCTGTCATGAACGAAGAGGCGGCGCAGCGTGGTGCAGCGCTGGCCGGCCGTGCCCATGGCGGCGAAGGCGACGCCGCGCAACGTCAGGTCGAGATCGGCCGAGGGGCAGACGATGGCGGCGTTGTTGCCGCCGAGCTCCAGGATGGCGCGGGCAAAGCGGCCGGCGAGGCGCGGGCCGACGGCGCGGCCCATGGCGGTCGAGCCGGTCGCCGAGACGAGCGGCACGCGCGGATGGTCGACCAAAGCCTCGCCGACGGCGCGGCCGCCGATCAGGACGGTCGCGAGATGGTCCGGCAGCGTGCCGCCCTCGGCGACGAAGCGTTTTGCCGCGCGGTCGAACAGGGCCGTCGTCGCCAGCGCCGTCAGCGGCGTCTTCTCGGACGGCTTCCACACGACGCTGTTGCCGCAGACGAGCGCGAGCGCCGCATTCCACGACCAGACCGCGACGGGGAAGTTGAAGGCGGAGATGACGCCGGTGACGCCGAGCGGATGCCAGGTCTCCATCATCCGGTGATCGCTGCGCTCGGTGGCGATGGTGAGGCCATAGAGCTGGCGCGACAGGCCGACGGTGAAATCGCAGATGTCGATCATCTCCTGCACCTCGCCGAGGCCCTCCGAGACGATCTTGCCGGCCTCGATCGCGACCAGCCGGCCGAGCGCTGCCTTGTGCTCGCGGAGTTCCTCGCCGAGCAGGCGGATCAGCTCGCCGCGCTTCGGCGCCGGCACGCTGCGCCAGGCGAGGAAGGCCGCATGCGCCGCCTCGATGGCGCGGTTCGCCGCGGCTTCATCCGTCTCGACGAGGCGGGCCAGCTCCTCGCCGGTAACAGGCGAATGGACGGCGAGCGTGCCGCCGGAGCGTACCGATGCGGGAACGCCGATCTCGGCGAGAAGTGTGTCGACCTCGGCCTTGAGGGTGTTCTTGATGGCGATGGTCATGCTCTTCCTTCCTCGAAATCCGGGTCTCGACTGCGTTTCAAAGCCGGGCGTCGGCCAGATGGGCGATCTGCGACCCCACTTCGTAATAGGCTTCCTTGAGGCGGCGCAAGCGCGCCGCGCTGGCGTCGGTGACGGGAAGCGGCAGCGCCTCCTCCGGAATCCGGCCCGCGATATGCCCGGCGAGGATCTGCCCGAATACGGTGCCGGGCGCGATGCCGCGTCCATTGTAACCCGAGAAGGTGATCACGTTCGGGGCGAGCTTGTGAAAGCGCGGCAGGCAATTGTCCGTCATGCCAATCTGGCCGTACCACTCGGCCTCGAAGGCGACGTCGCCGATCTGCGGGAAGATTTTGGCGAGCGCCCGCTTGGCCCAGGCGCGGTGGATCGGCGCGCCGCTGCCGCGCAGCGCCCCGACGCTGCCGAAGACGAGCCGGCCGGCGCGGTCGAGGCGGAACGAGCTCAGGATCTCGCGCGTGTCCCAGGCGCCCTGCCGCTCCGGCAGGATCGTGCTCCGGAGATCCGCGTCGAGCGGCACGGTGGCGAAGTTGAAATAGGGCAGGTGGATCTGCTCGGCGCGGATCTCGGGCCAAGGCATGCTGGTATAGGCGTCGGTCGCGACGACCACCCAGCCGGCCGTGACGCTTCCGCCCGCCGTCGCCACGCGCCAGCCGCCGGCCGCTCTTTCCGCCGACACCACCGGGCTGCGGACATGGATGCGCGCGCCGTGAGCGAGCGCAGCGCGGGCGAGGCCGCGCGCATAGGCGAGCGGCTGGATCGTCCCGGCGCGCAGATCGAGCAGCGATCCGGCATAGGCATGGCTGCCGGTCTTTTCCGCTGTATCGGCGGCGTCGAGCAGGCGGACCGGCGCGCCGCGGGCAAGCCATTGCTCGGCCCGCTGCCGGATCTCCGCCAGCCCTTTCGCCCCGACGGCGCAATGCAGCGTTCCCGCTGTCTCCAGCTCGCATTCGATGCCATGCGCGCGGACCAGCTCGAAAACCTGTCGCGGCGCATCGCCGAGCAGCTCGAGCAGGCGGTCGCCAGGCTCGCGGCCGAGCGTCGCCGGCACGTCGTCGGGCATCACCCACATGCCGGCATTGACCAGACCGACATTGCGCCCCGATCCGCCGAAGCCGATCTCGACGCCCTCGAGCAGCACGACATCGAGGCCGTCGCGGGCAGCGTGCAGGGCGGTCGACAGGCCGGTATAGCCGCCGCCGATCACCACGACGTCGGCCGTGCGGTCGCCGGCGAGAGGCGTCGCGGGCGGGGCAGGCGGCGCCGTGCGCTCCCAGAGACCGTGCGATCGTGGATCGTTCTGCATGAGCCCGTCCCGGCGGATGTTCACCTTCCGTAAGGCGATCATGGCTGCCACCCGCGTCGGCGACAATGGAATTCCACGACCCGCGCGCGGCCTGTCATCGTTCTGTCATATGAACTGTCGCATGTGGTGCCGCCGCGCGGCGGCATGTCGAAATTCCTGCTCGACCGGCAAGCGATGCGATGATCAATCCGGCAATGCCTGCTGAAGCTTCTGCGCTGTCCCGACCCGTCTCGGGTGTGATCTGGGCCTATCGTTTCGATGCCGGCGGCGGCGCTCGCGCCATCGCGCTGGACGAGACGATCGCGCCGAGCGATCCGGCCGAAGGCTTCGTCTGGGTGCATATCGATTTCGTCGATCGCCTGGCGCGCGACTGGATCGCCGGGGTCGGCTGGCTCAGCGGCGATGCGCGCCGCCTGCTGCTTTCGGTCGATGATCATCCGACGCTCGATTTCGACAAGCACGCCGTCTGGGGCCGCTTCTCCGATACGCTGCAGGAGCATCCGGGCGAGGATTCCGACCGGACGGTGCCGATGCGCTTCGCCTTTGGTCCGGGCTATCTGGTCTCCGGCCGGCGACATCCCGTCCGCGCCGCGGCGCTGGCGCGAAGCAAGATCCAGAGCGGCCAGCCCGTCTCAGGCCCCGTCGCGCTGTTCGAGCTGATGATCGAGCAGGTGCTGCGCGCCATGGCGGAGACCCTTCGCGCGCTGCGGATGGAAGCGGATTCGATCGAGGACCGCGTGCTCGACGAGCGGCTGCACGACGAGTCGCGCCGCCTCGGGCCGCTGCGGCGGACGGCGGTCAAGCTGCACCGCCAGCTGTCCGGCTTCCGCAGCATCCTGCGCGAGTTTCCCGAGGACGACGACGACGAGGACGAGCAGAGCCACCAGGCCGCCTCCGCGGCGGCGGAACGGCTCCTGCGCCGCATCGAGACGCTGGATCAGGAAGTCCAGGAAGTGCAGGACCGCGCGCGCTTCCTGCAGGACGAGATCGCGGCGAAGCTCGCCAACATCAGCAACCGCCACCTCTATGTGCTCTCGATCATGACGGCGCTCTTGATGCCGCCGACGCTGGTGACCGGCTTCTTCGGCATGAATACCGGTGGCCTGCCGTTCCTCGACGGCTCCACGGGCTGGATCGGCGCCTCCGTCATCGGCGTCGTCGCCTCCGGCTTCACCCTCCTGCTGCTGCGCCGGCTCGGCTTCTTCGACTAGAGCGGCGCGGGATCCGCAGCCCCCAAACGAAAACGACCGCCCGGGATCGTCGGATCCGTCGGGCGGTCGTTCTGTTTTGCGCCGGGCGCTGGTCTAGATCAGCGATCCTTGCTCGGCGTGATACCGAGGCGGCCCTTCAGCCGGTCGTCACGCAGCTCGTACCACATGGCGTTGAGGATGCCGAAGGCGCAGGCGAGGCTGAGGCCGAGGATCCAGGAGAAATACCACATTGCTGAAATCCTCCGCTCAGTAGGCGTTCGGGTTCTTGTCCATCGTCACCGCCGTCACCTTGCCGCGCATCACGCGGTAGATGAAGGCCGTGTAGATCAGGATGATCGGCAGGAAGAAGCAGGTCGACAGCAGCATCACCCAGAGCGTCAGCTTCGACGAGGACGCGTCCCAGATCGTGAGGCCGTTGCTCGGATCGACCGAGGACGGCAGCAGGAAGGGGAACAGCGACACGCCGGCCGTGGCGATGATGCCGAAGATGGCCGCGCCCGAGGTGATGAAGGTGAGCGCCGGCTTCCTGGCGGTGAAGCCGACGAGCGCCAGCAGCGCGCCCGCGAAGCCGAGGATCGGAGCGATCATCATCCACGGATACTTCGTGTAGTTGGCGAGCCACGCGCCATTCTCGACCGAGACCGTCTTGCCGAGCGGGTTCGAAGGCCCGAGCGGGTCGATGACGCTGGTCAGCACATGGCCGCCGATGCCATAGGCGGTCCAGACGCCGGCAAGCGCGAACAGCACGATGACGGCCAGCGCCGCCAGCCGGCCGTAGCTGCGGGCGCGATCGGCGATGACGCCCTCGGTCTTCCACGTCAGCAGCGCCGCGCCATGCATGATCAGCATCGAGAGGCTGACGAGGCCGGCGAGAAGCGCGTAGGGCGTCAGCAGCTGGAAGAAGTTGCCGCGCCAGAACGTCCGGAGCGTGTCGTCGAACTCGAACGGCACGCCGAGCAGCACGTTGCCGACGGCGACGCCCAGGATCAGCGCCGGAATGATGCCGGCGATGCAGAGCACGATGTCCCAGGTCGAGCGCCAGCCGGGATCGCCGATCTTGCTCCGGTACTTGAAGCCGACCGGGCGCAGGATGAGGGCGACCAGGATCACCATCATCGCCAGGTAGAAGCCGGAGAAGGACACGGCGTAGAGCATCGGGAAGGCGGCGAAGATGGCGCCGCCGCCGAGGATCAGCCAGACCTGGTTACCTTCCCAGACCGGCCCGACGACGTTGATCACGACGCGGCGTTCCTCGTCCGTCTTGGCGACGAACGGCAGGAGGGCGCCGATGCCGAGATCGAAGCCGTCCATCACGGCGAAGCCGATCAAAAGCACGCCGAGCAGGAGCCACCAGATGAGGCGGAGCGTTTCGTAGTCGACTGGTACAATGTCATTCATGATAACCCCCGCGGATCAGAGCTTGGGGCCGGCGGCGGCCGGGATCGGCAGCACGTCGGGACCTGCGACGGCCGGCTGCAGCGGATCATGCTCCAGCGGGCCCTTCTTGATCGTCTTCACCATCAGGATCACTTCGATCACCGCCAGCACGCTGTAGATCAGAAGGAAGATCGACAGGCTGATGACGAGATCGGTGAACGTCAGGCCGGATGCCGCATAGAAGGTCGGCAGCACGCCTTCGATCGCCCAAGGCTGACGGCCATATTCGGCAAGCAGCCAGCCGGCTTCGATCGCCACCCAGGGCAGCGGCAGGCTGAACAGCGCCAGCCACAGCGTCCAGCGCTGCTCGCCGAGCTTGTGCCGCGAGGCGATGTAGAAGGCGGCGGCGAAGAAGGCGATGAAGTAGAAGCCGAGACCCACCATCAGGCGGAAGCTCCAGAACATGACGGGCACGTTCGGGATGGTCGAGGCGGCCGCCTTCGTGATGTCCGCATCCGTCGCGTTCTCGACGTCGGGGCGGATCTGCTTGACCAGGAGGCCGTAGCCGAGGTTCGGCCACTTCTCGCTGAATACCTCGCGAGCCTGGGTGTCGCCCGGGTTGGCGCGGACGACCTGCAGGGCCTTGTAGGCCTCGATGCCGTCGCGGATCCGGTCCTTGGCCGTCTCGACCAGGTTGACGATGCCGGGCAGTTCCTTCGTCAGCGAACGCGTGCCGATGACGCCGAGCAGGTAGGGGACGCTGATGGAGAAGCTGTTCTCCTGCTTCTCCATGTTCGGGAAGGCGATGAGGTTGAGCGAGGCCGGAGCCGGCTCCGTGTGCCACATGCTCTCCATCGCGGCGACCTTCATCTTCTGGTTTTCCGTCGTCACGTAGCCGCTCTCGTCACCGAGCACGACGACGGACAGCGCCGAGGCGAGGCCGAAGCTGGCCGCGACCGCCATCGAGCGCTTGGCGAACTCCAGGTGCCGGCCCTTGAGCAGGTACCAGGCACTGACCGCCATGACGAACATGGAGCCGGTGACGTAACCGGCACTTACGGTATGGACGAACTTCGCCTGCGCGACCGGGTTGAACAGCACCGCCATGAAGTCGGTGACTTCCATGCGCATCGTGTCGGGATTGAAGACCGCGCCGACGGGATGCTGCATCCAGCCATTGGCGATCAGGATCCAGAGCGCCGAGAAGTTGGCGCCGAAGGCAACCAGCCAGGTGACGCAAAGGTGTCCGACCTTCGACATCCGGTCCCAGCCGAAGAAGAACAGGCCGATGAAGGATGCTTCGAGGAAGAAAGCCATCAGGCCTTCGAGCGCCAGCGGCGCGCCGAAGATGTCGCCCACGTAGTGGCTGTAATAGGACCAGTTCATGCCGAACTGGAATTCCATGACGACACCCGTCGCCACACCCATGGCGAAGTTGATGCCGAAGCAGGTGCCCCAGAAGAGGGTCATGCGGCGCCAGATCTCGCGGCCCGTCATAACATAGACGCTCTCCATGATCGCCATCAGGAAGGAGAGCCCGAGCGTCAGGGGAACGAAGAGAAAATGATACATAGCCGTGGCCGCAAATTGCAGCCTCGACAGCGTAACGACATCGATATCAATCATGGCCTATACCTTTTGAGTCGCCAGGCTTTCACAGCTAGGGCTCCATAAGGCTACGAACATTGAGCGAAATCAATGCAGCGAGATCACGCGTGCGGTGGATTGGCACAGGGGCCGCACGGATACCGGCCAACACTATAAGCTTGGCCGCATGAACACTGTCGAATCCAGGCGCGAAGCCGCGCCCGCCCGCCCGTCCTCCCGTGAAATCCGGTGGCTGAGGGAGCGGGGACGTGTCGGCAAACGTGCGCTCGGCATCGCGATTCTCGTGCCGCTTGTGAGCGCCTGCCTGACGGTGACGCAGGCTTACTGGCTTGCAACCATCCTCCACCGCGCCATCGTCGACCACGTCGAGATGGCGACGCAGATGCCCGCGCTCGCCGGTCTCGCCGGTCTCGTCGCCGCCCGCGCCGCGCTCGCCTGGATCGGCGAATGGGCCGGAATTCGCGCCGCCGAAGACGTCAAGCAGGCGATCCGGCGCGATCTTTTCGCGAATTTGATGCGCCGAGGGCCCGATTGGATGCGTCAGCGTGCCTCAGGAGAGCTCGCGAGCCAGATTCTCGACCAGGTCGAGGCTCTTGACGGCTATTTCGCCCGATTCGTTCCGGCGATGATCGCCGCCGCCGTCGTGCCGATCGCCTTCGCCATCGGGCTGATGCCCGTCGATCTCGTCGTCGGCATCGTGCTCCTCGTCACCGCGCCGCTGATCCCCGTCTTCATGGCGCTGGCCGGCTGGGGCGCCGAGGCGGCGAGCCGCCAGCATCTGACCGCGCTCGCCCGGCTCTCCGGCATGTTCGCCGACCGCATTCGCGGCCTCGTCGTGCTGAAGCTGTTCGGCAGAGCCGAGGACGAGATCGTCCGCGTCCGCGCGGCGAGCGACGAGTTCGCCAGCCGCACCCTCGCCGTGCTCCGAATCGCCTTCCTGTCGTCGGCGGTGCTGGAGTTCTTCGCAGCCCTCGGCGTCGCCGGCGTCGCGCTCTATGTCGGCCTCACCTATCTCGACATGCTGAACCTGCGCGGCAGCGAGCTCGGCCTGCAGGCGGGCCTGTTCTGCCTGCTGATGGCGCCCGAGGTCTACATGCCGCTCCGCACGCTCGCGGCTCACTATCACGACCGCGCCAACGCCAAGGCGGCCGTCGCCAGCATCGAGGCGGCCTTCGGCAGCCTGCCGGAGGTCGCGCCCGCGACGGAGGTAAAGGGCGCGCCCTGGCCGGGCGAGGGTGGCGCCGTCGCCGTCCGCGCGCGGGATCTCACCGTCGATACGCCGGAGCGCGACACGATCCTTGCCGATACGAGCCTCGATATCGCGGCCGGCGAGAGCGTCGCGCTGCTCGGGCCGAGCGGTATCGGCAAGTCGACGCTGATCGAGGTGCTGGCGCGGCTGCGCGGTCATCAGGGCTCCGTCGAGATCGGCGGCGTCACGCTCGAGGCGCTGGACGAGGTGGCATTCCGCCGGCATGTCGCCGTGCTCGGTCAGCGGCCGCGCCTGTTCCACGGCACGATCGAGAGCAACATCCGGCTCGGCCGGCCGGGCGCCACCGATGTCGAGGTCCGGCTCGCGGCGACACGCGCCTGCGTCCTCGATTTCGCCGAGCGCCTGCCGGACGGTCTCGCGACGCCGATCGGCGAGCGGGGCAGGGGTCTCTCCGGCGGCGAGGCGCAGCGCGTGGCGCTCGCTCGCATCTTCCTGCGCGATCCGGCGCTGGTGCTCCTCGACGAGCCGACCGCCCATCTCGACACCGAGACCGAGGCGCGGGTGATGGACGAGATTCTCGCCTTCGCCGCCGGCCGCACCCTACTGATCGCGACCCACTCCATGGCGGTGGCCGAACGAATGGATGCGATCTGCGAGATCGATGATCGCAAGCGCATCGTCCGTCGCGCGCCGGCTGCCGACCGCGCCGCTCCCGCCATCCAGCTCGACGGGGTGGCGTGATGCGTCTTCTCTTCAGTCTCTTCGCGGCACGCTCGGGCGGTCTCCTCCTGGCGCTGGCGCTCTCCTGCATGACGCTCGCGGCCGGCGTCGCCCTGTTCGGCGTCTCCGGCTGGTTCCTGACCGGCGCGGCGCTCGCCGCCTCGGCGATGACCTTCGATCTATTCGCGCCCTCGGCGATGGTGCGCGGCTTCTCGTTCCTGCGCATCCTCTCGCGCTATGGCGAGCGGCTGTCCGGCCACGCGACAACCTTCAAGATCCTGTCGGATATCCGCGTTCGCATCTTCTCGCGGCTGATCCCGCTGGTGCCGCTCAAGGCGGCGGCCCACCGCACCGGCGATTTCGTCGCCCGGCTGACGGCAGATGTCGAGACGCTCGACATGATGTTCCTGCAGGTCGTCGCCCCGGTCGCGACTGCGATCCTCGGCGCGCTCGGCCTTGGAATCTTCCTCGCCTTCGTGCTGCCGGATGCGCTGCCGGTGGCGCTGATCGGCTTCGGGCTGACGGCGCTGCTCCTGCCGTCGCTGATCGTGCTCGCGGGCCGCAATACGGGCGCTGCGACGGTCCGGACGGCGGCGGACCTCCGCGTCGCTGTGCTCGACGGCATTGACGGCCATGCCGATCTGGTCGCGCTCGGCGCGGTCGGAGAAGCCGCCCGCGCCGTCGACGATGCCGCCGCCGCCATGCGTCGCGCCCGCCTGCGCCAGTCGCTGCTGATCGCCTGCGGCCCGGCTTTCGTCACGCTCGGATCCGGCGCGACGCTGATCGGCACGCTCTGGATCGGCTTGCAGGTTCTCGCCGAGGGCCGCGTCAGCGGGCCGGCCATGGTCGGCGTCTTGCTCGCGGTCACCGCCATCTTCGAAGTCGCAGGCCCGATTCTTCGCGGCGCGGGCAAACTGGGCGCTGCCAGCGCCGCGGCGCGGCGGGTGCAGTCGCTGGTCGACATGCCGCCGGCGATCCGCGATCCCGAGCGCCCGGTGGCGATGCCGGTCTCCGGCGGTATTCGCTTCGAGAAGGTCGGCTTCACCTATGGCCGCGACCACGATGTCCTGTCCGGGCTCGATCTCACCGTCGACGAGGGCGAGCGCATCGCCATCCTCGGCGAGAGCGGCACCGGCAAGTCGACGCTGCTCAGCCTTCTGCTGCGGCTCGCCGATGTCGAGGCCGGGCGGATCCTCGTCGACGGCGTCGATATCCGCGCCGTCCGCCAGGCGGATCTGCACGCGCATATCGCGCTCCTGACGCAGGAAGCGCCCGTCTTCATCGGCACGATCCGCGACAATCTCCAAATCGCTGATCCCTCCGCCGATGACGCCGCCCTCCATGCCGTTCTCGAAAAGGCGCGGCTCGACGCCTTCGTGCGCTCTCTGCCGCGCGGGCTCGATACCTGGCTGGGCGAGGCGGGCGAGACGCTTTCGGCCGGCCAGGCGCGCCGCCTCTGCCTGGCGCGTACGCTGCTGTCGCCGGCGAAGGTTCTGCTGCTCGACGAGCCGACCGCCGGCCTCGACCGCGCGACAGAAGTAGCGTTCCTCGCCGATCTCCTCGCGGTCACGACCGGCCGCACGCTGATCCTCGCAACGCACGCGGCGCTGCCGGAAGGCGCGGTCGACCGGGTTTACCGGCTGGAGAACGGCGCGCTGACGCTGGCGGGGTAGCCTCAGGGAGAGGTGAAGGGGCCGAACACCGATCATCATCCTGAGGTGCTTCGCGTCAGCGAAGCCTCGAAGGAGGGTCCAGTAGAGCTCCGAAGTTTGCCGACTAAGTCCGGCGAATTCGTCCACGGTTTCCATCAGGCGCAAGTTTCCTGGACCCTCCTTCGAGGCCCGGCTGCGCCGGGCACCTCAGGATGATGGTCGAGATTTGGAAATGCGGTCCGGAAGAATGGTATCGGCGATCGACTGAACCAGCTTACCGCTTATGCGAGGCGATGATGCCGGCGGCGAGGGTCGCGAGATCGGCGCCCGTGCCGTGGCCGACATTCTGCCAGGCGACGCGCGAGCCCTCGATCAGCAGGAACAGCTGATCGGCGAGCAGCTCCGGCTCGGCGAGATCGGAGGCGCGGCAGAGGCGGATCAGGTTGTCGCGGTGCCGGCGCGTATTCTCTTCGATCACCTTGCGGCCGGGATGGTTCGGATCGGTGATCTGCACCGCCGCCTTGGCCAGGGCGCAGCCGCTCTCATTGTCGGGCTCGGCATGCCGGGCGAACCGCCCCAGCCAGGCGTTGATCTGGGCCAGCGGCTCGCCGGGATGCTCCGCCTCGATCTCGCACCAGATCGCCGAGGACTCGGCCACCAGGCCGCGCAGATATTCGGCGACCAGCAGATCCTTTGATTCGAAATGCCGGTAGAGCGTCATCTTGTTGGTGCCGGCCGTCTCGGCGATCGTCTCGACGCCGACGCCGTGCACGCCATGCCGCGCGAACAGCTCCCGCGCCGCGACGAGGATGCGCTCGCGCGGCGGCGTCGCCTTCGCAGCGCCCAGGTGAACAGTCTGTTCAGCGGTTTTCAAATCCATCCCAATTGACTCGATGTTACCCAGTAGTAACATTTGCTAATGTTACTCAACGGTATCGGCGGCTCCCCCCGGGTCTCGGCCGGCTCCGTAACATAGTGAAGGAAAGACCGATGACCAATATCCTTTTCGTAACGTCCAGCCCGCGCGGCGACGCTTCGCACTCCAGCAAGGTGGCGGAGCGCGTGCTCACCGACCTCGTCGCCCATAGCCCGAACGCGACCGTCGTCCGCCGGGACCTGGCGCGCGATCCGCTGCCGCATATCAACGAGGCCTATCTCGGCGCCGTGTTCACCCCGGCCGAAGCCCGCAATGACGAGCAGAAGGCGATCGCCGCGCTCTCCGACAAGCTGATCGACGAGCTGTTCGCCGCCGACATCATCGTCATCGCCTCGTCGATGATCAACTTCTCGATCTCCTCGACGCTGAAGACCTGGGTCGACTATGTCGCGCGCGCCGGCCGCACCTTCTCCTATGTCGACGGCAAGCCGGTTGGTCTCGTGACGGGCAAGCGCCTCGTGCTGGTCGAGTCGAAGGGCGGCGTCTATTCCGAGGGCCCGGCCAATCAGTTCGACTTCCAGCTGCCCTATCTCCGTGCCGTCTTCTCCTTCCTCGGCCTGAGCGATATCGAAGCGATCACGGTCGAGGGCGTCGCCTTCGGTCCGGAGCATGCGGCGAAGGCCGTTGCGGCCGCCGAGGCCAAGGCCTCCGAGACGGCGCGCACGCTCGCCGCCTGATCGGCTGACAACTCCATACGCCATAAGAAAACGGCCGGATCTCGCGATCCGGCCGTTTTCGTTACGGGGTGGTCTTGTTTCGTTACGGGGTGGCCTTGATCTCGACCTGGAGCAGGTCGGGCAGCTTCTGCGGCGCGTTCTCCGCCGTGTCGATCAGCTGCGTCACCGGGACGGGCGTCGACGGCGCGGCGATGAGCGTCAGTGTGCCCGGCGCCTTCAGGAACGCCTGCAGCGCCGGGGCGAGCTTCGCCTGGAAGCCCGGGTTCTTCAGCGCGATCAGGAACAGCGGCAGCGCGCCGGCGATCTGCTGGCGGAACTTGTCCGGCTCGACGTTCATCTTCTTCGCCTGCATGCCGATGGCGCGCTCGACGATGGACTTGTCCTCGATCGCCAGCTGGCCGCGCGCGAAGAGCAGCGACGGGAGCACGGCCTCGAGCCGCTTCGGATCCTCGATCGCGGCCCGCGACAGGCCGGTCAGGGTGGCGTCCAGCGTCACCGTCGCCATGTCCTTGAGGGCGAGGCGGAACGTGTCGATCTTGACGCTCTCGTCGGCCTCGCGCCAGGAGATCTTCAGGCCGTAATCGGCGATCAGCCGGTCATAGCCGAGACCCTTGATCATCTCGCGCGCCCGGCGATCGTCGATCTGCGACAGGTCGAGGTCGAGGCCGCGGACGTCGGTCGCGATGCTGGTGGGAACCGGGCCGATATAGCCGCTGAGATCCGTGCGGGCGCGGTCGACCGAGCCGAGCTTCTTGCCGCCCTGCGTGACGTCGAGATTGACCGCCTCGGCGAAGCCGAAGGTCGGAATGAGCGGCAGCGGGTTGACCTCGATGCCGCGCTCGCTGGCGTAGATCGACTGAACCACCGCGTCGGGATCGGGGAACTTGAAGCCGCCGATCGCCAGGCGCTCGGCGCCGATCGAGCCCTTGTCCTGGATCGCCGCGTCGAGGTCGGCGATGCCGATCTCGCCGATGCCGTCGCTCGACAGGTCGAGGATGTGGAAGTCGCCGAGATGGAAGCGCTCGACCTCCGGCGCCGAGACGTCGAGGTCGTTCAGACGCAGCGCGCCGACGCCGGCGAAGCTCAGCAGGCCGGCGATGTTGTCCCGCGCGACCCGGGCCATCTCGTCCTCGGACATCTCCGGATTGGCGATGATGGAGTCGATGAAGCCGGTGAAGCTCCGCTTCGGCTGGCGGACGCGGAGATTCTCCGCCTCGAACGAGCCGACGCGGATCGCGGCGCCGGGGACGTCGATGGCGAAGTTGCGATAGGTCTCGAGGCCGAGCACGTCGCGCCACTTGCCGTCGCCGACGCCGCCGACATAGCGATCGGGATCGAACACGTCGATCATCGCGTCGAGGTCGTATTTGTGCGCCTCGATCTTGTCGACCTTGAAGGTCACCAGACCGTCCGGAGACGGCATTTCCTGCAGCACCGGACCGAGCGTGACGCGCTCGATCTTGCCGTTGGCCATGCCCTTCAGCTCGTAGCTGCCATAGGAGGCGCGCGAGGTCTGGCCTTCGGCCTTCTGGGTCGATTCCACTTGGCCGATGCGGATGCTGTCAATCGAGGTCTTGGCCGCGATCGCCAGGCCCCTCACGGCGGAGGTGAAGGCGTGGGCCGGATCGAAGACGAAATTGGCGAAGCTCGGCACGGCGAGATTCTCGACGCGGATGTCGCGGAGGTTCATGTCGGCGATGTCGCCGATCACGATCTTGCTGTCGTCGGCGCGGAGCTCGAGCGCCTTGAAGCCGCCATCCGAGGCTTCGGAATAGCCGGTCACGCCGATCGTGCCGAAGCTGATCTCGATCTTGGTCGCCAGCGTCTCGCTGCGGATCGTCAGGTTGCGGACCGTCGCGGTGCGCTGGCTCGCGTCATAGGAGAGCTCGGCATAGCCGGCGACCCAGTTGGGCGAGGCGTCAAGCGCGGCGATCCAGCTGCGGATCGCCGTTTCCGCCGGCTCCTCGGCAAGGGCGGGCAGCGAGGCCGTCATCGCGGCGGCGCTGACGCTGACGGCGAAAAGACGGAGGCGTAGCGACGGACGACTCATAGCAGGGCTCCATGGCGGCTGGGCGTTCGCGCGATTTCGGCGTTGCCCTCTCGAAGGCGGTCTTTCCGGCAGGGGAAAGAAAAAACCGGGCGGTCTGCACCGCCCGGGATCCATTCATCGCGTTTCGGGCGCGGGGCCCGCGACGCGCAAGAGAGGCGGTAACCTCAGAGGCGGTAACCTCAGTTGTTGGCCTTGATGTCGACGGCCAGCACGTCCGGCAGCGTCTGCGGCGCGGTCGAGGCGGCGCCGAAGATCTGCATGACCGGAACCGGGTTGCCCGGGGCGGCCGTGATCGTCAGCGACTTCGGATCCTTCAGGAAGGCGGTCGCGGCGGTGGCGATGCGGTCCTGGAAGTTCTGGTTGCCGACGACGGAGAGCAGCAGGGGCAGGGCGCCGCTGATCTGGTCGACGAACTGGTCCGGCGTCGCGCCCATGGCCTTCGCCTGCATGTCGATGACGCGCTGGACGATGCCGGCATTGTCGAAGCGGATCGTCGCGGCGTCGACGGTGGCGGTCGCGGCGAGCTCCGACAGCTTGTCCGGATCCTGCAGCTTCTCGCGCGGCAGGCCGCCGAAGGTGCCGGTGATGGCGAGCTTGCCGACATCCTTGCCGTCGAAGCTGATCGACTTGAAGGTGAAGGTCTTGTTGGAGCCGTCATAGCTGCCGTCGACGGCGACGTCGAAGTTCAGCTTGTCGTAGCCGAGCTGCTCGACCCAGTCCTTGGTCTGCTCGTCCGACTTCAGCACGTCGCCGGGCACGTTGACACCGTTGACGTGGAGCTGGCCGTCGTTCGGCGCGCCCTCGATGACGTTGCCGAGCGCGACGTTGAAGCTGTCGACGGTGATCGGCGCCGGCGCCTCGGTCGACACGACGCTGATGGTCGAGATCTCGAGGTTCGAGAAGGGGGTGATCTTCGCCTTGGAGTTGATCTCGGTCGGCGCCGGGACGATCGCGTCCTTGGCGAGGCCCTTGGTCCAGTTGATCGTCGTTTCCTTGTCGACGATCTTGCCCGAATCGAAGCCGATGCTGGCCGCCGTGAAGCCGCCGGCGGTGCGCTCGATCGGGCTCTCGATGACGAGCAGCGGGATCGTCACGTCGCCGCCATGCTTGGCCTTGATCACCACGTTGCTCAACGTGACGTTGTCGCCGTCCGCCTTGGCGGCATCGAACGTGACCTTGGCCTCGTCCCGGGTCTGGGCCGCGGCGACGAAGGCGTCTGCGATCTTCTGGGCATCGGGGGCAGCGAAGGCCGCCGTCGACAGCATCAGCGCCGAAGCCAGCGTGAGGCTGCGCACCGCGAAGCCGGAAACCGTCAGGTTCATTATGTCCTCCAAGGAACGAATCGGAAGGGCCCGGGTGTGTGCCCGGGCCATGACTGGTGGGCATTCTGGACGGAGTTCATGGCGAGAGCAAGAACCGGCCCGATGGCTGTGACGGAGTTCACCCGCGTCGAATGGGCCGCTTGCACGCGCGCGAAACTTCTCGCCCCGCGCGCACTCCGTTGGTTGCGGCAATCCGGCCCGCTGGTCTCAGCGGTGATTGGAGGAACAGGCATTGATGTCCTGCGTGCCGCCGGAGCCGCAGGCATTGACCGGCTCCATGGCGCGGATGGCCGGCGAATTCGGATCGGTGGTGCAACCGCTGAGCCCGAGGAGGGTGCAGAGGACGAGAAGGACGGAGAATTGGGGCATGATGACTCAAAGGTGGGGGCAGATGCCAGTTAGATAGGGCGTCCGGCGCGCGTAAACAGCCGGGCGAGAACGGGATCCTTTCCGCGCGCTGTCGCTCGCGGAAGGGATCCCGTGCTGCCGGGTATCGTGGCTGCTATCGGCGCGGGAGAGACGTCTCTTCCGCGATACTAGCGACCGCGGCCGCTCGGGCAATCCTCGGCGTTGGCCGAGCCGCCGGGTCCGCAGGCGTTGACGGGGTTCATGGCCTCGATGCCCGGGGCATTCGGATTGCTGGTGCATCCGGTGAGGGGCACGAGGCTGGAGCCGATGGCAAGGGCGAGAAGCAGTGCACGCATGGGTACTCTCCTCCGCGGCGATGTTGCCGCAGCGTCAATATAGCGCCCGGCGGCCGGGTGACCAGAGACCTGTTCAACCCAAGGATGGCGCTGAGGGTACGCCTCAGAGCACGATGAGCCCGATTCCCTTCAGGAGCTCGCTCGCCTGCGCCTTCGAGATGATGGCCCGGCGGAACAGCGCGGCGTCGGCGAGCGTGATGTCGCCGAGATCGCAGCCGCGCAGGTCGGCGCTCTCGAACTTGGCCGCCTTCAGATTGGCGGAGCGGAGCGACGAATCGACGAAGATCGCATGGCGGAAATCGGAGCCGGCGAGATCGGCATCGGCGAAGTCGACCCCGTCGATCGTCTCCTTGCGGAAGGAGATGTTGCGCAGCATCGCGCCGTTCAAGCGGGAGCGGCGGAACGAGATGCCCAGCGTCGCCGCGCCCTGAAAGTCGCCGCCCGTCAGCTTGCAGTCCTCGAAGCTCGCCTGGGACAGCCGCGCGCCGGCGAAGTCGGCATTGCTGAAATTCGAGTGGCTGAATTGCGCTTCGGAGAGATCCGCGCCGGCGAGCTTCGTCTTGAGGCTGCGCGTGCCCGTCCAGCGCGAGCGCGAGGCGTCGACGCCGCGAAGATCAGAGCCGCTGACGTCGCAATGCTCGAAGACGGCCTCGGACAGATTGAGCCCGGTCATGTCGCAGTCCGTCAGCCGGCAATTGACGAAGCGCGCGCCGGCAAGCTGCGTCGTTCCGTCGAGAAACTTCGACAGCCGGACTTCCGCGACGACGAGTTCTTCGAACAGGCGCGGCTGGGATTTGCGCATCGAATCGAGCCCTCCCGGAGGCTGTCATTTTACCGTCACGTGCGGCGCGGCGCCATGCGGGGCGGTTTTTTCCAATCGCGGCGCGCGCGGGAGAATATCCTTGCCATGCTGGACAATGCGGTCGCCAAGCCCGCCATTTTCGCCTAAGCCGGGGCGATCGAATGGAGGCGGCCAGGCGGTTTCCCCAAGCCGATCAGGATGTTCCGGCTAGATCCTGCGAGCCGACGCGGGAGAACGGGACGCGCGGACGGAGCAGGCGATGATTGTCGACGAGCGGACCTATGCCATCCACCCGGCCCATGTCCGGGAATACCTCGATCTCTATGTGCGCGAAGGAATGGAACTGCAGATCCACCATCTCGGCCATCTGATCGGCTGGTTCACCACCGATGTCGGCACGGTCAACGAGGTGGTGCATATGTGGGGCTTCGAGGGGCTGGGCGAGCGCGAGCGTCGCCGCGCCGCCATGGAAGCCGATCCCGAATGGCAGAAGTTCCGCGCCCGCACCTCCGGCTTCGTCCAGAGCATGCGCAGCCGCATCCTACGGCCGACGGCCTTCTCGCCGTTGCGCTAGGAACGGGCAGCCTTGTCGTCGAGCGAAACCCTGGTGACGCGCGAGGCCTTCGGGGCGGTCGTCGCCGGCCGTCTGCTGCGCTGGCTCGAGGGGCTCCTCGGCCTCGTCTGCGCCGGGCTGCTCGCGGCGTTGCTCGGCGTGGTGATCACGGCGGTGGCGCTGCGCTACGGTTTCGGCGGCGGCTTTGCCGGCTCCGACGAGCTGGCGATCTGGCTGCATGTCGCGCTGATCGCCTTCGGCGCGCCGCTCGCCATCAACAGCGCGCTCGCCATGCGGCTCGACGTCTTCACGCGGCTGCTGCCGGCCTGGGGGCAGCGAACCGCGGATATCCTCGCCGACGCCTTCGTCCTCGTCGGCGGACTGGTGCTGGTGTCCGGCGCCGCCGAGATCGCGGCGATGATCGGCGGCGTCTCGCCGATGCTCGATCTGCCGGAATGGATCCGCTTCGCGCTGCTCGGCGGTGGCGGGGCGCTCGTGCTGCTGGCGGTGTTCCTGCAGCGGATCGCCGCCGGGAGAAGCCTCCAGCTCCTTGCCTCGCTGGCGATCGCCGTCGTCGTCTATGCCGGCGCCGGCAAACTCGAGATCGCGACATCACTGCCGCCGAGCCTCGCGCTCGGGCTGATCGCGCTGGTCGGGCTCGTCGTCTCGGCGCCGCTGCCCTACGCCTTCCTTGCCGCCGCCTATCTTGCCATTCCCTTCGGCAGCACCATGCCGGAGCCCGCCATGGTCGGCTCCGTCGTCTCGGGCCTGTCGAAGTTCCTGCTGCTCGCGATTCCGTTCTTCCTGCTGGCGGGCGGCCTGCTCACCGCCTCCGGCGTCGCCGGCCAGCTGGTCCGCTTCGCCGCAGCCTTGGTCGGTCACAAGCGGGCGGGCCTCGCGCAGACGACGCTGCTCACCAGCGTGCTGTTCTCCGGCGCCTCCGGCTCGTCCGTCGCCAACGCCGCCTTCGGCGCCAGCACCTTCCAGCCCGAGCTGGTCAAGCGCGGCTATCCGCCGGCGCAGGCCGGCGCGATCATCGCCTCGACCTCGGTGCTCGACAACGTCATCCCGCCGTCGATCGCCTTCCTGATCCTCGCCGCCGCGACCAATCTTTCCGTCGGCAAGCTGCTGGTCGGCGGCTTCGTCGCCGGCGCGGTGATGGCGGTGTCGCTCGCCGTCGCCATCCATTGGACGGTGCGGGGCGGCGCCACGGCGATGCCAGCGTCTCGCTCGGAAAAGTGGCGTGCGGCGGTGGCGGCGATCCCCGCCTTCGGCCTCGGCTTCATCGTCGTCGCCGGCATCCGCCTCGGCATCGTGACGACGACCGAGGCGGCGGCGCTCGCCGCGCTCTATACGCTGGGCCTCGGCCTGTTCGGGCGACTGCGCGCCGCCAGCCTCTACGACGCCTTCCGCCAGGCCGGCACCGAGGCTTCCGCCATCGGCCTCCTGATCGGCACGGCGGCGCCCTTCGCCTTCCTGCTCGCCGTCGACGACATCTCCGGCCTGGTGGCGAGCCTCGCCGGCGCCTTCGGCAACAGCGCCGTCGCCGTCATGTTGCTCAGCAATGTCATCCTGCTCGTCGTCGGCCTCGTCCTCGATATCGGCGCGGCGATCCTGCTGTTCGGGCCGCTGCTGCTGCCGCTCGCGGTCGCCGCCGGTATCGATCCCATCCATTTCGGCGTCATCGTCGTCGTCAATCTGATGATCGGCGGCCTGACGCCGCCGGTCGGCATGCTGGTCTATGTCGTCAGCGGCGTCACGCGCCTGCCGGCGGCGTCGCTGTTCCGCGCCATCCTGCCCTATCTCGCCGCGCTGATAGTCTCGCTCGCCATTCTCTCGGCCGGCGCCGTCGTCGCCAGCGCCCTCGCTGCTCCCCGCTAGGAAAGAGCCCGCCATGTCCGTCTTCAGCCGCCGCCAGTTCCTCCGATCCGCAACGCTCGCCGGCACAGCGGCGCTCGCGGCGCCCGCGCTGATCGGCCGGGCCGAGGCGGCGGTGCGGACGCTGACCGTCGCGTCGCTGCTCGGCCCCGACAAGCCGGAGACGATGATCTGGCAGAACATCCGCGATCGCGTCGAGGCGGAGCTTCCCGGCGCCTTCCGCTTCAACATCGTCCAGAACGCGGCGCTCGGCGGCGAGAAGGAGGTGGCCGAGGGCCTCCGGCTCGGCTCGATCCAGGCCTCGCTCTCGACCGTTTCGGCGCTTTCCGGCTGGGTGCCGGAGGCGCAGATCCTCGACCTGCCGTTCATTTTTCGCGACGGCAACCATCTGAACCGCGTGCTCGACGGCGATCTCGGCGCCGAACTGAAGCAGAAATTCGCCGCGCAGCAGTTCATCGTCGCCGACTACATCAACTATGGCGCCCGCCATCTGCTGGCCAAGGAGGCGATCACCGTTCCCGAGCAGCTCGCCGGCAAGCGCATCCGCGTCCTGCAAAGCCCGCTGCATACCGCGCTCTGGTCGGCGCTCGGCGCCAATCCGGCGGCGATCCCGATCCCCGAGACCTACAATGCGCTGGCGACGGGCGTCGTCGACGCCATGGACCTGACCAAATCCGCCTATGCCGGCTTCAAGCTCTACGAGGTCGTGCCCTGGCTGACCGAGACCGGCCACATCTGGGCCTCCGGCGTCGTGATGTTTGCGGCGCCCTTCTGGAACGGCCTCAGCGATCCCGAGAAGGAAGTCTTCCAGCAGGCGGCGCAGGCGGGCGCCGCCTATTTCGACGCGCTGATCGTCGCCGACGAGGGCGCCTCGATCGAGCTGGCGCTGGAGAATGGCGGCCATGTCATCCAGCCGGAGGACCGCCCGGCCTGGGAAGCCGGCGCCCATCCGGTCTGGCAGCAATTCGCCGACAAGGTCGGCGGCATGGACAAGATCGAGGCAATCCGCGCGGCGGACTGAGTTCGGGCGGGAGGAGGGGGATGCTTCATTTTACCTCTCCCATAGGGAGAGGTCGGAGCGAAGCTCCGGGTGAGGGGTTAGGGAACCATCCGGATAGGGCTCAACCCCTCACCCGCCGGCCTTTGGCCGTCGACCTCTCCCTCTGGGAGAGGTGAAATCAGGGCGTTCTCAAACCAGGAGCCGTCTCCCGCCCTAGGACCCGGCGAGCCGCCGGGCGCGCAGCCCCGCCAGCACTTGCTCGACGATGGCGCCAAGTTCCCCGGCGCTGGCGCCGTCGCGCGCCTGCACGGAAAGGCCCTGCATCACGGCGATGAGATAGCGGGCGAGCGCCGGCGCTTCCGCCTCGCCGGCCCAGGGCGCGAGCGCGCGGACGATCGCCTCGCGATAGCGATCGCGCCGCTCCGCCACGATGCGCGCCACGTCCTCGTGCTCGGGATTGGCGAAGATCATGCCGGTCGAGATCATGCAGCCGAGCTCGCCGGCCGGATGGGTGACGGCGGCTACGCTCGCCTCCAGAAGCTGCCGGACGGCGTCCTCCAGCGTCTCCGCCTCGCCGGCCTCTGGCAGGCCGACCGTCGACAGCGCCTCGTAGCGGCCTAGCGCCTCCGCATAGAGTTTGGCCTTGCTGCCGAAGGCGGCGTAGAGGCTGGGCGGCGCGATGCCGAGCGCGCGCGTCAGCTCTCCGATCGACACGCCCTCATAGCCATGCCGCCAGAACAGCCGCATGGCGATGTCGAGCGCGCCATCGCGATCGAAGCTGCGCGGACGCCCGCCGCGTGATTTTTCCCGAAGTTCCATAGCGACCACTAAATATCCCTTGACCCCTCCCGTCAAGTTCAGGTTTTTTTAGGGATCACTAAGAATCACTCAGGCTCCCGCCGTGATGTCGAAAATCAGGAAAATCCCATGATCCTAAAGACCTATGCCCGCGTCTTCACCAACGATGCCGAGAGCGCGCTGGCGACGTTCCAGGCGTTGCACGGCGCCGAGCCGCATCTGAAGTTCCGCTTCGGCGAGTGGGATCTGATCGGCATCGGCGACACCTTCATCGTCGGCGGCACCGATGCGGCGCTGGCGCCGATCCGCGACAGCCACGGCCCGTGGATCGTTCGGGATCTCGACGAGGCGCAGCGCCGGCTGGAGCAGGCGGGCGCCACGATCACGCAGCCTGCTGCCGCGTCGCCGACCGGGCGCTTCCTCTATGCGCGCCACGCTGACGGTGCGCTTGTCGAATATGTCGAGTGGACGCCCGAGCTGGTGGAAAAATTCATCCGCGCGCCACAGCGCGAGGGCCGGCTGTCGTCGCAATTGTAACGCGTCAGGGCTGCCAGAGCCGGGCGTCGAAGCGGAACGGCCGCTGGCTTTCCACCCTCAGCCCCGCCGCGTCGGGATGGGCGGGGTTGATCAGGAGGTTCGAACTCTCCGGCACGATGAAGGAGGGCACGCGCAGGATCGGCGTCCGCGCCTCGGCGAGCCAGGCGTCGCCCGTCGCCTGCGGGGCCTCAGGCAGCGTATCGACCGTCTCGACCGCGAGGCCGTCGACCGCGATGCCGGTCAGGACATAATCGTCCGGCAGCAGGTCGGGCGTCAGGTCGAGATGGACGCGGACCTCAAGCACGGCGAGTGCCGCCGTCTCGGCCGCATAGATCAGCGTCCGTCCCGGCGAATTCCAGCGCCCGCCATAGAGCCGCGCCCCGGTGCCGGAGAGATCGGCATACGGTGCCCGGCTGATGCGCCAGGCGATCAAGCGCGCCACGCCGGCAGGCGAGGGAAGCGGTCCATCACGCCGCGATGCCGTGGTTGATCCGGCCGAGTAAAGTCTCGACCTGCAGCGCGCCTTCCGATGTGTCGAGCAGCGACAGCGGCGTCTCGTCGTCGAGCGCCGTCGTCGGCCGGCGCAGCCATGAGGCCGCCTTCTCCTTCGAGCCGAATGTGTCTTCCGCCGCCGCGATGACGCGCGCGGCGCGCATCAGCCGGTCGGACTGGTCGGCGGTGAGCGTGCCGATCTTGCGGCGGTGCGACAGCGTTTTTCGTGGCAGGACGACGAGATCCAATTCGGCCAGCGTCATCCGCCCGCTGTCGAGCACATGCTCGACCGCCTGGACCGGCAAGCCATGCCGGACGGCCGCGATCAGGTCGCGCCCGCTGCGGATCGAAAGCCCGAGCGCGCTCTCGCCGCCGACGATGTCGAGCGCTTGCGTGTGAGCCATGGAAACCTCCGCGCTTCTGGCGATATGCCCATAAGATAGGGGCAGATCGCCGTCTCGGCAAGGAGAGGCCGCGGACCTACCTCGGCCGAACCATGGCGCGCCGATCGGCCTTGGGTGCGATCGGTTGCAAAGCTGCAACACGGTAAAGGAATGATGAACGGCAGCCTTATCGGATGGCAGGCGATCTTGTTGGAAAGGAAATTGCGGCGCTAGTCTCGCGCTGCGTAAGGCGGGGCCCGGCGGCGTCGCAGCGCTTCTGTAGGGGCACAACATGAAGATTTCGGCCATTGGCGCCGCGACGCTCGTCGCGGCGAGCGCTCTCGCTATGCCCGCGCCCGCCCGGGCCGCGATCGAATATGTCCGGGTCTGCAATTCGTTCGGCGTCGGCTACCAGTACATCCCGGGCACCGACACCTGCGTCAAGGTGGCGACCGGCGAGACAGCGAAGAACACCGAGAACGGGCCGGTCTTCGGCAAGACGGAGCTGGCCTCCCGCGTCGACCAGGCCTTCGACGCGATCAACGAGGCGAACGAGGGCGTGGCGGTGATGAGCTCGCTGCCGGTGCCGATCATCGAAAAGGACCACAATTTCGCGCTGGCCGGCAATTTCGCCCAGTTCGACAGCGACGGCGCCTTCGGCCTCGCCGGAGCGTTCCGCGTCAACAGCCATCTGACCTTCAACGGCGGCCTCGCGGTCGGCGCCGACCAGGGCAAGGTCGGCGGCCGCGTCGGCTTCAACCTCTCCTGGTAGGGCGGGCAGCAGCATGGCCATGCGGATCACGATCCTCGGCGCCGCCGTCCTCCTCGCTGTTGCGCCGGCCGCCGTTCGCGCCGCGCCGGTGGAATATGTGCGCGTCTGCAACACGTTCGGCCCCGGCTATCAATATATCCCGGGCACCGAGACCTGCGTCCGGGTCGACACCGGCGAGACCGCGCGCCAGACCGAGAACGGCCCGGTCTTCGGCCAGACGGACCTCGCCGAGCGGATCGACCAGGCCTTCGCCTCGGCCAAAGAGACCAGCCGCGCCGCCGCGGTGATCGGCGCGCTGCCGGTGCCGATCATCGAGCAGGGGCACAATTTCGCGCTCGCCGGCAATTTCGCCCAGTTCGAGAACGACGGTGCCTTCGGCCTCGCCGGCGCCTTCCGCATCAACAGCAACGTCACCTTCAACGGCGGCCTCGCCATCGGCGCCGACGAAGGCAAGGTCGGCGGAAGGATCGGGCTGAACGTATCGTGGTAGGGGGCGGGGCTTAGGCCCCGCCCGCGCTTTGCCGGAACCGCACGCTCCGTCGTCATCCCCGCGAAGGCGGGGATCCATGCAGCCGGGTTCTTCGTCGCGATCGACGCTCCGGCTGAATGGATCCCGGGTCAAGCCCGGGATGACGGCGAGGGTGGCATCGATGTTGGGCCTCCGCTGCGCCGCGCGGGATGATGGGGGGCGTCAGATCGCGATCTCCGGATAGAGGTCGCGCCAGTCGGGATTGTCCCGTTCGATTAGCCGGATCTTCCAGGCGCGGTTCCAACGCTTCAGCTGCTTCTCGCGCAGGATGGCGGCTTCCATACTGGAATGCGGCTCATAGTAGACGAGCGCCTTCACGCCGTAGTGCTTGCTGAAACCTTCGAAGGTTTCTTCCCGATGTTGCCAGATGCGCTGGGCAAGCGTGCTGGTGACGCCAACGTAGAGCGTCCCGTTATACCCGCTGGCAAGGATGTAAACACAGGGTTGCATCGCGCAATGATGCGCGCCCGTTTGTGAATTGTCAGCCCCGGCTTGCTGCGGCCCACCTCTGCACGTAGCTCCGTCGTCATCCCCGCGAAGGCGGGGATCCATGCAGCCGGGTTTTTGGTCGCGATCGACGCCTCGGCTGAATGGATCCCGGGTCTCCGCTGCGCTGCGCCCGGGATGACGGCGAGGGTGGTATCGACGGCAATGGCCAATCGTCAGCAGCATGCTCCGGCGTCATCCCCGCGAAGGCGGGGATCCATACAGCTGCGTTCTTGGTCGCGATCCACGCTTCGGCTGAATGGATCCCGGGTCTTCGCTGCGCTCCGCCCGGGATGACGGCGAGGGTGGCATCGACGGCGACGGCCAATCGTCAGCAGGATGCTCCGGCGTCATCCCCGCGAAGGCGGGGATCCATACAGCCGAAGCCTTAGTCGCGATCAACGTCACGAAGGACAGGATCGAACGGCTTCTCGTAAATGACAATGGCCGGCCGCCTCGTCGGCAGCCGGCCATTTATCCGCATTCCGGGCCCGGCTTTCGCCAGGCCCGGAGATATCTAATCCCTTAGCTGCACCCGCTCGTATTTCCACACGTGTCGCACTTCAGGCAGGTGCCGTTGCGGACCATGGTGAAGTTGCCGCATTCGGTGCAGCTTTCGCCCTCATAGCCCTTCATTCGCGCGATCGCGACCTGTTCGGCCGCCTTCGGCTTCGGCTGGGCCGTGGCCGGCTCGGCGTGGCCGACCGCGAGCTCCGCCTCGGTGGCGACGTCGCGCTTGAAGGCGGTGGCGGCCGCGCCGCCGACGCTTGTCGTGCGCAGCGCCGTCACGGTCGAGCCGGTGGCGGCGGGAGCGGTCGCTGCGCCCTTCGATTCACCGGCGCGGTCGACCAGCTTGAAGCGCTCGGTCTTGCCGCGGACGAGGCCGTGGCTGACCGGGGCAGGACGGCCGGTCGGCTGGTCGCCGCCGCCGAGCGTCGTGGCGTTGTTGTCGTCGGGGACGACATGCGCCAGGTCGTTGCGGCCGAGATAGGAGACGGCGAGCTCGCGGAACACGTAGTCGAGGATCGAGGTCGCGTTCTTGATCGCCTCGTTGCCGGTGACGAGGCCTGCCGGCTCGAAGCGGGTGAACACGAAGGCCTCGACATATTCTTCCAGCGGCACGCCGTATTGTAGGCCGAGGGAGATGGCGATGGCGAAGTTGTTCATCATCGCGCGGAAGGCGGCGCCTTCCTTGTGCATGTCGATGAAGATCTCGCCGAGGCGGCCGTCGCGGTATTCGCCGGTGTGCAGGTAGACCTTGTGGCCGCCGACATTCGCCTTCTGGGTATAGCCCGTGCGGCGATCCGGCATCTTCTCCCGCTTGCGGACTTCGCGCTCGATGATCCGCTCGACGATGCGCTCGGCGATCTGCTCCGCGCGCGCCGCCGGCGTCTTGGCGACCAGCGCCTCGACCGCGTCCTCGGCGTCGTCCTCGTCATCGGCGAGGAGCTGCGAGTTCAGCGGCTGCGACAGCTTGGAGCCGTCGCGATAGAGCGCGTTCGCCTTCAGCGCCAGCTTCCACGACAGCATGTAGGCGTTCTTCGCGTCCTCGACGGTCGCGTCGTTCGGCATGTTGATCGTCTTGGAGATGGCGCCCGAGATGAAGGGCTGCGCCGCCGCCATCATGCGGATGTGGCTCTCGACCGAGAGGTAACGCTTGCCGAGCTTGCCGCAGGGATTGGCGCAATCGAACACGGCGTAGTGCTCGGTCTTCAGGTGCGGGGCGCCCTCGAGCGTCATCGCGCCGCAGACATGCACGTTCGCCGCCTCGATGTCCTTCTTGGAGAAGCCGAGCGCCGGCAGGATCTCGAAGGCCGGGTCGTTCAGCTGCGCCTCGGTGAAGCCGAGGCCCTTCAGGAATTCCTCGCCGAGCGCCCACTTGTTGAAGACGAACTTGATGTCGAAGGCGGAGGCGAGGCTCGCCTCCAGCTTCTCCAGAACCTCGTCGGTGAAGCCCTTGGCCTTCAGCGTCGTGTGGTTGACGCCCGGCGCCTGGCGCAGCGAGGCGTGGCCGACGGCATAGGCCTCGATCTCGGCGATCTGGTGCTCGGCATAGCCGAGCGTCTGCAGCGCCTCGGGAACGGCGCGGTTGATGATCTTGAAGTAGCCGCCGCCGGCGAGCTTCTTGAACTTCACCAGCGCGAAGTCCGGCTCGATGCCGGTCGTGTCGCAGTCCATGACGAGGCCGATCGTGCCGGTCGGCGCGATCACGGTCGCCTGGGCGTTGCGGTAGCCATGCTGCTCGCCGAGCGCCAGCGCCTTGTCCCAGGCGGCCTTGGCATGCTCGCCGAGGCGGGCATCCCGAAGCGAGCCGTGGTCGAGCGGCACCGGCAGCACCGACAGGCCCTCATAGCCAGCGGTCTCGGCATGCGCCGCGCGGCGATGGTTGCGGATGACGCGCAGCATCGGCTCGCGGTTCTTGGCGAAGCCGGGGAAGGGGCCGAGCTCCTTGGCCATCTCGGCCGAGGTGGCATAGGCCGTGCCGGTCATGATCGCCGTCAGCGCGCCGCAGATGGCGCGGCCTTCGGCCGAGTCATAGGGAATGCCGGCGGTCATCAGCAGGCCGCCGATATTGGCGTAGCCGAGGCCGAGCGTGCGGAACTCGTAGGAGAGCTCGGCGATTTCCTTGGACGGGAACTGCGCCATCAGAACGGAGATTTCGAGCACGACGGTCCAGAGGCGGCAGGCATGCTCGTAGCGCTCGACGTCGAAGCTCTTGTCCTCGTTGCGGAACTGCAGAAGGTTCAGCGAGGCGAGGTTGCAGGCCGTGTCGTCGAGGAACATGTATTCCGAGCACGGATTGGACGCGTTGATGCGGCCGGATGCCGGGCTGGTGTGCCACTCGTTCATCGTCGTGTTGAAGTGCAAGCCCGGATCGGCGGAAGCCCAGGCGGCGTGGCCGATCTGCTCCCAGAGATCCCTTGCCTTCAGCGTCTTGGCGACCTTGCCGTCGGTGCGGCGGATCAGCTGCCAGTCCCCGTCATCCTCCACCGCGCGCAAGAAGTCGTCGGTGATCGAGACGGAGTTGTTGGAGTTCTGGCCGGAGACGGTGAGGTAGGCTTCCGAGTCCCAGTCGGTGTCGTAGACCGGGAATTCGATGTCGGTGTAGCCCTGCTTGGCGAACTGGATGACGCGCAGGATGTAGTTCTGCGGCACCAGCGCCTTCTTGGCGGCGCGGATCTCGCGCTTCAGGGCGGGGTTCTTGGCCGGGTCGTAGCAATCGTCGCCCGAGCCCTCGCAGTTCACGCAGGCCTTCATGATGGCCTTCAGGTGCTGCGCGTTGATCTTCGAGCCGGTGACGAGGGCGGCGACCTTCTGCTCCTCGTGCACCTTCCAGTTGATGTACTTCTCGATGTCGGGATGGTCGGCGTTGACGACCACCATCTTGGCGGCGCGGCGCGTCGTGCCGCCCGACTTGATGGCGCCGGCCGCACGGTCGCCGATCTTCAGGAAGCTCATCAGGCCGGACGACTTGCCGCCGCCGGAGAGCTTTTCACCTTCGCCGCGGAGCGCCGAGAAGTTGGAGCCGGTGCCGGAGCCGTACTTGAACAGGCGCGCCTCGCGGACCCACAGGTCCATGATGCCGCCCTCGTTCACCAGGTCGTCGGAGACGGACTGGATGAAGCAGGCATGCGGCTGCGGGTGCTCATAGGCGGTCTTCGACTTCACCAGCTTGCCGGTCTTGAAGTCGACGTAGAAATGGCCCTGGCTGGGGCCGTCGATGCCATAGGCCCAGTGCAGGCCGGTGTTGAACCACTGCGGGGAGTTCGGCGCCACCTTCTGGGTCGCCAGCATGAAGCGGTGCTCGTCGAAGAAGGCCTGGGCGTCTTCCTCGGTGTCGAAATAGCCGCCCTTCCAGCCCCAGTAGGTCCAGGTGCCGGCGAGACGGTCGAACACCTGGCGCGAATCGATCTCGCCGGTGAAGCGCTCCTTCTCGGGGAGGCTTGCCAGCGCCTTGTCGTCGGCGACCGAGCGCCAGAGGAATGACGGGACGTCGTTCTCCTCGACGCGCTTCAGCCGCGCCGGGACGCCGGCCTTGCGGAAATACTTCTGGGCGATGATGTCGCTGGCGACCTGGCTCCAGGTCGCGGGCACGGCGATGCCCTCGAGGCTGAAGACGATCGAGCCGTCGGGATTGCGGATCTCGCTCTTGGTCGTTCGGAACTCGATCCCGGCATAGGCTGACTGGCCTGCTGTGGTGTAGCGCCGTTCGATCCGCATCGTCTCAAGCCCCTTGCTTTTTGGTGGCGCGCTTCAAGCGCGTCCCGGCCGGCGCTATCGCGCCCGCTCTGTCCCTTGCCCAACGCCTTACACGCGGATGGGTTCTATCCATCCATCATCTTGTGCTCAAGATACGCTGAGACTCTAAATATAGTATTTACACACCCAAAAGTCAGGGGGTGCGCACTCACACCGCGGACACAATAAGGCGATCAAACGGGGAGGGAGTCTACCCTTCCGCCGCATGCTGATGCTGCCGACAATGTCCTGGAAAATCTGGGCCGAGCGACCCAGAGCGCATTCCAACTCTCAGCCGGAAGCTATTCCGAGTCCGACGAAACCGTCAAGGAATAGTGGTGCCCATTTCAAAGCCGGCTATATCTGGATTTGGGGTTGCAAATTCCGGCGGAGGTCGCGTAGCGCGGGGCCGAGCCCCAGGGAAATCGCGGGAGTTGCAAGGTTAACAAAGCCTTGCGTCGCGATGCCCCCGGATGCGACGGCGTTGTGACGATCCTGACGCAACGGAAATGATCCCCGCCTTATCCTCAATCTCCACAGATCCGGAGATTCGCCGCCCCTGTGGCGGCCCGGACCTTGCGAAACGCGAAACGGCGGAAAGTCGCCGTCCGGGGTCTGAACACGGTTGCAGGTTGTTTCGGACGGAGGCCGAATCGGGTCGGGGGGGCGTCGAGCGGTGGCGGGGCGGGCCAAGCCTCAGAGACCTCCAGTCCGGTCGACCGGCTCCACCATCATCCTGAGGTGCTTCGCGTGAGCGAAGCCTCGAAGGAGAATCCAGCGGGCACTCAAGAGCGTTTCCTGAACCCTCCTTCGAGGCCCGGCTTCGCCGGGCACCTCAGGATGATGGTCGAGCTTGCACTGCGGTCAGGGGGAGTGGCCTCGGCGATCGGCCGAGCGCCACGTGCCGACCTTTCCCGCAGGAGACCTTCGCGCAACACCGCCGCTATCGCGCGGATCGGATTTTGCAACCCTCCGCCGTCATCCCGGCGAAGGCCGGGATCCAGACACTCAGGCCTGTGGCAATAAGGCTGAGCTAAAGATTTCTTGGCCAGTGTTTATGGGCCCCGGCCTCCGCCGGGGCGACGGTGCCCTGCCCATAGGGCGTGGGTTGCATGGCGACCTTCGGTGTTCTGCGAAGGCCTCCTCAGGAGGAGCTGAGGCGGCGCCACCACCCCCCAAAACAAAAGAGCCCTCCGCGGGGAGGGCTCTCGAAATCAACCAAGGGGCCGACGATGCGCCTAGGGCGTCCAGGCCTCGTAGTCGCCGGTCGAGCGCGGACGCTGGTCGGCGCCGACGATCGAGCCCTTGGGGCGGTAGGCGGCGGCGGAGCCGGTGCCGTTCGGCTTGTGCGGTCGCTGCCAGTTGCGCGGCGTGTAGCTCTGCTGCGACGGCGGCGTCTCGACGCGGTGATGGATCCAGCCGTGCCAGCCGGTCGGGATCGTCGAGGCGTCGGCATAGCCGTTGTAGATGACCCAGCGCCGCTCGGCGAAGCCGCCGGCGGTGCGGTCGCGGTCCGGCGTGCGGTAATAGGTGTTGCCGAACTCGTCGGTGCCGACCTTCTCGCCCTTGCGGCGGGTGTACCAGCGCGTGCCCATGGTCTGGCCGTTCCACCAGGTGAACAGCTCGGTCAGGAACCAGCCCATTTGTGACCTCTTCTCGAAATCTCGTTGCCCTGCTTATGCCGCCGTGGCGCAGGCAAGTCAAAGGCTGGAATGGCTCGAAGGGGAGAATGCGCCCCGATTTGCGCTCATCCGTCGCGGCCTGCGTCGGCGCGTCCCTGCGCGGTCAGCGCGTCACGCAGCGCGGCGATGCTGTCGCGGAGCTCCAGCGCCTGCGTTTGCGTGATCCCGAGCCCGGATCCGAGCGACTTCGTCACCGCGCAGGCATCGCCCAGCAGCGAGCGTCCCTGGTCGGTGAGGGCGACCCGCACCTGCCGCTCGTCGGCGGTATCGCGGCGGCGGACCAGATGCCCTGCCGCCTCCAGACGCTTCAGGAGCGGCGTCAGCGTGTTCGATTCGAGGAAGATGCGCGCACCGATCTCGCCCACCGTCTGGTCGCCATGCTCGCGAAGCGTGAGGAGCACGAGATATTGCGGATAGGTGAGGCCGAGTTTGTCGAGCAGCGGACGATAGGCGCGGTTGAAGGCGCCATTGGCCGAATAGATCGCGAAGCAGAGCATGCGGTCGAGATCGAGCGCGGCTCCCGCCGCCGTGGTTTCTGCCATCACGCGCATCTCCCCTGAAAGGCCCTCTCGGCTCCCTAAACCCGCCAAGATAGATCGTGAGCGATTGAAGCGGAAGCGAGAAGGCTGCATGCCCGCCATGCGAAATTATGCATCGTCAGCGATTAGATCGTATGCGATTTAATTCATCGCCGCGACGCAAGCGGCCATGCATCGAAGCGCCAAAGCGCGCTGCCGCATCCAGGAGCCAGGACATGACTACACTCTATTCCACCGCCGCCACCTCCACCGGCGGCGGCCGCGACGGCCGCAGCACCAGCGCCGATGGCCGGCTCGACCTGCAGCTGAGCGTGCCGAAGCCGCTCGGCGGCAATGACGGTCCCGGCACCAATCCCGAGCAGCTTTTCGCCGCCGGCTATTCCGCCTGCTTCCTGAGCGCGCTGCGTTTCGTCGCCGGCAAGGAGAAGGTGGCGCTGCCGGAGGGCACCACGGTGACGGCGGAAGTCGGCATCGGCCCGCGCGCCGACGGCACCGGCTTCTCGCTCGACGTGGCGCTCGTCGTCGCGCTTCCGGGCTTCGACAAGGCCGCCGGCGAGGACCTCGTCGCCAAGGCGCATGTCGTCTGCCCCTATTCGGAAGCGACCCGCGCCAACCTCGCCGTCCGTCTCTCCGTCGCGGTCTGATTTCGACGGATCCAGGCCCCAAGGCCCCAGCCAAAAGAAAAGGCCCGGCAGATGCCGGGCCTTTTCCGTTTTTCGTTCCGATATCGCCGTTCTTAGAAGAACGACCGGCGCTGCCACCAGCCGCCGCGCTTCGGACGATCGTCCTCCGGCTGCGGCTCGGCTTCGGCCTTCGGCGCCGGCTCGGCCTGCGCCGCCACCGGCTCGACCGCCTCGGGAGCGACGATCTCGCGAGCCGCCTCTTCCGCGCTGGCTTCCTCGGCGGCGATCGTATCCTCGGTGATCACCGTGAAGCTCGGGCGCTCCTCGGCCGGGGCATCGTCCTCGTTGTCGCCGATCTCCGGCATTTCGAGTTCCGGCTCGTCGCGGATCTCGTCCAGGAAGGGCTCGTTCATGTCGCCGATGTCGGCGACCGGGATGTCGGCCGCAATCAGCCGTTCGCCGGCGTCTTCCGGCTCGACGTCGCGAATGCCCTGGTCCTCGACCTCGACATAGCCCTCGGAGAGGACTTCGCCGGTCTCGTCGAGCTCCAGCGTCTGGCCCTCTTCCGAACCTTCGCCCTCAGCGCCTTCGCCCTCGGCGCCACGACGGCCGCGACGGCCACCGCGACGGCCGCGACGACGGCGACGGCGCGGCTCGCCGTTTTCGTCATGGTCCTGGCCTTCGCCATCCGCCTCGGCGGCATCATCGGATGCGGGCTCGCCAGCGACGTCGGCGTCACCCGCCTCGGAGGCTTCGGCGCCTTCGCCGTCCTCATCCTCGTCGCCATGCTCGCCGGATGCGGCGTCCTGGCCGGCTGCGCCAGCCTCGCCACCCCGCCGCCGCCGACGACGACGGCGCTTGCGGCGGCCGCCTTCATCGGCGCGAGCCGCTTCGGTCGAGCTGTCGCCAGCGGCTTCCGTCTCGGCCTCGGCCTCATCGGCAACGGCCTCGTCCTCGATCTCCTCGTCTTCCGGATAGATCGTATCGGGATGGACGATGGGCGAGGGGGCCGCGACCAGCGGCGCGTCGCGCGGCGCGACCGGCTCGCCGCGCTCGAGCATGTAATGCTGGGCGGAGTTGACGGTCTCGTCGGCGAGAACGGTGATGGCGATGCCGAAGCGCGCCTCGATCTCGGCCAGGTGGTTGCGCTTCTGGTTGAGGATGTAGAGCGCGACGACGGTCTTGGTGCGGATCGTCAGATTATGCGTGGCGCTCTTGAGCAGGTTGTCCTCGAGCGAACGCAGGACATGCAGCGCCACCGAAGCCGGCGCGCGGACATAGCCGGTGCCGTGGCAGTGCGGGCAGGTCTCGACCGAGCTCTCGACGACGCCGGTGCGCAGACGCTGGCGCGACATTTCGAGAAGGCCGAAATGCGAGATCCGGCCGACCTGGATACGGGCGCGGTCGTTCTTCAGCGCGTCCTTGAGCTTGCGCTCGACCGCCCGGTTGTTGCGCTTCTCCTCCATGTCGATGAAGTCGACGACGATCAGGCCGGCGAGATCGCGCAGGCGGAGCTGGCGCGCCACCTCTTCGGCGGCCTCCAGGTTGGTCTGGTAGGCGGTGTCCTCGATATTGTGTTCGCGCGTCGACCGGCCCGAGTTCACGTCGATCGCGACGAGCGCCTCGGTCTGGTTGATGACGATGTAGCCGCCGGACTTCAGCGTCACCTGCGGCGAGAACATCGCGTCGAGCTGCGCCTCGATGCCGGTGCGGGCGAAGATCGGCTGGCTCTCGCGGTAGGGCTGGACGTTCTTGGCATGGCTCGGCATGAGCATGCGCATGAAGTCCTTGGCCTCGCGATAGCCGTCGTCGCCGGCGACGAGAACCTCGTCGATGTCCTTGTTGTAGAGATCGCGGATCGACCGCTTGATCAGGCTGCCTTCCTCATAGACGAGGGTCGGGGCGGCCGAGCGCAGCGTCAGCTCGCGGACGTTCTCCCAGAGACGCAGCAGATATTCGAAGTCGCGCTTCACCTCGGCCTTGGTGCGGGTCGCACCGGCGGTCCGAAGGATGACGCCCATGCCCTCCGGCACCTCCAGATCGGCGGCGACTTCCTTGAGACGCTTGCGATCGGCGGTGTTGGTGATCTTGCGGGAAATGCCGCCGCCACGCGCCGTGTTCGGCATCAGCACCGAATAGCGGCCGGCGAGCGACAGATAGGTGGTGAGAGCCGCGCCCTTGTTGCCGCGCTCTTCCTTGACGACCTGGACCAGCAGCACCTGGCGGCGCTTGATCACTTCCTGGATCTTGTACTGGCGCGCGCGGGCGCGGCGCCGCTCGGGCAGCTCCTCGAGCGCGTCCTCGGCGCCGACGGTGTCGACGGCGTCTTCTTCATGTTCCTCGTCGCCGCCGATTTCCTCGACGCTGTGGTCGGAGGGAGGCGCGTCGAGCTCGGAATGGTGGTCGTCGTGATGGTCGTCCGACGCGGAAACCTCGGCCGGCGCGTTGTCCTCGCCGTGCGGCGCGTCCTGGTCGTCCTCGGCGTGACGATCGTCATGATGGTCGTCGCCGTGGCCGGCGTCATCATGGTGCTCGGCGCGGGCGCCGGTGTCGTCGCCATTCGCCTCGTCGTGGTTGGTCTCTTCGCCGTGAGCCTCGTCGCCATGGGCGTCGTCCGACTGGACCTCGCCGGTGCGCGCCTCGTCGGCGGCCTTGGCGGCGGCCGAACGATTGCTGCCGCGGCGGCGGCCGTTCCTGGCCTTGGCGGCGGCGCGCTCTTCAGCCTCGCGCTCTTCCTGCTCCTCGGCCTCGATCAGGGCCTGACGGTCGGCGACCGGGATCTGATAGTAGTCGGGATGGATTTCCGAGAAGGCGAGGAAGCCATGGCGATTGCCGCCATATTCGACGAAGGCCGCCTGCAGCGAAGGTTCGACGCGGGTGACCTTGGCTAGATAGATGTTGCCGCGCAGCTGCTTCCGGCTCGCGGATTCGAAGTCGAATTCCTCGACCCGATTGCCGCGCACCACCACGACCCGGGTCTCCTCCGGGTGGGTGGCATCGATGAGCATCTTGTTTGCCATATTGGGAACTCTCCATGGCCCGTCCGCGCAAATCTCCGGCCGGCGCCATGCGCCGATGCCGTGTTGGTCGCGAGCGGACCGTGATGGGGGAAAAGTGAACGTGCGCGCGCCTGCGCCAGCACCGTCGACGCCCCGCGACCGGCGATGGCCGGTTCAAGGTTGGCGTGACGGTCGGGGGTCGGCAAAAACATGGGTACGCGCTTTGAGCCTCTTGAAGAATATACCGCCGGAGCAAGCCCCGCCGGGAACTCGACCGTCGGCGCTTGCGCACCGCTCGGTCGCCGGACGGCAGGTTCCCGCATCGTGCGCTCTGAATATCAGGAGAGCTGCACGCGCCGGATCCCTGTCCCCATCCTCTGGCCGTGCACCGAAACGACCGGGACGTGCCTGGTTCGCGTGGGCTGGAAAGCCAGCCGATCGATCCGCAGCGTCCCCTCCGTGTCAGGCCGATCACGCCACGTAAGGCGGCAAACCAGCCGGAGGATGAATTCCGTGATCTCCTTTTATGGAAGGCGGCGATTCTTGGCAAGGATATTGGGGCGCGCGCGCCGGAACGGGCAGGGCGGCGAGCGATCCTTTCGGACGGAACGGGTGTGGATAGGCTAAGCTTGTACGCACTCTGGTTATCGGCTCTTAACCATTGCGGCCTAATCGTCTAAACAGCCGGATATCGGGGCAAGGTGGGGCTGGCACCGGACGACACGAGCAGATGCAGGCAGACAAACGCGTGACCGCCGATCAAAAGGGTTGGCGAAACAGCAGGCGAGGGGCCGGACGGCTTGTCGCCGCGAGTATCCTTTTGCTGTCATCCACGCTGTTGTCAGCCGCCCAGGCGCCCGATTCCGCGCGGCTCGCGCTCGGCGACGAGGCGGTCGCGCCTGACGCTACGGCTCCCGCTGTCACCGCTCCCGTCGACGTCCCGGCCATTCGCGGCAGCGCCGCGCAGGATCCGGCCGCTCCGGATGCCGCGACGGATACCACTCCATCTTCGGTGGCCCCGGTCGCCTCCGGGCCGGTCGTGGCGCGCGAGGCGCGCGTCGTCGGCGATGGATCGCGCACCCGCTTCGTCATGGATCTCTCGGGCCCGGCAGCGCTTTCCGTCTTCATGCTCGACGAGCCCTACCGCGTCGTCGTCGACCTGCCCGAGACGCATTTCGAGCTTCCCGCCGATACGGGCAAGACCGGCAAGGGGCTGGTCTCCGCCTTCCGCTACGGCCTGATCTCGGCCGGCAAGTCGCGCATCGTTCTCGATGCCACCGGCCCGGTCGCCATCGACAAGGCCTTCGTCCTGCCGGCGGAGAAAGGGCAGCCGGCGCGCGTCGTCGTCGATCTCGTCAAGAGCACGCGCACCGCCTTCCTGGAGACGCTGCGTGTCTCGCGCGACCGCGACGGCAAGGGCCCGGCCCAGAAGCCGGAGGCGATCCCCGGTCCCGCGCCGAACGACGGCAAGCTGCGCATCGTGCTCGATCCCGGCCATGGCGGCATCGATTCGGGCGCCATCGGCAGGTCGGGCACGCTGGAGAAGACCGTCGTGCTCGCCTTCGCGCAGGTCTTGAAGGAGAAGCTCGAGGCGAACGACCGCTACGAGATCATCCTGACCCGCACCGACGACACCTTCCTGCCGCTGCGCGGCCGGGTACAGTTCGCGCGGCAGAAGCACGCCGACCTGTTCGTCTCGATCCACGCGGATTCGTTCTCCGGCGGCGATATTCGCGGCGCCACCGTCTACACGCTTTCGGAGCGCGCCTCCGACCAGATGGCGGCCCAGATCGCGGAATCGGAAAACAAGTCCGACATCCTCGCCGGCGTCGACGTGCCGGAGGATACCAACGAGGTGTCCGACATCCTGATCGACTTGGCGCGGCGCGAGACCAAGAATTTCGCCACCGTTTTCGCGCGCAACGTGATCAAGGAACTGAAGCCCAACGTGCGGCTGTTCAAGCGCGCGCACCAGCAGGCCGGCTTCATGGTTCTGAAGGCGCCCGACGTTCCGTCTGCCTTGGTAGAACTCGGCTATCTCTCGAACGCGGAAGATGAAAAGCTGCTGACTTCGCCCGAATGGCGCGAGAAAACGGCCGTCGCCATCACCCGCGCCATCGACGCGTTTTTTCGCACACGGGTTGCAAACATGGCCGCCTCGGTCCCGGTGACGCCGGAGGTCGGGGAGCCGTGATGGGGCTGTTGCCTGAACATCACGCGCCGCCGCGGCCTTTGCTTATCGGCCCCAGCGCCCAAGTTTCTCCACAAATCGGCTGGAAGAACGGACCCATTGGGTCTATCGAGGCCAAACGAACCAGTAGTTCGCCGGCGGTCAACGGGCGGTTGAGTCCGTGGTTGCCAGGCGATGGTCGCGCGATGAGCGCGATCGGTGTCGTTAGACATTCAGGACCCGCTAGGCGACGGATGCCGAACGGATCAACCCATTTCGAACCGGGGTTCGTCTCGTCGGCTTGAGCTTGTCGCCGGCAAGGCGATCCAGCGGGGAACGCGAGCGATATGTTTCTGCGACTGATCGGTTATTTATTCGGGATTGGCGCCGTGTTTTTCTTGGCTGTTGCTGCAGGTGTGGCTTGGTACGTGTCCGGCTTGACGGGCGGTCTGCCTTCGGTCGAAGTCCTGGCCAAATATGAACCGCCGGTCATGACGCGCATCCACGCGTCGGACGGCCAGCTCGTCGGCGAATACGCCCGCGAGCGCCGGCTCTATCTGCCGATCCAGGCGATCCCGGATCGGGTCAAGGCCGCGTTCATCTCGGCCGAGGACAAGAATTTCTACCAGCATGCCGGCCTCGATTATTACGGCATCGCCCGCGCCGCGCTGCAGAACATCTCCGCCCTGTCGTCGGACAAGCGCCTGATCGGCGCCTCGACCATCACCCAGCAGGTCGCCAAGAACTTCCTGCTGACGAACGAACGCTCGATGGATCGCAAGATCAAGGAAGCGATCCTGTCGCTCCGCATTGAGCAGGCGAACTCGAAGGACAAGATCCTCGAGCTCTACCTGAACGAGATCTTCCTCGGCCTCGGCTCTTATGGCGTCGCCGCCGCGTCGCTGTCCTATTTCGACAAGTCGGTGCACGAGCTCACCCTCGCCGAGGCCGCCTATCTCGCGGCGCTGCCGAAGGGCCCGAACAACTACAATCCGTTCCGCTACGCCGACCGCGCCATCGAGCGCCGCAACTGGGTCATCGACCGCATGGTCGAGAACGGTTTCGCCACCGCCGACGAGGGCGAGGCGGCCAAGGCTTCGCCGCTCGGCGTCAAGACGCGCGTCACCAGCCCGCACATCTTCGCGGCCGACTACTATGTCGAGGAAGTGCGCCGCCAGCTGATGCAGATGTATGGCGAGAAGGCGCTCTATGACGGCGGCCTGTCGGTGCGCACCTCGCTCGACCCGGGCATGCAGGTCATGGCCCGCCAGGCGCTGATGAACGGCCTGGTCAGCTTCGACGAGCAGCATGGCTGGCGCGGCCCGGTCAAGAACGTGCCGATCGAGGGCGATTGGGGCGTCGCCGTCGCCTCGGTGCCGGCGCTCAGCGACATCATCGAATGGCGCCTCGCCATCGTCACCGCCGTCGACAAGGACGAGGCGAAGATCGGCCTGCAGCCCGGCCGCGACGGATCCGGCAAGCTGCTGCCCGACCGCGAGACCGGCGTTATCCCGTTCTCCGAGATGAAGTGGGCGAAGCCGGCCGGCAAGAAGCTGAGCGGCGCCAGCGACGCGCTCGAAGTCGGCGACGTCGTCTATGTCGAGCCCGCCGACGGCAAGCCCGGCGCCTATCGCCTGCACCAGGTGCCGAGCATCGCCGGCGCCATGGTCGTGATGGACCCGCATACCGGCCGCGTGCTGGCGATGGACGGCGGCTTCTCCTATGCGGAGAGCCAGTTCAACCGCGCCACCCAGGCGATGCGCCAGCCGGGTTCGTCGTTCAAGCCCTTCGTCTACGCCGCCGCCCTCGACAATGGCTACACGCCGTCGTCGGTGGTCATGGACGCGCCGATCGAGGTCGATCCCGGTTACGGCCAGCCGATCTGGCGTCCGGAGAACTACGCCCAGAAGTTCTATGGTCCGTCGACGCTGCGTACCGGCATCGAGCAGTCGCGTAACGTCATGACCGTGCGGCTCGCGCAGGACATGGGCATGCCGCTCGTTGCCGAATATGCCAAGCGCTTCGGCGTCTACGACAAGCTCGGCCCGTTCCTGCCGAACGCGCTCGGCGCCTCGGAGACGACGGTGCTGCGCATGGTCGCCGGCTATTCGGTGTTCGCGAATGGCGGCCGCCAGGTGAAGCCGACGCTGATCGACCGTATCCAGGACCGCTTCGGCAAGACCATCTTCAAGCATGAGGAGCGGGTCTGCGAGACGTGCGACGCCGAGCAGTGGACGCACCAGGACGAGCCGGTCATCGAGGACAATCGCGAGCAGGTGCTCGACCCGATGACCGCCTACCAGATCACGTCGATGCTGGAAGGCGTCGTCCAGCGCGGTACGGCGACGGTGCTGAAGAGCGTCGGCAAGCCGCTCGCCGGCAAGACCGGCACCTCGAACGACTACAAGGACGCCTGGTTCATCGGCTATTCGCCTGATCTCGTCGTCGGCGTCTTCATCGGCTACGACAATCCGCGCCCGATGGGCCGCGGCATGACGGGCGGCGAGGTCGCGGCGCCGATCGCCGGCGACTTCTTCAAGCTCGCGCTCGCCGACAAGGCCGGCGTTCCGTTCCGCGTGCCGGATGGCCTGACGCTGATCCCGATCGACCGCAAGACGGGCATGCGCGCCAGCGCCGGCGCGCCGGGCACGATCCTCGAGGCGTTCAAGCCGGGAACGGGCCCGCCGGACACCTACTCGATCATCGGCCAGACCGATGCGAACGGGCAGCCGCTGACGGTGACGCCCGAAGCCGACCGGGCGGTGATCTCCGGCACCGGCGGATTGTACTGATCGAACGGGCCGCGGCGTTATCCGCGGCCCGACCGTTTTGCGGGACCTTCGAGACGAATGACGAGTTTCTGGCGGCCGATGCGGCCGGACGATCTGGCCGCGGTCGAGACGATCGCCGCGCGCGTGCACGAGGCCTATCCCGAGGACCCGGAAATCTTCGCCGAGCGGCTGCGGCTCTGGCCGGAGGGGTGCTGGGTCTATGAGCGGGATGGCGCGCTCATCGCCTATGTGCTGAGCCATCCGGCGCTCGCTTTCGCGCCGCCGTCGCTCAACACGCTGCTCGTCGCGCTGCCGGAGCGGCCTTCGACCTATTACATCCACGATCTCGCTCTGCTTCCCGAAACGCGCGGGCAGGGGGCGGGCTCTGAGGTCGTGCGCATCCTGCTCGAGGGCGCGCTCCGGGCGGGCTGCCCCGACGTCTCGCTGGTCGCCGTCAACGGCTCGACCGGCTTCTGGCGCCGCCACGGCTTCGAGCCAGTGGCGCACCCGGCGCTCACGGAAAAGCTCCGCAGCTACGACGATGACGCCAGCTATATGGTTCGAGCGCTGACCTGAGCATCAGGCTCCGCCGTCATCCCCGCGCAGGCGGGGATCCATGCATCCGAGGCACCGGGCGTTCCGCGCGCCAACCAACCCGGCTGAATGGATCCCGGGTCAAGCCCGGGATGACGGCGAGGGCGGCATCGGCGCCGTTGCCCGTCACTCTCCCGAAGTAAGCGGCTACCTGCACGCCGCATTGCGTCCCGCTCCGCCTTCTGCAACGCTTGCTTCCGGGCCGGGGATGCGGTGGTGCCGAACATGATGTCGTCGTGGTTCTTCTGGGCTCTGCTCTCCGCGGCCTTTGCCGCGCTCACCGCCATCTTCGCGAAGGTCGGCATCAGCGGCGTCAATTCGGACTTCGCCACCTTCATCCGCACCATCGTCATCCTACTGACGATCGCCTTCATCCTGACGGCGACGGGGAAGTGGCAACCCTTCGGGTCTGTCGCGCCGCGCAGCTATGTCTTCCTCGTGCTCTCGGGCTTCGCCACCGGCGCGTCCTGGCTCTGCTATTTTCGGGCGCTGAGCCTTGGGGACGCGGCGCGGGTGGCGCCGATCGACAAGCTGAGCGTCGTCCTCGTCGCCATTTTCGGCGTCGCCTTCCTCGGCGAAACGCTGTCGCCGCGCAATTGGCTGGGCGTGCTTCTGATCGCCTCCGGGGCGGTTCTGGTGGCGCTGCGCTGAGCCGCTGCGGGGGTCTTTCTTTACCGGCTAAGCCTCTGTCCGGCCTTCCCGATCGATTGGAGGGGTGGTCGCCGCGTTCTGCACGTCCCGATCGACCTGCGGCAAAAAATAAGCGCGTCGGAAAGAGCTTGACGCGGCGCTGCGAGTGGCGCACCTGACTACTTGTCAAGCCGGTGTCCGTTCGCGGGCCGGCCCCCACTGGAACCCCCAGCTTCATGTCGAGCGACAGTAGCAGTCGAATAAAGGCGCCGCCCAAGGCCGCGATGAACTGATCGCTAGATCGGCTCACTCGGTCTGCCGGCGGCCGATCGGAGTAAGCCATGGAAGATATCGTCCACGCTGACGAGGCGGCGCTGCGCGTCGAGGCATCCCGCCTTGACGACGAGCATGTCGCCGACGTCGTAGAACTTCTCAACCAACACGAACCCGAAGCGATCTCCGCCTTTCTGGCGGGGCTGTCGGACGAGCGCGTGATCGAGATTCTCGATCAGCCTGAATTCTATGAATCGGTCGAGGTGCTCTCGAACCTGCCGATCGAGCGGGCCGTCCGCATCCTGGGCGGCATGTCGGCCGACCGCGCCACCGACCTCTTGGCCGAGATCGACGAGCCGCTGCGCACGCAGCTGATCGGCCGGCTCGATCCCGAGACCCGCAGCGCCGTCAAGCGCCTCTCCGCTTTTCCCGAGGGCAGCGCCGGCAGCATCATGACGACCGAGTTCGTCAGCGTGCCGACGAGCTGGACCGTGGGCCAGACGCTGCAGCACATCCGCGCCGTCGAGAAGAGCCGGGAGACCATCTACACGATCTGCGTGCTTGATCCCGTGACGCATCAGCTCGTGCAGACGGTCTCGCTGCGCCGCCTGATCGCGGCCGAGCTCAACGCCGAGGTGCTGTCGGCCGCGCGGCATCGCCGCCCGATCACCGTCTCGCCGCAGACGGACCGCGAGGACGTCGCGCAGCTGTTCTCGAAATACGACCTGCTCGCCGTCCCGGTCGTGGACGAGCGTTTCCATGTCGTCGGCATCGTTACGGTGGACGACGTCATCGATACGATCTTCGCCGAGAATACGGAGGACGTGCAGAAGTTCGGCGGCATGGAGGCGCTCGACGAGCCCTACATGGACATCAGCTTCCTGACGATGATGAAGAAACGCGCCGGCTGGCTGTGCGCGCTGTTCATCGGCGAGATGCTGACGGCGACCGCCATGCAGCATTTCGAGACGGAGCTGGAGAAGGCGATCGTCCTGACGCTGTTCATCCCGCTGATCATGAGCTCCGGCGGCAATTCCGGCTCGCAGGCGACGTCGCTGATCATCCGCGCGCTGGCGCTCGGCGAAGTCAAGCTGAAGGACTGGTGGCGCGTCGCGCTGCGCGAGCTGCCGAGCGGCCTGTCGCTCGGCGCCATTCTCGGCACGCTCGGCGTCGTCCGCATTACCGCCTGGCAGCTGCTCGGTCTCTATGACTATGGCGAGCACTGGATGCTCGTCGCGGCGACCGTCGGCACCGGCCTTCTCGGCATCGTCACCTTCGGCTCGATGACCGGCTCGATGCTGCCCTTCATCCTGCAGCGGCTGAAATTCGACCCGGCCAGCGCCTCGGCCCCCTTCGTCGCGACGCTCGTCGACGTGACCGGACTGGTCATCTACTTCTCGGTCGCCCTCGTCATCCTGAGCGGCACGCTGCTGTAGAGGGAAGGGCATCCTTCAATGACCTCAACGCGTCCTGAACCCTCCCCTTGAGGGAGGGTCAAGACCGCCTTGGGGCGGTCTTGGGGAGGGGTTCTTCGTCGGACTTGCCGCGAGCTGAGCGAAGCGCCCCCTCCCGAAAACGCCAGGGCGTTTTCGACCTCCCCTCAAGGGGGAGGTTCAAGAAAGAAGGCCGGCCCCGCACGCCCCCTGCCGAACCTCACCGCTTCTTCAGCTCGATGATGTCGAACTTCGATTCGAATTTCGGCTCCGGCAGGTCGAGCCGGTAGCTCTTCGGGCCGGTCTTGTAGAAATAGCCAACCTGGTCGTTGTCGGCCTTGGCGCCGTAGCGGCGCGGCTTCTCGTTCGCGAAATGGTCGGCGCCGTAATAGATCAGCCGCTTGTCGCTCTCGTCGATGAAATGGCCGCTGAGGCGCTGCGATCCGCTCGTCTTGACGAGGCGATAGCCGAGATCGTCCTCGTCGATCCGGCAGGCGAACCAGTCATAGACGGTGAGGGGCAGGCCGCCGCCGAGCTTGATCGTGCGGCAATTGTAGCTGCCGCGAATGTCGACGCCGAGGATCGGCTGCGGCTGGATCGCGAACATCGCGTCGATCATCGACACGTCGCCCTGGCCGCCGCCGGCGCGGGCTTCCTTCAAGGCCTCCGCCCGCGTCGCCTCGTAGCGGTCGAGGCGGCCCTTGTCGGTCTTGGTCAGCGTCCGCGCCGCCATCGTGCCCTCGGCGAACGCGCTGCCCGAGACGAGCAGCAGCACCATGGCGGGCAGCAGGCGAAGGCTTCTCGGCAGCCGCGAAGTTCGCGGCTGAAAAGGCTTGGGAAGCGGCGTCATGGAGGTCTCCTCGGTTCGTCCGCTTGGTTTACATGGGAAGGGGGCATCACTATGTTGCCGCACCCGGCAGGGAAACCTGCCCGAACGAGAACTGGACGTCTATCCAATGCGAGCCGAGATCGAGACGATCGTCGACGAAATCAAGCAGGGCATAACCCTGCTGAGGAGGCATCTTTGACTGGGATCGTGCCCAGAGACGCCTGCTTGAACTGAACGCCCTCTCCGAGACGCAGAACTTCTGGGACGATCCCCAGAAGGCGCAGAAGCTGATGCGCGAGCGCCAGGGGCTCGAGGACGGCATCAACGCCGTCAAGACCAGCGAGCGCGAGCTTGCCGACAATATCGAGCTGATCGAGATGGGCGAGGCCGAAGGCGACGCCTCGATCATCGCCGATGCCGAGGCCGCGATCGTCGCGCTCAAGGGCGACATCCGCAAGCGCCAGGTCAATTCGATGCTGTCCGGCGAGGCCGACGGCAACGACACCTATGTCGAAGTCCATGCCGGCGCCGGCGGCACCGAGAGCCAGGACTGGGCCAACATCCTGCTGCGCATGTACACGCGCTGGGCGGAGAAGAGCGGCCGCAAGGTCGAGCTCCTGGAAGTCCACGACGGCGAAGAGGCGGGCATCAAGTCGGCCACCATCCTCGTCAAGGGCGAGCAGTCCTATGGCTGGCTGAAGACCGAATCGGGCGTGCACCGTCTCGTGCGCATCTCGCCCTATGACAGCGCCGCGCGCCGCCATACGAGCTTTGCCTCGATCTGGGTCTATCCGGTCGTCGACGATTCGATCGAGATCGAGATCAACGAGAGCGACTGCCGCATCGATACCTATCGCGCGCAGGGCGCCGGCGGCCAGCACATCAACACGACCGACTCGGCCGTGCGCATCACGCACATGCCGTCCGGCATCGTCGTGCAGTGCCAGAACGAGCGCTCGCAGCACAAGAACCGGGCCGCCGCCTGGGAGATGCTGCGCTCGCGCCTCTACGAGGCGGAGCTGGAGCGGCGCGAGGCGGCCGCGATGGCGACCGAATCGACCAAGAAGGACATCGGCTGGGGCCACCAGATCCGGTCCTACGTCATGCAGCCGTACCAGCTGGTGAAGGACCTGCGCACCGGTGTCGAAAGCACCAGCCCGCAGGACGTGCTGAACGGCGACCTGAACGAGTTCATGGAAGCCGCGCTGGCGCAGCGCCTCGGCGGCCCCGCCGTGGACGTCCAGGACATCGACTGATCAGACGTCGGCTGACGAATCGCGTCGATTGAAATCCGGAGGGCGGAGCCAGGCTCCGCCCTTTGTCGTTTGGTCTCGGCAATATCGTTCCGACGGGTTGCGTCCTCCGGGAATGCCTGCTTCGCTGGAGCGGTGATCCCTGCATTTCCGACAAAGGTTTTCAGATGGCGCTGAGCATTCTCTTCATCGGCGGTACCGGCCAGATCTCCTACCCATGCGTCGAACGCGCGGTGGCGCAGGGGCATGACGTCAGCGTCTTCAATCGCGGCAAAAGCGAGAGCGAACTGCCCCGCGGTGTCACGTCGATCATCGGCGAGCTGGCGGGGCCGGAATATGCCGATCTGGCCAAGGCCAATTATGACGTGGTGTGCCAGTTCATCGCCTTCACGCCGGATCAGGTGGCGCGGGACATCGAGATCTTCTCCGGCCATTGCGGCCAGTACATCTTCATCTCGTCAGCTTCGGTCTATGAAAAGCCGGCGCGCCACTATGTGATCACCGAGAAGACGCCGGCGATCAATCCGTACTGGCCCTACAGCCAGGCCAAGATCGCCTGCGAGAAATTGCTTGAGGCGGCGCAGGGCCTGAACTGGACCATCGTGCGCCCCAGCCATACCGTCCGTACCGGCCTGCCGATCATGATGGGCGACAGCGATATCATGGCGCGCCGCATGCTGGACGGTGAGCCCACGATCGTCGCCGGCGACGGCCATACGCCGTGGACGCTGACCCGGTCGGTCGATTTCGCCGTGCCGTTCGTCGGCCTGTTCGGCAACAAGGCGGCGCTGAACGATGTCTTCCACATCACCAATGACCGCGCCCATATCTGGGACGACATCCAGAAGGCGATCGCCCGCCTGCTCGGCGTCGAGGCCAAGATCGTGCATGTGCCGACCGATACGCTGGTCCGCTACAATCCGGAATGGATCGGCCCGCTGACCGGCGACAAGGCGTGGACGGCGATCTTCGACAATTCGAAGATCAAGAGCGTCGTGGGCGATTTTCACTGCGCCGAGAGCCTCGACGATATCCTGGCCGAGCCGATCCAGCACCTCAAGCAGCGCCTGGCGACGCAGCGTCCGCCGAAGGGCGAGTTCGATGCCCTGGTGGACCGGATCTGCCGGGAGCAGGCGGCGCTCGGCTAGGAACGTTTTCGAGCGAACGCCGCCGCATCCGGTCAGGCGACGGAGAGCGCCGGCTCGGCCGCGAGATGCTCGGCCGTGGCGATCACCCTGGCATAGGCGAGGGCGAGCGCCGCCATGTTGGCGGCGTGCACCTCGGCGGCCGGAATGACGCTTCCCTCGAACTCCAGGTCCCGCGTGGCGCAGGCGTCGTGGAGCACGGTGGTGCGATAGCCGAAATCGGAGGCCGCGCGCCCGGCGGCGGCGATGCACATGTGGCTCATCGCGCCGACGATGACGATTTCCTCGACGCCATGCTCCTCCAGCGTCGCCTTCAGCTCGGTGTCGCGAAACGCGTTGACGAAGTGCTTCATCACCACCGGCTCGCCCTCGGCCGGGCGGACGGCGTCGTGGATCTCCACGCCATGCGTGCCGGGCACGAGATAGGTCGCCCCCGGCGCCAGCGACTGGTGCTGCACATGGATGACCGTGTCGCCGCGCCGGCGCGCTGCCGCGAGGACGCGCGCGCCATTGGCGACCGCCGCGTCGGGGCCGACGAGCGGCAGGTTGCCGCCGGGAAAATAGTCGTTCTGGAAGTCGACGATGACGAGGGCCCGCTGGGTCATGTGAGGCTCCTGCTCCTGGGTTGACGATTGGGGCAGTATGCAGGCCGGCTTTCCCGCGCTAAATTGGCGAAATCGACAATCTGAGGTTCGATATCGACAAATGGCGACCGAACGGACGACCGAAATCGGCATGGTGCTCTACCCGGACGTCCAGATGGCGGCCGTGCTCGGCCTGACCGATCTGTTCGCGATGGCGAACCGGATGGCCCGTGGCCGCGACGGGGCGAAGTCCGGGACGATCCGCGTCTCGCACTGGCGGCAGAACGGGCCGGAGGGCGCGATCGGCCGTGTCTTCGACACCCTGCCGGAGCGGGTGGCGGGCGAGCCGGCGGCCCTCATCGCGGTTCCGAGCCTCGCCGGGCCGGTCGAGCCGGCCGACGCCGCGCCCTATGCGGCCTGGCTAAGCCGCTTCCACGCGGCGGGCGGCACGCTGGTCGCGGCCTGCGCCGGCGTGTTCCTGCTGGGCGAAACGGGGCTCCTCGCCGGCCGCACCGTCACCACGCACTGGGTGCTCGGCGAGCGCTTCCACCGCCGCTTTCCCGATGCGCGCCTCGATATCGACCGGCTGCTCGTCGACGAGGGCGATCTCGTCACCGCCGGCGGCATGATGGCGTGGACGGATCTCGGCCTTCGCCTCGTCGATCGCTATCTCGGTTCGGAGGTCATGCTCGACACGGCGCGGATGCTGCTGGTCGATCCGCCGGGTCGCGAGCAGCGCTATTACAGCACCTTCGTTCCCCGCCTCGACCATGGCGACAGGGCAGTGCTGCAGGCGCAGCATTGGCTGCACGGGCAGGGCGCCAAGGATGCCTCGCTGGAAAGCCTCGCCGCCCATGCCGGCCTCGAGGAGCGCACCTTCCTGCGCCGCTTCCGCAAGGCGACCGGCCGCACGGCGACCGAGTATCAGCAGGAGCTGAAGGTGAACAAGGCGCGCGAGCTCCTGCAGTTCAGCGCGCTTTCGGTGGACCAGATCGCCTTCGACGTCGGCTATGGCGACGCCGGCGCCTTCCGCAAGGTGTTCGCCCGCATCGTTGGCCTGTCGCCGGCGGAGTACCGCCGGCGATTTCACGCCTGAGGCGCCGGTTCGGCGCCTCAAACGGGCCGCGATTACTTCACCGCGGCATTGCCACCATCGGCATAGAGCGCCGATCCGGCCACGAAGCTCGACATCGGGCCGGCGAGAAAGAGCGCGGCCTGCGCGATCTCCTCCGGCTGCGCGATGCGCTTCAGGGCATGCAGGCCGGCGGCCCAGTCCTTCTGGGCCTGGTCGCCCGCCATCGCCGTATCGACGCCGCCCGGCAACAGCGCATTGGCGCGGATTCCCCGGCTCGCATAGTCGGCGGTGATGCCCTTCACCAGTCCCATCAGAGCCGCCTTGGCGGTGCCGTAGGCCGACATGCCGGGGATGCCGACGCTGGTGCCGACGAAGGTCGAGGTGAAGACGATCGATCCGCCGCCGCGTGCGAGCATGGCGGGGATCTGGTGCCGGCTGGCGAGGAAGGCGGAGGTCAGGTTCGCCGCCAGCGTCTCCTGCCAGTCGGCGACCGTCACCTCGGCGAGCGGCAGGATCGGGCCGACCATGCCGGCATTGTTGATCGCGATATCGAGGCCGCCGAAGCGCTCGGTGGCGGCAGCGACGAGCGCTTCATGCGTCACCTCGCGGCCGACGTCGCCGGCGACGGCGTGGGCCTTTCCGCCGCTTGCCTGGATGGTGGCCGCGACCGCGTCGAGCCCAGCCTGGCCGCGTGCGTTGAGCACGATGGCGGCGCCCTGCTCGGCGAGCAACAGGGCGACGGCGCGACCGATGCCGGCCGATGCGCCGGTGACGATGGCGACCTTGTCTTGCAGCATGGACATGAAGAACCTCCTTGAATGGGAGGTCGAGGGATAGGGGCGGTCCGAGACGGCGGCGATCCGATTGTTGCGGTCAAATCAACGGCAGCGGACGTAGGCCGGACAGATTGCCGAGGCTACAGCGCGTCGATCCAGGGATGGCCGGGATGCAGCGTCTGGAGACTAGCCTTCAGCCATGCGCGCTCGGCCGTCTCCAGCTTCGGCAGGGCTTTGGCGAAATCGAGCTCGTCCTTGCCGCGGACGTGCTTCGCCTTGAACAGCAGCACGGCGGCGGGCTTCAGATAGGGCAGGCCGTCCGCCGTCGTCGCGATCATCTCCGCGCGGCGGCGAACCAGTCGCGGATCGCGCCGGTAGACCCATTCGTCCGGCGTTCCCGGCTCGATCATCATGTCGACGCGCCAGCGCCGCTCCAGGGGATCCAGGCACCAGATCTGGAAGATCTCCGGGGCAGGGTCCGCGCCGTCCGGCAAGGGAGCGACGATGCCGCTGCCGGCGGTGAAGAATTGCATGCCGGCGAGCGCGTGGCGAAACGCATCGAGATCGTCGCGCAGGACGGCGAACTCGAGGTCCTCGTGCTCGCGCGTCTCTCGGCCATGCCAGAGATCGAGCGCCCAGCCGCCGACGACGTGCCAGGGCCTGCCGATGCCGCGCAGGCGCTGGCCGAGCTCGGCCGGATGCCAGGCGGTCCAGGCGTCATCGTCGGGAATGGCGGAGGTGGTCATGGAATTCGTGGCTGCTGGGGCCACGCGCCGGAGCGGCGCGCGGGTATTCGGATCGTCAGACGGTCAGATCCAGTCGCTGATTTCCTGGCCGGCGCGGAGATATTCCATCGGGTCGATCGCCTGGCCGTTGATGCGGATCTCGTAGTGCAGATGCGGGCCCGTCGAGCGTCCGGTGGAGCCGACATTGCCGATGCGGCGGCCGGCGACGACCTTCTCGCCAACCTTGACGGCGATCTGGCTCAGATGGCCGTAGCGGGTCACGACGCCATTGCCATGGTCGACGTCGACCATGTTGCCGTAGCCGCCATTGTAGCTGGCAGCGATCACCGTGCCGTCCGCGACCACTTTGGCCGGAAGGCCGGTGGGGGCGCGGAAATCGATGCCGGTATGCATGGCGAGGCGGCCGAGGAACGGATCCTTGCGCGTGCCGAAGCGGCTCGAGATATCGGCCGTGCCGATCGGCCGCTTCAGCGGCAGCGCCTGCGCGATCGAGCGCAGCTTGGCGAAGCGGTCGAACTCGTCGGCGAGCGAGGCGACCTCGCTCTTGAAGTCGATATCGCCGGCCGAGACCGGGACGAACGGGCCGCCGACGTCCTGGTCGCGGCCCTGGTTGCGACCCTTGGGCACGGGCCGGCCGAGACGCTTCAGCACGGTCTCGATCTTGCGGGTGCGGGTCGACATCTTGCCGGCCATCGCCAGCACGACGGCGTCCTGGTCGGCCTGCATGGCGTCGAGCTGTCGGGCAAGCGGAGCGAGGCGGGGATCGGGCGGCATCGGCGCCGGGCCGGCTCCGACCTTCTGGCCCTTGCCGGGCGAGCGCAGGCCCATGTCGGCGAATTGCGCGACCGGCTTGGCGACGGTCGGGGAGATCGAGCCGGTCACGTCGGGGCCGTTGGACTTGCCGCGGCCCTTGGTGCTGCGCGCCTTGGCAGAGCCGGGTGCCGGAACATCGAGCCCGGCGCGGCGCGCCGCCTCGCTGAGCTTGGTCAGCGCCGCCTGTCTGAGCTCCAGTTCCTTCTGCCGGTTGAGCAGGTCGCGGACCTTCTGGTCGACGCCGGCATTTTCCTTCGAGCGGACCGCGTTCAGCTGGTCGATCTCTTTGGTCAGGCTGTCGATCGTGCCGCGCAGCGAGGCGATCTCGCCCTCATAGATGGCGCTCGCCTCGACTTCGCGGGCCTCGCGCACGTTCTGGCTGGCGAGGATCGCGGTCTGGCGCGCGGCTTCCGCGTTCAGGAGATCGTCGCGGTAGACCAGATAGGCGGTCGCGCCGAAATAGAGCGTGGACAGCACGAGCAGGCAGGCGCCGCCGAGCGCGAGCGTCCGCGGACGGAGATGGATCGTGCGCACGCCTTCGCGATGGGCGATGGCGATCTGCGTCTTCGCAAGCTTTGGCGGCTTCGTGGGTTTGGGCTGCTTCGCCTGTTTCGGGAGCGAATTGCGGCCAGCGCGACGCGGCTCCGGCAGCGGGGGCTCGGGCAGGTGGTGGACCAGATCCACGCGAAGAGGATGATGGGGTTCCGGGTAGGCACTCGGCATTGACGTTCCAACCATGGCGACGGTTGTCTGTGGCCGAGGACACGACCGCTTCGCCACGATTAAAATCGGTTAGGGTTAAGGCTTGGTTGACGGAGGGCGTCCCGAGGCCCGCCGTCCCCAGCAAGACCCGGGGCTCAGCCGTTGGCGCGGGGCGCCAGCGGGCGGTAGAAGCCGGGCGTCATGCCGGCCTCGGAGCGGGCGGCGTCGTTGAAGGGCGGCTTCAGGGGCCCGCGGAAATGCTTGATCACCAGCTGCCGGAAGGTCGGCTCGGGCGGCAGGCGGTGGCGATCGCACATGAATCGGAACCACTTGGCGCCGAAGGCGACGTGGCGCTTTTCGTCGCGGTAGATGATCGAGAGGATGTTGGCGCTCGCCGCGTCGCCGACCTCGTTCATCTTGTCGATCAGCGGCGGCGTGACGTCGAGGCCGCGCGCTTCCAGCACCAGCGGGAGAATCGCCAGCCGCGCCGTCAGGTCGTGGCCGGTCTCCTGCGTCGCCTGCCAGAGCCCGTCATGCGCCGGCAGGTCGCCATAGGCGGCGCCGAGCTCCTTGAGCCGGTCGGCGAGCAGCGCGTAGTGCTTAGCTTCCTCCAGCCCGACCTGCACCCAATTGTCGAAGAACGAGCGGGGCAGCGGCACGCGGACGAATCGGCCGACCAGGTCCCAGGTCAGGTCGACGGCGTTGAGCTCGATATGGGCGAGCGAATGGATCATCGAGATGCGGCCATGCTCGGAATGAACCGAGCGCTTCGGCAGCTCGCGCGGCGGCACCAGGATCGGCCGGTCGGGCCGGCCCGGCCTGTCCGGCATGGCGCCGTCGAGCGTGCCGGCCGAAAGCGACAGGCGCCGGCCGAACCAGGCCTTGGCGGTGGCGAAGGCGAGCTCGACCTTCTCGTCGAGATCGCGCGTGGCGACGATGCGCGCCGAGGCGGCGGCGAGGCTGCGGAGGTCGGACGACATCGGTGCGTTCACAGGCTCCGCGCGGCGGCGAGGACTTCCTCGACATGGCCGGAGACCTTGACCTTCTCCCAGACGCGGGCGATCCGGCCCTCGGCGTCGATGAGATAGGTCGTGCGCACGATGCCCATGAAGGTGCGTCCGTACATCTGCTTCTCGGCCCAGATGCCATAGGCCTCCAGCATCGTCTTCTCCTCGTCGGAGGCGAGGGGGATCGTCAGATCGTGCTTCTTCTTGAAGCGATCATGCGATTTGACGGAATCGGCCGAAATCCCGACCACCTTTGTGCCAGCGGCCTCGAAGGCGGCGGCCTGGGCCGAAAAGTCGATCGCTTCCAAGGTACAGCCGGCGGTGTTGTCCTTGGGATAGAAATAGAGGACGACCTTATGTCCGCGGAGGTCGGCCAGACTGATTCTGCCGCCGCCATCTGTGGGCAGGTCGAAATCGGGAGCAGGGGAGCCTTGGGGCAGGGCGGGCATGCGCCTTCCTTTCGTCGCACTTCTCTGGCGTGACAAGCAGAATTGACGGGGATTTTGCAAGAGGGGCTTGGATCTGTTCGCGATTCCGGTTGTGATCGCGGACAGGAGGCTGGCGGATATTCGCACCGGCTCCCGACACCAGGGTTTACGCCGCTCCCGAGCCCGGGCGCGGCAGGCAAGGGATTTGAGGCCTGACCATTCGCCTGGACGAGTTCCCATCGGCGCGCGCGCATCGGCCTCGCCGTGATCGTCCGCCGAAGAAGCGGGGCGGCTGGCCAAGGCTGCTGCTGCGGCTGCTCGGGGCTATCCTGCTGGCGGTGATGATCGTCGTCGGCATGCTGGCCGCGATCGTCTTCACGGGTCCAGTCGAGTTCGATGTCGTCCGCGAGCGGGTCATCGCCACGCTGTCGTCGCGGCTCGGGCCGGATTATGGCGTCAAGGTCGGGCGCACAACCATCGATGTCGATCCCGTTCTCGGCCTCGTCGTCGAGGTCGACGAGGTGTCGATCCGGGATCGTGACGATGCCGTCGTCGGGCGCGTGCCGGCGGCGCGGCTGGCGATCGATCCGCTGTCGCTGCTCCGCCTGCGCCTCGACGTCCGGACGATCGAGATCTCGGATGCCGACATCTCGCTGGTGCGCAGCCGGGCCGGCCGGGTCTATCTCGGCACGCCGAACACCATCCATCGCGCCGAGCGCGCCCAGACCGACGCCGCGCCGGCGCAGTCGCCCGCGCCGGCCGAGCCCGTCGCGGCGGAGCCACCGGGCGAAATCGACGGCGGCTTCCCCGACCTCATCACGGCGCTGCGCACGCTGAACGGCGCGCTCGACCCGGCGATCGAGCTCGCGCTCGACCGCGGTTTCGAGCGCCTGTCGATCGACGCCTCGACCATCCAGGTCTGGGATGCGAGCCGCCTGCAGCAGCGCACGTTCGGGCACACCGACATCGCGCTCACCGTCGACGCCGAAACCGGGACCGTGAAGGCGAATTTCGACACCTCCGGCTATGCCGGCCGGTGGGGGATCATCGCCGAGCGGACCGTGGACGACACCACCGGCGCCCGCATGCTGTCGCTGGTCTTCTCGCAGCTGTCGCTCGCCGACATCAATCCGGATCTCGGCCGGCCGGACAGCCAGCTGCAATCGGACGTGCCGCTGTTCGGTCGCGCGACGGTCCGCCTGAACGAGAAGGGCGAGGTCGAGAACGCCGCTGTCCGCCTCGATCTCGGCGCCGGCAACATCGTCTCCGGCATCGGCAAGGACACCGTGCTGCTCGACGAGGCGACGATCCGGCTGCGCTGGGACGTCCCGCGCCGGACCATCGTCGTCGAGCCGTCCTCGCTCTTCTTCGGCGATACCCGCATGGTGGTGGCCGGCGAGGTCAAGCCGCTCAGCGACAAGCCGGACGGCCGCTACAGCTTCAACCTCGAGAGCCGCAACGCGATGCTGTTCGCGAGCGACGCCAACGCGCCGCCGATCATCGCCGACCGCATCGCCATCGTCGGCACCGCCGACATCCCGGCGCGGCGGCTCGACTTCACCGATGCGGCGATCAACACCCAGGGCGGATCGATCGCCGCCGCCGGCTCGCTCGGCTTCGACGGGGCGACGCCCTCGCTCGCCATGGCGGCTTCGTTCTCGCCGATGGCGATCTCGACGCTGAAGCAGATGTGGCCGCCTTTCCTCGCCGGCGGCGCGCGCAAATGGGTGTACGAGCACGTCCATGGCGGCACGCTCGAGGCGGGGCGTTTCGAGGCGGCGGTGCCGGCCGGCGTGCTCTGGACCGGCGAGCGCGTCATCCTGCCGGAAGACAACATGCGCCTCGATATGCGGCTGGAGGATGTCTCCTTCACCACAATCGGCAACATTCCGTCGATCACCGGCGCCAGCGGCAACGCCGTGCTCGCCGGATCGACCTTCGGCGTCGACATGGAGAAGGGCCTCATCACGGCGCCGTCCGGCAAGACGCTGGACGTGACGGTCGGCGCCTTCGCGATCTCCAACACGGCGCAGCGTTTCCCCGAAGGCCATATCGAGCTGCAGCTCGAGGGCGATGTCGGCGCCATGGCCGAAATCGCCGACAGCGAGCCGATCCTCGCCATGCAGCGCCGCTCGATCGACCCGGCGACGCTTTCGGGCCGGGGGCAGGCCAGCATTTCGGTCAAGCTGCCGCTGAAGCCGGGCCTGACGCCCTCCGAGGTCGACTGGCGCGTCGGGCTGACGACGTCGGGCTTCGCCAGCGCGACGCCGATCGAGGGCAAGACGATCAAGAACGGCGCGCTGTCGATGGTCGCGACCCCGGCCGAGGTCTCGATCCACGGCAAGGCAACCATCAACGGCGTGCAGGCGTCGATCGACCTGGCGCAGCCGCTCGGCGACGCGGACGGCGACGGCGACGGCGACGAGGGCCGGCGCAAGATCACGCTGAGCCTCGACGCCCAGGCGCGCAAGCAACTCGGCATCGGCCTCGACGACGTCATCGGCGGCACGGTCGGCGCCACGGTCTCCGACCTCGGCGACGGAGCCAAGGGCCAGCATTACGAGCTCGATCTCAAGCAGGCGCGGCTGGTGCTGCAATCGGTCGGCTGGTCCAAGGGCATCGGCGTTCCGGCCAAGCTGAGCTTCGACCTGAAACCGACCAAGAACGGCTTCGCCGTCGACAACATGGTCGCGACCGGCGACGGCTTCGGCTTCCGCGGCAAGGCGGTGCTCGACGCCAAATACGGCCTCATCTCGGCCGAGCTCGAAAACCTGGCGCTCCGCAAGGGCGACAAGCTTTCCGTCAGCCTGAGCCGCAAGGGCAACGGCTATTCGATCGTCGCGCGCGGCCCGTCCTTCGACGTGCGCGGCCTGATCGCGCAGTACAAGGCGGCCGCCGCCGGTCCGAACGAGAACGCCGCCGACATCTCGGTCGACGCCAAGGTCGGCACGCTGATCGGCTTCAACCAGGCGACGCTTTCCGACGCCGCCCTGGTGGTGCAGTCGCGCGGCGGCACCGTCCGCAAGGCGACGGTGGAAGGCGTGCTCGATAGCGGCGGCATCTCGTTGAGCTATGCCGACAGCGGCGACCAGGCGGAGCTCCGCGTCAATTCCGGCGACGCCGGCAGCGTCTTCCGCTTCATCGACATCTATAGCCGCATCACCGGCGGACGACTGACCATGACCGGCCGGCGCGTCGGCGCGACGGGGCCGTTTTCCGGCATCTTCGACGTGCTCAATTTCCGCATCGTCGGCGAGCCGTCCATGGCACGCCTCGTCTCGGCGACGAACGGCAGCGGTCCGGCGGCGACGCGCACCGGCGTCGATCCCAACAACGTGCCGTTCGATCGCATGCGGCTCGACTACACCAAGCGCGGCTCCATCGTCGTGATCGATGACGCCATCCTGCGCGGCGCAACCGTCGGTGCAACCTTTAATGGTACGCTCGACCTCGCCAGGCAGACCGTGTCGCTTGCCGGCACCTACCTGCCGGCCTACGCCTTCAATAATTTGTTCGGCAAGCTTCCTATCATCGGGCTCGCGCTCGGCGGCGGCAGCCAGGGCGGCCTGATCGGCGTGACCTTCAAGGTCGAGGGCAAGCTCAACGCGCCGAGCCTGATGATCAACCCGCTCTCGGCGATCACGCCCGGAATCTTCCGGAAAATCTTCGAATTCCCCGTCAACTGACGGGCTCGGGACGACGTAGCGTCCTTGGGGCAGGGGCGGGCGGACACGCCTGCGATCGCGGCCGCGTCGGCATTCGAGCGGAGCGTTTCCGATCGAAACAATTCCGAATTAATATTGATCCCTTAATATCCTGAACGTAGAGTTGCAGCAGCACATCGTAGGGCACGGTGCGTGTCGGCCGATTCCCGCCCGGGGATGCCGACGGTGCTGTAACTGAGTTTTGGGGGCAGAATGTCATCTCGCATTAATCGTGGCCGCACGGCCCGCGCGTCGCTGACCGCCGGCGTTTCGCTGGCCGTGATCGCGGCGATCACCGGAACGGCGTCCGCGACGGACATCACGACGGACCGGACGGTTTCGAGCCAGGCTGATTTGGACGCGCTTGGCGGCACGATCAACATCAAGGCGCCGAACTTTCTCCACGTCATCTCCGCCGACAATCTCGTCTTCTCGGGCACGGTCCAGAACGAGAACAATTCCTGGACGCCGAGCAATAACTACGGCCGCTTCAACAAGGGCGGCACGGGTACGCTGACGTTCGACGGCGTGACGATGACCCGCGGCGAGGCCTATGTCACCGGCGGCACGCTGGCGCTGAAGGGCAGCAACTTCATCGATTATCTGGCGGTCGGTTCGGGCACCGGAAACCGCGGCGCTATGACGATCGGCGACGGCGCATCGGCGCGCTTCAACGTCACCCTTTCGGTCGGCGACTGGGGCGGCACCGGCACCGTTTCGCAGACGGGCGGCACGGTGACCGTTTCGAAGGACTGTGACGACCTGGCCCGCTGCGGCGCGATGCATATCGGCAACCAGGGCGGCAACGGCACCTACACGATCAGCGGCGGTGTCCTGGATATCAACAATGCGCGCCTGACCATCGGCCGCAACGATCGGAATGAAGGCAACAGCACCGGCCTGCTCGAAATCCAGGGCGGTGAAGTCCGGATCGGCGAGAAGGCCTATCTGACGATCGGCTTCGGCGGAGAGCTGGCGGATCGCGCCGGCACGGCTTCCGGCGAAATCCACCAGACCGGCGGCGTGCTCAGCATCGCGAATGGCTCCCAACTTCATCTGGCCGGTCGCGGCACCGGCACCTACGACCTCGACGGCGGCACGTTGAAGATCGGTGGCAACAGCCTGATGGCCAATCGCCCCAACACGACCGGCGCCTACACGTTCAATCTCGGCGGCGGCACGATCAAGGTCGATGGCCAGAAGCTCGTGACCAGCGTCAATGCGACGCTGAAGGAAGGCACCGTCTCGACGATCGACACGAGCGGTCTGGGTGCGAGCTGGTCGGGTCAGTTGAACGGCACCGGCGGGCTGAACAAAGTCGGCGGTGGCGATCTCACGATCGGCACGCTGTCGAACCAGATCAGCGGCCTGCGGATCGCCGAGGGTTCCGTCACCCTTGATTCCACCACTCAGTTCGGCCTGCGCGATTTCGACCGGCCGGGCCCGGTCAACACGACGACCACGCTCGATCTCGCCGGCGGCACGCAGCTGAACGTCAACGGCAACTTCTCGCTCGGCGCGGAAGACCGCTTTATCGTTGGCATCGACGGCAACGACCAGGCGGGCCGGATCGTCGTCAATGGCCAGGCGGATCTGCAGGGCGCGACGCTCGAGATCGGCGCGAACCCCGGCCTGAAGGCCAATCACGACTACACGATCGTCTCGGCCGACAGCTTCCGGCAGGAAGGCGCGTCGGACAACTTCACCCTGGCGCCGACCGACTTCGCCTTCGTGACGCCGGAACTGCTCTTCGGCGAGATTGTCGGCGACAAGCAGAATCTCGCTCTGCGCCTCGATCGCGACAAGTCCTTCGCCTCGGCCGCGCTGACGCCGAATCAGGCGGCGGCCGGCAACGGGCTCGATTCGGTAGGCGGCGGCGCACTCTATGAGGCGCTGGAAGTCGTCTCGCGCGCCAACGCTCCGGCGGCCCTCGACGCGATCTCCGGCGAGGTCCATGCCAGCGCTTCCGGCGTGCTGCTGAACGACGGTCTCTTCCTGCGCGACGCCGTGCTCGGCCGCCTGCAGTATCCCTCGAAGGGTGCTGCCACGCCGTCCGTCAGCCTCGCTTCCGGCTATGCCGAGGGCGAGAAGCGCAGCGCGGCTCCGTTCCCGGGCGCCCCGCAGGCGCCGGTCGCCGAGGCCAACACGTTCTGGTCGCAGGCCTTCGGTTCCTGGGGCCATAGCGACAGCGACGGCAACGCCGCCAAGGTCGACCGTTCTACCGGCGGTATCCTGGTCGGCTACGACCGCGACTTCGGTCGCGATTGGCTGCTCGGCGTCGCCGCCGGCTACAGCCGGACGAACTTCGACCTCGATGACCGCAATTCGTCGGGCAACAGCGACAACTACCACCTGCTGGCCTATGCCGGCGGCAAGTTCGCCGATGTGAATGTCCGCCTCGGCGCCAGCTACACCTGGAACGACATCGACACGACGCGCAACGTCGTGCTGCCGAACTATTTCGAGCAGGTGAAGGCCGATTATTCCGCCGGCACGACGCAGGTCTTCGGCGAACTCGGCTATGACGTCGCCGTCGGCGCCGCGACGAAGATCGAGCCCTTCGCCGGCCTCGCCTATGTCCATCTCTCGACCGATGGTTACAGCGAGACGGGTGGCTCGGCGGCTCTCACCGCCGCGAGCAACAACCAGAGCGTCACCTACGGCACGCTCGGCCTCCGCGCCGATCACAAGATCGCCGTCGGCAACACCGCCGTGACGCTGCAGGGCGCCGCCGCATGGCAGCATGCCTGGGGCGACGTGACCCCGACGACGGCTCTGGCCTTCGCCGGTGGCGACGCCTTCCAGGTGACCGGCGCGCCGATCGCCAAGGACGCGCTGCTGCTCAAGGCCGGCTTCGACGTCGACGTGACGGCGGGCGCCAAGTTCGGCCTGTTCTACGCCGGCCAGATCGCCAGCGACGCGGCCGACAATTCCGTGCAGGGCCGCCTGAGCGTCGCCTTCTAAGGCGAAACTCCCGGACCGGACGAAATCGAGGGGCGGCGCTTTCGGGCGCCGCCCCTTTTCGTTTCGGTTCCCGCGCTTCGCGCGCGGCAGTCGCGATAGAATTCTTTGCCAAATCGCTCCAGTCGCGATAGAAGCGGTCCTACATCAAGAGTTGGGGCGACGCCCAACGCCAACCTGCCTATCCGGGCAAGGTGGCACTCTCCTTCGGAGAGGATGTGGCCGAGCCGGCAACCAAACGGATCCAGCCACCAAGCGTCCGCCCTCGCTGCAGAGGACGCATGAATGCCGATCAAGATCCCTGACGATTTGCCTGCTTCGCGGACGCTCGAGGCTGAGGGCGTCGTGGTGATGCGGGAAACCGACGCGGTCCGTCAGGACATCCGCCCGCTCCGGATCGGGCTCCTGAACCTGATGCCCAACAAGATCTCCACGGAGACGCAGTTCGCCCGCCTGATCGGCGCCTCGCCGCTGCAGGTCGAGCTCACCCTCGTGCGAATCACCGACCACACGCCGCGCCACACGGCGGCCGAGCACATGCTCGCCTTCTACCAGCCGTGGGAGGACGTGAAGTCGGAGCGTTTCGACGGCTTCATCATCACCGGCGCGCCGGTCGAGCGCATGCCGTTCGAGGCGGTCAGCTACTGGGACGAGATGCGCCGCATCCTCGACTGGACGCAGACGCATGTGCATCGCGGCCTGACGATCTGCTGGGCGGCGCAGGCGGCGCTGCATCATTTCCACGGCATGCCGAAGCACGACCTCGACGCCAAGGCGTTCGGCATCTTCCGCCATCGCAGCCTCTTGCCGAGCTCGCCCTATCTGCGCGGCTTCTCGGATGATTTCACCATCCCCGTGTCGCGCTGGACCGAGGTGCGCAGCGCCGATGTTCCCACGGGAAGCGGGCTCCGGACGCTGGCCGAGAGCGACCAGACCGGCCTCTGCCTGCTCGAGGATCCCGGCCACCACATGCTGCACATGCTGAACCACGTCGAATACGACACGACCTCGCTCGCGGACGAGTATCATCGCGACGCGGCGATCGATCCCGCCATGCCGCTGCCGGTCGACTACTTCCCGGACGACGACCCGACGCGGCGGCCGGAGAACCGCTGGCGCAGCCATGCGCATCTCCTGTTCAGCAACTGGATCAACGACGTCTACCAGACCACGCCCTTCGACATGGCGCGGGTCGGGCTGGACCGCGACAAGGGCTGAACGCGACGAGCGTTGACGGCAAACGAAAAAGGGCGGCGCCTCGGCACCGCCCTTTTTTGTTTCACGTCGTCGGGATCCGGCCCACAGCTCGGAGCCGCTAAAGCACCTGCGCCTTTCAGGCCAATCGACCGGCTCCGCCATCATCCTGAGGTGCTTCGCGTAAGCGAAGCCTCGAAGGAGGCTCCAGCGGGGCACCCCAGTTGCAGACGAAATCCGGCGAAATCCGCGCGGCGACCTAAATCAGGCGTTCCCTGGACCCTCCTTCGAGGCCCGGCGTTGCCGGGCACCTCAGGATGATGGCCGAGTTTTGCGAATGCAGCCCGGGAGCGACACCGCTCCCCGATCAGACCGGGCGGACCAGAATGTGCTTCTTGCGGCCGAGCGAGAGCTTCACCACGCCCTCGGCGGTCAGCGCGTCCGGGCCGACCAGCACCTTCTCGTCGGTGATCGCCTGGTCGTTGACCCGCAGGCCGCCGCCCTTGATCTGGCGCCGCGCTTCGCCGTTCGAGGCGACGAGGCCCGCCTGCACGAACAGCGACAGCACGCCGAGACCATTGGCGAATTCCGACGCGCCGACCTCGATCGTCGGCAGGTTTTCCGCAAGAGCGCCTTCCTCGAAGGTGCGCCGCGCCGTCTCGGCTGCCTCTTCCGCTGCCGCGCGGCCATGCGCCAGCGCCGTCACCTCGGTGGCGAGGATCTTCTTGGCGTCGTTGATCTCGGAGCCGCCGAGCGCCGCGAGCCGGGCGATCTCGTCGAGCGGCAGCTCGGTGTAGAGCTTCAGGAAGCGCTCGACGTCGCCATCCTCGGTGTTGCGCCAGAACTGCCAGAACTCGTAGGAGCCGAGCATGTCGGCGTTGAGCCAGACGGCGCCGTTCGCGGTCTTGCCCATCTTGGCGCCGGACGAGGTGGTGAGCAGCGGCGTCGTCAGCGCGTAGAACTGCTTGTCGAGCATGCGGTGGCCGAGCTCGATGCCGTTGACGATGTTGCCCCACTGGTCGGAGCCGCCCATCTGCAGGATGACGTCGTGACGCTGGTTCAGCTCGACGAAGTCGTAGGCCTGCAGGATCATGTAGTTGAATTCGAGGAAGGACAGCGACTGTTCGCGGTCGAGCCGCATCTTCACCGAATCGAAGGAGAGCATGCGGTTGACCGAGAAGTGGCGGCCGACGTCGCGCAGGAAGTCGATGTACTGCAGGCCGTTCAGCCACTCGGCGTTGTTGGCCATGATGGCCGGGCGCTCGCCGCCTTCGAAATCGATGTAGTTGGCGAACACCTTGCGGATGCCGGCCAGGTTCTCGTCGATCATCTCGTCGGTGAGCAGCTTGCGCGCCTCGTCCTTGAACGACGGGTCGCCGATGCGGGTCGTGCCGCCGCCCATCAGCGCCAGCGGGCGATGGCCGGTCTTCTGCATCCAGCGCAGCATCATGATCTGCATCAGCGAGCCGACATGCAGGCTCTTCGCCGTGGCGTCGAAGCCGATATAGCCGGTGACGGATTCCGAGGCGAAGCGGCGGTCGAGCCCCTCGCTATCCGAGCACTGGTGGACGAAACCACGCTCGGTCAGGATCTGCATCAACTCGGACTTGAAGGCGCTCATGACGGCCGGACCTTTGGACTTTGATTATTGGATTTGGGCCGCTTTCTAGCAGCCGGAACGGGAAATTTCACCTTGAAGGTGAAATTTCCCGGATCTTGCTTCACGCGGCGCGGCGGACGGCGGCGCGGCGGGCCTCGACGGTGGCGGCGAGCCGCTCGAGCACGTCGACGGTGGTGTCCCAGTCGATGCAGCCGTCGGTGATGCTCTGGCCGTAGACGAGCGGCTGGCCCTCGACGAGGTCCTGCCGGCCGGCGACCAGATTGCTCTCGACCATCACGCCCATGATGCGGCTGTCACCGGCTTCGAGCTGGCGGGCGATGTCCTCGACGACGAGCGGCTGGTTTTCCGGCTTCTTCGACGAGTTGGCGTGGCTGGCGTCGATCATGATGCGCGGCGTGATGCCGGCCTTTTCCGACGCCTTGGCGGCTTCCTCGACGCTGGCCGCGTCATAGTTGGTCGTCTTGCCGCCGCGCAGGATGATGTGACAATCCTCGTTGCCGGCCGTGGTGGCGATCGCCGAGCGGCCGGTCTTGGTCACGGCCAGGAAATGATGCGGCTCGGACGCCGACAGCACCGCGTCGAGCGCGATCTTGACGTTGCCGTCCGTACCGTTCTTGAAGCCGACGCCGCAGGAGAGGCCGGAGGCGAGCTCGCGATGCACTTGGCTTTCCGTCGTCCGCGCGCCGATGGCGCCCCAGCTGACGAGATCGGCGAAGTATTGCGGCGTCGTCATGTCGAGGAATTCGGAGCCGGCCGGCATGCCGAGATCGTTGATGTCGAGCAGGAGGTTGCGGGCGATCCGCAGGCCCTTGTCGATCTCGAAGCTGCCGTCGAGATTGGGATCGTTGATCAGGCCCTTCCAGCCGACCGTCGTGCGCGGCTTCTCGAAATAGACCCGCATGATGATCTCGAGCCGGTCGGCGAGGTAGGGGCGGATCTCCGCCAGGCGGCGGGCGTAGTCCATCGCGGCGACGGGATCATGGATCGAGCAGGGGCCGATCACGACGACCAGGCGGTCGTCCTCGCCCTGGAGGACGTTGTGCACGGCGGCGCGGGCGGCGGTGACCGTCTCGGTCGCCGTCTCGGTGCGCGGGAATTCCCGCATCACCTGCTCGGGCGTGCTCAGCTCTTTCAGATCGCGGATGCGAAGATCGTCGGTCATCAACACGGGTGTGGCTCCTTGGGATTGGACCCACCCGGCGGCACAAAAAAAAGCCGCCAGGTGTCTGGCGGCTTCGGGACATTCTGCGGCTTTTTAGACCGCGCGCACCCCTACCTCCGCCATTGCGAGCGGATAGCTAAAGTACCAAGCATAGGTGGTGGCGGCGAAAGTCATGTCAGCGCATATAGATCAGCCGAAGGCGTTTGTCACGTGGCGGATTGGCGGCGTGAACGAAACGGCGCGACTGTTGCCGATCTGCTCTTTGCCCGGGCGATCGCAGGGTCTATCCCGGATTCGGAACTATTCCGGGGGAACGAATGCGCAGAACCGTCGTTGTCGGCCTCATGAGTGGAACGTCAATGGACGGCGTCGACGCGGCCCTGATCGCGACCGACGGCGAAGAAGTCGAGGCTTTCGGCCCGACCCATTTCCGAGCTTATGAGCCTGAGGAGCGCGCCGTGCTGCGGGCGGCGCTGGCCGCCGCGGTGCATCTCGACCGGCGCGACGACCGGCCCGGTGTGCTCGCCGAGGCGGAGCGAATCGTCACCGAGGCCCATGCCGAGGCCGTCGAGGCGCTGCTCTCCCGCGTTGATGTCGACGCGCCGCGCGTCACGCTGGTCGGCTTCCACGGCCAGACCGTCTTCCATGCGCCGGGTCGCCGGCTGACCATCCAGATTGGCGACGGCGCGGCGCTGTCGCGGCGGCTCGGCCTCCCGGTCGTCTACGACTTCCGCGCCGCCGATGTCGCGGCCGGCGGGCAGGGAGCGCCGCTGGTGCCGATCTTCCACGCCGCGCTCGTGCGCGCCGCCCGCCTGGAAGGCGATGTCGCCGTGGTGAACATCGGTGGCGTCGGCAATGTCACGCGCATCGGCGCCGACGGCTCGATCGTCGCCTTCGATACCGGCCCCGGCAACGCGCTGATCGACGATCTCGTGCGCGAGCGCACCGGCGCCGCCATGGATGTCGGCGGCGTGCTCTCTTCGTCGGGAATCGTGCACCAGCAGTCGCTGGCCGAAATGATGGATGATCCCTGGTTCAGCCTGCCGCCGCCGAAATCGCTCGACCGCGACGCTTTTTCGCGCGCGCCGGTGGCAAGGCTTTCGACCGCCGACGCTGCCGCGACGCTCGCCGCCTTCACGGCCGAGTCGATCGCGCGCGCCGTGGCGCTCGCCGGCGGCGCCGACCAGATCATCGTCTGTGGCGGCGGCGCGCATAATCCCGCCATCCTGCGGTGTCTCGCCGAGGCGAGCGGCGCCACCGTCACGCCGGCTGACGCGCTCGGCTGGTCAGGCGATTTCCTGGAGGCGCAGGCCTTCGCCTATCTGGCGGCGCGCAGCGTCGCCGGCCTGCCGCTGAGCCTGCCGGAGACGACAGGCGTTCCCTATCCGATGCCGGGCGGCGTTCTGGCCGAACCGGCGGAGCTCCTGCGCTGATTGGACGAATCGCACCGCCTGCGGCAAGCATGGCCGCACGTTACTGACTGGGGAGATACGCATGCCGAGCCGCCTGACCAAACTCTGCTATGTGCTGATGGGCACTGCGTTGCTGTCCGCGCCGCTCGTGTCGGTTTCCGCCGCGGCGCCGGCCCAGCCGCCGGCTCAGTCGCCGGTCGCCCAGGCCGATCCGGCCAAGCCGGCGCCGGTCAAGAAAGCACGGAGCCAGGCCGCGAAGCCCGCCAAGGCGCAGCGCGATCCCCAGGTCTATCTCTTCCGCGGCCTTGCCAATGTCTTCTCGCTCGGCATGGACGACATGTCCAAGGAACTGAGCAGCCAGGGCATTCCCAATCACGTGCTCAACCACGCCAACTGGCCGCGCATCGCCGCCGAGATCACCGCCAAGTACAAGGCCGATCCGAAGGCGACCCGGCCGATCGTCCTCGTCGGCCACTCGCTCGGCGCCAATGCCGCGCTCTTGATGGCACAGCAGCTCTCGCGCAACGGCGTGCCCGTCGATCTCGTCGTCACCTTCGATCCGACCACCGCCGGCCCGGTGTCGCCGGGCGTCCGGCGCTATCTCAACCTCTACCAGTCGAACAATGGCTGGAGCTCGGCGCTCGACGTGCCGGCCGGCGCGGAAAGGCGGGTCGTCAATTCCGATGTGCGCAAGCGCCGCGACATCAAGGCCGAACTCTCCCATTTCGATATCGACAAGAACCGTGTCTTGCATGAGCAGGTCGTCTCCGAGATCGCCAGGCTGACCCGTGCGAAGCCCAAGGCTCCTGGCAAGGCCGGCGCGCTTGGCAAGGTGGCGACGGCGAACAAGGTCGCCGGGTCCCTCTAGGGCGATCTCGCGTCCTTCGGCGGCGAAGCGGATTGGCGGACCGGCCCCAGGGCGGTCCGCTTTTTTGTGCGCGCCTCGTGCCCCGATCTTTACGCCCGGGATGGTGCGCCGTCCCCGCGATGCGGCGCCGGCGGCGACTCGGAGATGGCCGTTTGCCCGGTCCCGAGTCGGCGGCGGCGAGGCGTCTGGCACCCGAAATCCCGACCAAATTGGCAATTTCAGGTTGAAAACGGGCGCCGGGTACCGTGCACGCGGCATTTAGAAGAGCGCCCGGAAAAAATCTTCAACGGCGTGTGGTGGCGAGGGTCACGCAGCGTCATTCGGCGCTTGGTCTTATCCTTCAATACTTTGCCGAAAATTTGATAAGTTTACTTGCTCATCATGAAGAAGAATGGCGTACTAACGTAGCGTCAGGTTGTGTTTTGGGTGATGCTGTTCTGCAACAGTCAAAGTGGAATGGGTGCGCTACAGTCCTGACATCGGTGATCGACTGTTCTGCCCCCTGGCCCATCCCGTCGATCGTCAGGAACCTTCCGAGCGTAAGGAGCTCCCGATGAAATTCATGCTTCGCAGTGCAACCATGGCTTCGGTGCTGGCGCTCGGCGTCGTCGGCGCACACGCCGCCGACCTGACCTATGAGCCCGCGCCGGTGGTGGCGCCGGTCGCCTTCAACTGGACCGGCTTCTACATCGGTGTGCATGGCGGCATCGGCGGCGGCGGCTTCGATACGACGTTCACGGACCCGGGCAACTTCTCCGTGGGTTGGAGCGACAACGCCTTTGGCGCCTTCGGCGGCGCGCAGGTCGGCTACAACTACCAGTTCTCGCCCAACTGGGTGGTCGGTGTCGAAGCCGATATCGCGGCTGCCGGCATCAGCGCGGAACATACCGCCGACTTTAACTATGGCGTCTCGACGAACCAGGAGGCGAAGGTCGATTGGTTCGGCACCCTGCGCGGCCGGATCGGCTATGCCTGGGACAATCTGCTGATCTACGGCACCGGCGGCGCGGCCTATGGCGACGTCGAAAGCTCCTCCAGCTATACCGACAACGTTCTCGGCTTCACCGACAGCAATTCCTTCTCCGACACCCGGTGGGGTTGGACTGCCGGCGCCGGCGTCGAATATGGCATCACGAAGAACATCACCCTGAAGACCGAGTATCTCTATGTCGATCTCGGCAGCATTCACACCAATAGTCTGAACGGCTTCCAGGGTATTGTCGGCGACAACGATGCCGATATCAAGTTCCACACGGTCAAGCTGGGTCTGAACTACAAGTTCTGATCCAAAGAAAGACGGGGGTGAGGGCTCCGCTTCGGCGGGGCCCTTTCTTTTTTTTGGCGTTTTCAAGCGACCCCGATGCCGGTTCGCGCCGGGAAGACGCGACCCAACGCAGCGCTGGCGTCGCGGATCGCAAGGCGGTGCTGCGACTGTTCGTCCAAAGCCGGCCATCAACAAAAAGAAACGGCCCGGGCGTTGACGCCTCGGGCCGTTTTGGTTCGTGCGGGCAGGGGCGCTCGGCCCTGCCGGAAGCGTCAGGCGGCGCTCAGCATGGCGAGGCGCTTGTCGACATAGTTGCCGCAGATATCGATCAACGGCTCGACCTGGCCTTCGAAGAAGTGGTTGGCGCCCGGCATGATCTGCTGCTCGACGATGATGCCCTTCTGGGTCTTCAGCTTGTCGACCAGCGTCTGCACGTCCTTCGGCGGCGCGACCTTGTCCTGGTCGCCATGCACGATCAGGCCGGAGGAAGGGCAGGGCGCCAGGAACGAGAAGTCGTAGAGGTTGGCCTGCGGCGCGACCGAGATGAAGCCCTCGATCTCCGGCCGGCGCATCAAAAGCTGCATGCCGATCCAGGCGCCGAACGAGAAGCCGGCGACCCAGCAGGCGCGCGCGTCGGGATGGATGGTCTGCACCCAGTCGAGCGCGGATGCCGCATCCGACAGCTCGCCTTCGCCATGGTCGAACTCGCCCTGGCTGCGGCCGACGCCGCGGAAATTGAACCGCAGCACCGCGAAGCCGCGCTTCGCGAACATGTAGAACAGCTGGTAGGTGATCGCGTTGTTCATCGTGCCGCCGAACTGCGGATGCGGGTGCAGGATGATGGCGATCGGGCCGTTCTTTTCCTTCGAGGGCTGGAATCGACCCTCGATGCGACCGGCGGGGCCGGTGAAGATAACCTCGGGCATTTTTTGCCTCGGACCTTTCGATCTGTTCAGAAGCCCCCAAGCGACCTATATCAGCGTCAAATCGTAACTTGACTCTGAGCGTCAGGGTTTCTAGAACACTTTAGAATTCTTCGAAATTGGCGTCGGATGTCGATCCTGCCGTGTAGCGGGCCTTGTAGCATGAGGCGGGGTCCGGATTTCAAGCATAATGCGACATCCGCTCGCGACTGGAGACTGCAAGCCTTGGCCGCGCCGCGCATCTATCTCGACTACAACGCCGGCGCGCCGCTTCGTCCCGAAGCGCGCGCGGCGATGGTCGATGCGCTGGAGGCCACCGGCAACGCCTCTTCCGTGCATGGCGAGGGCCGGGCGGCCCGCTCCCGGGTCGAGACGGCGCGACGCCGCGTCGCGGCTCTGGTCAATGCCGATCCGGCGCGGGTGATCTTCACGTCCGGCGGCACCGAGGCGAATGTCACGGCGCTGTCGCCGGTGATGCGGGTCGGCGCGGCAACGGTTTCGATCGACGTGGTGCTGGTCGGGGCGACGGAACACCCTTCCGTGCTCGCCGGCGGCCGCTTCGGCGCCGACAAGGTCCGTATCGTCGCCGTCGACGGCGAGGGCCGGCTCGATCTCGCCGATCTCAAGGCGCAGCTGGGCGCGGTCGCTGCCGAGGGCAAGCGGGCGCTCGTCTCTGTCATGTTGGCGAACAACGAGACCGGTACGATCCAGCCGGTGGCCGAGATCGCCGAGATCGCCCGCTCGTTCGGCGCGCTTGTGCATACCGACGCGATCCAGGCCGCCGGCCGCATCCCGGTCGACATCGCCGAGCTCGGCGTCGACCTTCTGACGCTCTCGGCGCACAAGCTCGGCGGCCCGCAGGGCGCCGGCGCCTTGGTGCTGGGTGGCGATCTGGTATCGCCGGCGCCGCTGCTCGTCGGTGGCGGACAGGAGAAATACAGCCGCGCCGGCACGCAGAACGTGGCGGCGATCACGGGCTTCGGCGTCGCGGCGGATTGCGCCCGCGCCGATCTCGACCGGCAGGCCGAATGGGCGCGCTGGCGCGACGAAATCGCGACGGCGGCGGAGCCTGCCATGCAATTGAGCGGGGAAGCCGAGCGGCTCCCGCAGACGCTGTCCCTCGGCGTCAACGGTCTCTCGGCGGAAACGCTGGTGATCGCGCTCGATCTCGAAGGGGTCGCGGTATCAGCCGGATCCGCGTGTTCTTCGGGAAAAGTCGGTGTTTCGCATGTGATGAAGGCGATGAACGTGCCGGATCCATATGCGAAATCCGCGATCCGCGTCAGTTTCGGATGGGAAACCACCGAAACGGACATACGTAGATTTACGGAGGTCTGGGGACGTGTCATGAGACGGCTCGCGCCGGGCGTGACACGCGCCGCATGACAACGCACTCAACCCGCGGTCCTTGAAACCGCTGTGGATGGAGTAGGCAATGCCTGCAGTTCAGGAGACAGTCGATCAGGTTCGCCAGATCGATGTCGATCAGTACAAATATGGTTTCGTGACCGATATCGAGTCCGAACGAGCCCCCAAGGGCCTTTCGGAGGATATCGTCCGCTACATCTCCGCCAAGAAGAACGAGCCGGAATGGATGCTCGAATGGCGGCTCGACGCCTATCGGCGCTGGCTGACCATGACGGAGCCGACCTGGTCGCGCGTCCAGTATCCGAAGATCGATTTCGAGGATCTCTATTACTATTCGGCGCCGAAGAGCACGGCCGGTCCGAAGTCGCTCGACGAGGTCGATCCCGAGCTCCTCGCCACCTATGAGAAGCTGGGCATCCCGCTGCGCGAGCGCGAGATCCTGGCCGGCGTCGAGGGCGCGGGCTCGCGCGTCGCCGTCGACGCGGTGTTCGATTCCGTCTCGGTCGTCACGACCTTCAAGGAAGAGCTGAAGAAGGCCGGCGTCATCTTCTGCGCCATTTCCGAGGCGATCCGCGAATATCCGGAGATCGTGAAGAAGTATCTCGGCTCCGTCGTGCCGACGACCGACAATTTCTACGCGACGCTGAACTCGGCTGTCTTCTCGGACGGCTCGTTCGTCTACATCCCCGAGGGCGTCCGCTGCCCGATGGAGCTGTCGACCTATTTCCGCATCAACGAGCGGAATACCGGCCAGTTCGAGCGCACGCTGATCATCGCCGAGAAGGGGGCCTACGTCTCCTATCTCGAAGGCTGCACGGCGCCGATGCGCGACGAGAACCAGCTGCATGCGGCTGTCGTCGAGCTGGTCGCCCAGGAAGACGCCGAGATCAAGTACTCGACCGTCCAGAACTGGTACCCGGGCGACAAGGACGGCAAGGGCGGCATCTACAACTTCGTGACCAAGCGCGGCGATTGCCGTGGCGACCGCTCGAAGATCTCGTGGACGCAGGTCGAGACCGGCTCGGCCATCACCTGGAAGTACCCGTCCTGCATCCTGCGCGGCGACGACAGCCAGGGCGAGTTCTATTCGATCGCGGTGTCGAACGGCTATCAGCAGGTCGATAGCGGCACCAAGATGATCCATCTCGGCAAGAACACGAAGAGCCGGATCATCTCGAAGGGCATCGCCGCCGGCCGCTCCGACAACACCTATCGCGGCCTCGTCTCGGCGCACCGCAAGGCGTCGGGCGCGCGCAATTTCACCAATTGCGACAGCCTGCTGATCGGCGACAAGTGCGGCGCGCACACCGTGCCCTACATCGAATCGAAGAACGCCAGCGCGGTCTTCGAGCATGAGGCGACGACGTCGAAGATCGCCGACGACCAGCTGTTCTATTGCCTCCAGCGCGGGCTTTCGTCCGAGGAGGCCGTGGCGCTGATCGTCAACGGTTTCGTCAAGGACGTCATCCAGCAGCTGCCGATGGAATTCGCGGTCGAGGCCCAGAAGCTGATCTCGATCAGCCTCGAAGGGTCGGTCGGCTAAGCCATACCTTGCCTGAACCTCCCCCGCCGGGGGGAGGCCGAAACCGGCGCAGCCGGTTTCGGGAAGGGGGCGCTTCGATCGCCCGTGACCTTCCCGGAACGCCGTCGGCGCTTCGGCCACCCCGGAACGGTTCAAGGCGCAGAATTGAACGGAACAACGATATGCTCGAGATCAAGAACCTCCACGCCTCCATCGACGGCAAGGAGATCCTGCGCGGCGTCGATCTGGTCGTCCCGACCGGCGAAGTCCACGCGATCATGGGGCCGAACGGCTCCGGCAAGTCGACGCTCTCCTACGTGCTGGCCGGCCGCGACGGCTATGACGTCACCGATGGCGAGATCATCTTCGACGGCGAGAACATCGTCGAGACCGCGGCCGAGGATCGCGCCTCGGCAGGCGTCTTCCTCGCCTTCCAGTACCCGCTGGAGATCCCCGGCGTCGCCACCATGACCTTCCTGAAGGCCGCCCTCAACGCCCAGCGCAAGGCGCGCGGCGAGGCCGAGCTGACCACGCCGGACTTCATGCGCCGCGTGAAGACCGCGTCGGAAAAGCTGAACGTGACTCAGGAAATGCTTCGCCGTCCGCTCAATGTCGGCTTCTCCGGCGGCGAGAAGAAGCGCAACGAGATCCTGCAGATGGCGCTGCTCGAGCCGAAGCTCGCCATCCTCGACGAGACGGATTCGGGCCTCGACATCGACGCCCTGCGCATCGTCTCGGAGGGCGTCAACGCGCTCCGTTCGCCGGATCGCTCGATGCTCGTCATCACCCACTACCAGCGCCTGCTCGACCACATCGTCCCCGACAAGGTGCATGTGATGTCGGCCGGCCGCATCGTCCGCACCGGCGGTCCGGAGCTGGCGCTCGAGCTGGAAGCCAAGGGCTACGCCGACTACGTCGACGAGCCGGTTTGAGCGGGGGAGTGGCATCGATGAACGCCGAGCCGCGCATCCTGCGCACACAGGCTGAAGATACGCTGGCGCTGGAATTCGCCGCCGCCCGCACCGATCTGCCGGGTTCGCCGGCGATCGCCGCGGCGCGCGAGGCCGCCTTCGTCGCCTTCCAGCAGCTGGGCCTGCCGCATCGCCGCACCGAGCCCTGGCGCTATACCGACCTGCGCGCCCTGCTCAGGACCATTCCGCCGCTGGCGAATGGCCATGGCGCAGAGCCCGTCTCGCTGGCGGATCCGCTCCCGGGTCTCGATCGCGCGCGCCTCGTCGTGCTCGATGGCGTGTTCCGTCCGGATCTCTCCGATCTCGCAGGGCTCGACGGCGTGACCGTCCGACCGCTGGTCGAGCTGCTCCGCGCCGGCGACGCCTCGATCGGCCGTGAGATCGCGACGCTCAAGGACGCCGTCGTCTCGCTGAACACGGCGCTGATGACCGGCGGCGTCGTCATCGACGTTCCCGCCGGCGCGAAGATCGAGCGCGCGATCGAGATCGCGCATTGGACCAGCTCGGCCGTCGCCTCGCATGTCCGCAACATCGTCACCATCGGCGCGGAAGCCTCCGCCCGGATCCTCGAGACGCATGTCGGACCGGCGGATACCGCATACCAGGCGAATGTCGTCACCGAGGTTTCGGTCGGCGATCGCGCCAAGGCGGTCTGGGCCAAGCTGCAGACGGAAGGCGCCGCCGCCGTCCATCTCGGCACGCTCGCCGTTTCGATCGGCACGGAGACCGAGTTCGATCATCTCACCCTGATGACCGGCGCCGCGATCTCGCGCGCGCAGAGCTTCGTCACCTATACCGGCGAGAACGCCCGCGCGGGCCTCTTCGGCGCGACGATGGTGCGCGGCAAGCAGCATGCCGACATCGCGCTCGGCGTCGATCACGCCGTGCCGAACGGCTCCAGCCGCGAGCTGTTCAAGGCCGTGATGGACGGCCGCGCCGAAGGCGTCTTCCAGGGCCGCATCGTGGTTCGCCCCGATGCGCAGAAGACCGACGGCCGGATGATGACGCAGGGCCTGCTCCTCTCCGAGGACGCCTCGTTCTTCGCCAAGCCGGAGCTCGAGATCTTCGCCGACGACGTCCAGTGCGCGCATGGCGCGACCAGCGGCGAGATCGACGAGGACATCCTGTTCTACCTGCTCTCGCGCGGCATTCCGCGTCCCGAGGCCGAGACCCTGCTGGTGACGGCATTCCTGGCCGAGGCGATCGAGGGCCTCGGCGACGAAGCGATCGGCGACGCCTTCGAGGCGATCGCCCGCGAGTGGCTGGCAACGCGTGGACAAGAAGCAGCATGAGCGATTTGGGCGCCTATGACGTTCAGGCGATACGGCGGGACTTTCCGATCCTTTCGAGGACCGTGCATGGCAAGCCGCTCGTCTATCTCGACAACGGCGCCTCCGCGCAGAAGCCGCAGGCGATGCTGGACGCGGTGGTGAAGGCCTATTCGGAAGAATACGCCAACGTCCATCGCGGCCTGCACTATCTCTCCAACGTCGCGACCGACGCCTATGAGGCGTCGCGCGAGACCGTCCGGCGTTTCCTGAATGCCGGCTCGGTCGACGAGATCATCTTCACGCGCTCCTCGACCGAGGCGATCAACCTCGTCGCCGCGTCGCTCGGCCAGATGGAGATCGGGGAGGGCGACGAGATCATCCTCTCGATCCTCGAGCACCACTCGAACATCGTGCCCTGGCATTTCCTGCGCGAGCGCAAGGGCGCGGTGATCAAGTGGGCGCCGATCGCCGATGACGGCACGTTCCTCATCGACGAATTCGAGAAGCTGATCACGCCGAAGACCAAGATCGTCGCGATCACCCACATGTCGAACGTCACCGGCACGGTGGTGCCGATCAAGGACGTGATCCGCATCGCCCACGCGCATGGCGTCAAGGTGCTGGTCGATGGCAGCCAGGGCGCCGTGCACCTGCCGGTCGACGTCCGCGATCTCGACGCCGATTTCTACTGCGTCACCGGCCACAAGCTCTACGGCCCGACCGGCATCGGCGTGCTCTATGCCAAGAAGGCGCTGCTCGAGGTGATGCCGCCCTTCCTCGGCGGTGGCGAGATGATCCGCGACGTCACCGAGGACAACGTCACCTATGGCGTGCCGCCGCACCGCTTCGAGGCCGGCACGCCGCCGATCGTCCAGGCGATCGGCCTCGGCGCGTCGCTCAACTACATCGAGGGCATCGGCCGCGACCGCATCCTCGCGCATGAGGAGCGGCTGCGCGACTATGCAACGGAACGGCTTTCGGCGATCAACAGCCTGAAGATCTTCGGCACGACGAAGAACAAGGGCGCGATCATCTCGTTCGAGATGGCGGGCGCGCACGCGCATGACGTCTCGACCATCATCGACCGCGAGGGCGTCGCCGTCCGCGCCGGAACCCACTGCGCCCAGCCGCTCTTGCAGCGCTTCGGCGTGACCTCCACATGTCGGGCGTCGTTCGGTCTCTACAACACGCTGGACGAAGTCGATCGCCTTGCCGATGCGCTGGTCAAGGCGCATGCTTTCTTCGCATGAGGATCTGAAATGGACGATGCCACGCTGACCCGCGAAGAGACCGTCGACGCCGAGGGCCCGGAGACGACGCCGGTCGTCGCCGGCTCGGCTATCCCGGCCGAGGAGCTGGAGCGGCTCACCGGCGACATCATCGCCGCGCTGAAGACCGTCTACGATCCCGAGATCCCGGCCGACATCTACGAGCTCGGCCTGATCTACAAGATCGACGTCGACGACGACCGCAACATCGCGATCGAGATGACGCTGACGGCGCCGGGCTGCCCGGTCGCCGGCGAGATGCCGGGCTGGGTCGAGAACGCCGTCGGCGCCGTTCCGGGCGTCGGCCGCGTCGACGTCACCATGACCTTCGATCCGCCCTGGTCGCAGGACCGGATGTCGGACGAGGCGCGCGTCGCGCTCGACTGGTACTGAGGTCCGCCGTGAGCATGGCGCCGCCGATCACCGGGATTCTGGAAACGGCGATCTATGTCGACGACATAAAGCGCGCCGCCGCCTTCTATCGCGACATTCTCGGCCTGAAGGCGATGATCGCGGACGACCGCCTCGTCGCCTTCGACGCGGGGCCGGCGAGCGTGCTGCTCCTGTTCCGGCGCGGCGCGACCTTGCAGGACGTGCACCTGCCGGGCGGCACGATCCCGGCGCATGACAGCAGCGGCCCCTATCATTTCGCGCTGCGCATCCCCAAGGGCCAGCTCGACGCCTGGCGCGATCATCTGGTCGCCAAGGGCGTCGTCATCACCGCCGAAATGCGCTGGCCGCAGGGCGGCGAGAGCCTCTATTTCAATGACCCGGACGGGCATGTCGTCGAGCTGGCGACGCCCGGCATCTGGTCGAACGATCTCGATCTGCCCGCAAGTGCCTTGCAGAACGGGATCTGAAGGCCGATCTTAGGGCCGGAAGGGCGCTTCGCGCCGCGAATTGGAGATATGCCATGGGCGTCCGTTCACGCTTCGCCGTGATGACCCTGACCGAGGCCGCCGCCGAGCGGATCCGCGAGATCGTCGAGGATTCCGACGAGCCGGTGCTGGGCCTGCGCATCGGCGTCAAGAAGGGCGGCTGCGCCGGCATGGAATACACCATGAAGCCGGTCGCCGAGCCCGACCCGAAGGACGAGCGCATCGAGGGCCATGGCGCCACCGTGTTCGTCGATCCGGCCGCCGTGCTCTACCTGCTCGGCACCGTGATGGATTTCGAGACCACCAAGCTCCGTTCCGGCTTCGTCTTCAAGAACCCGAACGAGGTCTCGGCCTGCGGCTGCGGCGAGTCCGTCATGCTGAAGCCGGCCGAGGCGTCGGCCACCGCCGGCTGAGCGCTAACGCGACGCTACCGTTCGGTTGACGGGACGGCGGGGTGTTAACCCGGCCGTTAACCCGTCGCGGGCGGCTGCGTCTCTCCCCGACTTCCCTGCCATTCCCGCCCGATGGAGACCGGTTTGCCGAGCCTGTTCGAACGCCTGAAATCCGACGCGAAGGCCGACTGGGAGGCCTATGTCCGCCATCCCTTCGTCCTCGGCCTCGGCGACGGATCGCTCCCGAAGGCGTCGTTCCAGCACTATCTGGTGCAGGACTATCTGTTTCTGATCGAGTTCGCCCGCGCCTATGCGATCGGCGTCTACAAGGCGCCGAACCCGCTCGAGATGCGCAAGGCCTCGGCCGGCATGCACGCGATCCTCGACGAGACCAGCCTGCATCTGAAGCTCTGCGCCGAATGGGGCCTTTCGCGGGAAGCCGTTGAGAACACGGCGGAATCGCGTGCGACGGTCGCCTATACGCGCTTCGTGCAGGAGGCGGGCCTGCGCGGCGACATGCTCGATTTGGTCGTTGCGCTGTCGCCCTGCGTCGTCGGTTACGCCGAGATCGGGACGGCGCTGGCCGCGTCCGGAACGGGCCTCGACGACGCCAATCCCTATGCCGCCTGGATCCGCGAATATGCCGGCGAGGGCTATCAGGACGTGGCGCGGCAGAGCCTTGCCCAGATCGACCGTCTCGCGGCATTGTCGATGACCGAGGCGCGCTATCCGCGCCTGCTGGAGATCTTCCGCCAGGCCGTCCGCCTGGAGGCCGATTTCTGGCAGATGGGCCTCGATATCGCCGACTGAGGAACCCGATGAACGCCGATCTCGACTACCTCGCGGAACTGTTCGAACCGGTCGGAAATGTCCGGATTCGCCGCATGTTCGGCGGCCTCGGCTTCTTCCGCGACGGGCTGATGTTCGGCATCTGGCAGGACGAGGTGATCTATCTGAAGGTCGACGACGTCACCCGCGCGGCCTTCGAGGCGGAGGGCTGCGGGCCCTTCGTCTATGGCTCGAAGAACGGCCGCGATACGTCGCTTAGCTATTATCGGATGCCGGAGCGCCTGCTCGACGACACCGACGAACTGCGCCACTGGGCGCTGGCGGCGATCGACGTCGCCGTCCGGGCGAACGCCGCCAAGTCGTTGAAAAAGCGGAAGTAACGCGCGCTGTCAGGGCGAGAGCGGGATCGCCTTCAGCTCCTTCCTCGCCGTACCGAAGGTACCGAGCTGGTAGACGGAGGCGCCCGTCGCCTGGAAGGTGAACGGCTCGAACGGCTCGGCCAGCATCTTCTTCAGATAGCTTTCCCTCGCGACGCCGATCGTTACGTGCGGATTGAATTTCTCGCCCGCGGCATCTGTGACAAAGTCGTCGACATAGTCGATCAGGGATTTCTGGATGTCGTGGCCGCGGACCCGGCTGAAGAACGCGGCCGGGGTCCCTGTTTTGACCGTAAAGGGCGTGACGGCCTTGATGAGCTCATCCTGCAGCCGATGCAGATCGTCCGTCGGTTCGACGACGATGCCGGCCAGTCCAACCGGTGGCGACGGGATATAGTAGTATTTTATCGCCTTCAGCGTCCAGGTCGTCGGCTTCTCCTTGCTGAGGACCGCTTCCGCCGCCGCATAGACCTTGTCGAGATCGTCGGTGCGGACGAATTGCTGCAGAAGCGTAACGTGCGGATGGTGCGTCGCGTCGAGCGCAAAACCCTTCGGGAAGGATTTCAGCAGGCGCGCGTTGGCGTCCTTCGCATGCTGAAGCATGGTCGCGTCAGGTTCGAGCGCGATGTCGATCGCCGTCACAGAATCGGGTTTCGCGACGGCGCTGTGGTTCGTCCCGAGCGCCAGCGCCAGCCCGAGGCCGGCCGCCAGACCGGCCAGGATCAGGGCAGGCGCGCGCCGGGGGCGCCTCTCGGCTACGGGAAAGCTCTCGGCATTCCTCATCGCTCTTCTCCCGCCATTGTTGCAGATCCGCAGGCGGGTTGTGCCTGCGCCTGAGAAGAATGGGCGCAGACAAAGCGTTTCAAGGCGCTTCACGCAATCGTTTGGGAGGGGGCTGCTACAACCTCCGAAGCAAGACCCTCACCCAACCCTCTCCCGCAAGCGGGCGAGGGCTTTTCCGCCGGCGGACTTCATTGAAGCCTGCGTACGTCTATCCGCTGGCCTCCGCGGCGACACCCTCTCCCGCTTGCGGGAGAGGGTTGGGGTGAGGGACTTTGGACCTCAGCGCCAGTTCCGCCACCGCCGTGTTGTCGACCTTGCCGGAGCCGAGCAACGGTAGTCTTTCCACGAAGACCAGGGCGCGCGGCAGCATGATCTCCGACAGGCCGCGGCTTCGGACGAAGCGCTGGAACTCCGCGAGGTCGGCGTCGGGCCGCTCGGTCACCAGCACGATCTCCTCGCCCTTGCGCTCATGCGGCACGGCCGCCGCCGCCGTGGCGTGGTGCGGCCAGAATTCGCTGGCGAGCGCCTCGATCGATGCCAGCGACACCATCTCGCCGCCGAGCTTGGCGAAGCGCTTGGCGCGGCCGGAGATGGTGATGAAGCCGTCGTCGATCGTGACGATGTCGCCGGTGTCGTACCAGCCGTCGACCGGCGGCTCGAGTTGCCCGGGCGCCTCGGCGCGGTAGTAGCCGCGCATGACGTTGGCGCCGCGAACCAACAGCTTGCCGCCTTCCTCAATGCCGGCGACCGGCTCCAGTTTCGTCTCGATGCCCGGCAGCGCTCGACCGACCGAGCCGGGGCGGTTCGCCATCGGCGTGTTGATCGCGATGACCGGCGCGGTCTCGGTCGTGCCATAGCCTTCCAGCAGGCGGATACCGAACTTTTCCGCCCAGACGCGGCGTGTCTCGGGCTTCACCCGCTCGGCGCCGGCGAAGACGTAGCGGATCGAATAAAAGTCATAGGGGTGCGCCATGCGGGCATAGCCGGCGAGGAAGGTGTCGGTCCCGAACATGATGGTCGCGTTCACGTCATAGGCCATCTCCGGCACGATCCGGTAGTGCAGCGGCGACGGATAGAGCATCTGGCGGACGCCGGAGAAGAGCGGCAGCAGGCAGCCCGCCGTCAGGCCGAAAGCGTGGAACAGCGGCAGCGCGTTGAGGACGACGTCCTCGCCGGAGAAGTCGACCACGCTCGCGATCTGCTGGCGGTTCGCCTGGATGGCGTGATGGCTGAGCGAGACACCCTTCGGCGTGCCTTCCGAGCCCGAGGTGAAGAGCACGACGGCCTCGGCCTCCGGATCGGTCGGGCGCTGGAAGGCGACACGGCTCAGGAAGCGCGGCGCGACGCCGCCCGCCATGGCGAAGAGCTTGCGACTGAGGCCGATCTCGCCGCGTAGATCCTCCAGATAGACGATGCGGGCCCGTTCGCCGAGCGTGTCGATCAGCGGCTGCAGGCGGCCCTTCTCGATGAACTGGCGCGAGGTCAGCACGAGATTCACCTCCGCCGCGCGACAGGCGGCGTCGACCGAGGCCGGCCCGGCGGAGAAATTGAGCATGGCCGGGATGCGGCCGGTGACCTGCAGTGCGAAGAAGGTGACGACGGCGGCGGTCGTGTTGGGGAGCAACACGCCGACCCGTTCGCCCGGCGCGCTCATCGCGGCGAAGGATTTGCCGAGCGCGAAGGCGCCGCGAAGGATGGCGGTGTAGCCCACGGGGTTCCGCGTGACGTCCTCGATCAGCGGCCGCTTGCCGTTGATGTGGCGGGCGCGGATCAGGCCGTCGAACAGCGTCTCGGCCGCCGGGCTGGTCTCGTAGACCATCTCGGTCATGATCGCCTGCAGATGATGGCCGGCTTCATGCCGGCGCTTGCGCCCGACCAGGCCCGGCGTCAGTTCGATCCGGCGCGGTGGCAGGACCGTCATCGAAATCTCGGGGAACAGCCGCTGCCGCACCTTGCCCTTCAAGCGCGAGAAGATCGTGTACTGCGCGCCGTCGATGCGGACCGGGATGATCGGCACGTCGGAGAGCGCGGCGATCATCGCGGGGCCGTCATAGACCTTCATCAGCGCGCCGGTGACGGTGATGCGCCCCTCCGGGAAGATCACCAACCGGCGGCCTTCCTTGACCAGCTTCACCATCTTGCGGACGGTAAAGGGGCTGGTCGGATCGACAGGCACAAGGTCGAAGAACAGAAAGGCTGGCTTCACCCACCAACGGGTGGCGATGTATTTATTGATCGCGAAGACGGGCTTGCCCGGCAGCATGCAGCCGATCAGCACCGCGTCGATGAAGGAGGTGTGGTTGACGACCACCACGGCGGCGTCGTCGCCCTCGCCATAGTGCTCCAGGCCCTTCACGCGGGCGCGGAAGAGGATCTGCATCAGCCGATGGCCGATGGCCTTGATCAGCTCGTCCGGCACGAATTTGAGGCAGATGACGGCTGCCACGACATTGGCGAGGCCGAGCCAGAACAGGAGCTGCAGCGTCGTGACGCCCGCTGCCAGCAGTCCGGCGGCGAGGCCCGTGCCGATCACCATCAGCGCCGAGTTCATGATGTTGTTGCCGGCGATCGCGGCCGAGCGCTCGCGCTCGTCGGCGCGCGACTGCAGCAGCGCATAGAGCGGCACGGTGAAGAGGCCGCCGCCGAAGGCGACGCCGACGAGGTCGACGAGAACGCGGATGCCGGCCCAGGAGGTGATGAAGGCGCCGAAATCGAGCGCGCCGCCGGCGCCGACCGCGCCGAGCGCGGTGGCGGCATGCGACAGGTCGACCATGAAGGCGGCCATGACGAGCGCGCCGATCGGCGTATGCCGGGCCGAGATACGGCCGGCGAGCAGTTTTGACGTCGCGGCCGAGCCGAGCGCGATGCCGACCACGAAGGCGGCGACCAGCAAATTGGCGACGATCTCGTCGACCTTCAGCGTCGATTTCGCGAAGTCGGGGAAGACCGACATCACGATCAGGCCGATCATCCAGAACCACGAGATGCCGGAGACGGCCAGGAAGAGGGTCCGCTTGCGACGGATGGCGGCGAACGCGTCGCGGCTCGATCCGAACAGCGAGAATTGGAAACGCCCGGCGCCGGGAGCCGGCGGCGCGGACGGCACGAAGAAGGCGGCGATCGCGCCGACAAGCGCGACGGAGACGAGGCCGACGATCGCGATCCACTTGCCGCCGAGGCCGACGGTCAAGCCGCCGAACAGCGTGCCGAGCAGGATGGCGACGAAGGTCGAGCCCTCGAACAGCGCATTGGCGGCGACGAGGCGGTCGCGGCTGACGAGCTGCGGCAGGATCGAATATTTGGCCGGGCCGAAGATGGTCGACTGCACGGCGTAGAAGAACATGCCGAGCAGCGCCAGCGGCGCCGAATGGATCATGATGGCGTAGGCGGAAAGCAGGGCGAGGCCGACCTCGGCAAGTCGCGTCCAGCGCACCACCAGCTTCTTGTCGACCGTGTCGGAGAGCCGGCCCGAGACGCCCGAGAACAGGAAGAAGGGCAGCATGAACACCGCGCCGCCCAGCGTCACCGCCACCTGCGGCGACAGGCCGAACAGCTCGGCGCCGCCATAGGCCACCATGAAGCCGAAGGCGCTCTTCAGCGCGTTGTCGGCGAAGGCGCCGAACCACTGCACGATGAAGAGAGGCAGGAAGCCGGGCGTCTTCAGCAGCGGCGGCGAGCCGACGCGAGACGCGGAAAGGGGCGGGGCGTCCGCCGGCGGGGTCTGGGTGGAGGCATCCATGGCGTCAAACCTCAGCCTGTTCGCGGCATCTCGCAAGCCGCTTTAATTGAACGATGTTCAATTGAATAGCAGTGTTTTGAACGATGTTCAATATGTGCTATCGAGGGGACAGTGACGACGATCTCTCCTGACGGGAAGGGCAGCGAATTCATGGCACGGCGCAGCGACCACGCTCCGGACGAGCTCAAGCGCCTGGCGCTCGACGCGGCGCGGGCCATCGCGGCGGAGGAGGGGCTGCGCGGCCTGACGGTGCGCCGTGTCGCCGAGCGGATCGGCTACGCCCCCGGCACGATCTACAATCTCTTCGCCAATCTCGACGACCTGATCGTGCAGCTGAACGGCATGACGCTCGACGCGCTGGCGGTCGAGCTCGGCGCGGCCGCCGACGCGGCCCCGCGCGAGCGTCCGAAGCGGCTGGTGGAGGCCTATTTCGATTTCGTCGAAAGCCGGCCGCGCCTCTGGAGCATGCTGTTCGAGCATCGGCTGCCGGAAGGCGCGGAGCTGCCGGACTGGTACCGGCCGAAGTTGGCGGCCCTGATCTCTCTGGTCGCCGAGGCGCTCGGGCCGCTGATGCCGGAGAGGACGGCGGAGGCGCGACAGGACGCGACGGTCACCATGTGGGCCGGCCTGCACGGCATCTCGACGCTGGCGGTATCCGCCAAGCTGACGCTCGTCGCCGAGACGGAGCCGCGCCGGCTCGGCCATCTGCTCGTCGACCGGATGCTCGGCGGCTGAGCCGGCTCAGGCTTCGGCAGTCGCCGGTTCGCGGACGATACCCAAAGCGGCGTCGAAGGCCGCGGCGATCGAATGCGGGTCGCTGCCCGCGTCGAGCTGGAACACAGGCGTGGTCGAGACCAGCTTGGTCAGCAGCCGGAACAGCGCCTGCTGCGGGCGCGGAACGCCGTCGGAAAGGATGCCGATATTGTCGGTCAGGATCACCGACAGCGCATCCGCCTTGCTGATTGGCCTGACCCGGGCCGGGCCTTCCGAACGGGGGCCGACCACCACGATCGCCGCCGTCCGGTAGCTCTTTCTCGGATCGGGCAGCGGCATCATCGCCGCGAGCGCCTCGCGCGTTAGCCCCGCCTCGTCCTCGTCGCCGCTAAACGCGCCGAGATGCGGCAGGAGCTCGGGGAACATCGCGGCGGTTCGGCGCTGAACCTTCAGCGCGCGCGGCAGGCCCCAGGCGAGGATGTCGCTACCCTCCTGGCGCAGGACCACGACATCGTCGCCGAGATGCGCGTAGCCGGAGAGCGCCAGCGCCAGCGAGGTCGTCGTCTTGCCAAAGCCGCTCGGCGCGAACAGCAGCACGAGTTCGTCCCGGCCCGGCGGCATCAGCGAGCCGGCATGGATGGTCAGCAGGCCATGGTCGCGGATGATGGTGTCGAGCAGGATCACCGGCGCCATCGAATAGAAGGGGTTCTCGGCGCTGGCGAGGACCTCGACGCGCGTCACCGGCTCCCCGCTTTTCTCAAGGATCGCCACCTGGCCAGGAATGCGGAGCTGTTGCTCGTCGCCGTCGCGGCTGAACTCCGCATAGGTGCCGTCGATCAGATCGCCGCCCCAGATGACCGTGCCGCGCGTGGCGATGTCGTCGCCCTCGACGGTGGTGAGGATGACCTCATGCTGGACGGGGCCGTCCTCCGCCTCGAACAGCTTGAGTTGCGGCAGGGCCTGGTCGCCGCGCGCATCGGGATCGGCGACGAGGCTGAAGGCGAGGCCGGGGATCTCATAGCGTTTCCGAAGCATCAGGCGGGTCCGGCGCGGTTCTGTTCGGTGAAGATCGTCACCATGGTGGGCTCGGGCGGGTTCAGGATGGGCATGCCGACCGCCGACACCCAGCAATGGGCGGAGAGCTTCGCCTTGCCGATGCTGGTGCGGTCAACGCCGAAATGGATGGTGGCCGGGATACCGGCGAGCGTCAGGAAACGGTAGGCGAGAATGCCCTCGCGCAGGCACCGCCGGTCGCGCATCAGCCAAGGGCGGCGGCCCGCCTTCTTGGCGCGCGTGCCGATATAGGCCGATCGCAGCCCCGCATAGCGCCGGCTGGCGCCCGCGTGGGCGATCCGCAGGATATCGGAGAAATCGCGCGACTTGCGGCAGCGAAACGGCAGGGTCTTGGCCCAGAACCACATCTCGGCCCGGAATTTCGCACGCAGGAGCAGGTTCGGCGTCACGGGTTGCGTACGATCAGGCCTTCGCTGGCCAGCTGGTCGGCGAGCACGGCCATGTCGTCGCGCAGCACGGCGGCCTCGACCTCGAATACCTTCTCGAGTTCGACGAGGATGCCGGCGAAGTCCCGTTCGCCATCGACCGCGGCAAGGAAGGCCGCCGTCGTGTCGTTGCAGGTGAAGAGCTGGCCCGAGGTGATGTCGAGAAGCACGCCGCCTTCGCCATCGCCGAGCGGCTGGAAGCTGGTGTTCTCGTGCAGGGCAAAAACGGTCCCCGGCTCCAGGCTCGACATGCTGAATCCCCCAGTGGTGTGGTTGCCTTCGATAGCGGAACGCCGCGTCAAGGAAAAGGGGGCGGCGGTCGGGTCGAAGCTCGGCGTTTTCGTCGAGGCTAGGGGCCGCGGCTGCTGCTAAGGCATTGACCGTGAAGCGTCATTCGGTCGGATTTCGCAGGCAAATTGCAATGAATGCTTATTGATTTGAGAGCTGATTATGCGAAGATTTACGAGCGGCCGGAACCACTGAAGCGCGAGCCCGCTGCCACGATGGTGGCGGCGTTCTCCAACCTGCCGGACGGATCACAATTTTCCTTATTCCGTGGGACCGTGCACGCGGTTCCGCATCCTGAATTCCATCTCCTGAGCGTCGCGACGGCATCCTTGATGTCGGTAAGCGGTGCGAGGCGCTGGTCGTCAGCGACCAACCGTAGACCGAGGATTTCATGTCTGTCAGCGAGACCGATGGCGCGAGCCTGGAAGCCACCGGAACGCCGCGCCGCCTGTCGCGCCCGGATGCCCGTCTGCTGATCGCGCTGGCCGATCCCGAATCGGAGTTCGCCCCGCCGCCGCTCTCCGCCGAGCGGGCGCAATTGCTGCTGTCCCAGGCCGAGCGGCACGGCGTGCTGCCCGCCGCGCTCCGGAAGCTGCGTCCGGCCCTGTCGACGCCGGAACTGACGCCGGTTCGCGATCACTTCTCGACGCGCTACCAGGGCGGCGTCGCCTTCAACATGCAGCTTGCAGCCTACGCCAAGCGGCTTCGGACGGCGCTGGCCGCGGCCGGCGCGCCGGCGCTCCTCATCAAGGGACAGGACTTCGCCGAGAACATCTATCCCGATGCGCTGCTGCGCCCGACCAGCGACATCGACTTGATCGTGCCGCTCGAGCGGCTGGACGAGGTCGAGGCGGTCGCGGCGCAGGCGGGCTTCGCGCTCTACCCGGAGCAGCGCGACGACGAGCAGCAGGAGCGCAAGTGGATCCATGTCCGCCATCCGACGCTGATGCTGGAGATCCAGGGAAATCTGGTGCACGCGCCGGGACTTCGATCCGTGCTGTCGCTCGGCTTCGCGGAGCTCTGCCCGGATGGCGACGTCGCCGCCGCGGCCCGGCCCTCGACGCGCCTCGCCATCGCCGGCGTGCATGCCGCGAGCTCGCACCATTTCGAGCTGCTGCGCCTCGTCGTCGACGTGCTCCAGGCCGCCCGGCGGCTCAAGGGGGCGCAGGAGGAGCAGGCGCTGCAGGATCTCGTCAATCGCTCCGGCATTCGCCTGGCGCTGGTCGCGGCCCTCGATCTCGCCGACAGGCTCTATGACGACGCGTCCTGCCGCGCGATCGCCACGGCGCTTTCGCCCGTCCGGTTCCGGCGCGCCGCTCGCCTCCTGATCGACGAACGCGTCGTCATGGCGATGGAAACGGAGGAGCGGGCGCTGCAATCCTGGCGCCGCTCGCTGTTCCGCGAGCTCCTGAAGCGAGGCGCCAAGCGGCCTCGCTCGTCATGAGACGATTTGAATGCTATCGATTGAACTAGCCAACGGGCGCATCGTCGACGGAGGGCAGGGGTGCAGGTCGCTGAAATCGTATCCTGGCTCGGGCGAACGAGCTTTTTCAATGGTCTGGAGAAGGACGACATCACGCGCCTGGCGCAGATCGCCCGCGTCTCGACCGTCCCTGCCGACACGTTGCTGTTCTCGCAAGGCGATGAATCCGACGGCCTTTATTCGGTCGTCGAGGGTATCGTCCGCATCTTCCTGACCGCCGACGACAGCCGCGAGCTGACGATCCAGCTGTTCGAGGAAGGCGAGGTGATCGGCGAGATCTCGCTGATCGACGGTTTGCCGCGCAGCGCCGGCGCCGCGACGCTGACCGAGGCGAGGCTGATCTTCCTGCCTCGCCAGCCGTTCCTCAATCTGCTGGACAGTTCCAGCCAGCTGCAGCGGCAGATCATCTTGAGCCTCTGCGAGAGGCTGCGTCACACCAACGAGCAGGTCAATCGGGCCGTCTTTTCGGATCTGCGCCACCGGCTGCTGGTGCTGCTGCGCCAGCTCGCGCTCATCCATGGCCGGATCGAGCGGGACATCGCCGTCGTCGAGCTCGACATGACGCAGGGAACGCTGGCCCAGATGCTGGGCGCGAGCCGCGAGGCCGTGAACAAGCAGATCCGCGCCCTGATCAAGGAGGGGCGTCTCTCTGTCGAGGGCCATCGCATCGTCGTGCACCGGTCCGCGCGCGAAGCCTGAAAGCCGATTGAACTCCGGCGCCGTCGGAACGGCGCCGGAGGATTCTTGCGCTTACTTGAGCTGGGCTGCGGCCTTGATCAGGCCGGCCGTCGAGGAATCGCGGCTGTCGGCCGAGACCTTGCCTTCGACCATCGGCAGCAATTGCACCGCGAGCTGCTTGCCGAGCTCGACGCCCCACTGGTCATAGGAATCGATGCCCCAGATCGCGCCCTGCACGAAGACCTGATGCTCGTAGAGGGCGATCAGGCGGCCGAGCGTGTAGGGATCGAGCGTCTTGTAGAGGATCGTGTTCGACGGGCGGTTGCCCGGGAAGGTCTTGTGCGGCGCGAGCCGCTCGACTTCCGTCGGCACTTTGCCTTCGGCGGCGAGCTCGGCCCGAGCTTCGTCGGTGGTGCGACCGCGCATCAGCGCCTCTGTCTGCGCGAAGCAGTTGGCGAGGAGCAGCGCGTGGTGGACGCCGTCTTTCTCATGCGCGTTCGCGGCGATCAGGAAATCGCAGGGGATGACGTCGGTGCCCTGATGGATCAGCTGGTAGAAGGCGTGCTGGCCGTTGGTGCCGGGCTCGCCCCAGACGAGCGGGCCGGTCGCCAGCGTCACCGGCGCGCCCTCGAGGGTGACGCGCTTGCCGTTCGATTCCATGTCGAGCTGCTGGAGATAGGCTGCGAAGCGCTCCAGGCGCTGGTCGTAGGGCAGGACCGCCTTGGCCGGAAAGCCGAGCACGTTGCGGTTCCAGATGCCGATCAGCGCCAGAATGACCGGCAGGTTGCGGTCGAGCGGCGCGGTGCGGAAGTGCTGGTCCATGTCATGCGCGCCGGCCAGGAAGTCGCGGAAGTTCTTCGAGCCGATGGCGATCATCACCGGCAGGCCGATCGCCGACCAGACGGAGTAGCGGCCGCCGACCCAGTCCCAGAAGCCGAAGGCGCGTGCCGTGTCGATGCCGAAGGCGCTGACCTTGTCGAGCGCGGTCGACTGGGCGGCGAAATGCGCACCGACCGCTTCCTCGCCGAGCGCCTCGACGATCCAGCGGCGCGCGGTGGCGGCGTTGGTCATCGTCTCGATCGTCGTGAAGGTCTTCGAGGCGACGAGGAACAGGGTCGTGGCCGGGTCGAGCTTGGCCAGCGTGTCGTGGATATGCGCGCCGTCGACGTTGGAGACGAAATGCAGGCGCGGGCCGTCGTGATAGGGGCTGAGCGCCCGCGTCACCATGGCCGGGCCGAGATCCGAACCGCCGATCCCGATGTTGACGACGTCGGTGAAGCGGCCGCCGACGCCGGCGATCGAGCCGTCGCGCACGCCTTCGGCGAAGGCCGTCATGGCGTCGAGCACGGAATGGACGTCCTCGACGACGTTCACGCCGTCGACCAGATAGGTCTCGCCGGCCTGGGCGCGCAGCGCCACATGCAGCACGGCGCGGTTCTCGGTGACGTTGATCTTCTCGCCGGCGAACATAGCGTCGCGACGCTCCTCGACGCCGGCGACACGCGCCAGATCGAGCAGCCCGACGACGGCGGCGGCGTCGATCCGGTTCTTCGAATAGTCGAGCAGCAGATCGTCGACGGTGAGCGAAAGACGGCTGAAGCGCGCCGGATCACTCGCGAACATGTCGCGCATGGTCTGGGCTTCGACGCGGTCGCGGTGGCCGCGAAGGGTCGAGAATGCGCTGGTGATGGCAGCCGCCGTAGCGGCGGTTCGGGCGACGGTCATAAGGGGGCGTCCTTCGAAGCGATGAGCCTACGGGGCCGTGACGGAATACGACGCCGCCGTCGTGCCGGCAAGACCACGCTAGGGAAGCCCCGGCAAATAGGTCCGGACAGCCACGCGATATTTTTCCCGAATATGCTAGGTTTCGGAACTTGCGAAGGCCCGATGCATATTCCTTGGAAATCAATTATCGATACGTGATCGTGCGGCCTGGGAGAGAATCGTGCAGAGCAAAGCCGACACAGAACTCGTGCGTCGCCAGAACAGGGGCCTCGTTCTCGGGGCGGTTCGGCGGGCCGGTCCATTGGCGCGTGTCGAACTGGGTCGGGAGACCGGCCTCAGCCCTGCTACCATCTCCGCCATTACCGGCGATCTTCTCGCCGAGCACATTCTCGTTACCGCGAGCCTGGATGAGCGGGCTGAGCGGCCGCTGGGGCGCGGGCGGCCGCGCGTCGCGCTGACGCTGAACGAGGAGGCCGCCTATGTGCTGGGCGTCAAGGTCTCGCTCAACACGGTGACGCTTCTCCTCAGCAACTATGCCGGCCACCTGCAGGATCGCAGTCGATACGCGGTCGCGACCGTCGGGCCGGATTCGACCGACTTCGTCCCGCGCCTGATCGAAATCATTCGCGGCTATCTGGTCGATCGCGGCATCGAGCCGTCCAGAGTGTCGGAAATCTCGATCGCCATTCCGGGCACCACCGACGAGACCACCGGCACGCTCCTATGGAGCCCGACGGTCAACGTCGATGTCGGCGCTATACCGGGGCCGGTCGCCGAGGCCGTCGGCATCCGCGCCTCGATGACCAACGACGTCAACGTGATGGCGCAGGCGCTCAATTCGCGCGATCCCGTCCGCTTCGGCGGCACCTTCGCGGTGATCTTCATCGCCTATGGCGTCGGCATGGGGCTCTATATCGACGGCAAGCTGTTCACCGGCGCCTATGGCTCCGGCGCCGAATTCGGCCATGTCAACCACATGCCGGGCGGCGCGCTCTGCCGGTGCGGCCGGCGCGGCTGCGTCGAGGCCTATGTGGCCGACTACGCCATTTATCGTGCGGTGGAGAACCTGCCGCCGGACGAGCCGCCGACCGAGATCGATCCCGATGCCGAGACGATGCGCAAGCTCGAGGAGCGCGCACGCGCCGGCGAGGATCGCGTCCGCATGGCCTATCATCAGGCGGGACTGGCGCTTGGCTTCGGCCTGTCGCGGCTGGTCGCGCTGCTCAATCCGCAGCGCGTGGCGCTCACGGGGCGCGGCGTCGCCGGCTTCGACCTGATGGAGGCGGGCTTCAAGGCCGGGCTGGAAGAGGGGCTGGTGAGTGAGCTGGCCCGCATGACCGAGATCGAGGTTTTCTCGGCCGAGGACGATCTCGTCGATGTCGGCATCCTGGCCGGCGCCATGCAGCGGCTCGACCGCGAGGTTTTTGCCAGCTCCGACCACGAGCCGGTCACGCCCGGCCGTCCCATCGCCGCCCACGCCCAGCCCCTGCTGGGCGCCAAGGCCTGAATACCGGAAGGCCTGAATTCCCGGCTCAGGCGAGCCAGTGTTCGAGGCGCTCGGCCGCCTCGGCGATTTCCGTCGTCGCGCCGGCGAAGGAGAAGCGGATATGGCTGTGCCCGTGGATGCGGTCGAAATCCGCGCCCGGCGTCGCCGAGATCCCGGCTTCGGCCAGCATCCTCTGCGCGAAGTCGGCTGAATCGTTCGAGAAGCGCCGCACGGACGCGTAGATGTAGAAGGCGCCGTCGACCGGGAAATAGTCGTCGAAACCGAGCTTCGGCAGCTTGTTGAGCAGCAGGCGGCGGTTGGCGGCGTAGCCGGCCTTGATGATCTCGAGTTCTTCCGTGGCGTCGAACGCGGCGATCGCCGCGCGCTGCGACAGGTCCGGCGCCGAGATGTAGAGGCTCTGGCCGATCCGCTCGACCGGACGCACCAGGATCTCGGGCAGCACCATCCAGCCGATGCGCCAGCCCGTCATGCAGTAGTATTTCGAGAACGAGTTGATGACGATGGCGCGGTCGCTCGTTTTCAGCGCCGTCTCGGCAACGCCGTCATAAACGAGGCCGTGATAGATCTCGTCCGAGATGAAGCGGATGCCGAGATCGTCGGCCGCGCGGACGAGGGCGGCGAGCGCCTCCGGCGTCATCATCGTGCCGGTCGGGTTGCCGGGGCTTGCGACGAGAATGCCGGCGAGCGGCGTTTCCGCATGGACCGTCTCGAGCATGGCCGGCGTGATCGCGTGCCGCGTCTCGGGAGACGTCTCGATCTCGATTACTTCGAGGCCGAGCGCGGCGAGGATGTTGCGATAGGCAGGGTAGCCGGGCGAGGCGATCGCGACGCGGTCGCCGGGATCGAACGCCGCCAGGAAGGCGAGGTTGAAGCCGGCCGACGAACCCGTGGTGATCGCGATCCGCGACGCCGGTACGTCCACGCCGTGGGTGTCGGAATAGTACTGCGCGATCCGTTGCCGCAGCGCCCGCGACCCCAGCGCCTCGGTATAGCCGATGCGGCCCTGGTCGAGCGCGGCGCGGGCGGCGTCCAGCACGGCGCGCGGCGCCGAGGCGCCGGGTTCGCCGATCTCCATCCGGATGATCCGTTCGCCCTTGGCGATCCGGTCGAAGGCCGCCGTCATGACGTCCATCGCGATGAACGGGGCGACCGCGCTGCGGCGCGACGGCGGACGATCAGAAGCTGTCATGGCGCGCGGGTTCCATCTCGGGATGAAAAGTCTTGCTATCGCCCCATTTTCTGCGCATCCGTCCAAGGGGGATGCCGCTGGCCGGCGACGGCGTGAGCGGCTTCAATACAATCCGGCAGCCTTCAGGGGAAGGCTGGAGAGGGAGGGGCGGGTGTTGAAATCAGCGCAGCGGATGATGCGGGGGCTCGTGGGCGGTATCGTCGGCGCTGTTCTTCTGAGCCCGTTGGCGAGTGGCCCCGTCGCCGCGCAATCGAGGCCGGCGCTGGTTCGCGACGCGGAAACGGAAGCGCTGATCCAGGACTATCTGCGGCCGATCTTCAAGGCGGCGGGCCTGCGGTCGTCGTCGGTCGAGCTCTATCTGGTCAACAGCCCCGCCTTCAACGCCTTCGTCGCCTCGGGCGACAAGATCTTCGTCAATACCGGCGCGATCATCGATTCGAAGACGCCGAACGAACTGATCGGCGTTTTGGCGCATGAGACCGGCCATCTCGCCGGCAATCACCAGATCCAGCTGCGCCAGCAGCTCGAGACCGCCAAGACCATGGCGATGATCGGCAGTGTCGTCGGCATGGGCGCGGCGATCGCCGGCGCCGCCAGCGGCTCGGGCGACGCGGCGCGCGCCGGTGGCGGCATCGCCATGGGCTCGGGCGAGCTCGTGCGGCGCGGGCTGCTCTCCTACCAGCGGGGCGAGGAAATGGCGGCCGACCGGTCGGCGCTCGAATATCTGGACAAGACGGGCCAGTCGGCCAAGGGCATGATCACGACGTTCGAGCGCTTCGCCGACAACACGCTGTATTCAAGCCGCGGCACCAATCCCTATCTGCAGAGCCATCCGCTGCCGAACGAGCGCATCGACCTGATCCAGGGCGCGGCCAAGAAGAGCAAGTTCTACAACGCCAAGGATTCGCCGGAACTGCAGGCGCGCCACGACATGGTGCGCGCCAAGCTCTCGGCGTTCTCCGAGGATTCGATGCTGGTGGTGCGGCGCTATCCGCCGGGCGACACCTCGATGCCCGCCCAGTATGCCCGCGCCATCCTGGCCTATCGCACCGGCAATTCTCGCAACGCCTTGGACCAGATCAGCGCGCTGATCCGGGCGAGGCCGAACAATCCCTATTTCTATGAGCTCCAGGGCCAGGTGCTGCTCGAGAGCGGCCGGGCCAAGGAAGCCGTCGCTCCATTGCGCAAGGCGGTCGCGTCGCAGCCGAAATCGGGCCTTCTGCGCATCATGCTGGGCCAGGCGCTGGTTGAGCTGGGGGACAAGAAATCGGTCGACGAGGCGGTCAAGAACCTGACCATCGGCCTGCAGACGGACCCCGACATGCCGATCGGCTATCGCAGCCTGGCGCGCGCCTATGCCCTGAGGGGCGACGTGGCCATGGCTGATCTCGCCACCGCGCAGGGCGAATTCGCCGAGGGCAAGTTCGCCTCGGCCAAGGCGCGTGCCAAGCGGGCGCAGAGCCAGTTCAAGACGGGTTCGCCGGCCTGGCTTCGCGCCGACGATATCGTATCCTATACACCGCCTCCGAAGAGCAAATGATCCCATCCACCCATCGAACGCCGCACGCTATCTTCTCGATGGGCCCAAATAGGTGACTACAATGCCGAGACTGTTCCTTGCCGCGGCGTTCGCCGCCCTGACGCTTGCGACGGCTCCCGTCCAGGCCGCCAGCTTCTCCGAAAGCCAGCGCTCCGAGATCGGGGACGTGGTCAAGGAGTATCTCATGCAGCATCCGGAAGTGATCCGCGATGCGATGGAAGAGCTGCAGCGTAAGCAGGAGGCGGCGGAAGCCGAGGCCCGCCGCACGGGCGTCTCGAAATATGCCGACCAGCTGTTCAACTCGAAGCGCCACGTCGTGCTGGGCAATCCGGAAGGCGACGTCACGCTGGTCGAGTTCTTCGATTACAACTGCGGCTACTGCAAGCGCGCGCATGCCGACATGGAGAAGCTGCTCGACGAGGACAAGGGGCTGCGCGTCATCCTGAAGGAGTTCCCCGTGCTCGGGCAGGGCTCCGAGGAAGCGGCGCAGGTCGCCGTCGTCGTCAACAAGATCGCGCCCGACAAGTATCGCGCCTTCTTCGACGAGCTGCTGATGAGCCGCGGCGCCGTCGACGGCGCGCGGGCGCTGGCGGTGGCAGCCGATCTCGGTCTCGACAAGGCCGCAATCCAGGCGCAGCTGAAGGACCCGGAAGTGGGCGCGACCATCAACGAGTCGTATGCGCTGGCGCAGGCGCTCGGCATCAACGGCACGCCGTCCTACGTCCTGCAGAACGATGTCGTCATCGGCGCCGTCGGCTATGACGCGCTGAAGTCGAAGATCAAATCGGTGAGGGAATGCGGCGCCACAAGCTGCTGACCGCTTGGACAAGAATCATGGGACACTACCCCCGAGGCGAAAGCTTCGGGGCTTTTCCTTTATTGTTTGACCCCCTATAACCGGCCAACCTCGCCGCAAGGGCCTGTCCTTGCATGGCCCTCGGTAGAAATCATCGATGACAGTCGCAATCCTCGTTCTGAACGGCCCCAACCTCAACATGCTCGGCAAGCGCGAGCCTGGTGTCTACGGAGCCAAGACCCTGGGTGAAATCGAGGCTGAAACGAAGGCTGCGGGCGAGCGGCTTGGCATGGCGGTGGATTTCCGCCAGTCGAATCATGAGGGCGTCCTCGTCGATTGGATCCATGAGGCCCTCGGACGGTTCCGTGGCATCGTGATCAATCCCGGCGCCTACACCCACACCTCGATCGCCCTGCACGACGCGATCCGCGCCGTCGGCCTCCCCACGATCGAGCTGCATCTCTCTAACGTCTTCGCGCGCGAGGACTTCCGGCATCATTCCTATGTTTCCCCCGTCGCCGCCGGCGTGATCTGCGGTTTCGGAGCCGCTGGCTATGGCTTGGCGCTGCAGGCGCTGCAGCCGCTCGTCGACTGAGCGAGGGGAAACGGATCATGAAAGAACAAAGGGCATGACGAGCAAAAATTCGATCGACCAGGATCTCATCCGCCAGCTGGCCTTGCTGCTGACGGAGACGGACCTCACCGAGATTGAAGTCGAGCACGAGGATCTCCGGATCCGCGTGGCGCGCACGGTGACTGCGGCCCCGACCTATCAGGTCGCAGCGCCCGTAGCCCCGGTCGCCGCCGCGCCCGCGGCCGCCGCCGCGCCGGCCGAGGTCAATCTGGCGAGCCATCCGGGCATCGTGCCGTCACCGATGGTCGGCACCGCCTACCGTTCGCCGGAGCCGGGCGCCAAGACCTTCGTCGAGATCGGCGACACGGTTCGCGAGGGCCAGACCCTGCTGATCGTCGAAGCCATGAAGACCATGAACCAGATCCCGTCGCCGCGCTCCGGCGTCGTCAAGGCGATCATGGTCGAAGACGGCCAGCCGGTCGAATATGGCGAACCCCTGCTGATCATCGAATGAGCGTCGTGGTGCCGATGTTCAACAAGATCCTCATCGCCAATCGAGGCGAAATCGCCCTCCGCATCCTCCGCGCCTGCAAGGAGCTGGGGATTCAGACTGTCGCGGCGCACTCGACGGCCGACGCTGACGCGATGCATGTCCGCCTCGCCGATGAGAGCGTCTGCATCGGCCCGCCGCCCGCTCGCGATAGCTACCTCAACATCCCGTCGCTGCTCGCTGCCTGCGAGATCACCGGCGCCGACGCGATCCATCCCGGCTACGGCTTCCTGTCGGAAAATGCGCGCTTCGCGGAGATCCTCGAGGCGCACAACCTGACCTTCATCGGACCGAAGTCCGAGCACATCCGCATCATGGGCGACAAGATCGAGGCGAAGCGCACGGCGAAGCGCCTCGGCATTCCGGTCGTCCCCGGTTCGGACGGCGCGCTGAAGGACGAGGCCGACGCGATTCGCAACGGCGCCGCCATCGGATATCCGGTGCTGATCAAGGCATCGTCGGGCGGCGGCGGACGCGGCATGAAGGTCGCGCGCTCGGAGGCCGATGTCGTCATCGCCTTCCAGACCGCCCGTTCCGAGGCGAAGGCCGCCTTCGGCGACGACGCCGTCTACATGGAAAAGTACCTCGAGAAGCCCCGCCACATCGAGATCCAGGTTCTCGGTGACGGCAAGGGCTACGCCGTGCATCTCGGCGAGCGCGACTGCTCGCTGCAGCGCCGGCACCAGAAGGTCTGGGAAGAGGCGGGTTCGCCGGCCCTCAACGCCGACGAGCGCGACAAGATCGGCGCCATCTGCGCCAAGGCCGTGGCCGATCTCGGTTACTCCGGCGCCGGCACGATCGAGTTCCTGTACGAGAACGGCGAGTTCTACTTCATCGAGATGAACACCCGCCTGCAGGTGGAGCATCCGGTGACGGAGGCCGTCACGGGCATCGATCTCGTCAACGAGCAGATCCGTATCGCCGCCGGCAGCGGCCTGTCCTTCCGCCAGGAGGACGTGACGTTCGAGGGCCACGCCATCGAATGCCGCATCAATGCCGAGGATCCGCGGACCTTCGCGCCGTCGCCCGGCAAGATCACCTACTACCACCCGCCGGGTGGTCTCGGCGTCCGCGTCGATTCGGGCGTCTATCAGGGCTACAAGATCCCGCCCTACTACGACAGCCTGATCGGCAAGCTGATCGTGCACGGCCGCAATCGCGTCGAGTGCATGATGCGGCTGCGCCGCGCGCTGGACGAGTTCGTCGTCGACGGCGTGTCGACGACCATCCCGCTCTTCCGCCAGCTGGTGGACGATCAGGACATCGCCGACGGCCGCTACGACATCCACTGGCTGGAGAAGAAGCTGGCTGTGGACCGCTGAGCCGGCAGCGGCATTCGCCTTTCGAGAGCCTCGGGAACATGACAATGTGCCCGGGCTCTTCGGGGGAGGGGTGCACAATGCGCGGGATTCGTTTAGTCATGGGTACGGGAGCCGGTTTCGGCTCCGCGTGCTCGGCTTCCGGTCCCCGCGTCGCGTGATCCCATGGCCCGCCAGTCTGACCATCTGCCCGAAATCACGCCTCAAGTTCTCTTGAAGGCGTATGCGTGCGGCATCTTTCCGATGTCGGACTCGGCCGAGGATCCCGGCCTCTACTGGATCGAGCCCGAAAGCCGCGGCATCTTTCCGCTCGACGCGTTCCATGTTCCGCGCCGGCTCGCCCGCACCATGCGGCACCAGCCCTACGAGATCCGGATCGATTCGGACTTTGAAGGCGTGATCGCGGGCTGCGCCGGCAACGCCGCCTCGGTCTATCGCGACAAGACCTGGATCAACCAGCGCATCCGCGCCCTCTATCGCGAGCTGTTCGCGCTCGGCCATTGTCACACCGTCGAGGCGTGGCAGGACGGCAAGCTGGTCGGTGGGCTCTATGGCGTGCGGCTGCAGGGCGCCTTTTTCGGCGAGAGCATGTTCAGCCATGCGCGCGATGCTTCGAAGATCGCGCTCGTCTATCTCGTCGCCCGGCTGAAGGCCGGCGGATTCCGCCTGCTCGACGCCCAGTTCACCACCGAGCATCTGTCGCAGTTCGGCGCCATCGAGGTCGACCGCGACGAATATCACGCGCGGCTGGAAGGCGCTCTCGCGGGCGAGGGCGACTTCTACGGCTTGGACGGATGCGCCACGGTCGACGAGGTCTTGCAGTTGGCAAGCCAGACGTCATAGACGGCGTGGTCGACGGCGTGCAGGCCGGGGCTGTCGGCGAACATCCATCCCGTGAAGATACGGCGCACCTTGCGGTTCAGCGTGATCTCGTCGACCTCGACGAAGGCGTCCGTCTGCGGCTGCTCGGTCGCGGGGCGCGAATAGCAGGCCCGCGGCGTCACCTGCAGGGCGCCGAACTGCACCGTCTCGTCCATGTAGACGTCGAAGGTGATGATCCGGCCCGTGATCTTGTCGAGACCCGCGAACTCGGCGACCGGATTGGTGATCCGCTCCGCATGGGCGGACGTGCCGACGAGGAGGGAGGCCAGGGTTGCCGCGACAAGCGTCGGGCCGCAGCGTCGTGTGATGAAACGTGTCATGGGATTCCGATGATGACCTCTGCACCGCCGGTTGGGTGCTTAACACGCGATTCCGGCGGGGAAAAGGCGTTGCGCGCATGACGGGAGCGGTCGGTGACCACCTGTTGAGAGGTTTGGACCATTTTGCGCGTCCGCTTTGGCTCCAGGCGGTTGCACCCGGCGGCGAGCGGGTCCTATGATCCATGAAATGCGGCGCTTCGGCCCAATTTGCCGATCCGTTCCGCATCTTCTGCCGATGATCGATCGAGGAGGCGGCCCGTCCGGGCCGGATCGTCATGAACGAAGTGTCGTCCATTCGCGATTTCAGGCCTCGCCGGATCGGCTTTGTCCCAACCGATCGCGCTCGTCTGGCCCTGCGGGCCGGCTGAAAGCGAAGTCCGAAACCGGGCCGCATCCCCTGCGGCCCCCGAAGAAACGGACCGCCCCCCGGTCCGGTGGGTTCCATGGAAGCGCTTCAGAAGGGGCAGCCGCTTTTCGGTGTGCTGCTCAAGATCATCTCGACGATCGCCTTCACGGCGATGGCGACCCTGATCAAATATGTCTCGGACAGCTATCCGCCGGGTGAAATCGCGTTCTTCCGCTCCGCCTTCGCGCTGATCCCCGTGCTGATCTGGGTCGGCTGGTATGGCGGGCTTCCCTCCATCTTCATCACTCCGCGCATCGGCGGCCACGTCCTGCGCTCGATCGCCGGGGCGACGTCGATGTTCTTCGGCTTTTCGGCGCTGGCGCGGCTGCCGCTCTCCGACGCCACCGCGATCGGCTATGCCTCGCCGCTGCTGACGGTGGTCCTCGCCGCCGTCCTCCTGAAGGAGGCGATCCGCGTCTACCGGTGGACGGCGGTGGTGGTCGGCCTGATCGGCGTCCTCGTCATCCTGTCGGGCTATATCGGGCCCGAGCGCGGCCCGGACCGCAGCGCGCTCGGCGCGGTCTTTGCGATCCTCGCCGCCTTCTTCGGCGGGATCGCGGCAACGCAGACGCGCCGCCTGACCTGGGTCGAGCCGCCGGGGACGATCGTCATCTATTTCTCGATCTTCACGGCGCTCTTCATGCTGCTGACCGCGCCGTTCGGCTGGGCGATGCCGCGCTGGGAGCATGTGCCCTTCCTCGTCGGCTCCGGCATCTTCGGCGGCATCGGCCAGGTGCTTTTGACGCAGAGCTACCGCTATGGCGAGGCGTCGCTGATCGCGCCGTTCGAATATGTCTCGATGCTCTGGGCGATCATCGTCAGCTATTTGCTGTTTCATTCGACCCCGAGCGCCACCATGCTCGTCGGCTCGGCGATCGTCGTTGCATCGGGGATGTTCGTGATCTATCGCGAGCATCGTCTCGGCATCAAGCGTAGCCGGGAGCGCGCGTCGAAGACCCCGGCGGGGCCGGGGGCCTGAGGAAGGATACCAGGGATGACAGCCATCGCCGTTACCATCGCCGGCTCGGATTCGGGCGGCGGCGCCGGCATTCAGGCCGATCTGAAGACTTTCTCGGCGCTCGGCGTCTATGGCGCCTCGGTGATCGCGGCGCTGACGGCGCAGAACACGCTGGGCGTCACGGGGATCCACGACGTGCCGGCCGATTTCGTCACCGCCCAGATCGACGCCGTCTTCTCCGATCTCGACGTCGGCGCGGTCAAGATCGGCATGCTTTCCCAGCCCGACGTCATCCGCGCCGTCGCGGCCGGGCTCGATCGCTTCGACCAGAAGAACGTCGTGCTCGATCCGGTCATGGTGGCGACCAGCGGCGACATGCTGCTGCGCGACGAATCGGTTGCGGTGCTGATCGCCGACCTCCTGCCGCGCTCGGCGCTCGTCACGCCGAACCTGCGGGAGGCAGCGCGCCTGCTCGAGACCGACGTCGCGACCGACGGGGCCGGCATGGAGGCGCAGGCCGAGGCGATCCTGCGCCTCGGCGCCCGTGCCGTCCTGATCAAGGGCGGCCATGGCACCGGTCCGGAAAGCGACGATCTCCTGATGTCGGCCGCAGGCAAACGCTGGTTCAGCGCGCCGCGCATCGACACGCTCAATACGCATGGCACGGGCTGCACGCTGTCCTCCGCGATCGCGGCGGGTCTCGCGCGCGGCCTGGCGCTCGAACCGGCGATCGAGGAAGCCAAGCGCTACATCACGGACGCGATCGTCGCGTCGGACCGGCTGCAGATCGGCCGTGGCCATGGGCCGGTGCACCACTTCCACAAGTGGTGGTGACGGCGTTCAATTGCCGAGGAAGATCGCCCGGATGAAGTCACGGTAGAGCAGGATCTGCCGCGGCAGGATCGTCGCATCCCGCAGCGCGCGACCCAGGATCAGGCCGCCCTCGACCAGAGTCGAGATCATGTCGGCGAGGGCATCGATGTCGACATCGTGGCGGGGCGGATAGCGGGCCGCGATCAGCTGCAGCCGCTCGCCGAAGCGGCTGCGCCACGCCAGCATGCCGGCGGCGTTCAGGTCACGGATCTCGCGGTCGAACAACTGGTCCTGGTAGCAATAGGACGCGGCGATGCAGCCCGGATGTTGCTCGGGCAGGTCGGCCAGCATTTCGGCGAACAGTTTCAGGCCGACGAGAAAGCCGTGCAACGGGTCGTCGTGCAGGTCGTCGCCGCGCTGGAAGATGGCCTCCAGCACGGCGCGATCCTGCTCGAGATAGCGGAGCAGCAGCGCCCGGGCGAGCTCGTTCTTGTCGCGGAAATGATAGAAGAAGCCGCTCTTGGTAATGCCGACGCCGGCGATCAGCTCGTCGATGGACGTCGCCGAGAAGCCCTTGGCGAGCACCCGCTGCTCGGCGAGGCTGAGCAGCCTTTCGCGCGTATCCGTCCGAGGCTGGGGCGCGGGGTTCGACATGCCGTAACTTTACCATAGGTCAAGTTCGGCTTCCTCCGATCTGTCATTCGTTGAATCGACATCAGAGGAGTGATGCCTATCCGTTTGACAGATAAGCAGTTCGTGTAATTCGTCCTGACTGGACCACGCGCTTTCTAGTCGCGGAACAGGAGCGGGATAGAGTCCGTCGCCATCCGAAGCTCCAAGGAGGAGGATGGACGACATGGCCCGCTACAGAAACGCCCTGCCGCAACTGACGGATCGCCTGTTCACCACCGATGGCGGTCTGGAGACGACGCTGATCTTCCATGACGGGATCGAGCTGCCGGCTTTCGCCGCCTTCGATCTGTTCTCGCGTCCCGGCGGGCGCGAGCGCCTGCGCGCCTATTATGACAGCTACGCCGCGCTCGCCCATGCGCGCCGGCTCGGCTTCATTCTGGAAAGCCCGACATGGCGGGCCAACTGCGATTGGGGGGCGCAGATCGGCTACGACGCCGATGCGCTCGCCGCCAGCAACCGCGCCGCCATCGACCTGATGCGCGAACTGCGCGATCGCTATGACAGCCCCGAAACGCCGATGGTCATCAGCGGCGATATCGGCCCAAGGGGCGACGGCTACCAGATCGAGCGGAAGATGAGCGTGGCCGAGGCGGCCGACTATCACGGCGAGCAGATCCGCACGTTCGCCGCGACCGAGGCGGATTTCGTCAGCGCGATGACGATCAACTATGTCGAGGAGGCGATCGGGCTGGTTCGCGCCGCTGCGGATGCGCAGATGCCGATCGTCCTCTCCTTCACGGTCGAGACGGACGGAAGACTACCGAGCGGGCAGGAACTCCGCGACGCGATCCAGACCGTCGATGGGACGGCCGTTGTCGCGCCGGTCTACTACATGATCAATTGCGCCCATCCGACCCATTTCGAGCACCTGTTCGGGGCAGGCGAGGGCTGGACGCGGCGCATCAAGGGACTGCGGGCCAATGCGTCGCGGCGCAGCCATGCCGAACTCGACAATGCCCCCAACCTCGACGACGGCGACCCAGCCGAACTCGGTCGCCAGTTCGCAGCACTCCGGCGCGCATGCCCCGGTCTGAACGTGGTTGGCGGCTGCTGCGGCACCGATTTCCGCCACGTGCAGGCGATCTGTTTCGCCTGCCAGTCGGTCGACCTGGCGGCGTGACCGCGTTGGGGCGGCCGATCCTCGGGGACCGGCCGCCGCCTGAGAAGCGTCAGGCGTCCGCCGCCGCCAGGGCGCGTGGGCTTCGCCGCAGACCCGGCGCCAGCGCCTTGAGATCCTGGCCGCTCGGGTTCTGGAACACGCGGAGGTCGAATTCCGGCAGGATCGCGTAGAGGTGGTCGAAGATGTCGGACTGGATGCCTTCGTAGCGCGCCCAGACGATCGTGTTGGTGAAGGCGTAGATCTCGATCGGCAGGCCGTCCGGACCCGGCGGCATCTGCCGGACCAGGATCGTCATGTCCTGGCGCAGGTCGGGATGGTTCCTGAGGTAGCCTTCCACATAGGCGCGGAAGGTGCCGATATTGGTGGAACGCCGGCGGTTGGCGGCGAACTTGGCGCGATCGCCGAGCTTGCCGTTCCAGTCGTCTATCTCGGCGCGCTTGCGCGCCAGATAGGTCTCGAGATGGCCGAACAGGGTGAGCTTGTCGAAGTCCGCTTCGGTCAGGAAGCGGATGCTGTTCTGGTCGAGATAGAGCGAGCGCTTGATCCGCCTTCCGCCCGTTTCCTGCATACCGCGCCAGTTCTTGAACGGTTCTGTGACCAGCTTGCGGATAGGGACGGTGGTGATCGTCTTGTCGAAGTTCTGCACCTTGACCGTATGCAGCGCGATCTCGATCACGTCGCCATCGGCGTTCTGGCCCGGCATCTCGATCCAGTCGCCGACGCGCACCATGTCGGTCGACGAGATCTGGATGCCGGCGACGAGCGACAGCAGCGTATCCTGGAAGACGAGGATCAGGACGGCGGCCATGGCGCCGAGACCGGAGAGCAGGATGACCGGCGACCGGTCGATCAGCGTCGCGATGATCAGGAGCGCCGCGATCACATAGACCGCGATCTTCACCACCTGGATATAGCCCTTGATCGGCTTCAGCCGGGCCGAGGGGCGGCGATGATAGGTGGTGTCGACGATGTTGAGCGCCGCGCTCACCGTCATCGCCAGCGACAGGATGATGAAGGCGTTGGCGACGTTCTTGATCACCGTCAGCGCGAATTGCGGCAGGCCGGGAACGAGGTCGATGCCGGCCGAGATCACCAGCGCCGGCATCAAATTGGCGAGGCGCTCGATGACGCCGTGGCTGCGCAGTTCCTCGTCGCGGCCATAGGCCGTCATGCCGAGGGCCCGGTGCACCAGCTTGAGCAGCAGCGCCTTGACGACATAGTTCGCGAACAGGGCGGCGATGACGAGGGCTGTCAGGGTGAGCAGGGCGTTGATCCAGTGATGCTCGGTCAGGATCTTCTCGATGCTTTCCACCGGCTCTCCTTCAGGAATTGGCAAGCGCCGTCCGCGTGGTCCCGTCCGGCATTCCCGGGTCGACGGGCGCTTGGTTGAAAGGGCATCCCGCGCGAGCGCGCCTGGGTCCCGAACCGCGTGGCGGCAGGCGGGATGGATGCGGGCGAGGGACGGGACACCGAAAATGCGCCCGGGGCCCGAGTCAGGCCTTCAGGGTGACGGGGAGGGCCACGCCCGTCAATGCGGGCCCGTAGAAGTAGACGCAGAAACGAAAAGAGCGGCCGACGCATGGCGCCGGCCGCTCTTCAATTCGTCAGGCTGTCAGCCGAAGGGGATCAGCCCTTGTAGGCGACGAATTCCTGCTCCTGGTCGCCCAGGCCCTGGATGCCGAGGCGAACCTTGTCGCCGGCCTTCAGGTAGCGCGGCGGCTTCATGCCCATGCCGACGCCCGGCGGGGTGCCCGTCGTGATGACGTCGCCCGGATCGAGCTGCAGGAACTGGCTGATGTAGCTGACCAGGTGCGCAACGCCGAAGATCATCGTCTTGGTGTTGCCGGTCTGGGCGCGCTCGCCATTGACGTCGAGATAGAGGTCGAGGTTCTGGATGTCCGCGATCTCGTCCGGGGTGACGAGCCAGGGGCCGAGCGGACCGAAGGTCGGCGAGCCCTTGCCCTTCATCCACTGGCCGCCGCGCTCCGTCTGGAAGGCGCGCTCGGAAACGTCATGGCAGACGGCGTAGCCAGCCACGTAGTTGATCGCGTCGGCTTCCGACACGTAGCTCGCGGTCTTGCCGATGACGATCGCCAGCTCGACTTCCCAGTCGGTCTTTTCCGAACCCTTGGGAATCGTGACATTGTCGTTCGGGCCGACGATGCAGTTCGGGGCCTTGTTGAACAGGATCGGCTCGGCCGGGATCGGCATGTTCGTTTCATGCGCGTGGTCGACATAGTTCAGACCGACGGCGATGAAGTTGCGCGTTCCGTTGACGACGGGGCCGAGGCGCGTGCCGGCGGGCACGACCGGCAGCGAAGCCGGGTCGACCTTGGCGACCGCGTCGATCGCGCCGTTCTTGAGCGTCTCCGGGGTGATGTCGGAAATGACGCCCGACAGGTCGCGAATCGTGCCGTCCTTGGCGAGAAGGCCGGGCTTCTCCGAGCCAGGGGCACCGAAGCGTAGGAGTTTCATTGATATTTCTCCGTGTTGGCGGCCGGGATCATGGTCGAGGGGGCGCTGGCTTGCAAGCCCAGATGTCTGATGACTGGAGCAATGCAGCTTGGCCCACAGAGAACAGCTGAGCCGCCATCTGTTCCAGAGATAAATGTCAGCAATATTGACCTATTAGGAAGGCCGTGCCACCGTGTCCCGGGCATTGGCGGAGGGCTGTCATGGACCAGGTTCTGGCAATTCTGGGCTTCGCCCTGGTGACCGCGTTCACGCCCGGTCCGAACAACACGATGCTGATGATCTCCGGCGCCAACTGGGGCGTCGTTCCCAGCGTGCCGCATATCCTCGGCATCACGGTCGGCTTCCCGGTCATGGTGTTCGCCGTCGGTATGGGCCTCGGCGGCGTGTTCGAGGCCTATCCGCTCCTGCACGAGATCCTGAAATACGTCTCGTTCCTGTATCTGCTCTATCTCGCCTGGAAGCTGGCGCGCTCCGGCCGGCATGATACGGAAGGCGCGCGCGAGGGCAGGCCGATGAGCTTCCTCGCCGCGGCCCTGTTCCAGTGGGTCAATCCCAAGGCCTGGATCATGGCAATCAGCGCCATGGCGCTCTACGTCCCGCAGGGCGGGACGATCCTGCCGGCCGTCCTGCTGCTGACCGCCATTTTCGCGCTGACCTCGCTGCCGTCCTCGGCGACCTGGTGCCTGTTCGGAACCGCGATTGCCCGTTTTCTGGACAGCGATCGTCGCGTGGCAATTTTCAATGCAGTGATGGCGGTGCTTCTCGTCCTCTCCATGGTGCCGACCCTGTTCTGAGCGACTGTCACAAATCTGTGGTTCGTGTCGGCTAAGCAATCGACAACGGTCTCCTGGACGAGGACGAATCAAGATCATGTCGAGCGGTGTCGCGCCCCGTCACTTGCGCACGCTTTTCCTGTCGGACATTCATCTCGGTACTCGAGGTAGTCAGGCGGAACTGTTGCTCAACTTCCTCAGATGGCATGACGCCGAGACGATCTATCTTGTCGGCGACATCATCGATGGCTGGCGTCTGAAGAAGGGCTGGTATTGGCCGCAGGCGCACAACGACATCGTGCAGAAGCTGCTGCGGAAGGCGCGCAAGGGCGCGCGGCTTGTCTATGTTCCGGGCAATCACGACGAATTCCTGCGCGATTATCTGGGCACGCATCTCGGCGGCGTCGAACTCGTCGATCGCGCCATCCATGAGACGGCGGACGGCAAGCGCCTGCTGGTGATCCATGGCGACCAGTTCGACGTCGTGGTCCGCCACGCCAAGTGGCTCGCCTTCCTCGGCGACCATGCCTACAACCTCGCCCTCGCGCTCAACACGGTGGTCGGCAAGGTTCGCCGCAAGCTCGGTTTCGAATACTGGTCGCTCTCCGCCTGGGCCAAGCTCAAGGTCAAGAACGCCGTCTCCTTCATCGGTGCCTTCGAGCAGGCGCTAGTGACCGAGGCGCGGCGGGTCGGCGCGGACGGCGTCGTCTGCGGCCATATCCACCACGCCACCATCCGCGACGATCTCGGCATCCGCTACATCAACACCGGCGACTGGGTCGAAAGCTGCACGGCGATCGTCGAGCATCATGACGGTCGGATCGAGATGATCCGCTGGGCAGACGTCGCCCCCCTCTATGCCGTGGCGCAGGAAGAAGAGCCGGAGATCGACAAGGTCGCCGCATGAGCCGGATCCTGATCGCGAGCGACGCCTGGCATCCGCAGATCAACGGTGTCGTGCGGACGCTGGAGCGGTTGTCCCGGCACCTGCCGGAATTCGGCGCCACACCGGTCCTTCTGACCCCGGAAGGCTATCGCACCGTTCCGTGCCCGACCTATCCGGAGATCCGCCTGACGATCGCTGCGCCCGGCGCGATCGGCCGGCGGCTCGACGCGGCGATGCCCGATCATGTCCACATCGCCACCGAAGGGCCGATCGGCTATGCTGTCCGCCGCTGGTGCCGCAAGCGGAAGCGCATCTTCACGACGAGCTACCACACCCGCTTTCCGGAATATCTCGCAGCCCGCCTGCCGGTGCCGGTCGATTGGACCTATGCGGTGCTGCGGCAGTTTCACAATGCCGGCGCCGGCTGCATGGTCGCCACGCCGTCGCTGGAGGCCGAGCTCGCGGAGCGCGGATTCCGCCATCTGATGCGCTGGTCGCGCGGCGTCGACGCCGACCTGTTCCGGCCGGATCGCCGCTCGGACGTCCTCGCGCATCTGCCGCGGCCGATCCATCTCTATGTCGGGCGGGTGGCGGTCGAAAAGAACATCGGCGCCTTCCTCGATCTGGACCTGCCGGGCAGCAAGGTCGTCGTCGGCGACGGCCCGGCGCTGGAGACGCTGCGCCGCGCCCATCCGGAAGTGTCGTTCCTGGGGGCGAAGGTCGGCGATGCGCTCGCCGATATCTACGCCGCGTCCGATTGCTTCGTCTTCCCGAGCCGCACCGACACGTTCGGCGTCGTCATGCTGGAAGCGCTCGCCTCGGGGCTGCCGGTGGCGGCGTTTCCCGTGGCGGGGCCGCGCGACGTGGTGGGCGGGACGGGCGCTGGCGTCCTTGACGAGGATCTGCGCAAGGCCGTGCTGGCGGCGCTTTCGATCCCGCGCGATCACTGCCGCACCGTCGCGCTCCGCCATTCGTGGCAGGCGGCGGCGCGACAGTTCCTCGACAATGTCATCGCGGCGCAAAAAAGCTGCGCCGGAAGCGCTTTCGTGTAAATCTGCGGTCCTGTCACCCTCGCGTCACCGGACAGCGTCATGACCCCCACGATCGAAGACGTCCGCCAGGCGGCCCTGCGTATCGCCGCCGAGGCCATTCGCACGCCGCTGCTCGCGAGCGCCGCGCTCGACGAGATCACCGGCGGGCGCGTCTACCTGAAATGCGAGAACCTGCAGCGCACCGGCTCGTTCAAGTTTCGTGGCGCCTATAACGCCATCGCCTCGCTGAGCGAGGAGGAGCGGGCGCACGGGATCGTCGCTTCATCGTCCGGAAATCACGCGCAGGGGATCGCCGAGGCGGCGCGCCTGTTCGGCGTCACGGCGACCATCGTCATGCCCGGCGACGCCCCGGCCGCGAAGCGCGAGGGCACGATGCGGCGCGGCGCCAGCATCGTCGCCTATGACCGGGCCAGCGACGACCGCGACGCCATCACCGCTTCGATCGTCTCCGAGACCGGAGCCGAGCTCGTCCACGCCTACAATGACCGCCGCGTCATCGCCGGGCAGGGGACGATCGGCCTGGAGATCGCCGACGAGCTCGCGGCGCGCGGCGAGCATGCGGATATCGTGATCACGCCCTGCGGCGGCGGCGGCCTGTCGGCCGGCATCGGCGTCGTGATGTCGGCGGAGAGCCCGGAGACGCAGGTCTACCTCGCCGAGCCGGAAGGTTTTGACGACTATCGCCGTTCGCTGGCGTCGGGCTCGATCACCCGCAATGCGCGGACCGGCGGCTCGATCTGCGACGCGCTGCTGGCGCCGCAGCCCGGCGCGCTGGGCTTCGCCATCAATCGCGAGACGGGCGCGCGCGGCGTCGCCGTTTCGGACGCCGAGGCGCTCGCCGCCGTCGCCTATGCCTTCCGCACGCTGAAGCTGGTCGTCGAGCCGGGTGGCGCGGCAGCGCTCGCCGGTCTCCTCACCGGTCGCGTCGACGCGCGCGGCAAGACGGTCGTCATCGTGCTGTCCGGCGGCAATATTGATCCGGATATCCTGGAGCGGGCGCTCGCGGCCTGAACGCCGCCACTCCCGCTTCGTCCCCGACATCGCTATCCTGCGAGCGCGCACCCCGGTTCCCCGCCGGTGAGTCGCGCATGTCCCGCCGCGAGTTCTCGCCGGCATTTTCAGATCGGCACGTTATCCATGGTCGCCGCGCCGCGCCACTTCGGCCTTCGCATCTCGTTGTTCTATATCGGGTTCTTCGTCGTCGGAGGCCTGATGACGCCGTTCTTCCCGGTCTGGCTCAAGCTTCGCGGCCTGACCCCGGAGGAGATCGGCGCCTGTCTGGCCTTTCCGCTGGCGGCGAGGCTGCTTTTCATGCCGGTGGGCAGCGCCTTCGCCGACCGGGCGCCGAACCGGCGCTTCGCGGTCGTCGTCTTCACCCTGTTCGGCCTGCTGTTCTTCCTGCCCGCCACGCTGGTCACCGGCTATTGGCCGATTCTCCTGCTGACCGGCATCGCGACCGCGATGCTCGGCCTGAGCATGCCGGCGATCGATGCGCTGGCGCTCACCGGCGTCCGCCGCTTCGGGCTCGACTATGGCAACATGCGTGTCTGGGGCTCGATCAGCTTCATCGCCATCAGCCTCGTTGGCGGCGTGGTGTTCGGCCATCTGGGCCCGGCGTCGCTCTCGCCCATGCTGATCGGCGCCTATGTGATCGCGGCGGTGACCGCCTTCCTGCTGCCGGTCACCCCGCCCGAGATCCGCGCCGCCGACGACGCGGCGAAGCCCGAGGCGGTCTCGGCCCGCGCCATCCTGATGAGCCGCGAGTTCGTCGTCGTCATTGCCTCGTTTTCGCTGATCACGGCGAGCCACGCCGTCTTCTATTCCTTTGGCACCATCTACTGGGAGCAGCTCGGCTTCAGCGGCAGCGAGATCGGGTTGCTTTGGGCTGCCGGCGTCGTCGCCGAGATCGGCATGTTCGCCGTGTCGGGCAAGGCGCTGCGCCGCCTGCAGCCCGAGCGGCTGATCATGCTCGGCGCCGTCGCCGCCATCGTCCGCTGGGGCCTGTTTCCGTTCGCGACCGACCTGGTCTTCTCGCTGGCGCTGCAATTGCTGCACGCCCTGACCTTCGCGGCCGTCTATGCGGGCATGCAGCTCGCCATCGCCCGGCAGGTGCCGGACGCGATGATGGCCTCCGCCCAGGGCATTTCGCAGACGGCCTCGGGCCTGGCGCTCGCCGCGACGACGCTGCTGTCGGGTCCGCTCTACGGCCACCTTGGCGCGGCGGCCTTCCCGACCATGATGATCGGCGGCGTGCTGGCGATCCTTGTCCTGCTGGTGCCGAGGAAGCCCCGCTCAGCCCCAGAGTGATGGCGATGGCGGGCTGACCAGGCTGCCGTCATAGACGAGGCCGGGCGTCCGGTCGCGCGCCAGCAGGAGCGGGCCGTCGAGATCGACGAAATCGACGTCCTGCGCCAGCAACACGGCCGGCGCCATCGCCAGCGACGTGCCGACCATGCAGCCGACCATGATCGCGAAATCGTGGGCGCGCGCCGCCTGTTTCAGGCGCAGCGCCTCGGTCAGGCCGCCCGTCTTGTCGAGCTTGATGTTGATCGCGTCGTAGCGGTCGACCAGCTGCTCGAGGTCGCCGGCGACATGCAGGCTTTCGTCCGCGCAGACCGGCACGGGCCGATCGGCATGGCGGAGCAAATCGTCCGCCCCCGCCGGCAGCGGTTGCTCGATCAGTTCGACGCGTGCCTCAACGCAGGCGCGCATGTTGGCGTCGAAATCGGCGGCCGACCAGGCTTCGTTGGCATCGACGATGATCCGGCTCGCCGGCGCGCCCCGCCGGACGGCGGCGATGCGGTCGCCATCGCCGGCGCCGCCCAGCTTCACCTTCAGGAGCGGCCGATGCGCCGCATTCCTCGCCGCGTCCTCCATGCTTTCCGGCGTGCCGAGGCTGAGCGTATAGGCGGTCAGCAGGGCCAGCGGCGAGGAAAGCCCCAGTTGCTCGGCGACGGAGACGCCGCTCGCCTTGGCTTCCAGGTCCCAGAACGCGCAATCGAGCGCGTTGCGCGCCGCGCCGGGCGGCAGGGCGTCCTGCAGCGCCGCGCGGTCGGAGAGGCCGCCGGGCCGCCGCGCCGCTGCCTCGATCGCCGCGACCACGCCCTCGACCGTCTCGCCATAGCGCGCATAGGGCACGCATTCGCCACGGCCCGTGGCGTCGCCGTCCCGGATCGTGACGGTAACGACGGTCGCCTCGGTGCGGGAGCCGCGGGAAATGACGAAGCTGCCGGCGATGGGCCAGCGCTCGGTGTCGACGGAAACAGTAGAGGTCATGAGGGAGGGAAGTCCTGCAGGATGCGGTCGACGATCGGTCCGACGCCGGTGCGGATCGGATCGACGGCGGGAATATCATGCGCGGCGGCCGCTTCGTCCAGCGCGGCCTGCGCCGCCTCGTCGTCGAGGGCCTGCGTATTGATGGCGATGCCGACGCAGCGAATGGCGGGATTGGTCAATCGTCCGCAGACGCGGGTCAGGTCGATCACCTGCTGGATCGTCGGCAAGGGGTGGCGGACCCCGCGCATCGTCGTGCGCGTCGGCTCGTGGCAGACGACGAAGGCGTCCGGCTGCGCGCCGTGCAGCAGGCCGAGCGACACGCCGGCGAAGGAGGGATGATAGAGCGAGCCCTGGCCCTCGATCAGGTCCCAATGGCCGGGCGCCGCATCGGGCGACAGCCATTCGACGGCGCCGGAGATGAAGTCGGCGACCACCGCGTCGATGGCGACGCCGCGACCGGAGATGAACACGCCCGTCTGCCCCGTCGCTCGGAAGTCGGCATCGAGGCCGGCGGCGCGCATCTGCCGCTCCAGCGCCAGCGCCGTGTATTTCTTGCCGACCGAGCAGTCCGTTCCTACCGTGAGCAGGCGCAGGCCCGAGCGCTTGGTTCCCTTGCCGGTGTCGAAACGCTGCGACGCGTGCCGCACATCATACAGGCGGCGCCCCCAGCGGGCGGCGGCCGCGCGGATGGAAGGGTTGTCGCCGAGACGCGCGTGCAGCCCGGAGGCGACGTCGAGCCCGGCATCCAGCGCCGCGACGATGGTTTCGACCCAGTGATCGGGAAGAACGCCGCCGGCGTTGACCGCGCCGACGATCATCGTCCTGGCGCCGGCGGCTCGCGCTTCGGCGATCGTCATGTCGGGAATGCCGGCATCGGCGCGACAACCGGCGAATCGCAACTGCCCGACGCACCATTCCGGTCGCCAGTCGACGATTCCGAGCGCGGTCTTGGCGGCGAGGGCATCTGGAACGTCACCCAAAAACAACAGGTAGGGTGTTGCGATCTCCATCACGACTTCCTTTCCCGCCAAAGGCTTGCCCGCAGTTCCGTGCTTGTGCGATCACCTAATCGGAGATGGGAGCTTAGGAGGCGCCCCGCGGTGCCACAAGTGCCGCTCGCCCCTTCCGCCCCTCGGTCAGGCGTCGAACGCGGAGCAGTCGTGGCGACGGCAGCAGCAACAGCAGCGCAACTCGAATTCTCGGACCAGAACGGGCAGGCGCGCCTGCGCGCCCTCGGTCCCTGGACCGTGCGCAGCGTTGGCGGGCTGGAAGCCTCGATCGACGACGCGATTGCCAAGATTTCCGGCGCGACGGTGATCGACCTGTCAGGCGTCGAGCATATCGATACGGCCGGGGCCTGGCTCATCACCCGGCTCGAGCGTGGCCTGCGCGCCAAGCAGAGCGAGGTTTCCGTCGAAGGCGCCTCCGAAAACGCCAAGCGGCTGCTCGAGGCGCTCGATCCGGCCGAGCGCGAGGTGCCGCCGTCGCCGGCGCCCATCGGCGCGGCGCTGGAACTGGTCGAGGCCGTCGGCCGGACCATGTACCTGTCGTGGCAGGACCTGATCGCCGGCTTGAGCCTGCTCGGCGGCGTGACGCGCGGCTTCGTCAGGGCGGTGCTGGACCCGAGGCGCTTCCGCGTCACCTCGATCGTCTATCACATCGACAGGACCGGTTTTCGCGCCGTCCCGATCATCACGCTGATGTCGCTGCTGATCGGCGCGATCATTTCGCAGCAGAGCGCCTTCCAGCTGCGCGCGTTCGGCGCGGAGATCTTCTCCGTCGATCTCGTCGGCATTCTCGTCCTGCGCGAGATCGGCGTCTTGCTGACCGCGATCATGATCGCCGGCCGCTCCGGCAGCGCCATCACGGCCGAAATCGGCTCGATGAAGATGCGCGAGGAGATCGATGCGCTGAGCGTCATCGGCGTCGACCCGGTCGAAGTGCTGATCATGCCGCGCATCATCGGGCTGATCATTGCCTTGCCGATGCTGGTGTTCCTGGCGGATATCGCCGCGCTTGTCGGCGCGGGGCTCGTCAGCTGGGTCTATATCGGCCTGCCGCCCGAGGCCTTCATCGACCGGGTGCGCGACGCCGTGGCGCTCAACACGCTCTTCGTCGGCCTGATCAAGGCGCCGTTCATGGCGCTGATCATCGGCATCATCGCAGCCTCCGAAGGCCTGGCCGTGCGCGGCAGCGCTGCCTCGCTCGGCCAGCACACGACGGCGGCCGTGGTGAAGGCGATCTTCATGGTGATCGTCGTCGACGGCCTCTTCGCCCTCTACTTCGCCGCGGTGAACTACTGATCATGACGGAAACCGCGCATGGACATGGCCGCGAGAAGGAAGTCGTCATCCGGGGACGCGGGATCACCGTCGGCTTCGGCGACCGGCTGATCCTCGAGAATCTGGATATCGACGTCTATCGCGGCGAGATCCTCGGCGTTGTCGGCGCGTCGGGCACCGGCAAGTCCGTGCTGCTGCGGACGATCCTCGGGCTGCAGTCGAAGCGGGCCGGATCGGTCGAGATCCTCGGAACCGCCTATGACGAGGCCGATCCCGACACGCGGGCCCAGATCGACCGGCGGCTCGGCGTCCTGTTCCAGCAGGGGGCGCTGTTCTCGTCGCTGAACGTGCTGCAGAACGTCGAGTTTCCGATCCGCGAACACCTGCATCTGTCGCCGCGGCTGATGGAAGAACTCGCCCGCCTCAAGATCGATCTCGTCGGACTGGGTCCCGAAGCCGCCGATCGCATGCCGTCCGAGCTCTCCGGCGGCATGATCAAGCGCGCCAGCCTGGCCCGGGCGCTGGCGATGGATCCGGATATCGTCTTTCTCGACGAGCCGACGTCCGGCCTCGACCCGATCGGCGCGACCGAGTTCGATGAACTGATCGCCACGCTGCGGGATACTTTGGGGCTGACCGTGTTCATGGTAACGCATGACCTCGACAGCCTGTACACGGTCTGCGACCGAATCGCGGTATTGGGCGACCGCCATGTGCTGATCGAGGGGACCATCGACGATATGCTCGCGTTCGATGATCCCTGGGTCCAGAAATATTTCCGCGGCGCGCGTGCACGCCGCCTGGAGAATGAAGCTTAATGGAAACGCGCGCCAACTATGCCACGATCGGCCTGTTCACGCTCGGCGTGATCGTCGCGTGCTTTGTCTTCGTCTATTGGCTCGCGCGCTATGACGAGAGCGGCATCCGCAAGCCCATGCGCATACTGATTCCCGGCTCCGTCACCGGCCTCGCGCCGGGCAGCCAGGTTCTGTTTAACGGCATCAAGGTCGGCGAAGTCCGTACGCTCCGGATCAATCCCGAGGATCCGAACGAGGTCGAGGCCATGGTCGGCGTCGATCCGACCCAGCCGATCAAGGCCGACACCAAGGCGACGCTGGGTATCCAGGGCCTGACCGGCATCGCCTTCATCGAGCTGAAGGGCGGCTCCGGCAAGCTGCCGAACCTGCTGGACCAGCCCGGCATCCCGACCCTCGAGGCGCAGGGCTCCGGCCTGCAGGACCTGATCGCCAGCGCCCAGGAGCTTGTGTCGAAGGTCAACACGGCCGTCGATCGCGTCAACGGCTTCATCGACACGGCGGAACCGTCGCTGACGACGTCGATCAAGAACGTCCAGACCTTTACCGACGCGCTCGCCGAGAACTCCGCCGGGGTGAAGGAATTCATGAGCCATTTCGGCGATCTGTCGAAGCGTCTCGGCTCGCTTTCCGAAACGCTAAGCGGCGCTGTCCAGAAGGCCGACAAGATCATCGCCGCGATCGATCCGAGCAAGGTCGCGGAGACGATCGCGAACATCGACAAGGTGACGCAGAAGCTTTCCGCCTCGTCGGACGCCTTCCCGGAGATCGTCGCCAACGTGAAGAACATCTCCGAACAGCTCGGAGACACGCTTGCAGGGGCGAAGCAGATCATCGCGGCGATCCAGGTCGAAGCCGTGAAGAGCACGATCAACGACATCGCCACCGTCGCGCGACGCGTCCAGACGGCAACCGTCGACGTGAACAAGATCGTGGCCGATGCTGGCCAGACCGTCGCGGATGCGAAGGACTTCGTCGCCAGCGTCAAGGCGAAGCAGTCTGACATCGACCTCATCGTCGACAACACGCGCGACATGATCCAGAAGCTGAACGCCGCCTCGACCCGCATCGACGGCATTCTCGGCAAGGTTCAGGATCTCGTGACCGACCCGAACGGCAAGAACTTCTTTGCCGAGGCGACGGCCGCCGCCGCCGCGATCCGCAAGGTCGCGGAAGCCTTCTCGGGCAGGGCCGGCCAGATCGCCGACAACCTCGCCAATTTCAGTGGTCAGGGCCTGCGTAACGTCGACGGGCTGGTCGACCAGCTGCGTCGGACGACGACGCAGTTCGACCGGACGCTGAATTCCATCCAGAGCAATCCTCAGCGCTTCATTTTTGGCAATCCGACGGTACAGGACTACAACCGGAAATGACGCAGAGTGGGGCACGTCAGACCATGCACTTCCTGAAGCGATCCCGGACTGTAGGGATGTTCTCGACGCTCCTGTGCGCGGCGCTGCTGTCGGGCTGCGTGAGCAAGCTGGTGACCTCGCCGCCGCCGGTTACCTATGACCTGGCGGGGCTGCAGTCGGCGCCGGCCGTCAGGGGGCGGACATCGGCCCAGGTTCTCGTGCCGGAGCCGTTCGCGCTGCAGACGCTGGCAAGCCAGCGCATCGTCGTGACGCGCGGTTCGCTCGTCGCCTACTACCCGAACGCGCAGTACCCCGACACGCTGCCCCGGGTCGTGCAGAGCCGGATCATCCAGGCGTTCGAGAAGTCGAAGAGCGTGCGCGCCATCGGCCGGCCGGGTGAGGGGCTGTCGATCGATTACCAGCTCCTGACCAACCTCCGCACCTTTGCATTCAACGTCACGCCGTCGGGCCGCTTCGCCGAGATTGAGCTGTTCGCGCAGATCATGAACGACCGCAACGGCAAGGTCGTCGAGGCCAAGGTGTTCGAGGCCTCGGTGCCCGTCGCCGAAGATACCGCGCCGGCGGCCGTGGCTGGCCTGAACGCGGCGCTGGACGAGGTTCTGAAGGAACTCGTCGCCTGGGCCGTTCCGCGGCTCTAGCGCCTTCATCGTTTCGCTGAATACATCCGGCGGCGGTTCGCGTCTTTACGCGCGAAACGGATCGCGCTTCGCCGGAAGGCGCTGCAATCGGGCGAATGGCGACATGCCCCGTCCGAACGTCGGTTCGGTCGGCCGCGAGTCGACAGACCAAAGCGCGCTGAGAGCAGCTGCGCCTTCTGCCGGATCAATCTGAACTTTTTGGGAAGGGAAGCGACCGGGCGCCTGCGGGCGGTCTGGGTGCGCTTCGTGGCATCATATGCCGAAGGGGGCGTCCGGGAAGCGGATCGCCCAGATATCCATGCCTCGCGGGATCGGAGGCATGGCGGACAGCCGATATGGGCTGATCAGGAGGACGGCGCGCGGACCGGGCGCAGCAGGAACTGCGGCACGTGATCGCCGAGGCCGATGACCTTCTCGTCATTGTCGTTGCGATCGCGACGATCGGAACGGGCAGGGCGGTCACGCTGATCGCGCTCGCGGCGCGGATTTTCCTGCTGGCGGGCGGCGTCCTGCTGGCGCGGGGCTTCCTGCCGCTCGCGACGGGGAGCCGGCTCGGCCTTGCGCTCGCGCGGTGCCGGCTCTGCGACCGGGGCGTCCTGCGCCTCCGTGGTCGCCTCGACGGTGGCCTCGGCGCGGGGCTTGTCCTGCTGACGCGACGAACGTCCGCCGCGCGGCTTGCGCTCGCCACGGGAGTCGTCGGACTTGCGACCACGGCCACGACCGGCGGGAGCCGCCTCGTCCGAGGCGCTTACCGGCTGGACCTCGTTCATCCAGGTCACGCCGTCGCCCGTCAGCTTCTCGATCGCGGCCAGGTACTTCTGGTCGGACGGGGCGACGAGCGTCATGGCGGTGCCGGAGCGTCCGGCGCGGCCCGTGCGGCCGATGCGGTGGACATAGTCGTCCGCATGGGTCGGGATGTCGAAATTGAACACGTGGCTGACATCGGGGATGTCGAGGCCGCGCGCGGCGACGTCGCTGGCGACCAGCAGCGTCAGGCGGTTGTTCTTGAACGCGTCCAGCGTCGCCATGCGGGCCCGCTGGTCCATGTCGCCATGCAGCGCGCCGACGGAGAAGCCGTGCTTCTCGAGCGAGCGGGCGAGGACGGCGACGTCACGCTTGCGATTGCAGAAGATGATCGCGTTCTTCAGGTCGGTCGCGCCGCGGATCAGCTCGCGCAGAGTCTCGCGCTTGTCGAACGCCTCGCGGCCGGTATGCACGAAGACCTGCGTCACGGTCTTCGCGGTCGTGGCCGGCTTGGCGACCTCGATGCGGACCGGGTTCGACAGGAACGTGTCGGCGAGGCGCTGGATCTCCGACGGCATGGTTGCCGAGAAGAACAGCGTCTGGCGCGTGAAGGGGATCAGCTTGGCGATGCGCTCGATGTCGGGGATGAAGCCCATGTCGAGCATGCGGTCCGCCTCGTCGATGACGAGGATCTCGACGCCGGTCATCAGCAGCTTGCCGCGCTCGCAATGGTCGAGCAGGCGGCCGGGCGTCGCGATCAGGACGTCGACGCCACGGTCGAGCTTCTTTTCCTGGTCGTTGAACGACACGCCGCCGATCAGCAGCGCCACGTTGAGCTTGTGGTTCTGACCGTACTTGTTGAAGTTTTCCTCGACCTGCGCCGCGAGCTCGCGGGTCGGCTCCAGGATCAGCGTGCGGGGCATGCGCGCCCGGGCGCGGCCCTGCTCCAGCAGCGTGATCATCGGCAGCGTGAAGGACGCGGTCTTGCCCGTGCCAGTCTGGGCGATGCCGAGGACATCGCGCCGAGAGAGCACATGCGGGATCGCCTCTGCCTGGATCGGCGTGGGCGTGGTGTATCCGCTTGCCTCAACGGCAGCCAACACCTTGGGGCTCAGTCCGAGCGTAGAGAAGGTCATGTTTTGAAAAAGGGCCCAGAGCCCGACGGGACGGCAAACCAGCACATCACCATCGATGAAAGATGCACGCAAATACGAGATTTTGCGTGGACTTGTCAAATGTTTCGGCGAAAAGGGCCGATTTCCCTCGCTGTCGCGGCCGGGAGGTCAGTTGCTGGCCGGTCCGAAACGATAGCTGTCGTCGTCGCCGATGAAGAGCTCGTAGCTCTCCCGCGCGCCATCGGCGGCCGGATTGATCATCTCCAGGAAGATGCTGAGGCCGTCGTCGTCCGCCTCGATGACGAAGTCGCCGATATTCTGCTTCAGCTCGATCAATTCCTTGATGTCGACCGTGCGGGTGACCGTGAACGCGCCGTCGGCGCCGCTCGCCAGCCATTGCACGAACAGCCGCGCTACCGGCTCGGGGCCGCTGCGCACGACGACGACGCGATAGACCCCTTTGGTGCCGTCCTTTTCCCAGGTGCCGGCCGTACGGACCTCCTGAACCGAGGTGGCGATGGCGGCCACGCTGTCGGCGATCGGATCGGCGCGCAGGGGAGCGACCGTCGCCACGGTAAGGATGCAAGCCGTCAAAAGCGCGCGAACGGTCATCTCTGAACCTCCTTGAAACGGGATCCGCATCGAGCGGTCCCGGGGACAGGCAAAAGGTCCCTGAACGAGTTTGGCGTCGAACCGCGACAATCCCGTGTCGCGTTCAGATATCGAGCTCTTTGGCGAAGACGGCGCGCTCCTGGATGAAGCGGAAACGCTCCTCCGGCTTGTTGCCCATCAGCTGTTCGACGACATCCTGGGTGAGCGAGATATCGCCGTCAACGATGCCGACGCGCAGCAAGGTGCGCTTGCCGGGATCCATCGTCGTCTCCTTGAGCTGGCCGGGCAGCATCTCGCCGAGGCCCTTGAAGCGGCCGATCTCGACCTTCCCCTTGCCCTTGAACTCGGTCGCCAGCAGGTCTTCCTTGTGCTGGTCGTCGCGGGCGTAGAGCGTCTTGCCGCCCTGGCTGATGCGATAGAGCGGCGGCACCGCGAGATAGAGGTGGCCCTTGTCGATCAGGGACGGCATCTCGCGATAGAAGAAGGTGATCAGCAGCGAGGCGATGTGGGCGCCGTCGACGTCGGCGTCGGTCATGATGATGACCTTGTCGTAGCGCAAATCGTCGTCGCGATAGTGCGTGCGCGCGCCGACGCCCAGCGCCTGCATCAGGTCAGCCAACTGCTGGTTCTGCGCCATCTTCTCGCGGCCGGCATTGGCGACGTTGAGGATCTTGCCGCGCAGCGGCAGCACGGCCTGGCTGGTGCGATTGCGCGCCTGCTTGGCGGAGCCACCTGCGGAATCACCCTCGACGATGAAGATCTCGCTGCCCTGGGCCGCGCTCTGGCTGCAGTCCGCCAGCTTGCCGGGAAGGCGCAGCTTGCGCACCGCCGTCTTGCGGTTGACCTCCTTTTCCTGCCGCCGGCGCAGCCGTTCCTCGGCGCGCTCGATGACCCAGTCGAGCAGGCGCGAGGCTTCCTGCGGCGCCGCCGCCAGCCAATGGTCGAAGGGATCGCCGATCGCCTTCTCGACGATGCGCGTCGCTTCCGCCGTCGACAGCTTGTCCTTGGTCTGGCCGACGAATTCCGGCTCGCGCACGAAGACCGACAGCATCGCCGCGCAGGACGTCATCACGTCCTCGGCGGTGATCGCGGCGGCGCGCTTGTTGCCGGAGAGCTCGGCATAGGCCTTGAGGCCGCGCAGCAGCGCCATGCGCAGGCCCTGCTCATGCGTGCCGCCTTCCGCCGTCGGGATCGTGTTGCAGTAGGAGCGGACATAGCCGTCGCCCGGATACCAGGCGATCGCCCATTCCGCCGCGCCGTGGCCGCTCGCCTTGTCGGTGCGGCCGGCGAAGATCTGCGACGTGATCGTCTTCTCGGCTCCGAGCTCGGCCGCCAGGAAGTCCTTCAGACCGGCGGGGAAGTGGAAGACGGCCGACGGCGGCGTCGCGCCCTCGGGATCCAGCAGTTCCGGCGCGCAGGTCCAGCGGATCTCGACGCCACCGAACAGATAGGCCTTCGAGCGGGTCATGGCGAACAGGCGCCAGGGCTTGAAATGGGCCTCGGCGCCGAAGATCTGCGGATCCGGCTTGAAGCGGGTCTTGGTGCCGCGACGATTATGCACCTCGCCGACCGCCTCGAGCGTCGAGGTCGGATGACCGCGCGAGAAGGTCTGGCGATAGAGCCGCTTGCCGCGCGCGACTTCGACTTCCAGCAGTTCCGACAGGGCATTGACCACGGAGACGCCGACGCCGTGCAGGCCGCCCGAGGTCTCGTAGACCTTGGAATCGAACTTTCCGCCGGAATGCAGCGTCGTCATGATGACTTCGAGCGCCGACTTGTCCTTGAACTTCGGATGCGGGTCGACCGGGATGCCGCGGCCATTGTCGGTGACCGTCACGCTGCCATCGGCCGAGAGTTCGACATCGATGAAGGTGGCGTGGCCGGCCACGGCCTCGTCCATCGAATTGTCGATCACTTCGGCGAACAGGTGATGCAGCGCCTTCTCGTCGGTGCCGCCGATATACATGCCGGGGCGACGACGCACCGGCTCGAGCCCCTCGAGGACCTCGATGTCGGCGGCGGAATAGCTGCCTTCGGCCGCGGGCGGCGCCGCCGTGCGCCGCGGGGCGGCCTCTTCGCGGGGCGGCTCCGCCGGCTTCACTGCGCGCGCGGTTCCACCGGCTCCGAATAGGTCGTCGATCTCTGCCATGGTCATCCGTTGTTGTGTGGCCCGTGCAATGGCGTGATGGAGGCGGCGAATCAAGACGGAATTTTGCCACGCCTCATGCGAGGGCGCGAGTGTGTTCCTTGTTTGTTCATTCTGGCGCCAGCCGCTGGCCGCTTTCCGGTGCCAGGCCGGCCGACAACCCTGACGACGTATCGCCCGGTACCGCTACGATTCCATGTTGCGGTCCCGCAACACTGGTTTCGCATCTCGCCGCCGGGGCTACCGGCCCGCCGCAATTGCCGCCTTTCAGCCATAAAGTGAAACGACCGTCGCTTTCATCCGGGGGCGGATAGGACAAACCTTGCGTATTGTCGGCACAAAATCTTGTTGGTCTTCAGCGGTACACGGAGCTGTGATGGCGCGCGTAGTCAAACGCGCCTGCAACCGCCTCGGATTCGCCCGAAACCAGTCCCATATTTCCGGAAATCGAAATTTCCGCGACGTCGCGGAACGGAAAGAGAACTTCGCTTCGACGACCCTGATGGCCCTTTGGCCGTCGGCGGGCGCGGGCGGCAAGCATGGTATGACGTGCAATGCGATTCTGTAACGCGTTCGGCGGCGTCGCCCTATTTGGCATGTCCGTCCTGGCCGGGCTCGGTGCGTGGTCGGGGCAGGCGCTGGCCCTCGACGCCCGTACGCTCGACCGCAACGCGACGCCGGTGGAGGCGTTCCGCTTCGGCTTCAACGCCTACAAGCAGGGCGACAAGACGACGGCGGTCGAGGCGCTGACCTTTGCCGCCGACAAGGGCCACGCGGTCGCCCAGTGGAAGCTCGGGCGGATGTATGCCGAGGGTGACGGCCTCACCAAGAACGACGTGAAGGCCTTCGAGCTGTTCAGCGAAGTCGCCGACGCCCATGCCGACGACAATCCGAACGCGCCGTCCGCGCGCTTCGTATCCAATGCGTTCGTCGCGCTCGGCTCCTACTATCGCGATGGCATCCCCAACAGCGTCCAGCCGGATTTCGGTCGCGCCCGGCAGATGTTCTCCTACGCTGCCTCCTATTTCGGCGACTCCGACGCCCAGCTCAATCTCGCTCGCATGTATTATGACGGCGAGGGCGGCGACCGCGATCCGCGCCAGGCCGCTCGCTGGGCCAAGCTGTCCGCCGACAAGGGCAATGTCGGCGCCCAGGCCCTTCTCGGGCACATGCTGTTCGAAGGCGACGGCGTCACGCGGCAGCCGGTCGTCGGCCTCATGTTCCTGACGATCGCGCGGGATCGCGCCCCGGCGACCGACGGCTGGATCCAGAAGCTGCAGGAACAGGCCTTCTCCGTCGCGACGGAGACGGAGCGACGCACCGCCCTTGCCATGGCGGATGACTGGATCGGCAAGAACCCGCCGAGCGTCCAGTAAGCGCGCGGTTCGCGCCCGACATTCGAGCAACACACCCCATTTGCATCGTCGCCCGGGCAAGCTTGCCGGGGATGACGGCTTACATGCGCTTGCGGCGCCTCGGCCAATTCGGCGAGGATCGTCCCCAGCACTCGTCAGCCGAACCGGAGCCTTCTCTGGCACGGGTTCCGGCGATCGGGAGGGAGGCGACATGGAAAGCAGCGCGACGCAACGCGCCTTGTCAGCCTGGTTGTCGAGGCTGCCTGCCGATGCGCGCCGGACGCCGGGAGTGTTTCGGCGATGAGCGCATGGCGCCTGTGCCTGATTCCCGGCCTCGTCATCGTGACGATCCTGACGCTTCTCGCCCTGTTCATGACGTCCGGCCGGGTCGCGCGCGACATCGGCGAGCGTGTCGACGCGCAGCTGGCCATCGACGGCCAGCCCTGGGCAACCGGCAAGGTGAGCGGCCGTTCCGTCACCGTCATGGGCACGTCGCCGACCTTGCTGGCGCAGCGCCTCGCCGTCGAATCGGCCGGCCGCGTCTGGGGCGTCGACCGGGTGGTCGACGGCAGCGGCATCATCCCGCTCCAGTCACCCTATATCTGGTCGGCGACCCGCACCGCGAGCGGCGTCGCCATCACCGGCTACGCTCCTTCCGAAGAGGCGCGGCAGGCCGTGCTGGCATCCGTTGCCCGTGTCCTGCCCTCCGTGACGCTGGACGGCACCCTGGTCCTGGCGCGGGGCCAGCCCTCCGGCTACCTCGCGCTCGTCGATTTCGCGCTGCAGCGGCTCGCCGAGCTCGATATCGGCACGGTGACGCTGACCGGCTCCAGCCTGTCCGTCGACGGCACGGCGCGGGACGAGGCGAACTTCGCGCTGGCGGCCCAGGCCTTGTCCGGGGGCGTGCCGGCGGGTGGGCAATTGCGGAACGTCCGGGTCCTGCCGCCGCGAAGCGAGAATTTCTCCTGGGTCGCGGACTATGACGGCACCTCGGTCAAGCTCAGCGGCTTCGTGCCCTCCGTCGCGGTCCGGCGGGATATCGCCGACGCGCTCGCAACCGCGCTGCCGGGAACGCCGGTGGAGGATACCACGCAGCTCGCCTCCGGCGTGCCGGATGGCTTCGCCTTCGCCGCCGTGTTCTCCGCCTACCAGCTGGCCCGCTTCAGCCAAGGTCGCATCGTCATCGACGGATCGCTGCTCTCCGTCGAGGCCAAGGCGAAGACGGTTGCCGACTACGAGATGGCGCTTGCCGAGATCGAGGCGCGGCGCAGCAAGCGGCCGGTCGGCATCGGCATCGGCACGATCGATCTGCTGCCGGCCGCCGTGGATCCCTATGTCTGGCGGGCCGATCATACCGGCGACAGCCTGGTCCTGACCGGCTATGTGCCGTCGGTGGCGGCGCATGACGAGGTCCTCGGCATGGCGGCGAAGCTCTTTCCCGAGCATTCGATCGTCGATCACGTTCGCGTCGCCGACGGCGATCCCAAGATGGACTGGATCGGCGCGCTCAAATTCGCGCTGACGCAGCTGGCGCAGCTCGACAAGGGCTTCGTGTCGCTGACCGGCCGGAAATACGACATCGTCGGCGAGGCCTCGTCCTCGGCCGCCTATTCGAGCCTGACCGAGGCGCTCAAGAAGATCCTGCCCGCCAGCATGGAGCTGCGCCGTTCGGCGGTCTCGCCGGGCGCCGTGTCGCCCTTTGTCTTCGCGGCGGCGCGCGGCTCGGAGACGCTGACGCTGAGCGGCTATGTCCCGACCGACGAGGTCGTGCAGAAGATCGTCGCGGTGGCGCGTCCGAAATTCGGCTCCGACAGGATCGAGTTGCGGCTGCTGCTCGCCGGCGGCGCGCCGGACGGATTCGTCGAGGCGGTCGACGTCGCGCTGCAAGCAGTGAGCCGCCTGCAGGGCGGGCGCTTCGACCTCGTCGACCAGAAACTCTCGCTGTCCGGGGTGGCGGTGTCGGAGGGCGCGCGCGGCGCGATCGAGGCGACGGTCAAGTCGGACCTGCCGCCGGGATTCGAGATCGCCTCGTCGCTGATGGTCGCCGTCGGAGGCGATCCGTTGACGGGCCCGCAATGCCAATTGGCCCTGCGCGCCGAAGCCGACCGCGAGAAGGTGCAGTTTGACGGCAGCACGGCGCGGATCCTGCCCGGCAGCTACGGCCTTCTCGACCGGATCGCGGCGATCGTCCAGCGCTGCCCGATCGCGACGGTCGAAATCGGTAGCCATACGGATTCGCAGGGCGGGACGCGCAAGAATCAGGCGCTGAGCGTCGAGCGCGCCAATGCCGTGGTCGACCACCTGGTCGCCGATGGCGTCCGGCGCGAGCGTCTCAACCCGATCGGCTATGGCAGCAGCCGGCCGATCGCGTCGAACTCGAAGGCTTCCGGGCGAGCGCAGAACCGGCGCATCGAATTCGGCATCGTCGGACAGTAGGAGGCGGCATGGCCTATGTGATCGTGAACTACTGGCCATTCCTGGCGGCGGCCGGCGGCCTCGGCTTCCTGGTCGGCTGGTGGGCGCTCGGCTCAAGCCGCCGCGCGCATTCATCCGATGGAGGCACCGCGCCATGATCCTGCACGCGGCGGAGATCTGGGCGGCGCTCGCCGGTTGCTTCATTCTGGGAGCCCTGGTCGGATCGATCTTCCATCGGGCGATCGCGCTGACGGGCGCCAACCGCGCGCAGGCGAGCCTCATTCGCGGGATCGATCGGGTGGTCCGCGCGCTCGAGCGCATCCTGTTGCCCTGGCGCGGCACTGTGCCGGCCATCCTGCCGCAGACGGTTCCCGTTCCGCCGCCGGACTTCAGCCCGGTTCCGGTCATCCCGGAGGTCCATCCCGTCATGGAATCGCTTGCGTCGGGGCCTGTCGAGATCGATCCGTTCCCGTCGGAAAGGCTGGCCGAAGCCGAGCTGCTGCCGCCCGTCTCCTACGCCTACGCCCACCTCGATCCGGCGACAGCATCCGATCCGGCCTCGCATGGCGATGCCAGCGGCTTCCAGCCTCTTTCCCTGCCGGGGCCGCGGCAGGGCGTTGCCGACCCGCTGCATGCCATTGTCGGCCTGACGAAGCGCCATGCCGGGCGCCTTGCCGAGGTCGGCATCTATCATTTCAGCCAGATCGCTTCCTGGACGCCGCAGGAGGTGGCCTGGATCGCCGCCTATCTGCAGGTCGGCGATGCCATCGTCAGCAAGGACTGGGTCGGGCAGGCGATGCATTTCGCCAGCTCCGACGAGCCGATCGTCGTGCCCGAGCGCGTCCGCAAGGCCCCAGTGGCCGCCAAGCCGAAATCGCGCCCGAAGCGGTCGAAGGGGAAAGCAGAGGCGGTGGGGGAAACGGCGGCGCTGCAGGAGCAGGCCCCGACTGAGGAGCCTGAGGACGACAAGGCGGCGACTGGCGACGCGCCGGCCAAGCCGGCCCGCAAGAAGCGGGCGGAGAGCAAGGATGGCGACGCCCGGCAGGCAAAGCCCCGCGCCAGACGCAGGAAGTCCGCCGGGAGCGATCGCGCGGCATCCCCGGTCCCATCCGAGACGGGCGCGGCAGTCGTCGTGGCAGCAGTCGAGGAGCCGGCATCGCCCGAACCCGGGCCGCGTGAGGGGGAAAACTCCGAGAATTCGGCGGATCATCGCCGCGAGCCGTGACGCGGCGATGCGCGAGAGGCACGCCACGATGATCCGCATAGCGCGGACGGGATGGGGCCCGTCCGGTCAGGTTTCCTTGAGAATTGGCTAGCTGCGGCCGCCGCGATTGAGGTCGCGGTTGATCACGAGCGCCGGCTCGCCGAGGCGGGCGCGGTAGACCTGCAGGTTCTCCATGCAGCGCATGACGTAGTTGCGCGTCTCGCTGAAGGGGATCCGTTCGATCCAGTCGACGGCGTCGATATTGGGATCGCGCGGGTCGCCATATTGCTGAACCCACTTGGTAACGCGGCTGCGGCCGGCGTTGTAGGCGGCGAACGACATGATGTAGGAGCCGTTGAAGCCGTTCACGAGCTCGGCCAGGTGGGCCGCGCCGATGGTGGCGTTGTAGCCGGCGTCGCTGGTCAGTCGATCCAGCGAATAGGGCAGGCCGGCCGCCTTGGCCACGACCTTGGCGGTGCCGGGCATCAGCTGGAGCAGGCCGCGCGCGCCGGCATGGCTGACGGCGCCGGGATTGAAGGCGCTCTCCTGGCGGGCGATGGCGTAGACGATCGACTTCTCGATGCTGGTGGTCTTCACCGAGCGCGGGATCGCCGCGGTCGGGAAGGCGAGGGTCTCGACCGGCAGGCCGCGCGTATAGGCCTTCTTGCCGACCTGCAGCGCCAGCTGGTGGTCGCCCCGCTTTTCCGCCATCTGGGCGAGGAGCGCCATCTCGGCCGGATTGGTCAGGGTCTCGGAAAGCCGGACGTAGAAGGCCCGCGAGCGGTCATTGTAGCCGGCAGCGGCGAAGCGCTGCGCCGCCTGGACCATCGGACGGCTGTTGAAGCGCTTCTGGAGCGCGCTGTCCGCCGTCGGCGGCGACGAGAGCTTCAGCTGCTTGACGCCGAGCTTGGAGGCGGCGAGCTGGCCGTAGAAGGTCGTGGGATAGGCGGCGGCGAGGCGGTACTGCGCGGTGGCCTCCGCCTTCTCGCCCAGGGCTTCCGCCGTGCGGCCGAGCCAATACTCGGCGCGCGACTGGCTCAGCGGCATGCTCGAGACCTGCTGGATCGCCTGGAAGTGCCGGCGGGCGACGGCGGGGCTGTTCAGGAAACGCAGCGCATACCAGCCGGCGTGGAACTCGGCATCGGCCTGGTTGCTGCTCGATTCGGCCGCATGTTCGGATACCAGCTTGTAGGCGAGCTTGGCGTTGCCGAGATCGAGCAGTTCGCGCGAGAGCACGCGCCGTTCGATCCACCAGGCGTCGGGATCGACCAGGGCTGCGCCGTCGCGCGGCGCCGTCAGCATCAGGGCGGCCGCCTCGCGGTAGTTCTCGCCCCGGCGCAGGTGCTGCACCTTGGAATAGATGTAGCCCGGATCCTTGCGCAGGCGCGCCGGCACCTTCTCGAGCAGGGCGCCGGCGTTCTTGTCCTTGCGGATCACGGCCGCGCGGGCCGCCGCCAGCTGCTGGATGTCGCCACCCAGCAATTTTGCCATGGCGAGGCCCTCAGCCGCGTCGTTATCGTAGAAGAACTTGTCCATCCGCGTCTTGTGATCAGCGGTGGTCAGCAGCCCTCCGAATTCCTTCAGGATCGTGGCTTCGGTGCTCTGCGAGAACGAATCCTTGCGCCACTTCGGGCGGAGCAGGGCGGCGGCGTCCTTGGTGCGGCCCGCGCCGACATAAGCGCGCAGCAGCAGCAGCGTGCCCTCGTCCGACCCCGGCTGGGTTCCGCCGAAGGCGCCGATAACGGTGGCAGGATCGGCGTTCATGCGCGTCAGCGCCTGCTCGGCGCGCCGGCGCAGCAGCGCCTGTCCCGGCCAATCGGAGAGCTCCTGCGCCACCTGCGTGATCTGCGATACGGGGACATCCGGGCTGCCGCTCTGGGCCACGAGCCAGGCGATGATGTCCTGGTTGGTCTTGTCCGGCATCATCCGGCCGAGCGCCTGCGCCTTGCCGATCTGTCCGCTGTCGATGAGCTTCAGGGCGGCGTCAAGGCCGAGCTGGCTCGGCGAAAGACGCTCGACGAGATCGTTTGCCTGCGAGGCAGCGCCGGCATTGGCCGGCCGCGACGGCTTGGCGACGGGGGTGATGCCGGAGGTGATGATTTCCCCGGACACGTCGGCGCCGCGGGAGGGGTTGGAGCGGGGAAGGGGCGTGGTCGAGGCGATGGCGTCGCCCAGGATGCCAAGGCTGATCAGAGCGCAACCTGCTGCCTGGGTCAGCATCCATCCGCGACGCTGCCAGCTGCGATCCGCTTTCATCACCATGTCATCACCTCCCGTTTCGTTCCGCACCTCCGGCAGCTCCATCCTGGACGAATATCCCGATAGCGCTCTGACGAAGCCCGCTCGACGCACACCAACTCATACAAGCACGCGTCGACCCTACGCGGTCATGGTGAACAAAGGCTTGACGCAACCTCCCGTCCAATGCGGAGGTGTTGCCCTGCCAAGGGGCAGCGATTATGTTCGCCGCCCAAGTTAGAGCACAAAACAAAGCATGTTGGACCGATCCGCCATCGGTCATGATCCGGGCGGAATTCGGCCAATTGACGGCAAAAGGTGGAAGCGCGCGATGTTCAAGGGTTCGATCACGGCCATGGTCACCCCGATGCGAGAGGGTTCGGTCGATGAGGACGCGCTGCGTTCCTTCATCGATTGGCAGATCGCCGAGGGTACCCACGGTCTCGTGCCCGTCGGCACGACCGGCGAAAGCCCGACCTTGTCGCACGCGGAACACAAGCGCGTCGTCGAGATCACCATCGAGGTTGCGGGCGGCCGCGTCCCGGTGATCGCCGGTGCCGGTTCGAACAACACGGCCGAGGCGATCGACCTCGCCCGCCATGCCGAGAAGGCCGGCGCCGACGCCGTCCTCGTCGTCACGCCCTACTACAACAAGCCCAATCAGGAAGGCCTGTACCAACACTACAAGGCGATCAACGACGCCATCGGCATTCCGATCATCATTTACAACATCCCGCCGCGCTCGATCATCGACATGTCGGTCGAGACCATGGCGCGCCTGTTCGAGCTGAAGAACATCATCGGCGTCAAGGACGCGACGGCGAAGCTCGACCGCGTCAGCCTGCAGCGTCAGGCGATGGGGCCGGAGTTCCTGCAGCTTTCGGGCGAGGACGGCACGGCGCTCGGCTTCATGGCGCATGGCGGCCATGGCTGCATCTCCGTCGCCTCCAACGTCGCGCCGCGTCTCTGCGCGGAGTTCCAAGAGGCCTGCATGGCGGGTGACTTCGCCCGCGCGCTGACCTATCAGGACCGGCTGATGCCGTTGCATCACGCGATCTTCATCGAGCCGAACCCGACGGGCGTGAAGTATGCGCTGTCGCTGCTCGGCCGCATGGAAGACCGCGTCCGCCTGCCGCTGGTCGGCATCTCCGACCCCACCAAGACGGCCATCCGCAGCGCCCTTGCGCATGCGGGCCTGATCAACTGAAGGCAATGAATCATGAGTAGCGGCACCGGCGATCCGCGTTATCGGCTTGCCGCCGACAATCGACGCGCACGCTACGATTTCGAGATCGGCCAGACCTACGAAGCAGGCATCATGCTGACCGGCACGGAGATCAAGTCTCTCCGTGGCGGGCGCAGCACGATTGGCGATTCCTATGCTGCCGAAAAGGGCGGCGAGGTCTGGCTGTTCAACGCCTATATCCCGGAATACCTGCAGGCCAACCAGTTCAACCACGAGACGCGCCGCCCGCGGAAACTTCTCCTGCACAAGAAGGAGATCGCGCGCCTCTCGCAGGCCGTGCAGCGCGAGGGCATGACGATCGTGCCGCTCAAGATCTATTTCAACGACAAGGGGCGGGCGAAGGTCGAGATCGCGCTGGCGCGCGGCAAGAAGCAGCACGACAAGCGGCAGGCCGAGAAGGCGCGTGACTGGAACCGCGAGAAGGGCCGCCTGATGCGCGACAAGGGCTGACGCGCCCTCGCTTCCACGGATTGAGATGGAGAAAGCCCGGTCGCGATGCGGCCGGGCTTTTCGTTTTGGCGTTCAGGCAACAAAAAGGCCCCGCCGATTTTCGGCGGGGCCTTCTTCATTTCGGGCGTCCGGTGGATCGCTCCACCGGACGCGATATCGCCGAGGCGACCTGGATTACCAGGAGCGCTTCAGGAACAGGTTGGCGGTCCAGGAGTCGCCGTCGTTCGCGATGTCTGCGATCGGGTTGTTCTTGATGTCGACGTCCGTGTAGAAGATGTCGGCGACGAGCTCGAGACCCTTGACCGGAGCGTAGGCGGTGTTGAAGCCAACGCGCCAAGCGTCGACCTTCACGTTGTCGATGCTGCCCGAGCCGTCGAAGCTGGCGTAACCGCCCGAGAGCGACGACCAGAGCTGCGGGGTCCAGACGTGCTTGTACGAAGCAAGCGCGCTCCAGCTCGAGCCGGAAGCGGCCGAGAAGAGCTTGTCGTCGAGGCCGAGCGAGCCGACGACCGAGGTGCCGCCCGAGATACCCGTGAACGAGTTGGCGTTGTCGCCGTAAGCAGCCGACACGAAGAAGCGGTCGCCCGGCGACAGGTTGTCGAGAGCAACCTCGAGACCGCCACCGACGGCCCAGCCGGTCTTGCCTTCGCCCGTGTTGAAGTCAACGGCCGTCTTCGTGTAAGCGCCAGCGACCTTCGCGCTGAAGATGCCCGACGAGTAGGTGACGGCGCCGATGATATCCGGGATGTTGTCGTTGCCGCGCGTAATACCGGACTGGTCGATGTAGTACCCGACGGAGCTGCGATCGCGCTGGTCTTCGACCGAGATGGCCAGACCGAAGCCGTTGACGGCATAGGTCAGCTGGATGTGATCGGTGGTCGAATCCGAACCGAACATGCCGGTGTCGTCATAGCCGCGACCGAAGTCGAACAGCGAGGTGAAGTAACCAGCCTTGAGCGGTCCGAGCTCGAGGTACGCGCTGTCGACGTAAGCCGAATTGGTCGACTCGTTGATGAAGTCGGCCGCGTCATTGCCGGTGCCGGTCTTGTTGCCGGTCTTGGCGCGGTAGTCGATGAAGCCGGTCAGGTTACCGTATTCGGTGACCGACGAAGCCGTCAGCTGGATCGAAACTTCCGTGTAGAAGTTGCCCCAGTTGTTGTTGTCGTTCTTGTCCAGCGGGCTGCGATCGCCGCCGCCGAAGGACGTGCCGAACTCGACGTAGCCGCCGATCTTGATGCAGGTGTCCGTGCCGGGGGAGTAAAAGAAGCCCGAACCGAAGGCGTCGCAGACCTTCACGTAATCGACCGGCTCGGCGACCGTGAGATCGGCAGCCTGAGCGCCGCCTGCGAGCACGATTGCTGCGGCCGAGCCGAGCAGAATGGACTTAAAGTTCATGAAACCTGACCTCTAGTTGTCAGGGGATCGAAAGAAGCGTCGCTGCCCCGGCTGCGCCAATTCAGGCGCTTCGAAGCGGCATGCTGCCCCAGTTCCCCCAGCCAATGAGCTGTCCGTGACCCCCCATGGGAAACGGACAGGACTTTCTCCAAATCACTCTTCGAAAGTCAGGTGAACTTAGCTGGGAAGATGATTCACGTAACTCAAAAACAGCCAAGCTTCCGATATGTATGGGTGATTGTAAGCTTTAGTTGCTATTTTACAGCACCCGCTGTTTGGCAAGCAGAACCAAGGGTTTGTGCGGGGAATGGCGACGAGGACAGGGCTCCGACGCGCGCGGCTGCCTCGAGCGGGGTCGTGGGAGGTCGGTTGAGACGGCTAAGCGATTGGCTTGTCGAGGGAAGCAAAGCGGCGCGTGCCGGAGGCTCATCGCATCTCGATGGGGCCAGACTTTGGTCGCGCTGGGCCGGAATAAAGAGGGGCTGGGCCTGCCGGGGCGGTCAGCGCGGGTCGGCGTCGAGGAACTCGCGCATGTCCGAGAACACCGAGCGGAACATGTCCGTCGTCAGCACGCCGGTGTTCGTATTGTAGCGCGAGCAGTGATAGCTGTCGAAGACGGTAAGGCTGCCGATATTATGATGCGCGCCGTGGGCGAACTTCCGGCGGGCCATCTTCTCGCCCAGGGCGACGACGATGCTGTCATGCGCGATCTTGCCGAGCGCGAGGATCGCCCGCAGTCGCGGCATGCCGTCGATCGTGGCGCCGAGATAGGGGCGGCAGGTGCGGATCTCGTCGGTGGTCGGCTTGTTCTCGGGCGGCACGCAGCGCACCGCATTGGTGATCGCCGTGTCGATCGGGGTCAGGCTGTCGTCTGGCCGCGCCTCGAATACGCCACGCGCAAAACCGAACTCGATCATCGTCTGGTACAGGAGGTCGCCGGCATAGTCGCCGGTGAACGGGCGGCCGGTGCGATTGGCGCCGCGCAGGCCCGGCGCGAGCCCGACGATCAGCAGGCGCCCGTCATCCACCCCGAAGGAAGGGACGGGCGCGTTGTTCCAGTCCGGCTGCCGGGCGCGCCATTCCTCGCGAAAGGCGACGAGGCGAGGGCAGAGCGGGCAGTCGCGGCCAGGATCCGAGGAAGACAGAGTCACCAGTCAGGCCCGTACTCAGATCTCGTCGTCGAATTCGTCGTCGAAATTGCCGCCGCTCGCGTGCTGCCGCTCGGCGCTGCGATGCGCCCGCTCGGACGGATCCCGGCCGATCCGGTTCTGCAGGCTCACCAGGTCGATGAAATGGTCGGCCTGGCGCCTGAGTTCGTCGGCGATCATCGGCGGCTGCGTCGAAAGCGTCGAGACGACGGACACCTTGCGGCCCTTGCGCTGCACGGCCTCGACCAGCGAGCGGAAATCGCCGTCGCCGGAGAAGAGGACGACATGGTCGACATGCTCGGCCACTTCCATGACGTGGACGGCGAGTTCGATGTCCATGTTGCCCTTGACCTTGCGGCGGCCGGCGGCGTCGAAGAATTCCTTGGTCGGCTTGGTCACCACTGTGTAGCCGTTGTAGTCGAGCCAGTCGATCAGCGGCCGGATCGAGGAATACTCCTGATCCTCCGACAGCGCCGTATAATAATAGGCGCGCATCAGGTAGCCCTTGGACTGGAACTCGACCAGCAGCTTCTTGTAGTCGATGTCGAACGCCAGTGCCTTGGCGGCGGCGTACAAATTGGCGCCATCGATAAAGAGCGCAATCTTCTCGCGTGCGTCGAACATTTGAGGACCCAATAATCCAGACAATAATAGAAAGAATGACGAGGCGGCCGGCGGCGGCCGACTCAAAAGTGCAATATTGAATCCATATAGGGTGCGCAGGGCGTCGGCAAACGGTCTACCAGCAGGCCTCGGTCCCGCCGGGCCGCATCGCGTCCCGCCGTAGCGGGCTGGGTGCGCCGTATAAACTCTTGCAATTCAACGGCCACGCTCTTATTCATGCGCGCTTGAACCCCAGACTTTCCCGAACAGGAGACCTGACATGGCGCGCGTCACCGTGGAAGATTGCGTCGACAAGGTCGAGAACCGCTTCGAGCTGGTCCTCCTTGCCGGCCATCGTGCTCGCATGATCGCCAGCGGCTCGCCGCTGACCATCGATCGCGACAACGACAAGAACCCCGTCGTTGCGCTCCGCGAGATCGCCGACGAGACCATCCACCCGGATGATCTCAAGGAAGACCTGATCCATTCGCTGCAGAAGTATGTCGAGGTCGACGAGCCCGAGCAGGACCTCCAGCTGCTGGCCGACGATTCGGCCGACGAGGACAACGGCGTCGCTTTCGACCGCATGTCGGAAGAGGACCTGCTGCGCGGTCTCGAGAACATGGTTCCGCCGGACAAGCAGGACGATTTCTGAGGCTTCGCGCCGCAGCAGGGCTGAACCGCTTGTCGTTTAGCCTCGTTCGCTATCCTATATGAACGGATAGCCTTTTGGCCGGGTCATGCCCGGCCTATTCGTATGCCCGCGGAAGCCGCGCCATGATGCGCCAATATGAACTCCTCGAACGGGTCCAGCGGTACAATCCGCAAGCCGACGAGGGGCTTTTGAACAAGGCCTATGTTTACGCCATGCAGAAGCATGGCTCGCAGCGCCGCGCCAATGGCGATCCCTACTTCTCGCATCCGCTCGAAGTCGCCGGCATTCTCACCGATCTGAAGCTGGACGATTCCACGATCGCCGTCGCGCTGCTGCACGACACGATCGAGGATACGGACGCGACGCGCGCCGAGATCGACGGCATGTTCGGCGAGGACATCGGCCGCCTGGTCGAAGGCCTGACCAAGATCAAGCGCCTCGACCTGGTGACCAAGAAGGCCGCCCAGGCAGAGAATTTCCGCAAGCTTCTGCTCGCCATCTCCGAGGATGTGCGCGTTCTGCTGGTGAAGCTGGCCGACCGGCTGCACAACATGCGCACGCTCCACTTCATGCCGGAGGAGAAGCGCGGCCGGATCGCCGAGGAAACGCTCGAGATCTATGCGCCACTCGCCGGCCGCATGGGCATGCACGACATGCGCGAGGAGCTCGAGGAGCTCGCCTTCGCGGTCGTCAATCCCGAAGCGCATCTCGCCGTCACCACGAGGCTTGCCGAGGTCCGCAGCCGCAACGAGACCCTGATCGAGGAAATCGAGAAGGATCTGCGCGAAAAGCTCGAAAAATACGGCATGCAGGCCAAGGTCTTCGGCCGGACCAAGCGACCCTATTCGATCTTCCGCAAGATGGAGCGGAAGGCGGTCTCGTTCGAACAGCTCTCCGACATCATCGGCTTCCGGGTCATCCTCGGGACGACGGCCGAGTGCTACGCCGCGCTCGGCATCGTGCACACGACCTGGCCGACGGTGCCGGGCCGCTTCAAGGACTATATCTCGACGCCGAAGCAGAACGACTACCGGTCGATCCACACCACCGTGGTCGGACCCGGGCGCCAGCGCGTCGAGCTGCAGATCCGCACCCGCGAGATGAACGACGTCGCCGAATACGGCATCGCGGCGCACGCGCTCTACAAGGACAAGGGCAACGGCAACCTGTCGGACGAGAGCCGCGCCTATACCTGGCTGCGCCGCACCGTCGAGATGCTGGCCGAGGGCGACACGCCGGAAGAGTTCCTCGAGAACACCAAGCTCGAGCTCTTCCACGACCAGGTGTTCTGCTTCACTCCGAAGGGCCGGCTGATCGCGCTGCCGCGCGGCGCCACGCCGATCGACTTCGCTTATGCGGTGCATACCGACATCGGCGACACCTGCGTCGGCTGCAAGATCAACGGCCGGATGATGCCGCTGACGACCGAGCTGCATAATGGCGACGAGGTCGAGATCATCTGCTCCAAGGCGCAGGTGCCGCCGCCCGCCTGGGAATCGATCGCCATCACCGGCAAGGCACGCGCCTCGATCCGGCGCGCTGCCCGTACCGCGATCCGCAAGCAATATGCCGGCCTCGGCCGCAAGATCGTCGAACGCGCGTTCGAGCGCGCCGGCCGCGATTTCTCCGAGGACCGCCTCAAGGCGGCGCTGCCGCGCCTGGCGCAGCAGAACATTGAGGACATGCTGGCCTCCGTCGGTCGCGGCGAGATCCAGTCCGTCAACGTGCTGAAGGCGGTCTATCCCGACCACAAGGAAGAGCGCGCGGCCGTGCCGAAGGGCGGCAACGGCACCGGCGGCGAGCCGGGCTGGTTCGGGCTGAAGAAGGGCTCGGGCATGATGTTCCGCGTGCCCAATGGCGAGACGCCGTCGGAGCTGCCGGCGATCCCGATCCGCGGCCTGCATGGCGACATGCCGGTCCGCTTCGCGCCGGAAGCCGGCGCCGTGCCTGGCGACCGCATCGTCGGTATCATGACGCCGGGCGAGGGGATCACGATCTATCCGATCCAGTCGCCCGCGCTGAAGGATTTTGATGACGAGCCTGATCGCTGGCTGGATGTCCGCTGGGACATCGACGCCGCCAACCGCGAGCGTTTCCCCGCCCGCATCGAGGTGACGGCGATCAACGAGCCCGGCACGCTGGCGCAGATCGCCCAGATCATCGCCGACAATGACGGCAACATCTCCAACCTTCGGATCGTCAAGAGCGCCCCCGATTTCTCGGAGCTGGCAATCGATCTGGAAGTCTGGGACCTGAAGCATCTCAACCGCCTTTTGAGCGATCTCCGCGAACGTCACGTCGTGAGCGCCGCCAACCGCGTCAACGCCTGACGGCCGCGACGGCAAGATCTGGACTGGATACCGAATGAATCAAGCTGAAATCCTCGATGTGTTCCGCGCGTCCGGCGCTCTGCTCGAGGGCCATTTCATCCTGAGCTCTGGGTTGCGCAGCCCGATCTTCCTGCAAAAGGCCCGCGTCTTCATGTATCCGGACCGGACGGAGCGGCTGTGCAAGGCGCTTGCCGAGAAGATCCGCGAATCCGGCGTCGAGTTTGACCTCATCGTGTCGCCGGCGCTCGGCGGCCTGATCCCGGGTTACGAGACGGCCCGCCATCTCGGCGTCCCGGCGATGTGGGTCGAGCGCGAGCAGGGCGAATTCCGCCTGCGCCGCTTCGAGCTGCCGGAGAATGCCCGCATCATCGTCGTCGAGGACATCGTCAGCACCGGCCTCTCGATCCGCGAAACCATCAGCGCGATCCGGGCCATCGGCGGCAATGTCGTCGCCGCCGCCTGCCTCATCGATCGCTCCGACGGCGAGGCGGAAGTCGGTGTTCCCTTGGTAGCGCTGACCCGCTACAAGGTGCCTGCCTACCCGGTGGACCAGTTGCCGCCGGAACTCGCCGCCATCCCGCCGGTAAAGCCGGGAAGCCGCAGCCTCGCCTGAGGCCGTCGCGCAGAGCACGATCGCTGCATTCCATGCTGTTTCGTCGTCGCCGTCCCCTGAAGCCACACCAGAAGCTGGCCCAGTTTGTGTGGCCGAGGGGAGGGTGGGCGCGAACGTCGCTCTACTACCGCAAGCGGCTGATGCGGCTGTCAGACACGCCGCATTCGATCGCGGCGGGTTTCGCGGTCGGCGTCGCGCTGGCGATCACGCCGTTCCTCGGCTTTCACTACCTGCTCTGTCTCGCCGTCGCCTTCCTCGTCCGGGGGAACGTTCTCGCGGCCGTGCTCGGCACCTCGCTCGGCAACCCGCTGACCTTCCCGTTCATCTGGCTCGGCACCTTCGAGACCGGCAGCCTGATCCTCGGCTGGTTCGGCCAGCGTCCGGACCCGATCGACTTCGACCATCTGGCGCACAAGCTGCTGACCGATTCCTGGCGCGAGATTTGGCCGATCATCGAGCCAATGCTGATTGGCGCCATCCCGATCGCACTCGTTCTGGGTGCGATCTCCTATGTTCTCGTCTATATGGCGGCGAAGAGTTTCCAGTCGTCGCGTCGGCAGAGATTCGCCGTGCGGCGGAGCGCCTTGCACGGCCATCGCCGGCATTGATTGAAAGGGATCGCGTCGTGACTGTCCGCAACGAACTCCGCCTCGGCGTCAACGTCGATCACGTCGCGACGGTCCGCAACGCGCGCGGCGGCGTGCATCCGGACCCGGTCCGGGCGGCGCAGCTGGCGGCAGCCGCCGGCGCCGACGGCATCACGGCGCATCTCCGCGAGGACCGGCGCCACATCATCGACAGCGATATCGAGCGCCTGCGCGCCGAGATCGCCCTGCCGCTCAATTTCGAGATGGCGGCAACGCGCGAGATGGTGGACATCGCGCTCCGGCACCGGCCGCACGCCGCCTGCATCGTGCCGGAACGGCGCGAGGAGCGGACGACGGAAGGTGGCCTGGACGCCGCCGGCCAGCTCGCCCATCTGCTGCCCCTCGTGCGCGAACTCGGAAGCGCTGACATTCGCGTCTCGCTGTTCATCGCCGCCGATCGCCGGCAGATTGACGCCGCCGTGGCGCTTGGCGCGCCGGTGGTCGAGCTGCATACGGGAACCTATTGCGAGGCGATCGAGGACGGGCCGGAGGCTTTCGAGCGCGAGCGGGCCCGCATCGAGGACGCCGCCCGCTATGGCGCCAGCCTCGGGCTCGAGATCCATGCCGGCCATGGCCTCGCCTTCGATACGGTGCAGCCGATTGCCGCCATTCCGGTCATTCGCGAACTCAATATCGGCCATTTCCTCATCGGCGAGGCGATCTTCGTCGGTCTCGAACAGTCAATCCGCACAATGCGCCGTCTCATGGACGAGGCCCGCGCCCAGGCCGATGCGCTGTCATGATCATCGGGCTCGGCAGCGATTTGATCGACATCCGTCGCGTCGAGAAGACGCTCGAACGTTTCGGCACGCGTTTCACCGAGCGCGTCTTCACCGAGATTGAGCAGAAGAAGTCGGACAAACGCGCCGAGCGGGCGGCGTCCTACGCCAAGCGCTTCGCGGCCAAGGAAGCCTGCTCGAAGGCGCTCGGCACCGGCCTCAATCATGGCGTCTTCTGGCGCGACATGGGCGTCGTCAACCTGCCGAGCGGCAAGCCGACCATGGCGCTGACGGGCGGCGCGGCGGCGCAACTGGCCCGGATGATGCCGCCCAACCATCATGCCGCGATCCATCTGACCATCACCGACGACTATCCGCTGGCGCAGGCCTTCGTGATCATCGAGGCGCTGCCGGACCCGGCCTGACAGGCGGTTCGGGCATCGGCTCCTCCACTCGGCCGGCGGGCGTTTTTCCCGCCGCGAACGCTATTTCTGGGCGATGTCGGGCCATGCGTTGCGCCGGCGTCGGCGACTCGGTATGAACCTGCTTCTGCCATACGGTGGGCTGCACGAAAGACGGATCGGAAGGACGCATGAGCGTGGCGGGCGACAAATACAAGGCCGAGCGCGGGGGCATGGGCGAGACCGTCAAGATCGTCGTCAATGCGCTCATCCTGGCGCTGATCGTCCGGACCTTCCTGTTCCAGCCGTTCAATATTCCGTCGGGATCGATGAAGTCGACATTGCTTGTCGGCGACTATCTGTTCGTTTCGAAATACGCTTACGGCTATAGCAAATATTCGATCCCCTTCGCGCCGGACCTGTTCTCGGGCCGGATCTGGGCCACGCCGCCGGAGCGCGGCGACGTCGCCGTCTTCAAGCTGCCGCGCGACCCCTCGGTCGATTACATCAAGCGCGTGATCGGCCTGCCGGGCGACAAGGTGCAGATGATCGGCGGCGTGCTGTATCTGAACGGCACGGCGGTGCCGAAGGAAAAGATCGACGACTACGTCACCACCGACGAGTTCGGCACCCAGACCCACGTCCCGCGCTACAAGGAAACGCTGCCGAACGGCGTCAGCTATACGGTGCTCGACCTCGATCCGCGCAGCTTTTCCGACGACACCCCCGTCTATGAAGTCCCGCCCGATCACTATTTTATGATGGGCGACAATCGCGACAATTCCACCGACAGCCGCGTTCTGGGGGCTGTGGGCTACGTTCCTTTCGAGAATTTCGTCGGCCGCGCCGGCATGGTCTTCTTCTCCGTCGAGGAGGGCGCCCAGGCCTGGCAGTTCTGGAAGTGGCCGTGGACCGTTCGTTTTGACCGACTTTTCAAGGTGATCTGAGCTTGGCATCCGAAGAACCGCTGCAGCGTCTCGAGGAAAGGATTGGTCATCGGTTTTCGAGCCGCGGTCATCTGGTTCGGGCTCTGACACATGCGAGCGCCGTGGCGGAGAGCCACCTGACGCCGGGCGAGAGCTATCAGCGGCTGGAGTTCCTGGGCGACCGCGTGCTTGCGCTCGTCATCGCGGATATGCTGCTCGAGGCATTTCCGGCCGCCGACGAGGGCGAGCTCGCCCGCCGGCTGACCGGCTTGGTACGCAACGAGAGCTGCGCCGAAGTGGCGCTCGACATCGACCTCGGCAGCTGGATCCGGCTCGGCGGCGGCGAAGTGCAGTCCGGCGGCCGGCGCAAGGCCGCCATCCTGGGTGACGTCTGCGAGGCCGTCATTGGCGCCATCTTCGTCGATGGCGGCTTTCCGGCGGCGCGCGCCTTCATTGACCGGCATTGGCGCAAGCGAATGCTGAACTGGACGGGCCCGCTGCGCGACGCGAAGACGACGCTGCAGGAATGGGTCCAGGGGCGCGGTCTGCCGGCCCCAAAATATGAAATCGCCGAGCGGAGCGGGCCTGACCACGCGCCGCATTTCAAAGTGGAAGTAAAGATCGAGGGCATGCCTGTCGTCCTCGGTTCGGGCCGTTCGCGGCGCGAGGCGGAGCAGAAGGCGGCGACTGCCGTGCTGCGCGCCCAGGGCGTATGGAGAGAAGAAGCCAATGTCGTCTGATCTGGTGAATCCCGCGGAGACCCCGACGCGCTGCGGCTTCGTCGCGCTGATCGGCGCGCCGAACGCCGGCAAGTCGACGCTCCTCAACCAGCTGGTGGGCACGAAGATCTCGATCGTCACCCACAAGGTGCAGACGACGCGCGCCATCATGCGCGGCATCGCGCTCGAAGGCGCGTCGCAGATCATCTTCGTCGATACGCCCGGCATCTTCCAGCCGAAGCGTCGCCTCGACCGCGCCATGGTGGACACCGCCTGGGGCGGCGCCAAGGACGCGGACCTCGTCTGCGTGCTGATCGACGCCGAGCGCTACCAGAAGAGCGAGACGGCGCAGATCCTCGACAAGGTGGCGGCGGTCGGACAGCCGAAGATCCTCGTCATCAACAAGATCGACACCGTGCCGCACACCGCGCTGCTGGAGATGGCGGCGAAGGCCAACCAGACCGTGAAGTTCGAGCAGACCTTCATGATCTCGGCCCTCAAGGGCCACGGCTGCAAGGATCTGATGGCCTATCTGGCGCAGCGCGTGCCGGAAGGGCCGTGGCTCTATCCGGAAGACCAGATCTCGGACCTGCCGATCCGGCAGCTCGCCGCCGAGATCACGCGCGAGAAGATGTTCCTGCGCCTGCATGACGAGCTGCCCTACCAGTCGACGGTCGAGACCGAGCTCTGGAAGGATCTGCCGGACGGTTCGACCCGGATCGAGCAGACGATCTATGTCGAGCGCGACGGGCAGAAGAAGATCGTGATCGGCCATCGCGGCGAGACGATCAAGGCGATCTCGATGGCGGCGCGCACCGAGATCCAGGAGATGGCCGAGCGGCCGGTGCACCTGTTCCTGTTCGTCAAGGTTCGCGAGAACTGGGGCGACGATCCCGAGCGCTACCGCGAGATGGGAATCGAATTCCCGCGCTGATTTGCTGAAGCGAGCGGTCGACAGACCCTCACCCCAACCCTCTCCCGCAAGCGGGAGAGGGAGATCGCCTGCGCTTGTCGCCGCGTTAGAGGCCGATGAAGCGCGTCGGCCCAAACCCTCGCCCGCTTGCGGGAGAGGGCCTTGTTGGGCGGTAGCGCCGGATGCCGGCTAGGGCCTGCGCCCTTCTTCCCGCAGCCGCTTCATGTAGTCGGCCAGCGTCCGGCCCTTCTCTGGCTTGAAGACCTCGTCGAGGATCTCCGCATCGACGATGCGATCGAGTCGGAACATGCGGAAATCCTCGCGCAGCTCGCACCAGGCCGTTGCCGTCCAGGCGTGGCCCCAGGCCTCGATTGCCAACGGGCGAATGACCCGGCCGGTCAGCGCCTCGGTCGCGCTGCGATAATTCAGCTGCATCTTGTGTCGTTGCCGGATCGCCTGCCGGAACAGGGGAAGCTGCGCGTTGGCGGCGGCGATCAGGGCGGGCGACTTGACCTGCACCGCGTCGCGCCAGATCTCGCCGCGCCGCGCTTCCGGCAACACCGCGTCGATCTTGACCAGCGCCTCGCGGACCGCGGCCGCGAGTTCGGGATCCGCCCAGGCCTCGACGAAGCGGGCGCCGAGCGCCAGCCCTTCCAGCTCCGCCTGCGAGAAGGCGAGGGGCGGCAGCAGCAGGGTGCCACGCAGGACATAGCCCACCCCGCGTTCGCCCTCGATCGGCACGCCGGTTGCGACCAGCGCGTCGATGTCGCGATAGACCGTCCGGACCGAAACCTCGAGGCTGTCGGCAATCTCCTGCGCCGTCCTGAGCCGCGCGCCGCGCAGGATCTGCACGATGTCGAACAGGCGGTCGGCGCGCCGCATCGCGTCAGCCGGAATAGGCGACGGGGTAGTAGCCGCGCTGCAGCGTTGGCGTGTCGATCAGGGCCGAGAAGGCGGCGGCGTCGGGATTGGCGGCGAGCCGCGCGCTGGCGTCGCGGGCCGAGTCGCGGTCGAGCCAGTGGACGATCTCCGTCCAACTGCCATCCTCGGCCTTGGCGATGCTGCGCGCGAGAAAGCCGCGCTGGCGGCGCAGGATGCCCATGGCGTCATCGGCGGCGCGCACGAACTGGCGCTCGTCGATGCCCGGCACGAGCGAATAGGAGCTGATTTCGAGCACGTTGCTGTTCATGGCGGGATCCTCGCCGACATCTTCGATGCTGCCAATATAAGCATAGCCAACTGACAGCGTTATGTCAGTTGGCTTGGTGCTCCTGACAGGAATCGTATGTCGCGCGGCGAAGGCCGGCTAGCGCGCGAGCCAGTCGACGAACCGGCCATGAAAATCGGCGCGGCCGATCTCGCGCTCGCTGCCATCCGGCCAAATGGTCAGGCGCACGCTTGCCGTCCCGGGCTGGCTGTCCGCCTCCATGCGCAGCCAGGCCACCGGGGCCTCCGCTGTCGCCGACCGTCCGGCGGCCTGCAGGGTGGCGGTAACAGCGCTCTGCGTGGCCTCGGGCAGATACTGCCACATGATCGTGTGGACGAGGACGCGCGCCACGCCAGCGGGCGATGGCGGGGCGAAGCGCCGCGCGACCCATGCGACGGCATCCGCTTTCTCGACCCGCCAGGGGGCGGATGCCGCGACATCCAGCGCGGCGCCGGCGCGGGCGAGCCGCTCCGCCTGGTCCGCCCAGATATAGGCCAGCAGCCTTTCGCGATCGGCTTTCGAGCCGGGATCGAGCGGGCTGACGTCGCAGCCGGCTCGATCGGCGATGCGCAGCGGCGCGCCTGTGTCCGGTGTCGCGCCGCGCCATTCCGAACGGATCTGTACCGTCGAGTCGGTCGTGCCCCAGTCGAGGGCGCCGAGCGCGTAGCGATAGCGGTCGAAGCCGAGATTGAGGCCCATGCTGGCGCCGATCTCGTACCAGGCGAGCGGCAGGCCGATTTCCTGGCCGAGGATCAGCGCGCCGCCGAGCAGTACCGAGGATCGGGCAACCTCGTTGGTCTGCGGCGGGCTGTCGAGCCAGTCATGCAGGAAGTCGTCGTTCTCGGTAATGGCTGACGCAAGGGCGTCCGCCAGGGCGTCGCGATCGGTCGGTGCGGGAGGATAGGCGGCGAGGAGCGCGTCGGATCTTCCGGCTCGCTTCAGGGCATGGAAGCCCGCCGCCGCCCGCAGCGCCAACGCATCGGCGACCGGGTTGCCCGGCCAGTCGAGAATGCGCCGTCCGAAGCGGCTCGTCTCGTCCAGACGTTCGGCGAGGATTTCGCAGACATCCGCCGTGAACGGAGAGCCGAGCGACCGGCATGCGGCGGCCTGACGTTCAAATGCCTGCAGCCGATCGCCCGTCAGCTTCGCCATCGCGTTCCTTCAGCCGGTCGGCTCGTCCAGATGCGACGGCAGCGTGGTGTCGAAGCCCTTGCTGGCGACGCGGCGGCTGCCGACCCAGATGTTGTGCTGGGCGGTGAAGCGGTCGGGCTCGTCCAGCGAGGCGAGGGTGACGTCGATCTTCAGGGGATCGTCGGTGGTCGTCATCATCAGCGGCGTGCCGCAATCGGCGCAGAAATGACGCCGGCCGGTCGCCGAGGATTCGTGGATCGCCGGGGTGCCGGCGGTCAGGCTGAAGGCGCTGGCGTCGAAGGTAGCCCAGGTCAGGAACAGCGCGCCGCTCGCCAGCTGGCAGAGCCGGCAATGGCAATGGCAGACGATCCGGGGCGGCCGGTCGATCGTGTAGTGAATCCGGCCGCACAGGCATCCGCCCGTGATCGGCGCCGCGCTCATAACCTGGCTCAAATTGAAAGCTCCACATGAACCGGCACGTGATCCGACGGCTTGTCCCAGGCCCGGACATGCTTGTCGATCCCGACCGAGACGAGCCGATCGGCCGCCTGCGGCGACAGCAGCAGATGGTCGATGCGGATGCCGTTGTTCTTCTGGAAGGCGCCGGCCTGATAGTCCCAGAACGTGTACAGGCCGCCTTCGTCGCTCGTCGCCCGCACCGCGTCGGTGAGGCCGAGGGTCTCGATCGCCCGGAAGGCCTTGCGCGTTTCCGGCTGGTACAGGGCGTCGTTCACCCAGAGCGACGGATCCTTGGCGTCCTTGGGCTCGGCGATGACGTTGTAGTCGCCGGCGAGAACCAGCGGCTCCTCATAGGTCAGCCGCTCGGTCGCCCAGTCGCGCAGCCGCTCCATCCAGGCGAGCTTGTAGGTGAATTTCTCGGTGCCGATCGGATTGCCGTTCGGCAGGTAGAGCGACACCACCCGGAGCGCGCCGCTCGGGACCGAGAAGACGCCCTCGATGAAGCGCGCATGCGCGTCGTTGTCGTCGCCGGGCAGGCCGCGATTGACTTCGTCGAAGGGGAGCTTCGACAGCAGCGCCACGCCGTTGAAGCCCTTCTGGCCATGCGTCGCCACGTTGTAGCCGAGGTCCTCGAAGGCCGATGTGGGAAAGCCTTCGTCGACCGATTTGATCTCCTGCAGGCAGGCGATATCGGGCGAGGCTTCCTTGAGCCAGGCGAGGGCGGTGTCGATGCGGGCTTTGACGCCGTTGATGTTCCAGGTCGCGATCTTCATGCCGAGCACACTAGCCGATCCGCGTGACGTTGCCAGCTCCAAGCCGGGACGCCGGCGCGTCTTGCACATCTCCTATACCGCCTTCAAGACGGCTGGCACCTATACTTTGGGCCCCTTGGATCCCGCGATGCGACGGCCTAACTCTAAGGGCGCCGGCAGGAGCCGGAATTGCAACCGCAGAAGGAGGCTCGAATGCCGGTCAGGACATCGGACGCGAAGTGGCAGGGTGATCTCAAGAGCGGCAAGGGAACCGTTCACCTCGGCAGCGGCGCCTGGGAAGGCCAGTACAATTTTTCGTCGCGCTTCGAGGAAGGCAAGGGCACGAACCCGGAGGAGCTGATCGCCGCCGCGCATGCCGCCTGCTTCTCGATGGCGCTGTCGGCCGGCCTGTCGGGCGCCGGCTTCACGGTCGAGTCGATTGCGACTTCGGCAAAAGTGAAGGTCGAGCCTGTCACGGGCGGTTTCGAGATCACCAAGATCGATCTCACCACCGAGGCCAAGGTGCCCGGCATCGACAAGGAGGCCTTCGACAAGATCGCTGCCGCGACCAAGGAAGGCTGCCCGGTTTCGAAGGCGCTGAAGGCTGTGCCGATCGAGCTCGACGCGAAGCTCGTCTGATCGCGGTTCGCGGCGCGGATCGCCGCATCCGTTCCGCCGGCGCATGGCTTGACCCCATGCGCCGGCTGGTCGACAGTCGCGCCCGAAAGTGGGGTGCCATGCCGATCGATGAAGTTATATTCGACGTCCCGAAGCCCATCGCCAGCGAGGCGTTCACCGATCCGGATCGCGCGATCGCGCGCCTGGAGGAGATTTACGATCTCCATACCGCGCATCTCCGTGACCGCTTCGACGCGCTCCTGAAGGGGCATCCGCCCGTTGGCCGCGTCCGCGCCACCTATCCCGAGATCCGCTTCACCACGACGAGCTACGCGAAGATCGATTCGCGCCTGTCTTATGGCCATGTCTCGGGCCCCGGCACCTACGCCACCACCGTCACGCAGCCGAGCCTGTTCCGGAACTATCTGAAGGAACAGATCAAGCTGCTCGTCCGCAATCACGGCCTGCCGGTGACGGTCGGCCCGTCGAACCTGCCGATCCCGCTGCATTTCGCCTTCCCGAACGGCGTGCATGTCGAGGGCCAGCTGGCCGAGCGGATCGAGCGTCCGCTGCGCGACATGTTCGACGTGCCGGACCTTGCCGTGACCGACGACGCCATCGTCAACGGCACGTTCGAGCCGCTGCCGGGCATGCCGCTGCCGCTGGCGCCGTTCACCGCGCCGCGTATCGACTATTCGCTGTTCCGGCTCGCGCACTACACGGCAACGAACGCCGAGCATTTCCAGAATTTCGTGCTGTTCACGAACTACCAGTTCTACATCGACGAATTCTGCGTCCGCGCCCGCAAGCTGATGGCGGAAGGCGGTGGTGGCTACGAGGCCTTCGTCGAGCCCGGCAACGTCATCACGCCGGCCGGGGCAACGCAGCCCGTTTCCGGCGCCGCGCCGCCGCGCCTGCCACAGATGCCCGCCTATCACCTGAAGTTCGCCGGCAATGCCGGGCTGACGATGGTCAATATCGGCGTCGGCCCGTCCAACGCCAAGACGATCACCGACCATGTGGCGGTGCTCCGCCCGCATGCCTGGCTGATGCTCGGTCACTGCGCCGGCCTCCGCAACACGCAGGCGCTGGGCGACTACGTGCTGGCGCATGGCTATGTCCGCGAGGACCACGTGCTCGACGCCGACCTGCCGAGCTGGATCCCGATCCCGCCGCTCGCCGAGGTGCAGGTGGCGCTGGAGGATGCCGTCGAGGCCGTCACCGGGCTGGAGGGCTATGACCTCAAGCGCATCATGCGGACCGGCACCGTGGCGACGATCGACAACCGCAACTGGGAACTGCGCGACCACCGCGAGCCGGTGCAGCGCTTTTCGCAGTCGCGCGCCATCGCGCTCGACATGGAATCGGCGACGATCGCCGCCAACGGCTTCCGCTTCCGCGTGCCCTACGGGACGCTGCTCTGCGTCTCCGACAAACCGCTGCATGGCGAACTGAAGCTGCCGGGCATGGCGTCCGACTTCTACCGCCGCCAGGTCGGCCAGCACCTCGAGATCGGCATCCGCGCCATGGAGATGTTGCGCGAGATGGCGCCCGAGCGCCTGCATTCCCGCAAGCTCCGGAGCTTCACGGAGACGGCGTTCCAGTAGGGGGCAGCACGGTTGGCGTTGGTCGCGGCGGGTCCTATATTGGTGCTTGTATAAACATAGCTACAGGGGGCGTCGCCATGACCATCACCACCCTGACCAGTCGCGAGTTCAATCAGGATACCAGTCGCGCCAAGAAGGCCGCGAACGAGGGACCCGTGATCATCACGGATCGCGGGCGGCCGGCGCATGTGCTGCTCTCGATCGAGGAATATCGCCGGATCACCGGCACCGGCCGGAGCCTGCTGGAGGCGCTGGCTCAGACGGAAGAGGAAAGCGACTTCGAGTTCGATCCGCCCAAGATGGGCGGCAGCTGGCTCAAGCCCGCCGATCTGGAATGATGTTCGTCCTGGATACCAACGTCATTTCGGATTTGCGGCGTCCGGAACGATCGAATCCGAACGTGCAGGCCTGGATCGCCGGCCAGGACCCAATGGCGCTGTTTCTTTCAGCGGTCACGATTCTGGAGCTTGAGATCGGCGCGCGCCGAATCGAGCGACGGGACGCCAAGCAGGGCGCCATCCTGACGTCGTGGATCGAACGTCAGGTCTTGCCGCTCTTCGAGGGTCGAATCCTGCCGATCGACGTCAGCGTCGCGCTGCGATGTGCCCCGCTACATGTGCCGGATCGTCGGAATGACCGCGACGCGTACATTGCGGCAACAGCCCTGGTCCACGGGATGACCGTGGTGACGCGCAATACCAACGATTTCGAGGGGACGGGCGTCCCGCTGCTCAATCCCTGGCTGGAGCGGCCCGCAGCGCCCTAGAGCGCGAAGCTAGTGCCGCAGCCGCAGGAGGCGGTGGCGTGGGGGTTCCTGATCTGGAAGGACTGGCCAATCAGGTCGTCGACGAAGTCGATCTCGGACCCGTCCATATAGGGCAGGGAGATCTGGTCGATCAGCACGAGCGCGCCGCCCCGCTCGATGACGAGGTCGTCGTCGGAGCGGTTGGTGTCGAGATCGAAGCCGTACTGGAAGCCCGAGCAGCCGCCGCCGGAGACGCTGACGCGCAGAGCCGTGCCGCTCGGTTCCTTCGATAGGATCCGGGCGATCCGCTTCACGGCGCGGTCGGACAGGGTGACGTCGAGCGTTTCAGTGGTCATGGCAGCTTCCGAAATTAGGGCTACCTTGCCGGTGCCCGCACCCGATAGTTAGGAATGCGTTTGGCGGTGTCAATCGCTGCGATGCAGCGGACGGGAAGAGAGTAGCACAGATGGAAGGCCAGATCGGCTTCGGCATTGGTCCTCACGCCGCCTTCGCCGTCGATCCGGCGGCGAGTCGCGGGCGGCTCTATCCCGAGCCCGAGAGCCCGACTCGCACGCCATATCAGCGTGATCGCGACCGCATCATCCATTCGACCGCCTTCCGCCGCCTGAAGGACAAGACGCAGGTCTTCCTGTTCGACGAGGGCGATCATTATCGGACCCGCCTGACCCACACGATCGAGGTGGCGCAGATCGCCCGGGCGCTGGCCCGCGCGCTCCGCCTCGACGAGGATCTCGCCGAGGCGATCGCGCTGTCGCATGACCTCGGCCACACGCCGTTCGGCCATGCCGGCGAGCGGGCGCTCGACCGGCTGATGCAGGGCCATGGCGGCTTCGATCACAACGCGCAGAGCCTTCGGGTCGTCACCAAGCTCGAGCGGCGCTATCCGCAATTCGACGGGCTCAATCTCTCCTGGGAAGCGCTGGAGGGGTTGGTCAAGCATAATGGGCCGCTGGTCGACGCGGCGGGTAGGGGCGTCGGATCCTATGCCGGCAAGACGCTCCCGGCTGCCATCCTCGCCTATGCGGAGGAGCAAGACCTGCAGCTCGCGACCTACGCCTCGGCCGAGGCGCAGGCGGCCGCGATCGCCGACGACATCGCCTATGACGCGCACGACATCGATGACGGCCTGAGGGCGGGTCTCCTCAAGGTGGACGGCCTGCGCGAGGTCGAGTTCCTGCGCGACATCATCGGCGAGATCGACGCCCGTCATCCGGGACTGGAGAAGCCGCGCCTCGTCAACGAGGTGGTTCGGCGCGTCATCACCCGGATGATCGAGGACGTGATCGCCGAGGCTCTCAAGCGCCTTGGCGAGGCGAAGCCTTCCTCGGCCGACGCGCTCCGTCATGCCGGGCGGCCGATGCTTGCCTTCTCCGACGAATTGTCGAAGGCCGACCGGGCGATCAAGACGCATCTCTGGCACAACGTCTATCGCCATCCGCGCGTCATGCAGGTCATGACGGCGGCGGAGGGCGTGGTCGAGCGCCTCTTCGAGCGCTACTGGAGCGATCCGGCCGCGTTGCCGGACGAATGGCGCCGGGACCTCGACTTGACCGATTCCAACCGCCGCGCCCGCCGGATCGCCGATTTCCTGGCCGGCATGACGGACCGCTATGCACTGCGCGAGCATCAGCGCCTGTTTGACGCTTCGCCCGATTTGGGTTAGGCGCGCAGCACAATTTCCTATCCGCCCGAAGGGCTCGATCCCGCTATGAACATTTTCCGCGACTTCACCGCACGCGTCACCTCGGCCGTCGAGATCATCCTGGCGGCGCGCGACAGCGCGCCCGTCGATCTCTCCCGTATCGTCGTGGAGCCGCCGCGCGACGCAGCCCATGGCGATCTCGCGACCAACGCCGCCATGGTGCTGGCGAAGCCGCTCGGCCTGAAGCCGCGTGATCTCGCCGAGGCGATCGCCGGCCGTCTGCGCGACGACGAGGACGTCGCTTCCGTCGAGGTCGCGGGACCCGGCTTCATCAATTTGACGCTGGCCGCACCCTATCGCGCCCATGCGCTGAAGAGCCTGATCCAGGCCGGTCCGGACTATGGCCGCAGCCGGATCGGCGCCGATCTCAAGGTGAATGTCGAATACGTTTCCGCCAACCCGACCGGCCCGATGCATGTCGGCCATTGCCGTGGCGCCGTGGTGGGCGACGCGCTGGCCAACCTGCTCGATTGGGGCGGCTTCGACGTCACCAAGGAATATTACATCAACGACGCCGGCGGCCAGGTCGACGTGCTCGCCCGCTCGGCGTTCCTGCGTTATCGCGAGGCGCTCGGCGAGGATATCGGCTCGATCCCCGACGGGCTCTATCCCGGCGACTACCTGAAGCCGGTCGGCGCGGCGCTGGCGGACGTCCACGGCCGCAAGCTGCTGGACATGGCCGACGCGGAATGGCTGCCGATCGTCCGCGACGCGGCGATCAGCGCCATGATGATCATGATCCGCGACGATCTCGCGCTTCTGAACGTCCATCATGACGTTTTCTTCTCCGAGCGCACGCTGAGCGGCTCAAACGGCGGCAAGATCGCCGAGACGATCGCCGACATGGAGACGAAGGGCTTCGTCTATCGCGGCACGCTGCCGCCGCCGAAGGGCCAGTTGCCCGAGGACTGGGAGGATCGCGAGCAGCTCCTGTTCCGCGCCACCGATGTCGGCGACGACATCGACCGTCCGCTGATGAAGTCGGACGGCAGCTACACCTACTTCGCCGGCGACGTGGCCTACTTCAAGGACAAGTTCGACCGCGGCTTCCGGCAGATGATCTATGTGCTGGGCGCAGACCATGGCGGTTACGTCAAGCGCCTGCAGGCGGTCGGCCGCGCCATCTCCGGCGGCACCGCCTCGGTTGACGTGCTGCTCTGCCAGCTGGTGAAGCTGTTCCGCGCCGGCGAGCCGGTCCGCATGTCGAAGCGCTCGGGCGACTTCGTCACGCTGCGCGACGTCGTCGAGGAAGTCGGCCGCGACGCCGTGCGCTTCATGATGCTCTATCGCAAGAGCGACGCGCCGCTCGATTTCGATTTCCAGAAGGTGACGGAGCAGTCCAAGGACAATCCCGTCTTCTACGTCCAGTACGGCCATGCCCGCGCCGCATCGATCCTGCGCAACGCGGCGCAAGAGCTGCCGGCGCTCGACCTTTCCGCGTCGGCTCTGGCAGGCGCCGACCTGTCGCTTCTGGACGATGCGGGCGAAATCGGCCTGCAGCGCCGCCTCGCCGAGTTCCCGCGAATCATCGAATCGGCCGCCGAAGCGCACGAGCCGCACCGGATCGCCTTCTACCTCTACGATCTCGCAGCAGAGTTCCATCAACAGTGGAACCGGGGCAAGGACCTGCCGCAATTACGTTTTATTAACCTTGAACAACCACAGTTGACCGCGGCCCGACTTGCCCTTGTTCATGCCACAAAGCTGGTGCTGTCATCCGGTTTGCTGGTGCTAGGGGTTAACGCGCCCGAAGAGATGCGGTGATGTCTCTGTCGGAGCTTTGCGTCCGGCAGACGAACGACACCGGCTAAGACGGAAAGTGGAGCGCGATGGCAGATCGCTACGATAATTCGTTCTCGCGGCGGCCTCAGCCGGGCGACGGGAACACGGGGCGGCGCAATGAGCCGTCTCCGGTGGAAGACGATCCGCTGGTCGAACTGGCGCGGATCGTTTCCGGAAAATCAAGCTTCGACGACATCGTCGGCAGCCGTTCCCCCGCCGCCGCGCCCACGGTGCGGCCGGCGCAGTCGGCGAATGTGCGCGATACGTCGTTCGACCTCGAATCCGAGCTGATGAACGATCTTCAGTCCTCGTTCGATCCTTCGGTTCGTTCCGCCTCCGGTCGGCCGGCCCAGGTCGAGCCGCAGCCGCCCCGCGCGGTGCCCCCGCGCGATCCGGGCTTTGATCATCTGGCGCTGCGGCCGGGTGCTCCGGCTGCGCCGCCGCAGTGGCAGGCCGTTCAGCCGCCGCGCCAGCCCGAGCCGCGTTATCAGGCTGAGCCGCGCTACCAGCAGGAGACCTACGCCCAGCCGCCGGTCGAGGAAGATCCCTATGCCGGCACGGCCTATTCCGCCGCCGACTATGGCCGCGAGCGGGGACAGCCCGCCTATGCCGGATATCATCCGGGCCAGGAAAACGGCGCCGACGATCATTCGACCGGCTACGACACCGATTATGCCGACGATCCCAATGCCGGCTACGACGACGGCTATGACGACGCGCAGCCCTATGGCCGCGACCGGGACTATGAGGAGCCGCGCCGCTCGCGCAAGGGCCTGATCCTTGCCGCCGCCGGGCTCGCCGTGGTGCTGGCCGGTGGCCTCGGCGCGCTGGCGCTCAAGGGTGGCGGCGGCAGCGCGAACACCGGCGCGCCGCGTGTGATCGCCGCCGACGAAGGCCCGACCAAGGTGCAGCCGACGGTCCAGCCGACCGATACGGAAGTCGCCCAGAACAAGCTGATCTACGATCGCGCCAGCCCCGAACTCGCCGGCGACGAGCAGCTCGTCCTGCCGGATGACGGCCCGATCGACGAGCGGCCCGCTTCCAACGAATCCGAAGCGAGCCGTGGCATTTCGCGGATCATCCTGCCGGGAGCGCCCGGCGACAATGCCAATCCGCAGTCGATCGACGATCTGGCCGGTCCCGCTTCGGCGGCTCCGGCAACGGATGCCGATGCCGGTCCGCGCAAGGTCCGGACCGTCGTCGTGAAGCCGGACGGCACGATCATCTCGAGCGAGGCGCAGCCGCGCAACGGCGCCGCCGCTGCCGCCAATGCGCCCGCTGCGTCGGCTCCCGCCGCGTCGGCTCCCGCCGCTCCCGTGAATACGGCGGAAGCCGATCCGGTCGATCTCGGTGCGCCGGAGAAGGACGCCTCGCAGCTGGCGGCTCCGGCCGCCCCGGCGCCCGCGCCGGCCAGGCCGCGCGCCCAGCAGACGGCAACGGCTCCCGAACCCGCTCCGGCGGCGCCGCGCGCGGCGGCCCCGGCCTCGGGCGGCTTCGTCGTCCAGGTCGCTTCGCAGCGCACCGAAGAGGCGGCGATCGCCTCCTACAAGGCGATGCAGCGCAAGTTCCCGAGCGTGTTCGGGTCGCAGGAGCCCAACGTCGTGCGCGCCGATCTCGGCGCCAAGGGCATCTACTATCGCGCCCGCGTCGGCCCGATGGCGACCCGCGACCAGGCCGTTTCGTTCTGCGAAAGCCTGCGGGCGGCCGGCGGCGACTGCATCGTCCAGAAGAACTGATCGCGACAGACCGGGCGGCGGAGTCACTCCGCCGCTTGCGGTCTGCGCGGCAAGCGGCTAAGGCCGAAGAATGACCGCCAAAGCATTCATTTCGGGCTGCGCGGGCCGCAGCCTCACGGCCGATGAATTCGCGTTCTTTCGCGACGAGCGGCCTTGGGCACTGATCCTTTTCAAGCGCAACATCGGCACGCCGGAAGAGGTCTGCGACCTGGTCGCGACCTTCCGCGATGTCCTCGGCGATCCCGATCGTCCCGTCCTGATCGACCAGGAGGGCGGCCGCGTCCAGCGCATTGCCCCGCCGCATTGGCGCAATCGCCCCGCCGCCCGCTTCGCCGGGGATCTCTATGCCGAGGACCAGGCCGCCGGACGGCGCATGGCCTGGCTGCACGGCCGCCTGATCGCCTCCGACCTGATCGACCTCGGCATCACCGTCGACTGCCTGCCGGTCCTCGATGTCGGTACGCCGCAGACGCATGCGGCGATCGGCAACCGCGCCTATGCCGAGGAAGCCGCGACCGTCTCGGCGCTTGGCCGCGCCACGACCGAGGGCCTCGCCGCTGGCGGCGTGCTGCCGGTCATGAAGCACATGCCCGGCCATGGCCGCGCCACCGTCGACAGCCATTTGAGCCTGCCGGTCGTCGACGCCAGCCTCGCGACGCTGAAGGCCTCGGATTTCGCGCCGTTCAAGGCATTGAACGACCTTCCCATGGCGATGACGGCGCATATTGTCTTCACGGCGATCGACAAGGACCGGCCGGCGACGACCTCGCCGGTGGTGGTCGAGGAAGTCATTCGCGGCGCGATCGGCTTCGACGGCCTCCTGATGAGCGACGACCTGTCGATGCAGGCGCTCGGCGGCGATTACGCCAGCCGCGCCGCGGCGGTGCTTGGCGCCGGCTGCGACATGGTCCTGCATTGCAACGGGCTGATGGAGGAGATGCGGGAAGTCGCCCGCGTCGTTCCCGAATTGTCGGGCCGCGCCGCCGAGCGCGCCGCTGCCGCCCGCGCCGCCCGCAAGCCGCCGCATCCGCTCGACCGCGAGGCGGCCGAGGCCGAGTATGCGACGCTCGCCGAACGCGCCGGCTGGCCGCCGGCGCAGGCCTGAGCGGAGATCGACGGGATGGCCGGGACCAGCGACCAACACGGCCAGAGCGACCTCTGGGAGATGGAAGGGCGGGCGGAGCGCAAGGTCGGCGACGCGGCGCTTGTCGTCGACGTCAATGGCTTCGAAGGCCCGCTCGACTTGTTGCTGGCCCTCGCCAGGACCCAGAAGGTCGATCTCGCCAAGGTCTCGATCCTGGCGCTGGCCGAGCAGTACCTCGCCTATATCGAGGAACTGCGCCAGCTGCGGCTCGAACTCGCGGCCGACTACCTCGTCATGGCGGCCTGGCTGGCCTATCTGAAATCCCGCCTGCTGCTGCCGGCGCCCGCGCCGGACGAGGAGCCGAGCGGCGAGGAGATGGCGGCGTCGCTTGCCTTCCGGCTGCGCCGTCTCGAAGCGATGCGCGACGCGGCGGCGAAGCTGGTCAATCGCGACCGGCTCGGCCGGGAAGTCTTCGCGCGCGGCATGCCCGAGCCGATCGAGGTCGTCGACCATAGCGTCTATAGCGCCACGCTCTACGATCTCCTGACCGCCTATGCGTCGCAGCGCCAGCGCCAGATGGTGTCGGTGGTTCATGTGCGCCGGCGGCAGGTCTGGTCGCTCGCCGAGGCGCGCGAGGTTCTGACCCGGATGATCGGCAGCATCGCCGACTGGACGCCGGTCGACGTCTTCCTGTCGCCCTGGATCCAGACGCCGGAGATGCGCGCCACGGTGCTGGCGAGTTCGTTCAGCGCCAGCCTGGAGCTGGTGCGCGAGGGCAGGGTGGAGCTGCGCCAGACCGCGCCTTTCGCCTCGCTCTACATGCGCGATCGCGACCGCGATGGCGCGGAGACCAAGAGTGCTGAGAGTGGCTGAGAATGGTTGATCGCGGAAATCTCACCCTGCTGGCGCCCGAGGAACACCGGATGGCGCTGCGCATGCTGGAAGCCATGCTGTTCGCCAGCGACGCGCCGCTCGGCAAGGCGGAGCTCGCCGCCCGCCTGCCCGAAGGCAGCGATATCGACGCCCTCATCCGCGAGATCGAGCACGCCTATTCGGGGCGCGGTGTGAACCTGGTGAAAGTCGCCGGCAAGTACATGTTCCGTACGGCGAGCGATCTCGCCTTCCTGCTGCAGCGCGACGCGCACGACCAGAAGAAGCTCTCGCGCGCCGCCCTCGAGACGCTTGCGATCATTGCCTACCACCAGCCGGTGACGCGGGCCGAGATCGAGGAGATCCGCGGCGTATCGATCTCCAAGGGGACGATCGACGTGCTGATGGAGGCGGGCTGGATCCGCATGCGCGGCCGCCGGCGCACGCCCGGTCGCCCCGTGACCTATGGCACCACGGAGGCCTTCCTGGTGCATTTCGGGCTCGAGGCGATCGGCGACCTGCCGGGCCTCGACGAGCTCAAGGGCGCGGGCCTGCTCGATGGCCGCATTCCGCCGGGCTTCTCGGTGCCGGAGCCGCGCGATGGCGACGCCTTGACCGACGACGAGGATCCGCTCGATCCCGGCGATCTGCTGGCCGCCGGACTTCGCGAGCACGACTAGTCGTTTCGCGTCTCTCGCAGGCCCTGGTTGGAATGTCGCGTTAATGGCCAGCCGGTCTCGATGCTGTGCCAAAAGTAGAGCGGCGCGATCGAACAGAATTCGTTGACCCTGTTTATCTGCCTTCCCTTGCGTCGCATCCGGCGCCTTCTATGATCTGGAGCGCCCGGCGCGGTGAAGCGTGCCGCGCAGGCCTCTGGGGGAGGGGGAAGCGTCGTGGTCGAATTTGTCCTGAACCGTCGTCATCTTCTGGCTGCGGGGCTCGGTGCCGCCGCTTTGGCGGCGTCGCCGCGCCGGCCGCTCGCCGAGGAGCCGATGCGCGCGGTGATCGTCTCCGGTGGCGTCGGCGGCGTGTTCTATCCCTACGGGCAGATCCTCGCGAGCCTGCTCTCCGCCTCGGTGCCGGCGCTCGCGGCGTCGGGCCAGATGACGCGCGGTTCGGTCGACAATGCGCGCTTCATCCACCGTCGCGAGGCGGATATCGGCTTCTCGACGCTCGACTCCGCCTATGACGCGATACACGGGACCGGCGCCTTCGCCGCGGATGGCAAGCTGGACCTCTGCGTCCTCGCGGTGCTCTACGATTCCTACCTGCACATCGTCGCGGCGGGCGACAAGGGCATCTCCCGGATCAGCGATCTCAAGGGCAGGCGGGTCTCGGTCGGATCTACGGGATCCTCGACCGAGACGATCGCCGACCGCGTCATGGAGGCGGCCGGTCTCCATCCGCACGCGGAGATCGAGCGGTTTAATTTCGGCGTCGCGGAATCGGCCGACGCGCTGAAGTCCGGCCGGATCGACGCGTTCTTCTGGATCGGCGGCCTCCCGACGGCGGCGGTGTCGAACCTCGCCGCTTCCGGAACGCCCAAGCTCGTCTTCCTGCCGACCGAGAACCTTGAGGCGATCGACAAGGCCTATCCCGGGCTCTATCGCCCGGCCTCCCTGCCGAAGACCACCTATGCCGGCATGACCGAGGACGTTCCGAGCCTCGAGGTCGCGAATGTGCTTATCGTCTCGAGCAAGGCGGAGCCGCGCTTCGTCACCACGGTGCTGGAGGGCATCTTCGCGAATGTCGAGCTGATCCGGAGCTCGCACCCGGAGGCGAAGAAGCTCTCGCTCGAAACCGCGGGCTTGCGAACGGCGGTGCCGTTCCATCCGGCCGCGGAGGCTTTCTACGCGGAGAAGGGCGCCCTGAAGTAGCACTGCGCCCCGACACCAACTCGACGCCGGCCGCGTCAGCCGTTAAACCGCTTGCATGAGCGCAAGCACCCAATGGATTGAACGCACCGCCTGGGGCCGTCGCGGCACCGCCGGTGTCACCATCGCCGCCCGCCTCGGCTTTGACGGCGTCACCCACCACTATGGCGACGCGCCGTCGCTGCGCGGCATCAAGCTCGATGTCGAACCGGGGGAGGTGGTCTGTCTGCTCGGCCGCTCCGGCTGTGGCAAGACGACGCTGCTGCGCGTCACGGCGGGCCTCGAACGACCTTCGTCGGGGCGCATCACGGTCAACGGCCGCGAGATCGCCGGCCCGTCCGTCTTCGTACCGCCGGAGAAGCGCGGCGTCGGCCTGATGTTCCAGGACTATGCGCTGTTTCCGCACATGACGATCCTGAAGAACGTCATCTACGGCCTCGATGACCTGCCGCGCGCCGAGGCGGAGCGGCAGGGGCGGCTGGCGCTCGCCCGTGTCGGCCTCGACGGCTACGCCGCGTCCCATCCGCATGCGCTTTCCGGCGGCGAGCAGCAGCGCGTGGCGCTCGCCCGCGCCATCGCGCCCCGACCCTCCATGCTGCTGATGGACGAGCCGTTCTCTGGCCTCGACAAGCGCCTGCGCGATCACGTCCGCGAGGAGACGATGGCGATCATCCGCGAGACACGGGCGACCTGCATCATCGTCACCCACGATCCCGAGGAGGCGATGCGCATGGGCGACCGTATCGCCCTGATGCGAAACGGCAAACTGCTCCAGGTCGGCACTGCGCGGCAACTCTACGAGAAGCCCGTCGATCTCTATGCGGCGCGCTTCTTCTCCGAGCTGAACGAGTTCGAGGCCGTCGCCAAGAACGGCCGCGCCGAGACGCCGATCGGCACATTCGCGGCGCACAGCCATGCCGACGGCACGGAACTCTCGGTCGGCGTGCGGCCGCAGGGCGTCGGCTTCGCGATCGCGGGGGACGGCGTGCCCGGGCGCATCGTCGGCCATCAGTTCCTGGGCGAGGTCGACCTGCTCAGCGTGGCCATCGACGGCGCCGATCGGCCGGTTCGGGTCCGCACGCGCGACAACGCCGAGCCCTTCGTCGTCGGCAGCACGGTGTGGCTGAAGGTCGATCCGCGCGAGGTCTTGGTGTTTGCCAAACAGGCAGAATAACCCTACATGCGTTTTACAAGTCCGTTGCGGCAGCAGGGTGCGTCTGCGATAGTCTCGCACCAAACGCGGTGCGCGTGAATTTTGTGGAGATGAGTTGATGGGTTCTTTCAGCATCTGGCACTGGCTGATCGTGCTGGTGATCGTCCTCCTGCTCTTCGGCAAGGGGAAGATTTCGGATGTGATGGGCGACATGGCGAAGGGCGTGAAGAGCTTCAAGAAGGGCCTCGCCGACGACGATGAGCCCGCCGCCAAGCCGACGATCGACCACAAGCCGTCCGACGTCGTTTCGTCGAGCACCGACGAGAAGACCCGCGCCAGCTAAGGCCTAGAAAAGGGCCGCGAAGCTGCCTCGGATCCGCGCGAAGGCGCGGATCACAGGTTAGGCAGATCGGTGTGAGAGAATGCTGGATATCGGCTGGAGCGAGTTGCTCGTCATCGCAGTGGTGGCGATTGTCGTGGTTGGTCCCAAGGATCTGCCACCGATGTTGCGTGCGCTGGGACGAACCGTCTCCAAGATGCGGAAGATGGCGGGCGAGTTCCAGGGTCAGTTCAACGAGGCGCTCAAGGAAGCGGAGCTCGACGACGTCAAGAAGTCGTTCGACGAGTTGCGCGGCCTGAACCCGATGAACGACATCAAGAATAGCTTGAACCCGCTTTCCGGGCCGATCGCCAAGCCGGCTCCGGCGCCTGTGCCGCCGCCTGCGGACCAGCCGCTGCAGCCTGCCACCGCCAGCGACATCGAGCCGGCCGCTCCCGCGCCCGTCCTGGCGGAGCCCGCGGCCGAGAAGCCGAAGCCGAAGCGGCCGAGGAAGACGGCTGCCGTGGAGAACGGCGAGGTCGCGCCGGCGAAGCCGCGCGCGTCGCGGGCCAAGGCCAAGCCTGCTGCCAACGGCACGGATCCGGAAGCCGCGCCGGTGAAGCGGGTTCGCAAGCCGAAGCCGGCTCCGGTCGAGGCCCCGGCTCCGGTAGAGGTCGTGACCGCGCCTCCCTCCGTCGCCAGTGAACCGGTCGTCGCCAGCGTGACGGAAGAACCCAAGACATGAGCGACAAACCGACGGTCGACGAAGACGAGATCGAAGCGAGCCGCATGCCGCTGATGGAGCATCTGATCGAGCTGCGCTCGCGGCTGATCAAGACGCTCGTGGCGGTGCTCGTCGCCTTCCTGGTCTGCTTCTATTTCGCCGGCACGATCTACAACATCCTCGTCCTCCCCTACGAATGGGCGGTGGGGCCGGCGAAGGATGTGAAGCTGATCTATACCGCGCCGCAGGAATATTTCCTGACGCAGATGAAGCTCGCGCTCTATGGCGCGGTGTTCATCGCCTTCCCGGTCATCGCGATGCAGATCTACAAGTTCGCGGCGCCGGGCCTCTACAAGCACGAGCGGCAGGCCTTCGTGCCCTACCTGATCGCGACGCCGGTTCTGTTCGTGCTCGGCGCGGCGCTTGTCTATTTCCTCGTCCTGCCGATGGCGCTGCACTTCTTCCTGTCGTTCCAGCAGACCGGCGGCGAGCACAAGGCGCAGATCGAGGCGCTGTTCAAGGTCAACGAGTATCTCGGCCTGATCATGACGCTGACGCTGGCCTTCGGCATCGTGTTCCAGCTGCCGGTGGTGCTGACGCTGCTCGGCCGCGCCGGCGTGGTGACGAGCCAGATGCTCAAGGCCAAGCGGCGCTATGCGATCGTCCTCGCCTTCGTCATCGCGGCCGTGCTGACGCCGCCCGATGTCGTCAGCCAGATCTCGCTCGCGATCCCCGCCATGCTTCTCTACGAAATCTCGATCTATTCCGTCCGGATGGTCGAGCGGAAGCGTACCGAGGCGGAGACGCCCGACGAAGAGGGCGAAGCCGCTTAAGGCGGAAGCGATCCTCCGGATTTCATCAAAAGCCCCGCCGTCTCGGCCGAGACGGCGGGGCTTTTGCGTTCCGCGGGGTCGCTCCCGGGTTGATCCGCCGGCCCACTCACACTATCGGTCATGCGGCGATATCTTCGCTCCTTTGCGGCCGGGATGACGGCCGCTCTCTCTTCGAGGCTCGATCATGCTCGACATCAAATGGATCCGCGAAAACCCCGAAGCGCTCGACCGTGCGCTCGCCAGTCGTGGGGCCGAGCCGATCTCGTCGACGCTGATCGCGCTCGACGAGGCGCGCCGCGCCCATATTGTCCAGGTCCAGGCCGCGCAGGAGCGCCGCAACGCCGCCTCCAAGGAGATCGGCAAGGCGAAGGGCGCCAAGGACGAGGAGACGGCGCAGCGGCTGATGGCCGAGGTGGCGACGCTGAAGGAGTTTCTCTCCCACGCCGAGGACGAGGAGCGCCGGCTCAACAAGGAGCTCGACGACGCGCTGGCGGTGATCCCCAACGCGCCGCTGGAGGATGTGCCCTTCGGCAAGGACGAGGCCGACAACGTCCCGTATTTCGGCCGCAACCAGACCGCCGCCCAAGCGGACGCCGCGCGTCCGAAGAAACGCGAGCATAGCTTTGTTTCGAAAGAGCATTTCGAGATCGGCGAAGGCCTTGGCCTGATGGATTTCGAAGCTGCGGCCAAGCTCTCGGGCAGCCGCTTCGTCGTGCTGAAGGGGCAACTCGCACGCCTTGAGCGCGCCATCGGCCAGTTCATGCTCGACCTGCACACGACCGAGCATGGCTATACCGAGGTGCAGCCGCCGCTTCTGGTCAAGGATGCCGCGCTGTTTGGTACGGGACAATTGCCGAAGTTCAAGGAGGACCAGTACTTTTCAACAGACGCTAATTCACTTGGTCAGATCGAGAGCTTTGTCGGAGGGGAGCTTGATCGGAATAATGCAGTTGACCCAGCAACTCTGCTTGAAAGGGTCAATAATCTGATCAGGTCTATGGAGAACGCGGGTTTCAGCGATGCGACGATCGAGGCTGCGGCGAAGAGGGCATATGCAAAGGTAGCTGGCGAACAATATGAGTTCACTTACAGGCGATCAAATGATGAGCCAAATCGATTCTGGCTGATCCCGACCGCCGAGGTGCCGCTGACCAATCTGGTCCGCGAGTCGATCCTCGACGAGAAGGAGCTGCCGCTCCGCTTTACCGCGCTGACGCCCTGCTTCCGCTCGGAGGCGGGTTCCGCCGGCCGCGACACGCGCGGCATGCTGCGCCAGCACCAGTTCAACAAGGTCGAGCTGGTCTCGATCACCACGCCCGAGACGTCGATCGACGAGCATGAGCGCATGCTCGCCTGCGCCGAGGAAGTGCTGAAGCGCCTCGACCTGCATTATCGCGTCATGACGCTCTGCACCGGCGACATGGGCTTCGGCTCGCGCAAGACCTACGACATCGAGGTCTGGCTGCCGGGCCAGAACACCTATCGCGAGATCTCGTCCGTCTCCGTCTGCGACGATTTCCAGGCGCGCCGCATGAATGCCCGCTATCGCCCGGGCGCCGAGAAGGGCACGCGCTTCGTGCACACCCTGAACGGCTCCGGCACGGCGGTTGGCCGCGCGCTCATCGCCGTCATCGAGAACTACCAGAACGAGGACGGCTCCATCACCGTGCCGTCGGCGCTCAAGCCCTATATGGGCGGGCTCGACAAGGTCGGGGCGGCATAGCCGTAGCCCTACGGAAAAGAGCCGGCGTCCAGGCGGCGCCGGCTCGCCCAACCGCGAAAATCTCTTCTGACCCATAGCGAAGGCTGAATTGGCAATGCGCATTCTGATCACCAATGACGACGGCATCCACGCTCCCGGCCTCGCGGTGCTGGAGCGGATCGCGCGGACGCTTTCCGACGACGTCTGGGTGGTCGCGCCGGAGACTGACCAGTCGGGTCTCGCCCATTCGCTGACGCTCAACGATCCGCTGCGCCTGCGCCAGGTTTCGGAGCAAACCTTCGCCGTGCGCGGCACGCCGACCGATTGCGTCATCATGGCGGTCCGCAAGGTTCTCGACCGGGCGCCGGACCTCGTCCTGTCGGGCGTCAATGCCGGCCAGAACGCCGCCGACGACGTCACCTATTCCGGCACCGTCGCCGGCGCCATCGAGGGCACGCTGCTCGGCATTCCGTCGATCGCGCTCAGCCAGGCCTATGAATTCACCGACGGCCGCCGGGTCATCCCGTGGGAGACCGTCGAGGCGCATGCGCCGCGCATCCTGAAGAAGCTGATCGCGCATGGCTGCCCGCGCGGCGTGCTCTACAATCTGAACTTCCCGAACCGCGCGCCCGGCCTCGTCACCGGCGTCGAAGTGACGTCGCAGGGCGTCGTCACGCACGGCCTCACCGTCGACGAGCGCAATGACGGCCGTGGCAATCCGTATTTCTGGCTGAAGCACCGCCGGATCGACGAGCAGCACGTGGCGGGAACCGACGTCGACGCGATCCAGCGCGGCGTCATCTCGGTCACGCCGCTCCGGCTCGACATGACCGCCTATGACCAGGCGCATGAGCTGAAGGCGCTGTTCGACTGAGATCGGGCTCTGTCCCCGACGGAAGGCCGTTTCGCGCGCCGGGATGCGCGTGGGCGGCCCGATGTCGCCATTTGATACGAATTTGCCGTACGCGGTGCGTGCACTAAGACGGCGTTTACCACCTTGGCCGCATGACTATCGTTCTGTAGGCGAGGGCGCGTAGCGTATGGCACTCGGAGCGGTTCAGTTTTACCCGACGGATTATGAGGCCATAGACGATGGCCTCATTCCGATCGCGGAGTTCCTGCTGCGCATGCGGCAGTTCGGCATCATGGACCGGCGCATGGTCGACGCGTTCGAGTCGATCTCGCGCGAGCCGTTCATGCCGTCCAACATCCGAAGGGCGCCGCTGTTCGCCGAGCGCCCGCAGCCGATCGATTGCGGCCAGCTCAACACGCCGCCCATTCTCGCCGCCCGGATGATCGAGGCGCTGGCGCCGACGACGCGCTGCCGCGTGCTCGAGATCGGCACCGGCACCGGCTATCTCGCCGCCGTGCTCTCCCGCCTTTCGCGACGCGTCTACACGATCGATCGCTTCCGCACGCTGGTGACGGCGGCACAGGCCCGTTTCGAGGCGCTCGGCATCAGCAACATTACCTCCGTCTTCGGCGACGGGCTGATCGGCTGGCCGGAGAAGGGGCCGTTCGACCGGATCATCTGTTCCGCCTCGGCGCCGGCGGTGCCGCTGGCCTTCGTCGAATCGCTCAGCACCAACGGCATGCTGGTCATGCCGATCGGTCCCGATGACGGCATCCAGACCATGACCCGTTTCGTTCGCGTCGATCGCCAGCTGGTGTCGACGCCGATCTGTCCGGTCCGGATGGTGCCCTTGATCCGGGGCAGGGCGGCCAAGCTGTAGCCGGCCGCCGGCTCGGGCGGAGCGCGGCCAGAGGCAAGGATCCAGGCGGCCAAGGGCTGTCCCGCCGAGCGCTACCCCTTAACCGTGCAAGTCGGCGCTCTGTAGCATTCCACAACCGGCTAACCACGAGTTCCCGCGGCTTTGCGGCGGTTCGGCGGCGCCCCGGCGAAATTTCGGGTCGTGCTTAAGCCTTTATAAACGTTACCGGCGTTTAGTGGCGTCATGTGTGGTGTGGCGTTGCGGGTTGGCTCGATGTACAGAAATGTCCCCTCTTTTCGGTCTCGGACTCTCTCCCAGGTCGCGTTTGTGGCGCTTCTCGCAGGACTGACTGCGGCGTGCAGCTCCGACGGTTCGCGCTACGGCTCGATCTTCACCGGTAGCACGGCCAATCAGAAGCAGATCATCGGCGGCGGGAGCCAGCCGATGCCGGCTCCGGTCGATTACAGCAATGACGTGGTGACGACGCCGCCGCCGGCGCGCTCCGTCAGTCGTTCGGACCTGCCGATGCTGCCCGGTGTGCAGCAGGGCTCGCAGCAGGTCGCCGCGGCACCCTCCTACAATGCGCCCAGCTATGACGCGCCGCGCGGCTACACCCCGCCCGCCGCTTCCGCCTCTGCCCAGCAGGCCGCCGCTCCCATGCAGGTCGCCTCGGCAGCCCAGCCGCCGCGTCGCGGCGGCGCCTGGACGACCGAGGGCGGCACCGTCGTCACGCTCGGCCCGGGCGAGACGCTCTCTTCCGTGTCGCGGCGCTATGGCGTTCCGATCAAGGAGCTGGCGCGGGTCAACAACATCGCCAATCCGTCCGCCGTCGGTACGGGCACCCGCCTGACGATCCCGACCTATGGCATGGGTGGCGGCGAGGCCGTTGCCTCGGCCGTGCAGCAGAACGCGCCGCAGGCCGGCGATTCAACCCGCCTGGTCGCCGGACCAGTCCCGGCCGCCGAGCGCAAGCCCGTCGCCTCCGGCGAGGGCGCGCCGCTCAACGGCCTCCACACGGTTTCGCCGGGCCAGACGCTTTCCTCGATCGGCCGGCTCTATGGCGTCAGCGCCGCGCAGATCGCGGCGGCGAACAACCTGACGTCGAACAACCAGCTGAAGTCCGGCCAGAAGCTCCGCATCCCCGGCAACGATCAGAACCCGCAGGCCGTGGCGCTGCGCAACGATCCGTCGCGTCGCGAGGAGAAGGCGCGCGGCGAGGATCCGAACAGCAAGCCGCTGGCCGCCAACGCGCCGCAGAAGGGCACGCAGGCCGATCCGACCACGACCGCCGCGATCGGCAAGCCGGGCGCTCCGTCGCCGGGTCTCGCCGAGGCGACCGCCGTCACCAAGCCGAACCAGCCGGTGGCCTACGAGCCGCCGTCCGAGGACAAGGCGACCGCCACCAATGCGAGCCTGGATCCGGGTTCCGCCAACGGCACGACGTTCCGCTGGCCGGTGCGTGGCCGCATCATCACCGGCTTCGGCGCGTCGGCGACCGGCGAGAAGAATGACGGCATCAACCTCGCCGTTCCCGAAGGCACCTCGATCAAGGCGGCCGAGGCCGGCACCGTGATCTATGCCGGCAACGAGCTGGAAGGCTACGGCAACCTCGTGCTGGTGCGCCATGCCGACGGCTGGGTCTCGGCCTACGCCCACAACAGCAAGATCCTGGTCAAGCGCGGCGACACCGTCCGGCGCGGCCAGATCATCTCGCAGGCAGGCTCGTCGGGCTCGGTCAACGCGCCGCAGCTGCACTTCGAGCTCCGCCGCGGCTCGAAGCCGGTCAACCCGCTGGATTATCTCCAGGGCTGACCGACCCAATCCTAGGCCTGCCGACTTCGTCTCGTGAGGGTCGGCCGGTCACAAAGCTGGTGGGGCGGCTTCAGCCCTTCAGAGCGACCCCAAGTCGCCCCGCCAGATCCTGGACATACTGCCAGGCCACACGTCCCGACCGCGCGCCGCGCGTGGTCGACCATTCCAGCGCCTCGGCGCGCAGGACCTCGGGCTCGACCTTCAGCCCGTAATGCTCGGCATAGCCGTTGACCATGGCGAGATAGTCGTCCTGGCTGCACTTGTGGAAGCCGAGCCACAGACCGAAACGGTCCGACAGCGACACCTTCTCCTCGACCGCCTCGCCGGGATTGATCGCCGTGGAGCGCTCGTTCTCCATCATGTCGCGGGGCAGCAGGTGGCGGCGGTTCGACGTCGCATAGAACACGACATTCTCCGGCCGCCCCTCGACGCCGCCGTCCAGCGCCGCCTTGAGCGACTTGTAGGACGTGTCGTCATTGTCGAAGGAGAGGTCGTCGCAGAACAGGATGAAGCGGCGGTCGAGCCCGCGCACCAGCGTCATCAGTTCCGGCAGGCTGTCGATGTCCTCGCGATGGATCTCGATCAGCTTCATCGCGTGGCCGCCCGGCAGCTTGGACGGGTCGCTGTTGATCGTCGCGTGCGCCGCCTTGACCAGCGAGCTCTTGCCCATGCCGCGCGCGCCCCAGAGCAGCACGTTGTTGGCCGGCAGGCCGCGTGCGAAGCGGTCGGTGTTGTCGACGAGGATGTCGCGCACCCGGTCGACGCCCTTCAGGAGCACCATCTCGACCCGGTTGACCTTCGGCACCGGCTGCAGAGTGCCGGTGGAGGCCTGCCAGACATAGGCGTCGGCGACGTCGGGGTCGAATTTCGGCCGGGCCGGCGGCACCGCGCGCTCGATCAGGGCGATGAGCCGGTCCAGGCGATCGGCGACGGACTTCAGGGGATCTTCTGTCACAGTGTATTTCCTCGGTCCGCGCCTTACCTCACGCGGGTCGCGAGGCCTGCGGGCGGCGCCGGCAGCTGGGGGTGAAGGCGTGCGGACGAAGGTGAAAGCCCTCATCCCGCCGTCCGGACGGGGAACTTGCCGCATGCGTGCGGAGCCTCCGGACGACAATCGCCACTATCATGCTGGCGCGGCCATTTGCAAAGGCTTGCCGCGTCGTTATATTCCGCGCCGTTTCGCGAACCGCTGTCTTTCCCTATGTGATGGTCGGCGCAAACGACGCGTCCAGACCAGACGGGCCACCAGCGGACCCGCCAATGCCACAGGGAGCACCCTTTTTCATGTTCATTACACCCGCCTTTGCGCAGGCTGCCGGCGCTTCCGCCGGTGGTGCCGACCTGCTCATCCAGTTCGTCCCGTTCATCTTCGTCTTCGCGATCATGTGGTTCCTGATGATTCGCCCGCAGCGGCAGAAGCAGAAGGCGCACCAGGAAATGATCAAGAACGTGCGCCGCGGCGACACGATCGTCCTGTCGGGCGGCCTGATCGGCAAGATCAACAAGGTCGTCGATGAATCGGAAGTTCTGCTTGAGGTCGCGGAAGGCGTGCGCGTGCGGGTTTCCCGCGCGGCGATTGCCGATGTGCGCGCCAAGGGCGAGCCGGCCAAGGACGGCGAGTAAGCCGCGTCACGCTCCCCTGAAGAAGCGGCCCGCCTAAGGGCCGAGATCGACTGGAACGGTTTCCATGCTGCACTTCACACGCTGGAAGATGATTTCGATCCTGACAGTGATCATTGTCGGGCTCCTTCTCGCTCTTCCCAATCTATTCTCCAAGGAAACCGTCGAATCCTGGCCGAGCTGGGTGCCCAAGCGGCAGCTGGTCCTCGGCCTCGATCTCCAGGGGGGCGCCTATCTGCTCTACCAGGTCGACAAGCAGGACTACGTCCAGAAGCGCCTGCGCACGCTGGTCGGCGATATCCGCAAGACGCTGCTCGACGAGCCGCGCATCGGCTATTCCGGCCTCGGCGTGCAGGGGCAGGGCGTGCAGTTCCGCGTCCGCGACCTGTCGCAGCTGCCGGAAGTCCGCAAGCGCCTGGAGAAGCTGCAGAACCCGCTCGGAACCTCGGCGCTCGGCGGTCCGGGCGTCAATGAGTTCGATCTCGACGTCGGCAGCGACGGCGTGGTGCGGATGACCTATTCGCAGGCGGGCCTCGACCAGCGGGTGCGCCAGATCGTCGACCAGTCGATCGAGGTCATCGGCCGCCGTATCGACCAGCTCGGCACGGTCGAGCCGTCGATCCAGCGTCAGGGTTCGGACCGCATCCTCGTGGAAGCGCCCGGCCTCGGCGATCCCGAGCGCCTGAAGTCGCTCGTCGGCCAGACCGCCCAGCTGACCTTCCACCTCGTCGACACCGGCGTTTCGCCGACCGCGCCGCGCAAGCCCGGCACGCTCGTGCTCGATTCGACCGATACGCCGCCGGTTCCCTATGTCGTGGAAGAAGCGCCGCTTCTGACCGGCGAGGACCTGACCGATGCGCAGGCGACCTTCGACCAGCGCACCAACGAGCCGGTCGTGTCGTTCCGCCTGTCCAGCACCGGCGCGCGCATCTTCGGCGAAGTGACGCAGAAGAACGTCAACCGGCCCTTCGCCATCGTCCTCGACGACAAGGTGATCTCGGCCCCGGTCATCCGCGAGCCCATCCTCGGTGGCTCCGGCCAGATCAGCGGCAATTTCTCGATCCAGTCCGCCAACGATCTCGCGATCCTGCTGCGCGCCGGTTCGCTGCCGGCGAAGCTGACCATCGTCGAGGAGCGCAACATCGGACCGGGTCTCGGCGCCGACTCGATCGAGGCCGGCAAGCTCGCCTCGATCATCGCCACCGTCGCGGTCTGCGCCTTCATGGTGCTCACCTACGGTCTGCTCGGCTGGATCGCCAACATCGCCGTGATCGTCAACGTCGTGCTGATCTTCTCGATCATGACGCTGCTCGGCGCGACGCTGTCACTGCCCGGCATCGCCGGCGTGATCATCACCGTCGGCACGGCCGTGGACGCGAACGTGCTGATCTACGAGCGCATACGCGAGGAGTTCCGATCCGGACGATCCGCGATCGCCTCCATCGATGCCGGCTTCCACAAGGCGCTCGGCACCATCCTTGACGCGAACGTGACCACCCTGATCGCCGCGCTCGTGCTGTTCTATCTCGGCTCTGGTCCGATCCGCGGCTTCGCCGTCACGCACGCCATCGGCGTCGCGACGACGATGTTCACGGCGTTCACCTTCACGCGCCTCATGGTCGCGATGTGGGTGCGCTGGCGTCGTCCGACCAAGATCACGCTCTGAGGGCGAAACAAATGGCACATTTTCGTATCGTCCCGGACAACACCAACATCCACTTCATGCGGATGCGGAAGTGGACGTTCCCGATCGCCGCGTTCCTGTCGATCATGTCGGTGGTGCTGTTCTTCACCATCGGCCCGAACTACGGCATCGACTTCCTCGGCGGCACGGTCATCGAGATCCAGACCAAGGAAGAGCACCCGGACATGGGCGCTCTTCGCTCCAAGCTGAACGGCCTCGGCCTCGGCGACGTGCAGGTGCAGACGATCGGCGCCGACGACTCGATCCTGATCCGCATGGGCCAGCAGGACGGCGGCGAAGAGGCGCAGCAGGCGGCGATCAGCAAAATCCGCACCGCGCTCGCCGACGAGGCCGAGTTCCGCCGCACCGAGATCGTCGGCCCGCGCGTCTCGGGCGAGCTGGCGTTCAACGGCACCATGGCGTTGCTCGTCACCTTCGCGGCGATCGCGGTCTATGTCTGGTTCCGCTTCGAATGGCAGTTCGCGGTCGGGTCGTTCATTTCGGCCGCCAACGTCGTGGTGATGACGTTCGGCTTCTATGTGGTGACGCAGCACGAGTTCAATCTGACCTCGCTCGCCGCGGTGCTCACCACGATCGGCTACTCGCTGAACGACACCGTCGTCGTGTATGACCGCATTCGAGAAACGATGCGAAAATACAAGAAGATCGGCATCGGCGACCTGATCGACCGCGCCATCAACGACATGCTCGGCCGTACCATCATCACGACCGTGACGACGCTGATCGCGCTGTTCTCGCTGTACTTCTTCGGCGGCGAGGTCATCCAGTCGTTCACCGCCGCCATGATCTTCGGCGTGCTCGCGGCGATCTTCTCGTCGGTCTGCGTCGCGGCGCCGATCCTGATCTATTTCGGCCTGCGCCAGGATCAGATGACCAAGAAGCAGGATGCGGAGGCGGCCAGCAAGGCCTGATCGGCATGGCGCTCTTCACGCGACCATCGCATTCGCTCCGGCCCCAGCACTTTCCGGGGCAGGTTCCGATCGACGTCTACGGCGAAGGGGTCTTCCGCTTCGCCGAGATGTCGCATCCGGGCTCGCTGCTCTGCCTGCCCAGCGGAATCTATGGCTGGCCGGTGACGGATGTTGCCGAGATCACCGAGGAATCGCTCGCCGATGTCATCGCCGAGGCAGCCGATGTCGCCTTGCTCGTCATCGGCTGCGGCCGGGACATCGGCGTCATCCCGAAGCTGCTGCGCGAGCGGCTCAAGGAGAGCGGCATCGGGCTCGAGGTGATGCCGACCGGAGCGGCGGTCCGGACCTACAATATCCTGCTCGCCGAAGGCCGCCCCGTCGCGGCGGCGCTCGTCGTTCTCTGATCGGTTTTCATCATGGATGTCTTCGCCCTCTGCGCCGATGAAGTGCGCGCGCACGACCGCGATCGCTTCCTGGCCGATCTGTTCGCGCCGGAAGCGAAGCGGCGCTACCTGTTCGCGCTGCATGCCTTCAATCTCGAGGTCACGCGGGTGCGCGAGCTCGTCAGCGATCCGATGCCGGGCGAAATCCGCCTGCAATGGTGGCGCGACGTGCTGGCGGGCCAGGCGCGCGGCGATGTGGCGGGGCATCCCGTCGCGGCGGCGCTTCTGGAGACGATCGGCCTCAACGACCTGCCGCGCGCCGCCTTCGACAATCTCGTCGCCGCGCACATCTTCGATCTCTACAACGATCCGATGCCGACGCTCACCGATCTCGAGGGCTATGCCGGCGAGACGGCGTCGGCCCTGATCCAGCTCGGCGCCCTGGTGCTGGCCGGTGGGCAGGATCCGCGCACGGCCGAGGCCGCCGGCCATGCCGGCGTCGCGCAGGCGCTGACCGGGCTGATGCGGGCCTTGCCCTATCATGCGCGCCGCCAGCAGCTCTTCCTGCCGGCCGACCTGATGGCGCGCCACGGCGTCGAGGCGGCCGACATCTTCGTCGGCAAGACGACGCCGGCGCTACTGCGCCTGTTGTCGGAACTGCGCGCCACGGCCCGGCGCCATCTCGCGGCCGGCCGGGCGGCGCTGGCCGGCATCGATCGCGTCGCGCTGCCGGCCTTCCTGCCGGTCGCGCTCGTCGAGCCGACGCTGTCGCTGATGGATCGCTCCGACTACGCCCCGTTCAAGACGGTGATCGACCCGCCGCAATGGAAGCGCCAATGGTGGCTCTGGCGCGCGGCCCGGAAGGGGACGTTCTAGGCGAGAGCGGCTGACTGCTCTCTCACGCCGTGCCGTGCGTCAGGATGTCGATCTGGTGGGCGTGGCGGACCGCGCCGCGCGCCGCCTCGTTCTGGTTGAAGATCTCCAGCGTCTCGGTTTCGTCGTCCGCGACCGGCAACAGCGCCGCGTCCATGTAGGTTTTCTTCGCCGGATCTGCCTCGATGCGCCGGCGCTTCAGCTCGAGCCGGGCGAAAAGCCAGAGCAGCTTCGCACTCTTGGCCACCGTCTCGGCGGCATGGCGCGGATAGAAGCGCCAGGCGGGCTCGATCGGCAGGCCGGGCCGGCGGTCGAGCCGGTCCTTGAAGCGGATGACGCCACCCTGCAGCGGATGCACATTCTCGACGTCGACAGAGGTCGAGAACCACATCAAAAGCTTCTGGATGCTCTTGGTCCGGACGCCTGTGGCGGCGGCGCGGCGCAGGATCGTCACCATGTGCTCCGGCGAATAGAACAGCCGCCACGCCTCGCGATAGATGCCTTCCCATTCCTGCTGCGACATCTGGCTGTGGCCGGTGACGGCATGCTCCAGGTCGTATTTGTTGAGGTCGGCGTCCATCGCCACGCCCTTGCGGTGCAGGGTCTGGTGGTCCTCGGAACCGGGCAGCGGCGTCAGGAAGAAGAATTCGAGGATATCCAGCGGCAGCTCGCGCTGGATGATGCCGATATCGCGGCGGATGCTTTCCGGCGTGTCGTTCGGGAAGCCGAGGATATAGCCGGCATAGGTGATGATGCCCTCGTGCTTCCAGTCGAGCAGCATTTTCCGGTATTCGGTGATCTTGTTCTGCCGCTTCTTCGCCGCCATCAGATTGTCGGGGTTGATGTTCTCCAGCCCGATGAAGACGCGGCTGACGCCAGCGCGCTTGCACTTGGAAATGAAGTTCGGGATCTTGTGGCAAAGCGTGTCGACCTGGACCATCAGGCCGATCCACATGCCTTCCTTCTCGCGCAGCGCGATGATGCGGTCGAGGATGATCTCCCAATCCTTGTTGCGGGCGAAATTGTCGTCGGTGATGAAGTAGTTGTGGATGCCCTGGGCGAGGTTTTCGCGGATCAGCTTCTCGATATCGTCGGGCGAGCGGCGGCGCGACTTGCGGCCCTGGACGTTGATGATCGTGCAGAACGAGCACTGGAACGGGCAGCCGCGGCCGGCGTCGAACGAGGTGTTGCCGCCCAGCGTGCGGGCGACATAGCCGGCGGGCAGGAACGGCGGCGGCGTGCCTTCGACGCTCGGCAGTTCCTTCATGTAATTGTAGAGCGGCTCCAGCGTGCCAGCGGCGGCGTCGAGCAGCACGCGGTCCAGCCGCTCCTCCGCCTCGCCGGCGAACAGGCTGACGCCGATATCGAGCGCCTGCTGAAGGTCGACATGCAGGTCCGGCAGCATGGCGAGGCAGCCCGAGACGTGGAAGCCGCCCATCGCGACCGGAATGCCGGCCTCACGCAAGGGGCGGGCGAGATCGAGCGCGCGGGGATATTGGTTGGACTGGACGCCGACGAGGCCGACCAAGCCGAAATTGCCGTTCTGGCGGAATTCCTCGACGATCCGCTCGACGCGGACGCGGGTGTTGGTCTCGTCGATCGCGCGGACGTCGAGAGTGACGTCTTCGCCGAGTACCTTGCGATCCTCGCAATCGGCGGCAAGCCCATAGAGGCTCGCCAGCGAGTTGGACGGGATCATCGAGCGATGCCAGCGGATCACATAGCCGTCGTCGTCATAATGCGACGGCTTGATCAGGATCAGGAGAAAGCGCCGCGTCATCGGCGACGCCCGGAACGCACATCGGACTGCATGTCTGGCTTCCCCGTTGTGGCGGTTCTAGCGCATGCGAATGCCCGGTTCGGGCATGGGTAGATGGACGTTACCTTACGGAGTGCCGGCGCATTCGGCAATGCCATGCGCCGGCATCTGGTTTATTCGGCCGCGGCGACCGAGGCGTGGCCGTTCAGCCAGGCCGAGGCGTCGGCGCGGGCGCGGGCCGTCAGCGCCTTCTTCTTGGCGACGGTCTTGTCGGTGCCGCGCAGCTTGACGCCCGGCTCCTTCGGGATCTCCACCGGCGGGAACAGGCCGAAATTCACGTTCATCGGCTGGAACGAGCGGCTGCCGGCTTCCTCGTCGACGAGGTGGCCGCCGGTGATGTGGCCGAGCAGGGCGCCGAAGGCCGTGGTGGCGGGCGGCGGCACCGGCACTTCGCCGAGCCTCTCGGCGGCGGCGAAGCGGCCGGCCAGCAGGCCGATGGCGGCGGATTCGACATAGCCCTCGCAGCCGGTGATCTGGCCGGCGAAGCGGAGCCGCGACTGCGCCTTCAGCCGCAGCAGCGGATCGAGCAGCTTCGGCGAGTTCAGGAAGGTGTTGCGGTGCAGGCCGCCGAGGCGCGCGAACTGGGCGTTCTCGAGGCCGGGGATCATGCGCAGCACGTCGGTCTGCGCGCCGTATTTCAGCTTCGTCTGGAAGCCGACCATGTTGTAGAGCGTGCCGAGCGCATTGTCCTGACGGAGCTGGACGATGGCATGCGCCTTGACGGTCGGGTTGCGCGGATTGGTGAGACCGACGGGCTTCATCGGGCCGAAGCGCGGCGTCTCGCGGCCGCGCTCCGCCATGATCTCGATCGGCAGGCAGCCGTCGAAATAGGGCGTCGAGGCTTCCCAGTCCTTGAAGTCGGCCTTGTCGCCGGCGATCAGCGCGTCGAGGAAGGCGTTGTACTGCGCCTCGTCCATCGGACAGTTGATGTAGTCGGCGCCGTTGCCGCCGGGGCCGACCTTGTCATAGCGCGACTGGAACCAGGCGACGTCCATGTTGATCGAATCGAAATAGACGATCGGCGCGATGGCGTCGAAGAAGGCGAGCGCGTCGGCGCCGGTCAGGCCGCGGATGGCCTCGGAAAGCGCCGGCGAGGTGAGGGGGCCGGTCGAGACGATGACATTGTCCCATTCTGCCGGCGGCAGGCCGTCGATCTCGCGGCGGTCGATGGTGACGAGCGGGTGGTCTTCCAGCGCCTTGGTCACGGCCTGCGAGAAGCCTTCGCGGTCGACGGCGAGCGCGCCGCCGGCGGGCACCTGGTTGCTGTCGCCCATGCGCATGATGAGCGAATTCGCCATCCGCATTTCCGCGTGCAGCAGACCGACCGCATTGGTCTCGGCGTCATCCGAACGGAAGGAGTTGGAGCAGACGAGCTCGGCCAGGCCGTCCGTCTTGTGCGCGTCGGTCGCCCGGACGGGACGCATCTCGTGCAGGACGACGGGAATGCCGCGATTGACGACCTGCCAGGCTGCTTCCGAGCCGGCGAGACCGCCACCGATGATGTGAATGGGATCTGTTTTCATGGCGCGGAGATTATTGCGCCGGAACCGTTCGGACAACCGCGCAAAGCGCGAAGAAGCCCGGACAAAAGAAAACGCCCGTCGGGGAGGAGGTCGACGGGCGTTCTCTTTGGGTGGCGCTTCGCGAGGGAGGAGGTTCGCTGGCGCCGTATCGCGGGGAACGAGGGAGGAGATTCGTTCCAGGCGAATTCTGTATTAGCTTAGTAGCCTGCAGACTGCTTGGCGAGCTGGCTGATGTCGCCGCGATTGATGCCAAGGTCATTGAGTTCGCGGTTGGTCAGGCGCATCAACTCGCTGTAGGTCTCGCGGTACTTGCGCCAGTTCTTGTAGGAAGCGAGGATGTTCACGGCCACGGTCATATTCCTTCGGACAATCGGACATTTGGGGCAGCGGGGAAGTTCTGTTTCGGTCCCGCCGTCCTTGTTGATCCGAATATAGGAGAAGGCGCCGGAGAGGAGCACTGCGAGAATTCGCATGGCTGTCTTGCGCATGATGCAGGGCAACAATCGCTTCTGATTAAATGTTGCACCGCAATATTGCCCAAATCGGTTGCATCGGGGCAGGATGCGGTCGCGGTCAGGTGGCAATCAGCCAACCTCAGATAGCGATCCGCATGGGGGAATTCCGGGAATGTCGAAGAGAAGCGCCCTCGGTGGCATCGCCGCCGGGCTGATTCTGGCGCTGGCCGGGCCGGCCGCCGCCGAGGCCCTGCAGCCGGTCAAGATTCGCTACTGCCATGGCTATGGCTGCCGCATGAAGTCGCCGGTGACCTTTTCGGTCGCGGATCTGAACGCGCTGAAGCGGATCCTCGACAGCGGCCGCGGCAGCGCGGCGGCGGAGCGGGCCGCCATATCGCGCGCCGACCAGTGGTACGAGCGCAAGGCCGGCGCGCAGACCGGCACGTCGAGCGACCGCGCCAAGGGCGATTTCGGTGTCTACACGCCGCTGTCGCAGCTCGACTGCGTCGACGAGATGACCAACACGACGACGCTGCTGAAGCTCCTGGCCCGGCATGGCTGGCTGCGCCACCACACGGTCGGTCCTTCGGCCAGCCGCGGCGTCCTGTTCGACGGCCGCTACCCGCACAACACGGCGACGATCGTCGAGACGGCGACGGGCAAGCGCTGGGTGGTCGACAGCTGGGTCCGGGCCAATGCCGAGCCGCCTGACATCAAGCCGCTCGACGTCTGGAAGCGCGAGGGAGGCCGACGCGGCTAGCCTGCTCCGAAGAGGCCGAACGCGGGTTCGGGTGGGAAAAAAGGATCCGGCAGGGGAGCCTTTCATCGTCTCGAGGACGACGAAAGGCTCGTCTGCGAGGGCTCACGGCGTCCAGCGACTGGGCCGCTCGGGGGCGACTTCCGGAACGGGCGCGGCGACGACCTTGCGGTAGAGGTGCCAGGTCGCATGGCCGAGCACGGGCAGCACGACGGCGAGCCCGAAGAACAGCGGGATCGAGCCGAGCGCCAGGCTGACGGCGACGATCAGTCCCCAGAGCGCCATCGGACCGGGATTGGCGAGGACGGCGCGGATCGACGTCAGGATCGCCGGCGCCAGGCCGACATCGCGGTCGAGCAGCAGCGGGAACGAGACGACGCTGATCGTCAGGACCAGCAGGGCGAACAGGAAGCCGACGCCGTTGCCGACGAGGATCAGCGCCCAGCCTGCCGGCGTCGTCAGGACGCGGTGCAGGAAGTCCGGCATCGACGCCGCCGCCGCATAGCCGAAATTGGCGACATAGATGGCCTGCGCCGTGGCGACCCATACGAAGAAGATCACCATCAACCCGATGCCGAGCATCAGGATGGCGCCCATCGACGGCGAATGACGCGCCTCGAGGATCTTCGGTAGCGAGACGTCGAGGCCCTGTTCGCGCCGGCGCGACAGCTCGTAGAGCCCGAGGGCTGCGAAGGGGCCGAGCAGCGCGAAACCCGCCATCAGCGGAAACAGCAGCGGCAGGATGTCGGAGCCGAATACCGCGCGGCCGATGAAGAGGCCGACGACGGGATAGATCACGATCAGGAAGATGGCGTGCGTCGGGTAGGCCGAGAAATCGCCCCATCCCTCCCTGAGCGCGTCGCGGATGTCCTGGATGGTGATGTGGCGGACGACCGGCATGCTGCTGTCCGGCGACGTCGATCCGGTGATGAGATGCGAATGGGCCGAATAGTCACTCATATTCGCGGCCATGAACGTGCTCTCCTGATCTGCCCCCCAGTTGAGCGAACACCAGTCCTGGCCCGGACATGCCTTTCGGTCGGCCGCGCCGCGACCCGTGCTGTGACACTTTAGCGCAGAAGCGCCGGCCGGGCGATCCCGATTTTCGCGCGTCCGGTCGCGCCGCTTCCGGCGCGGGCGCGATGATGTGGAAGCGGCAGCGATCCGCACCCATATGTTGTACAGGGAGCCCTGAGCGTGAAACCTGCACGCATCGCCCTGTTCGCGGCCCTTGTCGCCGCCGCCTCGATCCCGCTTCCGGTCGCGTCGCAAGCTCCGCCTCCGGAAGCCGGGAACGCGCCGCGCGTGGCTCTCGCGGTCGACGTCGACGGCGCGATTGGCCCGGCCACCGCGCGTGAAATCAAGGAAGGCCTGGCGGTCGCCGAAGCGCGGCGCGCGGAAGTCGTGATCCTTCGCCTGAATACGCCGGGCGGCCTCGCGACCAGCATGCGGGAGATCATCGCCGATCTCATCGCCTCGCCGGTTCCCGTCGTCGGCTATGTCGCGCCTTCCGGCGCGCATGCCGCCAGCGCCGGCACCTATATCCTCTACGCCACCCACATCGCCGCGATGGCGCCCGGCACCAATATCGGCGCCGCGACGCCGGTCGAGCTCGGCACGCCCATTCCCGGACTGCCGGCGGGCGGGCCGCCGAACGCGCCGCCGCCGAAGACGGGCGGGGACGTGGAGTCAGCCAAAGCGACCAATGACGCTGTCGCGCTGATCCGAAGCCTGGCAGAACTGCGCAAGCGCAACGCCGACTGGGGCGAGAAGGCGGTGCGCGAGGCGGCGAGCCTCTCCGCCGATGCCGCGCTTCAGGCTGGCGCGATCGATCTGGTTGCCCGCGACGAGGCCGACCTGCTGCGGCGGATCGACGGCCGGACGGTCGAGGTCACCGGCGGCGCGCATCGCACACTCGCCACCGGCGACATCGCTATCGAGCGCTATGATCCCGGCTGGCTGATCCACCTGCTCGCCGTCATCACCGATCCCAACATTGCGGTGCTGCTGATGCTGGCCGGCGTCTATGGCCTGATCTTCGAGTTCGTCAGCCCCGGCCTGATCGCCCCCGGCACGGTCGGCACCATCTGCCTGCTGCTCGGTTTCTACGGGCTCAATCTGCTGCCGATCGACTACACCGGCCTGGCGCTGATGCTGCTCGGCCTCGTCTTCCTGGCGATCGAGGTCTTCAACCCGACCGTGGTGCTCGGGCTCGGCGGGCTGGTCTCCTTCCTGCTCGGCTCCGCCATGCTCCTGCGCGTGCAGGCGCCTGGTTTCACCCTGTCGCGGCCGATCCTCTGGGCCGTCGCCATCCTCGTCTTCGGCCTGTCGGCGCTTACCGGCCGCGCGCTCTGGCGCATCCGCAGCCGCCCGGCCCTGGTCGGCGGCGAGGCGATGCCGGGCATGACGGCCGAGGTGATCGATTGGGACGGCGCGACCGGCCATGTCTTCGCCCATGGCGAGCGCTGGAGCGCGCGCGGAACCGAGGCCCTCGCGCCCGGCGAGAGCGTCGAGGTGGTGGCGATCGACGGCCTCGATCTCTCGGTTCGCCGCAAGGCCGGCGACGAGGCCGAACCCGATGGAGAACGTCCATGACGCTGATCTACGTGCCGTATCTGATCATCCTGGTGCTGGCGATCGTCTTCCTGATGGCGGCCATCCGCGTCCTGCGGGAATACGAGCGGGGCGTCATCTTCACGCTCGGCCGCTTCACCGGCGTGAAGGGGCCGGGGTTGATCGTCCTGGTGCCGTTCGCGCAGCAGATGGTGCGGGTCGATCTCCGCGTCATCGTCCACAACGTGCCGCCGCAGGATGTGATCTCGCGCGACAATGTTCCAGTCCGGGTCAATGCGGTGCTGTATTTCCGCGTCATCGATCCGGAGCGCGCCATCATCCGCGTCGAGGACTTCATGGCCGCGACCAGCCAGCTGGCGCAGACGACGCTCCGCTCGGTGCTCGGCAAGCATGAGCTCGACGAGATGCTGGTCGAGCGCGACCGGCTCAACGCCGACATCCAGTCGATCCTCGACCGGCAGACCGAACCCTGGGGCATCAAGGTCGCCAATATCGAGATCAAGGACATCGACCTGAACGACAACATGGTGCGCGCCATCGCCAAGCAGGCCGAGGCCGAACGCCTCCGTCGCGCCAAGGTCATCAATGCCGAGGGCGAGCAGCAGGCGGCGGAGAAGCTCGTCGAGGCCGGCCGCATCCTGGCGGGCGAGGCGCAGGCGATGCAGCTTCGCTATTTCGCCGCGCTGCACGATATCGCCGGCGAGCGGACCTCGACCATCGTCTTCCCGCTACCGATGGACCTTCTCGCGCATTTCCAGCGCATGACGACACCGCCCGAGGCGCGCGGCTGATGCGGACGGCGTCGCCGCGACGCCGGATCGGCGTCGCGGCTACTGCATCAGCTCAGCTCGCCTTCAGCCCGCCATAGGCGACAACGGCATCCGCGCCGCCACGGGTGGAATCCTGATTGTAGTTGCCGGCCTTGAAGTAGAGCGCGATGCCCTCCCAGCTCTTCCGGGGGAAGGCATAGGTCCTGTCGACGGATTGGCCGTGAGCGCTGATCTTCAGCGTCACCTTGATGCCGGTCTTGTCGCCCGAAGCCGTCAGCGTATAGGCGATCGGCTCATTGAGCTTCACGCCCTTGAAGAGCGTGTCGAATTTCTCCTTGTCGCCGAAATTCGTCTTGATCCCGGCGACGACCGTGCCGTCGTTCCAGCGCAGCTTGAACAGTTCGGAGCCGCCGACCTTGTCGCCATGGATCTGGGCAAAGATGATCGACTTCGTTTGCGGGTTCTCAATGATATAGGCGGTGCCGGACTGCGTGTATTCGAAGGTCTGGCCAGCCTTGAACTCGGTCTTTCCGCGGAGCTCGCTGCGCGGATAGTGGCTGTTCGGCGTCGTGCCGTAGCCGGACGGCACCTTGAAGACGACGGCGCCCGCCGGCACCTTCTTGTAGCAATGCGCGGCATCGAAGCAGTTGGAGAAGAAGTAGGGGTTCTGCGACGTCTGCGTGATGGGCGTATAGCTCGTCTTCCCGTCCGCATCGAAGGACTGCAGCGTATAGGACGCCGCCAGTCCGGGATTGTCCTGCGCGGGCGTCGTCGCGGCGCTCGCCGCGAAAGCAGAGCCCGAGGCGATGGCGACGGCCGCGGCCGCCAGGCGGGGGAGGGACGTTCTGAACTTCGGGAGGATTGGCATGAAGCGATCCGATCGGAGGTTGGAACGCCGCCATCTAGACCTTCTCCACCGCCCGCTTCCAGTGCTCGAAGGGTCGGGAACGAAATCGTGAAGAAGAACGCCCGTGCGGCGACGATAATTCCCCAACGAAAGAAAACGTCCAAGTTGTATCTTGCGAGAGGCGCGATCGTGTGAAGTAACTGCTTCACGATCGTGCTGCGTATTGATATGGTGAGGCAGGATAGGGAGAGGCTATAGGTTTCGAGGTTGTCTTAGGGTCTCGCGCGGGTGCCGCATATCGCCATTAGTACTAGGAGGCAAGGCTCGTTGTTGGGTATTTGTCTGCCCCAGAAGTTCTCCACGTCCCGGTTGGTGGGAGGCCCGATATGATCGCGATCGACCATCTGGATCACCTGGTGTTGACCGTGGCCAGCATCGAGCGCACCTGCGATTTCTATGCGCGTGCGCTCGGCATGACGGTGGAGACGTTTGCCGAGGACAGGGTTGCCCTGCGCTTCGGGCGCCAGAAGATCAACCTGCACAAGGTCGGGCACGAGTTCGAGCCGAAGGCGCGGTTCGCGGTCGCCGGTTCGGCCGATCTCTGTTTCCTCGCCAGCACGCCGCTCGAGGATGTCGAGGCGCATCTGGAGCGGGCGGGGGTCGACGTCGAGCTCGGCCCGGTGCTTCGCACGGGCGCGATGGGCGCGATCCTCTCGATCTATCTTCGCGATCCCGACGGCAATCTGATCGAGATCTCCAATGCGAGCCGGGCGTCCGGCGCGGCCGGCTGAGTCCGAAGGCGCGCCGGCCGTCACCAAAAGGCCGATCAGGCGTGACCCTGGCCGCGCGCGCCGACCAGCGCGAACATCGCGCCCTGCGGATCCTGGCACTGGATGATCCAGGCGCCGCCGGGCACTTCCATCGGCCCGTTCAGCACCTTGCCGCCACCGCTCTCGACGCGGGCGGCGGCGGTGTCGACGTCGTCGACGTTGAAATAAAAGAGCCAGAAGGTCGCCGGCACGGAGCGGGGCCGGTTGAACATGCCGCCGGCCGCCTGGCCGCCATCGACCGAGAAGAGCTGGTAGGTGCCCATCTCGCCCATGTCGATCGCCTCGCCCTTCTTCCAGCCGAACATCGCCTCGTAGAAGGCGAACGCCTTCTCCCAGTCATCGGCATAGAGTTCGTGCCAACCGATATGTCCCGGCGTGCCCATCTCGGCCGGCTCCGGCGGCTCGCCCTGCATCGGCAGCGGCTTGAACAGCGTGAAGGCGGCCTTTTGCGGGTCGGAGACGACGGCGAAACGGCCGACCTCGGGAATGTCGGTCGGCGGGACATGCACCGTGCCGCCGAGGCTCGTGACCTTGGAAGCGGCCACGTCGACATCGGCGACGGAGACATAGCCGAGCCAGTTCGGCGGCGCGCCCATCTTGCGGGCCTGCTCCGGCAGGTCCATCAACCCGCCGATCGGCTGTTCGCCGATGGTGAAGAGCGTATAGGCCATGTGGGGCTGCGAGGCGTCGCGCGTGCCCCATCCGACGACCGAGCCGTAAAATACCTTGGCTCTGCCGGTATCGGTGGTCATCAACTCGTACCAGACGAAACGGCTTGCAAGATCGGTCATTCCGGCCTCCTTCCGCTGGGGAATACTGTTTTTACACGAGATGTCGCGGCGGTGGAAATCAAGCGTCGCGGCGGACGCTGGCCCCCGGCCAGGTTCGCCGGGGCGCGGTCCTGCTCCGGAACGACAATGCGCCCGCCGCCATGCCGTTGCATGCCAGGGCGGGAACCGTGACGGCGCCTTTCCATTGAGGCATGGGAGAGACGAGGGATAGCAATGCCGTTCTGTCGCAATTCCGACGTGATGCTGCTAGTCTTTGCCGTCCATGTATCGTCGCGTCCGGCGTCGGCCCCCGAACGAAACGCTTTGAACAGAGAAAACTTCCCATGAATCATCGAATTCCCGCAGTGATCGCAGTGCTGGCTGCTGTCGCGTTGGCTGGCTGCGTGTCGTCGCCGCGGCCGGTGCAGGTCTCGGCGCCGCCGGGACTGGCGTCGTCGGAGGCACTGACCTGGGTCCGCAAGGACGGCCAGAGCGGCCGCGCCAATCCGGCGCTCGCCGACCAGTTCGCCGCCGATCGCGCCGCCTGCGTCCGCGCTCCCGGCGACAACGCCGCGCTGCGCGAGGCCGAGTCCTGCATGGGTCAGCGCGGCTATGCGCTGGTGCCGGCATCGCAGGCAGCAGCTCGCGCGGCCCAGTACCGCCGCATGGCCGGCTACTGATCCACCGTTTGGGGGAAACATCGTCGGCGCGCCGCACTATGGCGCGTCGGCGAACCTTATGTCGCGCGTCCGCGCGTCAGGCTCGTGGAAGGCCAGCAGGGCCTCGGCCCCCCGCGACAGCGCCGCCCGATCCTTCCGGCCGAGGGTCGCGAGCGGCGAGATTGAAAGTGTGGCTGCTCCCTTGTCGCGGTCGAGCCGCCAGCTGCCGGCGACCCGGCCGTCGATCAGGAAGGCGGGCAGCAGGCCATTCTGCTTCTTGAAATGCAGCCGGTGTCCGTCGTCGATGACCCGGCGGCGGTCGTCGTGCCCGAGCAGCGCATTGTCGTAGTCCGGCAGGAAGCGGGCTGGCGCCTCGCCATCTTCACCCGGCCGCGGCGCATCGGGCAGATCGTAGAGAACGCGGCCGTCCTCATCCCGGAATTCGGTGAGCTGCGGCCGGAGCCGCGCCACCGCGCCGGCGAGCCGCGTCAGCCCCGACCATGCCTGCATGTCGGTGACCGAAGCGGGGCCGAACGCCGCCAGATAGCGCAGGATTGTGGCGTCGGGCGCGTCGTCGCCAGAGAGTGTCTCGCCGGTCCAGCTTTCGATCGTCGTCGAGATCGCCAGCCCGCCCCGGCGCCAGAGCCCGCGCGGCGTCACCTGCACCAGCGGCAGCACGGCGCGCACCGCCTGTGACAGCGCATGGCCGTCGCGGTCCGGAAAATGAGGCGCAAGCGCGTCGGCCAATTCCCTGTTGGAGCGGGGCTTTTCCTCGACCAGGCGACGACCCGTCCGCATCAGCGCGGCCATGTCGATGCTCGCCAACGCTCTTCCATAGACGCTGCCGGGCGTCATGTTGCGCTCAAACACCTTCTGCACGACTGGTCGAAGCATCAGCGCGTCGCGGACGGTGACGAGATGCAGCGTGCCGCGCATCAGCGCGATGCGGACCAGTTTTCGCGACTGGGTGAGTTCCGAGACGGCCTCGGCGTCGAAATCGTTGAGACGCGACCAGAGCGCGACATAGGGATTGCCGGGGATCTGCGACTGCAGCCCGAGCAGACGCTCGATCGCCGCCTCGGGCGGAAGATCGACGCGTTCGAGCAGCATCTGCCGCGCCAGGAGCGCCCGGTTGAGGGCGCGTCGCGACAGCGTGGCGGGCTGCCCGGACATCTCGGTCAGCGCGCGTCGAGGAGGAGGCGGATGCCGAGTATGCCGATCACGGCGCCGGCGGCACGATCGATCCAGCTCTTGGCGCCGAGATAGAGCGCGCGCGGCCGGGCCGACGAGAAGGCGAGGGCGACCAGCGCGTACCAGCCCGTCTCCTGGACGAAGATCAGCGCCGGCAGGGTGAGATCGAGCCAGAGCGGCCGGGTCGACGGCAGCAGCGCGGCGAAGACGGCGCCGAACACGGCGATGATCTTCGGGTTGCTCAGCTGGGTGGCGAGCGCCAGGCCGAAGGACCGGCCGAGGCTGCGGGCGTTCGAGCCGCCGTTCCGCGCCACCTCGATCGGCTCCTTGGCGCCGCGCCAGATCCGGATCGCCAGATAGACGAGATAGACGCCGCCCGCGATCTTCAGGACCAGATAGAGCCCGGCCGCCTCGGTCATCAGCGTGCGCAGGCCGAGCAGGGCGAGCGCCCCGAACAGCATGGCGCCGACGCCCATGCCGAGGGCGGCGGCGATGCCGTCCGCTCGTGACTGCGCCACGGCGGTGCGCACGACGAAGACGAAGCTCGGGCCGGGGCTGATCGCGCCGATCAGCAGGGCGCCGAGAATGGCGAAGAGCGCGGCAAGCGGCGTCATAGGGTTTCCTTCGGGGCGGGGCCATCGGCCTTTTCCAGAAGGAGTATCCGCCGATCCCCGGCGCGACAAGCGCGTCGGAGATCCCGCTCGGCAGCGGCGGCTATTCGCCCGCCTTTTCGCCCTCGTGCAGGCCGACGCCGGCGTCCGACAGCTTCTGCCAGACTTCCTCGGCCGTCTCGGCGAAGTCGAACAGGTCGAGATCCGTACGGGCGATCATGCCTTCTTCGATCAGCGCCTCGAAATTGATGACCTTGGTCCAGTAGGCGCGATCGAACAGGATGATCGGGATGGCCGGCGCCTTGCTGGTCTGGCGCAGCGTCAGGAGCTCGAACATCTCGTCGAAGGTTCCGAAGCCGCCCGGGAACACGATCAGCGCATTCGCCCGCATGGCGAGATGCATCTTGCGCATGGCGAAATAGTGGAAGCGGAAAGTGAGTTCCGGCGTCGAATAGGAGTTCGGCTCCTGCTCGTGCGGGAGCGTGATGTTGAAGCCGATCGAAGGCGCGCCGACGTCGGCCGCGCCGCGATTGGCGGCCGCCATGATGCCGGGGCCGCCGCCGGTCGCGATGACGTTGTCGCGGAACGTGCCGTTGGAGACCAGGGCGCCGCCGCGCTCCGAGACGATGCGGCCGACGGCGCGGGCCTCCTCGTACCAGCGCGCATGCTGGCCGGAACCGTTCTCATGGATGCGGGCGCTGCCGAAGACGACGATCGTCGAACGCACGCCCCAAAGGCGCAGGATTTCCTCGGCCTTGGCATATTCCAGCAGGAAGCGGACGCCGCGCATCGTGTCGCTCAGCAGGAAATCGCTGTCGAGGGCGGGCAGGCGGTAGGACGGGGAGGCCATCTGGGGCGTGTTGGTTTTGTTTTCAGTCATCTCGTCATCGCATCATGAATCAAGCCCGGATTATGCCGCGCGGGGACGCCAGGGGATAGCGCGGCGGCCGCGACTCAGGGTCCGGGAGGACCGCATGCCGCATGGCCGGCAGCCGGGACGGACTCGCATCAGGGATGCCCATATCGCGCCATGCAATGCCAGACCCATTTCGCCGTCTGGTAGTCGAGCTGGCGATCGCGGGCGCGCCACAGGATCTCCGGCGTCACGATCTCGTTCTCCCCGATCCGCGCGATGGCGCTGGCGGCGTCCGGCCCGCGAATCTGTTCGCAGTCGGCGATCCGCTCCAGCGACAGGCGGAAGCCATCGTGCCATTCCACCGCACAGCCGAGTGAACCCGCAGCTGTCTCGATCGTCGTGCCTCGAAACGAGGGATCGAGAACCACGGCTTCGACATCCCGGCCGATATGCACGGGACCATGGACGTGCGCCTCGATGTAGTTGTCCAGCCACGGATCGAGGTCCCTGGTATTCGCCTTGGCCATGGCGATGAGCGGTCCGGCATCGCCGACGGCGAAATCGCTCGGCTGCCAGTGGCTGTCCGGATAGCAGAACGACGTGCGGGAACGGACATGCGGCGCGAGGCGAAAGTGGGAGGAGCCGAAGCGACGCGATCCGCCGACCGGGTCGTCGCGGTAGTTCAGGGCGCCATATTTTGGTCGGAAGGCGGGATCGCCGTCGTCATAGGCGCCCCCGAAGATCCGGCTCTCCCAATTCCAGCGGTCGCCGCCTGGATAGGCCGTCAGACCGCCGCTGCTGGTGCCCGTCTCGAACTGGGAGCGATAGGTGCCGTGCCGGGCGAGGAGCTCGATGACCGTGCTGCCGGCGACGCCGATGTCCGGGTGGAAGTTCAGCGTGATCGGATGCGTCGCGCCGTCCCGTGCCGGTGCGGAGGACTGGCGAAGATGGGTGAGCGCGCGTTCGACGAAGTCATCCATGGTCCTGCGTGCATATCAAGCGCGGGACGGAAGATCCACTGACACACGCCCGTTCCGGCCCGATGCCGGTTCGCGTCTGCCGTAGAGTCGGGCGAGTAGCCGGGCGCGGCTGATCCAAGGGGCGGTACTCCGTTTACTTGTGCAGTGCGAGATGAGGATGGCTTAATTTTGAACGGCGCGTGCAAAGTTCAGAAATCCGTTTGAATGGTGGATCAACCTGCGGCATGCTCACCTTCAGCCCCAATTCAAAGAGGGCATGGGAGGGAAATAGAATGTCGAATATTGCAAGGTCAGTGCTTGCTGCCGGTGCGATCGCGCTCGCGGCCATGTCCACCGCGCCGACACAGGCGGTCGCGCAGGAAAAGATCGAGATCCTGACCTCGGTCCCCGGCCTGACCTTTCCGTTCTTCGTCCACATGATGAACGCCTTCAAGGCCGAGGCTGCGAAGCAGGGCGTCACGGCGATCGAGAGCGACGGCCAGGTGTCCTCGCCCAAGCAGACCGCCGACGTCGAAGCGGCGATCGCCCGCGGCGTGAAGGGCATCGTCATCAGCCCGAACGAAGTCGACGCCATGGCGCCGGCGCTGGCGCAGGCCGTCGAGGCCGGCATCCCGGTCGTCACCGTCGACCGTCGCGTCGCGCAGGTCGAGGGCATTCTCGGCCATATCGGCGCCGACAACGTCAAGGGCGGCGAGGCCCAGGCCGAGCTGATCATGAAGCTCTATCCCGATGGCGCCACCATCGTGAACCTGCAGGGCCAGTCGGGCGCCTCGCCGGCGATCGACCGCAACAAGGGCCTGCACAACATTCTCGACAAGGCGGCCGACAAGTACAAGATCGTGTTCGAGCAGACGGCCGGCTTCGACCGCGCCAAGGGCCTGTCGGTCACGGAAGCGGCGCTCGCCGCCCTGCCGGAAGCCCCGAAGGTCATCGTCGCCGCCAATGACGACATGGCGCTCGGCGCGATGGAAGCCGTCAAGGCCCGCAACCTGTCGGGCATCGCCATCATCGGCTTCGACGCTCTTCCGGAAGCGCTCGGCCAGGTGCGCGACGGCGGCCTGACGGCCACGATCGAGCAGTTCCCGGGCAAGCAGAGCTCGATGGGCGTCGACATGCTCGTCGACTTCATCAAGAACCAGAAGAAGCCGGCCGAGGCCGTGACCCTGCTGACGCCGGTGGCGATCACCAAGGACAACCTCAACACCGCCGAGCGTCTCGGCGAGCTGAAGTAAGGCCAGCGTCCCGGCGAGGGCGCTTCGCGCGAAAGTCGCGGAGCGCCCTCACTGTCTCTCCCGATCCGGCCACCTGAGGCTTCGCCCGGCCGAACCGCGCCGGCGCCAGAGCCGGCTTCGATCGGGGGATGCTGCGCCGGGACCGGTGCGCTGCGTCGTACAGCCTGAAAATCGCGCGCAAGCCAAGCCCGCGCCTGCAACGATCGCGCGCCATGTCCTTGCCGCTCTGCCGTCAGGTCCGCCCATCCGGGCAGGGCCGGACGTTCCCTTGCTCCATCGTAAGCGAAGACGGATGACCGATCCTGTAACCCTCTTGAAGATGAGCGGCATCGCCAAGAGCTTTCCCGGCGTCAAGGCGCTCGATGGCGTCGACCTCGAGATCGCGCCGGCCGAGATCCACGCGCTGCTCGGCGAAAACGGCGCCGGCAAGTCGACGCTGCTGAAGATCCTCGCCGGCGCGCAATCGCCGGATCGCGGCACCATCTCGTTCGAGGGCCGCGACGTCGTGCTCTCGAGCCCGCAGGATTCCCAGAGGCTCGGCATCGTCACGATCTATCAGGAATTCACCCTCGCGCCGGACATGACGATCGCCGAGAACGTCTTCATCGGACGCGAGCCCGGCTCCCGCCTCTTCCTCAACTGGTCGAAGATGGCGGCCGAGACGCAGAAGCTGATCCGCCGCATCGGCCTGGAACGCAGCCCGATGACACTGGTGCGCGACCTTTCGGTCGCCGAGCAGCAGATGGTCGAGATCGCCCGCGCGTTGTCGATGCAGTCGCGCGTCATCATCATGGACGAGCCGACCTCGGCGCTCAGCCTGGCCGAGGTGGAAAAGCTCTTCCGCATCGTACGGCAGCTCAAGGCCGAGGGCATCTCGATCATCTTCGTGACCCATCGCCTGGAAGAAGTGATGGAGATCTGCGACCGCTTCACCGTGCTCCGCGACGGCCGCAATGTCGGCGCCGGCAAGGTCAGCGAAATCACCATCGACGGCATCATCCGCCTGATGGTCGGGCGCGAGGTCAACGCGCTCTACGCCCATCGCGAGGCGGGCGAGGCCGGTCCGGTGGCGCTCGCCGTCGAGGGGCTGACGCGCCGCCGCAGCGCGCACGACCCGCACGCGACCGAGCTGCAGGACGTGACGCTCAACGTGCGGCGCGGCGAGATCCTCGGCATCGCCGGCCTCGTCGGGGCGGGTCGCACCGAGACGGCGCGGGCGATCTTCGGCGCCGACCCGTTCGATTCCGGCCAGATCTTCGTCGACGGCCAGCCGGTCAACATCCGCTCGCCGCGCGACGCCATCAAGCATGGCATCGGCCTGGTGCCGGAGGACCGCAAACAGCAGGCGCTGTTCCTGAGCCAGGCGATCCGCGCCAACCTCTCGATCGCGGCGCTCGATCGCATCGACCGCTTCGGCGTCTTCATCGACGAGCGCAAGGAGCGCGTGCTGGTCGAGGAATACCGCAAGCTTCTCAACATCCGGATGGCGAGCCCCGACCAGGCGGTCGGCAATCTCTCCGGCGGCAACCAGCAGAAGGTCGTGCTCGCCCGCTGGCTGGCGCTGCGCCCGAAGGTGCTGATCGTCGACGAGCCGACGCGCGGCATCGACATCGGCGCCAAGGTCGAGGTCCACAACCTGCTCTTCGAGATGGCCCGCGCCGGCATCGCCGTGATCGCGATCTCGTCCGAACTGCCCGAGGTTCTCGCGGTCGCCGACCGGATCGTCACGATGCGCGAAGGCCGCGTCACCGGCGAGACGCTGCGCGCCGAGGCGACCCAGGAAAAACTCATGACCATGATGACGCTCAGCGCCGCCGGCCGAGCCGCGTGACAAGACAAGGAATACGGTAATGACGGATGTGAAACGAGAAGCGGCGGAAAGCGCGGGCTTCGACCTGTTCGGGGTGCTGGCGCGGTTTGCGCCGCTGATCTTCCTGATCGCCCTGATGATCATCTTCGCGGTGCTCGAGCCGCGCTTCATGTCGTCGATCAACCTGTTCAACGTCATGCGGCAGGTCTCGATCACCGGCCTGCTGGCGATCGGCATGACCTTCGTCATCCTGACCGCCGGCATCGACCTTTCGGTCGGCTCGCTGCTCGCTTTCGCCGGGCTTGTCGCGGCGGCGGTCGCCAAGGGCGGCATGCAGGACCGCTTCACGGTCGGCGAGGGCGTGATCGGCTATGGCTGGCAGCTGGCGGCGCTCGCGGCGATCGCGGTCGGCGTCTGCGGCGGCCTGCTGCAGGGCCTCGCCATCACCAGGCTCCGGGTGCCGCCCTTCGTGGTGACGCTGGGCGGCATGTCGGTGTTTCGCGGCGCGGCGCTTCTGTTCGCCGCCGGCGGCCCGATCTCCGGCTTCCAGCCCGACTATACCTGGTGGGGCCAGGGCAAGATCGGCCCGGTGCCGGTTCCGGTCATCATCTTCCTGTTCGCGGCGCTGCTCGCCCACATCGCGCTCCGCTACATGCGCTATGGAAGGCAGGTCTACGCGGTCGGCGGCAATCCGGAGGCGGCGCGATTGTCCGGCCTCAACGTCAACTGGGTGATCTGCAGCGTCTACGTCATCATGGGCTTCTTTGCCGGCCTCGGCGCCTTCGTGCTGTCGGCGCGGCTGAACTCGGCCGAAGCCGTCGCCGGCACCGGCTACGAGCTCACCGTCATCGCCTCCGTCGTCATCGGCGGCACGTCGCTCTTCGGCGGCGTCGGCACGATCTTCGGCACCGTGATCGGCTCGATCCTGATCGGCGTGCTCCTGAACGGCCTCGTGCTCATGAACGTGTCGTCCTACATCCAGCAGATCATCATCGGCGTGATCATCGTGCTGGCCGTGGCGTTCGACACCTTCGCCAAGTCGCGCCGCCGCAAGGCCTGACATCCCGCCCTGAAGCGTTGGGAATGACGAGGAATGGTCGCGCCCTGCGCGGCCATTCGCGTTCTGGCTGCAGGCGCCCGGCCTTGATCACGGGAAGTCGAACACGACGGCCGCGACGGCGTGCTAGTGTCGTTACGTCACCTGCGGTCGGTGGCCGTGCGAAGCTGCGACGTTTCGAGGGGATCCGAGGGAGGATGCGATGACAAAGCATGCACTGACGCGGCCGAAGGGCGCCGGCCGGCGAGTGGCCTTCGCGGCCGGGGTCGCGACGCTGCTGGCGCTCGGCCAGCCGGCCTTTGCCCAGCAGGCTGATTCAACGACCGCCGCGGCCGAACAGAACCGGAAGGAAGCGGACGAGATCGTCCAGGGCATGGCGCGCTTCGTCGGCGGCCAGCAGGACATCAGTCTCGGCTACGACAGCGAGCTCGAGGTCGTCACGCCGCAGATGGAGAAGCTCCAGTTCAACAGTTCCGGCAAGGCGAAGATCAGCCGCCCGGACAAGTTCCGGCTGAACCGCACCGGCGGCTATGCCGATGTCGAGATGATCTATGACGGCAAGAACGTGACCGTCTTCGACAAGAACACCAACACCTATGCCAGCGAGCCCATGACCGGGCCGATCGAAGGCGTCATCGACCGGCTGCGGAGCGACTTCATGCTCGATCTTCCCGCCGCCGACCTGCTGATCGCCGATTCCTACAGCGCGCTGATGCCCGACGTCGTCGAGGCGAAGCATATCGGCCGCGCCGTCATCGGCGACGTAACCTGCGAGCACGTCGCCTTCCGTAATCACGACACCGACTGGCAGCTCTGGGTCGAGACCGGCGCGCAGCCGATTCCCTGCAAGATGGTGATCACCAGCAAGGCGGTTACCGGAGCGCCGCAATATTCGATCCGCTTCACCAGCTGGCACACCGGCAGCGCCTTCCCGCCGGGCACCTTCACCTTCGAGCCGCCAGCCGGCGCCAAGAAGGTCGATTTCAGCGCGCTCGCCGACATTGACGAAATCCCGGCCGGCACCGCGATGCCATCCGACGCGGTCGCGCCCAAAGCAGGAGCCAGCAAATGAACCGCACCTTGCCGATACGAGGGGCCGTCCGGGTCGCGGCGGTCGTCCTTGGCCTCGCCGCGCTCTTCCTGTCCGAGAACCCGGCGCCGCAGGCGCCCGCCTTCGGTCTGTTCAGCCGGGCGGAGGCGATCATCGGTCGTCCGCTGACGCCGCTCAGCTATGCCGGCGTCGCCCGCCGCACGACGCGCCGGGCCGTGGTCGGCGGCGCCTATGTCGGCGGAGCCTATGTCGCGGCGCCCTACGCCGTGGCCCCGCGCGCCGGCTGCGTCCGCGTCGTCGACGCCTATGGCCGGATCTACTGGCGCTGCGTGTAGGGAACTGCCGGACTCGAGCCTTCGCTCTCCCCGGGAAGCGTTCGCAGAGCGCCGTCCCGAAGGGGGCGGGTCGGTTTGCTCCGCCATCATCCTGAGGTGCTTCGCGTGAGCGAAGCCTCGAAGGAGGATCCAGCGGGGCACGGCCGTTTGAACGAAGTCGGGCCCGCTGCCATTAGCGGTGCTCCCTGGACACTCCTTCGAGGCCCGGCTTCGCCGGGCACCTCAGGATGATGGTCGAGTTGCGATCGCGGGAGAGGGAGATTGCCTGCGTCTGATAGCGGATCAGCGCGATCCTAATCCATGACGCCCGCCGGCCTGACCCCCCTCCCTCTGGAAGAGGGTACGTGGCCTTGCTTTGCCATGCCCTGTCCGGCGCGATCTTCGTCATCCCGGCGCGATACTCGCAGAACGCCGCCAATAACGGTGTGCTGCGATTATGCGAGGAGCCCGGATCAAACCCTCACCCCAACCCTCTCCCAGAGGGAGAGGGAGTTCGCCTGCGTCCGATGGCGATGCCTATGCTCGCTGTGGCGCATCAGTAGCTAACGCGCTGGCCCAAAACCCTCTCCCTCCGGGAGAGGGTAGGGTGAGGGCCTTGCTTGGCCTCTATTCTCGAGGCGTCTCAACACAACCACAGTACGCCCGTCCGGCCCGATGCAGGCCGGACCGCACGCTTTATTCCGCCGCGACGGCCTTGCGCTTGCGGGCCGCGAGCTTGGCCTTGTCGAGCACCGGCTTGAGGAAGTGGCCGGTATAGCTGCGCGGCTCCTTGACGATCTGTTCCGGCGTGCCGACCGCGACGATCTCGCCGCCGCCGTCGCCGCCCTCGGGGCCGAGGTCGATGATCCAATCGGCCGTCTTGATCACCTCGAGATTGTGCTCGATGACGACCACCGTGTTGCCCTGGTCGACCAGCGAATGCAGCACTTCCATCAGCTTGGCGACGTCGTGGAAATGCAGGCCCGTCGTCGGCTCGTCGAGGATGTAGAGCGTCTTGCCGGTGGCGCGGCGTGACAGTTCCTTGGCGAGCTTGACGCGCTGCGCCTCGCCGCCGGAGAGCGTCGTCGCGGGCTGGCCGACCTTGACGTAGCCGAGCCCGACCTCCTCCAGCGTCGCCATCTTGTCGCGAATGCCCGGCACCGCCTGGAAGAACTCGCGCGCTTCCTCGACGGTCATGTCGAGCACGTCGGAGATCGACTTGTTCTTGAACTTCACGTCCAGCGTTTCGCGGCTGTAGCGCTTGCCCTTGCAGACCTCGCAGGTGACGTAGACGTCGGGCAGGAAGTGCATCTCGATCTTGATGACGCCGTCGCCCTGGCAGGCCTCGCAGCGGCCGCCCTTGACGTTGAACGAGAAGCGGCCGGGTCCATAGCCGCGCACCTTGGCCTCCGGCAGGCCGGCGAACCATTCGCGGATCGGCGTGAAGGCGCCGGTATAGGTCGCCGGATTGGAGCGCGGGGTGCGGCCGATCGGCGACTGGTCGATGTCGATGATCTTGTCGATCAGCTCCAGCCCGTCGATGCGGTCATGCGGCGCCGGGTGGATGTGCGCGCCGTTCAGCCGCCGCGCCACGGCGGCATAGAGCGTATCGATCAGGAAGGTCGACTTGCCGCCGCCGGAGACGCCGGTGACGCAGGTGAAGGTGCCGAGCGGGATGTCGGCGGAAACATTCTTCAGATTGTTGCCGCGCGCGCCGACGACGCTGATCTGGCGGTTCTTGGCGATGGCGCGGCGCTTCTCCGGCACCTCGACCGACAATTCGCCGGAGAGATACTTGCCGGTCAGCGAGTTCGGATTGGCCATGATCTCGGCCGGCGTGCCCTTGGCGATGATCTGGCCGCCATGCACGCCCGCCTCCGGGCCGACGTCGACGACATAGTCCGCCGTCATGATGGCGTCCTCGTCATGCTCGACGACGAGCACGGTGTTGCCGATGTCGCGCAAGTGCCGCAGCGTCTCCAGCAGTCGGTCGTTGTCGCGCTGATGCAGGCCGATTGACGGCTCGTCGAGCACGTAGAGCACGCCGGTGAGGCCGGAGCCGATCTGCGAGGCCAGGCGAATGCGCTGGCTCTCGCCGCCCGAAAGCGTGCCGGAATTGCGCGACAGCATGAGATAGTCGAGGCCGACATCGACGAGGAAGGAGAGCCGTTCACGGATCTCCTTCAGGATGCGGACGGCGATCTCGTTCTGCTTCTCGTTCAGCTCGGCCGGCAGCGCCTCGAACCAGCGCGCGGCGTTGCGGATCGACATCTCGGTGACCTGGGCGATGTGCTTGCCGGCGATCTTGACCGCCAGCGCCTCGGGCTTCAGCCGGGCGCCGCCGCAGGCCTTGCACGGCGTCGAGCCCTGGTAGCGCTCGATCTCCTCGCGGGCCCAGTTCGATTCCGTCTCGCGCCAGCGCCGCTCGAGATTGGTGACGACGCCCTCAAAGCTCTTCTGCGTCTTGTAGGAGCGCGTGCCGTCATTATAGACGAACTCGATCTCGCCCTTGCCGGTGCCGAACAAAATGGCGTTCTTCGCCGCCTCGGGGATCTCGTCCCAAGGCTTGGTCATCGAGAATTCGTAATGCCGGGCGATCGCTTCCAGCGTCTGTGCGTAATAGGGCGAGGACGACTTGGCCCAGGGCGCCACCGCGCCCTGCTTCAGCGAGACGGAGCCGTCCGGCACGACGAGATCCGGGTCGATCTTCTTCTCGGAGCCGAGGCCGTCGCATTCCGGGCAGGCGCCGAACGGGTTGTTGAACGAGAACAGCCGCGGCTCGATCTCGGCGATGGTGAAGCCGGAGACGGGGCAGGCGAACTTTTCCGAGAAGATGACGCGGCGCTCATTGCCCTTCTCGTCCTTCTCGTCGGCGAATTCGGCGACCGCGATGCCGTCCGCGAGCTCCAGCGCCGTCTGGAACGAGTCCGCCAGCCGCGCCGAAATATCGCCGCGCACGACGATGCGGTCGATGACGACGTCGATGTCGTGCTTCAGCTTCTTGTCGAGGACCGGGGCTTCCGCGATCTCGAAGAAGACGCCGTCCAGCTTGATGCGCTGGAAGCCCTTCTTCTGCAGCTCGGCCAGCTCCTTCTTGTACTCGCCCTTGCGGCCGCGGATCATCGGCGCCAGCAGGTAGAGGCGCGTGCCCTCCGGCAGCGCCATGACGCGGTCGACCATCTGGCTGACCGTCTGGCTCTCGATCGGCAGGCCGGTCGCCGGCGAATAGGGAATGCCGACGCGCGCGAACAGAAGGCGCATGTAGTCGTAGATCTCGGTGACGGTGCCGACCGTCGAGCGCGGATTCTTCGAGGTCGTCTTCTGCTCGATCGAGATGGCGGGCGACAGGCCGTCGATCTGGTCCACGTCCGGCTTCTGCATCATCTCGAGGAACTGGCGCGCATAGGCCGAGAGGCTCTCGACATAGCGGCGCTGGCCCTCGGCGTAGATCGTGTCGAAGGCGAGCGACGACTTGCCAGAGCCGGAAAGGCCGGTCAGCACCACCAGCTGGTCGCGCGGAATATCGATGTCGATGTTCTTGAGGTTATGCTCGCGCGCGCCCCGGACCGAAATGAACTTGCCAGAGGTCGCGCTGGTAGACCGCGCGTCAGCATGCTGAGCCATGTGTCGTCTGTCCAAATGGAAGGGGCCGGCGCGGCGGCGCCAAGGCCCAAATTTAGGCTATTGGCCTCTCCATACAAGGAGGCGGCCCGGATTGTCGCGGCATTCGACTGATTCACCTGACCAGATCTTGCCATTTCGACGCCGATTGTCTAGAACAAAAAGAGAACAGGCCGGTCTGATGTGGACAAGGCCCGATTGGCGCGGGCGGGCCGTGTCATTTCGGGATAGTTTGGGGCCAGCAATGAGACAAGAAGGAACGGATCATGGCCGGTAGCGTCAACAAGGTCATTCTGGTCGGCAATCTCGGGCGCGACCCCGAGGTTCGGCGTATGAATTCGGGCGAGTCGGTCGTCAATCTGAACATCGCGACGTCGGAAAGCTGGCGCGACAAGCAGAGCGGCGAGCGCAAGGAAAAGACCGAGTGGCATCGCGTGGTGATCTTCAACGAGAACCTCGCCAAGATCGCCGAGCAGTATCTGAAGAAGGGCTCGAAGGTTTATGTCGAGGGCCAGCTGCAGACCCGCAAGTGGCAGGACCAGTCGGGCGCCGAGAAGTTCACGACGGAAATCGTGCTGCAGCGTTTCCGTGGTGAGCTGACCCTGCTCGACGGACGCGCGGGCGGCGGCGAGCAGTCGGACTACCAGGGCGGCGGCGGCAGCGATTTCGGTCGTTCGAGCCCGCTCGAGGCCCCGCGCGGCGGCGGCCAGTCGCGCCAGCCGGCGGCCTCCTCGTCCTACGCGGCCGACCTCGACGACGACATCCCGTTCTAGGATCGGGAAGGGCGCCCTTCACCTCTCCCGTGGGGAGAGGTCGACGGCCGAAGGCCGGCGGGTGAGGGCGTAGGGAACCATCCGGTGAGGCCGCAAACCCTCACCCAGACTTCGAGCTGACCTCCCCCTTATGGAGAGGTATGGTTCGGCGGGTTCTCGGTATCGGATATAGAAAAACCCGGGAAGCGGCCGCTTCCCGGGTTTTTCTTTTGTCGGCGGCTCCGCGATAGCCGTGCCCCCGGCCCGATCGACCGGCTCCACCATCATCCTGAGTGTCTGGCCCGTAATGTTTGTGCGACCAGACCGATCTCCCGGACTGCCTTCCTGAAACTCAACCATCATCCTGAGGTGCCCGGCTAAGCCGGGCCTCGAAGGAGGGTCCAGGGAACGCCTCGGATCGAGACTGCGGCGCGGATTTCGCCGGACTTCGCCTGCAACTGCAGTGCGCCGCTGGAGCCTCCTTCGAGGCTTCGCTCACGCGAAGCACCTCAGGATGATGGCGGGGCCGGTCGATCGGCCTGGAGGCTCATGGGTCTGGGCAGCCGCCGCCTAGTACCTGAACCATCAATCCAGGACCTCATTTCGAATTGCGGGCCAGACACTCAGGATGACGGTCGAGCTTGAGAATTCTGCCAGCCGCCCTGCGCTCAGACCATCACTTCATCCAGAATGGCGCGGAATTCTTCCGCCGTCGCGGCGCGCGGGTTGGTGGCGTAGGAATGGTCGGCCAGCGCCCGCTCCACCACCCAGGGCAGTTGATCGTCGGTGACGCCGAGCGTCCGGAGGCCGGCCGGGATGCCGAGCCGGCGGTTGAGCGCGTCGAGTTCGTCGGCGAGGTCGGCCGTCTCGGCAAGCCCCATCGCCGTTGACAACCGGCGGATCTTCTCCGGCACGGTCTGCTGGTTGAAGCGCAGGATCGGCGGCATCAGGATGGCGTTGAGCGTGCCGTGATGCAGGCTCGGGCTCTTCAGCCCGCCGAGCGCGTGGCTCAACGCATGCACGGCGCCGAGGCCCTTCTGGAAGGCGAGGCCGCCCTGCAGCGCGCCCATCATCATCTCGCTGCGCGCCTCGAGATCGCTGCCGTCGTCGAAGGCGCGCCCGATGTGGTCCCAGATCCGGCGGGCGCCGTCGAGGCCGATGGCGTCGGCGACGGGATTGATGCGCGGCGACAGGAAGGTCTCGATGCAGTGCGACAGTCCGTCGAGGCCCGTCGCGGCGGTAAGGCCGCGCGGCAGGCCGAGCGTCAGCTCGGGGTCGCAGATCGCGCGCTTCGGGATCAGGTGCGGGCTGATGAAGCCGAGCTTGCGGCCGTCGTTCAGCGTCAGCAGCGCGGCGCGGCCGACCTCGGCGCCGGTGCCGGCCGTGGTCGGAACGGCGAGGATCGGCGCCACCTTGGCGCTGATGCGGGCGACGCCGCCGAAGATCGCCGCATAGGGCTCCAGCGGCCCCTCATGGGTCGCGAGCAGCGCGACGCCCTTGGCGAGATCGATCGGCGAGCCGCCGCCGACCGCGACGACGCCGTCGCAGCCCTCGGCCTTGTAGACTTCCAGCGCGGCGAGCACGGCCGCCTCGGTCGGGTTCGTCGGAATATCGAGGAAGACGGGCGCGCCGGCGGGGATGAGGGCGGTGACGCGATCGAGCAGTCCCGACGCCTGCAGCCCGCGATCGCTGACGACGAGGGGGCGCTGCACGGCGAGCGCGGTCAGGGCATCCGGCAGAACCGACACCACGCCGGGTCCGAACTCAATCTGCGTCAGGTAGTTGATCGTGCTCATTCCGTGTCTCTTCCCTGTAGGCTCTCGCGGGCCGCGGCCCGGCGGGAGAGTGGCAGCAATGGCGGGCGAGCGACAGATGGTTTTTGCTCGCCGCGTGCATTAATCAGGGCACGACTGGACGCGGCACATCTTGCGCGAGCGAAGGGATTTCCGCCGATGCCGATCTTGCCGGATGTGCTGGAGCCGGGCCTGAAAATCGTCTTCTGCGGCACGGGCGCCGGAGCGTGGTCGGCGCGCGTGGGCGCTTATTACGCCAATCCCGGCAACAAGTTCTGGCCGACGCTTCACGCAATCGGCCTGACGCCGCAGCGGATCGCGCCCGAGAATTTCCGCTCGGTGCTCGCTTTCGGCATCGGCCTGACCGACGTCGCCAAGGAGCATGTCGGCCAGGATACCGCGATCGATCTGGCGCTCGTCGACGCGGCGGCGCTGCGCGCCAAGATCGAGGCGAACGCGCCCGCAATCCTCGCCTTCACTTCGAAGCGGGCGGCGAGCCTCTATCTGGGCGAACCGACGGCGGCGATCCCCTATGGACGGCAACAGGCGACGATCGGCGCGACGCAGATCCATGTCCTGACTTCGCCCTCCGGCCAGGCCGGACCGCACTGGTCGATCGAGCCGTGGCGCGATCTCGCCGCCGCCGCACGTCAGGCTGGACAAACCGGCCGGACTTTGCTCCTCAATGAACGATGACGTAACGGCCCGGTGGGCCGGACAGGAGACGGCATGGCCGAGATTGCTTCGCTCTATCGCTACCCTGTGAAGGGCTTCTCGCCGGAGGCGCTGGAGGCCGCCGATCTGCGTCCGTTTCACCGCTTCGAGAGCGACCGCGCCTATGCGATCGAGAACGGCCCGTCCGGCTTCGATCCCGCCGCGCCGGGCCATCTGCCGAAGGCGAAATTCCTCTGCCTGATGAAGAACGCCCGGCTCGCCTCGCTCGATACGCATTTCGATTCCGAGACGCAGGTCTGGACCATCGACGGCCATGGCGATCGCTTTTCCGCCGACCTGTCGACTTCAGCCGGCCGCGCGGCGACGGAAGCGTTCCTGACCGACTTCATGGGCGACGAGCGGCGCGGGCCGCTCAAGGTGCTGTCGGCGCCGGGCCATGCCTTCACCGATGTCGGCAAGCCCTATGTGTCATTCATCAATCTCGCTTCCGTCGGGGCGATCGGCGATCTGGTCGGCAAGCCGGTCGATCCCCTGCGCTTCCGCGCCAACATCAATCTCGCGGGCCTGGAGCCCTGGCAGGAGCTCGAGTTGGTCGGCCGCGAGGCGCGGATCGGCGATGTCCGGCTGCGCTTCACCAAGCGCACGCAGCGCTGCGCCGCGACCAATGTCGATCTCGAGACGGCGACGCGCGACCTCGATATTCCCGGCACGCTGTTGCGAAACCTCGATCACATGGATTGCGGCATCTACGCCGATGTGCTCGATGGCGGAACCATCCGGATCGGCGATGCGCTGCGGTTCGACTAGCGGCGACGGCTTGGCGGTTCTCTAGATCGCTCCGTCGAAAACTCTGACGCGGCGATGGAATCGACGTTCGACGTTCAGTAGCTTGCCGACCGAGATTCTAGCGGAGATTGTTGTGCGGGCTGTTGTTATCAATCTGGATCGTTCCCCGGAGCGGCTTGCGTTGTTCGGAGAGCAGGCGGAGCGGCTCGGTTTCGCCTTCGAGCGGCTCGAGGCCGTCGATGCACATGGCCGTGCGGAGACGCGCGGCCCTCTCTCAGCGGCTGAAATCGCATGCTTCGAGAGTCATCGCCGCGCCTGGCAATTGCTGGTCGACAGCGGAGAGGACTGGTTGGCGGTATTTGAGGACGATGTCTTGCTGGCGTCGCCGATCGCCAGGCTCCTAGCCTCCGATCATTGGATTCCGGACAAGACGGATCTCGTCAAACTGGAGACGTTCGACGTTCGGGTCGCGATTGCGGCGAAAGGCGCCGTCGTCGAGGGGGTGTCGCTCCACCGTTTGCAGACCACGCATTGCGGCGCCGCCGGCTACATTCTGTCGAGGCAATGCGCGATCGAACTGCTTGCAAAGACGCACAACTTCAGCGAACCCGTGGACATTGTGATGTTCAACCAGGAACATGAGGTCTGTCGAAACGTTCGGATCCTCCAGACAGTCCCCGCGGTCTGCATCCAGGAGCGCTTTATCGCGGCTCGAGCCCAGCGACCGCCAAGGACAGCCACCTTGATCCAGTTCTGGGAAAGCGATGGTTCCTTACCGGCGCAGAGTGACAAATCCGTAGAGCGGAAGGGCGTGTTGACGCGTGTGCGGCGCGAAGTAGCGCGCGTCATACGACAGTTCAGCAATCCCGTGCGTTTGTCTCTCTTGTTTCGACGGGCCATCCGGCCATCCCGTTATCTGGTAGTTCCCTATATCGACGCGTAGTTTTGTCGAATAGAAGACACGTCCGATATCGAACTTTGTTGTTCGAGCGGCTGACGCGGACAATTGTCATTCGCCACTATGGTTTCGTCGAGCGCTCGGCGTTGCGCGTCCTGTCTTGTCATCCGTAAAGGGATGCCTGAACTTCGAGCATGCGGAACGGATTTTGGTTTTGTTGGGGGAACAGGCCGTGCGCGCCTATGTGATCAATCTTGACCGGGCGCAGGCGCGCCTCGCGGCCTTCGACGCGCAGGCGAGGGGGATCGGCCTCTGCTATGAGCGGATCCGCGCGGTCGAGGCCTGTTCGATCGCCGAGGCGCCTGAGGGCATGCTGCCGACGGCGGTGGCCTGTTTCCACAGCCATCGGCTCGCCTGGCGCAAGATTGCCGAAAGCGGCGATGCCTGGGGAGCCGTCTTCGAGGACGACGTCCTGCTCTCGGCCTCGCTCGCGGGGCTTCTGGCGGAGCCGCGCTGGATCCCTCGCGACGCGTCCGTGATCAAGCTCGAAACCGTCAACACGCCGACCAAGATGGGCCGCCGCGGCCGGAAGATTGCCGGTTGCCTGGGGTTGCACGACCTGCTGAACTATCATTCCGGCGCCGGCGGCTACCTGATCCGCGCCGACGCGGCGAAGCTTTTTCTTGCCCTGAGCGAGACGATCGAGCGTCCGGTCGACGACGTGCTGTTCGATCTCGCTGTGGCGAAGGAGCGTGGGCTCCGGGTGCTCCAGATGGTGCCGGCCGTCTGCGTTCAGGACCGGGTGCTCGCCGAGATCGACGGGCGGGCGATCGTGCATGAGACCCAGATGCAGACGGTCTCCGCGCCGCTTGCTCGGGGTTGCCTGACGTTGCGGCAGAAGCTGGGCCGGGAGGCCTTGCGTCTTCCGCGCCAGCTTGGGAATGTGGTTCGCAACCTCAGACGTGGAATCGTTTTTCCCGTCAGAATAAGGGTCCCTTTCGAACGTTAGGCGAGGAACCACAAGGGGCCCAAATCGTTCTCATGCATGCCGGTTTCAGGGCGTAGCTTTCCAAACAGATTCCGTGCGCCCGCCTGAAACCGGTCTTCCTCTGGGAGGCTTGATGCGGGCGCTTGTGATCAATCTGGACCGTTCGCCGGGGCGACTGATGGCGTTCCGCGAGCAGGCCGAACGGCTCGGCTTTTCCTTCGAGCGTCTCGCCGCCGTCGACGCGTCGACGATCACCACGACGCCGGGCCTTTTGACTTCAAGCGAGGTCGGCTGCTTCGAGAGCCATCGCCAGGCCTGGCTGAAGCTGGTGGAGAGCGGCGACCGCTGGCTCGCCGTCTTCGAGGACGACGTGCTGCTGGCGCCGGTGATCCCGACGCTGCTGGCATCGGATGACTGGATCCCGTCCGGCACCGATGTCGTCAAGCTGGAGACCTTCAACAAGGCCATCTCGATCGAGCCGAAGAGTTACCCGGCGCATGGCTACCGGCTGCATCGGCTGCGCTCGACCCATTGGGGATCGGCCGGATACATCATCTCACGGCGCTGGGCCGCCCGCCTTCTGAAGCTGACCGAGAGCTACACCGTCCCGGTCGATTGGGCCCTGTTCGATTTCGAGACGGACGGGAGCTTCAAGGCGAAGGTGATGCAGATGGTGCCGGCGCCCTGCATCCAGGAGCAATGGCTGGCGCATAACGAGGGACGGATCCCCGTGCACGATACGCTGATCACGCGGGTGCCGCCGCAGCGCCCGGTGCTCAGCCGGGCAGCCAAGTATCGCCGCGAGCTGCGCCGGATCGGTCGCCAGATCGTCGGAATCCCGCGAAAGATCCGCCGGAGGTTCGTTCCGCTGCAGCGGATGGTCGTGCCGTATGAGGAGATCCGAGGCTGATCTCAGTGCATCGGCACGACGCGGAAGATGCTCCAGCGCGAGGTGCCGGAAACGACATGCGGCTCCAGCTTCTTGCCCCAGGCGGCATGGGCCGGGTTCTTGCCGATGGTCTCGAAGAAGCGCTCCAGCTCGGCGAGGCTCTCCACCGTCAGATTGTTCTCGATGGTGGCTTCGAGCGCCCCGATCGATCCGGTGACGAAGGAGGAGCGGTCGAGATCCAGGCCGGAACTGGCGCCGATGTCGCGCTCCCATTCCTTCATCAGTTCCAGGACTTCCTGCTTGTGCCCGAAGCGGGCGTCGATCTGCCAGCGCGCGATGAACATGGCCGTCCTCCCAGGCTGCGAACCGCCGCGCGAGACGCCGCGGCGCGATGCAAGCGTAGCATGCAGGCGGGACGGCCGATCTTCACGTCTCTGTGGCGGCTACCGGGATGGGCGGTGACCGGAGCGGGCGGCTACCAGAACGGCTTGGTGGAGCGGAAGCGCCGCCACAGCTCGCCCAGTGCCTCGAGCTGCTCGCGCTTGTCGCGGGCCGACCAGCCGAGGACGGCGCCGACCGCCTGGTGCACGGCGGGCGAGGGCGTCTCCGCCGCGATCTGGTCGAGCAGGCGGCGGGTGGTCCTGAGGTCGTTCAGCGCGCCGAGCGCCGTCTGCAGGCTCTTCACATGGGCGCGATAGGCGTGGCGCTTGCGCCGCTTGGGCCAGACCGGCCCCAGGAAGTCGATCGTGTAGCCGAGGCGCTTGGCGTCGATGCGCACGCGGTGCCGCTCTTCGTCCGAAAGCTCGGTGATCCGCTTGCCATGGCGCTTCTGCCGGCGCTGCGCGCGCGACAGCTCGCGGGCGGCGCGCGGTTTCAGCTTGTCGGCCAGGCGTTTTGGCGCGGGGGCTCCTCCGGCCCGCCAGGGCGGTTGCGCCAGCAGCAGGGCCAGCCCGAGCAGCAGCTTCTGCGGCAGCGGGCCGTCGAGCCGGGCCAGCATCTGCCGGTAGCCCTCGTTGCGCGCGGCGTTGGCTTCCTCGATCAGGGCGGAAAGATTGGCGACCCCCGCCAGTTCGTCGGCGTGGCGCGGCAGCGTCTCGGTGACGAGGACGTCCCAGTCGCGCGCCCGGCCGAGCGCCGCCGCGAGGTCGTGGGCGTCGCTCCGGAGCGCCTTGAAGACGTCGGCGCCGACCCATCGCCCGCACAGGGCCAGCGCGGCGCGCAGCCGGCGCAGGGCGACCCGAAGCGCATGCACCTCGTCCGGCGCGGGCCGGTCGAGCGTCGCCCGCAAGGTCGCCACCAGCTCCGTCTGGCGCTCGGTCAATATCGCGACGATGGCGGTGTCGACCGATTGCGCGGCGGTCAAATCGGTGGGAGTGCCTGCGCGGCCTGATTTTGCCATGGGGGGTCCTGGTGGCGCCTGCTTGAGCATCTCGCTGTTCTAGATCCGCGCCGCGGAATTGGATACTGGCTTTCGCGAATCACGGTGAACGCGGGGCTTGGTCAGCCGCCGGTCGCGGTCGCCGCGCGGACGATCTCGGTGACGCCGTCGGCGACGAATTGCACGGCGAGCGCGGCGAGCAGGACGCCCAGAAGCCGCGTCAGCACGATGCGGCCGGTATTGCCGAGCATGCGGTCGAGCGGGCCGGCCAGCAGGAAGACGGCGAGGCAGGCGCCGACCAGCGCGCCGACGATGACGAGCAGGCCGATGACGCCCAGCGTGCTCGGCGCCGAGGCGGCGATCAGGATGGTGGCCGATATGGCGCCAGGCCCGGCGATCAGCGGAATGGCGAGGGGGAAGATCGCCAGGTGATGGATGTCCGCGGGCTCGTGCACGCGTTCGTCCTCGATCGCCTTGGCGGCGTTGGCCATCTTGCGCTGGTCGCGCCGCTCGAACACCATCTCGAAGCCGATCCAGAACAGCATCAGCCCGCCGGCGATGCGGAAGGCCGGCAGCGAAATGCCGAGAAAGCCGAGCAGGCCCTCGCCGACCAGGGCGAAGGCGTAGAGGATGACGGCAGCCGTGAGCGTGGCGCGGATCGCCGTCTGCCGGCGCTGGTCGCGCGTCATGCCGCGCGTCAGCCCGACGAAGATCGGCGCCAGTCCGATCGGGTCGATGGTGACGAAGAGGGTGACCAGCGCGTTCAGAAGATAGTCGAGCAACGAGGCCCCCTGCGGCGGCGGGAATGGCCCCAATGGTGACAGGCGACGCGCTGCTTCGCCAGTAGGAACGCCGCCGGCGGCGACCTCGTGCGGCAAATCGTCGGTCAGGGCATCAAAGTGCCGAGAATCCAGCGGTTTCGGCGGGATTCCTTGATGCTGCCACAGGCTGGCCCTATGATGTTCCCAACCGAAACTGATTCCGGAAAAAATACTTGTCCGATATCAACGAGCCGCCTCGCCCCGACGAACCTGGCGACGGCCGCCCTTCCGACTTCGAAACGATCTCCATCACCGATGAGATGAAGCGGAGCTATCTCGATTACGCGATGAGCGTGATCGTGAGCCGTGCGCTTCCGGACGCGCGCGACGGCCTCAAGCCGGTACACCGCCGCATCCTCTATTCGATGAACGAGAACGGCTACGACTGGAACAAGCCGTATCGCAAGTCGGCCCGTGTCGTCGGTGACGTGATCGGTAAGTACCATCCGCATGGCGACGCTTCGATCTACTTCGCGCTGGTTCGCATGGCGCAGGATTTCTCCATGCGCGTCATGCTGGCGGACGGCCAGGGCAACTTCGGTTCGGTCGACGGCGACAGCCCGGCCGCCATGCGCTACACCGAAGTGCGCCTTGCCAAGCCGGCGCATGCGCTGCTCGACGACATCGACAAGGACACCGTCGACTTCCAGGACAACTACGACGGTTCGGAACGCGAACCCGTCGTCCTGCCGGCGCGCTTCCCGAACCTGCTGGTCAACGGCGCCGGCGGCATCGCCGTCGGCATGGCGACCAACATCCCGTCGCACAATCTCGGCGAAGTCATCGACGGCTGCATCGCCTATCTGGAAAATCCGGGCATCAGCATCGACGAGCTGATGGACATCATCCCGGGGCCGGACTTCCCGACCGCCGGTCTGATCATCGGCCGCGCCGGCATCCGCGCCGCCTATCACGAGGGCCGCGGCTCCGTGCTGATGCGCGGCCGCGTCACCGTCGAAACCGTTCGCAAGGAGCGCGAGGCTCTCGTCATCCACGAGATCCCGTACCAGGTGAACAAGGCGACGATGATCGAGAAGATCGCCGAGCTCGTCCGCGACAAGCGGATCGAGGGCATCTCCGACATCCGCGACGAGTCCGATCGCCTCGGCATGCGCGTCGTCATCGAGCTGAAGCGCGATGCCGTCGCCGATGTCGTGCTGAACCAGGTCTACCGCTACTCGCCGCTGCAGACCTCCTTCGGCGTCAACATGGTGGCGCTGACGGGCGGCAAGCCGCAGCTGATGAACCTGAAGGACCTGATCCAGGCCTTCGTCAACTTCCGCGAGGAAGTGGTCGCGCGGCGCACGCGCTTCCTGCTCGCCAAGGCGCGCGACCGCGCCCACGTCTTGGTTGGTCTCGGCATCGCTGTCGCCAACATCGACGAGGTCATACAGCTGATCCGCACCGCGCCCGATCCGTCGACGGCGCGCGAGCGCCTGATGGAGCGGCATTGGCCGGCGGTCGACATCGCGCCGCTGATCGCGCTGATCGACGATCCGCGCCACAAGCTGGCCGAGGACAACACCTACCGGCTGTCGGAAGTGCAGGCCCGCGCGATCCTCGATCTCCGCCTGCAGCGCCTGACCGCTCTCGGACGCGACGAAGTCGCCGACGAACTGAACAAGCTCGGCCTCGAGATCACCGACTACCTCGACATCCTGCGCTCGCGCGCCCGCATCATCGGCATCGTTCGGGACGAGCTGATCGCCGTCCGCGACGAGTTCGCCACGCCGCGCAAGACCGAGATCCTGGATGGCGGCGTCGACTTCGAGGATGAGGATCTCATCCAGCGCGAAGACATGGTCGTCACCGTCAGCCACGAGGGCTACATCAAGCGCGTGCCGCTGGTGACCTACCGGGCCCAGCATCGCGGCGGCAAGGGCCGCTCCGGCATGGCGACCAAGGACGAGGATTTCGTCACCCGCCTGTTCGTGACCAACACGCATACGCCGGTGGTGTTCTTCTCGTCGCGCGGCATCGCCTACAAGATGAAGGTCTGGCGCCTGCCGCTGGCCGCTCCGCAGGCGCGCGGAAAGTTCCTGAACAACCTGCTGCCCCTCCAGGACGGCGAGCGGATCACCTCGATCCTGCTGCTGCCCGAGGACGAGGAGAGCTGGGCGACGCTCGACGTCATGTTCGCGACGACGCGCGGCACGGTTCGCCGCAACAAGCTGTCCGACTTCGTCCAGGTGAACCGCAATGGCAAGATTGCCATGAAGTTCGACGACGAGGACGACGCGATCGTCGACGTGCAGCTCTGCTCCGAGCATGACGACGTCCTGCTGACGACGGCGGACGGCCAGTGCATCCGCTTCGCCGTTACCGACGTCCGCGTCTTCAAGGGACGCGATTCGACCGGCGTGCGCGGCATCTCGCTCGCCGAGGGCGATCGCATCATCTCGATGGCGATCCTGCATCACTTCGACGCCTCGGGCGACGAGCGTTCGGCCTATCTGAAGATGAGCCGCGCCGTGCGCGGCGAGGTCGAGGATGCGACGGTCATCGAGCACGACGCCGACGAAACGCCCGGCAACGACACGCTGCCGCAGCCGCGCTACGCCGAGATGAGCGCCGCCGAGCAGTTCGTTCTCACGATTTCCGAGAACGGCTACGGCAAGCGGACCTCGTCCTTCGAGTACCGCATCACCGGACGCGGCGGTAAGGGCATCGTCGCGATGGCGGTGAACGAGCGGAACGGCAAGCTGATCGCTTCCTTCCCCGTCGACGACAGCGACCAGATCATGCTGGTGACGGATGGCGGCCAGATGATCCGCATGCCGGTGGGCGGCGACAAGCCGATCCGCATCGTCGGCCGCGGCTCGCAGGGCGTGATCGTGTTCAACACGCATGACAGCGAGAAGGTCGTCTCGGTCGACCGCCTGACGGACGCCGAGGAAGACGAGGCTGGGGACGAGACGCCGCCGACGGCCTGAGGCAAGTCCCTCACCCCAACCCTCTCCCGCAGGCGGGCGAGGGGAAATCCGAAAATGAAGACGCCGGCCTCGGGGTAAAGGCCGGCGTTTTCGTGAGGTCAGAGATGAACGGTAGTTCCTGGGGGAGGGGAAACCCTCAGTTCGCGCCGGGGACCGGCACGCGGGTGATGACGGAGACGCCTTCCTGACGGTCCACGACCGTGATCATGCGCGCTTCGGGAAGCGGCGTCGCGATCGACAGGCGGTCTGCCTTCTTGGCTGCCGGCACATCCCGGTCGGAATAGACGGCGGCGCTGGCAAATCCGACGGCGATCGTCGCTGCGGCGCACGTCGCGAGGATGGTGGTGTGGAACCACGTCGTCATGGATCGGCTCCCTCTGTCTTGTTGCGCCGGAACTTGAACGCAACATGCTCTTCTGCCTATGAACGGCATCACAAGCCGCTGTTCATTGACTGTTCATCTGGGGAGGCAATGCGGGCTTGGGAAGTTGGTTCCTTGATGTTGCTGGCTTACGCTTCGTAAAGCCTGCGTGAGAATCCGAGATCGATCCGGGAGCGAGTTGTGATCATGGCGCGCATCGCCTTCTATCCGGGGTCGTTTGACCCGCCGACCCACGGCCATCGCGACATGCTGCAGGCGGCGCTCCGGGTCGCCGACAGGTTGGTCGTGGCGATCGGCGTGCACCCAGGCAAAGCGCCGCTTTTCTCCTTCGAGGAGCGGGTCGCGCTGATCCGGGAAATGGTCGCCGAGATCGACGGCAGCGAGGGTCGCGTCGACGTGATCGCCTTCGACGGGCTGACCGTCGACGCGGCGCGCGAATGTGGCGCCTCCGTGATCATCCGTGGACTTCGCGACGGCACCGATCTCGACTATGAGATGCAGCTCGCCGGCATGAACGGCACCATGGCGCCGGAGATTCTGACGGTTTTCCTGCCGGCGACGCCGGCGACACGTCATATCACCGCGACACTGGTGCGCCAGATTGCCAAGATGGGTGGCGATGCGTCAGCCTTCGTTCCCGCAGGGGTTGCCCGAAAGCTGACACAAAAATTCAGTTCCTGAGGCCGCCGCGACAGGCGGCCCCGTTCCAGACCGGAGATCCTCGTGACCCGATTCCTAGGCCTGATGGCGGCCATCGCCGCCGCCTTCCTGTTCATCGCCGCGCCGGCCCAGGCCGCGAGCGAGAAGCTCGACCCCGAGAACACGATCTATCTCGACCTCAAGGATGGTCGCGTCGTGATCAAGCTGCGGCCGGACCTCGCTCCGAAGCATGTCGCGCAGATCAAGAAGCTGACCCGCGAGGGCTTCTATGACGGCATCGTCTTCCACCGCGTGATCGACGGCTTCATGGCCCAGACGGGCGACCCGACCGGCACCGGCATGGGCGGCTCGAAGGAGCCCGACATCAAGGCCGAGTTCTCGAAGGCGCATTTTGCCCGCGGCACGCTCGGCATGGCGCGCTCGCAGAACCCCGATTCCGCCAATTCGCAGTTCTTCATCATGTTCGCCGATGGCGGCTTCCTCGACGGCCAGTACACCGTCTGGGGCGAGGTCGTCGACGGCATGCAGTTCGTCGACAAGATCGCCAAGGGCGAGCCGCCGGCGAACCCGGACAAGATCGTGAAGATGCAGATCGCCGCCGACGCCAAGTAAGCGTCGACGCCCATCCAGGCCGCCGACTCGAAAGCAAGTCGGCTCTTGCCGCGCCACCTTCCGGCGCGGCCCTTCAGAAGGAGACTACCGTGGCCGACATCAAGGACCCGGAGAACACCCTCATCCTCGAGACCACCCAGGGCACGGCGATCATCGCGCTGCGTCCGGACCTCGCGCCGAACCACGTCGCGCGCATCAAGGAACTGGCCCGCGAGGGCTTCTATGACGGCATCGTCTTCCACCGCGTGATCGACGGCTTCATGGCCCAGACGGGCGATCCGACCGGCACCGGCATGGGCGGCTCGGGCAAGAAGCTGAAGGCCGAGTTCTCGCGTGAGCCGCATGTGCGCGGCACCGCCTCGATGGCCCGCGCCCAGAACCCGGATTCCGGCGACAGCCAGTTCTTCCTCTGCTTCGGCGACGCCCGCTTCCTCGACGGCCAGTACACCGTCTGGGGCCAGGTCGTCGAAGGCATGGACAACATCGACAAGATCAAGCGCGGCGAGCCGGTCCAGAATCCGGACAAGATCGTCTCGCTGAAGGTCGCTGCCGACGCGGCCTGATCGGCCTCTGGAATTCGCGGCCGGGACGTCCGGCCGCCACGCTTTTCTGCACGCCCCGGTGTTTCGCCGGGGCGTTTCCTGTTTGGGATCGGGAAGCGACGCCGCACGTCTTCCCGCCGGATGGTGCGGCGCTGCCGTCTGGCCGATCGAAACACCGCGCCATACGCTTTCACGGGAAGATGGATATGCTCGGCGTCTCGGTGGCGGGCTTTCCGCGTGCGAGGATCGATCCGCCCACGCTCATCGGCGTCAGCGCCGTGCTGATGTGGAGCGCGACCGTCGGTCTCTACCGCAATATTTCGGAGACCTTCGGCGCCGTCGGCGGCTCCGCCTTGATCTTCACCTTTAGCGGCATCGTCGCGACGCTCTATGGCGGCCGCGCCGCCTTTCGCGGCCATTCGCCCCGCTACCTCCTGCTCGGCGGCGCGATGTTCGTCACCTACGAGATCGCGCTGGCGCTGGCGATCGGCTTCGCCCAGGACCGGACCCAGACGATTGAAGTGGGCATGGTCAATTATCTCTGGCCCTGCTTCACCATCGCCTTCGCCGTCTGGGTCGGCGAGGCGAGGGGAGATTTCCGGATCGTGCCGGGCGTGATCCTCTGCCTCGCCGGCGTCGTCCTCGCCTCCTCGGGCGGCGGCGCCGTCTCGCTGCATGCGATGATCGGCAACGTTTCCGGCAATCCGGCGCCGTATCTGATGGCGTTCGCCGCCGCCGTCACCTGGCCGCTCTACACCATCTTCACCCGCCGCATGTCGGGCGGGCGAAGCGCCGTGCCGCCCTTGCTGCTGCTGACGGCGGCGCTGCTCTGGATCTACTATTTCGCGAGCGACCAGCCGCCGCTGCATTTCGACCTGCGCGGCCTCTCCATGGCGCTGCTGTTCGGCGTGCTCACCACGCTCGCCTATTCCGCCTGGACCTATGGCGTTACCCACGGCAACCTGACGCTGCTCGCCACCGCCTCCTATTTCACGCCGCTGCTCTCGGTCATGCTCTCCAGCTTCCTGCTCAACATGCTGCCGGGCCTGAATTTCTGGGGCGGGGCGGTGCTCGTCACGGGCGGCTCGCTCGTCTGCTGGCGCGCGTCGCGGCGTTGAGCCGCCGTGTCTGCGGTTGAGATCGGAGCCTGCGACCGTTAGGAAGGGCGCGCACAGACGGAACGAGTGAATGCGCGTCGACCTTTTCGATTTCGATCTCCCCGAGGAAAACATCGCCCTGCGTCCGGCCCGGCCGCGCGACAGCGCGCGCCTGCTTGTCGTCAAGCAGGGCCAGCCCCTCGAGGACCGCATCGTCCGCGAGCTGCCGGACATGCTGCGCCCCGGCGACGCGCTCGTCTTCAACGACACCAAGGTGATCCCGGCCCAGCTCTTCGGCGAGCGCGTGCGCGACGGCGTCTCGGCGCGGATTGCCGTGACGCTGCACATGCGCGAGGCGGCGGACCGCTGGCGCGCTTTTGTCCGTCCGGCCAAGAAGCTGCAGCTCGGCGACCGCATCCAGTTCGGCGAGACAGAGGATCGCGCCTGCCTGATCTCGGGCCTCGCCGCCACCGTTGCCGAGAAGGGCGACGCCGGCGAAGTCGTGCTCGCCTTCGATCTCTCCGGCCCGATCCTCGACGAGGCGATCGCCTCAGTCGGCCACATCCCGCTGCCGCCCTATATCGCCTCGAAGCGCATCGAGGACGACGAGGACCGGCAGGACTACCAGACCATCTACGCCCGCGAGGAGGGCGCCGTCGCCGCGCCGACCGCCGGCCTCCATTTCACGCCCGATCTCTTCGCCCGTCTAGACGCGCTCGGCGTCGAGCGGCATTTCGTGACGCTGCATGTCGGCGCCGGCACCTTCTTGCCGGTCAAGGCCGACGACACGGCGGAGCACAAGATGCATGCCGAGCGCGGCGAGGTCTCGAAGGCGACCGCCGATGCGCTCAACGCCGTACGGGCGCGTGGAAATCGCGTCATCGCCGTCGGCACGACGTCGCTGCGGCTGCTGGAAAGCGCCGCCGGCGAGGACGACATCATCCGGCCGTTCCATGGGCCGACCTCGATCTTCATCACGCCGGGCTACCGCTTCCGGGCGATCGACCTGCTGATGACCAATTTCCACCTGCCGCGCTCGACGCTGTTCATGCTCGTCTCCGCCTTTGCCGGGCTGGAGACGATGCGGGCGGCATATGAGCACGCCATCGCGACCGGCTACCGCTTCTATTCCTACGGCGACGCGTCGCTGCTTTTCCCGAACGAGACAGAATGACCGAGAAATTCCAGTTCACCCTGCTCGCCAAGGACGGCATGGCGCGACGCGGCGAGATATCGATGCCGCGTGGAAACATCCGCACGCCCGCCTTCATGCCGGTCGGCACGGCCGGCACGGTCAAGGCGATGTATCCGGGCCAGGTGCGCGAGCTCGGCGCCGACATCATCCTCGGCAACACCTATCATCTGATGCTGCGGCCGGGCGCCGAGCGGGTCGCCAAGCTCGGCGGCCTGCACACCTTCGCCAACTGGCCGCACCCGATCCTGACGGATTCCGGCGGCTTCCAGGTCATGTCGCTGGCGCAGCTGCGCAAGCTCAACGAGCACGGCGTCACCTTCCAGAGCCATATCGACGGCCGCCGCTATGAACTGACGCCGGAGCGCTCGGTCGAGATCCAGGGCCTGCTCGACAGTGACATCCAGATGCAGCTCGACGAGTGCGTCGCCCTGCCGTCGTCGGAGAAGGAGATCGAGCGGGCGATGAACCTGTCGCTGCGCTGGGCCGAGCGCTCCAAGGCCGCCTTCGGCGACCAGCCGGGCAAGGCGATCTTCGGCATCGTGCAGGGCGGCGACGTCCCGCGCCTCCGCGTTGAGAGCGCACGGGCTTTGAGGGCCATGGAGTTCAAGGGCTATTCGATCGGCGGCCTCGCGGTCGGCGAGCCGCAGGCCGTGATGCTCGACATGCTGATGGTGACGACGCCGGAGCTCCCCGAGGAGAAGCCGCGCTACCTGATGGGCGTCGGCACGCCGGACGACATCCTCGAATCCGTGGCGCGCGGCGTCGACATGTTCGACTGCGTGATGCCGACTCGCGCCGGCCGGCACGGCCTCGCCTTCACCCGCTTCGGCAAGGTCAATCTGAAGAACGCCCGCCACGCCGAGGACCACCGTCCGCTCGACGAGGCGTCCGAATGCCCGGCGAGCCGCGACTATTCGCGCGCCTATCTGCATCACCTGTTCAAGGCGAACGAGACGCTGGCGGCGATGCTGCTGACCTGGAACAACCTCGCCTATTACCAGACGCTGATGGCCGGCATCCGCGCCGCGATCGACGAGCAGCGCTTCGAAGATTTCCGCCTCGCCACCAAGGAAGGCTGGGCGAGGGGCGATATCCCGGCGCTCTGAGGCGGCCGGGAACCCGTTCTTCGATCGCGCCGCCTCCCGGCGCAGGCTCGATCGCCGCGAAGCGACCTCCGCCGTCATCCCCGCGAAGGCGGGGATCCATCCATCCGAGGTCTTGGGAATTTCGCGCGGGAGCAACCCGGCCGAATGGATCCCGGGTCAAGCCCGGGATGAGGGTGAGGGTGAGGCGGCCGTCGCGCCCGCTCGTCAGCCCGCCCAGCCCGGGAACAGCGCCGTGAGGCTGCCGACCAGCATCTCCATGGCGATGGCGGCCAGGATCATGCCCATCAGCCGCTTGGTCACGCTCAGCACCGTGGGCGACGCGATGCGGGCGATGAACGGGCCGGTGAGCAGCAGCCCGCCGATCAGGAGGATGACGGCGATGAGGCCGGCCGAGAACGCGACGATCTTGCCGCCCGCTTGCGCCTCATGGGAAAAGACGACGAGCGCCGAAATGGTGCCGGGGCCGAGCAGGAGCGGGATGCTCAACGGGTAGAAGGCGACGTTGCTGGCGCTCTTGTAGGTCTTCTGCTCCTGGTCCGATCCGGCCCGGGTCGGGCTGTCGTCGCCGTTCAGCATGTCGAGGGCGATCAGGAGCACGATCAGGCCGCCGGCGAGGCGGAAGTGGTTGATGTCGAGACCGAAGAAGCCGAGGATCGCCGTGCCGGCCGCGGCGGAGATCAGGCTGCCGATCGCGACCGTGATGGTGACGAGGATGGCGGTGCGGCGCTGCTCGTCCTGCGTCATTCCGCCCGTGAGCGAGAGGAACATCGTCAGGCTCGCAATCGGATTGGTGATCGCGAACAATGCTGAGAAGGTCTTGATCGCGAACGTCAAATCCATTGCCCGAGATCTCCGATTCGGTGGGTTGCAGCGTATCCTTTCCATCACCTTAGGGTAGGTCAAGCGATCCCCGCCGATACCGCGCGCAAAAGCGCGCGTCGGTCCACGTTGAGCGAAGATGGGCGGAGGGGGACTCTAGATGGTCGGCGCCGTGTCCTTGATCAGCGTGCAGCCGGCAATCTTCCAGCTGCCGTCGGGCTGCTTCTCGAAGCGGTAGAGCGCGATCCAGTTCTTGCCGTCCGGACCGGTCACATAGACCTTCTGCACGAGGCCGATCGGGCTGTCGGCGATCTCGCCATAGGCGATGCTGCGCGGCCGGTAGATCGGCGGATAGGCCTCGCGGACCATGCCGAGGAAGATGTCCGGCGAGGGGAACATGCGCTGGATGCCCGGCGCGGCATAGCCATAGGCAGCGACGCCGTCGTCGCGCTGGAAGGCGTCGAGCTGGCCCTGCACCAGCTGCTTCAGCGCGCCCTTGTCGGCGACGCTCGGCTCGGCGGCGATCGCCACCGACGAGAACAGGGCGGTGGCCATCAGGAAGACGATCGTGAAGGCGATACGGGTCATGGTCAGGCTCTCCGGCGCTGCGGCGGCGCGAAAGGCTCCTTGTTGAAGTAGCTACGCCGGGCGCGACGACAAGGTTTCACGGCCTCGCGATGCGCGTCGAAACCGCTGGCAGGCGGGGCGGGAGATCGCGCGTACGCATTGCGGGGAGGGGACCGGACCTGTTATCCCGTCCTCACATCACGCGCTGCCGGAGGCCCCGATGCGAGCTCTTTTCGTCCAGATCAAATGTCATCTCGGCCGCGCCTACGAGGTGGCGAACGCCATCGCCGATGCCGAGATCGCCTCCGAGATCTATTCGACCGCCGGCGAGTTCGACCTCTTGGTCAAGTTCTACCTCCCCGACGACGCCGACCCCGGCCATTTCGTCACCGAATCGGTGCAGCGCTTCGACGGCATCCGCGATACGCGCACGATCATGACGTTCCGCGCGTTCTAGGTTTCACCTGCGGGACAGACCCTCTCCCGCGCGCGGAAGAGGGAGTTCCTCGGCGCGCCTAACCTGTTCGCTCGGAAGCCCCGTGACCGAGCCACATCGATGTTGGATTTCGATCCGTCACGGGTTGCAAATAGTAAGGCTGACATCCTATCCTCGCAGGGACACCTGCTTCCGGCGGCGCGTCCTGCCGCGGGGTATGGCTGACGGCATGACCCGGCCGACTCCCTCCCTCGCTCGACGCGCTTCGCCAAAACCCTGATTTCGGATCCGCGCCGAGCCTTGCGGCCGCCGGCTCGATCCGTTTCGCTATGTGAATCCGGACCCGGGCGGATGCGCCTTGCCGGAATGACCGCTGGAGAACGACCGTGGAAGCGCCCGTACCTGCTGCTGAACTTGGCCAGAAGCCGAAGCATCCGACCCTGCGGCGCACGCTGCTGCTCGGCGGCCCGATCGTCGCCATCGTCCTCGGGCTCTGGCTGTACCTGACCGGCGGGCAATATGTGTCGGAAGACGATTCCTACGTCGGCGCCGCCGATGTCACGATCGTGCCGCAGGTGACCGGGCAGGTGACGCGCGTCGCGGTCGGCCCCAACCAGCTGGTCAAGGCGGGCGATCTCCTGTTCGAGATCGATGCGCAGCCGTTCCAGATCGCGCTCGATCAGGCCCAGGCTGAACTTGTCCAGGTGCAGGAGAAGCTGCAGGGCCTGATCCTCACCTACAACCAGCAGCAGGCGAGCGTGGCGCAGGCCAAGGCCGACCTCACCTTCGCGCAGCAGGAATTCGACCGCATCAACGCGCTCGTCAAGGACAGCGTCGAAACCCGCGCCGCCTATGACCAGGCGCAGCGCGAGCTGCGGGTCGCCCAGCAGGCGCAGCTCGCGGCCCAGTCCGGCGCGGCGGCGACCCTGGCCCAGCTCGGCGGTAGCATCGACAAGCCGATCGAGCAGCATTCGGCCTATCTGGCGGCGAAGGCGCAGGTCGAGCTGGCCGAGCGCAATGTCCGCCTGACGCAGGTCTTCGCGCCCTTCGCCGGCACGGTGACCCAGGTCGAGAACATCCAGCCGGGCAGCTTCCTGAGCATCGGCCAGGCGGCCTTCAGCCTCATCGGCGCCGACAGCTGGGTGGATGCCAACATCAAGGAAACCGACCTGACCCACATCAAGGTCGGCGATCCTGCCACCGTTGTCCTCGATTCCTATCCGAACCAGCCGATCGAGGCCGAGGTCGAGAGCATTTCGCCGGCGAGCGGATCCGTCTTCGCGCTGTTGCCGGCGCAGAACGCCTCCGGCAACTGGGTCAAGGTGGTGCAGCGCATGCCCGTGCGCCTCAAGATCACCAAGACCGATCCGAACGTCGTGCTGCGCGACGGCGCCAGCGCCACGGTCTCGATCGATACCGGCTATCGCCGCACGCTCGGCACCCTCTGGCATGATCTCGCCAGCATGGTGGGGATCGACTGATGTCCGACATCGCCGCGACGCCGGCGACAGGCACGAGGCGCGTCGCCGTCACGATCTGCGTGATGGTGGCGACCCTGATGCAGGCGCTCGATTCGACGATCGCCAATGTCGCGCTGCCCTATATGCAGGGCAGCCTCGCGACGACGAGTACGCAGGTCAACTGGGTGCTCACCTCCTACATCGTCGCCGCCGCCATCCTGACGCCGGCGACCGGCTGGCTGGAGGCGCGCTTCGGCCGGCGCCAGCTGTTCATCGTCTGCGTCACCGGCTTCGTCGTCGCCTCGATGCTGTGCGGCACGGCGACGTCGATCGAGCAGATGGTGATCTACCGCATGATCCAGGGCGCGTTCGGCGCGCCGGTCGTGCCGCTGTCGCAGGCCGTGCTGCTCGACACCTATCCGCTGCGCCAGCGCGGCCAGGCGATGGCGATCTTCGGCCTCGGCGTCATGCTCGGCCCGATCCTCGGCCCGACGCTCGGCGGCTGGCTGACGCAGTATTACGACTGGCGCTGGGTGTTCTACGTCAACGTGCCGTTCGGCATCCTGGCGCTGCTCCTGGCGTTCGGCTTCCTGGAAGGGAAGACGGGCTCGGCCAAGGCGCGGCTCGACTGGTTCGGCTTCGCCACGCTCGGCATCGCCATCGCGGCGCTGCAGCTGTTCCTCGATCGCGGCGAGCAGCTCGACTGGTTCCAGGCGACCGAGATCAAGTTCGAGTTCACCCTGGCCATCCTCGGCTTCTATCTCTTCATCGTCCACACGATGACGGCGCGAAAGCCGTTCCTCGATCCGAGGCTGTTCGCCGACCGCAACTTCGTCATGGGGCAGGTGCTGATCTTCGTCGTCGGCGCCGTGCTGCTCGCGACGCTGGCGCTGCTCGCGCCCTATCTCGAGCGGCTGATGGGCTATCCGGTGCTGACCGCCGGCCTGGTGCTGGCGCCGCGCGGCATCGGCACCATGGCGGCGATGCTGCTCGTCGGGCGGCTGATGTCGGTGGTCGACACGCGCTACCTGCTCCTGACGGGCCTCGGCCTCACCGCCGTCGCGCTCTACCAGATGAGCCTGTTCACGCCCGACATCTCGCAGACGACGATCATCACCACCGGGCTGATCCAGGGTTTCGGCCTCGGCTTCGTCTTCGTGCCGCTCAGCACCGTCACCTTCGCGACGATCGCCGCCGATCTGCGCACCCAGGGCACCGGCTTCTACAGCCTGGTCCGAAATGTCGGCTCCAGCGTCGGCATCTCGGTGACGAGCTTCCTGCTGACGCGCAACACGGCGATCGTGCATGCCGGGCTCGCGGCCGACGTCTCGCCCTATAGCCGCGCCGTGCAGCAGCTCGGGCCCGGGCTGCAGCTCGATACGCTGGCCGGCAAGGCGAACCTGAACGATCTGATCGACCTGCAGGCGGCGACCATCGCCTATGCCGACAATTTCCGCCTGATGATGTTCATCACCATCCTGATCATGCCGCTCGTCTTTCTGCTCCGGAACACGCAGCCGCTGAAGTCGGCGCCCGACGTGGTGGAGTGACGGGCGGATCGCCCTCGAGCGGCGGGGACTGATTTGACGCAGCCGTGCAATCCGCACCTGTGCAAATCAGTTCCGGCTGCTTAGGAAGGGACGGGGGACTTTTCCTTGCGCCTCCCGTCCGGCCTGCGGACGGAGCCAGAATCGTAGCGAGACGAATTCATGAAGAAGCTGAGCCTGATCGCCACCGCCGCCCTGATGCTGGCGCTGCCTGCCGTCGGCCACGCGCAGCAGAAGCCGACCGCGCCGCCCGTCATGGTCAGCGCCGGCAAATGCGACAAGCTGGTCGTCGCCGGCAAGGACGCGACCAAGCAGTGCAAGAACGAGGTGGCGAGCGCGCCGCTGCCCGGCGGCGTCGTCATGTTCATCTTCACCCAGGGCAAGACGCTGATCGGCTTCACCGGCGATGCGACCAAGCTCGCGGGCGACACCAAGACCGGCATCGCCGGCGTGCCGGTGGTCGAGGTCAGCGTTCGCTCCGGCAAGGAGCCGAAGGTGCTCAAGGCGAAATCGGGCGTCTGCAAGTTCAGCGACCCGTATTCCGGCAAGCCCGCGATCGTCAGCTGCACGGCCGACACCGCCGAGGGCCGCTTCACCGGCTCGTTCAAGTCGAACGGCAAGGCGCCCCAGGCACGCTGAGAGACGGCCCCTCAGCCGCGCGGTGCGAACAGGATGATCGAGGCGCCGGCCAGGCAGATGGCGGCGCCCGTCATGTCCCAGCGGTCAGGCCTCGCGCCCTCGACGATCCAGAGCCACAGGATCGACAGCCCGATGTAGATGCCGCCATAGGCGGCATAAGCGCGTCCCGCCGCGGCGCTGTCGACTAGCGTCAGCAGATAGGCGAACAGAGCCAGCGACAGGCCGCCCGGCACCAGCCACCAGATCGACCGGTCGAGGCGCAGCCAGGCCCAGAAGGCGAAGCAGCCGGCGATCTCGGCAAGACCCGCGGCGACATAGATCAGGATCGTCATCGGTATGGCCCCCTTGCCGCGACGCTTCGCGCGAAATGGGTGATTCCCCGGCTCGCGCCGCGCGCGCCGGCGGGGCAGATTGGCGCTGGCGGCCAGGCCGGTCTGCCTTGGCGCCAGGAACGTCGAAACATCAGGGGAGTGGTGAGCCCGTCGGGATTCGAACCCGAGACCCCATGATTAAAAGTCACGTGCTCTACCGGCTGAGCTACGGGCTCGTCGAGGCAGCGCCTCGAATTGGGGCGGAACCTAGTCGCCACGGCGGGGCGGGTCAATAGTCCGGCGGGCGGGGAAGGTCGATCGGTCCACGGATTTATCGCGATTGCAGCTTGCCGGTTCGAATTCCAGCGTTGGAGATTGCCCGAATGGGTTATGAACGCGCCATATTCCTCGGTTACAATGAACCCATGTCCCTATTCATGAGAAACTCGAAGGCGTCGACATGCGCATCGCGATGATCGGTTCTGGTTATGTCGGGCTGGTGTCCGGCGCGTGCCTGGCGGATTTCGGCCACGATGTCATCTGCATCGACAAGGACGCGGCGAAGATCGAGGCGCTGAAGCGCAATCAGATCCCGATCTTCGAGCCCGGGCTCGAAGACCTGGTCGCCTCCAACGTCCGCGCCGGCCGCCTCTCCTTCACCACGGAATTCGCCGAGCCGGTCGGCGCGGCGGATGTCGTCTTCATCGCGGTCGGCACGCCGTCGCGCCGGGGCGACGGCCATGCCGATCTCTCCTATGTCTATGCCGCCGCCCGCGAGATCGCCGCCGCCGCGAAGGGCTTCACCGTCGTCGTCACCAAGTCGACCGTCCCGGTCGGCACCGGCGACGAGGTTGAGCGCGTCATCCGCGAGGCGAATCCCGACGCCGACGTCGCCGTCGTCTCCAATCCCGAATTCCTGCGCGAGGGCGCGGCGATCAACGACTTCAAGCGGCCGGACCGCATCGTCGTCGGCGTCGAGGGCGAGCGCGGCAAGGCGGAGATGTCGGAGGTCTACCGGCCGCTCTATCTCAACCAGGCGCCGATTCTCTTCACCTCGCGCCGTTCGTCCGAACTGATCAAATACGCCGCCAACGCCTTCCTCGCGATGAAGATCACCTTCATCAACGAGATGGCGGACCTTTGCGAAAGCGTCGGCGCCGACGTGCAGGCGGTGTCGCGCGGCATCGGCCTCGACAACCGCATCGGCTCGAAGTTCCTGCATGCCGGCCCCGGCTATGGCGGCTCGTGCTTCCCGAAGGACACGCTGGCGCTCGTCAAGACGGCGCAGGATCACGGCACGCCGCTGCGCCTGATCGAGACGACCGTCTCGATCAACGACCAGCGCAAGCGCGCCATGGCCCGCAAGGTGATCCAGGCGAGCGGCGGCGACATCCGCGGCAAGAAGGTCGCGGTGCTCGGCCTGACCTTCAAGCCGAACACGGACGACATGCGCGAGGCGCCGTCGCTGTCGATCATCCAGGCGCTGCAGGATGCCGGCGCGACGATCTCGACCTATGACCCCGAGGGCATGGAGCCGGCCCGCCAGCTGCTGACCGACGTCACCTACGCCTCCGACGCCTATGACGCGGCCGCCGATGCCGACGCCCTGGTGATCGTCACCGAATGGAACACGTTCCGGGCGCTCGACCTGAAGCGGCTCAAGGCCGTCATGAAGACGCCCTTGATGGTCGACCTTCGCAACATCTATCGCCACGACGATGTGGTGCGCGAGGGCTTCCGCTATGTCAGCGTCGGCCGTCCCGGCGACGACGGCGCTTTCCAGCTGGATGTCGCCGCGGAATAGCGGCGAGTGTTCTGCCCATGATGCAAGGCCCTGTTCTTTCACCTCTCCCTGAGGGAGAGGTGAGGGGCAACGCGGTAATGATGGGCCAGACACTGAGGAGGCCTTCGCGCAACATCGGCTTCTTTGTGCTGATGGGATCTTGCTACCCTCCGCCGTCATCCCGGCGAAGGCCGGGATCCAGACGCTCAGGCCTATGGCCGCTAGGCTGAGCCACGCTTTCCTGGCCGGTGTTTATAGGCCCCGGCCTCCGCCGGGGCGACGGAGCGCTGCCCTTAGATCTTGGACCTCTTGGCGACCTTCGGTGTTTTCGAAGGGGCCTCCCTCGGGGAGAGGCAAGGGGCAACGCTTCCCGCTTGCGCTTCACCGGCGAAGCTCCGGACTTGATGACGGCGGGCGACCGATGGATAAGAAGGCCATCGGAACCAGCAGGTAATGGATGAGATGGACGTTCTGGAACTCCTCGGCGCGCTGCACAATGCGTTGCAGCCGGGCGCTTCGGTCGAAGACACGGAGAGCTGGAAGGAAGCCTTCGCCGTCATCCGCCGCGAGGTCGAGGCGGATGCCGCCACCGACAAGTACGATCGCGAGACACTCGACGTCATCGATGCGAAGCTGAAGACGCTGATCGGCGAACTCGAATCGGGCAATCCCGAGCCGGATTTCAAGCCGGCGCGCACCTGGGTCGCGGCGCTGGGCGCGGCGATCCATCGCCGCCGGGCCTGACCGGAAGCGGCGGCCGCCGTCGACTATCGGCCTGAGCGGACGGGGGAACTCGCGCGATGTCTACAGGTTGGAGAAACGGTTAGTTGCCTTGTCCCGCGCGCCCGTTAGTCTGGAATCCATGACCACCATCCGCATCCTCTCCTACAACGTTCACGCCTGTGTCGGCATCGACAAGCACATGTCGCCCGAGCGCATCGCCAAGGTGATCGAGAGTTGCCGGCCCGACGTGGTCGCGCTGCAGGAGATCGATGTGGGAAGGCCGCGCAGCGGCCGGATCGACCAGGCGCGGATCCTCGCCGACCTGCTCGGCATGGACGCGCATTTCCATCCGTCCACCCGGATCGGCCCGGACGAGCACTATGGCGACGCCATCCTGACGTCGCTGCCCTACACGATGAAGAAGATGGATGTCCTGCCGGGCTTCCACGACCGCATCAAGGTCGAGCCGCGCGGCGCGCTCTGGGCGTCGGTCGATGTCGGGGGCGTCGACGTGCAGGTGGTCAACACCCATCTCGGCGTCTGGCCGCATGAGCAGATGCTGCAATTGTCGACGCTGCTCGGTCCGGACTGGCTCGGCCATCCCGAATGCCGCGACCCCGTCGTCTTCCTCGGCGACTTCAATGCCCCGCCGGGCCTCGCGCCCTATCGGCGGCTCGCCTCCGAATTCATCGACGTCCAGAAGGCCTGGGGCGAGCGGAAGGCGAAGCCGACCTTCCCGGGCCGCCTGCCGGCGCTCCGCATCGACCATGTCTGGCTGCGCGGCCGGGCGCGGATCCGCAATGTCGAGGTGGTCCGGACGCCGCTGGCGCGCGTCGCCTCCGACCATCTGCCGCTCGTCGTCGATCTCGATTTCGGGGCGCACACGACGCTGAGCGATCGCGACACGCGCGTCGGCGCCGCCTGAGGCAGGTGGTTAACGAAAGGCTACCGGAACGGTGCGCCGTTAACGCGAGCTGTGAACCTTGGTGACGCCCCAGAGCCGCCAGCGCCGACGCGGCGGCAGGGTCGCTTCCTTGGGCTCCGGGGACGGACCGCCCGGCGGCGCGCGCAGGCGGCAGAGGTCCGAGACGAGGTCGTCATAGCGCGAGAGCTCGGAGCAGTTCATGCGCGAGAGCATCATGGCGCCCGCGGCGAAGCTCGATCCGAATTCAAGCGTGCGCGTACCCAGAGATGGCTTGGCGAGGGACGGCTTGGCAACCGCCGGCCTGGCAACCGACTTGACCATGGAACACCTCCCCACGGCTCGTTGCGCTCTGGGGTAACGGTTGTCACCGGGCGCGGTTCCTTAGCCGAGGATTTTGACGGCCGCATCTTAGATCAGAATTTAAGCTTGTGAAGATTGAGTCTTGCGTTTGCGATGAAAATTTAGGCTGATTTTTGCCGAATCGGCGTTTAGGGCAGGCGGAGGATGCGGCAGGGGGCGCTTTCCGGCTCGGCGGCGGCAAAAGGAGGCCGGACGATCAGGCAGATCGCCTGGGCGAAGGTCGACAGCATCGAGCTGTCCTGACGTGGTAGCGGCGTCGCAATCCGTCGACCGTCGGGGAGGTCGACGAGGCTGGCGCGGACATAGTCCTGCCGCCGGTCATTCTCGCGGACCGGCCCGCCGAGCTCGGCTGCCTCGGTCTCGTCGACGAGCTCCAGCCCGAGCAGCCGCTGGATCAGCGGCTTCAGGAACAAGAGGCCGCAGACGAGGCTGGAAACGGGATTGCCCGGCAGCCCGAGCACGCGCATCGCGCCGATCCGGCCGAACATAAGCGGCTTGCCGGGGCGCATGGCGATCTTCCAGAAGTCGAGCTCCATGCCGCGTCCGACCAGAACCTCGCGAACGATGTCATGCTCGCCGACCGAGGCGCCGCCGAGCGTCACCAGAATGTCTGCGCCGCTGGCGGCCGCCCGATCGATGGCGGCGGCAAGCGCTGCGCGGTCGTCCGGGACGATTCCGAGATCGAGCACCGCACCGCCCAGCGTTTCGACGAGGCCGGCGATCCCAAAACTGTTCGAGGCGACGATCTGGTTGGGGCCGATCGGCGATCCCGGCGGCACCAGCTCGTCGCCGGTGGCGATGATGGCGACAAGCGGCTTGGCCCGGACTGCGACATGGCCGTGGTTGAGGGCGGCGGCGAGCGACAATTGCCGCATGCCGAGCCGCGTGCCGGCCGCGAGCATCGGCTGGCCGGCGACGAAATCGAGGCCCTTCGCCCGGATGTGCTGCTGAGGCTTGACGGTCTCCGTCGCGCGGATCCGGCCGTCGCTCTCGACGACCGTGTCCTCCTGCAGGAGGATCGCGTCGGCGCCCGCCGGGACCGGCGCGCCGGTGAAGATGCGCACGGTCTGGTTTTCGCCGACGACGCCGCCATAGGCATGTCCCGCCGGCGCCGCGCCGATCAGCGTCAGCGTGGTCGGGAGGCTCGCGACATCGACCGACCGGACGGCATATCCGTCCATGGCCGAGACGTCGACGGGCGGCTGGGTGCGGAGCGCGGCCAGCGGCGCTGCGAGGATGCGGTTGAGCGCGCCGGCGAGCGGCACGTCCTCCGACACGGTCGGCTCGACGCCCTGGACGACGCGGAGAATGGCGTCCTCGACCGGGAGAAGCTTGTCGGCCATCAGTCGGCCCGCCAGTCGCCGGAACGGCCGCCGGTCTTCTCAAGGAGCCGGATCTCGCCGATCGTCATGCCGCGATCGACGCCCTTCGCCATGTCGTAGATGGTGAGGCAGGCGACGGAGACGGCCGTCAGCGCCTCCATCTCGACGCCGGTGCGCTCGGCCACCTTGGTGGTAGCGCGGATGCGGAGGCCCGGCAGCTCCACATCGAATTCGACGTCGATCGTCACCTTCGACAGCATGATCGGGTGGCAGAGCGGGATCAGCTCATGCGTCTTCTTCGCCGCCATGATGCCGGCGATCCGCGCCGTGGCGATGACGTCGCCCTTGGCCGCCGTGCCGGAGCGGATCAGCTCCAGCGTCGCGGCCTGCATGCGCACGACGCCCTCCGCCACGGCGGTGCGCGTTGTGACGTCCTTCTCCGAGACATCCACCATGTGGGCGGCGCCGGTTTCGTCGAGATGGGTGAGGCGAGGGGACATCAGAGGATCTCCTTGCGCATGAAGAGGCGCCGTTCGATCGGCAGGCCGGAGAGCCGCTCCGCCGCGTGCAGCAGGTGGAAGGCCGGCGTCCAGTCGATCGTCTCGACCTCGACGAAGCCAAGTCGTTCATAGAACGGCCGGTTCCATGGCACGTCGCGGAAGGTGGCGAGCGTCAGCGCGTGGATGCCGCTTTCGCGGGCGGCCTGTTCGGCCGCGGCGACGAGGCTGCGGCCGATGCCCTGCCCGCCGAAGGGCGTGGCGACCGAAACCTCGTAGATGTGGAGGGCATGATCGAGCCGACCCGCCAGCACGAAGCCGATCGGCGCATCCTCGCTATCGACGGCGCAGAAGGCGACGCCGTGGGCAAGAATGGCGGCGATGAACGCCTCGCTCGTCGGCTCGTTGTCGGCGATCGCCTTGAGGCCGACCGAGCGAAAGCGCTGGCCCGCATCGCGCTCGACGGCACGGAGCGCCGGCGCATCGTCCGGCCGTACGGGGCGGATCGCGGCGTTCACGCTCAGGCCGTGGCGCGGCCGAGAAGATGCGCGGTCGCAGCCGCGACCTCCTCCTGCCGCATCAGACTTTCGCCGACGAGATAGGTGTCGATCCGCACATTCCGCAGCCGCGCGATGTCGGCCGGGGTGAAGATGCCGCTCTCGCCGACCAGGATCCGGTCGTCGGGCACAAGCGCCGCCAGCCGCTCGGAAGTCTCGAGCGAGACCTCGAAGGTGCGCAGGTTGCGGTTGTTGATGCCGACCAGCGGCGACTTCAGCTTCAGCGCGCGCTCGAGCTCCGCCTCGTCATGCACCTCGATCAGCACGTCCATGCCGAGCTCGAAGGCGGTATCTTCCAGCGACACGGCGACGTCGTCGGAGACGCCGGCCATGATGATCAGGATGCAGTCGGCGCCCCAGGCGCGCGCCTCGTAGACCTGGTAGTCCTCGTAGAGGAAGTCCTTGCGCAACGCCGGCAGGTCGACGGCCTCGCGGGCGGCGACCAGATAGTCGGGCGAGCCCTGGAAATAGGGCGTGTCGGTCAGCACGGAGAGGCAGGCGGCGCCGCCGGCCTTATAGGCGCGAGCCAGCGCCGGCGGGTCGAAATCCGGGCGGATCAGCCCCTTCGACGGGCTGGCCTTCTTGATCTCGGCGATCAGCGCCGGCTCATTCGCCGCGAGCTTGCGGCGGATGGCGTCGACGAAGCCGCGCGCCGGCACGACGTCCCTGGCGCGGGCGATGATCTCGGCCTCTGGCACCCTGGCCTTCGCCGCCGCGATCTCCTCGCGCTTGGTCGCTTCGATCTTCTTCAGGATATCGGTCATCACTCTATCCGTTCGTGATCGCGACGAGGCGATCGAGGCGTTCATGCGCGCGGCCTTCGTCGATCGAGGCGGCGGCGAGCGCGACGCCCTCGGCCAGCGTCTCAGCCCGGCCAGCGACGATCAGTGCCGCGCCGGCGTTCATCAGCACGGTGTCGCGATAGGCGCCGCGCTCGCCTTCGAGCAGGGCGCGCAGCGCGGCCGCGTTGTACTGGGCATCGCCGCCGCGGATCGCGTCAACTGGCGAGACGGGCAGGCCGACCGAGACCGGATCAATGGAAAACGTCTCGATCCGCCCGTTCCTCAGCGCCGCGACCTTGGTCTGCCCGGCGGTGGTGATCTCGTCGACGCCACCGGCGCCATGGACGATCCACGCGCTTTCCGAGCCGAGCGCCGCCAGCACCTTGGCGATCGGCTCGACCCATTCTTCCGAATAGACGCCGATCAGCTGGCGCTTGACGCCGCCGGGATTGGAGAGCGGTCCGAGCAGGTTGAAGATCGTCCGGGTGCCCAGCTCGACGCGGGCAGGGCCGACATGCTTCATCGCCGAATGATGCATCGGCGCGAACATGAAGCCAATGCCGACGTCGCGAATCGATCGGCCGATCGCCTCCGGCGAGATGTCGACATTGACGCCGAGCGCCGCCAGCACGTCGGCGGCGCCGGATTTCGACGAGACGGCGCGGTTGCCATGCTTGGCGACGGGGACGCCCGCGCCCGCCACGACGAAGGCCGAGGCGGTCGAGATGTTGTAGGTGTGGGCGCCGTCACCGCCCGTGCCGACGATGTCGATGGCATCGGCGGGCGCGTCCACCGGCAGCATCTTGGAGCGCATCGTCGCGACCGCGCCGGCGATCTCGTCGACGGTCTCGCCGCGCACGCGCAGCGCCATCAGGAAGCCGCCGATCTGGGCCGGCGTCGCCGACCCCGACATGATCACGTCGAAGGCTGATTCCGCCTCGGCCCGCTCCAGCGACTTGCCGGAGGCGACCTTGGCGATGTGGGATTTCAGGTCACTCATGCTGCCTCCGCCTCACGCGACCGACCGGGGAGTGCGATTCCTCGCATTCCATTCGGCCGCGAGGTCGAGGAAGTTTTTCAGCATCAGGTGCCCATGCTCGGAGGCGATGCTCTCCGGGTGGAACTGCACGCCGTGCATCGGCAGGGTCTTGTGCATGGCGCCCATGACGACGCCATCTTCCGATTCCGCCGTGATCTCCAGCACCGCCGGCATGGTCTCGCGCTTCACCGTCAGCGAGTGGTAGCGCGTTGCCTTGAACGGGCCGTTGATGCCGCGGAAAACGCTCTTGCCGGTATGGTTGATGGTCGAGATCTTGCCGTGCATCTGGCTTGGCGCGCGGATGACGTCGCCGCCCATCGCCTGGCCGATGGCCTGGTGGCCGAGGCAGACGCCGAAGATCGGAATGGTGTCGCCGACGCGCTCGATCAGGTCGAGGCAGATGCCCGCCTCGTTCGGCGTGCAGGGGCCCGGCGAAAGCACGATTCCCTCCGGATCGAGGGCGATGACCTCCTCGACCGTGATCTTGTCGTTGCGCTTGATGATCAGCTTGGCGCCAAGCTCCCCCAGATAATGGACGAGATTGTAGGTGAAGCTGTCGTAGTTATCGATGACGAGAAAGGCCATGATCCTGCGTCCCCTCTGCTTCGTCTACTGCCCGCGCCCAGCCTGAGAAGCGAACTTTACCGCTTCCTCGGCTGCACGGAAGAGCGCACGCGCCTTGGCGATGCATTCCTGGTGCTCGCTCTCCGGCACACTGTCGGCGACGATGCCGGCGCCGGCCTGCGCATACATCTTGCCGTCCTTGACGATCGAGGTGCGCAGCACGATGCAGGTGTCCATCGCGCCATCGGCCGAGAAGTAGCCGACGCAGCCGGCATAGATGCCGCGCTTCTCGCCTTCGAGCTCGTCGATGATCTCCATCGCGCGCACCTTCGGCGCGCCGGAAACCGTGCCGGCCGGGAAGCCGGCCGCGAGCGCGTCCAGCATATCGTATTCAGATGACAGCCGGCCGATGACGTTCGAGACGATATGCATCACCTGACTGTAGTACTCGAGGAAGAACTTGTCGGTGACCTTCACCGTGCCGATTTCGGCGACGCGGCCGACATCGTTGCGGCCGAGGTCGAGCAGCATGAGGTGCTCCGCCAGTTCCTTCGGATCGGCCAGGAGTTCAGCGGCCAGCGCCTTGTCCTCGTCGGGCGTCGCGCCCCGGCGGCGGGTGCCGGCGATCGGACGGATCGTCACCTCGCCATCCCTAACGCGAACCAGGATCTCCGGGCTGGAGCCGGCAACGGCGAAGTCGCCGAAATCCAGGAAATAGAGGAAGGGCGACGGGTTCGTCCGGCGCAGCGCCCGGTAGAGCGCGAAGGGCGGCAGGCTGAACGGCGCCTCGAAGCGCTGCGACAGCACGACCTGGAAGATGTCGCCGGCTGCGATGTATTCCTTCGCCTTGGCGACCATCTCCAGATAGCGCGCATGCGTGGTGTTGGAGACGACGGGCACGGCGAGGTCGATGTCGTCGGGGTAGGGGCTGCGGTGCAGCGGGCCTTCGAGCGTATCGACCACCGCCGTCAGCCGCTCGACGGCGCGGGCATGGGCCTGGGCCGCGGTGACGCCGGCCGCCGGACGCACCGGGGTCACCAGCGTGATCTCGTCCTTGATCGAATCGAACACCACCATGACCGTCGGACGCAGCATGATCGCGTCGGGAACGCCGAGCGCGTCCGGGTTCGGCGCGCCGAGTTCTTCCATCTGGCGGACCATGTCGTAGCCGAGATAGCCGAAGATGCCCGCTGACATCGGGGGCAGGCTCTCCGGCAGATCGATGTGCGATTCGGCGATGACGCGGCGCAGCGCGTCGAGCGAGCGCCCTTCCAGCGGCGCGAAGGCGTCGGGATCGTGCGCGGGCGTCCGGTTCAGTTCGGCGCGGTCGCCGAAGGCGCGGAAGATCAGGTCGGGCTCGATGCCGATCATCGAATAGCGGCCGCGCACGGCGCCGCCTTCGACCGATTCGAGCAGGAACGTCTTCGACCGTCCGGCCGAGAGCTTCAGCATGGCGGAGACCGGGGTCTCCAAATCGGCAACCATTCGGGTCCAGACGACCTGCGCGCGCCCTTCATCATAGGCAGGCGCAATCGTCTCCAGCGACGGCTCGATCAACATGGTTTCAGTCCATCAAGTTGGGAAGGCTCCTGGAGCCTTGCGTGGCAGCGCGACGCGGTCGCGGCTATGGCGTGTTCATCATCTTCCCGGCCGAGCCGGGATCGATGGTCAACGCCATCGCCAGGTCTGCGTGCGCCGCCAGCATGCCGCCCGCTGTCCATCGCCCGTGGACGGCCACCAGCCGGCCCCGCGCGGGGCCGGGATGCCGTCGAATGCGACCGGGACGAGGCGCGCGTGGCGCGCCTGTCCTTCTCGCAGATCGGGTGAATGGCGTGGCGACATGGTATCCAACCAACCCTTAGATGGCGCTGATGATCTGCTGCAGCGCGGTCTGGTTGACCGTCGCGCCCAGCTGACGCTGCAGCTCGGACACGTATTGCTGCAGAAGGTCGTTCTGCATGGAGTCGGCAAGCTGCTGGGTCAGCGGATTGCTGTCGTCCTTGGCGGGAGTGTACGGGGTCTCGACCACATCCGCTACCTGCAGAACGATCTGCTCGCCGTCCTGCGCGCCCGGCGCCACGTCCGACGATCCCTTCGGACCGGCAAAGGCGGCCTTGAGGGCTTCGACCGAGAGGCCTTCGCCCGGCTGCGAGGCGCGGGTCTGCTTGTCGCGCGTGGCGACCGTCAGGCCGAGCGAGCTGGCAATTGCGTCCAGCGTCTCACCCTTGCCGAGACGGTCCTGGGCGTCCTTCGCCTTGGCGAGGAGCTTGTCGGCCGTGCTCTGCTTCTTCCAGGCCTCGATGACCTTCTCGCGGACCTCGTCGAGCGGACGGTCATGCGACGGGTTGATGTCGGCGATGGCGTACCAGACATAGCCGTCCTCGGTCGGGACCGCCGAATTGTCGATGCCGATGTCGCTCTCGAAAGCGGCCTTCAGCAGCTCCGCCTGGGCCGGGATGTCGGCCACGGCGTTGCCCTGCGGGTCCTTGCCCTGCTGGTCGACGGTGATCTTCTTCACCGTCAGCTTATTGTTGGCGGCGATTTCCTCGAACGAGGCGCCACCGGCGCGAGCGTCCTCGATCGAATCGCGCAGCACGTTGACGTCGGACCGGGCGTTGCCGAGCGCGAGCGTCTTCTTGAGCTCGCCCTTGACCTCGTCGAACGGCTTGACCGATTCCGGCACGACGTCGGTGACCCGCACGACGACCGGGCCGAAGCTGCCCTTGACCACGTCGCTGGTGCCGTTCGGCGCGAGCGAGAAGGCGGCCTCGGCGACGGCCGGATCGATCAGCTTGTCGCGAGTCAGCACGCCGAGGTCGACGTCGGCGAGCTTCTTGCCGGTGCTTTCCAGCACGGCATTGAAGTCTTCGCCGGCCTTGAGCCGATCGGCGGCAGCCTGCGCCGTGCTCTCGTCGGCGAAGACGACCTGGAAGACGTGGCGCGTCTCGGGCGTCGAGAAGCTGGCCTTCTCGGCCTCATAGGCCTTCTTGGCGTCCTCGTCGCTGACGTCCTCGGGACGCGCGACTTCGGCGGCGCCGAGCTTGATGAAGCTGATGGTGCGGGCTTCCGGGGCGCGCCACTCCGCCTTGTTGTCATTGTAGTAGGCGGTGAGCTCGTCGGCATTCGGCGCCGGGATCTCGCCGACCACCGAGGACGGCAGCACGATGAAGCGGATGTCGCGCTGCTCGGTCTGGTACTCGTGCAGCGCCTTGGAGAACGCATTCGGAGCGGTGGCGCCGCCGGAGATCGACTCGGCGATCTGCTGGCGCTTCTCTTCCGCGCGGCGCTGGACGACATAGGCGTCCTCGGTCATGCCGTTGTTGCGCAGCAGCGAAACGAAATAGTTGCGGTCGAACGTGCCGCCCGCGCCCTTGAAGGCCGGGTCGTCCGCGATCTCACGGATCAGCATGTCCTTGGAGACGCCGATATGCAGGCTGTTGGCCTGGTCGTCGAGGGCTGCCTCCGTCACCAGACGTCCCAGCACCTGGTTCGGAATGCCGAGCATCTTGGCCTGGTCGGGCGTGACCTGCTGGCCGAGGCGCTGGCTCATCGCCTGCAGTTCGCGGCGGTAGGCGCGATCGAAATTGACCGTGGAAATGTCCGTGCTGCCGACGCGGGCGACGGAATGATTGCCGACTCCGGTGAAGACATCGGCGATGCCCCAGACGGCGAAGCTCAGCACGAGCAGGCCGAGTAAGATCTGCGCCACCCAGCCGGCGGCGTATTTGCGCATCGTATTGAGCATCGACGTCCTCTAACGCGCGGGGACTTTTCCGGCCCCGCTTCGGGCGCGCGATCATAGAAAGGACCCCTCGCCGGGGCAAGGCGCAGCGCGTCAACAACGACAACGGGCTGTGCGATTGTGATTCGCGCGAGGGTTGGGTGGGGGATTCGCGGTCGTCCGGGCTGCCCCGATATGATCTGCCGGCTTGACTTGTCGGCCTCCTGCGGCTGCAAAGGAGGCAATCACAAACCAGAGTTCAGGAAACGCCATGACCGACGCCAAGCCGAAACCGTTCATCGCCGGCAACTGGAAGATGAACGGCCTGAAAGCCTCGGCGGGGGAGCTGGTGCAGGTCATGGCAGGCTACGCTCCGGCGCTGCGTGCGAAGGTGGATCTCGCGATCTGCCCGCCGGCGACGCAGCTGATTCCCTTTGCGCTGGCGGCGCTCGGCAGCCGCGTCGCGATCGGCGCGCAGGATTGCCACGCCAAGGCGAGCGGCGCGCATACCGGCGATCTCTCGGCCGAGATGATCGCCGACACCGGCGCCAGCCACGTCATCGTCGGCCATTCCGAGCGCCGGACGGATCATGCCGAGACAGATGCGATCGTCCGCGCCAAGGCCGAGGCCGCCTGGCGGGCCGGCCTCGTCGCCATCCTCTGCATCGGCGAGACGGAAGCCGAGCGGCGCGGCGGCACGACGCTTTCCGTCGTCGACACGCAGCTCGAGGGTTCGGTGCCCGACGGCGCGTCCGCGGCCAATCTCGTCATTGCCTATGAGCCGGTCTGGGCGATCGGCACCGGCCTGGTTCCGTCGAACGAGGACATCGCCGAGGTGCATGCGCATATCCGCCAGCGCCTCGTCGCCCGCTTCGGCGCGGAAGGCGAGGGGATGCGCATTCTCTACGGCGGCTCGGTAAAGCCTTCCAACGCCGGCGAAATTCTGAGGATCGAGAATGTCGACGGCGCGCTCGTCGGCGGCGCCAGCCTCAAGGCGGCAGACTTTCTCGGTATCGCCGCGGCCTATGCATGATGCCGCGTTTGGCTTGTTTCCGGTTCTTCGCTCTCCATATCAGGGGCGCGGCACTGGAAACGGCGAAACCGATCGTGTACAAGGCCGCCAGCTTTTTTGAATTCTGATCAGAGACATCGATGCAGACAGTCATCATCGTGATCCACCTGATGGTGGTCGTCGCGCTCGTCGCCGTTGTTTTGCTGCAGCGCTCCGAAGGCGGAGCTCTGGGTATCGGCGGCGGCGGCGGATTCATGTCGGCGCGTGGTTCGGCCAACGTCCTGACCCGCACGACGGCAATCCTCGCGGCGATCTTCTTCATCACCTCGATGGGGCTGACCCTCCTGACGCGGTACGGCGAGCGGCCGTCCTCGATCCTCGATCAGATCCAGAGCCAGTCCTCGCCGTCGGCGCCGGCCGGCACGGGTCAGGGCATCCTGGATCAGCTGCCCGGCCAGAAGCCGCCGGCAGGCGGCGCGGCTCCTGCCGCTCCGGCAGCGGCTCCCGCCGCGCCGGCAGGCGAGACGGCTCCGGCAACCCCGGCACCGGCTGCCCCTGCGGCTCCCTCGGTTCCGAGCTCGCAGTAACCGCGCGCTCAAGCCTTTCTCCATTCGCGTCGCCGCGCGGTTCCGTGCGGCGACGTTTTATTTGGAGAGGGGCAATTGCTGAATGTGGGCGTGGCCGTCAATTTGTGCGGCGGCCAGCTCTTGTCGAAACGAATCGGTCGATCGAAACTGAGGTAGAGGCCCATGGCGCGGTACATTTTCATCACCGGCGGTGTGGTTTCCTCGCTTGGCAAGGGCATCGCCTCGGCGGCGCTCGGAGCAATGCTCCAGTCGCGAGGCTACAAGGTCCGTCTGAGGAAGCTCGATCCCTATCTGAACGTCGATCCGGGCACGATGAGCCCGTATCAGCACGGCGAGGTGTTCGTCACCGACGACGGCGCCGAGACGGATCTGGATCTCGGACACTATGAGCGCTTCACCGGGCGCCCGGCCTCGAAGGCCGATTCGGTGACCACCGGCAAGATTTACCAGGAGATCATCGCCAAGGAGCGCCGCGGCGATTATCTCGGCGGTACGGTGCAGGTCATTCCGCACGTCACCGACGCCATCAAGGCCTTCGTGCTCTCCGGCAATGACGATGTCGATTTCGTGCTCTGCGAGATCGGCGGCACGGTCGGCGACATCGAGGCGATGCCGTTCCTGGAGGCGATCCGCCAGCTCGGCAACGATCTGCCGCGCGGCAATGTCGTCTACATCCACCTGACGCTGATGCCCTACATCCCGAGCGCGGGCGAGCTGAAGACCAAGCCGACCCAGCATTCGGTGAAGGAACTGCGCTCGATCGGCATCCAGCCGGACATCCTGCTCTGCCGCAGCGACCGCCCGATTCCGAAGGAAGAGCGCCGTAAGCTGTCGCTGTTCTGCAATGTGCGCGAATCCGCCGTCATCCAGGCGCTCGACGTCGCGCATATCTATGACGTCCCGACCAGCTATCACGCCGAGGGCCTCGACGACGAAGTGTTGGCCGCGTTCGGCATCACCGACGCCGCGCCGCCCGTCCTCGACAAGTGGAAGGCGCTGACCAGCAAGCTGCGCGCCCCCGAGGGCGAGGTGACGATCGCCGTGGTCGGCAAGTATACCGGCCTCAAGGACGCCTATAAGTCGCTGATCGAGGCGCTCCAGCACGGCGGCATCGCCAACACGGTCAAGGTCAACATCGACTGGATCGAGAGCGAGATCTTCGAGAAGGAAGATCCGGCGCCCTATCTGGAGCGGGTCAACGGCATCCTCGTGCCGGGCGGCTTCGGCGAGCGCGGCTCGGAAGGCAAGATCAAGGCGGCCGGCTTCGCGCGCCGCCACAACGTGCCGTATTTCGGCATCTGCTTCGGCATGCAGATGGCTGTGATCGAGGCGGCCCGCAATCTCGCCGGCATCGAGAAGGCGAGCTCCACCGAGTTCGGCCCGGCCGAGGAGCCGGTGGTCGGCCTGATGACCGAATGGCTGAAGGGCAACATGCTCGAGAAGCGCCATTCGACCGGCGATCTCGGCGGCACGATGCGCCTCGGCGCCTATGAAGGCCATCTGGAGCCGGGCTCGAAGATCGCCGAGATCTACGGCACGACGACGATCTCCGAGCGTCATCGCCACCGCTACGAAGTCAATATCGACTACAAGGATCGTCTGGAGAGCTGCGGCATGCGCTTCGCCGGCATGTCGCCGGATGGCGTCCTGCCGGAGACGGTCGAGCTTCCGGACCATCCGTGGTTCATCGGCGTGCAGTATCACCCCGAGCTGAAGTCGCGGCCGCTCGATCCGCATCCGCTGTTCGCGTCGTTCATCGCCGCGGCGATCGAGAAGGCGCGCCTCGTCTGAGGCCATACGATCCGGCGGAAGCCGCCGGATCGTCACCCCCACCGTGGCTCAAGCCTCGTAACGCCCGGCCACATATCTTTACGCTGGGGAATCGAGGCTCCTTCGAAAATGTCCTCAAACCGCCGCAGTCTGCTGCGGTGAGTGGTGCGCCTGGACGTGTTGTGGCCGGCGAGGGTCGCTTCGCCGCCGATGACGTTGTAAGGGACTGGCCACGCTTCGATTGACTCCAAGGCACGGTGAATGATGACGACTGCCCCCAATGCGCATGTCTCGGTCGGCAACGCGACGTTCGGCAACGACCTGCCGCTGACGCTGATCGCCGGACCCTGCCAGCTCGAGAGCCGGCAGCATGCCTTCGACATGGCTGGCCGGCTGAAGGAGATGACCAGCGCGCTGGGCATGGGGCTCGTCTACAAGTCCTCGTTCGACAAGGCGAACCGCACCAGCCTCTCCGGCAAGCGCGGCGCCGGGCTCGACGCGGCGCTCCCGATTTTCGCCGATCTGAAGAAGGAATTCGGCCTGCCGATCCTGACCGACATCCACGAGCGCGAGCAGTGCGCGATCGTGGCGGAAGTGGTCGACATCCTGCAGATCCCGGCCTTCCTCTCGCGCCAGACCGACCTTCTGGTCGCGGCTGCCGAGACGGGCAGGACGATCAACGTCAAGAAGGGCCAGTTTCTCGCCCCCTGGGATATGAAGAACGTCCTGACCAAGCTGGTCGGCAGCGGCAATCCCAACATTCTTCTGACCGAGCGCGGCGCCAGCTTCGGCTACAACACGCTCGTCTCCGACATGCGCTCGCTGCCGATCATGGCCGCCATGGGCGCCCCGGTGATCTTCGACGCCACCCATTCCGTGCAGCAGCCGGGCGGGCAGGGCGAGTCTTCCGGCGGCCAGCGCGAATTCGTGGCCGTTCTGGCGCGCGCCGCCGTCGCCGTCGGTGTCGCCGGCGTCTTCATCGAGACGCATCAGGATCCCGACAACGCGCCGTCGGACGGCCCGAACATGATCCAGATCGACGAATTGCCGGCCCTGCTCGAGCGGCTTTCGGCCTTCGACAGGCTTGCAAAGGGGTAGGCAGACGCGGTCTGTCGCCATAGACAGTGACTTGTGGGATGATGTGAAACAATCGCAGGGGCCAACCTGCGTCCGTTGAGAAGAAGCCTCGCGATGGACCCGAACGAACTCGTCGTTATTCTCGACCGGGCAATTGCAAACCTTCCCGATCCCTCGGTCGAGGGGCGTCGACGCGTTTACGAGCGCGTCGAGAAGACAATCCGCTCCACCTGCACGTCGGAAGACGGCAAGCTGGATCCGGAGCGCTATACGGCGCTCCGCCGCGATCTCGGCACCGCGATCGCGATGATCGAGAAGCGGACCCGGATCGCCGCCCGCCAGAATATTCATCCGCACACCGAGGCGGCTCCGGCGCCCCCGCCACCGCCGCCACCCGCGGCGGAGGAGCCCGCCGAGCCGTCCGAGGACGCTCCCGAGGACGCGACATCGCCGCCCTGGCTGAAGCGGATCGGCATCGGCGCGGCGGGTCTCGCCGTCGCCCTCGGCGCGCTGATCGCCGTCTTGCCGGGAGGCCCGCTGAGCGGCCTCATCGGTGGAGGCGGCAGCAGCAGCCAGGTCGCCGCGCCGCCGCCGCCGCAAACGCCGCAGGTGGAGAAGCCGGATCCCTTCGCCGGCGCTCCGGAACCCGCCAAGCCGGCCGAGCCGGCTGCAGCCGCTCCCGCCGATGGCGATCTCGCCGCCTTCGCCCCGGTGCCGTCGCAGCCGGGCGTTCCGCGCGTTACCGACGTCAAGGTCGCCATCCTGAACGGCGCGTCCGCCTGGCGTGTCGAGCCGCTCACCGGCTTCGACGAGCAGGCCGCCCGGCCGCCGGTCATGGCGATCGCGCAGGACCGGCAGTCGCCGCTGATGGTCTCCTTCTATTGCGACACGCCGGAGCTGCTGGTTTTCCGCATCGCCTATGGTTCCGACCCGGCGACGCTGAAACAGGAAATCGCCGCGCGCGGTCAGCTGGACGGTGTGCTGCGGCAGAAGATCCAGGTGAAGACCGATCGCAGCGAAGGGTTCGCCGGCGATTTCCTGGCGCTGACGGAGCATAGCTGGGGCATTCGGCTGGCGCCGGAAAATGTCGATACGCTGCGCGCCGGCAAGGAGATCGAGGTCACCATTGGCGACTCGGTCGCCGGCACGGTCTCGCTGAGCGGCGCGACGCCGGCAATCGAAGAGGCACTCGCGAGCAGTTCCTGCACGTGATGCGCGGCGGCGCGAGCCGCGCCGCGCCCCTTAACCTCTCCCATGGGGAGAGGTCGGAGCGAAGCTCCGGGTGAGGGGGTAGGGAACCATCCGGTTAGGGCTCAACCCCTCACCCGCCGGCCTTCGGCCGTCGACCTCTCCCTCTGGGAGAGGTGAAGCGAGCGCCCCCCGGACGACCGACCTCTACCCGCGGCCGCGATAGGTTGCGACGCCCTGGTCCGGCAGCCAGACATGGGCCGGCACCGGGCCGCTCTGCCAGAACACGTCGATCGGGATGCCGCCGCGCGGATACCAGTAGCCGCCGATCCGCAGCCAGTGCGGATCGAGCAGGTCGACCAGCCGCTTGGCGATGTCGATCGTGCAGCCTTCGTGGAAGGCACCGTGATTGCGGAAGGCGTGCAGGTAGAGCTTCAGCGACTTCGATTCGACCAGCCAGTCCTTCGGCACATAGTCGATGACGAGATGCGCGAAATCCGGCTGCCCGGTGACCGGGCAGAGCGAGGTGAATTCCGGCGCGGTGAAGCGGGCGACATAGAGCGTATCCGGATGCGGATTGGGGACGCGGTCCAGCTCCGCCTGTTCCGGGCTCTCGGCGATGCCGACGCTGCGCCCCAGCTGCAATTCATGCTCGGTCATGGTTCTCTTCCTTAGCGTGGCTCCAGCAGCGTTCTCGTTTCGCGGTTGAAACGCCAGGCCGAGAAGCCGTTCAGTTCGGTGCCGCCCCACCAGCGCCGGATACCGTTGGTCGAAATCTGGTCCTGCGCGCCGGAGAGGATATCTTCGCCCATATCCGTCAGCGTCAGCGGCGCGGTCACGTATTCGGCATGCACTTCCGAATCGGCGTGCGAATAGGGCGCGTGCACGCCGGTGATCAGCGGGAAGTCGCAGAAGGCGAGCGAATCGATCACGGCGTAGAACGGCCACGTGCCCATGAAGGGCGCCTCTTCCGCCTCGCGGGCCTGATGGAACAGGGCCGCCGGCGACAGTTCGTCCATGCCGATCGCGTCGAGCAGGCGCATTTCCGTGCGGTTGAGGCCTGTGCCCGGCTGGGGCAGTTCCTCGAGAAAGCGGCCGAGCGCGGCCTGCAGGAAGGGAAAGCCCTTGATCGGCTTGCCGGCCCGCTTTGCGATCGCCTGCGGCGTCGGCGCCGTCAGTTCGCCCCAGACCGTCACCGCCATATTGAGCAGCGCCGGGCTCACGCGGACGCCGTCGATGGCGAAACGCATGACGGTATCCGGCCGCTCCAGCGCGAAGAAGCTGTCCGCCTGGACGATGACGATGCCCTGCGAGCGCTCTTCTCTGGCGAAGAAATCGAGCACCTGAAGCAATTGAAGCTGGTCGTAGAGATCGTGCTCGAACCAGAGCTCGATGCGATCGAACTCGGCATGGCGGCGCATCACCGCGTCGCGCTCGGCGAAGGTGGCGGCGACCGTTCCGGGGTCGAACTTGAACACCAAGGCGAGATGCTCGGCGCGGACCGCGGAGAAGGCCTCCAGCGTGTCGAGCGCCGGGAGCGGACCATCATGCAGCGCGTCGCGCCAGGGCAGGATGGTCGCGCGGCTGCCGGCGGCGGCGAGGAGGTCGGCGGTCTGGTCGCCGTCGGTGATGAGGAGCGTCGTCATGCCGCCTTCATCTTCCGATGCAAGACGGAAGGCAACAGGAAGCGGGCAAACTTGGCGGCGTCCCGGACGAATTGGCCGGCACCGTGTCGCTCCCGCACCCGGCGCCTGTCATTGTTTGTCGCCGATCCTCTTCCGCCTTCCATCTCGGCAGGCTAGAAGCTGCCAGAGTTGAGCCGAACCGTCCGAACAAGGAATTCCGCATGACCGCGATCATCGATATCACCGCCCGCCAGATCCTCGACAGCCGTGGCAACCCGACGGTCGAGGTCGACGTCCTGCTGGAGGACGGTTCGCTTGGCCGCGCCGCGGTTCCGTCGGGCGCCTCGACGGGCGCGCATGAGGCCGTCGAGCTCCGCGACGGCGACAAGTCCAAGTATCAGGGCAAGGGCGTCCTGAAGGCGGTCGAGGCCGTCAACGGCGAGATCTTCGACGCGATTGGCGGCATGGACGCCGAAGACCAGGCGATGATCGACGGCACGATGATCGATCTCGACGGCACGCCGAACAAGGCTCGCCTCGGCGCCAACGCCATCCTCGGCGTCTCGCTCGCGCTGGCCAAGGCCGCGGCGGAAGCGGCCGGCCAGCCGCTCTATCGTTATGTCGGCGGCGTCAACGCCAAGGTCCTGCCGGTGCCGATGATGAACATCATCAATGGCGGCGCGCATGCCGACAATCCGATCGACTTCCAGGAATTCATGATCCTGCCCGTCGGCGCGCCGACGTTTGCCGAATCCGTCCGCTGGGGCTCCGAGGTCTTCCACACGCTGAAGAAGGCGCTGAAGGACGCGGGCCACAACACGAATGTCGGCGATGAAGGCGGCTTCGCGCCCAACCTGCCGTCGGCGACCGCCGCCCTCGACTTCGTCGCCAAGGCGATCGAGAAGGCCGGTTACCGCCTCGGCGAGGACATCTATCTCGGCCTCGACTGCGCCGCGACGGAGTTCTTCAAGGACGGCAAGTACAACTACGAAGGCGAAGGCGTCGTCCGCACCATCGACGAGCAGGTCGCCTACCTCGCCGATCTCGCCTCGAAGTTCCCGATCATCTCGATCGAGGACGGCATGAGCGAGGACGACTGGGCCGGCTGGAAGAGCCTGACCGACGCCATCGGCAACAAGGTGCAGCTGGTCGGCGACGATCTCTTCGTCACCAACACCAAGCGCCTGTCGCAGGGCATCAAGACCGGCACGGCCAACTCGATCCTGGTCAAGGTCAACCAGATCGGCTCGCTCACCGAGACCCTCGACGCCGTCTCGATGGCGCATCGCGCCGGCTACACGGCGGTGATGTCGCACCGTTCGGGCGAGACCGAGGATTCGACCATCGCCGACCTCGCGGTCGCCACCAACTGCGGTCAGATCAAGACGGGTTCGCTCGCCCGTTCCGACCGGACCGCCAAGTACAACCAGCTCATCCGCATCGAGGAGCAGCTGGGCGTGCAGGCGGAATACGCCGGCCGCAGCATTCTGAAGGGCTGATTTCGGCTCCGGCATGCGGTCGCGACCTCAGGTTGCGATCGCATGGACAAGCTCGCATGAGCGCGGCATGCTGCGCTCATGAAGACCGTGCACAACGAACGCACAAAGCTCTTGGCGACGGCGCTGAACAATCTGGGCGTCGCCATTTGGGCAACCGCCGTTCTCACCCCGACGGCGAGCTTGCTCTATGGCACGGGCAACGCCACCATTGGAGCTTGGTGGCTCGGTATCGCTGCTATTTGGTTTCTGCTGGGCGTAGCACTACATTTGTTGGCGAGAGCCATTCTGGGAAGGTTGCTGGAATGACCGCCATTCAACTGTATATGCTGATCGTACCCTTTGTGTTGCTGGGTATTGCGCTGCTCGCATACTGGATCAGCGGTATCTATGACGATCCGCGACGCCACCGCCATCACCCGGGCGAATAGCTTCGAGCATTTCATCGTTTCGTGGAAACGACGAAACGCTCTAACTATGTGTTTGGTCGCGTTTTCTTGAAGCGAACCGGTCCCCACTTCGCTCGAAAACGCTCTAGCCCCCAGTTCCCACCGGTTGCTGCTGCGTGATGCAGTGGATGTTGCCGCCGCCGAGAAGGATTTCGCGCGCCTCGATACCGACGATGCGGCGATCCGGATGCAGGGAGGCGAGGATTTCCATCGCGGCCGCGTCCGTCTTCGGATCGAGCAGCGGCATGACCACCAGGCCATTCGCGATGTAGTAGTTGGCGTAAGACGCGGCGAGGCGGGCGCCGCCGCGCCGCTCGGCGCTGCCTTCGGAAACGTCGATGCCGGCCGCCTCGGAATCGGTCATGTAGAGCGGTCCCGGCATCGGCAGCTTGACGATCTCAAGCTTTCGCCCGCGCGCGTCGGTCGCTTTCGCCAGCCGGTCATGGGCATCGTGCGAGATCGCATATTGCGGATCCTCGGGATCCTCGCACCAGGTCAGCGCCACGACGCCCGGCCGCGCGAAGCAGGCGAGGTTGTCGATATGGCCGTTGGTCTCGTCGTGGAACAGTCCGGGGCCCAGCCAGATCGTCTTCTCCACGCCGAGCCGGCCGGCGAGATGCTCCTCGATCTCGCTGCGATCGAGATAGGGATTGCGGTTGGGATTGAGCAGGCATTCTTCGGTTGTCAGCAGGCTGCCTTCGCCGTCGACATGGATGGCGCCGCCTTCCAGGATGAACGGCGCGCGGTAACGCGGCGCGCCCTCGACCTCGAGGATCTTGGCGGCGACGCGGTCGTCCTGGTCCCAGGGCGAATAAAGGCCGCCGGCAAAACCGCCCCAGGCATTGAAGCGCCAGTCATTGCCGCGCAGCCGGCCGTCCGCGCTCACGACGAAGCTCGGCCCCGTATCGCGGCACCAGGCGTCGTTGGTCGTCGTCTCGACGAGGCGGATATGCGCCGGAAGGCGCTGGCGGGCGTTCTCCCACTGGCCGGCCGAGACCAGCATCGTCACCGGCTCCGCCTCGGCGATCGCAGTTGCGACCGCCGCGAAGGCTTGCTGCGCCGGCTTGGCGCCGAGCCGCCAGTTGTCGGGCCGCTCCGGCCAGATCATCCAGGTGCCGGCATGCGGCTCCCATTCGGCCGGCATGCGGAAACCGTCGTCGCGGGGAAGGCCTTCGAGCGTCGCAGACATGATTCTCGTTCGTTGTCGTCGGATGGGCCATCCGACAGAAGCGGGAATGAACGGGCGATGCAAGCGTGCTAAGGGACCTTGTCACGGACATCAAACGGAACCAGACATGCAGCTTCGCGCGCTCCTGTTCGACAAGGACGGGACTTTCCTCGATTTCGCCAAGACCTGGGACGCCGCCACCGGATCGGTCATCGCGGCGCTCACCGAAGGCGACGAAGCCGCCGCGCGGCGGCTGGCCGAGATCGTCGGCTATGATCTCGAAGCGTCGATCCTGATGCCGACATCGGCCTTCGTCGGCGGTTCCGTCAGCGAACTGGCCGAGCTGTGGGCCGTGGCGCTCGGCCTGCCGGCGGATGATGCCAGCTTCCTGAACCGCCTGCGCGAGCTGTTCCACGAGGCGACGCTGCATGCGGCGACGCCGATTGGCGAGCCGGGCCGGATCTTCGCGGCGCTGCGCTCGGACGGCTACCAGCTCGGCGTCATCACCAATGATTCGGAGATCGGGGCCAAGGCGCAATGCGAGCGCCTCGGCCTCTCGCAGTGGTTCGAGGCCATCATCGGCTATGATTCAGGCCATGGCCGCAAGCCGGAGGCGGGGCAGATCGTCGCCTTCATGGAGCGCTTCGGCTACCAGCCCGGCGAGACGGCCCTGATCGGCGACACGCTGCACGACATGCATGCCGCGCGCGCCGCGGGCGTTCTCGGCATCGGTGTCGAGAGCGGCTTCATGTCAGCCGAGCAACTGGCTCCCCATGCTGATTATGTCATCAGCGATATCAGCCAGTTGCAGGGTCTTCTTCAGACGATGAACTAGCTCCTGGCAGGTTCGGAGCGGGCCGGATCGAGATGATGCCGGATCTCGGCGATGTGCTCCGGGCCGATGCCGCAGCAGCCGCCGACGATCGAGGCGCCGGCGTCGATCCAGCGCTCGGCCCAGACGAGATAGCGCGCCGGCGTGACGTCGGCGCGGATATCGGAGATGCCGGCATAGGGCTCGTCGCTCTCCTCCTCGGCGGCGAAGGCGTTGGCATAGACGCCGATCGTCACGTCGGCGCGGCCGGCCGCGTCCAGCGTGGCGCGCGCCTCGCGGATCGCGGCCTCCATCACTTCCGGCTGGCTGCAGTTGAAGAGGATCGACACCGCGCCGGCGTCGACCGCCTTGCGCACGCCCTCGGTGACGGTCTCGCCGGAACGGAGCTCCGGCGGTCCGGTGCGCCCTGCCTCGTCCTTCAGCGTGTAGGAAACCCAGATCGGCTTCGGATGGTCGGCAAGCGCCGAGATCGCCGCGAGCGCCTCGACGGTCGAGCTCTGGGTCTCGATCAGCCAGAGGTCGACATGCGGCGCGAGGCCCTCGACCAGGACGCGGAGGATTTCCGGCGCGCGGGCGGCGTCGAAGCGCTCCGGCCGGTAGGATTCGAACACCGGTGGCAGCGAGCCGGCGACCTTGACCGGCCGTCCCGCCTGATCCGCCGCCGCGCGGGCGACCCGGCCGGCGAGATCGGAAAGCCGGAGGCCGTCCGTCTCGAAGCGCGCCGGGCCGATCTGGTGCGGCTTGATCGCATAGGTATTGGTCGTCACGATCTCGGCGCCGCTCTCGATGAACTGCTCGTGCGCGCGCTGCACCAGATGCGGCGCCTCGATCAGCGCCAGCGCCGACCATTCCGGCAGCTTGAAGGGGGCGCCGATGCGCTCGAGCTGCCGGCCCATGCCGCCGTCGAGCAGGGTGACGTGTTCATGCGTCGTCATGATGGATCGTCCTTGTCAGTGCAGGATCCGCCGCGGCCGAGGCCGCCGGTCAGGATCGATGTGCGTTGGCCCTGGCGCCGGGATAGCCGCGCCCGAAACGGCGCTCGAGCTTGGCCTGGCAGAACTCGAGGATGATCGACATCATCCAGTAGATCGCCGCCGCCGTGGTCAGCATTTCCATGTATTTGTAGGTAGAGCGTCCGTAGGACTGGGCGAGGAAGTTCAGTTCCCAGACGCCCATCAGCGATACCAGCGCCGAATCCTTCAGCATCGAGACGACCTGTGCGCCGGCCGGCGGAATGATGAAGCGCAGCGCCTGCGGCGCGATCACCTTCCAGGCGATCCGCCAGCGCGGCAGGCCGAGCGACATCGCCGCTTCCCATTGCCCGGCGGGAACCGAGCGGACGCCGCTTCGCACGATCTCGGCATTGTAGGCGCCATAGTTCAGCGACAGCGCCAGGATGCCGGAGGTGAGGGGGCCGAGGATGATGCCGATCTGCGGCAACGCTAGGTAGATCAGCAGCACCTGGATCAGGAGCGGCGTGCCGCGAAACAGCGAGCCATAGAACGTCGCCAGGCCGAAGAAGAACGGGTTGGACGACATCCGCCCCATCGCCGTGACGAGGCCGAGCATGCCGGCGAAGCCGACGGCGCTCGCCGTGACGAACAGCGTCATGGCGGCGCCCTGGATCATGCCGGAGGGCGTCAGCCGGATGCCCAGCATGAAGGGAAGCCGCTCCGCGATGGCGCCGCCATCGAGGCCGAACTGCACGAAACCGACGATCAGGATGACGAAAAGCCCGGTCCAGACCAGGCCGACCTTGACGCCGAAAAGGCGGTCGCCGGTGAGCCGGGTCGGGATCGCGGACGCAAACGACCCCAGGGCGAGCCTTAGGCTGCGCCGCTGGGGAAGGTCGCTTCTCAGCTCAAATGTCATTGCGCGTGATGTCGGTGCCGAGCCATTTCTCCGAGATGGCCTTCAGCGTGCCGTCGGCCCGCAGCGCCTCGATGGTCTCGACCACCTTGGCGTTCCATTCGGCGTCGCCCTTGTCGACGGCGATCCAGTTCGGCTCGCCGAACAGGGGCTCGCCGACGATCTTCAGCGGTGCGCCGGCGTCGATGAGGCCCTTGGCGGTGGCGATGTTGGCGACGATCGCGTCCAGCCGGACGCCCGGGCCAAGCGCCAGGTTCTGGAAGTTGACCGTCTCGTTCGACGGCACCTTGATCGGGTCGTTGAAGGGGAAGGCGATCGTCTTCTCGCCCGGAATGGTGATGGTCTTGTCGAGATAGGCCTCGTAGCTCGAGCCCGAGCCGACGCCGACCTGCTTGCCGGAGATGTCGGCGACCGATTTGATCGCCGTCTCGTCCTTGTGGACGATGAGAACGGCGGGCGAGCTGTAATACTGGACGATAAAATCGAGAACGGTGGCGCGGTCCGTCGTCGGCGTGATCGAGCAGATGCAGACATCCCAGCGCTTGGCCCAGCGACCGGCGGTGATCACCTCCCAGCCCGGCACCGAATTGACGACCTTGACGCCGAGCTTGTCGCCGACGGCCTGCGCCACGTCGATGTCGAAGCCGGCGAGCTGGTTGTCCTTGTCGATGAAGGTGAAGGGCGGATAGTTGTCGACGACGACGTTGTTCAGCACCTTGGTGGACAGCACCCGGTCGAGGGTTTCGCCGGCCTGCGCCAAACCGGGCGCGAGCAAAAGGGCCGCCGCAAAAGCGAGCGCGGGACGCAATCTCATTTCTTTGGACTCCAGAGCGACCGAAAAGGTCACGGTTCAATATGGACCTGTGCCCGGAGCAAGTTTCAAGAAAACATCGGTCGTTCGTTCAATGCGGAACGACGAATGCTTTCGGCCCGAAATACAGGATAGAAACATCCCGTACTTCGGAGCGCCTGATCTGACCCGGGCATCAATATTCTGCGTAAAATATCGCCTGCCGGTGCCTATTAGGGAAGCAACGTCATGCCAATTCGACGTGACGGAGCGGAATACGGTCCCGCGTAGCCGCGCCGCGACGATGGTGCGAGGGCTCAGCGCCCGGGTGCGCGGGGATCGCGGCCGTCGAGCGTCGTCAGCGCGCCATAGAGGTCAGGACGCCGGTCGCGGAACACGCCCCAGGAGCGGCGCTGATGCGCGATGGCGTCGAGGTCGAAGGTCGCCGTCAGGATCGTCTCGCTGCTGCGGTCGGCCTCGGCCAGCTTCGCGCCGGTCGGATCGGCGATGAAGGACGAGCCGTAGAAGGTGATCTCGGTGCCGTTCAGGCCGCGCTCGGTGCCGATCCGGTTGGAGGCGACGAGCGGCATCAGGTTGGCGCCGGCATGGCCCTGCATGACGCGCTGCCAATGCGCGGCGGAATCGAGCGTGGGATCCTGCGGCTCCGAGCCGATAGCCGTCGGATAGAACAGGATCTCGGCGCCCGCGAGCGCCATGGCCCGCGCGCTCTCCGGGAACCACTGGTCCCAGCAGATGCCGACGCCGATCTTGCCGAAGCGCGTCGGCCAGACGCGGAAGCCGGTGTCACCGGGCGAGAAATAGAACTTTTCCGTATAGCCGGGGCCGTCCGGAATATGGCTCTTGCGATAATTGCCGAGCACGCTGCCATCGGCATCGACGATGGCGATGCTGTTGTAGGCGGTCTGGCCGGCGCGCTCAAAATAGCTGACGGGAAGGACAACGCCGAGCTCGGCTGCGAGCGCCGCGAAATGGGCGATCAGCGGGTTGCCGTCAAAGGGCTGCGCCAGGTTGAAATGGTCGTGGAACTGGTCCTGGCAGAAATAGGGAGTCTCGAACAGCTCCTGGATCAGGATGATCTCGGCGCCCCGCGCCGTTGCCTCGCGGATCAGCCGCTCGGCGCGGGCGATGTTGCCGGCGCGGTCCCAGTCGCATTCCATCTGCGTCGCGGCGACGGTCACCTGGCGCATGGCTTATTCCCCTTCGGCGAGGCGATTGAGGATGCCCGTATAGGGCGCGAACAGTTTTTGCTCGTCGAGCGCCACATCATCGTTCCAGCTTGCGACGACGCAATGAACGCGGCCGTCGGTCCCGACGACCCGGGTGGAAAGGTTGATGACGCCGAACTCCGAGCCGCCCTTGTAGGCGAAGGACTTCCATTGCCCGCGATCGGCGACGCCCGGATTGATGCCAACGCTGGGCAAATCGGCCGTCTGTTCGAGCAACTGGCAGAGCTCGCGCGCGGAAAAGAACCACTCGATCGAATGGGTGGCTTCCGGGCTGAGCTCGGCGATAGCGGGGAGGGGCGCGTCCGCGATCTCGGCGAGGATGGCGCGCCGGGCGGCCGTGTCGCCCTCGGCCCAGGCGGTTCGTAGCGGCGCATTCTTCAGGGTCTTGAGCGTGAACAGCTCGCGCGTGGTCAGGAAGGGGGCATTGGTCGGCGTGACGGTCTCGACGGCGTCCCGGCCGACGATGCGGACGAGCGCGTCGGTCGCCGTGTTGTCGCTGATCGAGATCATCAGATTGGCGAGCGTCGCGATCGTCAGCGGCGTGCCGTCAGGCCAATCCTGCAACTGGCCGGAGGGCAACGACTTCCAGGCGGGATCGAGCGGCACGACCAGGTCCCAGCTCAGCCGCCCGGCCGTCACGGCATCGCGCAGCGCCACCAGGATGGCGAGTTTCGCCGCCGAGCCTATTGCGAGGGGCTGATCTGCGTCCTGGGCGACGATGTCCTCGCCGTCGCTGACGACGAGCAGCGCGCTCTTGCCGGGTAGCGCCTCGATTTCCGCGGCCAGCGTCTCGATCGTGCCGAGCCTCTCCGCCGGGCCGAACCAGAGGCCGTTGATCCGTCCGTTCGCGTCGAGCGAGATCGCCGCCGGCATGCTCGCTTCCGCGAAGCGCAGGCGGAAGCCGTTGCTGGCGCGCTCGATCCCCTGCAGCGGCCCGTGCTCCTTCCGCACGCCGGCCAGGATCCGTTCGACCTCGGCGAAGGGAACGGCGGACAGGAAGGCGGCGTCGAAACGGTCCGGCGTCGACCCGCCCTCGCTCAACAGGGCCTGCAGCGTCGCTTCCGGTGTCATCGTCTCGGCCCTCACGGGTATGGCGGTGAACAGGATTGCGGCGAGCGCGGCCGCCGTCGCGAAACGTTGGATCGCAGGCACTGGCCCCTCCGTCTGTGCGCCGCTTCTTTGCGACGCCCGATACGCTCCATGGCGGTCCGGGCTCCACCGCGCTATCGTCTCAAGCGGAATGGAACGGTTCCCGACCGTGGTCGTTGGCAGAACGTCGTAAGGGAGTAGCACCATGGACAAGTCGACCGTCAAGGCCCTTCGGCTGATCGATCCGACGCTGGTCAAGGGCCAGTGCTATGTCGATGGCGCGTGGATCGGCGAGGGCTCCATCGGCGTCACCAATCCCGCGACGGGCGACGTCATCGGCATGGTGCCGAAATTCGGCGCCGACGAGACGACGCGCGCCGTCGACGCGGCGGCCGCCGCCTTCAAGACATGGGCCGCCAAGACCGCCAAGGAGCGCTCGAAGCTGATCCGCCAGTGGTTCGAACGGATCCGGGCGCATCAGGAGGATCTGGCGCTGATCCTGACCTCGGAGCAGGGCAAGCCGTTCGCCGAGGCAAAGGGCGAGATCGACTATGCGAACGCCTATGTCGAGTTCTACGCCGAGGAGGCGAAGCGCATCGCCGGCGAGACGCTGCCAAGCCATCGCGCCGACGCGCGCATCCTCGTGCTGCGCCAGCCGACCGGCGTGGTCGCGGCGATCACGCCGTGGAATTTCCCGGCCGCCATGATCACCCGCAAGGTGGCCCCGGCGCTCGCCGCCGGCTGCACCGTCGTGCTGAAGCCCGCCGGCGAGACGCCGTTGACCGCGCTGGCTTTGGCCGAGCTCGCGGATCGCGCCGGCATTCCGCCCGGCGTCTTCAACGTCGTGACCGGCAGCGCCAGCGAGATCGGCGGCGTGCTGACCTCGCATCCGGCCGTCCGGCTGGTCAACTTCACCGGCTCGACCGAGATCGGCAAGCTGCTGATGCGGCAGGCGTCGACCACCGTGAAGAAGATGGCCCTGGAGCTCGGCGGCAACGCGCCCTTCATCGTCTTCGACGACGCCGATCTCGACGCGGCCGTCGAAGGGGCCATGGTCTCGAAGTTCCGCAACATGGGCCAGACCTGCGTCTGCGCCAACCGGATCTATGCCCAGGCCGGCATTCACGACGCCTTCGTCGCCAAGCTGACGGCGGCGGTGGAGCAGCTCCGCGTCGGCAATGGCGCGGAGCCGGATGTCACGCAGGGGCCGCTGATCAATGACAAGGCGATCGAGAAAGTTGAGGAGCATCTCCGCGACGCGACCGCCAAGGGCGCCACCATCGCGCTCGGCGGTCATCGCCACGCCAAGGGCGGCACCTTCTTCGAGCCGACCGTGCTGACGGGGGCGACGCGCGACATGCAGCTCGCCCGCGAGGAGACCTTCGGGCCGATCGCGGCGGTGTTCAAGTTCGAGACGGAGGAGGAGGTCGTGAAGGCAGCCAACGATACAGAGTTCGGTCTCGCCGCGTACTTCTACTCGCGCGACATCGGCCGCATCTTCCGGGTCGGGGAGGGGCTCGAATACGGCATGGTCGGCATCAATTCCGGCCTGATCTCGACGGAGCTGGCGCCCTTCGGCGGCGTCAAGGAGAGCGGCAACGGCCGCGAGGGCTCCCATCTCGGCATCGATGAATTCGTCGAGAAGAAGTATCTTCTCGTCGCCGGCCTCGATCGGTAGGGCGCCATGTCAAAAGCGGTCCGCTGGCAGAGCTGGGATGGCGAAGGGGTCGAGCACATGGTGTTCAGCGACCGACCTACGGGCGCGGTCGCGGAAGGGGCCCTGCTCTCGGGTGGCGATGCGCGTTTCGCCGCCCATTACGAGCTGTCCTGCCATCCGAATGGTCACGTCGCGGCGGCGCGGGTCGCCATCGTCGGCGGCCCCTCGATCACGCTGCATTCGGATGGCGACGGTCTCTGGCGCAACAGCGACGGCAAGCGCGTGCCGGCGCTGGTCGGCGCGATCGACGTCGACCTGTCGGCGAGCCCGGTTACCAATATGTTAACGATCCGGAGGCTGGGGCTTCACGAGGGAGAGGCCCGGGAGATCACGGCGGTCTATGTCCGCTTCCCCGATCTCGAGCTCACGCTCGACCGGCAGCGCTATACCTGCGTCGCCGCCGGCCACCGCTATCTCTACGAAGCGGTCGACGGGTCGTTTCGCGCCGAAATCGAAACCGAGGAATCCGGCCTCGTCACCAAATATGAGGGGCTGTTCCGGCGCGTCCTCTGAGAGGCGCTGACCGATCCGCGCTCAGGCGTCGGCCACCTTGCCGTCGACGCCGAGGGGATCGTAGGTCCCGAACACCCACTCGTATCCCTCGATGTCCCGACAGCCATATTGCCGCGAGCCATAGTCCGTATCCTCGAGCGGCCGGGTGATCTTGGCGCCGGCGGCGACCGCCATGTCGTGATGCCCGTCGACGAAGCGAACGGAAACGTAGTTGCAGCCGGCGCCGCCGCTCGCGGTTCGGCCGCTGGCGAGAATCTCCGGATCGAAGCCGCCCAGCATGACGAGGTTCTGGCCCAGGCGAAGCTCGGCGTGCATCACCTCGCCGTCCGGTCCCTCATGAAGCGCCGTGAGCTCGAAGCCGAAACCCTTGACGAGAAACTCGATCGCGCCGCGCGGGTTGCGATAACGAAGGACCGGGAAGATGTGAGACGTGCGGACCATTCATGACCTCCCACGATTCCAGCCTGTCGTTCAGGCGTGTGCCTCGGCGCCGGCTCCCTTCGCCTGGGCCAGGGCCTGCTCGAAGACATCTTCCGGCTGACATCCCGACAAGGCAAGCCGGCGATCGAACACGAAGAAGGGCACGCCGCTGATGCCGCCCTGCGCGGCGTCGAGCGCCAGCTGGCGCGTGATTGCGAGCTCGGCGGCGTCGCCAACCAGGCTCCGCGCCTCTTCCTCGGCAAAGCCGAAGCGGGTCGCGATCTCCACCAGGACAGCCGGATCGGCGATGTTGCGCGCCTCGAGGAAATGCGCCTCGAACAGCGCCCGCGCCAAGGCGTCCTGCGTGCCCTTGTCGAGCGCGTGGCGGATCAGCGTGTGCGCCGCGAGCGTCGGGCGCTGGCGCGGCTGCTTGGAAAGGTCCAGCGCGATGCCGCTCTTGCGGGCCTCGGCCTCGACGCGGGCGAACATCGCCGAGGGGTCGCCGCCGAGCCGCTTGCGCAGCTTCTCCGCGACGTCGATGCCCTCCGGCGGCACGTCCGGATCGAGAAGGAACGGGTGATGAATGATGCGGGCGGCAGTCCCGGTCCGGGCCAGCACCTTGCCCAGCCGCACGACGCCGATGAAGCACCAGGGGCAGACGATGTCGGTCACGACGTCGATCTGGAGTTCCGACATGAGCAAATCTCCTGTCCGCGGAAAGGTCGCGTCAACCAATCGGAAATGAACGCCAGCTATAACAAGACTACGTGACCGAGGACACAGGCACCGGCGCAATTCGGTGCTAATCCTCCCGGCAAGTCGATTCCATCTCAGGGCAAAACCATGCGTATCGCTTTCGCGGCCTTTTTCGGTCTGATCTTCGGTGGAATCGTCGGTCTCGGCACGGGTGTCGGCATCGGCATGCTGCTGCAGCGCATCGTGAACGTCGGTTGCAGCGCCGGCGGGTGCGCTTATTTCGTCATCTTCTGGGCCGGCCTCGGCCTGGTCGTCTGCGCGCTGCTGGGAGCGATCCTGGCCGGTGTGCTGAGCCGTGAAAATACCCGCGCGAGCCTGCCGCGCCACCACTGAAGCCGGCTAGCCAATTTCGGTGAAGGCCGGATGATGCCGGACTTCGCCGCTCGGCATGGCGGGCGCCTTGGTCCCGTCCTGCTTCAAGAGTCGCGCCAGAAAATACTCGGGCGGCAAGCCGGGGTAGGTGAGGCGTGAATCGGCCTGGAATCCGAAGCGCCGATAGAAGCCCGGATCTCCGACCAGGACGCAGCCGGTAGCGCCCAGCGCCTGCAGCCGCTCCAGCCCTGCCTCGATCAGGGCCCGGCCAATTCCCTTCCCCTGAAGCGCCGGCAGAACGGCGACCGGCGCCAGCCCGAACCAACCCTTATCCACGCCGTCGATCGTGACGGCCGAGAACGCGATGTGGCCGACGATCGTTCCGGCCTCTTCCGCGACCAGCGAAATCGTCAGCGCGCCGGCGTCGCGCAGGGCGTCGACCAGTTGCGCTTCGCGCTGGTTGCTGTGCGGATGATCGCGGAAAGCCGCGGTGACGAGGGCGTTTATAGCCTCCCGATCGGCCGGTTTTTCGTCCCTGATCTTCATGCCAGATATCTACCAAGTATTTATCCCAAGCAACAAGCGCATTCCGTTTTGAATTTTGAAACAATCTTCTCGAAGAATAGCAATTAATATTTATTGAGAACGTTGTTGTGCGTTGCAAAATGGATCGATAATAATTGTCGCAGCTGAAGAACAAGCGGATTTGTCAGATCGTATTGGTTGCGATTTTGACTGGATTGCTGTGCATGAACGGACGCTGCGACGTGAACAAACCTATCAAGAGCCAGCTCGAGCCGGTTTTTCCAACGCAAAGCAAGGCAACCTTGCGGATGGTGCTGGCAGGCGCCAGCGATCGCGCCATCCTGGCGGCCGGGCCGCTGGCGCATCTCGTGACCTTCACGGACGAACTGTTCCGCTCGGACGGCACGATGCGCGACGTCTATCCCGTTCTGGCGGTCGTCGCGTCGTCGTCGGGTGCGCGCGAGGTTGAGGCCGCCTCGGCGGCGCTCGCCAAGTTCGCCACGATTCCCGCGCCGCCCGTCATCCGGATCGATCGCGATGTCGATGGCGTCTCGGCACTGGTGCAGACGGTGCTCGAATCGGGTCTCGGCCGCATCTCCGGCTACGCCCGCACCATGGCGACCGAACTCGTCATGCTGCGTCGCGAGCGCGAAACCCTGTTCGAGAATTTTCGCGTGCTTGAGGATGCGTTCCGGGCCCGGAACTGGGAGCCGGCGAGCGAGATCTTCGCGCATGACCCGTTCGTCGACCCGAAGGACGAGGGTATCGGCCGCCTGATGCGCGAAAGCTGGGTCGAGCAATTGCTGCCGGTCTCGAGCTTCGGCGTCTCCGGCTTTGCGCTGCATTTCCGCAATGCCGCCAAGGGCAGCGGCGAGGTCATTGTCACGCTCGACTATGTCGAGAGCGGCGAGGGCGTTGCCGAATGGATCGTGCCCTTCTCCGATCTGGCGGCCGACTGGAACTTCTTCTCGCTGCCGAAGGCCTGCGACGGCAGCCCCCGCACGCTTCGCCTGCGCGTCTCCGCCAATGGCGCCGAGCCGCCGGCGCCGTCGCTCGGCCACCCGATCGCCAGCCGGCGCTACGCCGCCCGGGCGCGTTCGCTGCATGGCGATCTCGACCATCGGCCGCTCGCGATCAAGATCTATGCCGGCGTCCCCGGCGTGCGTCCGACGGCGCTGCCGAATTCGATCGCGCCGAGCGCGCTGATGAGCGGACGGCGCATCGAGGACTATCGTTTGCCGCTCGACGCGCTCCGCGCCGTCGCCGACGTTTCCGTCAGCCCGATCGTGCCCGATTTCCAGACCATCCGCTTCCTCGAGCACGAGGATGCGATCGTCTGCCATCCGCTTCCGGCCGGTATTTCCGCCGGCGCGATCGCCAATGTCGTGGCGCCGGGCACGGTGCGCTTCGCCGCCCGGGCGACGATCGACCATCCGGAAGGCAAGCCCGCGCTTGTCGGCTTCCTGCTAGCGCCGAGCGCCGCCAATCTCCGCTCGGAGATCGCGGTTCTCGAGCGCGAGGGTACGGCGCGCCGCTCGGCCTATTTCAGCGGCTGGCGCGACATCGTCGCCGGGGAATCGGCCAGCATCAACATCATGCTGGACGCCCCGACGCAGCGGACGATGAACCTCGTCATCCTCAGCCGCGCAAAGGGTGACTCGGTCGATTTCTCCTGGCTCAAGGTGTTCGATTTCCGCCTGGTCCGTCACTTCGACGTCGAACCGCGCGGGGAGGCTTCTCATGGCCAGTGAAGCGGACCTCGTCGTCATTGCCATGCCGCTCTACGGCCACGCGGCACTGGCTATCGAAGCGCTCGAGACCGCCTTCGCCTCCGAGACGGAATGCCGGATCGAGGTCGTCGTTTCGGTCGACGGCGACCCGCGCAGCGAGATCTTCACTGCGCTGACGCTCTATGCGGCGACGCGCCCGGAACTGCATGTCATCTTCGGACAGAACGCCGGTCCCGGCGGCGCCCGCAACCGCGCGATCGACTTCATCGTCGAGAGCATGCCGGATGCGAAGGCCGTCTATTTCCTCGACGCCGACAACCGCGTCCTGCCGACGACCATCGAGACGCTGTATGAGCGCCTCAAGGCGGAGCAGTGCGGCTGGGTCTACACCAACATCGACACGTTCTCCGTGCGGTGGGGCGCCCATTATGGCGATCGCTATTCGCGGCTGACGCACTGCGTCTCCGACAATATCTGCGACACCGGCTCGATGATCTCGATCGACGTGTTCCGCGCCGGCGTGCGTTTCGACGCCGATCGTCAGAACGGCTTCGAGGACTGGGAGTTCTGGCTCTCCTGCATCGAGGCAGGCTTTGTCGGCGCTCCGTGTCACGACACGGCGTTCGAGTATCGCCTCCGGGCCGAGAGCCGCTTCAAGGAGGCGAACCGCGATCGCGCCGCCTCGGTGAGCTTCCTGCGCCGGCGGCACAAGGGCCTCTTCCGCCGCTCGACGCTGGTCGTGTTCGAGCACGAGGAATGCCCGCGCTATGCCCTGCTGCGCACGGGCGACGGCGCCATTGCCTGCTTCTCCGATCCGACGGCGGAGCCTTCCTACCTGGATTTCGACGAGGCAATCCGCGCCTTCTGGGGCAGCGCCGCCGAGCCGGACAACGTCCATTTCCCGCCCTTCCTGGCCGCGGCGAGCGGCGAGACGCTGAAGCTTCTTCACCAGTCGCGCCTCTGGCCCAACCTGCTGGTGCATCTGGAGCGGGCGACCGAGGTGGCGAACGTCGTGTTCGTCCAGATTGGGAATGTCGCCGCCGAGCGCGGCATCGACATCGAGATCCTGCCCTCCGGCCATGTCCGCAAGGGGCGCGCCGATCTCGTCTTCCTCTCCTCGACGATCGTTCGCGATGCGATCCGCAACAATGCGCTCGACTGGCTGGGCTCGGTCGCGGCGAACCAGGTCTGGCCGACGGTCGCCGTCGTGAAGGTCCGCTTCCCGTTCCCGGCGGCTGCGCCCAAGCGGTCGTCGGCGACGCCCGAGCAGTCGTTGATCAATCTGGTGCAGACGATCGCCACCAGCCCGCTGCAGTCCGTGGCGGACAAGCGCTGGACCTGGCGCGCGCCGCGACTGCCCGCCTTGTCGGAACTCTACAAGCAGCTCCGGACCGAGGTTGGCGGTTCGCCCGTGCTGCCGCTCGGCCATGCCAGGAACGGCAGGCGCACGCTGGCGCTGCTCGTTCCCAACGCGTCGTTCGGCGGCGCGGAGAAGGTCGCCTTCGCGGCGGCGCGCGAATTGAAGGCCGAGGGATACGAGACGCATCTGTTCGTGCTCGGAAACGCGCGCATGGACGTGCTCGACGAGTTCGACGACGCCTTCGACCACATTCATTTCTGGAAGGCCGGCGTGCCGGCCTGGGGCGGCTCGAACCGCTTCCTCGGCCAGGATTTCATCGCCGAATATCACGACATCGACTGGAACGCCCTGAAGGGTCTCCTGTCCGGCTTCGATCTGATCATCAACAACCACGTCATGGCGGTGCATCCGCTGATGGCGCGGTTGCGGGCCGAGGGATCGCGCACCGCCTGCTATCTGCATGTGGTCGACGAGACGCCGTTGCGCCGTCCGGCGGGACAGCCGTTCGCGGCGATCGCGCATGAGCATTGCTACGATGCGTTCCTGACCTGCTCGGAACAGCTCAAGGTCTACCTGCACAGCTACGGCGTGCCGCTGGAGAAGATCTACGCTGTCGCCAACGCCCCGAGCATTTCGGTGAAGCCGAAGATGCTGGCCGAAATCGTCCAGAACCGGCAGGCACGGACCCCGGATGCGCCGCTGCGCATTCTCTACATGGGCCGCTTCGAGCCGCAGAAGGGCATCGACCGCATCCACGCCGCCCTGCAGGATCTCCGCGCCCGCAACATTCCGTTCGAGGCGCTGGCGGTCGGCGGCGAGATCCTCGCCGAGCAACCGAGCTCGTGGACCGAGAAGCTCCGCGAAATCGGCGTCAGCGTCCGGCCGCCGATCTTCGGAGGCCGCGAGATCGCCACCGTGCTCGCCTGGGGCGATATTCTGATCATGCCGTCGCGCTGGGAAGGCGCGCCGCTGATGATCGCCGAGGCGCAGCTGGTCGGTTGCGTCCCGGTCGCCACCGCCGTCGGCGCCGTCGACGAACTGGTCACGGATGGCCGCGACGGCTTCCTGATCGAGGGCGAGGCGGATCTGAAGATCGTCGCCGATCTGGCCAACGCGGTGGAAACGCTGGCGCGCGACCGCGGTCGTCTCGCTCAGCTGCGCGACGGCGGCCTGTTCACCGCATCGGGTCGTTCCTGGGCAGCGTCGTTCGGACCGTTCATCGAATGGTGCGACCGGGCCGTCACGACGACACCCCGGATCGTCGCGCGGGCGCCGCGCCGGACGATCGAAGCAACCAACAACGAGATTGAGGTTTCGGCCGTCGCCTGACGCCGAAGCGATAGGAGAGGTACGTCTATATGCGTTCGAGGATCCTGGTCACGGGCATTCCCGGCCATTACACGAGGCTTGTTCGGAGCGCCAAGGGCGCGACCGTCCACTACGGCGAACAGCAGCTGCAGCCGGAGAGCAAGGAAGCGTTCCTGCGCGAGCTGACCAATATCAGCAACACCGGCAACTACCTGATCGGTGAGGGCGCCCTGCGCGCCATGCCGTCCAACGCCACGCAGGTGCCGTTCTGGCATCTCCACAATGCCTGCACGAACGGCACGGGCCTGGACGAGATCAACGCCAATTTCGACATCTGCGTCTTCACCTGCGCCAACCTGCTGCGCAAGGGTCTCTCGGCCGATGCCGAGGCACTCGTGCTGAAGAACCTCGACATGCCGATCGTCATGCTGGGCATCGGCATCCAGAACCGTGCCGATCTCGAGGAAGGGTTGCCCGAGGGCACGCAGAAGCTGCTCGATATCCTCAAGGGCAAGGAACACTACTTCCTCACCCGTGGCCACGAGACGGCGGAATTCCTGAAGTCGCGCGGCTTCTCCTTCGTGCGCCCGACCGGCTGCCCCTCGGTCTATTTCCTGCCCGACAACATGCGCGCGGCGCTCAAGCGCCTGCCGGACGTCAAGGTTGGCAGCGGCCGGACCGTCTTCTCCGGCTATCTCGGCGCGACGGAAGAAGCCGTTCGCGACGTCAACATGCTGAGCAAGCCGGACAGCGAGTCCTTCTATGTCGTCCAGGACGAGTTCCTGCATTTCGACATGAAGGTCGAGCCGAACAAGGACGGCCGCGTCTTCGACTCGACCTCGGGCCAGATGATCGGCGACTTGAAGTACAAGGCGCAGGACCAGCTGCAGCGCAAGCTGAGGCTCCACACCTTCTTCGATACCAACCAGTGGCGCGCCTGGACCTCGTCGATGGACTTCTCCATCGGCCGCCGCTTCCACGGCAACATCATCGCGCTGCAGTCGGGCGTGCCCGGTCTGATGGTCTCCGTCGACGACCGCATGCGGGAAATGCTGCGCTTCACCGGCCTGCCGGCGATCGAGGCCTCGGCGCTCGAGGCGGCCAACGACCGGGCCGAGTTCGTCGCCGACCATCTCGCCGACCTGAACGTGCCGCAGGTGGTCGAGAAGTACAACGAACGCGAGAGCAATTTCCGCGCGACGTTGCGCGACATCGGCCTGAACTGAATTCCAAAGCCGGCCCTTTCCGCCGCGAGGCGGCGAGGGCCGTTCGCAGACTAGGCACCAAGCATCCAGAGGACGAGCGTCATGCGCATCTTGCTGACCGGCATCCCTTCCTATCTCCAGCGCACCGTCTCCGGCGTCTCCGGCGCGACGGTCCGTCACCGGCCCTATTTCGACGACATCCTGACCAAGAAGAACGTCATCGATCAGGTCAAGAAGATCGCCAATACGGGCAATTACCTGATCGGCGAGGGCGCCGGCCACGCCCTGCAGGGCCACGACGTCACCTATGTGCCGTTCTGGCATCTCGCCAACAGCCTGACGTCGGACGACGTCTATGACGAGCTCGCGCGCACGTTTGACATCTGCGTCTTCGCCTCGGCCAACCTGCTGCGGCCGGGCCTCTCCGCCGATCTCGAGGCGCAGGTCTTCGAGAAGCTGAAGCTGCCGGTCGTCGTCATGGGCATCGGCATCCAGAAGAAGGCGAACCTCCGCGACGACCTGCCGGCCGGCACGCAGAAGTTCCTCGACGTGCTGCGCGACAAGGAGAGCTACTTCCTGACGCGCGGCTACTTCACCTCCGAGTTCCTGAAGGAGCAGGGGATGAAGTTCGTGCGGCCGACCGGCTGCCCGTCGCTCTACTTCAATCCGAACGGCATGCGGCAGGCGCTGGCGAAGATCGCCAATCCCGAGCTGGTCGAAGCGCAGAAGATCGCCTTCGGTGGCTATCTCGGCAGCGTCGCCGATACGCTCGTCGACGCGCATGTGCTGCTGAAGCCGGACAGCACCGCCCACTACGTGATCCAGGACGAGGTCACCGTCTACAACGTCGACATCGTCGGCGACGACCAGACGCTCGCCTATGACCCGCCGTCGGGCCGGATCATCGCGCCGCTCGAATACAAGCACCAGGAGAAGTGGCAGCGGAAGCACGAGCTGCACGTCTTCTTCGACACCAATCGCTGGCGCACCTGGGCGTCGCAGCTCGATCTGTCCTTCGGTCGCCGCTTCCATGGCTGCATCATCACCATGCAGGCGGGCGTGCCCTCGCTGATGATCGCCGTCGACGACCGTATGCGCGAAATGCTGGAATTCATCGGCTTCCCGCATCTCGAGGCCCAGATCTGGAACCGCGAGACGCAGAAGAAGGCGTATCTGAAGGAGTTCCTGTCGACGATCGACGCGCAGGCTTCGATCGATCGCTACGACGCCTGCGAGACCAACTTCCGCACGGCGCTGAACGACATCGGCATCAAGCAGGCCTCGATCGCCAAGGCGGCTCCGGCTGCCACGGGCCAGGCCACGCGGACCCATGAGGCCGCGTAAGCCCTATCGTTCGACGCGCATCGTCCCGGCCCTGGCCGGGACGATGCTGTGGCTCGGCATTCTCTGCGGCGCGCAGGCAGAGGCGGCCGAGATCGGCTTCAACCGGGTCAATCTCGGTTGGAAGCAGCCGGCCGAGCGCAAGACCATCATCGACGCCATGAAGCGCAGCGGCGTCGCCTCGGTACGGCTTTCGCTGAGCGCGCCGATCGGGCAGAGCATCGACGCGGTGCGCATGGCAAACGCGGCGGGCCTGCGCGTCCTGCTCGAGATCTCGCTCAACAACCGCGCCTTCTATCCCGACGGAACCAAGCGCCGCTCTGCCAAGGGTCGGAGCTTCGACGTCTACCGCCTCTCCGATCTCGACCCCGAGCGCTATCGCAAGGTGATCCGCGACACGCTGGCCAAGCTCGACAAGGCCGGTGTGAAGTTGGTCGGCGTGGAGCCCGGCAACGAGATCAACTGGGCCGGCTACAATGGCGATCTGGCGGTCGGCGCCGACGCCAAGAGCGATCCGGCCAAGGTCGCCGACGGCCTGGCGCGCTATGTCGAGATCGTTCGCGTGACCCGCGAGGAATTGCAGAAGACGAAGTTCAACCGCGACGCCAAGCTGATCTCGGCAGGTCTCTCCGACATGCCGGTGCCGTTCTCGCGCCGCGTCGGCCTCGAGATCGTCCCGGCGCCCGAATGGACTTCCCGCATGCAAGCGCAGGGGCTCGACCAATGGGTCGACGCCTACGGCATCCATGTCTACCCGGGCAGCACCGGTTCGACCGAGAGCCGCGACGGTCTCGTGCGCGAGGCGCTCTCCTTCTGCGGCACCGCCGCCGCCGGCAAGCCGTGCTGGATCACCGAATGGGGCGTCGCCAATACTTCGCCGCGCTGTCCCATCGACGACGACACGCGCGCCGCGCAGGTGGATCAGGTCCGCTCCATCATTGATGCCGATATCGAGGCGGGGAAGGTCGGCGCCGCCTACTATTTCGATTGGGACAGTGGAACCCCGTACAGCGTCTGGCGCTGCGGCGGCCTTTCTGCGGCCGGCCGGGCCGCCGTTCGTCCGGTGGCTCCATGAGGTCCTGACCACAAACAAAACATCCAGGGAGGATAGCGCGCATGGCGCTCCGGACTATCGTTATCGGCGGCTCGAACACGGTCATGCAGCCCGGCTACTGGCCGAGCCTCCTCGCCAATATGGCGCGTCGCGGCATGGCGCTGGACGTCGTTGCCGATCTTTCGGTCGGCGGCACGACATCCGGTTTCGGCCTGTTCCAGCTCAAGGCCCATCCGGGGCTCGCCGACGCCGATGTCCTGATCATCGAATATGCGCTCAACGATGCCTTCGTCTATGGCGACGAGCGGCGGCCGTTCCGCCACTGGGCCCGCTTCTACGAGGGCATCATCCGCTATGCGCTGGAACAGAACCCCAATCTGCGGATCGTCTCGCTCGTCTTCGGCGCGCGCAGCGGCACCTATGTCAGCGCGGTGCCGTCGATCGACGCCGGCATGCATTACATTTCCGACTGGTACGAGACCTCGGTCATCAACGTCTCGCGCCACCTGATGCGCCGCTTCGGCCGCGAGGTGATCACCGACCCCGCCTTCTATTCGGACCAGGGCCATTATGCCCGGCCGATCGCAACCTCCATCGTCGCGGATATCGTCGCGGACGATCTGGAGCGGATCCTCGCGGCGCCTGTCCGCGCGCGCGCCTTGCCGCTGCCGATCGATCCGCAGCATTTCGCCGGCGCCGGCGTCATCGATGCGAAGACGCTGATCGAGAGCCGCGGCCTGCCGGCCCGCGACTACCGCAATCGCCGCTTTGGCGCGACGACCGCCGATCTCAGCCGGTTCCGGCTGAAGCTCGAGTTCGAGAAGGGGAGGCCGCTGGCCCTTTCCTATGTGTGCGCCCCGGAAGTCGGCCCGCTGGAAATCTCCATGCCCGGCGAGACGATTGAGGCAGCCACGTTGAAGGGCGGCGTCCGCGACGGCGCCTTCAAGTTCCTGTTCTCGATGCTGAGCTGCGAATTCCTGTATCCCGGTCCCGCGCTGTTGCAGGAACCGGCGAAGCTCGCCATCTCGATCCAGGTTGCGCAGGGCGTTCCGCGAACGAACCGCCATGTCCCGAAGGACAATGTCGCGCACGCGGCGTACGACCCGGCCGCGGAGCCCGTGATGCCGCTGCTCGGCATCCTCTATACCGGCACGCTCAAATCCTGCGTTGTCGAGCCGGTGGAAGCCGTCCAGCCTCAGCCGGCGGCCGCCACCGAGCGCATCGAGGCGCCGAACATCTGAGCCATGATCGAACGCTGGCGCGACAGGCATCGGTCGAGCGCATAGCGCTCGATGATCGTCTGGCGCGCCTGCCGTCGCATGTCGGCGAAGGCTTGCGGCCGGGCCAGGACGTCGAGGACCGTCTCGGCAATCGCTTCCGGCTCGAAGAACGGCACCAGCAGGCCGTTCTGGCCATGGCGGATGACTTCCTGCACCGGCGCCGTCTCGGATCCGATCACCAGTGCCCCGCAGGACATCGCCTCCAGGACGGACCACGAAAGCACAAACGGGTAGGTGAGATAGATATGCGCGGCTGAAATCTGGAACAGCCGCGTCAAAGTCTCATGCGGAACCTGGCCGGGAAAGAATACACGCGCGGGATCGAGCGGCGTTTCTTCGAGGACGGCGTCCTTCCAGGATTTTCCGTCGCGCCGCGATGCACCATAGCTGTTCGAGTCGCCGCCGACGAAGACGAAGATCGCGTCCTTGTGGCGGGCGAGAACCCGCTCGGCCGCCTTGGCCGCCTGCGGGAAGCCCCGGTAGGGCTCCAAATCCCGCGCCGCGAAGGTCACCACGGGATCACCGGGCTTGATGACGCGTCCGTCGGGAAGGGTCAGCCCATGGCGATTGTCGGGCCGGAAACGGTGGACGTCGATCCCGTCATGGCAAACGGCGATGCGCCGGGCATAGTTCTCGGGATAGCGGCTGCGCTGCCAGCCGGTCGGGCTGATGCCGGCATCGATGGCGTCGAGCGTCACGAGCTGGGCCGCGTTTCGCAGCCGCAGGCGCTGGCGCACGTCCAGGTCGATGACGTCTTCCGGGTCGAAACCGACATCGGCGCCCTCGGCGCGGTAGAAGAATTCGCAATAGCCGAGCGCCGGCGCGCGCGGCACGACGTCCTTCACGAACATCATGCTGCCCCAGCCGATATGGCCGACGACCATGTCGGGCGGCCCCTCGGCGCGGACGAGCGCATCGAGGGTCTCGGCGACGCGCAATCCGATGCGGACGTGATGCTCGGTCGTCGCCAGGGGGCTGGTCCGGATCGCGGCCAGCGTGGCCGGAGGCTCGGCCCGGTGGCGGACAATGCGGACACCCGGCAAGCGCCGATCGACGCTTTCCGTGATGAGGGTGACCTCATTGCCGGCAGAGGCGAGGTTGGCGGCCAGATGTTCGAACTGGCCGACGCCGCGTCTGTGAATGAAGAGTATCTTCATGCAGAGGCCCCTGTTCCTGGCGGCGGCGGGGCGGCCATCCGGCTACGCGCCGTAGCGCGTCGCATTGGTCCAGACCAACTCCAGCTTCTGAAGCAGACGATAGGCGTTGTCGAGCTCGCGCGACTCGTCCTCGTCCCGAACGAGCAGGCGATGATAGGTGTCGTCCGCGGTCCGCAGGGCCTGGCAGAGATCGTGTCCCTTCTGGGAAAGGCTGATCCGGGCCGACCGGCGGTCGCGCTGCGAGGCGACGCGGTCGATATAGCCGAGATCGACGAGCTGCTTCAGGTAGTAGGAGACGTTCGAGCCCAGATAGTGGCCCTTGTCGAGCAGGTCCCGCACCGACAATTCGCCATTGCCGATGGTGAACAGCACCATGACCTGGGCCGGTCCGATGTCGCCGACGCCCAGTTTGCCCATCTCGATCCGGAGCAGATCGGTGAAGCGCCGGTTGACGCGTTCGATCGTCCGGGCAAGCTCGAAATGCGTTACATGCCCGCCATCATGTTCGGTTACAACCGTGATCACGCTCGCAGATGCGAGATTGCTACTCGATCCAACGTTGTTATCCGACTCTTCGACTTCTACCGCCGCTTGCAGAAGTTCTCGCGTCATTATCTGGCCCCGTATCGCTAATTTTAATTCAAGTTTCGAAGCATTGTTGTGTATCGATTCGTCTATTCGACAATGCTTCAGCCGATAGACGTATTCCAAGCAAACATTCTATCAGATAGTCCGAAAATTGGATTAAATGTATCTTCTGGACACCCTTGATGCTGGACGATAGAGTTATGAAGTGACAATTTCAAGGCAATCCAATATTATGCCGAAAATTGAAGCAACATCCTCGCATGTTGCAGATGCGAAGGCGCCAGGGGACGTAGCCGTTCCTGAGGCGATCGTCATCGAGGCGCGTCGTTCCTTCATGGCCGGCCTCGGTTATGCTGCAATCCTGAGTGCATTCATCAACGTCCTGCAACTCACTGTACCGCTCTATATGCTTCAGGTGCACGATCGTGTGCTGAACAGCCGGAGCATGGATACCCTAGCCATGTTGTCGATACTGGCAGGTGGCGCGCTCATTCTCTACGGTCTTCTCGAATTTATCCGCTCTCAAGCTTTCCAGGTGATGGGCGGCCGGCTTGTGCGTAAGCTCAACGGGCCGGTGCTGGCGGCCTCCATCCGCGCTTCGGCGCGCGAAGGGACGAGCAAGGCGGCGCAATCGTTGCGCGATTTGGCCGAGCTTCGGAGCTTCCTGACCGGCCACGCCGTCAGCGCTCCGCTGGAGGCGGCCTGGAGCCCGATCTTCCTGGTCGTGCTGTTCCTGCTGCATCCGGGCTTCGGCATCGTCGGCGTCGTCTCCATCCTCATTCTCGTCATATCGAACATCGCCCTCGACATCTCTACGCGGAGCCTCCTGACGGAAGCCAACAAGGCCAATGTCGAGGCGATCGGTAACGTCGCCGGTCAGGTCCGCCATGCCGAGGTGATCGAGAGCATGGGCATGCTCCCCGCTCTCTCCGCGCGCTGGCGCCTGGCCCAGCTCAGCGCCCTCGAACTGCTCGAAACCGCAAACCGCCGCGGCAAGGTCATCGCCACCGTCACGAGGACCATCCGCTACGGCATGCAGCTCTTCGTGCTGGCGCTTGGTTGTATCCTGGCGATCCGGCAGGAGATATCGAGCGGCGCGATGATCGCCTCGACGATCGTGATGGGGCGCCTTTTGATGCCCTTCGACAGCGTCGTCGAGAACGGCCGGCAGTGGGTGATGGCGAGCGGCGCGTGGAAGCGCGTGCGGGAGCTGATTGCGACCGAGGGTGCCGATCGGCAGACGATGCCGACCACCGTCTGCAATGGCGATCTCGTCGTCGACAAGCTGATCTACGCCGCGGCCGGGCAGGACGTTCCGATTATCAAGGGCGTTTCGTTCAGCCTTTCGCCGGGCGAAGTGCTCGGCGTCATCGGCCCGTCGGCGGCCGGCAAGTCGACGCTGGCGCGGCTCCTCGTCGGCATCGTCAAGCCGACGGCCGGCGGCGTCTATCTCGACGGCAACAGCGTCTATCTCTGGGAGCGGGAATCGTTCGGCCAACTCGTCGGCTACCTGCCGCAATCGGTCTCGCTGCTCGACGGCACGATTCGCGACAACATCGCCCGAATGGATGCAGGCGATCCGCGTGCCGTGATCGAGGCGGCCCGCATCGCCGACGTGCATGAAATGATCGGCAGGCTGCCGCTCGGCTACGACACGCCGGTCGGCGACGCGCGACTGACGCTCTCCGGTGGCCAACGCCAGCGGGTGGCGCTCGCGCGCTGCCTCTACGGCCATCCCCGGCTGATCGTGCTCGACGAGCCGAATGCCAATCTCGATGCAACCGGCGAAGCGGCGCTGATCCGCGCCATTCGTGCCGCGAAGGCCGATGGCGCCATCGTCGTCATGATCGCCCATCGACCGGCGATCATGGAGGTCGCCGACAAACTGCTCGTGCTGGAAAACGGCCGAGTGTCCCAGTTCGGTCCGCGCACCGACATCGTATCGCCGATGAACCCCAAGCGACAGGCTCCCAACCCGTCGCCGGCGATAGCCCAAGGCGGAGATCGACGTTGAAGAACCTGACCCGACAGACCCCGGCCGAGATCGAGCGGGCCCGGCGCGATGCCGTTCCCGCGATCGTCTATGCGACCGCCTTGCGCGGCAGCCGCAACGAGATCCTCGATCGCGAGCCGAGCCTTCGCACGCCCATCATCGCCGGTTTCCTGGCGGTCACGATCGGCTTCGGCGGATTCATCGGCTGGGCCTATTCGGCGAATCTCGACAGCGCGGCGGTGGCGAGCGGCTCCGTCGTCGTCGACAGCAAGCGCAAGACCGTCAGCCATTTCGAGGGCGGCATCCTGAAGCGTCTCCTGGTGAAGGAGGGCGACTCCGTGAAGGCCGGCCAGCCGCTGATCCTGCTGGACGATACGCGCGCCAGGTCCGAGCTGCAGCAGCTCACCGGGCGGCGCTTCGCCCTGACGGCGAAGCTGGCGCGTCTGCGCAGCGAGCAGGCCGAGGCGAATTCGGTCGAGTTTCCGTCCGAGCTGCTGGCGTCGACCGAACAGGCGGCTCGCGACGCCGTGGCGGCCGAGCAGAAGTTCTTCGAATCGCGCACGGTGGCCAAGAGCGGCCGCCTGGACGTGCAGAGAAAGTCCGTCGAGCAACATGACGCGGAGGCGGCGGCTCTGGCCGCACAGAGCGAGTCGAACCGACGGCAGCAGGAGATTCTCGAGGAACAGCGAAGCGCGATCGACGGTCTGGTCAAGAAGGGCTTCGCCAGGCGCTCCCAATTGCTGGAGATCGATTCGCGCCTCAGCGAACTGATCGGCAATGCCGGCGAGCAGGCGGCCAACAAGGCCAAGGCCGAACAGGCCAAGGCGGGCGCCAATCTCGAACTGCTCGCGCTGACGCAGGACTGGATGCAGCAGGTGTCCGGCGACATCGCGACGGCGCAGGGCGAGCTCGCCGAGGTCGATGAGCGCATCGTCGCGGCGCGCGACGTGCTTCAGCGGCTCGAGGTGCGCTCGCCGCAGGCGGGCGTCATCGTCAACATCCAGGTCCGCACCGTCGGTGGCGCGATCTCCGCCGGTGCGCCGCTGATGGACATCGTGCCAGAGGACGAGCCGATGGTCATCGAGGCGCATGTCAGCCCCACCGACATCGACAGCGTCCGCGTCGGCTCGCCCGTGCGGGTCCGTCTGACGGCTTATAATCAGCGCAGCCATGCTCCGCTGGAGGGCAGGCTGACCTATGTGGCGGCCGATCACGTCATCGACGAGCGCACCAACGTTGCCTATTTCGTGACGCGGGCCGAGGTGCTGCCGGAGGCGCTCGCCGCCGCCCGGGATGTGAAGCTCTACCCGGGCATGCCCGCGGACGTGCTGATCATCAACAAGCCGCGCCTCGCGATCGACTACCTGCTCTCGCCGATTACCGACAGCTTCAACGCCGCCTTCCACGAAGAGTGATTGCGCGGCGCTTGTTGCAATGCAGCAATTTCGTTCGAAGAATATTTCGAATTTCCTGGCAATTTAATCGCATAGATAAACCAGTAATTCTGCAATTAGACCGATTAGTCTAGCAAATGTACTGGCTTCGCCAAGATCTAAAGAGTAGAATCATTGATAAAGGCGTTGCTTGTCTCTGATGTTCGCTTATAGTGCAGTGCGTCATGCTTTTTCCGAAACCAGCCGGGTGGCGGAGGGCAGGGCGGCCGCGGAGATACTTCGATCTGGGCGGCGCAAGCGACTGACATAGGAGACCTCAATGGCCACTCTAGAAGGTGGGGCGTATGACGACGTCCTATTCGGCACTCGCTTCAGCGATATCATCTTCGCCCATGGTGGCGCCGACACAGTCTTCGGCGGCGATGGCGATGACACGATTTTCGGTGGTGCGGGTAACGACACGCTTTTCGGCGACGACGGCAATGACCTGCTGTTCGGCGGCATAGGCGACGACACGCTTTTCGGCGGCAACGGCGACGACCAGCTGTTTGGCGGCGATGGCAATGACCAGCTGTACGGCGGTGCCGGCAACGACATCCTCGATGGCGGTGCTGGTGACGACATCCTCGACGGCGGCGACGGCAACGACATCCTTCTCGGCGGTGCCGGCAACGATGTCCTCTACGGCGGCGCTGGCGCTGATATCCTGAATGGCGGCGCGGGCAACGATATCCTCGTTGGCGGTGCCGGCAATGACATCCTGATCGGCGGCGCCGGCAACGACATCTTTGTCTTCACCGGTGGTGGCGGCAACGACGTCGTCATGGACTTCCATGCCGGCGAAGACATTCTTCAGATCCAGAAGAACATCAACGATACGCACATCTCGTCGGCAGAAGATCTTGCTGCCCGCGCGACGCAGGTCGGCAACAATACCGTGATCGATCTTGGCCATGGCGACTCGATTACGCTCGTGAACGTCAATGCCAACGACGTCCACGCCAACCCGCACGGCTATTTCGTTATCGGCTGATCCCCCGTCAGCTGATGGCCTGCGGCGCCCGGTCCCTCCCACCGGGCGCCGCACCAGTCTCTCCTTGAGTTCGCGATATCGAGGTGCCCGGCATGCTGGAAATCGTCCCGCTATCGCCCGCTGGTGGTCACGCGGAGTCCATCCGCAGTCTCAAGCTGGCCTCGGATGTTTCGGCGGTCGTCTGGGATATTCCCGGGCCCTGCTCGGTGCCGCCGCGTTGCACGCGGCAGGATGGCGAGGCCATCGCGCCGCTGGCGAGCCTGCGGCTCACGCGGGTCGATGGTGGCACCCGCATCATCTGGATCATGCGGCCGCGGACGTCGATGCGGCTTGTCGTTTCGGCCGGAACCCTCGGCCCCTCCGAGCGCATTGAAGTAGACCCCGCCGATCCCTTCATCGGTGCCGATGTCGCGGCGCTTGTCGAGGATCTGGACGGTCGCGCTCGCATCTCCTTGCTGACGGCGCTGCTGACCTCCTGGTGCGGCGCCTTCCGACTTTCCCGCTCGGCCACCTATGCCGAAGCCATCCAATTGCTGGCGAGCGAACTCCAGCCGGGCGATGCCCGCGCTGTCGTCGCCTGCCGGCCGACCCGCGACACCGCCATCGTCGAATTCGCGACGACCGCGGATCTCGGCACTGTGAGCTCCGCCCACGTGGTCACCGCGCACGGCGTGCGCCGGCTGACGGTGGAAGCTCATGCCCGCAAGGCCGACAGCCATGGCCGTCGCGCCATGGTGCTGCTCGCCGACGGCGACGCGGCGATGCTCGGGGCCGGCACGCTGGTGCTGATCGGCGAGCACGGCATTGCCATCCGGACTCTCGGTCAGGCCACCAAGGCGCCGCTCAGCCTGCTGCGCTGGTGGGGCGCGCGTCGCAACGACAGCGCGCTCACGGAATTCCTGGTGCGCACGCTCTCGGTCCGCTCGGAAGAGGCGCGGCTTGCGGTCATCGACATGCAGGCCCGCGCCGCCGTGCCGGCCAAGGCCACCGAACTCGCAGCCTTCCAGCCGGGCGCGGAAGTGGATCTCGCCCTGTCGCTCGACGGTGGCCTTCTGGTCGGCGGCTGGTTCCGCGATCCGCAGGGTCTGATTGCCGGCGTCGATCACGTCGCCGCTGGCGCGACGCGGCCGATCGAGGCCGACTGGCATCTGTTTCCGGGGCGGGTCGGCTCAGCCGAAGGCACCACCCGCGACGACGCGACGGGCTTCATCGCCTATCTGCCGCACGACAAGCCGGCGGGACCGATCCTGCAGCCGCGCTTTCGCCTGCGCCTGAAATCCGGCGGCGAGATCAGCCTGATCCCGAGGCCGCAACCCATCGACGCGGCGACGATGCGGGCCGGCGCCCTGCGCGCGGTCCCCCTGCAGCATGCGACGGGAACCGTGCTCTCCGAGACGCTCGGGCCGGCTCTGGCCGAAATCCAGCGCCGCGTGGTCGCGTCCGTTTCGGTGGCGAGGACGGAGCACTTCGGTCCTCGGCTCGCGGAGCCGATGTTCTCGATCATCGTGCCGCTATACCGCGTGCTCGATTTCCTGCGTTTCCAGATCGCGGCCTTTGCGACGGACCCGGGCCTGCGCGATCAGGCCGAGATCATCTTCGTGCTCGATTCGCCCGAGCAGGCGGACGATGTCAGCCATCTGCTCGGCGGGCTCTACCGGCTCTACCAGATGCCGATGACGCTGGCGGTCATGAGCGGCAATGGCGGCTATGCGCGCGCCAACAACGCCGGCGTGGAGCTGGCGCGCGGGCTGATCGTCAATCTGCTGAATTCCGACGTCATTCCGACCGGACACGACTGGCTGTCGCGGCTCTCCGATCGTCTCGGCGGCCCCGGCAAGGTCGGCGCGATCGGCCCGAAGTTGCTGTTTGAGGACGGCTCGCTGCAGCATGCCGGGCTCTATTTCCAGCGCGACGCACGCGGCACGTGGCTGAACCACCACTTCTACAAGGGCATGCCCGGCGGCCATGCGCCCGCCAATGCGGCGCGCCCGGTGCCCGCCGTCACCGGCGCCTGCCTCGTCATGATGCGGGACACGTTCCAGGACGTCGGCGGCTTCACGGAGGACTATGTCATCGGCGACTACGAAGACAGCGACATCTGCCTGAAGATCCGCGCGACGGGGCAGGCGATCGCCTATGAGCCCGGGGTCGCTCTCTATCATCTGGAGCGGCGCTCGATGCGGCGCAACGGCGATTACATGCGCGGCATCGCCTCCCGCTACAATTCCTGGCTGCACAGCCAGCGCTGGGACGGCGTCATCGGCTCGCTGATGCAGGAAAGCTTCGAGCGGCCGGAGCCTGGTTCCTCCACGCCCGCGGGCTCGCGCAGGAGCGCGGCATGACGGCAGTCGTTGCTTTGAAGCCCGTCTCCGACGTAGTCGCGGCCCGACCGGATTTTGACGAGGCCCGGCTGGCCTGGCTACAGGAGACCCTGCTGGCCAACCGGTTCCTGCCTGAACCGACCGCCGACAGCATCTTTGTCGGCGATGGCGACTTCCGCGCCATCGGGGTCGAGTTCCTGGGGCACCTCGTGCGCTTCGGCGGAATCCTGCCGGACGACCGCGTGCTGGATATCGGCAGCGGCATCGGCCGGCTCGCCGTGCCGTTGACGCAGTATCTCTCGCCGGCCGCCGCCTATTGGGGCGTCGATCCGGTGGCCGAGGGCATCGCCTGGTGCCGCGAGCGGATCTCGCCGGTCTATGACAATTTCCGTTTCGACAGGATCGACGTCGCCCATCACATCTACAATCCGAAGGGCACGATCAAGGGCGAGGCGCTGAAGCTTTCCTTCGAGCCCGAGAGCTTCGACTTCATCTTCATGGTCTCCGTCGCGACGCATCTTCCGCCGCGCGAGATCGCCGCCTATGTCCGCGAGGCGCAGCGGCTGCTCGCTCCGGGCGGACGGCTGTTCATCACCGCCTTCGTGCTCGACGAGACGGCTAAGAGCGCCCTGCCGCAGCGCGATCCGCGCCTGCAGTTCAAGCGCGAGGGCGAGGGGCCAGCCTGGCTGGTCGATCGCACGGCGCCGCTCGGCGCGGTCGGCTTCGATGACGGCTTCTTCGAACGCGTCATCCAGCGCTTCGGTCTGTCGCTCTGCCTGAAGAGCCTCGGCCACTGGCGTGGCCAGCCGGCGGCGCACTATCAGGACATTCTCGTCGCCGAGAAGAAGGGCTGAGCATGGCGGAGCGCATCCTCGTCGTCGCCCACAATCACCCTGACCTGCATCCGGGCGGCACCGAAATCTTCGCCCATGACCTGTTTCGCGCCTATCAGCGCGCCGGGGCCGAAGCCCTGTTCCTGGGCGCGACCAACCGCATACATCGGGACGAAAAGCCCGGTACCAGCTTTCAGGGCATCGGCAATGGCCAGGACGAGATCCTGCTCTGGGCCGGCCATTTCGACCGCTTCTTCATGAGCCAGGTCGATCTCTACGGCGTCATTCCCGATCTGGAGGCGCTGCTGACGGAGTTCCGGCCGGACGTCGTGCACATCCACCATCTGCTCCTGATCGGCGCGGAGTTCCCGGCGCTCGTCCGGCGGGTCCTGCCGGAAGCGCGCATCGTCATGACGCTGCACGACTACTACCTCATCTGCGCGCATGACGGCCTGATGATGCGCACCAGCGGGCGCGAGCGCTGCCATGGCGCCTCGCCGGATCGCTGCCACGGCTGTTTCCCGGAGGTCGGCGCCGACCAATTCCTGTTGCGGGAGCGCTATCTGAAGACGCTGCTCTCGGCCGTCGATCGTTTCGTCTCGCCGAGCGCCTTCCTCAGGGATCGCTTCGTCGCCTGGGGCCTCGATGCCGATCACATCGACGTCATCGCCAACGGCCAGCCCGGCGATGGCCGACCGGTTGCGCGGTCTCGCGGTACGGACGGGGCGCGCAACGTCTTCGGCTATTTCGGCAATCTCAATCCCTGGAAGGGCGGCACGGTGCTGCTCGACGCGGCCGAGCGGCTGATCGGAGCCGGGGTCGATTTCGAGTTGCGGGTCCATGGCGGCACGCCGTTTCAGGCCGAGGCCTTCAAGACGGAACTCGACGAGCGGTTCGCCCGCACCACTTCGCATGTCGTCCGGCGCGGCGCCTATCGGCGCGAGGATGTTCCGCACCTGATGGCGGCCGTTGACTGGGTCGTCGTGCCGTCGATCTGGTGGGAGAACGCCCCGCTGGTCATCCAGGAGGCGCAGCAGCAGGGTCGTCCGGTGATCGTCAGCGGCATCGGCGGCATGGCCGAGATGGTCGAGCACGGCTTCAATGGCCTGACCGTCGCTCCCGACGATCCCATCGACCTGGCTCGCGCCATGCGGCAGGCGGCCGCCGATCCCGATCTCTGGGTGCGGCTTTCCGAGAACGCCAAGGCGCCGCCGACGATCGATGTCGTGGCTCGCAACTATCTCGCCCTGTTCGGTGCGCTCGAGCGCGCCAGGATCCCAGCCTGAAGGAGGTTGCCATGTCAACCGCCGAAGCCATTCCGTTGCATCCGAAGGACGATACCCAGGCCGCGCCGCTGGGAGTGACCGGCCGGGTCGACGCCATCGACAACGGCCGCCTCTATGGCTGGGCCTTCGATCGCAGCCATCCGAATGCCCGGATGCAGATCATCGTCTCGCTCGGCTCGCAGAAGATCGCCGAGGTGACGGCCGACAAGCTGCGCTCGGATCTCCGCCGCAACGGCGTCGGCGACGGCCAGCACGCCTTCGACATCCCGCTGCCCGAGGCCGTGACGGCGCGACAGCGCGATCTCTCGATCGTCGCCGTGTCGCCGACCGGCGAGGAGCGCATTCTCTATGCGCCGACACTGGACGAGCAGGCGGCCGAAGCGCTGATCGCGGCGCCGCTGACGCGGGTGCTCGAAAAGCTCGAAATCCTGATGGCGGCGCAGCGCCAGTTGCAGCTGAACCAGCGCGGCGTGCAGCGGGCGGCGACGGAAGGCGAAGGCGCCGCCCGTGGCACCGAAGTGCCGCCGGCCCAGCTCGAACACATCGAGACGACGCAGGGCGAGATCGTCAACCGGCTGTCGGAGCTCGAGATCTTCCTGATGCGCTTCGACGGGATCGTCGCGGGGCTCGAAAAGCGCATCGACGCGCTCTCGAAGCGCGGGCGGGGCGAACTGAAGCCGCTGATGCTCGTGATGACGACGCTCATCGGCATCGTGGTTGGTGCCGGCGTGACGCTCGCCGCCTTCCTCAAGTGACCGGGAAAGGAACGGCATGATTCAGGATGGCGACAAGGGGCGTGAGGCGAAGGCGGGGCAGGGGCCCAGGCCGCCGCTGCGCCAGGGTGGCGGCCCGACGCCGGCCGTCGAGAACCTGATCGCCTGCCCGATCAACGAAGCGTTCGTCCTCGTGCTCGGTGCCGGCGTGCCGATGAGCGGCGCGCAGGCCGTGATGCTGAACGGTGATCCGACGTTGCCGGGCAAGGCGCCGGTGGTCAGTTGGCCTCTCGCCGATCCCAAGGGGCGCGGCTCGCATGGCTTCGTCGCCCTCGTCTTCGCCGGGCCGCTGAAGGGCGAGCGGTTGAACACGCTGGCGTTTCGCGCGCAGGGGCGCGCCGCGTCCTATCGGGTCTCGCCGGACCTGATGCGCCCGGCTACGCTGGCGGCGGCGCTGATCGAACTGGCGGGTGCGCACCTGCCGGCCGTCATCGACGCCATCGTCGCCATGCTCAGCCAGGGGCCGATGAGCCGGCGCAAGCTGACGGCGATGACGACCTTCGTCGAGGCAAGCGCCAAGGCGGACGGCTTCATCGAGATCATCGGCGCCTTCGAGGAGGGCGACGTCTATCTGCAGGGCTGGTCGTCCGATGTGCGGGCCGGTGTCAGCCGCGTGCTGATCGCGGGCTCGACGGCGCAGATCGCCGAGTGCACCGGCGCCGCCTTCGACCGGCAGGATCTGGCCAGCACCGGCAAGGGCTTCGCCGCCGTGCTGGTCGCGCCGGAACCGATCGATCCCTTCGGCATGCAGCGCGTCTACTTCCGCGGCCGGGATGGCTGGCGCTATTCCGATGTCTATGAGCAGCGACTGCTCGCCTCGCCGCGCGACACGCCCGGCTACGCCCGTGCCATCCTTCCCAAGGTGAGGGGCTCGGCCGAGGTGGTCGGCCGCCTCCGCGACGCGGCCTATCGCTATGAGGGGCTGGATACGGTCTCCGGCCTCGCGCTGCCGGTCCGCATGGCGATCGATCACGCTTTCCGCGTCGAGCAGGGTGGCCTGCTCGTCGGCGGCTGGCTTCTCGATCCGGACCACCGGGTCGAGTCGGTCAAGCTGCGCCGCCGGCAGGTCACGATCGAGCTTCGCGAGACCTGGAGCCGGATTGAGCGGCCGGATGTGTCGTCGGCCTTCGACGGCAAGGCGCCGTTCCCGGCCCGTTTCGACCAGAACCAGCATGGCCACGGCTTCGCCGTCTTCATTCCGGACTTCGACGCCGATGGCGGCGCGCCCGTCTATATCGAGCTCACCATTCCCCATTGCCCACCGGCCTATCTGCCGGTCGTTCCGAAGCGCGTCAGCTATCGGGAGGCGGTCAGCCGGCAGCTGAAATCGATCAGCGCGCGCGCCGCCGCGATGCCGGAGATCGTCGAGCGTCATCTGATCCCGCTCGTCGCCAGCGCGGCCACCAAGGCTCCCGCGGCCGAGCGGATCGAACATGTCGGAACGAATGCTCCGGCGGGCGACACGACGCTGGTCATCGGGCTCGACGAGCAGACCGCGGATGTCGCGTCGCTGGTGGCCCTGCTCGCGCTCGACGCCGAGGTTCGCGCCGCGCCGATCGTCCTCGCCGGGCCGGACCGGGTGATCGCCACGCTGCGCGGTGAAATGCGCCGGCTCGCCGAATTCTACGGCCTCTCGATCCAGATGGTGGCCGTGGCCGGCTGCAACGACGTCTATGATGCCCTGATCGTCGGCTCCGGCGCGGCCAAGACCGATCGCGTCGTCCTGTTCTCGGGCTCGCTGGTTCCTGCCGGGCGCGGCTGGTTCGGCCGGCTCTGCGCGGCGCATCGCGAGACCGACGCCACCGCCATCATCTCTCCGGCGCTTCTTTACGAGGACGATTCCATCCGCTGGGCCGGCTACCGGCTGGGCGGCGAGGACGGTGGCCTGGCCGAGAACTATGTCGGCTATCCCGTGGCGACGCTCGCAACGATCGCGCCGGCGGCAACGCCGGTCGCCAACCTCGAATGCTGCATCGTGGCGAAGGCGGCCATCGCCTCGCTGGGGCAGGGCGGACACGGCTATCTCGGCAATCGGGCCAAGGGGCTCGACCTGGCTTTGCGGTTGTCGAAGACGGGCCTCAAGGCCTATTGGCTGCCGGCGGTGCGATTGCTCGGGGCTGAAGCGCCGGTGGATCGCCTCAACGCGTGGGAGGCGCATGCCCGCAACATTGATCGGGCGGTGCTCGATGCCCGCTGGTCCGACACGATTGCCGCGATGACGCAGGCGGTGGCGGCATGAACGACGAACTCCGCGTCCTGGTTGTCAGCCACGGCCATCCGAGCCTCTCGCTCGGAGGGGCCGAAATCGCCTCGCACAATCTGCATAAGGGACTGAACGCGCTGGCCGGCCTCCGCTCGGTCTATCTGGCCCGGGTCGGCGCCCCGACGCCGCGCCATGCCGGAACGGCGCTGATGAGCCTGCGCCAGAGCGCATCCGACATCCTGTTCCACAGCGACGACTACGACCACTTCTTCCTGTCGAACCGCAACACCGACGACATCCGGCGCGATCTGGTGCGGTTCGTCCGGGATCTGCAGCCGCATGTCGTGCATTTCCATCACGTCCTCGGCCTCGGGTTGGAAGCGCTCTATGCCGTGCGGGAGGCGCTGCCGGACGCCGCCATCGTGGTGACGTTCCATGAGTTCCTGTCGATCTGCCACCACCACGGGCAGATGGTGAAGACCAAGGGCGCGCAGCTCTGCCGCCGGGCGTCGCCGACCGATTGCCACGCCTGTTTCCCGGACATCGCGCCGGCGCGCTTCCTGAAGCGCGAGCGTTTCGTGCGGTCGATGCTGGAGCTTGCCGACGCCTATGTGTCGCCGAGCGCCTTCCTGGCCCAGCGCTACGCCGCCTGGGGGCTGTCGGCCGATCGCCTGTTTGTCATCGAGAATGGCCTGGCCGTCAGCGAGCCGGCGCCGCCGCGCGCCCTGCCGGGCACCGAACAGCGCCGCAGCCGCTTCGCCTATTTCGGCCAGATGACGCCGTTCAAGGGCGTCGACGTGCTGATCGACGCGGTCGCCCGCGTGCCGGAGCGCATCTGGGGTGAGGATTCGCGGCTGATGATCTTCGGCGCCAATCTCGAATTCCAGCCGCCCGAGTTCCAGGCGCGCATGAAGAAACTGATCGAGGACGCGGGAAGCCGTGTCCGCTTCTACGGCTCGTACCAGAACAGCGAGATGCCCGAACTGATGCAGACGGTCGATTGGGTCGTCGTACCCTCGATCTGGTGGGAGAATTCACCGGTCGTGATCGAGGAAGCCCTGTTCCACGGCCGGCCGCTTCTCTGCAGCAATATCGGCGGCATGGCCGAAAAGGTCCGCAACGGCACGGACGGACTGCATTTCAGGGTCGGCAGCCCCGAGGATCTGGCCGACCGCTTCGTCGAGGTGCTTTCCGACGGCTCGATGTGGGAGGGGCTGCGCCAGACCATGCGGCGGCCCATCGGCCATGTCGACAGCGCCGAGCAGCACCTGGCCCTCTATCGCGCCATTCTCGGCCGTCATCACGCCGCGGCCGAGGGCCCGGCCGAACACCACGAACTCGCGTAACGATTTGCGCGCAAGCGGCCCGCTAAGGGCGGCATCCCTGGGGGGAAAAGGAGACCGGTATGGCACGTTTGCTGGTGATGATTCCGTCAGGCGAAATTTACGACCATGATTGCGTGCGCTGGTACCAGTACCAGAACATCCAGCGCTCGATCGACAACTACCACAACATCGGCGACGCCTTCGTCTTCGACTCCTCTCTGAAGCTGCTTAACTTCGAGAAGGTCGGCGTGCTCGAGATCAACAATCCCGACTGGGATTCGCTCGATCGCCTGCGGGAAGAATACGACTACGTCATGCTGCGTGGTTCGAACTACGTGCATGGCGAGATGCAGTGGCACGACACCGCCGCCGTGCTCCGGAAGCTCGGCCTGCCAGTGCTCGCCTTCGGCATCGGCGCGCAGGCGCCCGTCCGGGGAAAGCTGGAGCTGACGGAGCAGACGCGCGACGTGCTGCGGGCGATGTCGGAACTAAGCACGTCGATCGGCGTGCGCGGCGCCTATTCGGCGCAGGTTCTGGGCGATCTCGGCATCGACAATGTCCGCATCATTGGCTGCCCGACGGCCTTCCGCCGGCTGGACCCGAACCTGCGTATCACGCTGTCGCCGCTCGCCGAGGTCGAAAAGGTCGGCCTGACGATCCGGCGCGAGGTTTCGCCCACCTACGCGCAGGACATCCAGCGCTACCTGAACTTCCACCGCGACCTGGTGAAGACGCTCGCCAACCGCTTCGACACCACGCTGATGGCGCAGGGCGAGGTGGAGGAGAAGAAGATCGTTCTGGGCACCGACGAGCAGAAGGAAGAGGCGATCGCCGCGCTCCGCGCCAATGGCTGGGCCGCGAACTGGTATTTCGACGACGGCATGGAGAAGCTCTACCGCGAGCGGCTGTTCTATTCCGACGTGGTGGCCGACTACGAGGCGCTCGTGCAGCGGCTCGACCTTGTGCTGGGCTATCGCCTGCACGGCAATCTGATGGCGCTCGCGAACGGCGTGCCGTCGATCTACTTCACCTATGACAGCCGCACGGCGGAGTTCGCCGAGACCTACCGGATCCCAAGCTACGACGTCTTCAGCGACGAAGCCTTCGTGCTCGAGGACTATTGGGACCAGGGCCGCTTCGACGCCTTCAACGCGGCCTGGCGCGACGTCTATGACGAAACGCGCGTGTTTCTGCTCGAGAACAACGTGGATACCAAGCTCGCGCCGCGCGTTGGCGCCGCCGAGCCTGCCGATATGCGGAAAGTGGCCTGAACCTGTCGCTTTGGGGGATTTGCGATCATGGTCGATATTCATGGGACACCCGGCAATGACACGATCTTCGGCACGCCGGCGGCCGACAATCTCTACGGGGAGGAAGGCGACGACAGCATCCGGCCCTATCTCGGCGCGGATCTGGTCGACGGCGGCGACGGTATCGACACGGTCAACTACATCGACAGCACGGCGGCGATCGACGTCGATTTGACACGGGCGACCCAGCTCGGCGGCGACGCCGAGGGCGACCGGTTGATCTCGATCGAGAGCATCTGGGGCTCGCGTTTCAACGACAGGATCGCCGGCACGGCAGGCGACGAGATCATCAAGGGCGATGCCGGCGACGACGTGATTGTAGGTGGCGGCGGCCTTGACCGCATCAATGGCGGCGCGGGCGATGACCGGATCGAGGTCTCAAGCGTCTCGATCGTCGAGGGCGGCGCGGGGAACAACACACTGGTCGTCGACGTCCGGGAGTTTCGCGCCGGCGAGACGGGCGGCCCCGGCTTCATCGTCTGGCATCAGCCGAATGGCGATCTGTCGCTGATCGACGACGGGGACTATCTGTCTCCGCACGGCAAGCTCGCGACCGGCATAGAGCGGCTCGAGTTCTACGGCTCGGAGCATGACGACATCGGCTTCGGCACCAGCGGCGACGACATCCTCTATGGCGGCGCCGGCAATGACGATCTCGGCGGCTTCGGCGGGGCGGACTGGATGGACGGTGGCGACGGCAACGATCATCTCTGGCAGGAGCTGACGAACAATCATTCGCCGCCGGCCAATCCGAACGTCGTCATGTTGGGTGGGGCCGGGGACGACACCTTCTCGGCGCGGATCGATTTCGCGCTGATCGACGGCGGCGAAGGCTTCGACACCGTGTCGATCGACGCGGTGGATTCGGACGGTGACGTGACCATCGACATCCGCCCCTGGGGCGCGATCGGCAGCAAGATCGTCAACGTCGAGAGCTTCCAGGTCGCGGGCGCCTCCGGCAACGACCTGCTCCTCGGCGGCAATGGCGACGACACCTTCCGCGGCTATGGCGGCGACGACGTCATCCATGGCGGCAAGGGCAATGACTGGCTGATGGGCCTCGACGGCGACGACGTGCTCGACGGCGGCGCGGGGGCGGATCGCATCGACGGCGGCGCCGGCCGAGACCGGGTCGACTATGGCGGCTCGACCGCCGGCGTCGACGTCAATCTCGGACGCGCCACGCAGGTCGGTGGCTTCGCGCATGGCGACACGCTGACCTCGATCGAGGACATCTGGGGCTCGAACTACAACGATGTTCTCGTTGGCGACGCACTCGCGAACGTCATCCATGGCGGCGCGGGCGACGACCGGATCAATGGCGGCGGCGGCTTCGACCGCATCAATGCCGGCGCCGGCAACGACACCATCTTCATGAGCAATTTCGACCCGGACTGGATCGACGGCGGCGACGGCATCGATATGCTGCAGATCCAGACGCCCTCCAGCGGTTCCTACTGGATCGACATGCAGAGCGGCACGTCATCCACGGGCGGCATGTTCCAGAACATCGAGAAGCTGACGCTGTTCGGTCCGCTGCTCGGGCCGAACGGCCTTTACCAGCCGGTCGACCTCGACGTCATCGGCGCGAGCGGCGACGACTACATCCAGCTGCTGAACACCGGCGGCGTCGTGACGGCGCGCGGCGGCACCGGCAACGACACGATCTTCGGCGGCAAGATGGACGACACGCTGCAAGGCGACGAAGGCGACGACCGGCTGCGCGGCTTTCGCGGCAACGACACGCTGACCGGCGGCGCCGGGGCCGACACCTTCATCTTCGACGGCCAGTACAACGAAGGCTTCGACCGCATCACCGATTTCAACGTGGCCGAGGGCGACCATCTCTATTTCCAGCCGGTCTCCGGTCGTGCCTTCGCCAACTACCAGGGTTTCCTGGCGCATGCCCATGACACGGCGGAAGGCGTCCAGGTCGATTTCGGTTTCGGCAGCGGCTTCCTGATCGAGAACGTCACCCTCGCCGAGCTCGGCCCGGACCAGGTGAGCTTCTATTGAGCCCCGCGACACTCCAACATCCAGACAGCAGGAACAAGGAATGACCGTTCTCGTGACCGGCGGCGCCGGCTATATCGGCAGTCACATGGTGCTGGCCCTCGCCGATGCGGGGCGTGAAACCATTGTCCTCGACGATCTCTCCACCGGGTTCGCCAACCAGGTGCCGTCATCCGTGCCGCTGATCCGTGGCGATTGCGGCGACGAGGCGCTGGTGGCGCGGCTAGTCCGCGAGTTCGGCGTCACGGCGATCGTCCATTTCGCCGGCTCGATCGTCGTGCCGGATTCGGTCAAGGACCCGCTCGGCTACTACTTCAACAACACGGTGAAGTCGCGCGCGCTGATCGCGGCCGCCGTCGCCGGCGGCGTGCGCCATTTCATCTTTTCCTCGACCGCCGCCGTCTATGGCGAGCCCGAAATCAGCCCGATCGCCGAGAGCTCGGCGATGCAGCCGATCTCGCCCTATGGCGCCTCCAAGCTGATGACGGAGTGGATGCTGCGCGACACGGTGGCCGTGAACGAGCTTCGCGCCGTCGTCCTGCGCTATTTCAACGTCGCCGGCGCCGATCCCGCCGGCCGCTCCGGCCAGTCCTTCCCGCGCGCGACGCATCTGATCAAGCTCGCCTGCCAGGCGGCGCTCGGCCAGCGTTCCCATCTCGACGTCTTCGGCCAGGACTATCCGACGCCGGACGGCACCTGCGTGCGCGATTATATCCATGTCGGCGACCTCGCCCGCGCCCACGTGCTGGCGCTCGACCATCTCGAACGGGGTGGCGAGAGCCTGACCCTGAACTGCGGCTATGGCCGCGGTTTCTCCGTGCTTGAGGTGATCGAGGCGGTGAAGCGGGTTTCGGGCGTCGATTTCGAGGTGCGCCTCGCGCCCCGCCGCGCCGGTGATCCGCCGTCGCTGGTCGCTGCCACGGACCTGATCCGCGACCGCCTCGGCTTCAAGCCGATGCGCGAGGATCTCGACCTGATCGTCACGGACGCGCTGCTCTGGGAAGAAGCCCTGCGCGAGCGCGCCCGGGCTCCGGAACCGGCCCTGTCCGCCTGAACGTCAACAGCTGCAGGCGGGTGCAGAGGCAATGCCGGCGCGATGGTGTCGCGCCGGATTGGCCAAAGGGTGCTGAGATCGCATATAGAGAATGCAAACTGCACCATTTGGCCGGCCCGATCTGTGAAAAATAAGCAATATCAAAGGCATAGAATATCCGTCGCACCTATGCTGGATTGGACGGATCGTCATTGTCGGTTTTTCCATCGCCTGCTGAGCACGCAGGCGCTGCTCTATACGGAGATGGTCGTCGCCGAGGCGGTCCTGCATGGCGATCGCGCGCGGCTGCTTGGTTTCGATCCCGCTGAACAACCCGTCGCGCTGCAGATCGGCGGCTCGGATCCGGCCAAGGTCGCGATCGCGGCCCAGGCCGGCGAGGAATTCGGCTATGGCGAGATCAACCTGAACGTCGGCTGTCCGTCGGATCGCGTCCAGTCCGGCACGTTCGGCGCCTGCCTGATGCGCGAGCCGCAGCGCGTCGCGGATTGCGTCGCGGCGATGAAGGCGGCCGTCTCGATCCCGGTCACCGTGAAGTGCCGCATCGGCGTCGATGATCAGGATCCCGAGATCGCGCTCGACGAACTGGCGGACGCGGTCGTCGCCGCCGGCGTCGATGCGCTCTGGGTCCATGCCCGCAAGGCCTGGCTGCAGGGCCTGTCGCCCAAGGAAAACCGCGATATTCCGCCGCTCGACTATGACCGCGTCTATCGTCTGAAGGCGCGGCTGCCGGATCTCTATGTCGGCATCAATGGCGGTATCAAGGCGCTCGACGAAGCGGAACTGCATCTGCGCCATGTCGACGGCGTCATGATCGGGCGCGCCGCCTATCAGGAGCCTGAGCTGCTCGCCGACGTCGACCGTCGCTTCCATGGCGTCGAGGGCCGGATGCGGCAGCCGCGCGAGATCATCGAGGCGATGCTTCCCTATATCGAGGCGCAGCTCGCCGCCGGCACGCCGCTCAGCCATATCGTGCGGCACATGCTCGGCCTCTACCACGGTCGTCCCGGCGCGCGCCGGTTCCGCCAGATCCTGACGGTCGAGGGCGCCAGCCGGAATGCCGGCGTCGACGTGCTGCATCGGGCGATGGATACGGTCGAGGAAATCGCCGCCGAGGTTGCCGCCGCCTGAAGCGAAGGTCCTTTGTCGGACGGTGTCTTTATCGCCGCAGCCGGGCTCGCTATGGATTGAAAGCCATCCGCATTTGGCGGATTCCGCCTGCAATGAAAGCGTTCCCGACATGACGATCCGTGGCTTTACGATCGACGGCTTCCTGATCGCGCTTGTTCTTGTGGTTCTCGCCGCGATCGCCCTTCCGGGGCCCGGCGCCACCGGCGGCGTGCTGCACATGGACGCGATCTCCACCTATGGCGTCGCCGTGATCTTCTTCCTCTACGGCCTGACGCTCGCGCCGGAGCGCATGCACGCCGGAATTCGCCACTGGCGCGTTCACGTCGCGGTCCAGCTCTGCACCTTCGTGCTGTTCCCGATCGTGGTCCTCGTCTTCGGCACGCCGTTCAAGAGCTTCATTCCGAGCGAGGTCTGGATCGGCTTTTTCTATCTCGCAGCACTACCGTCGACCGTTTCCTCGTCTGTCGCCATGACTTCGCTGGCGCATGGCAACGTGCCGGTCGCGATCTTCAACGCCACGCTATCGAGCCTGATCGGCGTCTTCGCGACGCCGCTCCTGATGGCCTGGTTCCTGTCGTCGGCGGGCGTCGGCATGCCGCTCCTGCCGGTCATCGGCAAGATCGTGCTGCTGGTTCTGCTGCCGATCGTCGTCGGCCAGGTCGCCCGGCATTGGCTGTCCGGCTGGGCGACGCGCCACATCAAGGCGATCCGAATGGCCGACAGGGCCATCATCCTGGCGATCGTCTATAATTCCTTCTCGGATTCGATCCTCGAAGGCGTCTGGGCCGGGAACGAGGCCAGCATGATCGCAATCATCATCGTCGGCGTGATCGCGCTGTTCTTCGTGATTTACGGGCTGATGCTGATTCCGTGCCGGCTGATGAACCTGAACCGGGCGGATTCGATCGCGCTGCTGTTCTGCGCTTCCAAGAAATCGCTTGCGACCGGCGTTCCGCTCGCCAAGCTGATGTTCGGCGCGTCGCCGGCGCTCGGCCTGATCATCGCGCCGATCATGCTCTACCACTTCTTCCAGCTGGTGATCGTCAGCGTCATCGCCAACCGCGAGGGGCGTCGCGCGCTGGCGGTCGCCGGGGCCTGAGCGAGGCTCAGTCCCGGAGTTCCTCCAGCCGGGCGGGAAGGGCGTTCATCACGGAGCGCCGCTCGTCCTCGGTCATGCGCGACCAGTTGCTGATCTCGTCCAGCGTCCGGCCGCAGCCCTCGCAGCGTTCGGTCTCGGGGTCGAGCACGCAGATGCTGATGCAGGGCGTGATCATAGCGTCGCGACGATGGCGACCAGATAGGCGATGAGGGCGATCTGCTGCGCGGCGCCAAGCGTGTCGCCGGTCTGGCCGGCGATCTGGGCAGAGCAGAGAAGCTGGAACGCATAGCTCGCCAACGCTGCGACGACGAGGGCGATGAAGGCGTCGACGAGGCCCGTTCCGGCAGCGCCAGCCAACAGGGCCACGACGACGCCGATAGCGACCGCGCTCCAGCGCGTCTCGCTCGTCGGCCGGCCGGTCGCGCTGGCTAGGCCTTCGAAGCGGGCCGACGGCAGGGCGGTCCAGAGCTGCACCATCGCGGCGCGTCCGACCACTTCCGCCGCGATCAGCGACATGGCGACCGGCAGGGCGCCGTAGGGCAGCAAGGCGCCGATCAGGCTCGCCCGCAGGACCAGCGACAGGATCAGCGCGACGCCGCCGAAGGTACCGATGCGGCTGTCGCGCATGATCTCGAGTTTTCGCGAGGCCGTGGCGCCGCCGCCGAAGCCGTCGGCGGTATCGGCAAGACCGTCCTCGTGCAGGGCGCCGGTCAGCGCGATCGTCGCCGCGAGCGAGAGGACGGCGGCGGCCATGGGCGGCAGTCCGGCTGACGAAGCAATCAAGGCCACGATGGCGCCCACCGCGCCGACGAGCACGCCGACGAGCGGGAAGGCGCGGGCGGCCACGCTGAAATCGGGCCGACGCTCGGGATCGACGCCGAGCCAGGCGGCCGGGAGGCGCGTCAGAAACGCCGTCGAGGCGGCAAGCTCGGATGCGGATGCTCGAAACATGGTGCGGTATGGCTCGTCGGTCATGTCAATCGCCCCTGATCGGCGGAACGCGGCATCGACTCGCTGTCATCCGAGCTTTGCGGTGCGCCGGAGGAGCGTTATAGATCGCCGCGCCCCCGGCCGCAAAGCGCGCCGTTTCCGACCACCCCGCATAAGCCGAGATCCCCATGGCCCGCTCCGCTACCGGACTCCCCTTCGACGACATCCGCGCCCTCTTCGAACAGCTGCCGGCTCGCGACGAGGACGCCGTCCTGGCGATCCGCGCGCGCGACGCGCAGCTGACGAAGCCGGCCGGGTCGCTCGGGCGGCTGGAAGAGCTCGCCGAATGGCTGGGCGGCTGGCAGGGCAGGGCCCGGCCGGCGGTAACCCGCCCGCTGGTGGCGATCTTCGCCGGCAATCACGGCGTCGCGGCGCGCGGCGTCTCCGCCTATCCCGCCAGCGTCACGCAGCAGATGGTCGAGAATTTCGCGGCCGGCGGCGCCGCGATCAACCAGATCTGCATCACCTATGATCTCGGGCTGAAGGTCTTCGATCTCGCGCTCGATATCCCGACCGGCGACATCACGGTCGAGGCCGCGCTGGACGAGGCCGGCTGCGCCGCCACCATGGCCTTCGGCATGGAAGCGACGGCAGGCGGCATCGACCTGCTGGCGATCGGCGAGATGGGCATCGGCAACACGACGATCGCCGGCGCCGTCGCCGCCGCCCTGTTCGGCGGTACGGGCCGGGACTGGGTCGGACCGGGCACCGGCGTCGACGCCGAAGGGGTGGCGCGCAAGGCGGCCGTGATCGATCAGGCGCTGGAACTGCATGCGGGCCATCTCGGCGATCCGCTCGAGGTTCTGCGCCGGCTTGGCGGCCGCGAGCTCGCCGCCATGGCAGGCGCCATTCTGGCGGCGCGGATGAGCCGCATCCCCGTCATCGTCGACGGTTACGTCGCGACCGCGGCGGCGGCCGTGCTCTACAAGATCGATCCGTCGTCGCTCGATCACTGCCAGTTCGGCCATGTCTCGGCGGAGCCGCCGCACGCCAAGCTGCTGGAAGCGATGGGCAAGAAGCCGCTGCTCGATCTCGGTATGCGCCTCGGTGAGGGAACGGGTGCTGCGATGGCGGCCGGATTGATCAAGGCCGCCGCCGAGATCCACACGGGCATGGCGACCTTCGCGCAGGCGGGCGTTTCGACCCGCGAGGGCTGAGCTAGCTATTTGTTTGGTCGCGTTTTCTTCACGCGAACCGGCATCCACTTCGCTCGAAAACGCTTTAGCCGGCCGAGCGCAGGCGCACCACGGTGCCACCGGCTTCGGTGGGCTCGGCGACGACCGGGCTCACCATGCGCGGCTCCATGACGCGCGCGCGGGGGAAGCAGACGATGGCTTCCGTTCCCTGATCGACGGCCGAGCGAAGCTCGAACGTGCCGCCATGCAGCCGGGTGATCGCCTCGACGATCGCCAGGCCCATGCCGCTGCCCTGTTCCGCCTTGCGGATGCCGGCCTCGCCCTGTCCGAAGGCGGATAGCAGGTTTGGCATCTCCTCGGCCGGGATGCCGGGGCCGTTGTCGCGGATCGAGACATACTGCCCGCCGCCCGCCGTCCAGCCGACCTGGATATCGATCTGGCCGCCGGGCGGGGCGAATTTGATCGCGTTCGAAAGCAGATTGAGGACGACTTGCCGGGTACCGCGCGCGTCGGCCAAGAGAGGCGGTAGATCCGTCTCCGTCGCGAGCGACAGCGTCTGTTCCCGGCTCTCGGCACGCGAACGGACGAAGTTCATGCACTCTTCGGCGAGCTTGGCCAGCTGGACCGGCTCCTCGCGCAGCTGGTAGCTTCCGGCCTCGAAGCCCGAAAGCTCCAGGATCTCGTTGATCAGCGACAGCAGATGGCCGCCGCTCTGGTGAATGTCGGCCGCATAGTCGCGATAGGTGCGGTTGGGCAGCGGGCCTAGCAGCTCGTCCTTCATGACCTCGGAGAAACCGAGGATCGCATTCAGCGGCGTGCGCAGCTCGTGGTTCATCGTCGCGAGGAAGCGCGACTTGGCGAGGTTCGCTTCCTCGGCCGTCCGGACGGCCCGGCCGACCTTGGCGCGGGCGCTCTCCAGTTCGACCGTCAGCTTGTGATTGTCGACGTCGCGCTTCAGGAAGGCCTGCATCAGATCGTGCAGGCGCTTCGCATGGGCGAGGCACGCTAGCGTGGCGATCAGGCACAACGCGGCGAGGCCGAGCGAGAGCGGATCCTGACGCATGCAGAGGAGCGTCACGGCGGCAAGGGCTATGGGGGCGCAGGCGGCATAGCCGGCCGCGGGCAGGCCAGCCGAGCCGACCGCGCCAACGGCGACTGTTAGCAAGGTCACAGCGACCAGTAGCGCGTCGCCGGAGGCGGGCGCGTTCAGGGCGAGCAGGATCAGGAAGCTCGCCCAGCCGATGCCGTAGAAGACCTCGCTGGCGACGAGCACGAACTTCCGCCGGCCGAGTTCCTGCTCCGCCCGTGAGAGGTCCAGCGTGCGGCCGCAGACCGCTGCCAGCCATGCGTGGAGGAGCAGGGCCGGGATCGCCCAGAGAAGAAGAGGAACCAAGGGAACCCACGTCGCGGCGCACAGCGCGGCGATCGGGATCAGGACGGCGGGGATCACCAGGCTGGCGCGGCGATCCCGGGCATATTCGGCGAGCAAGGCGTGATCGAGGACGTGGCCCGCGCGCTCGGGATCCGCGGCTTCCGCCCGCAGATCGCGAAAGCCGGCCGCTGCCGCGCAGCGCTCTTCAGCGCCTGCGCAGGGGGAAGCTTTCGTTTGGCTGTCGCCCGCCGCCGCGGCTCGCATCTGCATGTCGCCACTTCCGTCAGGAAGTATCCGGAATTCTCGCCAAACTTGCGTGGCGAATGCTTAATGCGCACTTGAGCAACATGGTTAAGCCGCCACTAAATTCCGGAATGATGGAACTCGACGCCCTCTTCGACGAAATCCGCGCGTGCCGCATCTGCGTCGATCAGCCGATCCGCGCGCCGCTTCCACATGCGCCCCGTCCCGTCATTCGCGGCGCTGCCACGGCGCGTATCCTGATCGCGGGGCAGGCGCCCGGCACGCGCGTACATGCTTCCGGTAAGCCGTTCACTGACCCGTCCGGCGATCGACTGCGCGACTGGATGGGCGTCGACGAGGCGACCTTCTATGACGAGACGCGGATCGCGATCGTACCGATGGGGTTCTGCTTCCCCGGGCTCGACGCGAAGGGCGGCGACCTGCCGCCACGCCGGGAATGCGCGCCCGCCTGGCGCGATGCCGTGATGGCGGCGCTGCCGGCCGTCGAGCTGATCCTCGCCGTCGGCCTGTCCGCGATGCAGTGGCACCTCGGCAGCCGGGCGAAATCCGGAATGACGGCGACGGTCGCCGACTGGCGCGCGATCCTGGCGGATACGGCGGCCCCTAGCATCCTGCCGCTTCCCCATCCTTCCTGGCGCAACAGCGGCTGGATCAAGCGGAATCCCTGGTTCGAGGCGGACCTCCTTCCGGTCCTTCAGCGGCGCGTCGCGGAGCATTTGCGCAGCGCGGATTGACTTCGCTGGCCGATTTGCGCATTCATCTTGGGAATATTATTCTCAATTCGAAGTCGTCGGTAATGCTCATTGGAAAATGATGCTAACGCCGCGAGGTTCCAAGGCAGAGGGTTTCGGAATGATTGACCGACTTGACCGAAAAATACTGCAAATCCTGCAGGAAGACGCCACCATCCCGGTCGCCGAGATCGGGCGGCGAGTCGGACTGTCGACGACGCCTTGCTGGCGACGGATCCAGAAGCTCGAGGAAGACGGGGTGATCACCCGGCGCGTCGCCGTGCTGGACCCGAAGAAGGTGAACGCCAAGGTCACGGTCTTCGTCTCGATCACCACCAGCCAGCACAATGAGGAATGGCTGAAGCGCTTTGCCGAGGTCATCCGCGATGTGCCCGAGGTGGTCGAGTTCTACCGGATGAGCGGGCAGGTGGACTATCTGCTGCGCGTCGTCGTGCCCGACATCGAGGCCTATGACCTGTTCTACAAGCGCCTGATCGCGCGGATCGACATCGCCGACGTGTCGTCCGCCTTCGCGATGGAGCAGATCAAATATGCGACGGCGCTGCCGCTGAACTACATTCCGCTCGAAAAGGACAAGGGCGTCGCGTAAGCGGCGTCAGGCCTGTTTCGCGAAAGGCCGTCCGGCGCGAAATTGCCGGACGGAAAGGCCTCAGGCGGCGCGCAGGTGCCGCGTGAGGTAGTGCTCGATCTTGTCCCAGAGCCGGCGGACGGCCTCGACCACGATCAGATAGAGCACGGCGGCCCAGAGATAGACCTGGAAGTCGAACGTGCGCGAATAGGCGAGGCGGGTGACGCCCATCAGGTCGAACACGGTGACGATCGCCGCGACCGACGATCCCTTGATCATCAGGATCACCTCGTTGCCGAGCGGGCGAAGCGCGATCAGCAGGGCCTGCGGCACGATGATCTTGCGGAAGATCTGCCGTGAATTGAGGCCGAGCGACATCGCCGCTTCGCGCTGGCCGGCCGGCACGGCGCGGATGGCGCCGCGCAGGATCTCGGCCTGATAGGCGGCCGTGTTCAGCGTGAAGGTCAGCACGCAGCAGAAGAAGGCATCCCGGAACAGCCACCAGAGCCCGGCCGCTTCGAGCTGGACCCGGAACTGGCCGGCGCCGTAATAGACGAGGAAGGTCTGCGCCAGCAGGGGCGTTCCCCGGAAGAAGTACATGTAGCCGAAGGCGATCCCCCGGATCACCCGATACCGGCTCAACCGCGCCAGCGCGACCGGCCAGGAGAGCAGCGCACCGAGCGTGATCGAGATGACGACGAGCTGAAGCGTGACGACCAGGCCCTGCAGCATGCGCGGGCCATAGGTGGCGAGAGCGTCCCAGTTCATTACGCCCTCCTCAGGCCGCGATTGGCCCAGCGCTCGACGGCGGCGATGCCGATCGACGAGATCATCGAGAGCGCGAGATAGATCAGGCAGGCGACGCCGAAGAACAGGAACGGCTCCTTGGTCACGCGGACGGCGATGCTCGTCTTGCGCAGGAGGTCGTCGAGCGCGATCACCGACACCAGCGACGTATCCTTGAGCAGGATCAGCCAGAGATTGGCGAGGCCGGGCAGCGCCAGGCGAACCAGTTGCGGCACGATGACGAGCCGGAGCGTCGTCCAGGGCCGGAGGCCGAGCGCATAGGCGGCCTCATACTGGCCGCGCGTGATGTTGTTGAAGGCACCGAGGAAGACTTCCGACGCATAGGCGGAAAAGACGACGCCGAGCGCGATCATGCCGGCGACGAAGCCGTTCACCTCGACCGGCGTGTCGCTGAAGAGGCCGACGATCTTCTGCAGCGCGATCTGGCCGCCGAAATAGACGATGAAGATCGTGAGCAGCTCGGGCAGGCCGCGGAAGATGGTGGTGTAGGCGTTGCCGAAGGCGCGCCACCAGCGATTGGGGCTGCGCTTGGCGAGCGCCATCAGAAGGCCGAGCGCCAGCCCGAAGGGCAGGGTGGCGAGGGCCAGCCGAATGGTAAGCCAGGTGCCCTGAAGCAGCTGGTTGCCCCAGCCGTCGGGCCCGAAGCTTAGCAAATTCAACAGGTCCACGCGGCCCGTCCCCCAGGGTCAGTCAATCGCAGGAATGCGCCGGGCGGGTTCTACGCCCGGCGCCGTCCGCGCTCAATCCTTCCAGATCGAGAAGGGGAAGTACTTGGCGTTGATCTTGTCGTAGGTGCCGTCCGCCTTGATGGCGACGATGGCTGCCGAGATCTGGTCGCGCAGGTCGGAATCGGCCTGACGCACGCCGGCGCCGACGCCATCGGTCGGCAGGTCGGTGCCGACGAACTCGAAGTTGGCGCCGTCCGCGGTCTTCAGCCAGTCGAGGCCGGGCAGCTTGTCGACGAACAGCATGTCGATGCGGCCCGAGACGAGATCGAGGTTCACTTCGTCCTGGGTCGGATAGAGCTTGACGTCCGAACCCTTGTACTTCTCCTCGAGTTCGGTCGCCTGGACCGTCGAGGACTGCGCGCCGATGGTCTTGCCCTTCAGGCTCTCGGGCGAGGTGTCCTTGATGGCCGCGCTCTTCGGCGCGATGAAGGAGGAGGGCGACTGGTAGTAGGGACGCGAGAAGTCGATGACCTTCTTGCGCTCGTCGGTGATCGACATCGACGAGAAGATGGCGTCGAACTTGCCGGCCTGCAGCGCGGGAATCAGGCCGTCCCAATCCTGCACGGCGAACGTGCATTCGGCCTTGAGCTGATTGCAGACGGCCTTGGCGATCTCGACGTCAAAGCCGCCGATCTGGTTGTCGGCGCCGACATAGTTGAACGGCGGGAACGCGCCTTCGACGGCGATCCGGATGTTCTTCCATTCCTTCGCCTGGACGGCGCCGGTGACGGCCATCAAGGCCAGCGCCGCGATGGCGGCCTGCTTCACGATACGCATGTGCATTCCCCTGAGGTACACTCTTCTAGTGCGTCTGGTTGCGCCTGCCACGGACAAGCGTTCCAGCCTTGCCGCATATTCCCATTTTTTGGAGGGACGCTGCAACTGCTCGTCGTTGCTGCAGCGCGCTCAGCCCAGCCGGGCAGGATCGAGCCATCCGGCGGCGGCCGCGAGCTCGTCGGGCGTGTTGGCGTTCAGAAACGGATCCGGACCGCGCTCGGGCTGCGGGAAATGGACGACGGTGAAGCCGCTGGCGGCGATGAACGCCCGCACGCCGTGGCTCTTTGCCGTCAGGCGCCATTCGGCGAGCGCGTCGGCTAGTGCGACGGGCCAAAGCCCGACAACGGGGTGGTCGCGATCGCCGGAAGCGGCAATGACGATTCGGGATTGGCCGTCGCGGCCGGCGTCGAGCTTCGCCACAAGATCGGTCGGAGCGAAGGGCGTGTCGACCGGGACGGTTGCAATGAAATCCGGGTTCCCGGGCAATGACTGGGCCCATCGCATCCCTGCCAGGATGCCGCCAAGGGGCCCCGTATCCGGCTCGTCATCGGCGAGGATGGGCAATCCGTAGCCGGCAAAGCGGGAGGGATCGCCGTTGGCATTGATCGCGAGGGGAGAGACCTGGGGAGCGAACCTTTCGATCACCCGCTCGATCAGGCGGATGCCGCCGAGCTCTACCAGCGCCTTGTCCCGTCCCATCCGGACCGAGTTGCCTCCTGCGAGGATCACGCCTGCGACTGTCATCGGCTCCGGTTTCTGTTGAGGAGCATGAAGGCTCCGCCTGCGATCAGGCCCCAGAATGCCGCACCGATGCCATAGAAGGAAAGCCCCGAGGCGGCCGTGACGAAGGTCACCATTGCCGCATCCCGGTGCGCCGGAATCGAGATGGCGCCCGCCAGCGCGCCGGCGAAGGCGCCGAGCAGCGCGAGGCCGGTCGCAGCCTGGATCAGCACCGGCGGCGCCACCGTCACAAGCGCCGCGGCGAGCGTCGCGCCGAGGCCGAGCAGCAGATAGAAGGCGCCGGCCGAGACCGAGGCGATCCAGCGTCGCGACGGTTCGGGATGGGCGTCAGGGCCGGCGCACATCGCCGCCGTCAGGGCGGCGAAATTGAGCGTGTGGCCGCCGAACGGCGCCACGAGCATGCTGGCGACGCCCGTCCCGAAGAAGACCGGGCCGACCGGCGGCTCGTAGCCATTGGCCTTCATCACCGCGATTCCGGGCAGGTTCTGCGAGGCCATCGTGACGATGAAGAGCGGGATCGCCAGCGAAACCAGCCCCTGCAGGGTGAATACCGGCCAGACGAAGGCGATGTCGGGGGTGATGTGGTCGATTGACCAGCCGCCCGTGGGCGCCGTCCAGACGATCAGCGCCACGGCCGTGGCGACCGCCGCCGGCACGGCCCAGATTTTCCGGATGCGGCCGACGAGCGCCCAGACCACCACGACGGGAATGGCCAGCGCCGGCTCGAGCCCGACGGCTCGCGCCGGCGCGAGACAGAGGCCGAGCAGGATGCCGGCCAGCATGGCGCTGGCGAGGACGGCGGGGATCGACGAGACGAGGCGGCCGAACGGCTTGATCAAGCCGGCGGCGACGATGAGCAGGCCAGCGAGGATGAAGGCGCCGACGGCGGCCGGGAATCCGCCCTCGATGATGCCGGTCGCGGCGAAGAGGACCGAACCGGGCGTCGACCAGGCGATGCTGACCGGGATCCGGTAGCGCCAGCTGAGGAATATCGAGAGCAGCCCCTGCGCGACGCAGATCGCCAGCAGGCCGGATGCCGCCTGCGCCTGCGTGGCGCCGACGGCGACAAGTCCCTGCAGGACCACCGTGAAGACGCCGGCGAAGCCGACGAAGGCAGCCATGATGCCGGCCACGATCGGCTGCGTCAGGCCTACGGACGGGCTGGTCCCGGTCGTCTCGGCAGGGGAGCGTTCAGGCGCGTTGAAAGGAGAGGCGGGCGCCTCGGCGCGGATATCCATCGGGATCGCCTTGATTGCATTCGAGGGAGGAATTGTTAAATTGGATCCAATCGACAGGCAAGGGCAGAACGCACCCTGCCGGCATCTGGGGAGAGCAGACGGGCATGACGGGAGCGTTGTTGGAGCTGGTCCAGTCCGCCGCGCCGCGCTATCGCACGGCGACGGAATATGTCGAGGCGACGTTGCGCGAGGCGATCCTGTCCGGGACGATCGCGCCCGGCACGCCGCTTCGTCAGGAGGAACTGGCCGCGACCTTCAAGGTCAGCCGCATGCCGATCCGCGAGGCGTTGCGCCAGCTGGAAGCCCAGGCGCTCGTCGATTTCGAGCCGCATCGCGGCGCGGTCGTCGTCCAGATCACGCTTCTGGACGCCATGGACAACTATGCCATCCGCGCGGCGCTGGAGCCGCAGGCCCTCCGGCTCTCGATCCCGCATCTGACCGAGGAGGATTTCGATCTCGCCGAGGACTTACTGGTGGAGATCGACCAGGAGACCGATCCGGGCCGCATGGGCGAATTGAACCGGCGTTTTCACATGACGCTCTATTCGCAGGCCGGGCTGCCGCGCCTGATCGCGCTGACGGAGCAACATCTCGCAACCGCCGATCGTTACCTGCGCTTCCACCTGGCGGCCGTCGGCGACATGGGTCAGGACGAGCATCGCGAGATGCTCGCCGCCTGCCGCGCCCGCGACGAGGCGAGGGCGATCGACACCCTGGCCCGCCATCACGGCCGTGCGAGCGATTCAATGGAGGCGTTCTTCAGGTCGCGGGGTGGCGGCAAGGCCGAGGGCAGACCCTAGGGCTGCCTCGCGGCGTCGCCCGCAGTCCATCCAAGCGCGTCCAGATTGCGGCGCGCCGCCTGCTGCACGGCGGGGAGGTGCGCCTGAACCTGGCTCGTCAATGCGCCAAGCGAGGCGCGGAACCGTCGGATCAGCGCCAGCAGGACTTCAGGCTCTCCCGCCGCCTCGGGCGTGACGAGCAGCCAGGACGGCAGGTCGAAATGATCGAACAGACCTTCGAACTTGTCCTGGTAGGTCAGAGCGACCGCCGGCCTGCCCATCCCGAGCGTCGCGATCGCCAGATGCATACGCCCGGTGACGGTGCCGTCGAGATGCGAGACGATCGCCTTGATTTCATCCGGGCCGACATCCTCCCCGACGAACAGCACGTTCTCGCGCAGGGTTTGATCGAGACCGGCGGCAAAGGCCCGTAGCGCGACCTTGTCGCTGTCCTCCCGATTGTCATGCGGGATGACGACGAAAGCGGTGCCGTCCTCGGCCGCGAGCTTCCTGAGCACGGTCTCGAACGAACGACCCAGTCGCGGGAAATCCTCCCGTTTCTTGAAGAGCTGGGGATGGAAGTTGATGCCGAGCACGTGCCGTCCCTGCTGGCGCTTCCCATCGGTCCATGCCCGGACCGCTTCCGACGCCTGCCCTGGCTTCTCCTTCAACAGGAACGCGCAATCGGCAACCAGCGTGCCTTTTCGGCCAGAGAACGCCTCGAAGCGCTGCAAGGACGATTGATCCCGCACCTGGATGACGACGTCCGGATGCAGTTTCGCCCATGCGGGCCGCAGGTCCTCTGCTGGCGCGCTGTTGAAGCTGAAGCCGAGAATGGCGGTCGGGATCCTCCTGGAAGCGGCGAGATCAGCGATCCGCAACATGCGCTTCGCCATTTCCGATCCATAGCCGCCATCCAGGACGTCGGCGCCGAGCACGAGCAGCGCTTTCGCGTGTTTCTTTCGAATCTGGCGGTCGACCTGAGGCCAGAACGCCTGTTCGCTGTCCCAGGCGACGCGAACCGTTCTCAGGCCGAGGCGGTGGGCGGCCTGATCGGCGGCATCGGTGGAAGTGAGGACGGTGACCTCCAGCCCGGCCTGGGTGCGGCACACTTCCGTCACGGCCGCGATCATTGCCGCGTCGCCGATCGATCCCGTAAGGTTCCAGGGATCGGACGGAATCAGGAAGAGCGTCGGAGGCCGGCTGGCGATCCAGTCCGACAGCCAGGCGCGCACTCTTCTGCGGGGCATTCGTAGGTCTCACCGTGCTGATCACAGGAATTCCAAACTAGAGAGTCAGAAGTTTGGAGTCGTTGCAAGAGGGATACCGGGATTGGCAAATCCTCTCGTCATCATGATCTGTGCACCGTGGCCGCGATCTGGCAGTTCCAGTATATTTCTCGCACAATCAAGAGCATATATTGATGCTGGATATGACGTTATAGTTGTATTTGTCCCTCACAATGCTGACCTGCGGACGGACCGTAACTCGGTTTGGGGCAGGATCCGGGATGACTTCTCGGAGATTCCCGGTCGCGACATCTATCTGAACCAATCCCATCGCCGGATCCGGCGCGGATCCTCGATGGCTTATTGGGACTGGATCCTGGCGGGACGAGACACGGTGATGGCCATCGAGTCGCGCTATGCGGGGCGGTCGCGGATCGATGCCGGCTTGCTCGCGCGCATCCGGGCCCGTGGCGTGGCGCTCGTGCATGTGAACCACGCCTTCAACATGGGAGCGGCGCAAAGGATCGCGAAAGCGGCGGAATCGGCGGGGTTTCCGCGACCGAAGATCCTTCTGGAGACGCACGATATCCAGGCCCACCGCTATGGGCACGGTCGTCTGCCCAACCCGATCACCCGACAGGTCGACGACCTCGACAGGCTCTATCGTGACGAGGCGAAGATCGGCGCCGAGGCCGATGCGCTAGTTCATATCAGCGAGGACGACGTCGAACATTTCCGCAAATTGCTGCCGGACCGGCGCCATTTCCTCAATAGGCCCACCTCCCGCAACCATCTCAAGGCGACCCGGCCGAATGGCGCGGCGACGATCGATTTCCTGTTCGTCGGCAATGCCCACGCTGGAAACATCAAAAGTATTCAATGGTTTACGAGCGAGGTCCTGCCGCGGCTGTCGGGGCAGGGGCTCCGGATCCGCATCGTCGGCAGCATTGCCACCTGGTTCCGCCAGCACCAGCCTTCCGTCTTCGAGGCCCACAGGGAGATCTGGCTGGAAGAGCAGCCGGATCTCGCCGAAATCTATGCATCCTCCCGCGCGGTCATCGTGCCGACGACCGCCGGCACCGGCGCTTCCATCAAGCTGGTCGAGGCGCTGGCGATGGGGAAACATGTCGTGGCGACGCCGATGGCCGTGTCGGCCTTCGCCCGCGTCCCCGGCATAGAGGGGGCCGTCCGGATCGCGGAAGGAGCGGACGAATTCGCTCGCGAGATGAAGGCGCTAGCCAGCCTTCCTGACGTTCCGAACGAGCGGGGTCTCGCGCTCTATGCCTCGCATTTCTCGAATGAATGCTACCAGCGGACGTTGGCCGGCATCTTGCGCGAAGTCCTGGGCTGAAGCCGAGCGAACCGCCAACGCCCCCGACGGAGGCGCTGCTTGCGCGAGGCGCCGAGGCCGCCCTATAGAGCGTGCGAGCCGGGCGGGCGGATGCGTTCTGCCCGCTTCGGTCATGTTTCCGCGACGGGTTTTCCGGTAACCTGCCGTTACCCGCCCGTTACCCAGGATGCCGCCCACGATGATGTTCCTGTCCGCGCCGCCGTGCCTTCGGCCCCGATCTTGATCGAAGCCCTCGATGTCGCCGCGTCGTCGCTCGCCGAAATGGGCTGGAGCGACTTCTTCGCCGAACAGGTCGAAGCCGACGAGGCGGACCTCGTGCCGATGCGGATCGCGACCGTGCACCGGGCGCGGATGGGCGCCATCGCCGCCGACGGTCCGGTCCGGCTGGTCCTTCCGGTCCACACCAACACGGGCGACTACGCGGTCGGCGATTGGGTGCTGGTCGAGCCGGGGACGGATCTGCTCCGCCGCCGGCTGGAGCGGCGGACGCTGCTGTCGCGCCGGGTCGAGGGCGGGACGCAGCCGCAGCTGACCGCCGCCAATGTCGACACGCTGTTCATCGTCACCTCCTGCAACGCCGATTTCAACGTCGCCCGGCTCGAGCGCTATCTGGCGCTCGCCAACCAGGCCGGCACCCATCCGGTGATCCTGCTCACCAAGGCCGACACGGTCGAGGACGCCGGGACCTACGCGGCCCAGGTGGCGACGCTGCAGCGCGGGCTCGAATGCGTCACGCTGGACGGACGCCGCGGCGAGGCAGCGGCGGCGCTCGCCCCTTGGTGTGGAGCCGGGCGGACGGTGGCGCTGATCGGCTCCTCCGGCGTCGGCAAGTCGACGCTGCTGAATACGCTGGCCGGCCCCGATCAGGACGCGCCGCAGCAGACCGGCGGCATCCGCGAGAGCGATGCCAAGGGCCGCCACACCACGACCTCGCGCTCGCTGCACCGGATTGCCGGCGGCGGCTGGGTGATCGATACGCCCGGCATGCGGACGCTGCATGTGAGCGACGCGGCCGAGGGCATCGACCAGCTCTTCGCCGAGATCACCGAACTGGCGCCGAACTGCCGCTTTCGCGATTGCACGCATGAGCACGAGCCGGGCTGCGCCGTGCAGGCGGCGGTCAAGGCGGGGCAGCTCGATCCCGACCGCCTCGACCGCTGGCGCAAGCTGCAGGACGAGAACCGCGCCAAGACGCCGGTGCTGAAGGGCCCCAAGGGCAACAAGCGCCGCTGACGGAGCGAGCGCGACGCGTCAGTGAAACGCGCGCACTTCGACGGGGGCCCGGCAGGCGATCGCGGCCTTGCGACCCCAGACAAGCGCCTCGTCCAGGTTCGCGGCCTCCAACACCCAGAAGCCGCCGACATGTTCCTTGACTTCCGTGTAGGGCCCGTCGGTAACGACGATCTCGCCATTGGCCCGAAGCGACTTCGCACTCGCCACCGGCTTCAGGCCGCCAACGAAGATCGTGGCGCCCGCCGCCTGCATCTCGGCGTTGAGCGCATCGATATCGCGGTCCATGGCCGCGTCTTCGGCGACGAACGGGTCGTAGTCGTCGGGATGGTGAATAGCGACCAGATACTGCGTCATGGTTCCTCCGGAGCGAACTTGCTGGGCCTCGGCTACTTGGCCTCTCCTTCCCATGACGAATGAGCGGATCGGAATTCAACAGACGCCCGGGAGAATATTCGATGCGCGTTCCTGGGCACTTAGCCAAACCTCGATCACGACGCTCGATCGCTGGCCCAAGCTCCAGGACGAGAACCGCGCCAAGACGCCGGTGCTGAAGGCGCCGAAGGGCATCAAGCGCCGCTGAGGGCCTCCCTGCCCTAGTGAGCCGTTATAGTGGGCAGAATCTTGCTCAGCGCGGACTTCAGCTTGTCCAACTTGGGGTCGCGCATTGTGCGGATAACCCAACTTTCGAACGCTACTTTAGAGTTACCCTTAAGGTGCTTCGCCGCCAGCGCGAGAAGGGCCTTGTTGTCGAAGTTGGCCAGCAGAGTCGGCAGGTCTCGCCTTTCGATGGCATCATCGATCCGGTCTCGTGCCTCTTTGGCAACTGTTGCGACGTCCAGAGCTGCGGTCCGTTCAGCATAAATTGCCGCAAGATCTCCGGGTGATTTCACATCCTTGAAGTCAATCTTCTTCAATGTGCGATCGATCCGTCTGCGGCAGTAGCGCAGCACAACTTCATCGATTGAGCCGGGCCTAGAAACCTCAATGAGTACTTCGTCCACAAGCGCTCCCAGTTTGGCCTCCAGTTCGGCGGATTGAAATTTCTCCTCTTCCAAGATGGCCGTAGCGACTTCCGGATGCAGGAGTAGGTTCTCTATCTCCGAGACGGGGAGTGTGCCGACCCCGAATTTGGCAAGTAGTTTCTTATCCTCGTCACTGTAATCATCCGCGTCAACAAGGCCTGCACAGGTTACGCGAGTGAGGCTCGTGTTCCGCCGCATCGTCGCTACAGCGTGGATGACATTCTCGCAGGCTCCTCGCGGCAGTATTGTCCATTCAGGATAGCAGGCTCGGTAGATTGCGAGATCGAGACTGGTGCCGGTGCCTTCCACGAACAGGATCGGCTTGCGGCTACCGAGGATCAGCGTCGCCACCTCCTCGCTGAAGCCGGTGCCTTCAGGCACCTGCTCAATCTCCCATTGGCCCGGCGCTTGATAGTTGCGGATGACAAACTTCTGGCTTGGCCGCGAGGCTGCAAACTCTAGGTCGTGTGTGATCACCAGAAAGGCGCAATCAGGTCGTGCTGCCTCTGCCTCGTCCCAAAGCCTACTCAGAATTGCGCGGTGGATATGAAGTTCCGGTTCATCGAAGATCAAGACTGAATTGGGTTCGGCAGCCAGCACTTGGCCAAGCATGTAAAAGACGGCTCGTTCCCCATCGCTCATGTCGGCCGCGCTGTAAGATGGCTGTCCAGCAGCCGCAATCTTGATGTCATCTCCCCTGATCTGAAGGGTGCGATGGGGCAGAATTCTGTCCCAGATGGCCGTCAGCTTCTGAAACCGCGTCGATACCGGTTTGTCGAGCGTGCCAGCGTGAGCGGCATTGTGGGTCTGTAACGCGATGTTTGATTGCTCTGCGAAAAGTACCTGCACAAGAAAATCGAAATCATTGAGAAGACTGGTCTCGGCCTTGCTGCCCCACCTGTTGTTTATTCGGAAATCTAGCTCTTGTCCGCTTCCAGCATTTTGGTAACCAAAGCGCAATCCAGTTAGCGCTCGTTGCTCGCTGATTTTAGCAACGTCCGGGTTCAAGCTGAGAGAGCGGTGAGCCGAGATGCGATGGGCTTTCTCGCCCCACTGGTTTTCAGCTTGTGTTGCTAGGCGAGTTTTACCGCTGCCGTTGGCTCCGACGAAGAATGTGGAAGAGCCCGGCATGAGCTCGATCTCAACGGGCTCTTGCGACAGATTCGGTACGTTGAAGGTGAAGGGCATCAGTGACCACCGTGGTTGGGTCCCTGATGTCTAAAGAGATTCTCGATGCACGCCTAGGTAAGTCATTCTGGCCGAGGTGCTGCGACAGTTGAGCAACGGCAGATTCCGCCGGGTAGCCTATCGAAATCGGAGGTGACCTCGCTTGCATCCAACGATCGGAAGCGAAAATCCCGTCGCTGGGGCTCGCATGGCGATACTGTTCATCGTGACGGCGGTTTTCGCAGCCAACCCTTGTACGGACCAATTCACAAGTTCGATCCTCTCCAAGCACGCCGTCACATTTGGCAAACGCCAGTCGGAGAGAATATCCTTAGGTCTCGCCAGAATTCACCCTCTGCGCGCCGCCTCGATTGCGGCGACGTCGATCTTGTTCATGTCCATCATGGCGGTGAAGGCGCGCTTGGCTTCCTCGCCGCCGGCGGCCATCGCCTCAGTCAGCACACGCGGGGTGATTTGCCAGGAGATGCCCCATTTGTCCTTGCACCAGCCGCAGGCGCTTTCCTGGCCGCCATTGCCGACGATGGCGTTCCAGTAGCGGTCGGTCTCCGCCTGGTCGTCGGTGGCGATCTGGAACGAGAAGGCCTCGCTCTGCTTGAAGGCGGGGCCGCCATTCAGGCCGATGCAGGGAATGCCGGCGACGGTGAACTCGACGACCAGGACGTCGCCCGCCTTGCCGGACGGGAAGTCGGTGGGGGCGCGCTGGATGGCGCCGACCGAGCTGTCGGGAAACGTCTCGGCATAGAAGCGGGCCGCCGCCTCGGCGTCCTTGTCGTACCAGACGCAGATCGTGTTTTTGGCAATCGCCATCGCGTGTCCTTTCGCTTTTTGAGCCGAACTGCGAAATGTCTTCCCGTCCGCGGGCAGGATGCTTCACGAATTCTAAGAATGCGGCTCGGCGAGCGCGGTTCCGCCGGCGACGCCGGATAGGTCGTGTCGGGGCGCCTTTGCCCCGTGGGTCGCGGGCGGTCCGCCCATTGTCGGCAGGCGGTCGAAACGTCGCTGGCGGCTCAGCGACCGCAGCAGGCCTCGCCGCCGCCCTGGCGCTCGAGCTGGATTGGCGGGCACGGCACAGAGCCGTAGGAGCAGAAGACGCAGCAATCTCCCGCTTTCGGGCGCAGCAGGGTGTGGCAGGCCTCGCATTCGTAGAAGAACTGGCAGGCGTCGGTCGGCATTTCCTCGACCTTGCCGTGACCGCAATGCGGGCATGTGATCGTGGAGCGAAGCTCAGGCTGCAAGAATTTCCCCGTCCGTTTGGTTTGTCGCGCGCATCTTCCCTAGCTGGCCAGGATTCTCCGGCCGAGCGGGAAGCATGTCGTCCAACATGCCATCCTGTTTCCGAATAGTCTGCCCCTCGGCCGATCCGAGTGTAACAAAATCGTGCTTTCCCTCGATTCTTCAAGAATTGAGGCGCATGCCGAGTTTGGGTATTGTGGCCGTCTTTATCGCGGTAACAAGCAACAAAGTGAATATAGTTCGTTCTCCATAGTTCTTATCATGATGAATAATCGGGCCTGTTTGCAGGAGATGCTCCATGCATTCCACGCGACACATGCTTTCCAGTCGATTTTTGTCCCTTCTCATGCTGTCTTCCGGTCTCTCCATCGTCACGGCCGATGCGCAGACGATCACCGGAACGCCGGGATCGCCGAGCGCGACGCAGACGATCGACGGCAACACGATACCGCCGCCGCCTCTGCCCTTCGGCGGGGTGATCAATCTCGACGCCACGAATTCGAAGCCGTTCTGGCCGCCGCGGGTGGTGCCGCCGGCCGGCGCGCCCAACATCCTGCTGATCATGACGGACGATGCCGGCTATGGCGTTTCCGGCACGTTTGGCGGCGTCATTCCGACGCCGGCGCTCGACCGCGTCGCCCAGGCGGGGCTGCGCTACACCCAGTTTCATTCGACCGCGCTCTGCTCGCCGACCCGGGCAGCCCTGATCACCGGCCGCAACCACCACTCGGCCGGCTTCGGCGTCATCACCGAGCAGTCGACCGGCTTCCCGGGCTATGATTCCGTCATCGGACCGGAGAACGCGACGATCGGCGAGATCCTGAAGGAGAACGGCTACAAGACCTCGTGGTTCGGCAAGGAACACAACACGCCGAGCTTCCAGTACAGCCTCTCCGGTCCGTTCGACCAATGGCCGGTCGGCATGGGGTTCGAGTATTTCTATGGCTTCATGGGCGGCGAGACCAACCAGTGGACGCCCTATCTGTTCCAGAACACGACCCAGGTTTTCCCGTGGATCGGCCATCCCGGCTACAATCTGACGACCGATCTCGCCGACAACGCGATCGACTATCTGAGGCAGACCAGCGCCTCGGCGCCGGACCAGCCGTTCTTCCTCTATTTCGTTCCCGGCGGCACGCACGCGCCGCACCAGCCGACGCCCGAATGGATCGCCAAGTTCAAGGGCAAGTTCGACATGGGCTGGAACGCCATGCGCGACGAAATCTTCGCCAACCAGAAACGGCTCGGCGTCATTCCGGAGAACACGGCGCTGACGCCCTGGCCGGACAGCCTGCCGAAATGGGATACGCTTTCCGCCGACGAGAAGAAGATGTTCGCCCGCCAGGCCGAGGTCTACGCCGCCTATGTCGCCTATACGGACCACGAGATCGGCCGGGTGATCCAGGAGGTCGAGGACCAGGGCAAGCTCGACAACACGCTGATCATCTATATCGAGGGCGACAACGGCACGAGCGCGGAGGGCTCGACGCTCGGCACGCCGTTCGACCTGGCGGCGATCCAGGGCATCGACGTTCCGGTCAAGGACCAGCTCAAGTTCTACGATGTCTGGGGCTCCGACCAGACGACGCCGCACATGTCGGTCGCCTGGTCCTGGGCCTTCGACACGCCCTTCAAATGGACCAAGCAGATCGCCTCGCATTTCGGCGGTACCCGGCAGGGCATGGCGATGGCCTGGCCCGCCCGCATCCGCGACGCCGGCGGCATCCGCACCCAGTTCCACCACATGATCGACATCGTGCCGACGATCCTGGAGGCGACGGGCGTGCGCGCGCCGGTCACCGTCAACGGCATCGGCCAGCGCCCGATCGAGGGCGTCAGCATGAGCTATAGCTGGGACAAGTCGAGCAAGGACGTGCCGTCGGCCCGCACCACCCAGTATTTCGAGATGTTCGGCGACCGCGCGATCTATCACGACGGCTGGATTGCCTCGACGCCGCCGCCGCAGCCGCCCTGGCTGCTCGGGCTCGCCAAGATGCCGGATGTCATCAGCGGCTATAACTGGGAGCTCTACAACATCACGGACGACTATTCGCAGAACAATGACGTCGCCGCGAGCAACCCTCAGAAGCTGCAGGAACTGAAGGACCTGTTCCTGGTCGAGGCATCGAAATACAACGTTTTCCCGCTCGACAACTCGATCGTGCAGCGGCTTCTGGCGCCGCGTCCGAGCGCCACGGCCGGGCGGAACAGCTTCTCCTATGTCGGACGCGTTTCCGGCATTCCGCCCAGCGCCGCGCCGGATCTCTTGACCAAGTCCTACACGATCACCGCCGAGGTCGAGATTCCGCCGGGCGGGGCGGAGGGCATGCTGGCGACGATGGGCGGCCGGTTCGGCGGCTATGGGCTGTATCTGGTCAAGGGCAAGCCGGTCTTCCTCTACAATCTGCTGGCGCTCCAGCGCTTCCGCTGGGCCGGCAACGACGCGCTGACGCCCGGCAAGCACACGGTCGTGTTCGATTTCACCTATGACGGGCCGGGCGCGGGCAAGGGCGGCACGGGCGTGCTCAAGGTCGACGACCAGGAGGTTGCCCGGCAGACGGTTCCGCACACCACGCCGTTCCTGATGACGATCGACGAGACCTTCGACGTCGGCGTCGACACCCGCAGCGGCGTCGAGGACAGCGACTACCAGCTGCCCTTCGCCTTCACCGGCAAGCTGGACAAGATCACCTTCAAGCTCGGTCCGACCCAGCTCGGCGCCGCCGAACAGGCGGCGGCGCGGACGAAGCTGGCGCGGGCGAGGGACTAGGCCCGGATCGATTGCTCTGAAGCCGTGAGGCCGCCGCCCAGACCGGGGCGGCGGCCTTCTTTCACGACAGGTATTTGTTGAACCAGTCGATCGTCCGTTTCCACGCGAGTTCGGCCGCCGCCTGGTCGTAGCGGGGCGTCGTGTCGTTGTGGAAGCCGTGGTTGACGCCCGGATAGATATAGGCCTCGTAGACCTTGTTGTTGGCCTTCAGCGCCGCCTCATAGGCGGGCCAGCCGGCGTCGATGTTCTTGTCGAGCTCGGCATAGTGGAGGAGCAGCGGCGCCTGGATCTTCGGCACGTCCGCCGCCTGCGGCTGGCGGCCGTAGAAGGGCACGGCGGCGGCGAGTTCCGGGAAGGCGACCGCGGCCGCGTTGGCGACGCCGCCGCCATAGCAGAAGCCGACAATGCCGACCTTGCCGGAGGTGGCGTCGCTCTTCATCAGGAATTCGACCGCGGCGAAGAAGTCGTTCATCAGCTTCTCGGGATCGACCTGCTTCTGCAGTTCGACGCCCTTCTCGTCATTGCCGGGATAGCCGCCCTTCGAGGTCAGCCCGTCCGGCGCGAGTGCGATGAAGCCGGCCTTGGCGACGCGGCGGGCGACGTCCTCGATATAGGGGTTTAGGCCCCGGTTCTCGTGCACGACGACGACGCCGGGCCGCTTGCCGGCGATCTTGGCCGGACGGACGTAATAGGCGCGGACCTCGCCATTGCCGTCGGGCGATGGGTAGGTGATGTATTCGGCGACGATGTCGGGATCGGTCTTGGAGACCTGGTCGGCGAGGGCGTAGTTGGGGCTCATCGAGGCGAGGATCCCGGCGGCGGTGACGCCGCCGACGGCGAATTTCGCGGCGCGGTCGAGGAATTCGCGCTTGGTGATGCGGCCATGCGCGTAGAAGTCGTAGAGCTCGAGCAGGTCGGGGTGGAAATCCTTAGCGGTCAGTCGGGTCATGACATGCCTCGTTGCATAAGGGGCTGGCGCCCCGTTGCAGGATGGGACGATTTAACAACGACCGGGCGCCGGAGGGCAGTCCTAATCGCCGAGTCCGACGCAAGATGGGCGGCGCAACAGGGCCGGCCTGCGGCGGGTTCGCGCAGCCGTATCGGAGGATCGTTCGAGGTTTTCCTTGGCGCTCGGCGCCGGCGGCTCTATTCCATCGGCTCGTCGTCGCCGCCTGCCGGCGGTGCGCAGAGGCCCTCCCGCCGAAAGAGGCGGGGAGGGGAACGAAACCAACTGCCGGAGGCGTCACCATGCCGGAACCGCGAGCCGGAGCGCGCTATCGCTCCGCTCTCCATCTTGGCCGGCGGGCAGGCTTCATCGCGCTCGGATTCGTCTTCCTCGCGCTCGGCATCATCGGCGCCTTCCTGCCGATCATGCCGACGACGATCTTCCTGATTCTGGCCGCCTGGGCGTTCGGCCGGTCTTCGCCCCGGCTCGAGGCGTGGATGCTCGATCATCCGCGCTTCGGCGGCACACTGCGCGCCTGGCGGGCGCATGGCGCGATCCCTCGCCGCGCCAAGTGGATGGCATGCGGCGGCATCGCGCTCGGCTATGTGGTCTTTTACGTCTCCGCTGCGCCGAGCTGGCTGCTGGCGGCGTTCGTCGCGCTCGTGATGCTCGCCTGCGCGCTCTGGATCGTCACGCGCCCGGAGGGCCCGGCGGCGCAGCCGGTCGTGTCGGAATAGCCTTGGCGCGAACCGGCGGCGATGTGCCCGCCGGCCCGCATTCTCGTCGTCAGGCGGCCGCGAGGCCTTTGGCGAGGTCCAGCGCCTGCCGCTCGAACAGCTTGCGGTAGATGCCGTTGTCGAGGCGCACGAGCTGCTCGTGCGTCCCCTCCTCGGCGATCCGGCCGCGATCGAAGACCAACAGCCGGTCGAGCGCCCGCACCGTCGACAGGCGGTGGGCGATGATGATCGCCGTGCGCCCTTCCATCAGCCGCTCCATCGCCTCCTGGATCAGCGCCTCCGATTCCGAATCGAGGCTGGACGTCGCCTCGTCGAGGATCAGGATCGGCGCGTCGGCCAGGAAGGCGCGGGCGAGCGCCACGCGCTGGCGTTCGCCGCCCGAGAGCTTGACGCCGCGCTCGCCGACCAGCGTCTGGTAGCCCTGCGGCAGCCGCTCGATGAAATCATGCGCGTTGGCGAGCTTCGCCGCCGCGATGATCTCGGCCAGCGACGCGCCCGGCCGGGCATAGGCGATGTTCTCCGCCAGCGAGCGGTGGAACAGGATCGGCTCCTGCTGCACGATCGCGATCTCGCCGCGCAGCGACGACTGCGTGACATGGGCGATGTCCTGCCCGTCGATCACGATGCGGCCGTCGGTGACGTCATAGAGACGCTGAATCAGCTTGACGAAGGTCGTCTTGCCCGAGCCGGAATGGCCGACAAGTCCGACCTTCTCGCCCGCTTGGATGGTGACGTCGAAGTCCTTGTAGAGCGGCGTTTCATGGCCGGCATAGTGGAAGGTGACGTCGTCGAAGCGGATCTCGCCGGCGCCGATGCGCATCGCCTTGGCGCCGGGCCTGTCCTCGATGCCGAGCGGCTGCGCATGCAGAGCGACGAGCTCCTCCATGTCGTTCACCGAGCGCTGCAGGTTGCGGATATGCACGCCGACGTCGCGCAGATAGCCCTGCAGGAGGAAGTAGGAGGTCAGCACGAAGGTGACGTCGCCGGCCGTCGCCTGGCCATGCCACCAGAGGATCAGCACAGTGCCGATGATCGCGCCGCGCAGCAGCACCAGCAGGACGCCCTGCGCCGTGCCGTTGTTGGTGCCGCGGATCCAGGTGCGGGACGTGCGCGAGCGCCATTTGGCGACGACGCGCGAAAGCCGCGCATCCTCGCGATCCTCGGCGCCGAACGCCTTGACGACGGCGTTGCACGACACGGCGTCGGCGAGCGCGCCGCCGAGCTTGGTGTCCCACTGGTTGGCGAGGCTCGCCGCCGGCGCGACATAGCCGAGCGACAGCGCCACCGTCATGCCGATGTAGAGGATCGAGCCGGTGGCGACGATCAGCCCCATCACCGGCCAGTAGGAGCCGAGCAGGATGGTCGTGCCGACCAGCATGGCCAGCGAAGGCAGCAGTGCCAGCAGCAGCGTGTCGTTCAGAAGGTCGAGCGCCCACATGCCGCGCGTGATCTTGCGCACGGTCGAGCCGGCGAAGGAATTGGCGTGCCAGTTGGTGGAGAAGCGCTGCACCCGGTGGAAGGCATCGGCCGCGATCGCCGTCATCATGTTGAGCGTCAGCCGGATGATGCCGAGGAAAGCCAGATGGCGCAGCGCCATCATGCCGACGCCGAGCGCCATCAGCGCGCCGAAGGCCGAGAGCGCGGCGGAAAGCGCCGCGTCGCGGTCGCCGCCGTCGGTGGCGATGGCGTCGACGAGCCGGCCGGCATAAAGCGGCAGCAGCACGTCGGCCATCGTCGCCGTCAGCATGGCGGCCGCGAGGCCGGCGATCAGCCAGGGCTGCTTGCGCCAATGCGCGAAGGTGAATCCGAGAACCTCGGCGAAGGCGCCGGTGCGCCATCGGATGCGGAAGCGGGGAAATCTGAATCGAGTCATGATGGCTATCCGGACGCGCCGAAGACGCCATCCGGTCCTGAAAAAAGAGATGAAGAGGCGGCGGACGACGTGCGGTCGATGCACGGAGATCCGCGGTTAGGTCTTGGAGTCTCGGGGCGGCGGGCTTCGGAGGATCCCGATTTCGAACCGGGGAGGAAGCCGCTGAACGTCCGAACTAGGCGCGGGATGATCCCGCGACGAGAACCACCGGGGCGACGATCAAATGCAGCGATGCCATGCAAATCCCCCCGCGTTCGGAGTTGAAGAGGGGTCGTTTATAACCGCGTTGCTTGCTGGTGCCAAGAGCGCGCGGGCTCAACGCGCGCATACCTCCGCCGGTTGTGGCGACGCGGCAACAGCGGGAGCGGGGATGGGGCAGGGCGCTGTCGTGCGGATACAGGATGGCTCAAGCCGGCTCGAACCGAGCTGCCCCTTCACCTCTCCCATGGGGAAACCTTCACAGAGCGCCGAAACGTCGCCATGCAGCCCGCGGCCTAGCCGTAGAGCTCCGTCGCCCCGGCGAAGGCCGGGGCCCATAAACACCGGCCAGGAACATTCGGGTCAAGAATGCCCAGTTCTTCCTGCCATGGGCCGGTGTGCATGGATCCCGGCCTTCGCCGGGATGACGGCGGAGCTAGGATAGCCGGCTCCGTGGCCAAATCTATGGGCTGCCCTTCAGGGCGCGATCGAAGGCGGCGGTGGTCATGTCAATCAATTGCCGGTGGATCTCGGCGCGGGATCGGCCGTCGCCATCGGCGCAAAGCGGTTCGTCGATTTGTTCGGATGCGAGGATCTTCGCGGCGTCCGGCTTGCATTCGCCGAACATGCTGAAATGGCTCGCATCCTCGATCAGCCGGTAGTCGGCATGCGGAATCGCCCTGGCGATGCCGGAGGCCTGCGCCGTCGCGGGAATATTTTCCGGGCGACCGAGATTGACGATCTCCATCGGGATCGAAATGTCGGCAAAGCTTTCGAACGCGAAGACATCTGCAGGGGCGGGGTCGATCGCCATGGCGAAGCGGATGCGCTCGTCCCGGTTGTCGCGACCGGCGGGCTTGAGATCCATGGCGTGGAGATCCACGCCGGATTGCCGAATCCAGCCGCACAGCGACGCGTTGAGCCGATCCGTGTCGCAATAGCTGGCGAGGAGCTTTTCATCGAGGCGCGCCCCGGCGATGGCGAACGCCGTCGTGCCGCCCATGGAGAGGCCGAGCATGCCGACGTCGCCAGGAATGAGGTGCTCCCGAAAGGCGGTGGCGCCCTCCAGGGCATTCAGCGTTTCGCTGAGATCGGAAGGGCGCAGCCAGAGCTTCATGGTTTCACGAGCGGACCGGTTGGGCCCCGAATTGCCCGGGTGGGCGGGGGCCGCGACGATGAAGCCGTGTTTGGCCAAGGGCGCTGCAAGCCAGCTCAGGGCCTGCGGATTACCGGCGAGGCCGGCACCATGCGAGAGCAGGATGAGCGGGTATTTTCCGGCCGTGATCGGCGCATCCCGCATGGCGGAGGCGCCCGCGAACAACGGGCTGTCACCGAGCGTGACGGACTCGCCGCCCGGCTGCGCCGGATACCAGACCGTTACGTCAAGGTTTGTGCCGCGCTGTTCGGATGGCGCCGTGATCTGACGAACGCCGACGCCCTCTTCTGCACGCGCGGGCTGCATCGTCGCGATCGCAAGGACGACCGTCCCAAGCAGTGTCGCCAACTTCGTTGAAACGCTCATCCTGAAGCCCTGGTGACGACGACCCGCTCATATCCCTGCGCAAAGGAGAGCATCTTTGGATGCTCCCCTCGGCTCGTTCTCGACGGGGAGAGCTCTCCCCGTCGAAAGCTAGGGCTCCGAGGCTCAGTCGAGGGGATTTGCAGCCGGGAAGGTCCATTCGCCGCTGAGGATGGGCTGCTCCGGACGGTAGAGCCGCGCGGTATAGTTCCAGCCCTCAACGATCGGCAGGCAGTTCGCAATCTTGCCGTCGCAGCCGCCGAACTGGATCGTCACCGAACCATCCGCATTCTTCGCCGCGGTGATGCCGTTGATCGAATAGGCGTTGTGGTCGTTCTTCTCGAAGAAGCCCTTTTCGTTATAGACGCTGACCGACCAGAAGGCCTGCACCGGCACGTCCTTCGGCACGTTGATGGTGTAGACCGTCTTGCCGTCGTTCTTCGCGGGCGTGAAGCTCTGGTAGTTCGCTTCGCTGTCGGGAAGGCCGCCCCAGCCCGCGGCCGTGCCGATCAGGTGCTGGACGGGATCGACCTGATCCCGCGTTCCGAAGGCGCCGTGAAACGACGGCTGGTACTTTGCCAGCGTGAGCAGCCCGTTGCGGATTTCGGTGAGGCTGTCCTGATCCCAGTCCGGCAGCTCGAGCTTTCCGGCGTCCTTCTGGCTGACCGTGATCGCATCCTGAAGCTTGTGGACCGCCTCGATATCCTTCGGGTCGTTGGGGTCGACCAGGGTTCGGACCGCCACGAAGGCATATCGGGTACCGAACGATTCCTGCGCCAGCGTGACCGTCTCCTTGCCGTGAGCGACGATCGGGACGTAGTGGTCCTCGTCGACGATCATCATCGACATGTAGCGGTCGCCCGAGTCCGGCAGGGTCAGCGTCACCGGGCCGCCGGCGAGATCAAACACCCCGAACGAATAGAGCGTGTCGCGGTTCATGCGAATGACGGTCTGGTTGTCGATCGAAGCCGGCTCGCGGGAATGCTGGAACTTGCCCAGCCCGCCGACGACCTTCGCATTCATCGCGAGGTAATTGTCGGTCTCCGCGCGGACGAAATTGTCCGTGGTGACCAGAGATTTGCCGCTTTGCGCCTGCGCGGAGGCTCCGCTCGCCAGTGCAACGGAAGCCAATACGAGACCGATTCCAACCGAGCGAAACATGAACTACCTCTTCATTGGAGATTGTGCTGCGGAGCCGTGCCGGACCCTTCCACAAGGCTCGGTTGAGCGCAACTCCAATGCCGTGCCGAGCCGGTCCTTCACGAGGGTTAGGCCCCTAAGATGACTGGCATAAAACAGCCCGGCGCGGCTCACGCGCTCCGAGAGGAAGTCATTGGGATCGGGTTCGCGGGCGCATCCCGGAGGAACGGCGAATCTTCGGCCTATGAAAATCAGGTGCCAGTACAGAAGCCGTCTGTAAACGCATCGCCCAAACGCAATCGGCCCGGACGTGCCGGGCCGATGCTACTTTTCGAAAAGGGGCGTCGGGCGATCAGCCGATCTATCAGCCGATCTTCTTGCCGCGCGCGACGTCCTGGTCGAAGCAGAGATCGAGGATGCGCTGGATCTCGGCGGCGCGGCGGAAGCTCGGATCGCCGTTGACGCCCGTCTGGACCGCCTTGGCGAAGCGCTCATAGGTCGTGACGACCGGCGGGCACTCGACCGGCTTCCAGGTCTGGGTGTCGATATCGGCGCCGGTGCAGATCCGGAGCGACGAGGCCTTGCCGTCGGTCTTCACCTCGAGCGCGCCCTCGGTGCCGAACAGCAGCAGCGTCAGGTCGTTGGCGTGGCCGGTGGCGAAGCGGGTCGCCGTGATGGTGCCGAGCGCGCCATTGGCGAACTCCGCCATCATGATCACCGAATCATTGGCGTCGAGCTTGTATTCGCCGATCTGGTCGCCTTCGGCCTTGTGGAAGGTCTTCAGGCGGCTCTCGACCGTGCTGATGTCGCTATCGGCGCCGAACGAGGCGAAGTCGACGATATGGACGCCGACGTCGCCGAGCACGCCCTTCGAGCCGTGCTCTTCCGACAGGCGCCAGAGCCAGCGCGATTCCGTGCGCCAGTCGCCCCACTGCTTGCCGACCAGCCAGCTCTGCAGATAGGAGGCCTCGACGTGGCGGATTTTGCCGATCTTGCCCGCCGCTACCAGCTCGCGCGCCTTCTGCAGCGCGGGCGAGTTGCGGTAGGTCAGGTTGACCATGTTGATGACGCCCTTGGCCTCGGCGGCCTCGGCCATTTCGATGGCGTGCGCATAGTCGGTCGCCAGCGGCTTCTCGCAGAAGACATGCTTGCCGGCGGCGAGCAGCTTCATCGTCGTGTCGTAGTGCACGGCGTCGGGCGTGACGTTGGCGGCAGCGTCGAACTGGCCCCAGGCGATCGCCTCCTCGAGGCTGCCGAACAGGTTGGCGATGCCGTGCTCCTTGCCGAAGGCGGCGCGGCGGGCCGGGTCGATTTCGACGGCGGCGACGAGGGTGACGCCGGGAACGGCCTTGAAGGCGGTCGCATGGCTATTGGCCATGTTGCCGGTCCCGAGGATGAGAAGCTTGACCATGTTGAAGCTCTTGGCTGGATGGAGGGGCGGCTGGCGGGAGCGGATCCCGGAAGAGAGAAGAGGCGGGGGGAGAGGAAGCGGGGCTCCGCGGGCCCGCCCGCGAAACCTCGACTTGAAACGCCGAACCCTCGAAGGCCGGGGCCTCGAGGGTTCGGGACGCCCAGGACTGGGCGTCGATCGTCAGGCGACTAGCGGAAGCCTTCCTCGCCGCGCTTGTGCAGGGTCTCGCCCTTGATGGTGAGCGGACCGTTCGGCGCCTTGTCGGCGGGGGTGTTCGGGGCCTTCTCGATGCCGGCCCAGGCGGGGGCGGGGTTGTAGGCCCACTTGGCGGCGTTCTTCAGGACCTGCTTGACGTCCGTGTTGTAGTAGATCGGATACGTCTCGTGGCCGGGCGAGAAATAGAAGATCTTGCCGCCGCCGCGCTGCCAGGTCAGGCCCGAGCGGAACACTTCGCCGCCTTCGTACCAGGTGACGAAGACCGTCTCCTGCGGCTCCGGAACCGTGAAGGGCTCGCCATACATCTCGGTCTGCTCGATCTCGAAATAGTCCGAGAGACCCTGGGCGATCTGGTGGTTGCGGTTGATCACCCAGACGCGTTCGAGCTCGCCGGCCTCGCGCCACTTCAGCGAGCAGGGGGTGCCCATCAGGCGCTTGAAGATCTTCGAGAAGTGGCCGGAGTGCAGGACGATCAGGCCCATGCCTTCCCAGACGCGCTTGGCGACCCGCTCGACCACGGCGTCGGAGACCTCGCCATGCGCCTTGTGGCCCCACCAGAACAGCACGTCGGTCTCGGCCAGGCGCTCTTCGGTCAGGCCGTGCTCGGCCTCCTGCAGCGTCGCAGTGGTTACCTTCAGGACGGGATCTTCCGAGAGACCTTTGGCGATCGTGGTGTGCATGCCTTCCGGATAGATCTTCCGGACAACTTCATTCTCCTGCTCGTGGACGTTTTCGCCCCAGACAACAACGCGGATCGTCATGACCATGGTCTCCCTAGACGTTACCTGACCGCAAAATCCTGTCCCGCGCGGCACGGGTGTGAGGTGTGTTGATTGCCGAACGAATGCGACACGTCGGTGACCGGCATTCGTCCAAAGCGCTTTGGATCGTAGACCGGCACACTCTATCGTGCATCTCCGTTCGTGCAATATCCCCTGTTTGACGAGACTGTCGCAGGTCGCGCCGCAGGGCGGTGGGACGGAGGCGCGAGCCCGATCTTCGATGCGCGTCGTCCTTCACTTCTCCCTGAGGAGATCTTTGCAGAACACCGCAGGTCGCCATCGGTCCTAGGCCGAAGGGCAAGGCACCGTCGCCCCGGCGGAGGCCGGGGCCCATGAACACCGGCCATGAAAGCTTGGTCCAGTGTATCGGTCACAGGCCGGTGTTTCTGGATCCCGGCCTTCGCCGGGATGACGGCGGAGCGTGGCAAGATTTGATCAGCGCTAGTTGCGCGACCTCTCCCTTGGGGAGAGGTGAAAGGAAAGCGCCCCTGCATTGCGAGCACTTAGGCAAACGATGACGGACCCTAGTGGTCGGCCTTCGGCAGGTCCTGCCGGCCGGCGAGATCGTCGCCGGCGTTCAGCGGCAGGCGGGCGCAGACGAAGGCCGCGAGCAGCGAGATGCTCGTCACCGTCAGGAAGGCGGCCGAGAAGTCCGGCATGGTCGGCGCGCCGTTGCCGGAGAGGGCGACGGAGACATGCAGGACCGTCGCCGACACGCAGATGCCCAGCGACAGCATCATCTGCTGGATCGTCGTGTAGAAGCTGGTGGCGGCGCTCATTTCCTCGCGCTCGACCTCGGCATAGGCGATCGTGTTGTAGGCGGTGAACTGCAGCGACTGCGAGAAGCCGCCGATCAAAAGCACCGCATAGATGGCGAGCAGCGGCCAGTCGGGCCGGAACATCGCGTAGCTCGCCAGGAAGCAGCTCGCGACGACGCTGTTCCAGATCAGCGTGTTGCGGAAGCCGAAGCGGCGCAGGATCGGCGTCGCCGAGGCCTTCATCGCCATGGCGCCGGCGGCGGAGATGAAGGTCACGAGGCCGCTGTGCACGGCCGACATGCCGAAGCCGAGCTGCATCATCATCGGCAGCAGGAAGGGCATCGCGCCGGCCGAGATTCGCGCCAGGCTTCCGGCGACGACCGAGAGGCTGAAGGTCTTGTGCCGCATCAGCCGGAGATCGAGGATCGGGGCGACGTGGCGGCGGGCATGCCGGAGGTAGAGCGCGCCGGAAACGATGCCGACGGCGATGAGGATCAACGTGGTGCCGAGCGGCGCCTCGCCGCGCCCGCCGGTCTCGAAGGCGAACAGCAGCGAGCCGAGCGAGACGCCGGAGAGAAGCAGGCCCAGCCCGTCGAACGGACGGCGAATATCCTCGCGGACATTGTCGATGTAGCGGCTCGCCAGCAGGATGCCGATCAGGCCGAGCGGCAGGTTCACGTAGAAGATCCAGCGCCAGTCGAGATAGGTGACGATGAAGCCGCCCACCATCGGGCCGATCACCGGGCCGATCAGGGCAGGGACCATCACCCAGGCCATGGCCGAGACGAAATCGGAGCGCGGCACGGTCTTCAGGATGACCAGTCGGCCGACCGGCACCATCATGGCGCCGCCGAGCCCCTGCAGCATGCGCGCGAGCACGAGGAAGGGCAGGTTGTGCGCCTGCGCGCACATCAGCGAGCCCGCCATGAAGATGGCGATCGCCGCGCAGAACACGTTGCGCGCGCCGAAGCGGTCGGCGATCCAGCCGCTCGCCGGGATGAAGATCGCCAGGCTGAGCAGGTAGCCCGTCAGGGCGACGCTCATGTCGAGCGGCGAGACGCCGAAACTTCGCGCCATGGTCGGCAGCGCGGTCGACAGCACCGTCGAATCGAGCTGTTCCATGAACAGGGCGCTTGCGACGATGAGGGCGGTGATGCGGTAGGCGCGTGGGGTGGGGGCGGCGGAGGCAATGCCTGCACCGAGGACGGTATCACTTGGCATAACGTACATTTCGTAAGGGGTACGTCCTATTTGGGCGATGTCGCCCGTCGATGCAATTCACAATCTCGTGGCATAACTTTTTGCCTCGGCTTGACTTGATCGGTCGCGGCACTCTATATCCCGGCCACCTTCCCCGGAGCGCTTCGCTTCGGCCGGATGGGCGGTTAGCTCAGCGGGAGAGCATTCGCTTCACACGCGAAGGGTCACTGGTTCAATCCCAGTACCGCCCACCATTTTCCTTTATCCAATAGCGATGTCGGCGGCAGTGTCCGCCTTCGGGCAGCGAAGCTTCGAGGCTGGACGAACCGGCTGCGCCGTGGTCCTGAGTGTCTGGCCCGTAATGCGGGGACGCTTTCCTTTCACTTCTCCCTGAGGGGGAGGTGAGGAGCAGCGCGGATCGTGGGGCGAGATCGGGTTTGTCGACGGGCAATCCGGTTCGCAGACGAAGGCCGCCCCACCATCCATATCAGGCGTTCCCTGGACCCTCCTTCGAGGCCCGGCTTTGCCGGGCACCTCAGGATGATGGTCTAGTATTGGGAATGCTGCCTGGGAGAATGGTCAGGCGACCGATCGACCAGCTCCGCCATCATCCTGAGGTGCTTCGCGTGAGCGAAGCCTCGAAGGAGGCTCCAGCGGGGCAATGCGGTTTGCAGACCAAGGCCGCCTAGCCATCCTTCGCCGAACCGTCCACACCTACGCAGGCAAAGGAAATTCACCGATAGGTCGGCTTCGTCCGAGCACAAAGGGCCCGATGCGCCTCAGACCTCTTCGAGCATCGGATGCAGCTGGCTCTGCTCGGCGACGCGCTCGTGCTTCTCGAGCTCGCTCTTGATCCGGTATTGCAGCCGACCGCCTGACTCCGGCAGGGCTGCGACAATGATGTATGTGCCCGGAGCGGAGCTGAAGATCTTGCTCCGGTCCATGGTGACACGCTGGCCGACTTTAAATGTATGAGACATTGCCGAAACGTATCAGAAAATCGGCCGGCGAGTCATAATAATTCCGAGCGCATGGATGGATAAATCGTCCGATCGGTTTCGATATTTCGATGCAGCGCGCCGGCGTGTCCAAAAAAGACTTAATTGATAATTTGCAGTTTCAGTTTGGTTCGTCTATATATGTCTTGTCCCAGCCGAACAGAGCGGGAGTTCGATAGGCGCATTTGTCGATGCAGCCGTCGTTCATGAACGAAGCGGACGGATGTACTCCGTTTCATTTTTTCCCTGATCCCCTGACAAACGATCAGATGCTCTGGTTGGGTTTGCGAACCTGATCGGTGAATGTTGCCGCGCCTCTACAAGGCTGTTGCGATGCTCCCGGTCATGTTCGCCTCGAAGGCGCGCTGGCATGGTGCTGGCGTGAATGACTAAGGTAGTTTTCTAAATGGCCGATACTGGCACCGTTAAGTTCTTCGATTCGCAGCGCGGCTTCGGCTTCATTGCGCCTGACGCCGGTGGTCCCGACGTCTTCGTGCATGTCACCGCTCTTGAAGCAGCCGGCATGCGTTCGCTCAACGAAGGTCAGAAGGTTTCCTTCGACGTCGTCAGCGATCGCGGCAAGACCAAGGCCTCGAATCTCGCGGCCGTCTGAGCGTTCAGCGCAGATCTGAAATCGAAGAGCCCGGCTTCCCGCCGGGCTTTTTTGTGTCTGGAGTTTCGCTTTTGGCGGAATGCCAGAGCCTGCGGGGCGGCCGGGTGATCCTTAACCCTGTGTCAGGCCGAGCTGCCGGCCGCCGCAGTCGGGCTATTTGGGCTTGGTCACGACGACCGTTCCCGTCATGCGCGGATGCAGCGCGCAGAAATAGTCGAACTTTCCCGGCTTGGTGAAGGTGAAGGAGAAATGGTCGTCGGTATCGAGCGGCGGCGACCGGAAGCCCTTGTCGGTGGCGGCGACCAGATGCGGGATGTCGTCATGGTTGACCCAGGTCACCGTCGTGCCGGGTTCGACCGACAGCTCAGCCGGCGTGAAGGTGAAGTTCTCGATCTGGATCGTCGCCGCCGCACCGGCGGCGGAGGCGCTCGACGCGGCGATCAGCCATAGCGGCAGCGCGAGCAGTCCCGCGACGAGCAGCTGCCGGGGCGCGGAGAACCGGCGCCCGGCGCGGCGCGCGACCGGGACCGACGAGGATTGGCGAATCCATGCGCACATGATGAAGCGCTCCCTGTTCGCTCAGCCGGCGAGCGGGCGGTCGACGATCGCCAGCGGCTGCGAGCCGCGGACGAAATCGACCGTCGCGACGCCGAGATATTTCCGGAGGTCGCCGGCCGGCACTTTCATCGGGCCCGGCGCAGGCGCCTTGCCGGGAGCCGGCTGCGGGAAGGCCGTCGAGCGCGCCGTGTGGAAGGTGACGTTGCCCTCGACCTTCTGCATCACCTGGTGAATGTGGCCGTTCAGGATGGTCACCGAGCCGAAGCGCTTCAGGTTGGAGAGCGCTTCCGCGCCATCGTCGGTGCCCCAGCCCCATTCCGGATAGATGCTCCAGAGCGGGATATGGGCGAAGACGACGACGGGCGTCGAGGCGGACACGGCGCCGAGGTCGTTTTTCAGCCAGGCGAGCTGGTCGGGGCCGAGCTTGCCGAGGCCGCCGGCGGCGAGGCCCGCGACGTTGACGAGGCCGACGAAGTGCACCCCTTCCTGATCGAAGCTGTACCAGCCGGTGCCCTTCGACCCCTTGCCGTAGCGATCGAGATAGGCCTTGCCCTGGCCCTCGTCGAGGAGGTCGTGTTCGCCCGGCACGTAGAAGACGCGCAGTCCGGTCTCGGCGATCAGCTTGTCTGCATCGTCGAATTCCGACGCCTTGGAGAGGTGGCTGATGTCGCCGGTATGGATCATGAAGGCCGGCTTGACGGGCAGCGCCTTGATCCGGTCGATCGCCTCCTGCAGCGTCGCCAGGGCGTTCGGATTGGCGGGCTTGTCGAAGCCGACATGGCTGTCGCTGATCTGCAGGAAGGTGAAGGGCTGCGGCGCCGTCGCCTCGGCCGCCAGGGCCTTGTCGAGGCCGATCCCGAGCGGCAGCCCCCCGGCCAGGCCCCAGAGAATTCCGGTTCCTGCCCAGTTCATGCATCGGAGGAAGCCGCGGCGGTCGATGCCGTCCTCGTCCAGCAGGGGCCTGTCATGCGAGAGCTTGCCCTGCGAGGGCCGATCTTGGTCGGATGTGCTCATGGTTCGCTCCTGATCCAGGCGCGGTGGCGAGCACGCGCTCTGGAACCAGATAGAGCGGGGGGGCGGAAATGTCTTCCCTTCACCTCTCCCTGAGGAGACCTTCGCGCAACACCCAAGGATCGCCATGCAGCCCACAGCCTATGGGGCAGGGCACCGTCGCCCCGGCGGAGGCCGGGGCCCATAAACACCGACCAGGAAAGCTTTGGCTCAGCCTATCGGCCACAAGCCTGTGTGTCTGGATCCCGGCCTTCGCCGGGATGACGGCGGAGCGTGGCAAGATCCGATCAGCGCGATGAAGGCGGCGTTGCGCAACGGTTTCCTTAGGGAGAGGTGAAGGGCAGTGCGAGCCCGTCAGCGCCTGCGTTTCAGATCGGGATGGCGAGCTGCGTGCCGCCGGCTTCGCGCGGGACGAGGACGACCTTCATGCGCTGGATCTCCTCGTAGCGGCGGATCTCGCGCGAATAGGGGCGCCAGTCGTAGAGGAGCAGTTCGGCCGGGCGCCAGAGGCCGACCCAGCCGGCGATGATGAAGCCCTCGCCGAACAGGCGGCCCATGGCGTGGCGGGTGAAGATCACCTCCTCGAACAGCAGCGACAGCGCCAGGCAGATCGCCCAGAACACCAGGCCGATGCGCAGCGCCTTGCGTCCCTCGAGCCAGGTCTCGCGCTTCTTTTGCGCCGCGAGCCGGATCTGCGCGTTGCAGTAATTGGTGATGGCGGTGCTCATCCGGGTCGGAAGCTCCGGCGTGATTTGCGCTTCCGGCAGGTGGATGGCGATGGCCGAGACGGGCTTCTGGCCGCCGTGGCGCGCATTCATCGTGTCGATCAGCTGATCGATGCCGGATGCCTCGATGTTCTCGCCGAGGAACGGATCCACCTCCGGCGTCTGGAACATGTTGTGCATGTCGCTCAGGTAGAGGTGGACGGTCTCTTCGGCGGGGCTCGTCATGGGTGGGCTGCTCGCGGCATGAAAATGGCCGGCCCCGAACCGGGACCGGCCATTTCTTCTACAGGCTCTTTACGATGCGGAACAATGCCCGCGTGCAGCTCAGGCGCTCTGCGCCTCGACGGCGGCCAGCGCCGTCATGTTGACGATGCCGCGCGAGGTCACCGACGGCGTCAGGATGTGCGCCGGCTTGGCGGCGCCGAGCAGGATCGGGCCGACATGCAGCGCGTCGGTCATCACCTTGACGACGTTCATCGTGATGTTGGCGGCGTCGAGGTTCGGGAACACCAGCAGGTTCGCTTCGCCCGTCAGCTTGGACTTCGGCATGACGCGGGCGCGCAGCGTCTCGGACAGCGCCGAGTCGCCATGCATCTCGCCGTCGACCTCGAGGTCGGGGGCCGTTTCCCAGAGGATTTCCGTCGCCCGGCGCATCTTGGCGCTCGAGACATTGTCGCGCGAACCGAAATTCGAATGCGACAGCAGCGCCGCCTTCGGCGTGATGCCGAAGCGGCGGATGTGGTCGGCGGCGAGCCGGGTCACTTCCGCGATTTCCTCGGCCGTCGGGTTCTCGTTGACATAGGTGTCGGTCAGGAACGTCGTCGCGCCGGAGCTGATCAGGAGGCTCATGGCCGAATAGGAATGGCTCTCGGCGCGCAGCCCTATGACGTCGCGGATGACGCGGAAATTGGTGCGGAACTGGCCTTCCAGGCCGCAGAGCAGGGCGTCGGCGTCGTTGCGGATCAGCGCCAGCGCGCCGATGACCGTCGTGTTGGTGCGGACGATGGTGCGCGCCGCTTCCGGCGTGATGCCGCGGCGGCCCATCTTCTCGAGATAAAGCTCGACATAGTCGCGATAGCGCTTGTCGTCCTCGGGATTGATGATCTCGCAATCCGTGCCCGGCTTGAAGCGCAGGCCGAAGCGCTTGACGCGGGTCTCGATCACCGAGGGGCGGCCGATCAGGATCGGCTGCGCCAGCCCGTCCTCGAGCGCCACCTGGGCGGCGCGCAGCACGCGCTCGTCTTCGCCGTCGGCGTAGATGACGCGCTTCACGTCGGTCTTCGCCGCCGCGACCATCGGCTTCATCAGCAGGCCGGACTTGAAGACGAAGCGGGTCAGCCGGTCCATATAGGCGTCGAAATCGGTGATCGGCCGGGTGGCGACGCCGGTCTCCATGGCTGCCTTTGCCACCGCCGGCGCGATCCGGAGGATCAGGCGCTGATCGAAGGGCGAGGGGATCAGGTAGTCCGGTCCGAACGAGAGCTGCACGCCGCCATAGGCCTGCGCGACGACGTCGGACGGCTCTTCCTGCGCGAGCGCGGCGATCGCGTTCACCGCCGCCTGCTTCATTTCCTCATTGATCGTCGTGGCTCCGACATCGAGGGCGCCGCGGAAGATATGAGGAAAGCAGAGGACGTTGTTGACCTGATTGGGGAAATCCGATCGGCCGGTGCAGATGGTGACGTCCGGGCGCACGGCGCGCGCCTCGTCCGGCATGATCTCCGGCTTCGGGTTCGCCAGCGCCAGGATCAGCGGCCGCTCGGCCATGCGGGCGACCATGTCCGGCTTCAGCACGCCGGCGGCCGACAGGCCGAGGAAGACGTCGGCGCCGTCGATGATCTCGGCGAGCGTGCGCTTGTCGGTCTTCTGGGCGAAGACGGACTTCCACTGGTCCATCAGCGCCTCGCGGCCCTCATAGACGACGCCCTCGATATCGGCGACCCAGATGTTCTCGCGCTTGGCGCCGAGAGCGACCATCTGGTTGAGGCAGGCGAGCGCGGCGGCTCCGGCGCCCGAGCAGACGATCTTTGCTTCCGCGATCGGCTTCGCCTTCAGCTTCAGGCCGTTGATGACGGCGGCGCCGACGATGATCGCCGTGCCATGCTGGTCGTCATGGAAGACCGGGATCTGCATGCGGGCGCGCAGCTTGCGCTCGATCTCGAAGCATTCCGGCGCCTTGATGTCTTCGAGGTTGATGCCGCCGAAGGTCGGCTCCAGCGCGGCGACGACGTCGACGAACCGGTCGATGTCACGCTCTTCGACCTCGATGTCGAAGACGTCGATGCCGGCGAATTTCTTGAAGAGGACGGCCTTGCCTTCCATCACCGGCTTCGAGGCGAGGGCACCGATCGCGCCGAGGCCGAGCACGGCGGTGCCGTTCGAGATCACGGCGACCAGATTGCCGCGCGCGGTGTAGTCGAAGGCCTTGGCGGGATCCGCCTCGATGGCGAGGCAGGGCGCGGCGACGCCGGGCGAATAGGCGAGCGCCAGATCGCGCTGATTGCCAAGCGGCTTTGTCGCCCGGATCTCAAGCTTACCCGGCTGCGGGAAGCGGTGATAGAAGAGCGCGCTCTCGTCGAGATCGGCGCCCACCGGGCTTTTTTCAGTCATAGTCCTGCCTGCGAACGATACGGATTAGACGGCATCCTTGCTGCCGCGATCCGTCGTAGCCGATCAGGGCTGGCGAGGCGAGCCAGTGAAGGTCAGAAAGCGGAGAAACCCGTGCGGGTCACGGTGCCGCCGCAGGCAATGCCCTTGGCCATGCACATGCTGATCGCCGACGTGCGCGGGTCGCGGAGGTCGGAATGCGCCGGGCGCTGCACCATCTCGGCGAGGCCGATGCCGATGAGCGTGGCGAAGAGGGTGACGGCGAAGAACGAACGAGTGGCCATGACGCGGTACTCCAAAAGGCCCTAATCGATGGTCGGATCCTGCGCCCCCAGAGCTGAACCCGACCTGAAACTCACGTTCAGATATCGTTCGGAATTCTTGCGATTTGATTAAAATCGTCGAGATCTTAGGGTTTTGGTGACGTTGACGGCAGGATTGTGGATTGCCTTAATTCAATCTTGGCGCCGTGCCGGATGTTCCCGACCGGGTCCTTGCGGAGGCATCCGCGCGCATTTTCCGCCCGTTGCCGCCCTCTTCAGCGCCGGTTCGGCGCCGAGCGCCTTGACGCTCCGTCCGAATTCCGTCATCACGCTGGCATGACGGCTTTTCCGCGTTTCAACGGCATTATCTGCTGCGGGATTATTACCGGCTAGCGCGCGCTGGCTGAGGCCGTTCCTCTGTTCCATTCCGATAGAGACGAACGCCCCGGCCGGCGGGCTTGTGTTCATCGGGATCGTTCAATGACGCTGCGCCTCTACAATACGCTGACGAAGGACAAGGACGAGCTGAACCCGCTCTTCCGTGACCCCGCGACCGGCAAGCCGCATGTTCGCATGTATGTCTGCGGGCCGACCGTCTATGACTTCGCCCATATCGGCAATGCGCGCCCGGTCATCGTCTTCGACGTGCTGTTCCGGTTGCTGCGCCATGTCTATGGGCCGGACCACGTCACCTATGTCCGCAACATCACGGACGTCGACGACAAGATCAACGCGCGCGCCGCGGTCGATTATCCCGACCTGCCGCTGAACGAAGCGATCCGCCTCGTCACGGAGAAGACCGACGCGCAGTTCCAGGCGGATGTGGCGGCGCTCGGCTGCCTGCCGCCGACCGAGCAGCCGCGCGCCACCGAGCATATCGACGGCATGAAGGCGATGATCGAGCGCCTGGTCGAGCGCGGCGTCGCCTATGTCGCGGAGGGGCACGTGCTGTTCTCGCCCTCGGCCATGGACCAGCTGAACGGCGAGCTGCCGCGCTATGGCGCGCTGGCGCGGCGCTCGCTCGACGAGATGCTGGCCGGCGCCCGCGTCGACGTCGCCCCTTACAAGAAAGAGCCGATGGATTTCGTGCTCTGGAAGCCGTCTGCCGAGAACGAGCCCGGCTGGCCGTCGCCGGCCGGTATCGAGGGTCGCGGCCGTCCGGGCTGGCACATCGAATGCTCGGCCATGTCGATGGCGAAGCTGCTGGAGCCGTTCGGCGGCGGGCTTTCCTGCGACGATCCGCAGAAGAACACCTTTGATATCCATGGCGGCGGCATCGACCTCGTCTTCCCGCACCACGAGAACGAGATCGCGCAGTCCTGCTGCGCCTTCGACGCGCCGCGCATGGCCAATATCTGGATGCACAACGGCTTCCTGCAGGTCGAAGGCGAGAAGATGTCGAAGAGCCTCGGCAACTTCGTCACCATCCGCGAGCTGCTGGAGACGGGCGATTTCGGCGCGAACATCTGGCATGGCCGCGTGCTGCGCTTCGCCATGCTGACGACGCACTACCGCCAGCCGATCGACTTCACCGCCGAGCGGCTGGTCGAGGCGCGCAAGCAGCTCGCCGACTGGATCGACCTCGTCGCGGGACTGGACGAGAGCGACGAGCCGCCGGCCGAACTGGTCGCGGTGCTCGCCGACGATCTCAACTTCTCCGAGGCCAAGGCGCTGATGGCCGGCTGGGCGCGGCAGAAGGGTGATCGGGAGGCTGCAACCAAGCTGTCGCGCTCGATGCGCTTCCTCGGCCTCTGGGCCGGCGAGGCGTCGGACGAGATCTATGGCTATGGCGTCGAGATCCAAGATGGTCCCGGCGAGGCCGAGATTGCCCTATACATCGCAGCCCGCCTCGAAGCCCGCCGCGCCAAGAATTTCGCTGAGGCCGACCGCATCCGCGCCGAACTCGACGGCCTCGGCATCGCATTGAAGGACGCCAAGGACCCGGCGACCGGCGAGATCGTCACGACCTGGGAAGTGAAGCGATGAGGGCGGTCGTCACCTCTGCCTTTTTCAACGCCGTGGCGGTTGGCTCCGACGCCCGCACCACGCTCGCCGTCATCCCTGCGAAAGCAGGGATCCATGCCGCCGGGTTCGTCGAGGTTGGCAAGGTAGTGGCTTCAACGCCCATGACTTCGGCTGAATGGATCCCGGCCTTCGCCGGGATCACGGCCGAGGGTGTCGGCGCCGATGCAGCCTTGGCTCCTCGCGCTATTTGCGACCGCACTCCACGCTCCGCCGTCATTCCCGCAATGACGAAGAGCCCCGACCTGCAATCCTGCGCGCGATAACCCCGCGCCGCCCAACAGAAAGACATCACCATGACCAACATTCCGCTCGACGAAGCCCTGATCGAACAGCTGATCGCCGACCGTATCGCGGCGCGGGAGGTCAAGGACTTCGCCAAGGCCGACACCATCCGCAAGCAGCTTGACGCCATGGGCCTGGTCATCATCGACGGCAAGGACGAGGCGACGGGTGAGTTCTGGACGACGTGGGACGTGAAGACGACGCCGGAAGAAGGCTCCGAATGACAAAAGAGCGCCTCTATCTTTTTGACACGACGCTGCGCGACGGCGCGCAGACGAACGGCGTCGACTTCTCGGTCGAGGACAAGGTCCTGATCGCCGATATGCTCGATCAACTCGGCGTCGACTATGTCGAGGGCGGCTATCCCGGCGCCAATCCGACCGATACGCGCTTCTTCACCGAGAAGCGGACCAGCCGGGCGAAGTTCACCGCCTTCGGCATGACGAAGCGGGCAGGGGTCAGCCTCTCCAACGATCCCGGCATCAACACGCTGCTCGCCGCGGCCTCGGACGCGATCTGCTTCGTCGCCAAGAGCTGGGACTACCAGGTCAAGGTCGCGCTCAGCGCCACCGAGGAAGAGAACCTCGAGGGCATCCGCCAGTCGGTCGAGGCGGCCGTAGCGGCCGGCAAGGAGGCGCTCGTCGATTGCGAGCACTTCTTCGACGGCTACAAGGCGAACCCGACCTATGCGCTCGCCTGCGCCCGCACGGCGTATGAGGCCGGCGCACGCTGGGTCGTGCTCTGCGAAACCAATGGCGGCACGCTGCCGGAGGAAGTCGAGGCGATCGTCCGCGAGGTTGCCAAGGTGATCCCCGGCGATCATCTCGGCGTCCATGCCCATAACGACACCGAGCAGGCGGTCGCCAATTCGCTGGCGGCGATCCGGGGCGGCGCGCGCCAGATCCAGGGTACGCTGAACGGCATCGGCGAGCGCTGCGGCAACGCCAACCTGACCTCGATCATCCCGACCCTGATGCTGAAGCCGGCCTATGCCGACCGGTTCGAGATCGGCGTCTCGCAGGAGGCCCTGAAGGGGCTGACCGCGCTTTCGCACCGCTTCGACGAGATCGTCAACCGCGCTCCGAACCGGCAGGCGCCCTATGTCGGCGCCTCGGCTTTCGCGACCAAGGCCGGCATCCACGCCTCGGCCATCGTCAAGGATCCGAGCACCTACGAGCATGTGAAGCCGGAAGCGGTCGGCAATCATCGCCGCGTGCTGGTCTCCGACCAGGCCGGGCGCTCGAACCTGCTCGCGGAGCTGTCGCGCCTCGGCATCACGGTCGACAAGGGCGACCGCCGGCTCGATGCGCTGCTCTCCGAGGTCAAGGAGCGCGAGGCGGTCGGCTATTCCTATGAAGGCGCCGACGCCTCGTTCGAGCTTCTGGCGCGCCGCACCCTCGGCCATGTGCCGGAATTCTTCGCCGTCGAGAGCTTCCACGTCACCGTCGAGCGCCGCTTCAACGCGGTCGGCAAGCAGATCTCGGTCTCCGAGGCCGTGGTGAAGCTGATCGTCGGCGGTGAGCGGCTGCTGACGGTCGAGGAGGGCAACGGCCCGGTCAACGCGCTCGACCGGGCGCTCCGCAAGGATCTCGGCGTCTATCAGGAAGCGATCTCCGATCTCGAGCTGATCGACTACAAGGTCCGTATCCTGAACGGCGGCACGGAAGCCGTGACCCGCGTCCTGATCGAGACGCGCGACGCCACCGGCGACAGCTGGCTGACCATCGGCGTCTCGGAAAACGTCGTCGATGCCTCGTTCGAGGCGCTGCTCGATTCGATCATCTACAAGCTGGTGAAATCCGGGGCGAAGCCGGCGCACGGCTGAGCCGGCATCGTCTCTTGTTCACGCATCTCCGCGGGCGGGTCTCGCGGAGATGTACCCTGCACGTATCCCGGCGAGCGCCTAGCGGGCGGCTGCGATGCCGGCCAGGATGAGGTCGACACCGGCGAGGAACTGCTCGCGGTCGTCATGTTCGCGCAATTGCGTCGCCACCTGGCGCAGGAACGGATATTCGGCCGGGTCGAGTTCGCTCCACCGGGCGGCGACGTCTCCGAGGAACGCCTCGCGGTCCGTTCGATCGGTATCACGCGCGAGGCGGGCGTTCGCGGCGTTCTGCCCGGCGACGCCGAGCACATAGTTCAGCAGGGCGGACGCGGCGTCGAACTGCTCTCGCTCGGGGACGCCGAGCGCCTGGAGCCCGCCGCCGATCCCTTCGAAGATCCGCAGCATGGCCGACTGCCACGGTTCGCGGAAAAGCTGCGCGCCCACCCAGGGGTGGGCGTCGATCGCGTCGAACACCCCGAGGGCAATGGCGCGGATCGCCTCGCGAGGCTCCCCATCGCTGACCACCCGGGCCATGACCCGGTCGATGACGTCATTGGTGGTCGCGGCGAGCAACTCGTTCTTGTCGGCGACGTGCCAGTAGATCGCCCCGCTTCCGGTGGAAAGGCGGGTTGTGAGCGCGCGGAAGGTCAGGGCGCTCTCGCCGTCGGCATCGAGGATCTCGATCGCCGCTTCGACAATCCGTTCCTTCGAGAGCGCGTCGGCGCGTCGTTCTGTCCGTTGGGGCTTGGTCGTCATCCCCGCATCTTGACATGAATGGAACGCCGTTCCAAAACAAATCCAACTGGAACGACGTTCCATTCACCGCGTGAAGGGAAACAAGATGGCGAAATCCATAGCGATCGTCGGCGCGGGCCTCGGCGGCCTCACGCTGGCACGCGTGCTCCACGTGCACGGCATCCCGGCGACGATCTATGAGGCCGAGCCTTCGGCGGATGCCCGCACCCAGGGAGGGATGCTCGACATCCACGAAGCCGACGGGCAGCGCGCGCTCAAGGCTGCCGGCCTGTTCGAGGCGTTTCAAGCCCTGATCCATCCCGGCGGCGAGGCGTCGCGCGTCCTGGATCAACACGGGAACGTGCTGCTCGACCAGCCCGATGACGGCACAGGTGGACGTCCCGAGGTGCTTCGCGGCGAGTTGCGGCGGATCCTCCTCGAGTCGCTGCCCACCGGGACGATCCGCTGGGGCAAGAAGCTCGCGGGCGTCACGGCGCTCGGCGGCGGCGAGCACGAACTGTCGTTCGCGGATGGATCCAGCGTCCGTACCGGGCTCCTCGTCGGGGCGGACGGCGCCTGGTCGAAGGTCCGGCCGCGGCTCACGGCCATCCAGCCCGACTATATCGGCACGACATTCATCGAGACCTACCTCCACGACGCCGACGAGAAGCACGCGGCTTCTGCCGAGGCGGTCGGCGGCGGCGCGCTGTTCGCGCTCGCTCCGGGAAAGGGGATCTTCGCCCATCGCGAGCCGGACGGCACCTTGCACGCCTATGTTGCGCTCAACCGGCTCGAGGCGTGGTTCTCCGGCATCGACTTCAGCGACGTCAGCAACGCGAAGGCGACGATCGCGGCCGAGTTCGACGGGTGGGCGCCGGCGCTTACCGCGCTGATCACGGATGGCGAGACCACGCCGGTCCTGCGCAGGCTCCATGCGCTGCCCGTCGGGCATCGGTGGCAGCGCGTGCCCGGCGTGACGCTCGTCGGCGATGCCGCGCACCTGGCGCCGCCGGCCGGCGAGGGCGCCAATCTGGCGATGCTCGATGGCGCCGAGCTGGCCGAGGCGATCGCCGCGCACCCCGATGACGTCGAGGCGGCTCTCGCGGCCTATGAAGCGGCGATGTTCCCCCGCAGCGAGGCGGAGGCGGCGGATGCGCACCAGATCCTGGAGATCTGCCTCGGCGACCGTGCCCCCTTCGCGCTCGTCGACTTCCTTACCGGCGCGATCGAGGCGAATTCGGAAGCGGCCGCGCAGCCCGGATCTACGCCTTCAACGATCGGCGTTTGAACCGGTCGGGTCGGGCGGGGTCGCCGGCGGATCGCCTAGAGATCGGCGATCGGCATCGGTTCGACGGCCGGCTCGCGGGTGGCGGCTTTGGCGATCGCCGCCTTGAGCTTCGGCAGGATGTCTTCGGCGCTGTCGGCGACGATGTAGTTGACCTCGAAGCCGCTGCGGATGAAGCCCGCGTCGGACATGTGCCGCAGAAGCGCGATCAGCGGATCCCAGAAGCCGTTGATGTTGGCGATCAGCACCGGCTTGCGATGCCGCCCGAGCTGGGCCCAGGTCATCATCTCGACCAGTTCCTCAAGCGTGCCGATGCCGCCGGGCAGGGCCACGAACGCATCGGAGCGCTCGAACATCAGCCGCTTGCGCTCGTGCATGTCGTTGGTGACGACCAGCTCGTGCGCGGTGTCGAGCATGACCTCGCGTTCCTTCAGGAACTGCGGGATGATGCCGGTGACATGGCCGCCGGCCTGCATGACGGAGCGCGCGGTGATGCCCATCAGGCCGATGGCGCCGCCTCCATAGACGAGGCCGATGCCGGCCTCTCCCATCGCCTTGCCGAGATGTTCGGCGGAACTCGCATAGATGGGGGCGTCGCCCGCGGACGAACCGCAGTAGACGCAAATCGAGGAAAGCTGGGTCATAGAGACTTCCTCGCATCCGGGCGGACGGGCGTCAAGCCGATGGCGGTTGCGCGACAGCGCCATGGAAACTGCGGTTTCGCTGCCTTGTCGCGCCCTTGAAAGCGGGTATAACAAGGCAGAGAATAAGCCGGAAAACGCCGAGGAATCAGCGGTCCGGCAGGGGACATGAGCCCGCCGGGCGCGGAATCGGAAAAGCCGTTCCGTTTTGAGCGACAGGTTTGAGCATCGATGGCTGAGCAGACACCTCCCGGGCCGAAGACATCCGGTCGCGTTGCCGGCGTAGTGGCGATCGCCGCCATTCTGGTCGGGGGCTATTACGGCCTGGTCGCCAAGCCTGCCGCCGAAAAGGGAACCGCGCCGGACGCGACTTCGGCTGCAACCGGCTCGTCGCCCGCCGCCGACGCCAAGGCCCCGGATGCAAAGCCGGAAGCGACGCAGGCCGCCGAGAGCGCCGCGTCCGCGAAGCCCGAGGCCGAACAGGCTGCCATTCCCGCCGAAGGCTCCGCCCCGAGCTTCGACATTGTCCGCGTCGAGCCGTCGGGCGAGACCGTCGTCGCCGGTCTCGCCGCGCCGAAATCCAAGGTCGAGCTGCTGGATGGCCAGTCGACGATCGCCACCGCCGAGGCGAACGAGCGCGGTGAGTGGGCTGTCGCGGTCGAGAAGCCGCTGGCGGCCGGAACGCATGATCTGTCGATCCGCACGACTTCGCCGGACAAGAAGGTCGAGACCCTGTCCGAGCAGAGCGTCGCCGTGCAGGTGCAGGAGCCCGGCAAGGGCGAGGCGCTCGTCGTGCTGAATACGCCGGAGACGGCGAGCAAGGTGCTGCAGAAGCCCGAAGGCGCCGGCGAGCAGAAGGTCGCGTCGGCGGCGACGCCGGAGCCGAAGGCTGAGAACGCCCCGGCTGAAGCCAAGCCGGCCGGCGAGGCGGCTGCGCCGTCTGCCAATTCTTCCGATACCGCCGCCTCGACGCAGGCCGCGCCGGAAGGCGCTGCGCCGAGCACGCAGGCGAATGCGCCCGAGGCCGTGGCCAAGGCCGAAGCCCCGGCCGATACCACTGCCAAGAACGAGACGCCGGCCCAGGCGGATACGCTCGCCGATACGGACCGCGTGGCGAAGCCGGAAACGGCAGGCGCTCCCGCCGAGACGGGTACCCAGACTGCCAAGACGGATGAGCCTGCCAAGGCGGGCGACGCCACCAAGACCGCCGATGCGGCTTCCGGCGCGAAGCCGGACGTCTCGGTCGACGCGGTCGAGGTCGAGGACGGCAAGCTGTTCGTCGCCGGCTCGGCCAAGTCCAAGGCGCCGGTGCGCGTCTACATGGACGACAAGCTGGTGGGCGAGGCGAAGCCGGAAGAGAACGGCCGCTGGCTGCTCGAGACGAAGCGCTCGGTCGAGCCGGGTCGCCGCGTCGTCCGCGCCGACCAAGTCGAGACCAATGGCTCCGGCAAGGTGGTCGGCCGCGCCGAGGTGCCGTTCGAGCGGACCGAGGACGTGGCGATGCTCGCGCCGGTCGTCGCCGGCGGCGGCGCCGGTGGCGCCAGCGCGGATGGCCATGTGCCGGCGCCGCACAACGTCATCATCCGTCGCGGTGACAATCTCTGGACCATCTCGCGTCGTCTCTACGGCCGCGGCATCCGCTATTCGACGATTTACGAAGCGAACAACGACCAGATCCGCAATCCGCACCTGATCTATCCCGGCCAGACCTTCGTGCTGCCGGCGGGCGACGCGAACTGGACTAACTGAGCCACGATACCCACATGACCGGGAGCGCGCCCTGGCGCGCTCCATGATCCGTGTCCGGGCAAACCCGCGACGCGGATTTTCCGTTTGCGCCGAGGCGCGGCGGGCAGCGCGAAAATCTGGAGTACGCCAATGAGCGCGACCAACAGCGCCGTACCGGGGCCCGGCAAGGGCACGCCGGATGAAGAGAAGGACGCGACGGCGTTCTCGACGATCGTCAGCCTCTGGCCCTATATCTGGCCGAAGGACCGCAACGACCTGAAGATCCGGGTCGCCGGCGCGCTCGTCATCCTGGTTCTCGCCAAGGTTCTCACCGTCTGCATTCCGTTCCTCTACAAATGGGCGACGGATGCGCTCGTCTCGCCGGCCAATGCGGCGGGCGACAAGGGCGGGCTGGCGCTAGTCATCACCGTGCCGATCATGCTGGTGGTCGCCTATGGCGTCGGCCGCATCCTGCTGAACGCCTTCAACCAGATGCGCGACGCGCTGTTCGCCCGCGTCAGCGAGAACGCGATCCGCAAGCTCGGCCGCCGCGCCTTCGTGCACATGCACCGCCTGTCGCTGCGCTTCCATCTGCAGCGCCGCACCGGCGGCCTGTCTCGGACGATGGACCACGGGATGAAGGGCATCGACTCGATCGTCGACCACATCATCCTGAACACCTTCCCGACGCTGCTCGAATTCCTGCTGGCGGCCGTCGTCATCGCCTGGCAGTTCAACCTGACCTATGTCGCCGTCATCGCGGTGACGATCGTGGCCTATGTCTGGTTCACCATCGTGGCGTCGAACTGGCGCATCGCCATTCGCCGCGAGATGAACGCCTCCGACACCGACGCCAACGCCAAGGCCGTCGACTCGCTGCTCAACTACGAGACGGTGAAGTATTTCGGCAACGAGGCGATGGAGGCCGACCGCTACGACAGGTCGCTGGCGCGCTACGAGGCCGCTTCGATCAAGACCTGGACGTCGCTCGCCTGGCTCAATCTCGGCCAGACGATCATCTTCACCACCGGCATGACCGTCTGCATGGCGCTGTCGGGCATGGCGATCATGCGCGGCGAGCAGACGATCGGCGACTTCGTCATGATCAACGCGCTGCTGGTGCAGCTGTCCTTCCCGCTCAATTTCATCGGCACGGTCTATCGCGAGCTGAAGCAGGGTCTCGCCGACGTCGAGGCGATGTTCCGCCTGCTCGACATGCCGGAGGAAGTCCAGGACAAGCCCGGCGCCGAGGCGCTCGTCGTCCGGGAGGGCACGGTCCGCTTCGAGGACGTTTCGTTCCACTATGATCCGGCGCGCGAGATCCTGAAGCATGTCAGCTTCGAGGTCCCGGCCGGCAAGACCGTGGCGATCGTCGGCCCGTCCGGCGCGGGCAAGTCGACGATCTCGCGGCTGATGTTCCGCTTCTATGACGTGACCGCCGGGCGCATCACCATCGACGGTGTCGACATCCGCGACGTCCGGCAGACCAGCGTGCGCGCCGCGATCGGCATGGTTCCGCAGGATACCGTGCTGTTCAACGACACGATCGCCTACAACATCGGCTATGGCCGGCCGAGCGCCTCCATGGACGAAGTCCGCGAGGCGGCCCGCATGGCGCAGATCGCCGGCTTCATCGAGGGCCTGCCGGATGGTTTCGATTCGGAGGTCGGCGAGCGCGGTCTCAAGCTCTCGGGCGGCGAGAAGCAGCGCGTAGCCATCGCGCGCACCATCCTGAAGGCGCCGCCGATTCTCGTCCTCGACGAGGCGACCTCGGCGCTCGATACCCACACCGAGCGCGAAATCCAGGGCGCGCTCGACCGTGTGTCGTCCGGCCGCACCACGCTGGTGATCGCGCATCGCCTGTCGACAGTTGTGACGGCGGACGAGATCATCGTGCTGGAAGCCGGCCAGATCATCGAGCGCGGCAACCACGACACGCTGATGCGCAAGGGCGGCCTCTATGCTTCGATGTGGGATCGCCAGCGCGAGGCGGACGAGGCGGCCGAGCGGCTGCGCCGGGTCCAGGAGACCGATACGCTGGGCGTGGTGACGCGCGGACCGAAGGCGGAACTGGAGACTGTCGGCTAGAACAAATCCGTTCCGGTGGGCTCCGGCTTCTCACCTCTCCCTGAGGGAGAGGTTGGAGGCCGCTTCACACCCGGGGCTATCCGTGATCTATCGAACCGCTGCAAATTCAGGGAGACAGGGCAAGGCATGGATTCTGTGCTGAAATCGATCCGGGCGAACTTCGTGCCGATCCACCGCGAAGGCTACCCCTTCATTGCAATCCTCGCCTTCGTCACCCTGTTCCTGGGCTGGCTCTGGGGCCCGCTGTTCTGGCTCGGACTGATTCTGACGGCGTGGTGCGTCTATTTCTTCCGCGATCCGCCGCGGGTGACGCCGCTCGATCCGGACCTCGTCATCAGCCCCGCCGATGGCCGCGTGTCGGCCGTCGGTCCCGTCGTGCCGCCGCCGGAGTTGGAGCTCGGCACCGCGCCGCGCGTGCGCATCTCCGTTTTCATGAACGTCTTCAACTGCCACGTGAACCGTGCCCCGGTCGCCGGCACCGTCCAGCGCATCGCCTATACGCCCGGCAAGTTCCTGAATGCCGAGCTCGACAAGGCGAGCGAGGACAATGAGCGCAACGGCCTGGTGATCGACGGCGTCCACGGCAGGCTCGGCGTCGTCCAGATTGCCGGCCTCGTCGCGCGCCGCATCGTCTGCTTCACCCGCGAGGGGCAGCAGCTGGCGGTCGGCGAGCGCTTCGGTTTGATCCGCTTCGGCTCGCGCCTCGACGTCTATCTGCCCGAGGGCGCGACGCCGCTCGTGGCGGAAGGCCAGACGGCGATCGCCGGCGAAACCGTGCTCGCCCGCTTCGGCACCGGCGGCTCGATCAGCGGCGTGCGGGTCGACTGACATGGAAACCATCTTCCCTCCCTTCGATCCGGATGACGAGGGGGGGCATCGGCCACGCCTTCGTCAGGTTCGGCAGATTCCGATCCGGATGATCCTGCCCAATCTCGTCACGCTGCTGGCGCTCTGCGCCGGCCTGACGGCGATCCGCATGGCGATCGAGGCCCGCTACGGCGAGGCGATCGCCATGATCGTCGTCGCGGCCGTCCTCGACGGCATCGACGGGCGGGTGGCGCGCCTGCTGCGCTCGACATCGCGCTTCGGCGCGGAGCTCGATTCGCTGACCGATTTCGTCAATTTCGGCGTCGCGCCGGCGATCCTGCTCTATGTCTGGGCGCTGGACGAGGTTCGCTCGCTCGGCTGGATCGCCGCCCTGGTCTTCGCCATCTGCGCCGCGCTGCGCCTCGCGCGCTTCAACGTCGCGATCGACAATCCGCACAAGCCGGACTGGCAGGCGAACTTCTTCGTCGGCGTGCCGGCGCCGGCTGGCGCTCTGATCGTGCTGTTGCCGGTCTATCTCGAATATCTCGACCTCCCGCATGGCCGCTTCACGGCGCCCGTCGTCCTCGTCTACACGCTCGCTGTCGGGCTCCTGATGGTCAGCCGCCTGCCGACCTGGTCGGGCAAGAAGTTCGGCGCCCGCGTCTCGCGCGAGATCGTGCTGCCGCTCTTCGTCGTGGTGGTGGTGCTCGCCGCCTCGCTGCTCAGTTACCCCTGGCACGTGCTCGCCGCCGGCGCGCTCGTCTATCTGGCCGCGCTGCCGATCGGCTGGCGCGCCTGGCAGAAGCATGTGCGCGAGGACGCCGCGAAGGCGGTCCCCGCCAGCGACGGCAACAACTGACGTTTCAAAAGCAATTCACCCGGAAGGCGAGGCCATCCGGGTGAATTGTCGTATCGCGGAAATTGTTTGATCCCGGCCGATCGGCCCGGCTCAGCCGTGGCTGGCAACGGCGCGCATGCGCTCGTCATAGGGCACGCGGGCGAACGCGCCGTCGAGCACGTCGGCGGCCGTCGGCGCCATCAGCTCGAGCACGCGGCGCATCTGCGCGATCTGCAGGTCGAGCGCTGCCATGAAGCGCGGATCGTCGGCCGGGAGGCTGGTTGCCTGGAACGGGGTATGCGCGGACTGCATTCTGGCCTCCTAGGGGACGGGTGGCAGCAGGCGTCGCTACCTATTGTTTTAATTTTGCGCGATGTAGGTTAACGGCGTGTGAATCGGCGGGCCGGATTAACGCTGTGAATCCAACCATCCAGCCGGAAATTGCCCTCGCCGTCGGCAAGACGCTAACCATTCTGCGAGAAGCGGGAACAGCATGACGACCACCTATCCGCGCGACCTCATCGGTTACGGCCGCAACACGCCCGACCCGCAATGGCCAGGCGGCGCGAATGTCGCGGTGCAGTTCGTCGTCAACTACGAGGAGGGCGGCGAAAGCAGCATCCTCGACGGCGACAAGGCGTCGGAATCGCTGCTTTCCGAGATCGTCGGCGCCCAGCCCTGGGTCGGCCAGCGCAACCTCAACATGGAATCGATCTACGAATACGGCTCGCGCGCCGGCTTCTGGCGGCTCTGGCGGATGTTCACCAGCCGCCGCGTGCCCGTCACCTGCTATGGCGTCACGCAGGCCATGGCACGCAATCCCGAAGCCGTCGCGGCGATGCGGGAGGCGGATTGGGAGCTTGCGAGCCACGGCCTGCGCTGGCTCGAATACAAGGACTTTTCCGAAGAGGAAGAGCGCCGCCACATCCACGAGGCGATCCGCCTGCACACCGAGGTCGCGGGCTCCAGGCCGCTCGGCTTCTACCAGGGCAAGCCGTCCGACCACACGCTGAAGATCCTGATGGAGGAGGGCGGTTTCCTCTATACGTCAGACAGTTACGCCGACGACCTGCCATACTGGGTCCAGGGGCCGAACGGGCCGCACCTGATCATTCCCTACACGCTCGAAACCAACGATATGCGGTTCGCCACCCCGCAGGGGTTCAACTCGGGCGACCAGTTCTTCACCTATCTGAAGGACGCCTTCGACGTCCTGTATGAGGAGGGCGAGCGGGGCGCGCCGAAGATGATGAGCGTCGGCCTGCACTGCCGGCTGGTCGGGCGTCCCGGGCGAGCCGCGGCGCTGGCGCGCTTCGTCGATTATGTGCTCGCCAAGGAGAAGGTCTGGATCCCGCGCCGCATCGACATCGCGTGGCACTGGCACGCGCACCACAGACCTGCGTGAAATGGCGGCGCGCCGCCGCTTTTCCTTGAATCGGCGGTGCGCAGCAGATACTCCCATCAGGCATGGGAAAAGCGTTGATTCCGCCGGATGGCGGCCATGTCGAAAGCATCAATCTCCGCGAGGCGCTGGAAGAGCGTTATCTCGCCTACGCGCTCTCGACCATCATGGGTCGGGCGCTGCCGGATGCGCGTGACGGACTGAAGCCCGTCCACCGCCGCATCCTCTACGGCATGCACCTGCTGCGCCTCAGCCCGGACTCGGCGTTCAAGAAGTCGGCCAAGATCGTCGGCGACGTGATGGGTTCGTTCCATCCACATGGCGACCAGTCGATCTACGACGCGCTCGTGCGGCTCGCGCAGGATTTCTCGTCGCGCTATCCGCTGGTCGACGGCCAGGGCAATTTCGGCAACATCGACGGCGACGGCGCTGCGGCCTACCGCTACACCGAAGCGCGCATGACCGAAGTCGCGCAGATGCTGCTCGAAGGCATCGACGAAGACGCGATCGATTTTCGCGAGAACTATTCCGGCGACTTGAAGGAGCCGATCGTTCTGCCGTCGAGCCTGCCGAACCTGCTTGCCAACGGCACGTCGGGCATCGCGGTCGGCATGGCGACGTCGGTTCCGCCGCACAACATCGCCGAGCTCTGCGACGCCGCTCTGGTGCTGATCAAGAACCCCGGCGCGACGACCGAGGATCTGGTCCAGCACGTCCAGGGTCCGGACCTGCCGACCGGCGGCATCATCGTCGATACGCGGGCCCAGATCACCGAGGCCTACCGGACCGGCAAGGGCGCCTTCCGCGTCCGCGCCCGCTGGCATGTCGAGGACCAGGGCCGCGGCACCTATCTGATCGTCGTCACCGAGATCCCCTACCAGGTGCAGAAGTCGCGCCTGATCGAGAAGATCGCCGAGCTGATCCAGACGCGGAAGGTGCCGCTGCTGGCCGATGTCCGCGACGAATCGGCCGAGGACATCCGCGTCGTTCTGGAGCCGCGCGCGCGCACCGTCGACGCGGCGCTACTGATGGAATCGCTGTTCAAGCTGACCGAGCTCGAGAGCCGCATCTCGCTCAACATGAATGTTCTCTCGAAGGGCATCGTGCCGAAGGTGATGAATCTCGGCGAGGTTCTGAGCGAATGGCTCGAGCATCGCCGCGAGGTGCTGGTCCGTCGCTCCGGTTTCCGCCTGAACCAGATTAAGCACCGGCTCGAAGTCCTGGAAGGCTATCTCGTCGCCTATCTCAACCTCGACGAGGTGATCCGGATCATCCGCTACGAGGATGAGCCGAAACAGGAGCTGATGAAGGCCTTCTCGCTGACCGACCTGCAGGCCGAGTCGATCCTGAACATGCGGCTGCGCTCGCTGCGCAAGCTCGAGGAATTCGAGATCCGCAAGGAGCATGACGGGCTGTCGGCTGAGATGGCGCAGATCGAGGCGCTGCTCGCCTCCGAGGAGAAGCAGTGGCAGACGGTCGCCTGGCAGGTGAAGGAGGTCCGCAAGACCTTCGGACCCGAGACGCCGCTCGGCAAGCGCCGCACCGGCTTCGCCGACGCGCCGTCGCATGACGTCGAGGACATCCAGCAGTCGATGATCGAACGCGAGCCGATCACGGTCGTGGTGTCGGAGAAGGGCTGGATCCGCGCGCTGAAGGGCCATGTCAGCGATTTTGCGACGCTGACCTTCAAGACCGACGATCAGCTGAAGCTCGCGCTGCATGCCGAGACGACGGACAAGCTGCTGGTGTTCTCGACCGGCGGCAAGTTCTACACGCTCGGCGCCGACAAGCTGCCGGGCGGCCGCGGCCATGGCGAGCCGATCCGCCTGATGGTCGACATGGACAACGGGCAGGACATCGTCACCGTGTTCGTGCACAAGCCCGGCCGCAAGCTGCTGCTCGCCTCGACCGACGGGCGCGGCTTCGTTGTGCCCGAGACCGAGGTCATCGCCAACACCCGCAAGGGCAAGCAGGTGCTGAACGTCGACGGCACGGAAGAGGCGCGGATCTGCGTCGAGGCGGGCGGTGACCATGTCGCCGTCATCGGCCAGAACCGCAAGTTCCTGATCTTCCCGGCCGAGCAGGTGCCGGAGATGACGCGCGGCAAGGGCGTCCGCCTGCAGCGCTACAAGGATGGCGGCCCGTCCGACGTCCGCACCTTCAACGCCGCCGAGGGCCTGACCTGGATGGATTCGTCGGGGCGGAGCTATACCCGCACCGCCGAGGAACTGAAGCCCTGGGTCGCCGAACGCGGCCAGGCCGGCCGCCTGCCGCCGGACAAGTTCCCGAAGACGAACAGCTTCGGTACGCCGCAGCTGAAGTAGGGGCTGAGTGGGGACCCCCACTCCGCGCCTCTCCCAGCATCAGATCACGCGGAAGCCTCCCTAGGCTTCTGCTTCTGCTGCGTGTTTCAGTAGCCATGCGTCCTGGACGATCAGGAAATCGCGGAGCCGGGCGGCATAGTCTTGCGTGACCGCCTGAGCCACGCTCGACCGCTGCGCGAGCGCCGCACGCCATGCGCAGACCTTCGGCGTCTGCGCGAAGGTCTGTGTGTCGACGATGCTGTCGAACACATCGAAATAGCGGAAGATCGGCGCGAAGACGGCATCGACCAGGCTGAAGGTCGCGCGACTGAAGAGCGGCCCTTCGGCCAGTTCCGCTTCGACGCGGCCGAACTTGGCAAGGAGCGCTTTGCGTTTGGCCTCGTAGGTCTCGGCATCCTTCGCGGTCTCGAAGCCCCAGAGATCCGACAGAATGGAGGAGCCGAATTCCATCCAGCCCCGATGACGCGCCCGCATGAGCGGATCGACGGGATGAAGGGCGGCGCCGGGCTGAGTTTCCTCGAGATATTCGCAGATGACCGCGCTCTCGAACAGCACGGCGTCGGTGCCATCCTCCTGCCTCACGATCAGCAGCGGCACCTTGCCGAGCGGGGAAATGGCGAGGAACCAGTCTGGCTTTGCAGCGAGATCGACATAGTGCCGCTCGAACGGCACACCCTTCTCCGCAAGCGCGATGGCCGCCCGCTGCACATAGGGGCAGAGATGATGGCTGACGAGGATCAGCTTCGCATCGGACATGATGGTGTCTCCCGGATCGGTCAGAGGAGGGGTCTGGAGGGGCGGAGCGCAGGGCGGCCGTCGCCGAGCAGGAATTGCGCGGCGGACAGCACGATCAGGTAAAGCGGATATTCCCATCCGCCGCCTGGCGCGTTGAACACCCATCCGGCGCCGCCATGCGCCCAGATGATGGCTCCAAGAAGCGCGGGGATCAGCGCAATGGCGACCCAGCGGGCATAGATGCCGAGGATCAGCATGGTTCCGCCGATCGCTTCGGCGGCGAAGGTCACATAGGCCAGCCAGCCCGGCAGGCCGATGGATTCGAAGTAGCCCGCGGTTCCCGCAAGGCCGAAGGTGAAGAGTTTGAGCACGACGGAATGGGCGAGATACATCACGCCGAGACTGATGCGCAGCAGCGTCACGGCATAGTCTGTCAGGCGGTCCTGGGTCATAGCGGAGCCTCCAGCCATCAGGGGTAGATGCATCTGCATATATATGCCCTTGCGTCAGCCGTCAATCTGAATGTAACTGCATCTATGTCTGATAACCCCATCGATCCGAACCCGCCGTCCGCAGCCGCCACCCGCGCCTGGGTGCGCTTGATGCGCAGCCAGCGCATCGTACTGGCCGCCATCGAGCAGGACCTGAAGGCAGCCGGACTACCGCCGCTCGGCTGGTATGATGTGTTGCTGGAGCTGGTCCGCGCCGAGGATGGAAGGCTGCGTCCCTACGAGATCGAGGAGCGGACGCTGCTGGCGCAGCACAATCTTTCCCGCCTGCTGGATCGCATGGAGAAGGAAGGACTGGTCCGGCGCGAAACCTTTGCCGAGGACGGGCGCGGCCGATGGGTCGTCGTGACCGATGCCGGTCGTGCCATGCAGTCGCGCATGTGGACGGTCTATGGCGCGTCCATCCAAAAGCATGTCGGCGAGAAGCTGGACGAGGGGCGGGCAGACCAACTGGCCGACCTGCTTGCCGCCCTTTCACGCTCTGTTTGAAGGTGATTTCGCCGCCGGGTGCTCCGTGCGAGACGCCGTCGCCCCAAGCCAATCCCCTGCATCGAGGTGGTACCCCCACCCCGACCCTCCCCACAGGGGGGAGGGAGAAGGAAAAAAGCCCTCGCCCGCTTGCGGGAGAGGGTTGGGTGAGGGGCTTGCTTCCTAGAGGCGCTACGGCCCTCAGGCCGCCGGCTCCCAGCCGCGGGGGCCCAGGTGCTGCTGCGGGCGGAAGCGGGCCTTGTAGGCCATCTTCTTCGAGCCCTCGACCCAGTAGCCGAGATAGACGTAGGGAAGGCCCATCTTCCGGGCGCGGCGGATGTGGTCGAGGATCATCAGCGTTCCGAGCGAGCGGTCGGTGTAGCCGGGCTCATAGAACGAATAGACCATCGACAGCCCGTCCGAGAGCAAGTCGGTCAGCGCCGTCGCGATCAGTGGCCCGTCGCCCTGGCCGGTGATCGCCGTGTCGGGCCCGCGAAAACGGTATTCGACCAGCATGGTGTCGACATGCGTGTCCTCGACCATCATGGCGTAGTCGAGCACGGTCATGTCGGCCATGCCGCCTTGCGAATGGCGGGCATCGAGATAGGCGCGGAAGAGCGAATACTGCTCGGAGGTCGGCGCGGCGTCGACGCGCGTGCCGATCAGGTCGACGTTCTTGTCGAGCACACGCCGGAAGCTCCGCGTCGTCACGAACTGGTCGACGGGGACGCGGACCGAGACGCAGGCCTTGCAGGCCTCGCAGGCCGGGCGATAGGCGATGTTCTGGCTGCGCCGGAAGCCGCCCTGGGTCAGGATCTCGTTGAGCGCGGATGCCTTCTCGCCGACCAGATGCGTAAAGACCTTCCGCTCCATCTGCCCCGGCAGATAGGGGCAGGGCGAAGGGGCTGTCAGGAAGAACTGCGGCGTTTCGGTCGAATGTTGGGTCATAACGCGACAGGCCCGAACCAGGGAGGCATCGGCAGACGATAATACGTCATCCGCCGATGCCAAGATTGTTTTTTACACGGAACTCAGCGACGGGTGCGCGCCAGCGGGCCGGCGTTCAGCACGACCGTGCCGAGCAGCATGTCGTGCAGCAGCCGCTTGCGGTCGGAGAACAGGCCGATCAGCAGGATCAGCGGCGTCAGCACCGAGACGGAGAACCAGAAGATCAGCGCATGCGCGGCGGCGATGATGGCGCCGATGCGCTCGCCATCGGTGGAGCGGATGGCGACGCCCGCGAGCCGCATGCCCGGCGTCGCCGCCTTCGGCCCGCCCAGCGTCAGCGCGACGTAGAGCAGCGCCACGATGGCGAACAGCGGCAGCGCGAACAGGAACCAGGCCACGCCGAGCGTGATCACGCCCATCGCCAGGATGACGATCGAGACCAGGAGCAGGAAGAAACCGATCAGGATCGCATCGACGATAAACGCGAAGAAGCGCTTCGTGAGCACGCCCTCGAAGAGTTCGGGTTCCCGGATCGGGTCGAAAACCTGGCCGCCGGCGCGGTAGGCATCGTCATAGTGCGTCATGGCGTTCCTTGCTTCTGTCTTGCACAAGATCAAATGGGAGATTTTGCCGCAGCCTGCAAGAAGTTGCGCCGGAAGCGCCCGGAAAAATCAGGGGGGCGCCATCCGGGTGACCGTGTAGTTGCGCGCCTCCAGCGCCGCGCTGATCTCGCTGGCATGCTCGGGCCCGTGCGTCTCGATGGTGACGTCGACGCTGGCGCCCTTGGCGGGCACGGTGAGGAGGTTGCGGTGGTGGAACACCTCGAGGATGTTGCCGCCGCAGGCGCCGATCGTCGCCGCGATGTCGGCGAGCACGCCCGGCTGGTCGGGGATGATGATCCGGACGGCGACGATGCGCTCGGAGCGCGCCAGCTCGCGGACCATGATCGAGGCGGCGAGGCGCGGATCGATGTTGCCGCCGCAGAGCACCAGGCCGACGCGCTGGCCGCGGAAGCGGTCGGGATCGGCCAGGATGGCGGCGAGGCCCGCCGCACCGGCTCCCTCGGCCATCGTCTTCTGCAGCGTCAGATAGGCATTTACCGCCCGCTCGATCGACGTCTCGGTCACCAGCACGACGTCGTCGACGAAGTGGCGGGCGATCTCCAGCGTCAGCTTGCCGACGTTCTTGACCGCGATGCCCTCGGCGAGCGAATTGCCGCCGCAGACGCCTTCCGTCCCGTCGAGGGCTGCGCGCATGGACGGGTAGAGCTCGGTCTCGACGCCGATGATCTGCGTCTGCGGCGCCAGCGTCTTGCTGGCGATCGCGATGCCGCCGATCAGGCCGCCGCCGCCGACGGGAATCAGCATGCTGTCGAGCGGCGGGCCATCCGCGATCATCTCGAGGGCGATCGTGCCCTGGCCGCGGATCACATGCGGATCGTCATAGGGATGCACCCAGACGGCGCCGGTCTCGTCGGCGATCGTGCCGGCGATCTGCTGGCAGATGGCGAGCGTCTCGCCCTCGACGACGACGTTGGCGCCGAAGGCCTTCGTCGCCTCGACCTTCACGAAGGGCGTCGTCTTCGGCATGACGATGGTGGCGGGGATGCCGAGGCGCTGGGCGTGATAGGCGACGGCCTGCGCATGGTTGCCGGCCGACATCGCGACGACGCCGCGCCGCCGCTCCTCCTCCGAGAGCGACAGGAGCTTCACCAGGGCGCCGCGTTCCTTGAAGGACGAGGTGACCTGCAGGTTCTCGTATTTGACGTGGATCTCCGCGCCGGTCAGCCGCGACAGCCGGGGCGCCGGCAGGAAGGGCGTGCGGATCAGGACGCCGTCGATCTGGCGGGCCGCGTCGCGGATGTCCTCCAGAGTGGGAAATGCGGGATGAGGCGATCCAGTCATGACAACTCCGGGGGCTTGGGCAGCGGCTTTGCGTTGGGGGGCTCAGGATGGTCGGATGGCGCGGTCTTCTTCGAGCGCCGTGCCCTGTCCCAGCAATCCGTTCGGACGGATGAGGAAGAGCAGGGTCAGAATCGCGAGCACGACGATGTCGCGGGACGTGGTGTCGAAATAGGCGGCCCAGAGCGTTTCCAGCGTCGCGATCAGCAGGCCGCCGAGCACGGCCCCGACGAGCGAGCCGGCGCCGCCGACCAGGCTGGCGAGCAGCGCCTTCAGCCCGACGATCAGCCCCATGGAATAGGTGATGGTGCCATAGCTGAGCGCCAGCACGGCGCCGCCGCCGGCCGCGAGCGAGGAGGCGAGGATCAGGGTCGTGCCGGTGACCTGGGCGGGGTCGATGCCCTGCAGCCGCGCCATGACGCGGTCGTCGGCGACGGCGCGCCAGGCCCGGCCGAAGGTGGAATGGTGCATGACGAAGAGGACGATCGGCAGGATGACGAGCGCCAGTCCGATGACCAGCAGTCGCATCTCGGTGAGCACGACCGGAAACGGCCCCTGCGTGAGGACGACGGGCGTGTCGAGGATCGGCTGCACCCAGATCTCGCGGGCGCCCTGGGTGAGCCGCAGCATTTCCGAGAGCGCGATGCCGAGCCCGATGGTGGCGATGATGAAGGCGCGATCCGGGCCGCCGGCGAGCGGCAGGACGACAGTGCGGCCGACGAGCCAGCCCCAGAGCGCGGCGAGCGTCACCGCCATGCCGAGGACCAGGGCGATGGAGGGGAGGAGGCCGAGCGACGGCATGCTGACGGCGGCGACGATGCCGATGATCGCGCCATAGCCGCCGATCACGGCGATCTGGCCGAACGCCATGTGGATGCGCCGGATCAGGCCGTAGACGAGCGCGAAGGCGAGGGCGATCGGCGAATAGAGCGCCGCGAGGCTGAGAATGTTGAAGACCTGCTGCAGCGCGAAGCCGACGCCCTTCGGCAGCTTGATCGATGAGATCTCCAGGCTCGGCGATTGCCAGTTGGTCTCGGCGATCGCGCGGGATACCGCGCCGTCCTGATCCAGGAACCAGCGATGCAGCGTGATGAGCTGCCGCTCGGTCAGCGCGCCGTCATAGCCGCGCACGCCGATGACCTGCCCCCGGCCCATCTCCAGCGTTCCGCCGGCGAAGGCGCAATCGACATAGAGCGGCAGGTCCATGCTGGGGACGGTGTAGTTGACCCGGAGCGCATGGCTGACGCCCTCGAGCGGGATCACCGACTGGATCGTGACCCTCTGCCCGGCGGGGGCGACGGCGGTCGCGACCGCCACGCAGACGCGGGCCTGCTGGCGGTCAATTAGGTTGCACGCGGCGAGCAGAGCTGCCGCGCAGATAACCAGCGCCATGATCGCGGCCGGTCTTGCGGCCCCCACCATCGGCGCGCTCCGATCAGCGAGGGAGGAGCGGCGCGACGAGCGGCGCGAAATAGGTCAGGATGCCGTCGGCGCCCGCCCGCTTGAAAGCAGCTAAGCTTTCGAGAAAGGCGCGATCACCGTCGATCCAACCATTGCGCGCCGCGGCCTGCAGCATCGCGTATTCACCCGACACCTGATAGGCGAAGGTGGGCATGGCGAACGTCTCCTTCACCCGCTGCACCACGTCGAGATAGGGCATGCCGGGCTTGACCATGATCATGTCAGCCCCTTCCTGAATGTCGAGCTCGACTTCGCGCAGCGCCTCGTCGGTATTGCCGAAATCCATCTGGTAGGTGCGCTTGTCGCCGATCAGCGTCTTCGAGGTGCCGATGGCGTCGCGGAACGGCCCGTAGAAGGCGGAGGCGTATTTCGCCGAATAGGCCATGATTTGCACGTCGAGGAAGCCCGCGTCATCCAGCACCTCGCGGATCGCCGCGACGCGGCCGTCCATCATGTCGGAGGGCGCGATCACGTCGGCCCCGGCCTCGGCCTGGGCGAGCGCCTGCTGTACGAGCAGCGCGACGCTGGCGTCGTTGACGATGCGCTCGCCCTCGAGCACGCCGTCATGGCCATGGCTCGTATAGGGATCGAGCGCCACGTCGGTGATCAGGCCGATCTCGGGCACCGCCGCCTTGATCGCGCGGCAGGCGCGGCAGACGAGGTTGTTCGGGTTCAGCGATTCGCTGCCGGTCGGATCGCGCAGTGACGGCTCGGTGAACGGGAAGAGGGCGATCGCCGGAATGCCCAGCGCCGCGGCCTTTTCGGCCTCGATGACGGCCTGGTCGACCGAAAGCCGCTGCACGCCCGGCATCGAGGCGACGTCCTGGCGGACGTTCTCGCCCTCGATCAGGAAGATCGGCCAGATCAGGTCGTTGACCGTCAGAAGCGTCTCGCGCACCAGGCGGCGCGACCAGTCCGCCTTGCGATTGCGGCGAAGTCGGCGTCCGCCCAGGATGGCATTCATGTCGGGCGGATTGAAGGACTGGCGGGTCATACGAATTTCCTTGAGCGGCGCAACGGCTGGAACCTAGCACCAGATAAGCCGGCTTCAAGCGCGGCACTGTCGCGCTTCCGATGGCAGGAGCGAGGCAGGCGCTTCCACGAAACGAGAAGCGCCCTAGCCGTCGCCCTTGCGGACGAGAACCTTGTCGATCCGGCGGCCGTCGAGGTCAACCACCTCGAAGATCCAGCCCTCATGGCTGAAGAATTCGCCGGGGACGGGGATGTGGCCGAGATGGTGCAGCATGAAGCCCGCCACGGTGGCGAAGTCGCCTTCGAGCCCGAGCCCCCGGAGGCCGAGCGTGCGCTCGGCAATGTCGATGGCGGCACTGCCGTCGATCAGCCAGGAGCCGTCGGCGCGCTGGATGGCTTCGGGAACGTCGTCGCCCTCATGCTCCGGCATGTCGCCGGCGATCGCCGTCAGGATGTCCATCGGCGTCACGATGCCCTGGAAGCTGCCATACTCGTCGAGCACGACCGCCATGTGGACGTTCGAGGTCTTGAACCGGTCCAGCACTTTCAGCACGGCCATGCGCTCGTCAACATAGAGCGGCTCGCGGATGATGGCGTCGAGGTCGACCGTCTTGCCCTCGTAGATCTGCTCGAGCAGGTCCTTGGCGTGGACGATGCCGATCACGGCGTCGATCTCGCCGCGGCTGACGGGAAAGCGCGAATGGCCGGAATGCATGATCGCGTCGCGGTTCTCCGCCGGCGGATCCTCGATGTCGAGCCAGACGACGTCGGGCCGCGCCACCATGATCGAGCGCACCGGTCGATCGGCGACCCGGATCACCGCCTCGATCATGTCGCGCTCGGCCTGGTGGAACACGCCGGCCTCGGTCCCCTCGGCGATCATCGTCTTGACCTCTTCCTCGGTCACGCCGCGATCGTCGTTGTGCTGCTTGCCGAGCGCGCGGAGGACCGTGTCGGTCGAGAGGCGCAGGAACCAGACGATCGGCAGGGCAAAGCGCGCGATGAGGCCGACGGGGCGGGCGACGAAGCAGGCGAGGCGCTCGGGATTGGTGAGCGCCATGCGCTTGGGAACGAGCTCGCCGAGGATGAGGGAAGAGTAGGCGAGGCAGACGACGACGACGATCGTCGCGATCGTCGAGGCCTTGTTGCCGAGGCTGGGGAAGGTCGTCTGCAGGAATTCGGTGAACGGCGTCGCCAGCGCCGCCTCGCCGAAGGCGCCGGACAGGATGGCGACGAGCGTAATGCCGATCTGCACCGCAGAAAGGAAGCCGGTCGGATCCTCCGACAGGCGCAGCGCGGCTGTGGCGCCGCGCACGCCCTCGCTCGCCATGAGTTGCAGGCGCGCAGGGCGCGAGGAAACAACGGCGATTTCGGACAAAGCGAAGAAGCCGTTGAAAGCGATCAACACAGCGATGATCAGAATGTCTTGCCAGGGCATGTGTCGTCTAGCGCGCGGCAATCATTTGGGAGGGTACCATCAGGTCCAACTGGGCATGAGAAAAACCCGGTAAGCGGCGCCGTGGCGGGCCGCTCCGGGACAGGGCTTCTCTTCGGCCATCGACATGGCGCGATCATATCGGAGGCGACAGGTTCCCGCCAGCGGAGAGATAGGCCCAACGCTTGAGGCCGAATGAGATGGGGACGGACGGCGAACGGCCTTGTCGCCGGTGCGTCGCCGCTTACTGTCGGAGCGCATTCTCCGGAGAAAAGCATGGCCCCACCCGAGATCCGCTTCGACCGCGAGGGCTACGCCGGCATCGTCACGCTGTGCCGGCCGGGCGCCCTCAACGCGCTGTCGCATGGCATGGTCCGTGCGCTGGCGGAGGCGCTCGCGAGCTGGAAGGAGGATGCCGGCGTGCAAACCGTCGTCATCCGCGCCGAGGGCAGGGCCTTCTGCGCCGGCGGCGACATCCGCGCGGTCTACGAGGCCGGGCGCGGCGCGTCGGAGCAGCGCGCCTTCTTCCGCGACGAATACCGCCTGAACGCCGCGATCAAGGCGTTCCCGAAGCCCTATGTCGCGCTCGTCGACGGCTACATCATGGGCGGCGGCGCCGGGATCGCCGTGCACGGCTCGCACCGCGCCTTCGCCGAGAATGCCGTCTTCGCGATGCCCGAGACGGGAATCGGCTTTTTTCCGGATGTCGGATCCAGCTATTTCCTGTCGCGCATGCCGGGCGCTGCCGGCGTCTATTCCGCCCTCGCGGCGATGCGCCTTCGCCGCGGCGATGCGCTCCACGCCGGCATCGCGACCCATGCCGTGCCCGCCGCCGCCTTCGACGCGATCGTCCAGCGGCTGGCGCGAGGCGAGGGCGCCGACATCGTCCTTGCCGACCACGCGGAACCCGTCGAGGCCGAGACGCTGGAGCGGCTCGGCCCGATCCTCGATGCGTCCTTCGCCAACGGATCGGTCGAATCGATCCTCGTCGGACTGGACGCGCTGAACGGGCCGCATGCCGACTGGGCGAGGCAGACGGCGGCGACCATCCGATCGAAATCGCCGACCAGCCTGCGCGTCGCCCTGCGTCAGATCCGCGCCGCGCGGGAGCTCGATTTCGACGATTGCATCCGGCTGGACTGGCGCATCGCCTGCGCGATCCTCGACGGTCCTGATTTCTATGAAGGCGTCCGCGCCGCCCTGGTCGACAAGGATCAATCTCCGGCCTGGCAGCCGGCGACGCTTTCGGAGGTTGACCCGGAGGCGATCGATAGGCACTTCGTGACGCCGGCCGAAGGAGACATCCCGCTACCATGATCGACAACGAAGTCACCCAGCTTCCGAGCGAGCCGGACAATCCCTACGACCTGGCGCTGACGGTCTATCTTCGCGGCATCGCGGCGATCCTGCTTCTGCTGGGGCTTCGTCACTGGCTCTACATCGCCGGCGTCTTCCAGGATCCGGGCTGGAGCTTCGAGACGATGTCGACGCCGTGGAAGCTCGTGACCATCCATCTCGCCGTCGTCGACCTGGTGGCCGCCGTCGGGCTCTGGATGCGCGTGGCCTGGGGCAACGTGATCTGGGTCTATGTCGCTTTCTTCGAGATCGCGATCCACACCGTCTTCGCGGAAACCTACGGACTCGATCTACTCGTCGTCGCCTTCCATGTCGTGACGCTGCTCATCTTCGTGGCCCTGCTGGTGATGAGCCGGCGGCACGAGGCGATGACGGCCTGAGCGGCGGGATACAAGTTTTTAACGATAAGAACCGTTTGGAAGGCCGCCCGGGCAGGTAAGCCTGCGTTAAGCGTGATATTTAAGATCATATTCAAATGATCCCTATAAGGTCCGTTGTCATCAGGTGAGAAGAATACTTGCCACGCAACAGAGAGGTCGGAAAGATGATCAGCGCGAAGCGGGCAGTCGAAGCAGTCAATCAACAGCAGGATACGCCGGAGCTCAAGCCGCTTTACATGGAAGCGCTGACTCTGGTGGAAAGGCTCCATCGCCGTCTGCTGGATGTGATCAAGGACGAATTCGACCGCTCGGGCCGCTCCGACGTCAACAGCATCCAGGCGCTGCTTCTGTTCAACATCGGCGATGCCGAGCTGACCGCCGGCGAACTCCGCAGCCGCGGCTACTATCTCGGCTCCAACGTCTCCTACAATCTGAAGAAGCTGGTCGAGATGGGCTTCATCCATCACCAGCGTTCGCGGATGGACCGCCGCTCGGTCCGGGTCAGCCTGACGGAGAGCGGCCAGGAAGTCGCCAACATCGTCGCCGGCGTCTACGAGCGCCACATGAAGTCGATCGAGCAGGTCGGCGGCATCGCCATCGACGACTTCCAGATGCTCAACCGCGCCTTGCAGCGCCTCGACCGCTTCTGGACCGACCAGATCCTCTATCGCCTCTGATCCCGGAGCGCGGAACCTCAAAAACCCCGGCGTCTCCAGCCGGGGTTTTTGCGTGTTTGGACGGTGTCGGGCCAATTCATGAGCGAATAAAAGCTCATTGCAATCATTAGTGGTGTAATTCAGCTTGACGTAGGCGGTGACTGTAGTCAGGGCGGAAGAGTTGCAGCATGAGCGAGACGGGGCGTTTGATTGAATCAGGGGTTGAGTTCAAGGGCAGAAACAAAGGAGCTCTGACACGGCTTTTTGTTGGCTGGATAGAAGCTGTGACCAAGTATTCCCGGGCCATGCGCGATGATGACGCGGGATATTACTACGGAGAGCGTGCCAACGTCTCCTTGCTTGCGGCAGGGGCGTGGCTCGTCGATGGTATTGCACTTGAGGAATATGCGTCTGAAAAGGCTCGTGAAGGCGGCTCAGGAGCCGGTCGAGCAGATTTATTCGCTAGCATTAATGGTACACTCTTTGGCATTGAAGCCAAGCATAAGTGGACTAGGGCAGAATGGTCTGATGAGGTTCTTCAGCGTAGAATCAAGTCGGGCGTCGACGGAGCGGTGTCTGACGCATTGTGTCTCGGTGATGAGCTTTGTCGCTACGGGTGCGTCTTCATAGTTCCGCGGTTCGCGACAAAGCCCCGCTCAAGAGAGGCATGGCAGTCATCGATAGGGTTTGAGATAGATCGGATCGTCAGATTGTCCGGAACTGGGGTAGATGGCTGGGCTTGGTGTTTTCCGGTTCACTCTCGGAAGATGGAGCATGGGGGCGCATACTATCCGGGCGTTCTCGTCGCGTTGAAGGCTGCGGACTAGGCAATGCGCCGCTCAGCAGGGCTCCGATAGTCGCTAGCGATCTGGCTATTTCGGCGCCTGTTCCAATCTACAAATCGAGGCCAAAGTGACCCGAGCTGACTGTCGGGATTTTCGCTTGGTAGGGCCCCGTGAAGGTTCCGGTAACCATATCGGTCCAGTATCACTCTGCGTTGTAGCGGCCGGGTGAGACATGAAAGCGCCATACTGGCGTGAAAACGAAGCAGGGTTGCTTGGGCTTCTTGCCTGCCGAGGGTCGTCCGTGTTTTGACACGGTAGCCGCCGCGTTCCAGGGCCGGCATCGGTGTTGCGGAAGGGGCTCCTTGGAATCCCGTCTGTGTTGAAGGTTCGCGGCGCGTTCTAGCCGCAGTTGAAAATTGGGAGCGGGCGAGGATTGCGCGCTCCATCTATCAGCGAGCTTCTAGAAGTAGCGACATGAGCGGATCAAAGAAGACATTCCTCCTCCCTGACGTTGCGATGACGCGTCGTGGCGCCCTGCGTTCGATCGCGGGCGCGATGGCTGCATCGGTCGCCATGCCGCTTTCGGCCTTCGCGCAGGGCGTCGATCCGATCAACCAGGTTCTGCAGAATGGCAGCAGCGATTGGTCGGACGGCTTCGATGCCGCCTCGAGCGGCGCGGCTTCCGTGCGCACCTCGGCGCCGATCCTGTCGCCCGACACGGCGCAGGCGGTGGAATACGCCATCCAGAACTATACCGACATCGTCTCGCGTGGCGGCTGGCCGGTGGTTCCCGGCGACAAGAAGCTCAGCCTCGGCCTCAAGGATCCCAACGTCGTGATCCTGCGCCAGCGTCTCGCCGTCACCGGCGATCTCGGCCAGGGTACGGGCAATTCGCAGACCTTCGATTCCTATGTCGATGCAGGCCTGCGCCGGTTCCAGGCCCGTCACGGCCTGCCGGTCGATGGCGTCGCCGGCCAGTCGACCATCAACATGATGAACGTTCCGGCCGCCGTCCGGCTCACGCAGCTGCAGACCAACCTGGTTCGCCTGCGCTCGATGTCGGGCTTCCTCGGCGAACGCTATGTGATGATCAACATTCCGGCCGCGGCGATCGAGGTCGTCGAGGGCAATCGCGTCGTCTCGCGCCATACGGCCGTCGTCGGCAAGGTCGATCGTCCGACCCCGGTGCTCGCCACCCGGATCTATCGCATCAGCTTCAACCCGAACTGGACCGTTCCGGCGTCGATCATCCGCAAGGACCTGATCCCGCTGATGCAGAAGTCGCCCGACTATCTGACCAAGAAGCACATCCGGATCTACGATACCGCCGGCGTCGAAGTGCCGCCGGAGTCGATCGACTGGCATACGGACCAGGCCACCAAGGGCTATCTGTTCCGCCAGGATCCGGGTGATTTCAACTCGCTCGGCACCGTGCGCATCTCGTTCCACAATGACGAGCAGGTGTACATGCACGACACGCCGCAGAAGGACATCTTCGGCCGCGAGCAGCGTTTCGATTCGTCGGGCTGCATCCGCGTCCAGAACGTCCGCCAGGTGATCGGCTGGCTGCTGCGCGACACGCCCGAATTCCCGCGCGAGCGCATCGACCAGATCTTCAAGTCCGGCGAGCAGGTCAACGTCAATCCGAAGCCGGAAGTGCCGCTCTACCTGCAGTACATCAGCGCCTGGGCGATGGCCGACGGCGTCACCCATTTCCGCGACGACATCTACAATCGCGACGGCATCGGCCAGCTCGCACTGCAGTAGCCGCCGCGCATCTGACACGGCCGTTCCGGGCGATCGTCCGGAACGGCACCGTTAATTCGAGGGCCGAATGAGGCCCTTTTTCTTGGCGTCTACCCCCACATATGGTACGTCGCCCGGGTTCCGGACGACGAGCCGACTCTGGCTCGATCCGGCACCGACAACAGGATGGACCGCCCCATGTCTCTGACGGATCGCGCCGACAGCCTTTCCTCGACCTCCGCCTTCTTCAACCGGACCCTCGCCGAGGCCGATCCGGAAATTGCCGATGCCATCGGTAAGGAGCTCGGTCGCCAGCAGCATGAAATCGAACTGATCGCTTCGGAGAACATCGTCTCGCGCGCCGTTCTGGAAGCGCAGGGTTCGGTGCTGACGAACAAGTACGCGGAAGGCTATCCGGGTAAGCGCTATTACGGCGGCTGCGAGTTCGTCGACATCGTCGAGACGCTCGCCATCGAGCGCGCCAAGAAGCTGTTCGACGCCGAATTCGTCAACGTCCAGCCGAATTCCGGCAGCCAGATGAACCAGGCCGTCTTCCTGGCGCTGCTGCAGCCGGGCGACACCTTCATGGGTCTCGACCTCGCCGCGGGTGGACATCTCACCCATGGCTCGCAGGTCAACATGTCCGGCAAGTGGTTCAAGGTGGCGCCCTATGGCGTGCGCCGCGAGGACCAGCTGCTCGACTATGAAGAGATCCAGCGCATCGCCGAAGAGACCAAACCGAAGCTGATCATCGCCGGCGGCACGGCCTATTCGCGCATCTGGGACTTCAAGCGCTTCCGCGAGATCGCCGATTCGGTCGGCGCCTATCTGATGGTCGACATGGCGCATTTCGCCGGCCTCGTCGCCGGTGGCGCGCATCCGTCGCCGCTGCCGCATGCGCATGTCGTCACCACGACGACGCACAAGTCGCTGCGCGGCCCGCGCGGCGGCATGATCCTGACCAATGACGAGGCGATCGCCAAGAAGATCAACTCGGCCGTGTTCCCGGGACTGCAGGGCGGCCCGCTCATGCACGTCATCGCCGCCAAGGCCGTCGCCTTCGCCGAGGCGCTGCGTCCGGACTTCAAGCTTTACGCGAACGCCGTCGTCGAAAACGCGCGTGCGCTTGCGGAAACGCTGAAGGGCCAGGGCTTCGACATCGTTTCGGGCGGCACCGACAACCACCTGATGCTCGTCGACCTGCGTCCGAAGCAGGTCAAGGGCAACGTGTCGGAGAAGGCGCTCGTCCGCGCCGGCCTGACCTGCAACAAGAACGGCATTCCGTACGATCCGGAGAAGCCCTTCGTCACCTCCGGCATCCGTCTCGGCACGCCGGCGGCGACCACGCGCGGCTTCGGCGTCGCGGAATTCCAGGAAGTCGGCCGCCTGATCGCCGAAGTCCTGGGCGCCGTTTCGCAGTCGGAAGATGGTTCGGCTCCGCTCGTCGAAGCCTCGGTCAAGGAACGCGTTCACGCGCTGACCGCGCGCTTCCCGATTTACTCCTGATCGGAACAGCCCATGCGTTGTCCCTATTGCGGCAGCGACGATACGCAGGTGAAGGACTCCCGCCCGTCGGAGGACAATACGTCCATCCGGCGGCGCCGGGTCTGCGCGGATTGCGGCGGTCGGTTCACGACCTTCGAGCGCATCCAGCTGCGCGAGTTGACCGTCGTGAAGAAGAGCGGGCGGCGCGTTCCCTTTGATCGGGACAAGCTGATGCGGTCCGTCCAGGTCGCGCTGCGCAAGCGGCCGGTCGATCCGGAGCGCGTCGAGCGCATGATCAACGGTGTCGTCCGCCAGCTGGAAAGCAGCGGCGAAAGCGAGATCAACGCCGAGCAGATCGGCGTCTATGTCATGGAGGCCCTGAAGGGTCTCGATGACGTCGCCTATGTGCGGTTCGCCTCGGTCTATCGCAATTTCCGCGAAGCCAAGGACTTCTCGACCGTCCTCGACGAGCTCTCGGCTCAGGACGCGCTGGAAGTCGACACGCGCGATTAAGACTTTGGCGCGTCGCTCCGGCGTCGCGCCAAAACCAATCTGCGGGGGTACGGATGGCGACAGAGCGGACCGCGAGCGCCGATCCCGAGATGGACCGCCGGCTGATGGCCGTCGCGCTCCGCCTCGGGCGCCGCAATCTGGGCTCCACCGCGCCGGCGCCCGCCGTCGGCACCCTGGTCGTCGGCTTTGAGGCGGAAGGCCCCGTCATCGTCGGTCGCGGCGCGACCGGCGACGACGGCACGTCGCAGGCCGAGATCGCCGCCCTAACAGCGGCCGGAGCGGCCGCGCGCGGCGCCACCGTCTATACGACGCTCGAACCCTCGCCCAATCCGCTCGATGGCGTTTCCGCCGTCGAGGCCCTGATCTCCGCCGGGGTCGCGCGCGTCATCAGCGCGCTCGAAAATCCCGATCCCCGCGTCGCCGGGCGCGGCCATGCGCAATTGCGCGATGCAGGCATCGCCGTCGTAACCGGCGTGCTGGGCGACGAAGCGCGGCGGCTGCATGCCGGGCCGATCTCTGTGCTCGCGGCCGGCCGTCCTCATGTCACGCTCAAGCTCGCGGTTTCGGCTGACGGCATGATCGGCCGGCTGGCGGGCGAGCGCATGCTGGTCTCGGGCCGCGAGGCGTTCGCCCGGCTGCAGACCATGCGCATCGAGGCCGACGCCACTTTGATCGGCATCGGCACGGCGCTCGTCGACGATCCGAGCCTGACGGTCCGTGTGCCCGGGCTTCGCGCCCATTCGCCGATCCGCATCGTCCTCGATACGCAGGCGCGGCTGTCGCCGACCTCTTCGCTCGTCAAAGGCGCGGGCGACACCGCGCTCTGGCTCGTCACCTCCTCGGAAGCGCCGCTCTCCAACCGCGATCGGCTGGCAGCAGCGGGCGTCGAGGTGATCAACGTCGGCACGGGATCCGGCGGCGTCGACATCGAGGCGGCGCTCCGTCTGCTTGCCGAGCGCGGCGTCACGCGCCTGCTGGTCGAGGGCGGCGCCAAGGTCGCGGCGTCACTGCTCCATCGCGGGCTGCTCGACGAAGTGGTGCTGTTTCACGCGCCGGTGGTCGTCGGTCCGGATGGTGTCCGGGCTCTTGCCGGCGGCGCGCTCTCGGCGATCGAGCGCAGTCCGCGGTTCCGCCGCATCGAGGAAACGCGTCTGGGCGAGGATCGCATGGTCCGATACGAAAGGTCTGTCTGAATGTTCACGGGTATCATCTCCGACGTCGGCAAGGTCACGGCGGTGGAGCGTCGCAACGACGTCAACAAGATCACCATCGACAGCGTCTATGACGCCGCGACGATCGCCATCGGCGCCTCGATCGCCTGCGCGGGCGTCTGCCTGACGGTGATCTCGATCGACCCGCGGCCCGACGGACGCACGCGCTTCGATGTCGAGGCGGCGCCCGAGACGCTGGCGCTGACCGAGGTCGGTCACTGGGAAGAGGGCACCGAGATCAATCTCGAGCGCGCGCTCAAGCTCGGCGACGAGCTCGGCGGCCACATGGTCTCCGGCCATGTCGACGGCCTGGCGACCATCGTCAGCCGCGAGGATCTCGGCGAGACCACGCGCTTCGTCTTCGAGGCGCCATCGGAACTCGCGCGCTTCATCGCCACCAAGGGCTCGGTCGCGCTCGACGGGACGTCGCTGACGGTCAACTGGGTCGAGGGCAACCGCTTCTCGGTGCTGCTCATCCCGCACACGCTCGCCACCGGCGTGACGACCTGGGGTGCACGCCAGCCCGGCGACCGCATTCATCTCGAGGTCGACCAGATGGCGCGCTATGTGGCGCGACTGACGGAAGCCGCGTAAGCTCCGCTCGACCCGGCCAGGGCGCGAGACACACACCGCCATGACCGCAGCCATGCTGTGCCGCCCGTGTGGGCGGACGCCGGCTGCGGCGTTCTTTTCCCTTTACAGCGCATGGACCGCATGGTTCACCTGCCGCCCAATCCGATCCGGGTGACCGGTCAAACAGAGAGCTTCGACATGAGCGAATCGGCCCCCCACCTCCTCGTCATCGATGCCCGTTTCTACGAGGACATCTCGGACGAGCTCTTCAATGGCGCCAAGGCGGCGATCGAGGCGGCAGGCGCCACCTTCGAGCGCATCTCCGTGCCGGGCGTTCTGGAGATTCCGGCGGCCCTCTCGATGGCGCTGGCCGCGATGGATGAAGACGAGGTCAATTATGACGGCTTCGTCGTGCTCGGCTGCGTGATCCGTGGCGAGACCTCGCACTACGACATCGTCGCGAACGAGTCGGCCCGCGCCATCATGGACATGGCCGTCATCGAGTCGCTGGCGATCGGCAACGGCATCCTGACCGTCGAGAACGACGACCAGGCCTATGCCCGCGCGCGCGTCGCCGAGAAGAACAAGGGCGGCGCCGCGGCCGAGGCTGCTCTCGCCATGGTCGCCCTCCGCAACAAATTCGGTCTGTGACGATGGCGGCACCCGACAAGGCTCCGCAGACGGCGCGGACCTTCCGACCGGCGAACCAGCGGGGCGCTGCCCGGCTGGCGGCCGTGCAGGCGCTGTACCAGCTCGACGTCGGCGGCGCTTCGCTGACCGAGGTCGTGGCCGAGTTCGAGAACTACCGGCTCGGCAAGGAGCTCGACGGCGACCAGTATCGCGACGCCGACGCGGCCTTCTTCCGCGACATCATCGCCGGCGTGGTGCGCGAACAGCGTAACCTCGACCCGGCGATCCATGTCTCGCTGACGCCGGACTGGCCCCTGAAGCGGATCGACGTGACGCTGCGCGCCATCCTGCGCTGCGGCACCTACGAGCTGATCGGCCGCAAGGACGTGCCGGCCCGTGTCGTCATCACCGAGTATGTCGACATCGCCCGCGCCTTCTTCGGCGTCGGCGACGAGGCGGGCATGGTCAACGGCGTTCTCGATACCGTCGCCCGCAAGCTGCGCGGCGAAGAGTTCGGCGACGCTTCGACCAACGACAAGGGCTGAGCATGGCGGAGCAGGGTGGACGACCCGGCGAGTTCGGGATGATCGCCCGCTATCTGCGTCCGCTGGCCGACGAGCCCGGCGCTTTCGGCCTGACCGACGACGCGGCGCTGCTGCGTCCGGAACCCGGCTTCGACCTCGTCCTGACCAAGGACATGGTCGCCGCCGGCGTGCACTTCTTCCCGGACGATCCGCCGGCCTCGATCGCCAGGAAGGCGCTCCGCGTCAATCTCTCCGACCTCGCCGCCAAGGGTGCGACGCCGATCGGCTATCTGCTCGGCCTCGCTTTGCCCGCCGACTGGACGGAGGACTGGATGGCCGGCTTCTCCGCCGGTCTCGCGGAGGACCAGCAGCGCTACGGCATTCCGCTGCTCGGCGGCGACACGGTGAAATCCCCCGACGGACTGATGCTTTCGGTGACCGCGCTCGGCCAGGTGCCGGCCGGCGGCATCGTCCGCCGTGCCGGAGCGAAGGCCGGCGACGTCATCGTCGTCTCCGGCACGATCGGCGACGCGGCCCTCGGCCTGCGCCTCCGCCTCGGCACGCTCGGCATGGACGCGGCGGGCGAGGGGGCGGCGCATCTGCTCGATCGCTACCTGCATCCGCAGCCGAGGCTTGGCCTCGCCGAGGCGGTCCGACAGTTCGCGCATGCGTCGCTCGACATTTCCGACGGCCTGATCGGCGATCTCGCCCATGTGACGGAGACCTCCGGCGTCTCGGCCATTGTCGAGGCCGCGCGCATTCCGCTGTCCGATGCCGCTCGCGCACTCGCCGCGGTCGATCCGACCGTGCTCGCCAGCGTGCTTACCGGCGGCGACGACTACGAGATCCTGACGACGATGCCGGAGGCGCGGTTCGCGGACTATGCGAAAGCGGCCGCGCAAGCCGGCATCCCGGTGACGGTGATCGGCCGCATCGTCGAGGGGCAGGGCGCCCCTGTCGTTGTCGATGCCAACGGGAAACCAATTTCTCTCGGACGCGCCTCGCACGATCATTTCTGATCGTCGTTTCGATTCCTGCTAGATGATTCTGCCTGAGCGCAGGGCCTGCCGATTCCGGCGGCGTGCGCGGGGGAGCAGTCGTGGACAAGCAGGGTTCCCAGGATCTCGATCGCATCGTCCGGCGCAACGCCGGCGTCCTGATGGCCGCCAACGCCGTCAACGGCTCGATCCTGCCGATCGCCGTGACGCTCGGCGGCCTCGCCGGCGTCTACCTGCTCGGCCCGGACAAGTCGCTGGCGACGCTGCCGGTGACCGCCTCGACGGTCGGTTCCGCGCTGACCACGATTCCCGCTGCCATCCTGATGAGCCGGATCGGCCGGCGGAAGGGTTTTGTCATCGGCGCCGCCCCGGCGATCCTTGGCGGGCTGCTCGCGACCTTCGCGCTGATGCAGGGGCTGTTCTGGCTGTTCGCCGTCGCGCTCTTCTTCATCGGCATGTCGGGCGCCTTCAACCAGCAATACCGTTTCGCGGCGATCGACGCCGGCAGCCCGGCGGTACGCACCAAGGCGATGTCGCTCGTCATGGCGGGCGGCATCTTCTCCGGCATCATCGGGCCGCAGACGGTCATCCTGACCAATGACTGGCTCAGCCCCGTCATCTTCGCCGGCAGCTTCCTGGCGGCGGCGGGGCTCGGATGCATCGGGCTGCTGATCGCGAGCGGCATTCGCGACGTCGTGCCGCCGCGAGAGCTCCGGAGCCATGCCGACGGCCCGAAGGGGCGCCCGCTCCGCGTCATCGCGCGCCAGCCCCGCTTCATCGCGGCGGTGCTCTGCGGCATCTCGGCCTATGCGCTGATGTCGCTCGTCATGACAGCCGCGCCGCTCGCCATGGTCGGCTGCGGCCTGACCCAGAGCGACGCGGCGCTCGGCATCCAGTGGCATGTGCTGGCGATGTTCGGACCGAGCTTCTTCACCGGCCGGCTGATCGTCCGATTCGGCAAGGATCGAGTCGTCATCGCCGGTCTCGCACTGCTGACGGCCTGCGCGGTCGTGGGCATGTCCGGAATTTCGCTGGCGCATTTCTGGATCACGCTCATCCTGCTCGGCCTCGGCTGGAATCTGGGCTTCATCGGCGCCACGGCGATGCTGGCCGATACCTACCGTCCCGAGGAGCGGGGCAGGGTGCAGGGGCTGAACGATTTCCTCGTCTTAGGCGCGGCGGCGATCGCGTCGCTGCTGTCGGGAAAGCTCATCGGCGGCCCCGGCTGGGTGTTCATCAACCTCATCGTTTTCCCCGTCGTCACCCTCAGCCTGGCAGCGCTCGCTGGCTCGGTCCTGCTGCAGCGGCGCGCCGCTCAGGAGAAGACTTGACCCGCGCGTAAAGCCGTTCTCAACTCGCCATTACGGGGGGGAATTGCTGGGAGGAACGTTGCTCTTTCCCGCCGCACGGTTCAGCCGGCGCGGCGTCCTTGGGCGGCCGTAATAAAAGGCCGGCCAGAGGAGGAAAGTGGACGTGATCTATCTCATTATTCTATGTGCGTTGCTTGCGCTCGCCTATGGTGTATGGGCGACGCGGTCGGTCCTCGCGGCCGACGCCGGAACTGCCCGCATGCAAGAGATCGCAGCGGCCGTCCGCGAAGGCGCAAGCGCCTATCTCAAGCGGCAATATACGACCATTGCCATCGTCGGCGTGGTCATCTTCGTCATCGTTGCCTGGCTGCTGTCGCTGACGGTGGCGATCGGCTTCGCGATCGGCGCGGTGCTCTCCGGTCTCGCCGGCTTCATCGGCATGAACGTCTCGGTCCGGGCCAATGTCCGCACCGCGCAGGCGGCGACCAAGAGCCTCGCGGAAGGCCTCGAGATCGCGTTCAAGTCGGGCGCCATCACCGGCATGCTGGTGGCGGGCCTCGCCCTGCTCGGCGTCTCCGGCTACTACCTGATCCTGACCCGTTTCGCCGGTTTTTCGCCGGATGACCGCGTTGTCGTCAACGCGCTCGTCGCGCTCGGCTTCGGCGCGTCGCTGATCTCGATCTTCGCCCGCCTCGGCGGCGGCATCTTCACCAAGGGCGCGGATGTCGGCGGCGATCTCGTCGGCAAGGTCGAGGCCGGCATTCCGGAGGACGATCCGCGCAATCCGGCCACCATCGCCGACAATGTCGGCGACAATGTCGGCGATTGCGCCGGCATGGCGGCCGACCTGTTCGAAACCTATGTCGTGACGATCGTGGCAACGATGGTGCTGGCGACGATCTTCTTCGCGGCGTCGCCAGCCTTTGGCAGCATCATTCTCTTCCCGCTCGGGATCGGCGCCGCCTGCATCCTGACCTCGATCATCGGCACGTTCTTCGTCAAGCTGGGCGCGAACCAGTCGATCATGGGCGCGCTCTACAAGGGCTTCATCGCCTCCGCCGTGCTGTCGGTCATCGGCCTGGCGATCGCGACGCAGCTCCTGATCGGCTGGGGCGAGATCGGCACGGCGGCCGGGTTCACCATCACGGGCAAGAACCTCTTCTTCTGCGGCGTCATCGGTTTGGTCGTGACCGGGCTGATCGTCTGGATCACCGAATACTATACCGGCATCGGCTACCGGCCGGTGCGCTCGATCTCGCAGGCCTCGGTCACCGGCCACGGCACCAACGTCATCCAGGGCCTTGCCGTGTCGCTGGAATCGACGGCGCTGCCGACGCTCGTCATCGTCGCCGGCATCATCTCGACCTACTCGCTCGCAGGCCTGTTCGGCACCGCCGTCGCGGTCTCGACCATGCTCGGCCTCGCCGGCATGGTGGTGGCGCTCGATGCCTTCGGCCCGGTCACCGACAATGCCGGCGGCATTGCCGAAATGGCCGGCCTGCCGAAGGAGGTCCGCAAGTCGACCGACGCGCTCGACGCGGTCGGCAACACCACCAAGGCCGTGACCAAGGGCTATGCGATCGGTTCGGCCGGTCTCGGCGCCCTCGTGCTCTTCGCCGCCTACAACTACGACCTGACCCACTTCATCGCGGAGGCGAACAAGGAAGGCTCCACGACGTTCCAGTACTTCAAGGGCGTCATTCCGGACTTCACCCTATCCAATCCCTATGTCGTGGTCGGGCTGCTGCTCGGCGGCCTTATTCCCTATCTCTTCGGCGGCATCACCATGACCGCCGTGGGGCGCGCCGCCGGGTCGATCGTCGAGGAAGTGCGCCGGCAGTTCCGCGAGAAGCCGGGCATCATGGCCGGCACGGAGAAGCCGGATTACGGCCGCGCCGTCGACCTGCTGACCAAGGCGGCGATCAAGGAGATGATCGTCCCGTCGCTCCTGCCGGTTCTCGCCCCGATCGTCGTCTACTTCCTGATCTACTGGATCGCGGGCAAGAGCGAAGCCTTTTCAACCGTCGGCGCCATGCTGCTCGGCGTCATCGTGACGGGTCTCTTCGTCGCCATCTCGATGACCTCGGGCGGCGGCGCGTGGGACAATGCGAAGAAGTCGTTCGAGGACGGCTTCGTCGATTCGCACGGCCAGACCCACTACAAGGGTTCCGAAGCGCACAAGGCATCGGTGACGGGCGACACCGTCGGCGACCCCTACAAGGACACGGCCGGACCGGCCGTCAATCCGGCGATCAAGATCACCAACATCGTGGCCCTGCTGCTGCTCGCCGTCCTGGCGCAGTAGCGTCTTCGTCGCAGCCAAAGAAAAGGCCCTCTCCGCGTCGCGGGGAGGGCCTTCTGATTCTGGCTAGGCCGTCGTCAGCTCGATCAGCTGCCGAACGGGTTGCTGCCCATGCCGACGGTTCCGGTCAAGACCTGCTCCAGGAAGCCCTGGTCCTTGCCGCCGGTCGGCGTCGTCTGCGTGACGTAATCGAAGATCTTGCCGTCCTGGATGCCGTAATTGGCGACCTTTTCGACTTCGTTCTTCTTGTTGAAATAGACCGCGAGGATCTTCTGGTCGACGACCTTGCGGTTCATGAAGGCGACCGGCCGCTTCCGCGTCTGGCTGATGTAGTAATACACCTCGCCACCATAGTCGGCCGTGGTCGACGGCGAGCCGAGCACGATCTGGACCTGGTCACGGCTGGCGCCGATCGGGACCTGCTCGACTGCGTTGGGCGGAGGGACGTAGCCGGAGTGGTAGGTCTCGTTCAGACCGCCCAGGGTGCCGCCGGTTACCTTCGAGCAGCCCGATACCGCCACCAATGCGAGCGCGGCCAGCATGCCGACACTGGCGCGCCGAACGATTGGGCTGCTGGCCAAGCGTCGATCTCTCATGCCGAACTCCATTCCATTCTCCTCGCCCAGTCTCTGGGTTGGCAATCTCCCTAGCCTGCGCTAGGGCTCGTGGCAATCGTCCTTGCAAGGACAGGGGGCAGCACCATCTCAGACAGGAGAGCGCGGCCTTCCTGCCCGTGCGATCAAACCAGAATTCGGAGACCGGTCGAATGTTTCGCCGCCTGTTCGCTCGTAATCGCAGGAACGAGGCCATAGCATATTCGCTTTACGGCGCCATCGTGGCACAGGCGCGCGAACCGGTTCTCTATACCGAGTTCGCCGTGCCGGACACTCTGGATGGCCGTTTCGACATGGTCGTGCTGCACGGTTTCCTGCTGTTTCATCGCCTGAAGTCGGAGAGCGAAGCGGATCGGCAGGTCGGCCAGGACGTCTTCGACATTTTCCTGAAGGACATGGACGGCACGCTACGCGAGATGGGGGTCGGTGATATCTCGGTCCCGAAGAAGCTGAAGAAGATGGCGGAAGCCTTCTTCGGCCGGATCCGCGCCTATGACGAAGCGCTGGAAAGCGGCGATCACGCGGCGCTCGTGGACGCCATCGCCCGCAACGTGTTCCCGGACGGGGCGCCCGAGGGCGCGGCAGAGCGCATCGCCGACTATGCCGAATCGTCCGTTCGCTCGCTTTCGACTCAGACGTTCGATTCCATACTCTCGGGTCGACTCCACTACGCCTCCCTTTCATCCTCGCCCGCGGCAGCCTGATGACCGAACTTTCCCTCACCCGCAGTTTCGACGTTTCGCATCTCGGCAACGTCCCGCAGAATCAGCATGTCGTCGCCGGCGCGGCCGAGCGGCTGGCCATTCAGCGCGAATTCGACCTCCTCGACCTCACGAGCTTCGCGGCCGACCTGGTCGTGGCTCCCTGGGGACAGCACGGCGTCAAGATCGACGGCCGCCTGCGCGCCGATCTCGTCCAGGCGTGCGTCATCACGCTGCAGCCGGTGCCGTCGCATATGGACCACCGCTTTTCGCTGAGCTTCCTTCCCGCCGACGCGATCGCCGCCGACCCGAAGACCGTGGCCGAGGCGGAAGTGATCGTCGTCTATGACGAGGAGGATCCGCCGGAGCCGCTGGAGGACAACACGATCGATTTCGGGGCGATCCTGACCGAGCAGTTCGCGCTGGCCCTCGATCCCTATCCGCGTGCGCCGGGCGCGACCCTTTCCGGCGGTGAAGAGCCCGTTGATAACGCGGACTCGCCATTTGCGGCGCTTTCTAAACTGCGCGACAAATGATAGCGAAGGGCCATGAATCGGCCACACCCGCGATAGATGGGTGTTGTCTCACCGGCCGAAACAGTTATTTTCCAGCGCCGTCGTCGCCGGGCCTTCGCTCAGAGCGGCCGCGTCGAACAGGGGCGGAATGGTCCAAGCGATAAAGATAGCGATCGACGCGATGGGCGGCGACAACGGCCCCGCGACAGTGCTCGCGGGCGCCGATATTGCACTCGTCCGTCGTCCCGAGCTGCGCTACCAGCTCTTCGGCGAGGAGAAGGCGGTTCTCCCGCTCCTTGAATCCTACCCGCGCGTCAAAGCCGTCTCGACGTTCACCCATTGCGACGTGACCGTGCAGATGGACGACAAGCCCAGCCAGGCCCTGCGCAAGGGCCGCTGGAAGTCGTCGATGTGGCGCGCGCTGGAAGCCGTGAAGAAGGGCGAGGCGGACGCCGCGCTTTCGGCCGGCAACACCGGCGCGCTGATGGCGATGTCGAAGTTCTGCCTGCGCACCATGGCGGGTATCGAACGCCCGGCGCTGGCCGCACTCTGGCCGACGCTGCGCGGCGAAAGCGTCGTGCTCGATGTTGGCGCCACGATCAACGCCGATGCCCAGCAGCTGATCGACTTCGCCATGATGGGCGGCGCGATGGCCCGCGCGATCCTCGACATCGAGATACCGACCGTCGGCCTGCTCAATATCGGCGTCGAGGAAATGAAGGGTCTCGAGGAGGTCCGCGTCGCCGGGCAGCTCCTGCGCGAGGCCGACTTGAAGCACCTGCGCTACATGGGCTTCGTCGAGGGTGACGATATCGGCAAGGGTACGGTCGACGTCGTCGTCACCGAGGCCTTCGCCGGCAACATCGCCCTGAAGACGGCCGAAGGCACGGCGCGCCAGATCTCGACCCACCTCCGCGACGCGATGAGCCGGACGCTGATGGGCAAGATCGGCTATCTGTTCGCCAAGGGCGCTTTCCAGCAGCTGCGCCAGAAGCTCGATCCGCGCGCCTCCAACGGCGCCGTCCTGCTCGGGCTCAACGGCATTGTCATCAAGAGCCATGGCGGTACCGACGGGATCGGTTTCGCCAATGCCATCGAAGTCGGCTACAGCATGGCCAAGAACGACTTCCTGTCCAAGATCAATCAGGATCTCGCCGACTATCACCGCGCCGGTTTCGCACGGGGCGTCGCCGAGATCGTCGATGAAGGTGTGATGTGAGTTTCATCCGTTCGGTCGTCCTCGGCTGCGGGAGCTACCTGCCCGAAAAGACCCTGACCAACGCCCAGCTTTCGGAAATGGTGGAAACCTCCGATGACTGGATCGTCCAGCGCACCGGCATTCGCGAGCGTCATATCGCGGCCGAAGGCGAGCTGACGTCGGACCTGGCGACAGCGGCGGCGAAGCTCGCGCTCGCCGATGCCGGGCTGACGGTCGGCGAAATCGACATGATCATCGTCGCCACGGCGACGCCGGACGACACCTTTCCCGCCACCGCCGTCACCGTCCAGCGCAAGCTCGGCATGGAACATGGCTGTGCCTTCGACATGCAGGCGGTCTGCTCCGGCTTCGTCTTCGCCCTGTCGACGGCGGATGCCTTCATCCGGGCGAGCCAGGCGAAGCGCGTCCTCGTCATCGGCGCTGAAACCTTCTCGCGCATCCTCGACTGGACCGATCGCACCACCTGCGTGCTGTTCGGCGACGGCGCCGGCGCCGTGGTCCTCGGCGCCTCCGTGCAGGACGGCACCCGCGAGGACCGGGGCGTGCTGACCGCGCATCTGCGTTCGGACGGCCGCCACCGCGAAAAGCTCTATGTCGACGGCGGACCGTCCTCGACGGGCACGGTCGGCCACCTGCGCATGGAGGGCCGCGAGGTCTTCAAGCATGCGGTCGGCATGATCACCGACGTGATCGAGGACGCCTTCCGCGCCACCGGCTACGAGGCCGGGGATGTCGACTGGTTCGTGCCGCACCAGGCCAACCTTCGCATCATCGACGGCAGCGCCAAGAAGCTCGGCATCGACAGCGACAAGGTGGTGCGCACGGTATCCGCGCATGGCAACACGTCCGCCGCCTCGATTCCGCTCGCGCTTTCCGTCGCGCGCGATGACGGCCGGATCAAGCGGGGCGACCTCATCCTGCTCGAAGCCATGGGTGGAGGCTTCACCTGGGGCTCCGTCCTGCTGCGCTGGTAGGAATATATCAGAGATACCCGCGCCTTAGGATCAAGGACGTTGACCGGTCCCCGCTGTGGCAATAGGCTTGCCGTCGGGGAAGTGACGTTGGGTCACCAAGCGGAACATCGGGAAACGAGGCCATGTCAGGCAAGACGGTGACGCGCGCCGACCTTTGTGAGGCGGTGTATCAAAAGGTCGGTCTTTCGCGGACGGAATCCGCCGATCTGGTCGAGCTGGTTCTCGACGAGATCAGCGCGTGCATTGTCAGGGGCGAATCTGTCAAACTGTCCTCCTTCGGGTCGTTTCTGGTGCGCTCCAAGGGCGAGCGCGTCGGCCGCAATCCGAAGACGGGCGAAGAGGTTCCCATCGCACCGCGCCGCGTGATGGTCTTCAAGCCCAGCAATGTCCTCAAGCAGAGGATCAATGGCTCGCTCGTTCCGAACGGACACGATACATCCGAGGACGAGTGATTACCGCAGTCGGACGAAGCGGGCGCCAACGCGTGAGAGTTAATGTCCAAGGGTCCTGATGCCTTCCGGACGATCAGTGAGGTGGCCGAGGAGCTCGACCTGCCACAGCACGTCCTGCGGTTCTGGGAGACCCGGTTCACCCAGATCAAGCCGATGAAGCGCGGCGGCGGCCGGCGCTACTATCGCCCCGACGACGTCGAGCTGCTGCGCGGAATCCGCCGGCTGCTCTATGGCGAGGGCTACACCATCAAGGGTGTCCAGCGCATCCTGAAGGAGCAGGGGCCGCGCCATGTGATCGGCGCCGGGCAGGGCATGAGCCTCGATCCCGCTCCCGAGAGCGACGAACCCGACGACTACGGCGACGATCTCGACCCGAACCAGGACTACGATCCGGATCTCGAGGGCGACGGCTATGAGGACGTCCGTTCGGACGAGCCGGAGACGGGCGGCCGGCGGGAGCCTGTATTCGGCCGGGCAATCGATTCGGACCGCCACACGGCGGCGCCGCCCGTGCGCGCCCCGGCCGAGCGGGGGCAACCCTCCTATCACGGCGGTCGCACGGAGCCGCCTCCGGCGCCCTCGCGCATTCCGGCCGCGCCGCCGGACCTGACGTCGTCCGCCGATGATTATCGCCCGCCGCTGACGGCGGATCTGCCCCTGCCGCCGCCCGAGCGCGGCGTCGCACCTTCGCGGCAGGAGGATCCCTATGCGCCGATCCGGCGCGAAGCGAGCGCGCCGCCGCCCTATGCGCCGGAGCCCGCCTGGGATCCCGAGGACGAGATGGAGAATGTGCCGGAACAGCCAGCGCCACATCCGGCGCGCGGGTCCGCCAGTGCTGCCTCTCATGGTCCGGCTCTGTCGAGATCCGATCGCGACCGGCTGCAGGCGACGCTGTTGGAACTGCTCGAGTGCAAGCGCATCCTCGACAACGTGCGCTGACGGCCTTTCGGCGCGGCGATTCCTTCGATCGGCGGTAACCGTCCGACGGCTGTCGGCATTCCGAGGACGAAGGATTGGAGTTCGGCGGGATCCCACGGAGTTCCGCCGCCGAACTCTGTCAATTTTCCGCAATCCACTGAAATGCGTTCGGCATCCGGTCGATGCAGCCAGATTGCCGGTGACAAGCGCGATCGAACCATGCTACCAGCGGCGCATCGGCAGTCGACCCCATCGACGCCGCCGCGGCCTGGCCGCCCGGAGGCAAGCCTCTGGAAGATTTGCGGATCCTGGATCCGATGGTGACGGAGCGTAGCGCAGCCTGGTAGCGCACTTGTCTGGGGGACAAGGGGTCGCAGGTTCAAATCCTGCCGTTCCGACCAACACTTAGCCCAAATTTTTAAACTGATCCGAAACGCTCATTTGGGAGCGTTTTGGGAGCGCGAAGTGCTTGCTGGTGACGCCATCGTCCCGGCCTGCATACTGGAACTCGACCATCATCCTGAGGTGCCCGGCGAAGCCGGGCCTCGAAGGAGGGTCCAGGGAACGCCGACGCGGTGCTGCTCGCAGCCCCAGGGCCCCGGAGAAAATGCAGCCGTTCCTTAGATGCGCCCATCGCCTGAGCGCTTCAAGCTGGCGTCTCCCGACGTATCCGTCTTCCTCACCGAAGCATCCAAGCTTCACTATTGCGCTGAAAGCTTGCGCCAAAGCGTTCACCGCAAGGCGACGCCGGCTGCGGTCGTCCGGGATCTGGCGTCTTCGGGCCCGGGTGAGGGGTGCCCGATGCCGCGATAACTTGAGGTGCTCTTTTCCCTGCAGCGATTCGTTAGCCGCGAAATCATGTGCACGCGAGATGGATCGTGAAAACATCTTGTGAACGCACCTTGGCTTTCCTAAGATGCAACATATTTCAGTCAGATTCGCAGATTACGATTTTCATCATGACGATGATGGTGACTTTTCAGAGTTCAAGGCGCTCCGGGAAAACGCGTGATTTCGCCGGCAGTGGATTTATGACGAACTGAAGACCGCGCAGTTCCCTCCACTCCGGATCCCAGATCATCGATTTGCGGCTCATTGAGCGTGCCGGATCAACGGCGCGCGGCCGGAGTTCTCTATGTCTATCTTGTTTCCTCGTCTCTCTTTTGAATTCAGCACCGCGACTTCTTTGAAAGCTTCCGCTTGCGTACTTGCGACAACCGACTCGTTCGACACGAAGGGGTTGTCCGATCGCGCGATCGCTTCGCCTCTGGGCTCGGAGGTGTGCACCGATGGATGAGCTCATCCTCGAGCGGCCAGGGCAGCGGCGCGCCATTCTCGAGCCCGGCGACACCTATCAGCAGTTCGGCGCCTTGCCATGGCGACGCAATAAGAAGGGCGACATTCGCGTCCTGCTCGTGACGTCGCGCGAGCGCGGCCGCTGGCTCTGCCCGAAGGGCTGGATCATCGAGGGCCGATCGGCCGCCGAGAGCGCCGCGCAGGAGGCTTTTGAGGAGGCGGGCGTCTTCGGAGATGTCGGTCTTCAGGCCTTTGGTTCCTACAGCTACGACAAGATCCTGCGCGATCAGACTGCGGTCGACTGCCGGGTGACGATGTTTGGCCTGCGCGTGCGCGGTACGCTGCTGCAATGGCGCGAGCGCGGCGAGCGCAAACGTCGTTGGTGCGGCCTCAGCGAGGCGAGCGATCTCGTCTCCGATATCGGCCTCGGCGACCTCTTGCGCGAGATCCTGCTCGACGACCGCATCCTCGTCGAGCCGACCGGCAATCCCGCCGTCAACGCCTGGTGAAAGGCGCGCCGTCCGTCAATTGCGACCGCCGACCAAGCGGCCGGCGCGGGCGACGACGCCTTGCTGCGCCGTATAGGATAGGCGGCCGTTGACATAGACCTGTTCGATGCCGATCGAGCGGCGCAGCGGCTGGTCGTAGGTCGCCTGGTCGAGGATGGTGGCCGGATCGAAGACGACGAGGTCGGCATAGGCGCCGGCCTCGATTCGCCCGCGCCCTTCGAGCTTGAACACTTTTGCCGGCAGGCCCGTCATCTTGTGGATGGCCGTCTCGATCGGGAACAGCTTCTCGTCGCGCGCATAGTGGCCGATGACGCGCGGAAACGTGCCCCAGAGCCGAGGGTGGGGATGCTGGTCGTGCGGCAGGCCGTCGGAGCCGATCATCGACAGCTTCGAGCGCATCACCCGGCGGACATCCGCCTCGTCCATCTGGAAATAGATCGCGCCGGCGGGCTGCAACCGCCGTGCGGCCTCGTGGATGTCGACCTCCCATTCCTCGGCGATATCGACGAGATCGCGCGCCTCCATCTCCGGATGCGGCCGCGACCAGGCGATCATGATCCGGTAGGTGTCGGTGACGAGATCGGCGCGCAGATTGGTCGAGCCGGCCGTGTAGGGGTAGACATCGACATTGACGGGATGGCGCGCCGCGGCCGCCTCGATCTTCGGCAGCGTCTGCAGCGTCCGGCCCCAATTGTGCACGCCGGCGCATTTGTGGTGCGAGATGACGAGGGGGATGCCTGCCGCCGTCGCCGTCGTCACGGTCTCGTCGATGCTGTCGAGCACATGCTCGAACTCGTCGCGCATATGGGTGGCATAGACGCCGCCATGCTGGGCGAATCGCCCGGCGACGCGGGTCACCTCGTCGATGTCGGCGGCGGCATTCGTCGGATAGAACAGGCCGGTGGAGAGGCCGATGGCGCCATGCGCCATGGCCTCGTCGGCATGCGCCTGCATCGCGGCGATCTCGTCGGGCGAGGCCTTTTCGCCGATGTCGGCCATGGTGGCCAGGCGCAGCGCCGAATGCCCGATCAGCGCCGCGACATTGACGGCCGGCACGATTCGCGCGAGCGCCGCGGCATAGGCGGCGAAATTCGGGAATTCATAGGCGTTCGCGTCGCCGAGCAGGTTCATCGGCGGCGGCGGGCTGTCGCTGAAGGTGACGGGAGCGAGCGAGATGCCGCAATTGCCTGTCACCACCGTGGTCACGCCCTGGCTGATCTTCGGCAGCATGTCGGGGGCGTCGAGCACGATGCGGTCGTCATGCGTGTGGGCGTCGATGAAGCCGGGCGCCAGCGCCAGGGCGCCGCCGAGATCCTGCTCGCGCTCGCCGCTGCCCGGCGCGATCCCGCCCACCGGCGCCACCGCCGTGATCCGGTCGGCCGTGATGGCCACGTCGCCGAGATAGGGCGCGTCGCCGGACCCGTCATAGATCCGGGCGTTGCGGAGGACGAGATCGTGAGATGGGCGCATCGTCAGGAACCTATTCGTGCGGCTTGATGGTACGGGCCAAAGGGGCGGGATCGGTCGAGGGCGTCGGGATCGCGATGCCGATGCTGGCGACCGTGTAGCGAACGCGGCGGAGCGCCTCGCGGCCCTTGCTGCCGAGCTTGACGGCGACGCCGGCGGCGATCGTGTCGATGACGGCCATGTGCGCGTAGCGTGACGGCGTCGGCAGCAGCACGTTCTCGTCCTCGGCGATGACGCTCGGAATGAGGATGCCCGCCACGCCGGCGAGCGGCGTGTTCGGCCGCGTCAGCGCGACCGTCGTCGCGCCGAATGAGCCGGCGATCTCGACCGCCTCGACGACGGCGCGCGAATGGCCGCTGTTCGAGATGGCGAAGACGGCGTCGCCCGGCTGCAGGGTCGCGGCCGACATGCGCATCTGGTGGCTGTCGGCATAGGCGGAGACCGGGATTCCGAGCCGGAACAGGCGCAGCTTCGCGTCTTCAGCCAGCGCCGCCGAGCCGCCGCCCTGGCCGTAGATGTCGATGCGCCGCGCCTTGGCGAAGGCGTCGATCGCCGCGCCGACCGCAGCCGTGTCGAGCTGGTCCAGCGTCTCGCGCACCGTGGTCGCGGCGCGCATCATGATCGTCTGGGCGAGCTGGCCGACATCGTCGCTGAAGACGCGGTCGGACCGGAGATAGACGGCGGCGACCGTCAGCGTCGTCGCCAGCCCGATCTTGAATTCGTTGAAGGACGAGCAGCCGACCGAACGGCAAAAGCGCGTCACCGTCGGCTGGCTGACGCCGGCCTTGGCGGCGAGCTCGGCGATCGTCAGCCGGGTCGCCGCCTCGAAGTCCTGGCGGACCACTTCGGCGACGCGTCGTTCGGCCGGCGAGAGCTCCGATTCGACCCGCTCGATGCGCGAGACGATGTCGATCGCCGCCGTGGTTCCGGAGTGGGTTCGCTTGATCATCGGCGATGTCGTCTCCGAAGGAATGCGGTCCGATCCGGGCTCCGATCGCCCCTGTCGAGGCGGCCTTCGCAGTCGCGGATTCGTCGATCCGGGCCGCTTCCAGCCCGTGACCACTGGTTCATCTGAGAAATTCAATTACACGATTTTTCACTCTCGGCAAGCGATCCGATCGCCGTCAGCCTCGCGCATTTCGGGCCATTTTCAGCCGATTCCGCAGCTCGATCTTCCCAAAACACGGCGAAAAACATGGATTTCTTTGGGTTGCGATCAATTGAGTCAATCGTTCGAATAACTCTTGCGGAGTTGGAATTTCTGTAACATGATTTCAGCAACGAGCCGCTCACAAGGGCGGACGGGGAACATGTCGACGGACGAGCCCTAGGGGCCGCCGGCGACGACGGGGAAGAGGGAGGGCGCTAGCTTGAACGCTATCGGAGCTCGTGATTTGACGCGTGCCAACGCGTCGGTCCCGGCCAAAATGGCCGTGGAGGGAGCGAGCAAATTCTACCAGGCGCGCAGCGGTGTCGTGCATGCGCTGGACAATGTCTCGCTTGACGTCCGGGAGGGCGAGTTCCTCTGCATTCTGGGACCGTCGGGTTGCGGCAAGTCCACGCTGCTCTGGTCGATGGCCGGGCTGCATGGGCTGAGCGGCGGCCGGATCCGGCTCGGCAAGGAGCCGATCGTCAAGCCGCATCCCGAGATCGCGATGATCTTCCAGGAAGCGAACCTGCTGCCCTGGCGCAATCTCGAGAAGAACATCGAGCTTCCCTTCGAGCTGAAGAAGATCCCGCCGGACAGGGCGCGGATCCAGGCGCTTCTGGAGCGGGTCGGCCTCAAGGGCTTCGAGACCAAGATGCCGCGCGAGCTCTCCGGCGGCATGCAGCAGCGCGCCTCGATCGTGCGCAGCCTGGCGGTCAATCCCTCGGTGCTTTTGATGGACGAGCCGTTCGGCGCGCTCGACGCCTTCACGCGCGACGAGATGAACCTGCTCATCCAGGAAATCTGGATGGAGACGAAGAAGACCATCATCTTCATCACCCATTCGATCGCCGAGGCGCTCTTCCTTGCCGACCGCATCGTCGTGATGTCGGCGCGACCGGGCCGCATCCAGGAAATCATCGAAGTCGGCCTGCCGCGCCCGCGCGGCATCGAGGTGCAGTCGACGCTCGAGTTCATCGAACGCGCCAATGCCATCAAGGCCATGATCGACCACCGTCGGGCCTGACGGTCGCAGTCAACGTTCAAGGATATTGCAAGTGGACAGCCAACTTCGCGACCAGATTCCGACCTTCGGCGGCAAGCCGGATGCGGCCGGCGGCGGTAGCCTTTCAGGTGGTTTTTCTGCCCTGACCTCGGGCGGCGGCCGCAGCGCCTTCGAGACCTTCGTCATCATCCTCGTCGCCGTCGTCATCATCGGCGGGGCCGAGCTCCTGCTCGGCATCTTCCAGGTGCCGCAATACATCATGCCGAAGCCGAGCCAGATCGGCATGGCGCTGATCACCGAGTGGCCGTTCATCTGGCCGCATCTCGTGGTGACGATCTGCGAGCTTCTGATCGGCTTCGCCATCGGCGCCTCGGTCGGCTTCGTGCTCGCGGCTGTGATCACCCAGTTCCCCTTCGCCGAGAAGATCGTCACGCCCTACATCCTGCTGCTGGTGACGACGCCGATGCTCGCCCTGGTGCCGCTGCTCGTGCTGCGCTTCGGCTTCGGCTGGGAGCCGCGCATCATCGCGGTGGCGCTCGCCTCCGGCCCCATGGTGATGATCAATTCGGCGACCGGATTCCGGCGCGTCGATCTCGCCAAGATCGCGCTGGCCCGCTCCTTCGGCGCCTCGACCTTCCAGATCTTCACCAAGATTCGCATTCCGATGGCCATGCCGATGATCATCGTCGGCCTGATGGTCGGTTCGATCTTCGGCCTGCTGACCACCGTCGGCGCCGAGATGGTGGGCGGCGCCGAAGGTCTCGGCAATCGCCTCAACTACTATTCGTCGATGATCCGCATGCCGCAATTCTTCGCAGTCATCACGCTGCTCGCGATCATCGGCATCTCGATCTACGTCTTCTTCTTCTGGGTCGGAAAGAAATGGGCCAATTGGGAAGCCTAACCCCGGCCAATGCCTGACAGAAACGAGGGAACACCCATGACGGAACTATCGAACATGATGCTCAATCGTCGTCGCCTGCTTCAGTTCACGGCAGCCGGCGTCTCGGTCGCGGCGCTCGGCATCGGCGCCGCCGGTCCGGCGCACGCCGAGGAGGTGATCGTGCGCTGGGTTTCGCCGCGCGGCACGCTCGAGGTCGTCGACGACTTCGCCTACTGGATCGCCAAGAAGTACGGCTATTTCGGTGACCTGGAGACGGTGGTCGAGGCCGGCCCGCAGGACGGCACGGCGACGGTGAAGCTGGTCGACCAGAACCAGTCGGATTTCGGCTATCCGTCGCCCGGCATCCTGTCGCTCGGCCTGGAGCAGGGCATGGACCTCGTCTCCATCTATCACGTGATGGCCGGCGACGTGTTCGACTTCGCCTTCCCTAAGGGCAAGGCTCCGGCCGACCTGAAGGGCCTCGAGGGCAAGACCATCGCGCTCGGCTCGGCCGGCTGGCAGGCGATTACCAATCCGATGCTGGCGGCCGCCGGCGTCGACACCAGCAAGGTCAAATATGTCGAGGTCAGCGCCTGGGGCCAGGCGCTCGCCCAGGGACAGGCCGACGCGGCGCTTTCCTGGGAAGGCCTGCGCGCCCAGTGGCGCGGGCAGGGGCTCGATTTCGACTATCTGCTCGGCAAGAACGTCTCCAAGTTCCCGGCCAATTCTTTCGTCATCCGCAAGGCGGATCTCGCCGATCCCGCCAAGGTCGCGGCTTATGAGAAGTATCTGCGCGGCTGGGCCATGGGTCTCGAATTCGCCTGGCAGAACCCGCGCGCCGCGACCCAGATCGCCATGGAGCAATTCCCGGGTCTCGCCAGCCAGATGAACCCGACGGTGGCGACGGAATCGCTCATGCAGCAGACGGCGCTGATGCGGGCGAACTGGGAGAACCGCAACGCCTGGGGCTTCCACGACCAGGCCAGCTGGCAGAACTATTTCGACGCCATCGCCGAGATCGGCCAGGTGTCGAAGGTGTTCAACGCCGCCGACGTCACGTCGAACCAGCTCATCCCGGCGGCGAATGATTTCGACCACGCCAAGGTGAAGGCCGACGCGGACGCCTTCCAGCTGTCCGACGACTACAAGGCCGTCGACGTCGAGGCGATCCAGGCCGTTCTCTGATCGACCACAGGGGCGGCGAGGCTCAGGCGTCGCCGCCCTTTTTCTATCCAACTGCACTGGGGGGCATTGAATGTTCGTCTTCGACCATGTCGGGATCACCACGACCGAGAAGCAGCCCGACGAGAACTGGGTCGAGCAGAGCCGGATCTGGGTCACCAATCCGCACGATCATCCCGAGCACATCGAGTTCCTGCGCTACGCGCCGGACAGCAGCGTGCCTGAGATCGTCCGCAACAATCCGCATGTCGCCTATCGCGTGAAGGAGATCGAGCCGCATCTGAAGGATGTCGAGATCCTGATCCCGCCCTTCATCGTCGGCGATTTTCTCGAGGTCGTCTTCGTCCTCAAGCACGGCATGGTGTTCGAATACATGCGCTACCTGAAAGACGGCTGGTTCGGCGAATGACGCGGCCTGGCGAATACGGATCGGGATCGACGGACGGAGGGACGCGATGAGCGGTGGATTTGCCGGCAAAAGGGTGGCGATCACGGGCGCGGCGGGCGGCATCGGCCAAACCCTCTGCCGCCTGTTCGGGAGCGAGGGAGCGACCATCCTGGCGCTCGACAAGAGCGAAAGGCTGCCGGCCTTCGTCGAGACACTGAAGGCGGAGGGGATCAAGGCCGAGGGCGCCTCGGTCGATATCGGCTCGGCCGAGCAGGTCGCGGCGGCATTCGAGACCTTCGGCGATGTCGACATCCTCGTGAACAATGCCGGCTATTCGCATCATCCGACGCTCGCCGTCACCGATCCGGCGGCCTGGCAGTCGGAGATGAACGGCAATCTCGGCGGCGCCCACGCCTGTGCGCATGCGGTGCTGCCCGGCATGGCGGCGCGCCGCTCGGGCGCGATCGTCAATGTCGGCTCGGTCAACGCGCTGCACGCGCTGGGCGACCCCGCCTACAGCGCCGCCAAGGCCGGCATGATCGCTATGACCAGGGCGATCGCCATGGAATATGGCCGCTACGGCATCCGCGCCAACATCGTGCTGCCCGGCACGGTCCGCACGCCGCTCTGGGAGGAGCGGGCCAAGAAGGATCCGAAGGTGCTGGAAACGCTGCAGCGCTGGTATCCGCTCGGCCGCATCGTCGATCCGATCGAGGTAGCGCGCGTCGTCGCCTTTCTCGCATCCGACGCCGCCAGCGCCGTCACCGGCGCGGCCTTGCCGGTCGATTGCGGCCTGACGGCCGGCAACATCGTCATGTCACGCGAGCTGACGCTCGAAGAATTCTGAGGGGGAGATTATGGATAGACTGCGCATCGGCGTCATCGGCCTCGGCTGGTTCGGCGAAATCCACTGCGAGACCATCATCGGCGTGCCGAACCTGGAACTCGCTGCGCTCTGCACGCGCCAGCCGGACCGGCTCGCCGCGATGGGCGCCAAGTTCGGCGTCGCCAAGACCTATACCGATTACAATGACATGCTGGCCGATCCTGACATCGACGCGGTGTCGATCTGCACGATGTGGGACCAGCATGTCGGCCCGGCCGTCGCGGCGCTGAAGGCAGGCAAGCACGTCTTCCTCGAAAAGCCGATCGCTTCGACGGTCGAGGACGCGCAGACCATCGTCAATGCCGCCAAGGGCGCCAAGGGCATCCTGTTCGTCGGCCACATCGTCCGCTTCAACCCGCGCTACCGGATGGCGAAGCAGGCGATCGACGCCGGCAAGATCGGCAAGATCGTGGCGCTGTCCTCGCGCCGCAACATCCCGGCCGCCTGGACGCCGACCATCCTGAACAAGATCGGCCCGATCGTCGGCGACGCCATCCACGATACCGACGTCATGCTGTGGCTCACCGGCGAGAAGATCGTCTCGGCCTATGCGCAGACGATCTCGGTGCGCAATCTGAAGCATCCCGACATCGGCCAGACCATGTACCGTTTCGAAAGCGGCGCCACAGCGACGCTGGAGACGGTCTGGTGCATGCCGGAGAAGACGCCGTTCGACATCGACGAGCGCATGTCGATCATCGGTACGGAAGGCATCATCCACGTGCAGGACACGTTCCCGAACCTCGGCATCGTGTCGAACGACAAGCTGCACAGCCCGGACACGACCTACTGGCCGGAGTTCAACGGCGTCCGCGGCGGGGCGCTCCGGGACGAGTTCTCCTATTTCGCCAACTGCGCGCTGGCCGGCGAGACGCCGAAGATGGGCGTGCCGGCCGATGCCGCCGCCGCCCTGGAGGCGACGCTGGCTGCCGAAGAATCCGCCCGCACGGGCAATGTCATCCGGATCGGTTAGGGAGGGAGCACAATGGCCAAGCAAAGGGTTCTCGTCGTCGGCCTCGGCAACATGGGCATGAGCCATGCGCTCGCCTATGCGAAGATCGATGGCTACGAGCTCGTCGGTCTCTGCACGCGCAACATCGATAAGGTCGAGCTGCCGCCGGAGCTGCAGGGCGTGGCGAAGTTCAACAACTTCGAACAGGCGCTCGCCGAGCTGAAGCCGGATGTGGTTTCGGTCAACACGATGCCCGACACCCATGCCGATTTCGCCATCAAGGCGATGGAGGCGGGGGCTCACGTCTTCGTCGAGAAGCCGATGGCGATCTCGGCCGAGGATGCCGAGCGGGTAGTCGAGGTCGCCAAGCGGACCAAGCGCAAGCTCGTCATCGGCTACATCCTGCGCCAGCATCCGAGTTGGGTGAAGTTCATCGAGATCGCGCGCGAGCTCGGCACCCCGCTCGTCTTCCGCATGAATTTGAACCAGCAGTCGAACGGCGAGACCTGGGAATGGCACAAGCGGCTGATGCAGAGCTTCCCGCCGATCGTCGATTGCGGCGTCCACTATGTCGACGTCATGTGCCAGATGACCTCGGCCAAGCCGGTGCGCGTGCATGCAATCGGCGCGCGACTGACGGACGAGGTGCCGATCAACAATTACGGCCAGCTGCAGGTGATGTTCGAGGACGGCTCGGTCGGCTGGTATGAGGCGGGCTGGGGACCGATGGTTTCCGAGCAGGCCTTCTTCGTGAAGGACGTGTTCGGTCCCAAGGGCTCGGCCTCGATCGTCATGGCCGAAAACAATGCCGGCGTGAAGTCGGACGACATCAACGCGCACACCAAGACGAGCCAGATCCTGCGGCACCATGCCGACATGAGCCGGTCGGACGAACGCATCGATGTCTCGGATGAGCCCGATCACAATGCCTTGTGCGAGCGCGAGCAGCTCTACCTGCTGAGGGCGATCGAGGAGGACCTGGACTTGACCGATCACATGAACGACGGCGTGAAGAGCCTTAAGATCGTGCTGGCCGCGGATGAATCGATCCGCACGCAGCAGGTGGTCACGCTCTAGCGAGACAATCGGAGCGGCCGCCGAGATCGGCGGCCGCCTTCGGGGCGCTTCCCGGCGCTCCGGCATGCTAGTCTTTCCGTTACGGAAGGTCCGCCCGATCCCGCGCGCCGGCGCCACGCCCCCGCCCGTTCGGCGACCCTCCGTTACGGCGGAGACCAACGATGATCGCAGTGTCCCAGCACCCCGCGCCGACGCTTGCCCGCGCCCAACATCCGACCCAGCAGATCTTCCAACGCGACTGGCTGATCTACCGGAAGATGGTCGACAACAACTACCTCTTCCACCGCGAGGCCTATGCCTGCCTGCACCATGTCCTCATCAGCGAGATGATGCGGCCGTTCTCCTTCCTCGATGTCGCCTGCGGCGATGCGAGCGCAAGCGTCGCCGCGCTGCGCGGCACGGCGGTCGCCCGTTACGAGGGCATCGACCTGTCGCGCGCCGCCCTCGACATGGCGGAACTGGCGCTGGCGGAACTCGACTGTCCCACGGTCCTGAACGAGGGCGATTTCGCCGAATTGCTGCCGCTGCGCAGCGAGCCGGCCGACGTGATCTGGATCGGGCTGTCGCTGCACCATTTCCAGACGCCCGAGAAGCTCGGGCTCATGCGGGCGGCGAGGGCGCTGCTCGCCGAGGGTGGACGCTTCTTGATCTACGAGAACTCCAGCCCGGATGGCGAGGATCGGGACGGGTGGCTGCGCCGCCTGGAGGCGCAGCGTCCGTTCTGGAGCGCCTATGACGACGCCGAGTGGGAGGTGGTCTGGAATCACATCTCCCGGGCGGACTATCCGGAGACCCCGTCGACCTGGGCGATGCTCGGCCAGGAGGCCGGCTTCGACCGGGTCCGCGAGTTGTTCGTGGCGCCGAGCGATCTCATCCGGCTCTACAGCTTCGATTGATTTGCCTACGCGGTCCTCGGCAACGTCACTGGGCCGAAGACGAGCGGTGGCGGTGGCTGGGCCCGGGCGGCCGGCCGTCGCGCCTTCCATTCCAGCGCATAGGCGCCCCACAGCAATCCGTAGATCAGGAAGACATGCCGCCAGTGATCGTTGTCGATCACGTTGTGGATCAGGAGATGGCCGATATAGACGGCGTAGACGCACTGGATGAACGGCGTCCACGGACGGGCCCGGAACAGCAGCGGGGTCGAGATCACCAGGGTCCAGACGACGAGGGCGATGTAGGAGAAGCCGCCGAGCCAGCCATAGGCGGTGAAGCCCTTCAGCCACATATTGTGCTCGTCCTCGCCCATCATCTTGCCGAACTCGAACGGCCCGAGCCCGAGTGGATGCTCCTGGATCAGGAAGAAGCCGATGATGTGCCGTTCGAAACGCCCGAGCCGGCCGCCGTCATATTCCTGCACCAGTTTGAAGCGCTGGGCGAAGAGATCCTGGACCAGCGGAATCGAGAGCAGCAGCGCCAGCAGCAGCGCGACGGCGAGCAGTCCACCGGCGATATAGGCGATCATCCGCAGCCTGTGGCTCTGGCGCGGCTCGGAGATGAAGGCGAGCACGGTGATGAGCAGCAGCGCGACGACCGCCAGGCCCCAGGCGGCGCGCGAGAAAGACAGGAATACGCCCGCCAGCAGGATGCCGATGCCGAGCAGTCGCCAGCCCGAGTTGCTGAGCCGGTCCGTCAGCACGGCGCGGGTCATAACGATCAGCGGCAGGATCATGAAGGGGCCGAAGACGTTCGGATCCTTGAACGCGCCCTTGGCGCGGTCATAGAGCGTGAAGATCGAGGCATAGGGGATGGCGCCGAAATAGCCGAGGATGCCGAGCAGCGCGCAGACAATCGCCGACGCGATGTAGCTTCGCTCGATCACCTTGAGGCGGCGTTCGGTGTCCACCTGCATCACGGCGGCGAAGAAGATCGAGGAGATGATCAGGAAGCCCGTCGTCGCCATGTAGATGGCCGGCTTCTGGAACGCCTTCAGCTCCCAGAACGAGAGAATGCCGCCGCTCATATAGAGCAGCATCAGCACGATCATCGGCAACATCGGCCGACTCAGCCGGAGCCCGAGGAAGGACCAGACGACGACGACGGCGCAGAGCAGCAGATCGGACGGGGCCGGCTCGAACAGCACGAAGCCGCTCAGGAAGACGAGAATGCCGATGACGGCATTCCCGACCATGCGGGCTGGCATTGCCCGGGGCCTCGTCACCACCCGGATCAATAGGCGTTCTCGTTGTTGCTGAGCAGGGCGAACGGCGTCATCACCAGGATGTAGAGGTCGAACAGCACCGACCACCTTTCGATGTAGTCGAGATCGAACTCGACCCGGCGGCGGATCTTGTCGGGCGTATCGACCTCGCCGCGCCATCCGTTGATCTGCGCCCAGCCCGTCACTCCGGGCTTCACCTTGTGGCGGGCGAAATAGCCGTCGACCACCTCGTCCCAGAGCCGGTTGGCGGTATGGGCGTTGACGGCGTGGGGGCGGGGACCGACCAGCGAGAGCTCGCCGCGCAGGACGTTGACGAGCTGCGGCAGCTCGTCGATCGACGAGCGACGGATGAAGCGACCGATCCGGGTGACCCGCGGGTCGTCCTTGGTCACCGCCACCTTGGCGGTGGGATCGCTCATGTGGTGGTACATCGAGCGGAACTTGAAGACGTCGATGACCTCGTTGTTGAAGCCGTAGCGCTTCTGCCGGAACAGCACCGGTCCCGGACTGTCGAGCCGGATCGCGATGGCGGTCAAGAGCATGAGCGGCGACAGCAAGATCAGGGCCAGGCTGGCGATGACGAGATCGAACGCCCGCTTCAGGATCGAGGCCCATCCGGCGATCGGCCGGTCGAACAGGTCGAGCAGCGGCACCGGGCCGATATAGGAATAGGAGCGGGGCGTGAAACGCAGCTTGCTGCTGAGCGCCGAGATGCGAATATCGACCGGCAGGACCCAGAGCTGCTTCAGGAGCTGCAGCACGCGGTTCTCGGCGGAGAGGGGCAGGGCGACAATCAGGAGGTCGATGCGGGCGAGCCTGGCGAACTCCACCAGTTCGGCGACCGTGCCGAGTTTCGGCACGCCGGCGACTTCCTCCGGCGAACGGTCGTCGCCGCGATCGTCGAAAATGCCGTAGACGCGAACGTCGGTGCTGGTGGCTTCGCCGAGGCTCTCGAGCAGCTCCGCCGCGTTGTCGCCGCCGCCGACGATCACCGCGCGCCGCTCCAGCCGTCCGGCCCGCGTCCAGCGCGCGACCAGCGACGCCACGACGACGCGTTCCAGGATGAAGAAGGCGGCGCCGATGAGGAACATCAGCCCGAGCCAGCTGCGCTTGCTGCCGGTCTCGACCCCGAAGAAGAAGCTGCCGGCCGCCACGATGGCGATCGTCACCGCCCAGCAGACCAGGATGCGCGGCAGGATCGCGAGATAGTCGCGAAGCGCCGCGACCGAATAACCGCCGAGATAGCGGATGCCGAGGATGGCGATCAGCGGCGCGGCGATGACGAGCACCAATTCGCTCCAGCCGGCGCCGGCGGCACCCTGCAGAACCGTGAAGACGCCGCCGATGGCGACGAGAACGGATGCTTCGGTGGCCTGGACGGCGCTCGCCAGCAGGCGCGGCGACAGCGCTTCCGACGACAGTCCCGCCGCCACGCGACGCGCATGGGCGTTGAGGGAGATGCGGCTCGATGGAGTGCCCGCGCTGGATGATTGTTCGATCGTCATGGCCTGCCGGTTACCGAAGCGACGCGACACTCTAGCTACGTCAGGCTAACAAACCTTTGCCGATCGGCACGCGTTTCGAGCGAAGTCCAGACGGCGCAATCCCCGGTCGCGGCGGCTAAAGAATGGGTCGCTTGTCCAGGCCGGGAGCCGGACGTCCGGCCCGGCAGTCGCGATAGAGCGCGCTGACTACTTCCGTCATGTGGTCGATCGAGAAGCGCGGCCGGACGATTTCGCGCAGCCGGGAAGCGTCTTCGCTGGCTCGCCGGGGATCGTCGAGCTGCTCAGCCATGGCATCGGCCAGCGCCTCGACATCGCCGGGCGGCACCAGACGGACGCTTTCGGGGCCGAAGATCTCGGGAATGCCGCCGACCCGCGTGGCGACGAGCGGACGAGCGGCTGCCGCAGCCTCGAGCACGACATAGGGCATCGATTCGGCGCGCGAAGGCACGACCACGACCTTGGCCATGGCAAAGGCCTTGCGCGTCGCCGTGGCGGGATGGATGCGCGTCGTCGTATCGAGGCCGAGCCGGCGCACCTGCTCCTCGTAGCGCGCCTTGTCGGGGCCGTCGCCGACGAGCTCCGCCGTTGGCGCGACGCCCCGGCGATCGCGCAGGCGGGCGAGCGCGTCGACGAAGACGTCCGTACCCTTCAGGTCGCGCATCATGCCGATATAGAGGAAGTCGGCCGCGGCGGGTTCGGTCTCGATCGGATCGAACTCCTCGTCGCGGATGCCGTTCGGCACGATCCGCCAGGGCTTTTTCGGCGCCCCGACCTTGCGCGCATAGGTGTCCGCCTCATAGCGGCTGACGAAGATGAACGCGTCGGTCAGGCGTTCCATGAAGTGCTCGATACGGAAGAACATCCGCCCCGAGCGCGTCGCGGGATCGTAGTGCAGGCTTCCGCCATGCGGACAGTAGATGCGAGCCACGCTGGAACCAAAGACCCGCAAGAGCGTGCCGATGATCCGGCCATACACGCCGCCCTTGGCGCCATGCGTATGGAGGATATCGGGATTGAGCGCCTTGATGCGGCGGAAGAGCCGCAGGAAGGCGAGAAAATCGGTCGGCGACACATGCCGCTTCATCGGCGTTCGGTGCAGGCCCAGTTCAAGATGGGGAACAAGCTGCTGGAAGAGCTCTTCCTCGCGCGCGCCGCCCGTCGACGAGTCGCAGACGACGCCGACGCTGTAGCCCTCGGCAGCCTGCGCCTCGGCGAGATCGCGGACATGCCGGAAGATTCCGCCGACGGGAGAACGAAAGACGTGAACGATCCTTAGCTTGCCGTCAGCGGGCGCATGAGGGTCGTTCCGATCTGTCATCGTGTCAGAAAAGGCGCTCGCGAACGTTGACGGTGTCGCCGGGATAGATCGGCTGCGTCGGCAATAGCCGGACAGTCGTGACTTTTCCGTTCACCTGCCGCGTCACGTCGACATCGGCCCGCTGCGCACGCGGGGTGAAGCCGCCCGCGATCGCAACCGCCGTCTGAGCGGTCATGCCGTTCACGTAAGGGTACTGGCCGGCACTGGTGACCTCGCCCATGATGAAGAAGGGCCGGTAGCGGTCGACCTCGACCGAGACGTCCGGATTGCGGACGAAGCCCTTGCGCAGCTTGGCGGCGATATCGCCTTCCATCTCCTGCGTGCTGCGGCCCCGCGCGGCGATCGCGCCGACCAGCGGCATCGAGATGTAGCCGGCCTGATCGATCGTGTAGGTGTTGGAGAGATCCGCCTGGCCGAACACGACGACGCGCAGGCGATCGCCGCTGTCGAGGCGGTAGGGAGCGATCAGCGCCTTGTAGGTGGCCGGGTCCTGGGGCGGATAGGACGAGGCGCAGCCGGCGAGCAGGCTGGCGCCAATCAAGGCCGCGACAAGCAAGGAAAATCGCATCGTTAAGGCGTCCGGATCACTAAGGAATCTGTAATCCGGACTGTCAGCTTGCCATGGTTAATGTCGGGTAAATCGCCGACCGCCGTGGTAACAACCTGCGAGAGTATTTACCGCGCCGCGGCGTGAATTAACGCCATGGTTACCCTGATTCCACGATGATGCCGCATCGGCAAGAGATCATGCCAAGAGGGTCATGCGCGGATATGGCGGACGGGCGTTTCGGACAAATCGATGATGTCGAACTCGACATGCGCGCGCTGCTTGGCGCGTTGCTGCGGGCGTTGCCGCTGCTTCTCATCTTCAGCCTGCTGTTCGCAGCCGCCCTCTATATCGGCCTGAACTTCGTCACGCCCCGCTATACCGCCTCCGCCAGGATCCTGATCGAGAGCGGCGAATCGGACATCACGCGCGCCGGCTCCGGCACCGAGGAGGTGAGGGCGCTGCTCGATTCGGAAGGCATCGCCAGCCAGGTCGAGCTGATCAATTCGCGCGATCTCGCCACAACGGTTGTCAATGCGCTCGGCCTGTCGTCGCTCAAGGAATTCAACAAGCCGCGCTTCCTGCCGTCGTTCGACCAGATGCTGGCCGGCATCGGCCTCGGCCGCCCGACGCCGCAACCCTCCGCCGAAGACCGCGTGCTGCAGCGTTTTGCCGAGCGGCTCGACGTCTTCTCGGTCGACAAGACGCGCGTCATCAATGTCGGCTTCTCGTCGGTTGACCCGCAGCTGGCGGCCCAGGTCGCCAACGCCGCGGCGGAGGAATATCTGGCGCTCGAGCGCGAGGCGCGCCGCTCCACCAATGCCGACGCCACCCGCTGGCTCGAATCGCAGATCGCCGATCTCCGCACCAAGGTCACGGACGCCGAAGCGAAGGTCGAAGCGTTCCGCACCGAGCGCGGCCTCTTCTCCGGCGGGCAGAACAACACGTCGCTCGCGCAGCAGAAGCTCAACGACCTGAACGCCGAGTTGGCCCGGCTCGTCGCCGCCCGCTCCGCCGCCGAGGCCAAGGCCGAGACGGTGCGCAAGAGCCTCGCCAGCGGCGCGACGCCGGACGTGCCGGATGTGCGCGATTCGCAGCTGATCCAGCGCCTGCGCGAACAGCAGGTGGCGCTCCGTGCCCAGATCGCCCAGCTCTCGGCAACGCTGCTGTCCGGCCATCCGCGTATCAAGGAACTGAACGCCCAGCTCGGCGATCTCGACGGCCAGGTTCGCCGCGAGGTGACGCGCATCCTGCAGAGCCTCGAAGGCGAGGCCGCGACGGCCCGGGCCCGTGAGGCCGATATCGGCCGCGACATCGCGAACGCCAAGACCGCCACCGGCCAGACCAACGATGCCGAGGTGCAGCTGCGCGCGCTGGAGCGCGAGGCGACCGCGCAGCGCGACCTGCTCGAAACCTATCTCCGGCGCTATCGCGAAGCCTCCTCGCGCCAGGACGGCAATTATCTGCCGGCCGACGCCCGCATCATCTCGCGGGCCGCGGTGCCGCTGGAGCCGACCTTCCCGAAGAAGCTGCCGCTGACGATCGCCGCGACGGTCGCCCTGCTACTGCTGGTCATCGCCTTCATCCTGGTCCGCGAGCTGACCTCCGGGCGGGCGTTGCGCCGGATCACGGTGGTCGAGCCGCCGACGGCGCGCCTTGCTCCGGCGCTCGAATCGCCGCCCATCGTGGAAGCGCCGCCAATCGCGGCGCAGCTGCTGACGTCCGAGCCGGCGCTGGCGCGCGGGCTCTCCGCCGAGGCGCAGGACGCGCTGAACGCCATCGCCGACCGCATCGTCGACGCCAAGGCGCGTCGCGTCCTGGTCTCCACAACTGATGCCGACCCGGCGATCGGCCGGCCGCTCGCGGCAGTCTCGCTCGCGCGCACGCTGGCGCGGCGCGGGCATCGCGTGCTCCTGATCGATCTTTATCCCGACGAGGCGGACAGCCAGGCGATGGCTGTCGAGGCACGCCGGCCGGGTCTTGCCGAGCTCTACGCCGGCGACGCCTCCTTCGATGCGGTGATCTTCCGCGATCGACGCTCGCGCGCCCATGTCATTCCGCGCGGGCTCGCCGCGTTCGGCGCCGATGAGGCCGTCGCCGAGCGATTCGCCGAGATCCTCGACGCGCTCGACCAGACCTACGACCAGATCCTGCTCGATGCGGGTCCGGATCTGGCCGAGCGGCTGGCGCCGAAGACCGGCGCTACGATCCTGGTCGGGGAGGGTGACGACAAGGATCCCGCCACGGCCGAGGCCTATGAGGCGATGAAGCAGGCGGCTTCTGGCGAAGTCATGCTGCTGATCGCCGCGGCGCCGGCGAAGCGCGAAGTCGAGCCGGCCTGATCAGTCGGCGTCGGCCGCAGGCTTTTCCGTCTTTCCGCGCCAGCGCCGGATCTTCTTTGCCAACTGCCAGAGTTTTGGGTTGTCCCGGATCGTCCGTTCGAGATGATCGATCGCCCGGAACAATCCCGTCGCCACGCGCCCGGCGAGCGTGACCGGCACGATCGCCCGGACATGCGGCTCGTTCTCGTCGAGCCAGGACGCCTTGTAGCGCTCGTCGCCGCGACCGAGGTCGAAGGAGGCGAGGCCGCGCTCGCAACTAGCCGCGATCACCTCATAGAGCATCAGCTCGCCGGGGCTGACCCGGCGCCAGTCGTCGTTCGACACCGACATGAAATAACCGCTCAGGCGGCCGGACAGCGCGCCGCTGCCGAAAATGGCGCGAATGCCGCCGTCAAATTCGAGCGCGTCGAGTTCGATCAAGGCACTGTCGTCGCCCGCCCAACGGCGCTGCACAAGCGCGCGGAAGAAGTCGGCCACACCCGGCTCTGCAAAACTGTCGGCGATGCCCTGCTCGCGGAACCAGGCGGATTTCTGCTGGAAATAGCTCTCGAGGATCGCCAGCGCCTCGTCCTCCGACGCAGCCCGCCGCAGCACCGAGCCGCCTACCGGGGCGAGCGTGTTCGCCTGCCAGCGTCGCTTCTTGGTTTTCTTGGCGCCGCGATGGGCGGCCAGCACCTTGGTGAAATCCGGCTCCAGACGCATCATGCTGACGTCGCAGCGCGCGGGCCGGGCCTCGGGATGGCCGGCGAGGGGATTCTCCAATCCGGCCCAGCGGACCGGCTGGGCATCGAGATCGAACAGATCGACGCCGCGCATCGCGGCCGCGACCCGCCGCAGCAGCTCGGCTGTCGCCGCCGGGGTGAGGGCGGCCGCGAACGCCGGATCGAACAGTCCCATGCGGATATTGGCGTGCTCGCCGCCGAGAAAGCGCGCCACCCTGAGAAGGCGGACCCGCTCGATGCCGAGCGGCAGCACCGCCACCAGCTTGCCCTCGTGGCGGATCGAGACAACAGCGGGGCGAATGCGCTGCGGCCCCGTGGCCGCACCGATCCAGCAATCGATCCAGTCAAAGCTTTGATAGACGGAGACGGACGCCCGGCGCTCCAGATCGCGCCATTCCGCCTCGATGTCGCGGCCCGACGCCATGACGGAGAGATCGAGATCCGCGATCGAGTAGTCCGTTCGCGGCGATAAGGTCTCTGGTCCGTCCATCTGCAATCTCTGCGGGCATGCGCTCAGTTTGAGTCAGGCTATCAACCTATCGTAAACATCGCGTTCGTATGAGAATGTCGATGGTTGCGTGCTCTTTGGACGGCTGGATCGCTGATGCAAAGTCTCAAGATTGCCGCCTACAGGGCAGGACTCAACGCACTTTACTGGAGCGGCGCCTCCCGGCTTTTCGCGCCGATGGCGCGCGGTTCCGGCGCGATTCTGATGTTTCATCAGGTTAGGCCTGCCTTACGATCAGCCTTCCAGCCGAACGCGCATCTCGAAGTGACGCCCGATTTTCTCGGCAAGGTGGTCCGCGAGATCCAGGCGGCCGGCATCGATATCGTCGATCTCGACGAGGCGACGCGGCGGCTTGCCGAACCGCGACCGGCGCGACGCTTCGTGGTGCTGACCTTCGATGACGGCTATCGCAACAATTATACTGAGGCCTATCCGGTCCTGAAGGCACTGGGCGTGCCGTTCACGATCTACGTCGCGACGGGCTTCGTCGACCGGACGGACGTGCCGTGGTGGGATGCGATCGTAGCCCTGATCGCGGAAACGCCGAGGTTCCGGATACGCATCGGCAGCCGCGAGTTCGACCTTCCGACAGAGACCCTCCGCGAGAAGCGGGACGCCTGTCGGCTCGTCGCCAGCGAGCTCTGCCAGGTCGGCGAGGACGAGCAGCGCCAGGCCATCGACAGGGCCGCGCGCGAATACGGCCTCGACACCCGCCTCATGGTGGACCGCGAGATGCTCGATTGGGACGAGGTGCGGACGCTCGCGAGCGATCCGCTCGTCACCATCGGCGCTCACACGGTGGGGCACTACGCGATCGCCAAGCTCGACAGCGCGCGGGCGCGTCGCGAGATGGCCGAGAGCCGCGACCGGATCGAGGCCATGACCGGCATGCGCCCCCGTCATTTCGCCTATCCCTATGGTTCGCCGTCGACGGCGGCGGAGCGGGAATTCTATCTGGCGGCCGATCTCGGCTTCACCACGGCGGTCACGACCCGGCGCGGCGTCGTCGATGCCGACAGCCGCCTGACGGCGCTGCCGCGCATCTCGATCAACGGACACTTCCAGTCCTGGCGCTATGTCGACACGCTGCTGTCCGGCGTGCCGCTCAGCCTGGAGCGACGGCTGCGCAGCTGGCTGCGCCGGCCGCCTAGCGCGTTGGTGCCGGAGGCTTCTGCATCCACTTGATGAGGATGCCGGCCGGGAACACCCAGGCCAGTCCGACGACGACGTAGTAGAGCATCTGCACCCAGCGCGGCGCATCCGGCAGCTTCAGCTGCGCGATCACCATTGCCGCGAAGGCATAGACGATCACCAGGACGACGAGCGCGATCATGCCGATGAATTTGCGGAGCCGGATGGGCATGATGTGCCTTTCGTGATTGCCTCGGCGTCGGCATAGCGCGTTCGGCCGCCGACTTCAAAGCCGCAGTCGATCGAAGCCGGCTTGCGGGATGGCCAGGGATGGCTGACGTTGCGCGACCGGATGTCGCGCGGCCGATTGGCGTCGAGCCGGGCGGCTCTGTTGTTCGCGTGAGGGCGAGCCGCTAATCCAGCCATTGGCATTGGAGAGGTGCGCAATGACGACGGACGGATTGGCAACGAACGGAACGCTGCGGCGGACGCCTGCGCGGGACAGGGCGCGGGATCGCTCGCTGATCCGCATCTGGCTCGGCGCGGTGATTCTGATGGTCATCGCCATGATCGTCGTTGGCGGCGCGACGCGACTGACCGGCTCCGGCCTGTCGATCACCGAATGGAAACCGATCCACGGCGTCATTCCGCCGATCGGCGAGGTCGAGTGGCAGGAAGAATTCGCCAAGTACCAGCAGATTCCGCAGTACCAGATCGTCAACAAGGGCATGACAGTTGACGAGTTCAAGCAGATCTTCTGGTGGGAGTGGGGCCACCGCCTGCTCGGCCGCCTGATCGGCGTCGTCTTCTTCGTGCCGTTCCTGCTGCTCTGGATCACGGGGCGGATCGAGCGGCCGCTCATTCCGCGTCTCGGAGGCCTGTTCCTGCTCGGCGGCCTGCAGGGCGCCATCGGCTGGTGGATGGTCACGAGCGGCCTCGCGGACCGCATCAGCGTCAGCCAGTACCGGCTGGCGATCCATCTCCTGATCGCCTGCTTCATCCTGGCCGCCGCCGTCTGGATCAGCCGGGGCCTCGCGCCGGATCGGGGAGAGGATCGCAAGGCGGCCGCGCCGCTCAAGGGCATGGCCAATTTCATCATCGTCGTCGTGTTCCTGCAGATCTTCCTCGGCGGCCTGGTCGCCGGCCTGAAGGCGGGCATGATCTACAACACCTGGCCGCTCATGGACGGCAATTTGATCCCGTCCGGCGTCTATGCCTACGATCCGGCCTGGCGCAGCGTCTTCGAGGACGCGATGACGGTGCAGTTCGACCACCGGCTGGTGGCCTATCTGCTGGTCGTCGCCGTGCTGATCCACGCCTTCCAGGCCTTCAAGCTGGCTCCGCGCTCGCGTGCGGCCCGGAGCGCCCGCCATCTCGCGGTCCTGGTGCTGGCCCAGGCCGGCATCGGCATCGCGACGCTGATCGCCGTCGTACCGCTCGATCTCGCGCTGCTGCACCAGTTCGGCGCGGCGATCGTGCTCTGGGCGGCGGTCGCCCATCGGCGGGCGATGAACGAGCCCACGCCGGTAACCGCCTGAGGTCAGGCGGCTACCGCACTTCGCTCGCCTCAGCCTTCGGCGGGCGCGACGAAGACATCGCGGGGCAGGCGGCTGACGACGCGCGGGCCGTCCGCCTCGAGGATGACGATCTCCTCCAGCCGGATGCCGAACTTGCCCTGCAGGTAGATGCCGGGCTCGATCGAGAACACCATGCCCTCTTCGAGAATCGTCTCGCTGGTCGAGGTCAGATAGGGCGGCTCGTGCCCTTCGAGACCCAGGCCATGGCCGGTGCGGTGGGTGAAATAGGGGCCATAGCCCGCCGCCGTGATGACGCCGCGCGCCGCTGCGTCGACTTCTTTCGCGGCGACGCCGGGACGGGCCACTTCAAGCGCCGCCTGCACGGCCGCCTCGACCACGGCATGCACCTTCCGGTATTCCGCGCTCGGCTCGCCGACAAAGGCCATCCGCGTCAGGTCGCTGGAGAAATCGCCGGAACGGGCACCGATATCCATGACGATCGCGTCGCCGACAGCGACCGGCTGGTCGCCCGTCGCATAGTGCGGGAAAGCGCCATTGCCGCCGGCACCGACGATGGTGAAGAGCGGTGTGGCACCCGCCTCCTCGAACACGGCGCGGGCCGCGTCGGCGATCTCGCGCTCGGTGACGCCGGGACGGATCGCGGCGAAGGCCGCCTCCATGGCGCGGTCGTCGATCTCGGCATTGCGCAGGATCTCGGCCTTCTCGACGCCATCCTTGGAGAGGCGCATGCGGCCGACGCTCTCGGCGGCGAAGGCGGCCTTGGGCGAACCGAGCGCCTCGAGGACGAGCAGGGCGAAATCGGCGCGCATGGTCTCGTCGACCTGCACCAGCCTGGTGCCCTTTTCGATGCCGAGCGAGCGGATCAGCTCGGCGAGTGCGGCTTGCGGACCCGTCGCATCGGACCAGGTGAAGAAGGGAAGCTCGGTCTGCCGCCGCATCTCGTCGGCGTTCAGCTCCGGCATTAGGATCGCCGCGCCGTCCGGCGTCGCGATCAGCAGGCAGGGGCGCTCGTCGGCATGCGGATGGACGCCGGCGATATAGGCCATGTGCGGACCCGGCCCGAGGGCAACGGCGTCGACGCCAATCTGGCGCAGCATGGACTGGAGAGTAGCGAGACGGGTCATTGAGGTCTCCTGCATGATTTTCACTATTGGTAAAAACTAAGCCGGAGACGGTCAACCGCCAAGGCGGCCGCGCCGCTTGCGGAGCCGGACGGTTTGCTGCATTCCCTTGTCTTCGGCCGACTACACCGCAGGCTCCGTATGCGCGTTCTCCTCGTCAAACTGTCGTCGCTCGGCGATGTGGTGCACACCTATCCGGCGGTCACCGATGCCGCCCGGGCGATTCCCGGCCTCGAACTCGACTGGGTGGTCGACGAGGCCTTCGCGCCGCTGGCCCGGCTGCATCCGGCCGTGCGCAACGTCGTCGCCCTGCCGATCCGGCGCATGAAGAAATCGCCGCGCGAAACCTACCCTGAGATGAAACAGGCGGTCTCCGCGCTGCGCGGCGGCGGCTACGACCTTTTGATCGATGCGCAGGGCCTGATGAAGAGCGCGCTCGTCGGCGTCTTCTCCGGCGTCAAGCCGCGCCACGGCTTTGGCCGGGGCAGCGCGCGCGAGAGCCTGGCGACGTGGTTCTACCAGGTCGGGCACGATATCCCCGAAACCGAACACATGGTCACCCGCATCCGCAAGCTGTTCGCCGCCTCGCTCGGCTACGCCATGCCGACGACGGAGCCCGATGCCGGGCTGGTGCCTGACCTCGCTAACACGGGCATCCGCACGAGAAGCGGCGACGGCATCGTGCTGATCCACGGCACGAGCTGGGCCACCAAGACCTGGACGGTCGAGGGATGGCGGGGCGTCGCCGAGCGCTGCGGCGCGGCCGGGCTCGGCGTCAAGCTCTTCGCCCATGGCGCCACCGAGACCGAGCGCGCTGCGAAAATCGCCGCCGGCCTCTCGCACGTTGAAAAAGTCCCGGCCGGCGGGCTCGACAGCATCATTCCGGTGATCGCCAACGCCGCCGGCGTCGTCACGGTCGATACCGGCCTCGGACACCTCGCCGCCGCCTTCGGCATTCCGACGATCGGGCTCTACGGTCCGACCAATCCGGGGCTGACCGGCCTCGTCGGGCCGGATGTCGAGGAATTCCTGTCGACGCACGACTGCGCGCCCTGCGAGCAGACGACCTGCCGCATCAAGCCGGATTTCGGCGAGGGCCCGCCCTGCCTCGCCGACCAGTCGCCGGCGCGGGTCTGGCAGGCGCTCGCCCTGCGGCTGCGGCTGCCGTCAGCCCAGTCGCTCTGATCCGGCCAGGAGCTCGGCTTCGAAAAGGGCGCCCATGACGTGATAGAGCGTCGAGGCCGGCATGTCATCGACCGCAGGAGCGCCATCGGCATCGAACCGGTCGATCCAGCCGCCATCCAGCATGTCCGGACAGAAGGTGACCAGGCTGGCCAGGAGATGATCCGCCATCTGCGCGGCGCCTTCCTGGCCACCCTTCGCCGCGGTGACGAAGGCCTTTACCCCCTCCGCATGCGGCCACGAGCGGAAGCTCGGATTGAGGATCGAGCCGCTCTCCGTGACGGCATCGACGATCAACCCGCTCTCCTGATCGATGCCGTGATCGAGGCCGAAATCCAGCAGCCGGTCGGTGACTTCCTCTGGGACGCTGCCGCCGAGCCGGCGATATTCGCCGAACAGCCAGTACCATTCGAACTGGTGGCCCGGCTCGACACGATTGTATCCGCGCGGTTCGAGCGGCTTCCAGTCCGGCGTGAAGTCCTCGAGCAGCGCGCCGCTCTCGGCATCGATGAACCGGCTCGTCGCCAGCTCAACCAGGGCGCCGGCGCGGACGAGATCGCGCTCGCGGCCGGTCGCCTCATAGAGCGCCAGAACCGCCTCGAGCAGGTGCATATGCGGATTCTGGCGGCGGGTCGGATCATCGGAGGGCGCGGCGTCCAAATGGCCGCCATGCGACGCCGCGAGCACCATGTCGATTTCCGCCAACGTCTCGTCCGCCAGACGGATTGAGTGCGGATCGCCGGTCAGGCGGTAGCTCCAGGCCAGCGCATAGACGATGAAGGCATGGGCATAGAGATCCCGCACACGACTGGCCGGCTTGCCGTTCGGGTCGATCGAGAACACCCAGCCCGGATGACCGTCGGCGCGGTGATAGAGGCGCTCGACATTGGCGAGGCAGGCGGCCAGCACCGTTTCGGATCCGCGATGCCATCCCGCGAGCGTCGCGCGCGAAAACGTGGCGATCTGCCGGGCCTGCACCATCAGGCGCGTCGCCGGCAGCGCGATCGGGTTTCTATCGAAATCGAGACGCTCGTGAAACAGGCCGCGCGCCATGTCGAAGCCGACGCCGCTCCAGAGCGGCAGCGCGGACTCCTTGGCCCAAGCCTTTGCGAAAGCGAAGCTCTTCATGACCGTGCCGCCGCGACGAGCGCACTGGTCGAGCGGCCGGGCACAATGTTGGCCAGCACCAGCCGGCCGCCATTCGCCTTGACAAAATCGGCGCCGACCACCTGGTCCTCGCGATAGTCCGCGCCCTTGACCAGCACGTCAGGCTTCAGCGCCTGGATCGTCTCCAGCGGCGTATCCTCGCCGAACAGCACCACGAGATCGACCGCACGGAGCGCGCCCATCACGCGAGCGCGCGCCTGCTCGTCCTGCAGCGGCCGCGTCGGACCCTTCAGGCGCTGCACGGACGCGTCGGTGTTCAGCCCGACCACCAGGCGGTCACCTTCACGGGCCGATGCCTCGATCAGGGCGATATGGCCCGGATGCAGCAGGTCGAAGCAGCCATTGGTGAAGACCACGCGTGAACCGCGCGCCTGCCAGCGGGCGACGATCTTCGCCGCGGCTTCCAGCGAGACGAGGGCACCGGCATGGTCCTCGGCGTGGCTGGCGCGGTCGAGCGCGGCGACGAGCTCGGCGCGGGTGACGATCGCCGTCCCGAGCTTGCTGACCGCGATGGCCGCGGCGGCGTTGGCCATGATGACGCTCGCTTCCAGCGCCTGTCCGGCGGCGAGCCCGACGGCGAGGGCGGCTACCACCGTGTCGCCGGCGCCGGAGACATCGAACACCTCGCGCGCCTCGGCCGCGACATGCGTCACGGTTCCGTTCTGGCGCCAGAGCGTCATGCCCTTCTCGGCCCGCGTCACCAGAACGTCGCCGCCGAACTGCCGGCCGCCCTCGGCGGCGGCCAGGACGGCCTGCTCATCGGTGTCGTCGGCAAGCCCGGTCGCCTCGAACAGCTCCTTGCGATTCGGCGTCACAATCGTGGCGCCGCGATAGGCCTCGAAGGTGCGCCGCTTCGGATCGACGATCACCGGCACGCCGCGCGCGTTCGCCTCGGCGATCAGGCTGGTGACGACGGCGTCCGAGAGGACGCCCTTGGCGTAATCGGACAGCACGACGACGTCGGCCTCGCCGATCGCCGCCTTGCCGGCGGCGATGAGCGCCGCCTCGGACGCGGAGCCGGGCGCGCCGGGGCTTTCCGCATCGATGCGCACGATCTGCTGGCGGCCGCTCATGACTCGGGTCTTGGTCACGGTCGGCCGCGTCTCGTCGACGACGAGATGGGCGAGGCTGATATTGGAAAGCTTGCCGAGTGTGGCGCGGAGCTCCGCCGCCTCGGCATCGGCGCCGACATAGCCGACGAGCGTGACATCAGCCCCGAGCGCCGCGGCATTGGCGGCGACATTGGCGGCGCCGCCAGCGACGACGCGGACATCGCCATGCAGCAGGACGGGCACAGGCGCTTCCGGCGAAATGCGGCTGACGGATCCGGTGATGTATCGGTCGACCATGACGTCGCCGATCACGGCAACGCGTCCGGAATGCAATTCGTCGAGCATCGGCGATTCCTATATGGGCCTTTACGCAGCGTTTTCCTGTAGGAGCACCGTGACGAGGAAATCGTCAAGGTCCCCGCCGGAAAACGGATATCCGGCGATGTCGGCGCTGGCGGCGGCCGCCATGTCGCTCGGCTGGTCGCCGATCAGGAAGGAGCGCTCCCGGTCGATCGGCAACTGGTGAAGCGCGCGCAGGATCATGCCGGGCTTCGGCTTGCGGTCGGGATGATCGACCCGATAGGCCGCGACGGTGCCCTCGGCATGATAGGGGCAGGCATAGAAGGCATCGATCCGCGCGCCCACCTTCGCCAGCTCCCGCTGCATATGGGCATGGAAGCGGGCGACGTCCGCTTCGCCGTAGTAGCCGCGCGCGACGCCGGACTGGTTGGTGACGACGACGACCAGGTATCCGGCCTCGTTCAGGCGGCGGATCGCCGCCGGCGCGCCGTCGACGAAGGTGAGGTCTTCCGGCCGGTAGGTATAGCCATGGTCGACGTTGATGACGCCGTCGCGATCAAGGAAGGCAGCCGGTCGCAGGACCCGGCTCAAAGCGCGATGCCCTTGGCGAGATAGTCGCCGACATAGCTCTGGATGCCGTCCTCGAGCGAACGGAAATCGGCATTGTAGCCAGCGCGGCGCAGCTTTGAGACGTCGGCCTCGGTGAAGTACTGATAAGCGTTGCGGATCCGCTCCGGCATGTCGACATAGTCGATCCGCGGCTCGCGGCCCGACGCCTTGAACACGGCGCGGGCGAGATCGGCGAAGCTGCGCGCCTTGCCGGTGCCGACGTTGAAGATGCCGCTCACACCAGGGCTCGCGATCAGCCAGCGGACCACGTCGACGCAATCGGCGACATGCACGAAATCGCGCAGCTGGCCGCCATCCTCGTAATTCGGGTCATGCGAGCGGAAGAGCGCCACCGCCTCGCCGGCGGCGGCGGTCGGATAGATCTTGTGGATCACCGAGCGCATGTCGTCCTTGTGCGCCTCGAACGGGCCGTAGACGTTGAAAAACTTCAGGCCGGCCCACTGCGGCGGCGCCGCGCGCCCGGCTTGGACATCGGCGATGATCTTGCGGTCGACGGCGAGCTTGCTCCAGCCATAAGCGTTGAGCGGCCGCAGGCCGGCGAGATCCGCGGGATCCTCGCTGTCGACGAAGCCGTCCCTGCCGTCGCCATAGGTGGCGGCGGAGGAGGCGTAGATCAGGCGGATGTCGCGGGCGGCCGCAAGCGCCCAGAGGTCCAGCGTCGCGCGAATATTGCGCTCGACGATCAGGTCTACGTCCGGCTCTGTGGTGGCCGAGATCGCGCCCATATGGACGATCGCCTCGACGCGGCGGTGGTTCGCCTCCAGCCAGCCGAGGGTCGCTTCCGGCAGGATGACGTCGTCGAGCAGGATATCGGCGACGTTCAGCCATTTCCGGCCGGTGCCGAACCAGTCCGCGACGACGATGCGCCAGCCATCCGCCGCGAGGGCGCGGGCCATGTTGGATCCGATGAAGCCGGCGCCGCCGGTCACCAGGATCGTGTCGCGTCCGTCTCTCGCATTTGCGCTCATCGATATTTCCTCAAGGCGGGCAGCGGCTTCCATCGCGCAACGCGACGGTCGGTTGGATAGCGCAAGTCAGGAGGCGATGGAACCGCCGGCACCGGCCCTGGCCACCGCCACCACCCGCTCGACGGCGGAAAACACCCGCTCCGCCTCGATGCCTTGGAGGCAGGCGAGCGTCCCGAGCGGGCACTCACGCTTGAAGCAGGGCCGGCAGGAAAGCTCGATCGAGACGACCTCGGCGTTCGGCGCCGTCGGCGGCGTCATCTTCTCCGAGCTGGAGCCGTAGACGACGACGAGCGGACGGTCGAGCGCGCCGGCGACATGCATCAGGCCCGAATCGTTGGAGACCACGGCGTCGCACCGGCCGAGCAGCGCAGCGGCCTCGACCAGCGAGGTCCGGCCCGAAATGTCCTCGACGGGAACGCCGGCGAGACGGGCGATCTCGGCGGAGATCGCCTTATCCTTCGGGCCGCCGAAGAGGCGAACCGCATAGCCCGCCGCGTGCGCGAGCCGGGCAAGCGCCGCGAATTTCGGCGCCGGCCATTGCTTCGCCGGGCCATACTCGGCTCCGGGGCAGAGACCGAGCACGGGCTTGGCGTCGCTCAGGCCGAACTTGGCGATCAGCGCCCCGATGTCGATATCTGGCTGCCTGAGCAGCGGCCGGGGCGAGGCGGGCGGCTGGCCCGCCGGTCCGGCGAGGGCGACGAAGCGGTCGATGGTGCGGGCGCTCTTGCGGGCCGAGTCGTCGCGCGCATCGGTCAGGAGCAGGCTGCGGCCCTCGGCGGCATAGCCGATCCGCTCGGGAACCCGCGCCGCGAACGAGGGAATCGCCGCCTTGAAGGCGCGCGGCAGAATGATCGCCGTGCCGTAGCCGGCCGATTTCAACGAGCGGCCGATCTTCCAGCGGCCCGTGAGCCCGAACTCGCCATGGCCGAAACCGAGCGGGATGAGGTTGCGCACGCCTTCGATCAGGCCGGCGACCGGCAGCGAGGCCGGCGGCGCCAGCACATCGACCGGCCGATCGGGAAAGCGCCGGCGCAGCGCGGCGACCAGACTCGCGGCCATGACCATGTCGCCGACCCAGGAGGGGCCGACGAGGAGGATGGGGGAGGTTGGATCGGTGGCGCGCATGTGGTGGCTCGGGGCCTTCATGGCCCCGGGCCGGCCGGCCGTCAAGCGGGCTTCAGCCGCGCGGGTCGGTGAGCGGGATCTCCTGCGGCGAGTTGCCGGGGAGTTCCTGCGGGATGTCCGGCGGTTGCTGCGGCGGCGCGGGCCCCGGTGGCGGCGGGTTCGGCGTGTCGGGATTGCCAGGCAATTCCTGCGGTGGAACCGGCGGAATGTCGGGCGGTTTCGGCGGCCGGTCCGGCTGTGGCGGCGGATCATGCACCGGGGGCGCCGGACCGGGAGGCGCCGGGTTCGGCGGCTGGCCCGGATCCGGGACGTCGGGGCCGGGCGTCGGAGGCGGCGCGGCGTTCGGGTCGATCATGCGGTTCTCCCTTCGCCAGTCCAACGGGACGAGGCGAGGGGAGTTCCGCCCTTACGTCCCGCCGCGTGCCTCCGGCTCGGGGCTGTCCGGCGTCGCGCCGTCGTTCTTCCCGTCTGTGTTGCGCTGGCCGAACAGCAGGCGCTGATAGACGAGGCCGATGCCGATCAGCACCGCGCCGAGGCCCATGAAGGACAGCGCCCGCCAGACGCCCTCCAGGTTCGACATGTCGAGCAGGAAGACCTTGAGGACGGTGACGACGATCAGCAACGCCGAGGCGAGGCGGGCCGAGCGCTGGCGGAAAACCAGCCCGAAGGCGAGCAGCAGGATGCCGAGGACGAGCCAGGCAACTGAATAGGCATAGGATTCGGCGGAGCCGACCGGATCCCAGGAGAGATCCGGCGACGTCGCGAACAGGAAACGGATTTCCAGCGTCACGGCGGCGAAGGCGAGGGCGAAGGCGACGACCCCCGTGGCCGGCTGCAGGAAGCGGGGCCGGGTGACCGGCATCGTCCAGGCCACGAGCCCCGCCAGCACGGCCGGCAGGCCATAGGCGAGCAGGATCTCGTTGAAGACCGGGCCGCCGAAGACGCGGTCGCCGGTGAAAACCGGATTGGCGACGAAGCCGAGCCCGATCACCGCGTTGAGCAGACCGAATATCCGAGCCAGCACGCCGCCGAAGCGGAACACCGGGCTCGGCCGGCTCCGCGCCAGCCGGGTCAATCCGAGCGCGAAGGCGAAGGCCGCTGCCGTGGTCAGCCCCTGCTCGGCGAGCGCGGTCGTCGGCGACAGGAGGTCGCCACCGAAGACGATGGCGCGGATCTCGAAGACGACGAGCAGCGCCGAGAGGATCACCGCCAGCGCCTCGGCCCCATAGACGGCGCGATCGACGCGGACGCGCCGGAGCAGGATGGACGCGAAGGCGAAGGCGGCTGCCGGAATACCGTAGCCGATCAGGATCGACAGGTAGACGCCGGATCCGGAACGCACTCCGAAGATGTACGGATCCCAGGCGATGCGGCCGAGGACCAGCAGCGCCAGCACGGCGACGGCGTAGCGAAGGACCGGGATCGGCCGCCACGTCTGCACCCAGGCCGCGCCGAGGCCGGCAAGCGCGAGCGCCGTCGTCAGCATGCCGCCTTCGAGCGCCATGGTGAGCGCGCTGGCAACCGCCGCGATCGATCCAGCGGCGAAGACGCCGGTCGGGATCATGTCAGTGATGAGGCCGGCGCGCTCTCGCCGGGCGAAGCGTTCCGTCAGGAAGGCGTAGAGCCCGGCGAGCGCGAGGGCGATGGCGGCGAAGCCGAGGTTGGAGACGAAGCCGGCGATGCGGAGATAGGCGACGATGGCGACGAGCACCGGCCCGGCGCTGGCGGCCGCGGCCTGCGCGGTCGTCGCGAACGGCCCGGCGACCGGCGACGCCTGAAGCCGGCCGAGCGCCGTCGCGAGCAGCGCCGCCGCGCCGAGCAGCGCGACGATGCCGAACATGCGGATGGCGTCCGGCATCGGGAAATAGGTCGCGAGGTTGCCGGTGACGTAGGTCGTCGGTTCCAGTGCCGCCTGTTGCGCCGCCGGCCAGAAGAAGAGCAGGGCGAGCAGCTGTGCCGCTGCGATCGGCGCGGCCAGCGCCACGGCATCATAGCGCCGCGCCAGGATGAGCAGCATGGCGCCGCCGATCAGTCCGGATGCGATGCTCGCCGAGGCATAGTCGTTCGAGAGCGCCCCGAACACCAGCAGCGCGGCGATGCCGGCCAGCACCGCGACGGCGAACCCGTCCGGCCGGTCGGTGACGTTGCCGCGCTGGACGTCGACGACGAGGAACAGCGACGAGAGCGCGAGTAGCACGATCGCATAGACGCCGCTCTCGATCGCGCCGGCGCCCGCGCTGAGCATGACGACGCCCCAAAGGATCGCCGCGACGCTGGCCGCGATGGCGAGCCAACGCCAGAGCCGCAGGCGGGCAAGCGCAAAGGCGAAGGCCGTCACGACGACGAGATAGAGCATCAGCGCCGGGATGTTCGGAGCGTCCGACGAGATCAGAAGCGGCGTCGCGTAGGAGCCGGCCATGCCGAGGCCGGAAAGCCAGGCGCCATGCAGCCCGGCGGCCGCCATCGTGGCCATGCCGATCAGGGCGAGCAGGAGGAAAGCCGCCGTCGGTCCGATGAGATCGTAGAGCGCGTAGGCGGCATAGACGGTCGCGAACAGTCCCACCGTGCCGGCGGCGGTCAGGATGCCGGGTATGTTGGCGGAAGGGATGCGCGAGAAGGTGGCGACCCGCTCCGAACGGCGCAGCCATTCGCCGAGGCCGAGCAGGGCGATCGAGAACAGGGCGCCGAAGGCGATACGCACTTCGGGGCCGAGCAGGCCGGCCTCGATCGAGAAGCGCACGAGGAAGATCGCGCCGAGCGCCAGCGCCAGGCCACCGACCCAGACTGCCCAGCGCGCCCCGAGCTTCTGTTCGAAGCTCTCGGTCGGACGCTTGGCTGCCGCGGGCAGGGGGATTGGCGGCGGCTCCGGCGCCTCGGCCGGTGGCGGCGTCTCGGCGGCGTCCTTCGACGCCTCGAAGTCCGGCTCGACCCAGTCGGGCTCCTCGACGATCGGCTCGTCGACAATCGCCGCCGCCGAATCGTCCTGCGGGCCAGCCGCCGCCAGCCGGGGCGGCGCAGCTTCAAGCACCCTGAGCCGCGCTTCGAGGGCGCGGATGCGTCCGCGCGCGCCGAGCGCCATGACGAAGGCCGAAATCGCCATGATCGGCAAGGCGACGAGGGCGAGAATCCCGAGTGCGATCAATCCATCCATGCGAGTCTGTTAGCATGACTGGCAGGCGAGGGCTGTGATCGATTTCGCAAGCCGGCTGCGGGTCTTCCCTGCGGCCTTCCCGCGCGACGGCCCGGCCGCTGTTGCCGCCGCCCGGACTTCGCTATATCCCGCTGTCTTCGAGCGGGACAGGAACAGGACGACAAGCGCGTGAGCAGAGCCGAAGCGACCGCAGGCGAGGCAGGGACGATCTGGTCGCGCCTCGCGACGTTGATCGAGAACGCGGTCGATCGGGTTTCTCGCTCCTCAGCGGCCAGCCTCGCGCTGATCGCGATCGTGGCGCTGCTCGCCTTCCTGCCGGGCCATTTCACCCTGCCGCCAGTCGATCGCGACGAGCCGCGCTTCGCGCAGGCGACGCACCAGATGGTCGAGACCGGCAACTATCTCGATATCCGTCTGCAGGAAGAGACCCGCTACAAGAAGCCGATCGGTATCTACTGGCTGCAGTCGATCGCCGTCTGGGCGACGGGCACCGGACCGGACGCGTCGATCGGCATCTATCGCCTGCCGTCGCTCTTCGGCGCCATTGCCGCAGCCTGCCTGACCTGGTGGTTGGCGATCGCCTTCGGCCGCCCGCGCGTCGCGCTGCTGGCCGGCCTGCTGGTGGCCTCGACCGTCCTGCTCGGCATCGAAGCCCGCCTCGCCAAGACCGACGCCGTGCTGCTGGCGACCATCCTGGCGGCGCATGGCGCGCTCGCCCGCGCCTGGCTCTCGACCTCGACCGAACGCAATCTGCGCCTCGCCGCGATCTTCTGGACGGCGCTCGGCGCGTCCATCCTGATCAAGGGTCCGCTCGGCCTCGCCGCCATCGCCTGTCCTTTGATCCTGCTTTCCGTCATCGACGGCTCGTTCCGCTGGCTGAAGCAGCTGGCGCCGCTTCCGGGCCTGATCTGGATGCTCCTCGTCGTCGCGCCCTGGTTCGTCGCGATCGGCATCGCCAGCAAGGGCGCCTTCTTCGAGGAAGCCGTCGGCAAGGACCTGATCGGCAAGGTGGTGAGCGTGCAGGAATCGCACGGCGCGCCGCCCGGCGCCTATTTCCTGCTGCTTTTCTTCACCTTCTGGCCGGCGGCCGCCTATCTCAGCACGGGCATCTCCTGGATCATGGACCGGCTGAAGCAGCCGGTGATCCTCTATGCCGTCGTCTCGGTCGTGCCGTACTGGCTGATCGTCGAGGCGATGCCGACCAAGCTGCCGCATTATGTGCTGCCGGCCTATCCGCTGCTGGCGATCGCGACGGCCTCGGCTCTCGATGCCGGCGGCATCCGTCGCGAGGGCTGGTTCGCCCGCTTCGCCGCCTCCGGCGCCGCCCTAATGCCGGCGCCGCTCGCGGTCGCGGCGGTCGTCATCGCCATCCTGCTGGGCGAGAACCCGTCGGTGGCGGGCGTCCTCATCCTGATCGTCGCCGGCATCGTCGGCGTGGTGTCGGGCCGGCTCTTCATTCCTTCGCCGATCGCCAGCGCTGCGGTCGCGGTGATCGCCGCTGTCATCACCTATCTCGGCATCTTCGGCTTCGTGCTGCCGCATCTCCAGCATGTCCGCATCAGCGAGAACCTCGCGACCGCCGGCCGCGCCGCGCTCGATTGCCCGGATCCGCGCTTTACCAGCGCCGGCTATGGCGAGCCGAGCCTCGTGCTCCTCGCGGGAACCGACACGGTGCTGACGGACGGGGCCGGGGCGGCGAGCTTCCTGGCTGCCGGCGACTGCCGCGCCGCCTTCGTCGAAAAGCGGCAGCTGCCCTCCTTCAACGAGCGTACGGATGATCTCGGCATGATGGTCGACGAGACGGGGACGGTTCGCGGCTATGCCATCAATGGCGGGCGGCTCGTCGAATTCCACATCTTCGTCGCGCGGAGCGCCACGCCATGAGCGTCTGGCGTTTCCGCCTGTCCCGCCGCCTGTCGTGGCCGCGCGAGAACGTCGCGGCAATCGCCGAGCGGGCGCGTCGCGTCGAGCAGCGTCCTTCGGCGCACGCTCCCGTCTTTCAGGCGTCGGACCTGATCGCGCTTCTGGTCATCAGCATCGCGCTTGTCCTTTTCGTCGGGCTCGCATTTGACGCGCTGTCGGTCGAGCGGGCCCGCGCGCTGCCGCGCTTCGTCTTCTTCCTGGGTGACTGGCTCTCCTATTTCGGCCAATCGCAATGGGAGCTGGTCCCTTCGGGCGTCGTCGTCCTGGTCCTGATCTCGGGTCGCTGGAAGATCGTGCCCGCCAGGATCCGGACCGCCTGGGCTGAGATCGGCGCGCTTTCGTTCTATATTTTCGCGGCGGTTGCCGGCTCCGGCATCCTCGTCAACATCGTGAAGCAGTTCATCGGCCGTGGACGGCCCATGACCTTCGACGAATACGGCGCCTTCACGTTGCATCCGCTCGAGTTCGCGCATCGATTCCAGAGTTTTCCTTCCGGCCACGCCACTACCGCCGGCGCGCTGATCGCCATCAGCTTCCTCGTGTTTCCGCGCTGGCGCATCGGGCTTCTGATCCTCGGGCTGCTGATCGCCGGCAGCCGTGTCGTCGTCGGCGCGCATTATCCGAGCGACATCCTCGCCGGATTGATCTTCGGCTATGCCTTCAGCCTCTGGTTGGCCGGACGTTTTGCCGCCGCAGGCTGGGCCTTTCAACGCGGATCGACCGGCTCTATAAGGGCTCGCACCGCGGCGACCCGCGCAGCCTTTCAAACACCTGCCCGCATCGCGGTCCTCGTTGCCGGACTGCTGGATGCGCTGGTGGGACGGCGCGTCTGGATCGCGGCGCTCAAATCCATCGGAGACGGTTCAAATGACGATGCCCGCTTCCAGCGAGACCGTCTTGGCAGATCCTAGCGCCGGGCAGGACCGCCCCGAAGTCTCGGTGGTCATTCCCTGCAAGAACGAAGCAGAGAACCTGCCGGAGCTGATCGGCGAGGTCGCGACCGCCCTCGATGGCCGTCACTTCGAGCTCATCGTCGTCGACGACGGCTCGACGGATGCGACGCCCGACGTCGTACGCGAGCTGATGCTGACGCGGCCGTGGCTTCGCTTGTTGCGCGACACCCGCTCCAGCGGCCAGAGCGCAGCGGTGCGCACCGGCCTTCTGGCGGCGCGCGGCGACGTCGTCATCACCATCGACGGCGATGGCCAGAACAATCCGGAATTCATGCCGGCCATGCTCGACGCCCTCGCCAAGGGCGGCCCGCAGACGGCGCTCGTCGCCGGCCAGCGCCTGAAGCGCACCGATTCCGGCGCCAAGCGCATCGCTTCGCGCATGGCCAACCGGCTGCGCGGCGCGATCCTCAAGGACGGCACGCGCGATTCCGGCTGTGGCCTGAAGGCTGTGCGCCGGCATGTCTTCCTGCTCTTTCCCTATTTCGACGGCTGGCACCGCTATCTGCCGGCCCTCACGATCCGCGAGGGCTACAAGGTCGCGCATGTCGACGTGGTCGACCGCAACCGCCGTCATGGAACTTCGAAATACGGCATCCTGGATCGTGCGCTCGTCGGGGCGCTCGACCTGTTCGGTGTCTGGTGGCTGATCAGGCGGCGGAAGAACATTCCCGCGCCGACGGAGGTAACGATCGATGGACGGTAATCTGTTCAGCGCCATCGGCGGCTGGCTGCACCACGTTTTCGTCGAGCAATTCGATGTCTGGATCCTGCTCGGCTTCGTCGCGCAGGCGATGTTCACCATGCGCTTCGTCGTGCAGTGGATCGCCAGCGAACGCGCCAAGAAGAGCGTCGTGCCCGCCGCCTTCTGGACGTTCTCGATCCTCGGCGGCGGACTGCTGCTCGTCTATGCGATCTACCGCAAGGACCCGGTCTTCATCGCCGGGCAGGCGGCGGGCCTGTTCATCTACTTCCGCAATGCCTGGTTCATCCTGAACGAGCGGAAGCACAAGCGGGAATCGGGCGCCGTCAGCTGAGATTGCTGACGCGCGCGAAGCTCTCCTCCAGGTCCTGGATCAGGTCGGCCGTATCCTCGAGGCCGATCTGCAGGCGGATGATGTGATCGCCCGCCGGCCAGGCCTTCGCCGTCCGGCGCGGCCGGCCGATGACGGCCAGGCTTTCATAGCCGCCCCACGAGAAGCCGAGCCCGAACAGGCGCAGCCCGTCGAGGAACGCCTTGACCTTGTCGAGGCTCCAGTCGCGGGTGACGATGCCGAAGAGGCCGCTCGATCCGGTCATGTCGCGCTTCCAGATCGCGTGGCCGGGATGGGACGTCAGGCCCGGATGCAACACGCGGTCCACCTCGCCACGCTCCGATAGCCAGCGCGCGACGGTCAGCGCCGAACTCTGCTGCCGCTCCAGCCGGATGCCCATGGTGCGCATGCCGCGCAGCGTCAGGTAGATGTCATCAGGCCCGACGCAGAGGCCGAGATGGCTGTGCGTATCCTTGAGCAGCGGGAGCGTGCGCGCATTGGCGGCGACCGTGCCGATCATCACGTCCGAATGGCCGCAGAGATACTTCGTACCTGCCTGGATCGACAGGTCGACGCCATGGGCGAGCGGCTTGAAGAAATACGGGGTCGCCCAGGTGTTGTCCGCCAGCACATAGGCGTCATGCGCCCGCGCCACGGCGACGATGGCCGGAACGTCCGAGATCTCGAAGGTCAACGAGCCGGGGCTTTCCAGATAGACGGCCCGGGTGTTGGCCCGGAACAGGCTCGAGATCGCCGACCCGATCGTCGGATCGAAGAAGGTCGTCTCGACGCCCATGCGCTCCAGCACGCTGGTGGCGACGGTGCGAGCCGGGTCATAGACATTGTCCGCCATCAGCAGGTGATCGCCGGATCGCAGCACCGACAGCAGCGCGGTCGAGACCGCGTTCAGCCCCGACGGACAGAGCACGCTGCCTTCCGCGCCCTCGAGCTCGGAGATGGCATCCTCGAGCGCCTCGATCGTCGGCGTGCCGCGCCGGCCGTAGGTATAGCGCTGCTTGCCGGAGAGCAGGTCGTCGGCGGTCTCGAACAGCACCGTGGAGGCATGCACGACCGGCGGATTGACGAACGGACCCGTGATCGAGTGGTCGCGCCCGCTGCGCACCAGACGGGTGAGGGGCTTCTCGTTGGCGAGGTCGTGGTCATGCCGGGACATGGTGGCTCCGAGGATGGCTGGCAGAGGTATGGGGGCCGGAACTCGCGTCCCCAGCTGGCGCATCGAGCCAAATCCGTTGCTGAAACAATGGCCTGCCGACGATACCGCGCCCCCTTGACCCGCTTGGCATAATGCCATGTGATGAAGGGGTCAATTCAAGTTACGATCCGCGGTGCGTGGGCTCAGCCATGAGCGTCGGGCGCAGACCCGAGATGGAGTGCGATCAATCCGCACTTGGCCATCGTCATGGTACCATGCCGAAGATCTCGACAACGGGGCGATACTGCATCGAGCTGAAGAGACGTGCACTCCAGGGGAAAAGAAGGCTGCGCAATGTACAGGAATATTGCATCTATTCTCGCAGGCGCCGCGATGGCGTTGATGGGCGTTACGGCAGCTGGTGCCGGTACGCTCGAAGACGTCAAAGCCAAGGGCTTTGTCCAGTGCGGAGCGAACGGCGGAAATCTGATCGGCTTCGGCGCAACGGACGAAAAAGGCGAGTGGAGCGGCATCGACGTCGACTTCTGCCGTGCCATCGCCGCCGCGATCTTCAACGATCCGAAGAAGGTCAAGTTCACGCCGCTCAACGCCAAGGAGCGCTTCACGGCGCTGCAATCGGGCGAAGTGGACGTGCTCTCCCGCAACACGACCTGGACCATGTCGCGCGACAGCTCGCTCGGCCTCCAGTTCGTCGGCGTCACCTATTACGACGGCCAGGGCTTCATGGTCCGCAAGTCGCTCGGCGTCTCTTCGGCGCTGGAGCTCTCCGGCGCCAAGGTCTGCACGCAGACCGGCACGACGACGGAGCTGAACCTCGCCGACTTCTTCCGTTCCCACAACATGCCCTATGAGGTCGTGGCCTACGAGAAGAACGAGGAAGTGCTGCAGGCCTACGAGGCGGGCCGCTGCGACGCGTACACGACTGACGCCTCCGGCCTCTATGCCGAGCGCTTGAAGCTGACGGCGCCTGATGACCACATGATCCTGCCGGAGATCATCTCCAAGGAGCCGCTCGGTCCGGCGGTCCGCCAGGGCGACGACAAGTGGTTCACGCTGGTGAAGTGGACGCTGTTCGCGCTGCTCAACGCCGAGGAACTCGGGCTCACCAAGGCCAATATCGATGAGAAGAAGACGTCCGATAATCCCGAGATCAAGCGTTTCCTCGGCATCGAGGGCGAGTTCGGCACACCGATCGGTCTCTCGAACGACTGGGCCTACAACGTCATCAAGCAGGTCGGCAATTACGGCGAGATCTTCGACGCCAATATCGGTCCGTCGACCCAGCTCGGGATCGCGCGCGGCCTGAACAATCTCTGGTCGAAGGGCGGCATCCAGTACGCGCCTCCGATCCGCTGACATCCAGCATCCGACCACGGGCGGCGCGGCCGCCCGTGGCATTGCCCGCGATCGACGGACAGCAAGATCCGGATCAGCGGCGATGAGGGGAAGCAGGCCGGCGCGGCCCGGCCGATCAAGGGGACATACTTTTGACCGACAGAGGCGCGGCGTCCGCAGGGGGACGCATGGCATCCCTCCTCAACAATCCGACGGTCCGGGGCATCGCATTTCAGATTGTCTTCGTCCTCGTGCTGGGTTGGCTTGTCTGGGACATCATCGACAACACGGCCCGCAACCTCCAGAAGGCGAACATCGCCGCGGGCTACGGCTTTCTGGGACGCACCGCCGGATTCGGCATCATCCAGCGGGTGATCGACTATACCGAGGCCTCCTCCTACGGGCGGGCGCTCGTCATCGGCCTGGTGAACACGCTGATCGTGGCCGGGCTCGGCATCGTGTTCGCGACCATTCTCGGCTTCATCGTCGGCGTCGCGCGGCTGTCATCGAACTGGCTGGTCTCGCGCACGGCCGCCGCCTTCGTCGAGATCCTGCGCAACATCCCGCTGCTGCTGCAGCTGTTCTTCTGGTACTTCGTCGTGCTGCGCAATCTGCCGGGCATGCGCGAGCGGATGACGCTGATCCACGGCGTCGACCTCAACATCGGCGGCCTCCACGTGCCGAGGCTGGTGGCCGGTGATGGCCTCTGGCTCGTGCTCGCGTCCATTCCCGTGGCCATCGCCGCCGCGATCTTCGTGACGAAATGGGGCCATGACCGGCAGAGCGAGACCGGCGTCCGTCCTCCCATCGGCACGATCAATACGGCGCTGATCCTGGGTCTGCCGATCGTCGCCTTCTTCATCGCCGGCCGGCCGATCAGTGTCGACTTTCCGATCTTCAATGAAACGGGACCGCTGCTCCGGCGCGGCTTTCAGGCCGGCACCGGCATGACGATCATCCCCGAGTTCATCGGGCTGCTGCTGGCGCTCTCGCTCTACACGTCGACCTACATCGCCGAGGTGGTGCGCGCCGGCATCCAGGCCGTCAGCCGCGGGCAGACGGAAGCTGCCCATTCGCTGGGCTTGCGCGCCGGACCGACGCTGCGCCTGATCGTGCTGCCGCAGGCGATGCGCATCATCATCCCGCCGCTGACGAACCAGTATCTGAACCTGACCAAGAACTCGTCGCTTGCGGTCGCTATCGCCTATCCCGATCTCGTCGCGGTCGGCGGCACCGTGCTCAACCAGACGGGGCAGGCGGTCGAGATCGTCAGCATCTGGATGCTGTTCTACCTCGGACTGAGCGTGCTGACATCGATGGTCATGGGGTACTTCAACAAGCGCGCCGCGCTGGTCGAGCGGTGAGGAGAAGCCATGAACGCGCCAGCCAAAAGCTTCGTCCGCCGCGCCCTGATCGAGCCCCAGGCCGCTCCCCGCAGCACGGTCGGCATCACCGGCTGGATGCGGCAGAACCTGTTCTCGTCGCCGCTCAACAGCATCATGACGATCCTGATCCTGACGTTCATCGTCTGGATGGTGACGCCCTTCATCCGCTTCACGCTCATCAATGCCGTCTGGGAGGGCGCGGACCGTTCGGTCTGCGCCACGGCGACGGGCGCGTGCTGGGCCTATGTGAAGGCCTACCTGCCGCAATTCATCTATGGCCGGTATCCGATCGCCGAGCGCTGGCGGGTCGACATCGTGTTCCTGCTCCTGGTGATCGGGCTCGTGCCGCTGCTGATCCCGCGCGTTCCGTTCAAGCGGCTGAACGCGCTCTTCCTGATCGGCGTGTTTCCGATCATCGCGTTCATCCTGCTGACGGGCGGCCATGTCCGGCTCACGGGAAGCCTGATCCCGTCCAGCGTCATGGCGCCGGGGCCGCTTCGCTTCGCCGTGCAATACGCGCTCGTTTCCGCGCTCATCCTCGGAGGGCTGGCGCTCTTCGCCAGATTGGCGGGGAGGCCATTCTACGGCTCGGGCACGACCGCGGCCGTCATCCTCGGCTATATCGCCGTGGTCCTGTTCCTGGTCGGTCTCGATTTCGGCCTCGTGCCGGTCGAGACGGCCAATTGGGGCGGCCTTCTCGTGACGCTGGTGGTGGCGATCACCGGCATGGTCGCCGCCCTGCCGCTCGGCATCCTGCTGACGCTCGGGCGGCGCTCGAACATGCCGGTGGTGAAGCTCGCCTCGACCATCTTCATCGAGGTCTGGCGCGGCGTTCCGCTGATCACCGTGCTGTTCATGGCCTCGGTGATGCTGCCGCTCTTCCTGCCCGACGGCGTCTCCTTCGACAAATTGCTCAGGGCCCTCATCGGCGTGGCGCTGTTCCAGGCGGCGTATATGGCGGAGACGATCCGCGGCGGCCTGCAGGCGATCCCGCGCGGCCAGTACGAGGGGGCGATGGCGCTTGGCCTCGGCTACTGGCAGATGATGCAGAAGATCGTCCTGCCGCAGGCGCTCCGCATCGTCATCCCCGGCATCGTCGGCTCCTTCATCTCGCTCTTCAAGGACACGACGCTGGTCATCATCATCGGGCTCTATGACTTCCTGGGCCAGATCCAGGCGTCCGCCAACGATGTGAAATGGGCGTCCCCCGTCACCGGACTGACGGGTTATATTTTCGCAGCCATGGTGTTTTGGGCATTCTGTTTCTCGATGTCCCGCTATGCTGCGTTTACAGAAAGACGGCTCGACAGGGGCCGAAGATAGAATCCAGGGGAGTCTCCATGTCGGATCCGTCCGTTGCTGCCATCGAGGTGCCGCTCGTTCCGCCCGCCCTTACCGTTTCGTCGACCGACGTCGCGGTGGAGATGGTCGACGTCAACAAGTGGTATGGCGAGTTCCATGTCCTTCGCGACATCAACCTGAAGGTCATGCGCGGCGAGCGCATCGTGATCTGCGGTCCCTCGGGTTCCGGCAAGTCGACGCTGATCCGCTGCATCAACCGCCTGGAAGAGCACCAGAAGGGCAAGATTGTCGTCGACGGCAAGGAGCTCACAAACGATCTCCGCAAGATCGACGAAGTGCGCCGCGAGGTGGGCATGGTGTTCCAGCACTTCAACCTGTTCCCGCACCTGACGATCCTCGAGAACTGCACGCTGGCGCCGATCAACGTTCGCCGCATGCCGAAGCGCGAGGCCGAGGACATCGCGATGCACTACCTGAACCGGGTCAAGATCCCGGAACAGGCGAACAAATATCCGGGCCAGCTCTCGGGCGGCCAGCAGCAGCGCGTCGCCATCGCCCGCTCGCTCTGCATGAACCCGCGCGTCATGCTGTTCGACGAGCCGACCTCGGCGCTCGATCCCGAGATGATCAAGGAAGTGCTCGACGTCATGGTCGGCCTGGCGCTCGAAGGCATGACGATGATCTGCGTCACGCACGAGATGGGCTTTGCCCGCCAGGTCGCGAACCGCGTCATTTTCATGGATGGCGGCCAGATCATCGAGCAGAACGATCCGGTCAGCTTCTTCACCAATCCGCAGCACGAGCGGACCAAGCTGTTCCTGAGCCAGATCCTGCACTGACGCCGAGCATCGGTCGAATTCAAAAAAAAGCCCGGCAGGATCTGCCGGGCTTTTCGTTTTCTATGCCGATCGTCTTATCGGCCGTTCAGCAGCGGCGTGATGTTGCGGATGGTGACGCGGCGGTTCTGCCGCTCCGGTCCGTCCGTCGGGATCTTCAGGTAGCGCTTGCCGTAGCCCTGGCTGACGAGCGCGTCGCGCGGAATGTCGAAATAGTCCGACAGGATCCCGGCCACCGAGGCGGCGCGGCGATCGGAGAGTTCGAGATTGGCGAGGTCGGTGCCGACCGCGTCGGTGTGGCCTTCGATCAGGAAGACCGCGCGCGGATCGCGATCGACGACCCGGCCGATGGCCTGGCCGATCGAGCGCAGTTTGCGGACCTGATCGTCGGGCACGCGGGCCGAACCGAACTCGAAGGTGATCGTGTCGAGATCGACGCGGCGCACCATGTCGCGGACGCGCGGATCGCGACGGATCTCGTTCATCGAATAGCCGCGGTCGATCCGCTGCACCGGCGCGGCGCGGAACGTGTCCTCGATCTGCCGTTCGGTGGCGCGGCCGCCATCGATGAAGCGGTCATTCGGCCGGTAGGGGCGGCGATCGTCGCGATAGCCCGGAGGCGGCGGAACTTCCCGGTCACCCGGCATCCGGCCGTCAATGAAGATGTCGCGCGGCGGCGGCCCATCGCGATAGCCGCCGCGATCGGGACCGTCATTGCGGTCGCCGGGGCGGGGCGGCCGGGCGTCGGGACGCGAACGCTCGTTGCGGGATCCATCCGGCCGTGCCTGTTCGCCACGCGGGGGGCGGTTGCCGGCATCGTCGGGACGGCGGTCCGGCGCGGGCTGGGCCTTCGGCGGCTGCGGCTTGGGCTTCTGCTCGCCCTGAGCGGGCTTCGGGTCCGGCTTTGCCGAAGGCTCGTCCGGCTTCTTCGAACCGGCCGGCGGCTGATAGGGCTTCGGCTGCTCGCCGCTGCCGGCGGACGGCCGCGCCGGGCGATCCGGATTGCCGTCGGCCTTATTGTCGTCGGTCTTATTGTCGTCAGTCTTGGGAGGCTGCGGCGCCGCCGGCTTTTCGGGCTCGGCAGGGGCAGCGCCGCCGGGCGTCTCCACGGCGCGCAGGTCCTTCATCGCGTCGGCGACGCCGCGCCGCGCGGCGCGCACGTCACCGCCGGTCTCCTCGGCCTGCTTCAGCGATTCCTGGGCCTTCTCCAGCAGTTCCTTTGCCTTCTGGACGCGATCCTCCGCCGCCTGGGCAACGACGATCGGCCGGCTCTCCATCTGCGCCTGATCGGCGAGCGCCATCGTTGGGCCGCCGAAGAGGACGGGAACGGCAACCGATGAAAGCAGAAGAAAATAGGAGGGTCTCATGGTCTTCCTGCAGCTTGGCCTCAGCTGGCCGATGTCTGGGACGGACGCGAACTCGTGTCTGAATGCGTCATTCCATGCCGCCGAAATGCGGCAACCGTGAGAGACATATGCGCGGATTGCCGCTGAACGACGGCTGAATGGACCGTTCAGCTTGTGGGCGGCCGCCTACTGGTCGGCCGGTCCCGTCACGACGGGGGCGTCGGGAGCGCCGCCCCATTCGGCCCAGGAGCCGTCATAGAGCGCCACGTCGCGAGCGCCGAGCGTGGCAAGCGCCAGCGACAGGATCGCGGCCGAGACGCCGGAGCCGCAGCTCGTGACGATCGGCCGGGACGGATCGACCCCCGCCTCGGCGAAGGCCGCCTCAAGATCGGCGGGGCTCTTCAGCCGGCCGTTCGCCACGACGGCGCCGAACGGCACATTGCGGCTGCCCGGCATATGACCGGCGCGCAGGCCGGGGCGGGGCTCCGGCGCGTCGCCGCGAAAGCGCTCGGCCGGGCGGGCGTCGACGATGGTCGCGCCACCGGCATCGATCAGGCCTCGCACCTGGTCGAGGCTGCGCACCGCGCTCGCGTCGAAATGCGCGTTGAAGGTCGCGGGAGCGGGCGTGGCTTCGCCCGTCTCGACCGGACGGCCGTCCGCGATCCACTGCGGAAAGCCGCCGTCCAGGATGCGGACATCGGCGGCGCCCATGGTGCGGAAGGTCCACCACACCCGCGCGGCGGAGAAGAGCCCCGCGCCGTCGTAGACGACGATCGTCTGCGTCTCCGAAATGCCGAGGTTGCCGACGGTCTCGGCGAAAACCTCCCGCGAGGGCAGCATGTGCGGCAGGCCGGAGCTGGTATCGGCGATCGCGTCGATGTCGAAGAAGACGGCGCCGGGGATGTGCGCCTTGCGGAACTCGGCCGCCGCGTCGCGCTGCGCCGTCGGCAGGTACCACGAGGCATCGACCACCGCGATGGCCGGATCGCCCAGGCGGGAGGCCAGCCATTCGGTCGAAACGAGGGTGGTTGCGCGGTCGATCATGTCCGTCTCCGGTCGTCGGTCATTCTAGCGATGGGGGAGGCTCAGGCGAAGCGGATGCGGACGCGCCGGTTCTGCTTGCCCTTGTTCTCGATCTTGGCGACGACGAGCGGGCCGATCTCGCCGGTCGACTGCACATGCGTGCCGCCGCAGGGCTGCAGGTCAATGTCGCCGATGCGCACGAGGCGGACGCGGCCGCTGCCCATTGGCGGCATGACACTCATTGTCTTGACCAGGCCGGGATTGGCGAGGAGCTCCTCGTCCGTGATCCATTCGGTCGAGACCGCGTGATCGGCTGCGGCGAGCGCGTTCAGCTTCGCCTCGATCTCTTCCTTGGCCGGCACGGCGCCGTCGATGTCGAAATCGAGATGGCCTTCCTCGGCGCCGATGCGGCCGCCCGAAACGGGAAAGGGCAGGGCGACGGTGAGGAGATGCAGGCCGGTGTGGATCCGCATGTGCCGATGCCGCGTCGCCCAGTCGAGATGCTGGACGATCGTCTCGCCGAGGGCGGGCAGGGCGGAGCCCTCGCCCGGCACGTGCACGATGTCGCTCTTGCTGTCGCCATAGACGGTGGTGGCGATCTTGATCATCGACCCGTCTTCGCGCTCCAGCGTGCCGACGTCGCCCGGCTGGCCGCCGCCCGTCGCATAGAAGACGGTCCGGTCGAGCAGGATGCCGCCGCGCTCATTGATGCCGACGACCTTGGCTTCAGCGGTCGAAAGATAGGGATCGTCGCGGAAGAGCAGGGTCGTCTCGGCCATCGTCACGCCTTTTCGTAGGGAATGTGGATTTCGGGATTGCGCTCGAGCCAACCGGGGACCGGCAGGCCCTTTTCACGCAGGAAGGTGGGATTGAACAGCTTCGATTGATAGCGCGTGCCGTAGTCACAGAGGATCGTCACGATCGTATGGCCGGGGCCGAGCTTCTTCGCCAGGTGAATGGCGCCGGCGATGTTGATGCCCGACGAGCCGCCGAGGCAGAGGCCTTCGTTCTCGGCGAGGTCGAATACCACCTCGAGCGCCTCGGCATCGGTGATCTGGTAGGCCGCGTCGACGGGCGCCCCTTCCAGATTGGCGGTGATGCGCCCTTGGCCGATGCCTTCGGTGATGGACGAGCCCTCGGCCTTCAGGACGCCGGTCGTGTAATAGCTGAACAGCGCCGCGCCGAGCGGATCGGCGAGCGCGATCTGGATGTCCGGGTTGCGGGCCTTGAGCGCGATGCCGATGCCGGCCAGCGTGCCGCCGGAACCGACCGCCGAGACGAAGCCGTCGACCTTGCCGCCCGTCTGCTCCCAGATCTCGGGTCCCGTCGTCTCGATATGCGCCTGACGGTTCGCGACGTTGTCGAACTGGTTGGCCCAGATGGCGCCGTTCGGCTCGGTCTTCGCCAGTTGCTCGGCGAGACGGCCCGAGAGCTTCACGTAGTTGTTCGGATCCTTGTAGGGAACGGCCGGGACCTCGATCAGGGTCGCGCCCGCCAGCCGCAGCGCATCCTTCTTTTCCTGCGACTGCGTATCGGGAATGACGATGACCGTCTTGAAGCCGAGCGCGCTCGCGACCAGGGCGAGCCCGATGCCGGTGTTGCCGGCGGTGCCCTCGACGATCGTGCCGCCCGGGCGAAGCTGCCCCTTGGCGACGGCGTCCTGGATGATGAACAGCGCGGCGCGATCCTTGACCGATTGTCCCGGGTTCATGAACTCGGCCTTGCCCAGGATCTCGCAGCCCGTTTCATCGGAGGCACGGCGGAGGCGGATCAGAGGGGTGTTGCCGATGGCTTCGACGACGGAAGGAAGGACGGCCATGATTGCTTTCTGGAATGAGAGACGGGAAGGCTAGCTGGCCCACAGACTGGCTTCAAGCAGGACCACCCCGCAAAGCACCATTCCCCGACGGCTTTCAACGATCCGGAATATCATTCTTCGACGGGCTGCATGAAGAGGAAATCAATCCTCATCATCGCTCTGAAGCCGGGAAAAGGCGCGAAGCGCCCGGTCGCGGGAGGTGGCGAGGTCGGCGATCGGCTCCGGATAGCCGGCAGCGCCGCCCGCCTTCCAGGGCGCGTGGATCGCCTTGGCGGGGAGGCGTGAGAGCTCCGGCACATAGGCACGGACATAGTCGCCGGCGGGATCGAATTTCTCGCCCTGCAGGACGGGATTGAAGATCCGGAAATAGGGCGCGGCGTCGGCGCCCGACCCGGCCACCCATTGCCAGCTCGCCGGATTGTTGGCGGCGTCGGCATCGACCAGCGTATCCCAGAACCACGCCTCGCCGATCCGCCAGTCGACCAGCAGGTTCTTGATCAGGAACGAGGCGACGATCATCCGGACGCGGTTGTGCATCCAGCCGGTCTGCCAGAGCTCGCGCATCCCGGCATCGACGATCGGAATGCCCGTCCGGCCCTGTTTCCAGGCGGCAAGCGCAACCTCGTCGACCGGCGGCCACGGAAAGGCGTCGAAGCGCGGCTGGAAGTTGCGGGTGGCGAGATCCGGCTGGTGGTAGAGCAGGTGCCAGGAGAATTCGCGCCAGCCGATCTCGGACAAGAACTTGTCGACATTGGGCTGGCCCAGCTCGGCGTCCGGACGCGTCTCGGTGAGAGCATGCCAAAGCTGGAACGGGCTGATCTCTCCGAAGCGGAGATGCGGCGACAGGCGCGAGGAAGCCTCGGCGGCCGGTTCGTCGCGGTGGCCGGCATATCTTTCGAGCCGATTCTCCAGGAACTCCGCCAGCCGGGCGCTGGCGCCCGCTTCCCCCGGCGTCCAGCGCTCCCGGATCCCGCCGGCCCAGTCCGGCGCGGTCGGCAGCAGCTGCCACGAATCGAGGCTGTCGGAACGCAGGCCGGCGATGGGCGCGGGCAGGGCGTCCGGCCGGGCCAGCGGCGCGCGCGGCGGCAATTGCGCGCGACAGGCCTTCCAGAACGGCGTGTAGACCCGGAACGGCCGGTCGCTCTGGGTGCGGACCGTCCAGGGCTCGCAGAGCAGATTGGCCTGAAAGCTCTCGACCTCGACACCCCTTTGTTTCAGCGCCGCCTTGATCGTCGTGTCGACCGCGCGCTCGCCCTCGCCATAGCGCCGGTTCCACGTCACGCGCGCCGCGTCGATCTCGGCGACGAGTTCGAGGATGACGTCGACGGCCGGTCCATGCCGGAGCACCAACGTCTGTCCAAGGGCGGAGAGGTCGCGATCGAGCGCGGCCAGCGAATGATGCAGCCACCATTTCACCGCGGCGCCGAGCGGCCGGATTCCCTCGCTGAACTCGTCCAGCACATAGACGATCGCGAGCGGCGATCCCTCTCGGATCGCAGCGAGCAAAGCGCGGTTGTCGGCGAGGCGAAGGTCGTCGCGCAGCCAGACCAGTGTCGGCCTTGGGGCAGCCATGCCTTATTCCGCCGCCGCGAGACCGGTCCGGACGCGGTCGATCCGCGCCCAGCCCGGCCGGACGAACAGGAAGCGGAACCGGGTGCCGCGAACCAGCCATTCCAACAGCAGCGGCGTGATGACGCCGACCGCCGTGACGATCAGCGCGACTGTCCCGAGATCGGGGATGAGGCCCGTCTTGAGCAGGACGGCGCGCGTCGCCGCCATCGGCAGGAAGAAGGCGAGATAAATCGCGATCGAATGCTCGCCGCAATAGCGGAGCGGGGCCATCAGGTCGGCCTTGGAGAGCAGTGCGGAGAAGGCGACGACGGCGCAGGCGCCGAGGACGCCGAGAGCAAGGCCGATGAAGGGCAGCTCCGAATAATCGTTGAAGACGACGAGGCCGTTGACGACGACCCAGGCGACGAGGCCGGCCGCCGCGAGCGCCGGTCGCGCAATGACGAAGGCGGCGAGGCGGAAGATCTGCGGCGCGAACACATAGCCGGCATAGAAATAGACGAAGCGGGCGGCGAACTCGTCCGGGATCACCCAGCCGGTATGGACCGGCGCGATCTCCAGCGCCGCGGCCAGGATCAGCACGATCCAGGACGGCACGCCGCGCAGCAGCTTGGTGACGGCAAAGAAAATCGGCAGCAGGTAGATGAACCAGAGCGTGCCGAACGGCTCGATGAAGGCGAGCAGGAACTCGTGCAGCGCGCCGCCGACCCCCTGTTCGGCCGCCATGCCCGGCGCCTTGAAGAGGAACTGGATGACCAGCCAGAGCACGTAGAAATAGGCGAAATGGACGATCTTCTTGTCGGCATAGCTGCGCCAGTCGCGATCGATCACGCGCGAGAGGAACAGGCCGGAAATCAGGAAGAAGTCCGGCATCCGGAAGGGCTTGGCGAAGGCTACGAGATAGCCGAGCCAGCTTTCGGCACCGGCCGCCTTCTCGACCCCCAGCGTCGAATGCATCATCACGACCATGACGATGCAGAAGCCCTTGGCGTAATCGACCCATTCTATCCGAGCGCGTCCCGACATCGATCCCCCACCCCGTTCCGATCGCGAGCGAACCTAAGTCAAGGAAGCGACGATCCCGTTAACGCGCAAGGCGGCGAGGGAGCCCGCCGCCTTGTTGCCGCCGACGTGTCGGAGGCGTCCTACTGGAGGCCGCGCTGCGCCGCGCAGTTCTTGGCGACGGCGACCTCGATCAGCGCGTTCCGCTCGCCGCGCGCATGGGCGATGAAATCCTCATAGGTGGGGTTCGGCGTCCGGATGCCGAGCAGGATGAACTGCAGGGTCGGATTGCGGCGCAGCTCGTCCCAGCTGTTGTTGTTGCTCGAGATCGGCACGTTGAGCGCCTGGATGCGGGACGCGATCTCGTCGCAGGAGAGCTTGCGGAACTGGCTGGAATCAACAGGGTCGATCCGCTCGCTCTGCGCGCTGGCCGTGGTCGCGCAGGCCAGAAGGCCCAGTCCCGCCAAGGCGATCGAAATGCGCTTCATCATCGTCTCCTGTCATCAATGCCCGAAATCCATGCCGGGAATATAGACCGTCGGGAGCCGGTTTGCATCGCGGCGATTGTGCTTTCGGCGGATCGGCACAACCGGTTCTTATCCTCAGGGACAATGCAACCTTGTGCGCCTGTATGCGCATTTATGCATCATCTCGCTTGACCTGCTCCCGCGAAGCAGCAACCATGCGCAGGCTCGATGTCGGACAAGGAAGAGGATTCCGATGATCAAGAAGGAAGCGCGCAGGCTGCGGGTCGGCGTTCTGGGCGCGGGGCCGATCGCCCAGTTCGCCCATCTCGAATCCTGTGTGAAGGCGCGCAATGCCGATCTCTATGCGATCTGCGACGCGGCGCCGGACCTCCTCGCCCGCATGGCGGCGACTTACGAGCCGCAGAAGGCCTATACCGAATACGAGGCGATGCTGAGCGATCCGCAGGTCGAGGCGGTGATCGTCGCGATTTCCGACAGCTTCCACGTCTCGATGGCGATCCGCGCGCTGGAAGCGGGCAAGCACGTGCTCTGCGAGAAGCCGCTCGGCACCTCGGTCGAGGAGGTCGAGGCGCTGAAAGAAGTGGTCGAGCTGACCGGTCTGACCCTGCAGGTCGGCCACATGAAGCGCTTCGATCCCGGCATCGAGGCGGCGCGGGACTTCGTCCGCGACGAGATCGGCGAGTTGCTGGCGCTCAAGGCCTGGTATTGCGACAGCACGCACCGCTACACCATGACCGACGCCGTACAGCCGCTGCCGGTCACCAGCAAATTCGCCAAGAAGCCGAGCGAGGACCCGAAGGCCGATCTCCGCCGCTATTTCATGCTCGCCCATGGCAGCCATCTCGTGGATACCGCGCGCTTTCTCTGCGGCGAGATCACGGCGGTCAGGGCGCGGCTCTCCGAACGTTTCGGCGCCTATAGCTGGTTCGTCGAGACGAGCTTCGCCAATGGCACGCTCGGCCATCTCGACCTCACCGTCGCCGTCCGCATGGACTGGTTCGAGGGCTTCCAGCTCTATGGCGAGAACGGCAGCGTGATCGCGACGACCTACAATCCCTGGTATTTCAAATCGAGCGACGTCGAGATCTTCTCGGAAAGGGACGCGAGCTATCGCCGGCCGCTCGGCGCCGACGGGCATTTCTTCCGCCGCCAGCTCGAAGGCTTCGCCGACACGATCCTCAACGGCGCGCCGCAACGGGGCGCCGACATCCATGACGGCCTCGCCTCGGTGCGCGCCATGGCGGCGATCGCCGAGTCGGTCCGGACCGGCGAGACGGTCAGCGTGCCCGACATGGTGGGGGCGGTCTGATGCGCCTCGGCATCTTCGCCAAGACCTTTTCTGGTAGCGTTCCGTTAACCGTCCTGACAGCCGTCCGCGACGCCGGCTATCCCGCCGCGCAGTTCAACATGGCCTGCGCCGGATTGCCGGCCATGCCGGGTGAAATCACCGCCGACACCATCGAGACGATCCGCGCCGCGGTCGCCGAGACCGGTGTCGAGCTGGTCGCGCTCTCCGGCACCTACAACATGATCCATCCGGACAAGGCGGTTCGCCAGGACGGCATCCGGCGGCTCGGCGTCATGCTGGAGGCGGCGAAGGCGCTCGGCATACCGCTGGTCACCCTCTGCGCCGGCACGCGCGATCCCGTCGACCAGTGGGCGCACCATCCGGACAATGCGACGCCGGAGGCCTGGGCGGATCTTTTGACCGAGATGGAGAAGGCGGTGGCGCTGGCGGACCAGGCCGGCGTCGACCTCGGCATTGAGCCGGAGCAGGCGAACGTCGTCACCTCGGCCGAGGACGGCAGGCGGCTCGTCGCGGCGATTGGTTCGGACCGCATCCGCTTCATTCTCGATCCCGCCAATCTGTTCGAGATCGCCGACCGCGACACGTCACGCACCATCGTCGCCGAGGCTGTGGAGAAACTCGCCGGCCGCATCGCCATGGCGCACGCCAAGGACCGCAAGGCAGACGGCAGCTTCGCGACCGCCGGCACGGGCGTCGTCGATTTCCCGGATTTCTTCGCGCGGCTACGGCAGGCGAGCTTCGACGGCCCGGTGGTGACTCACGGCCTCTCCGCCGAGGAGGCGCCCGGCGTCGCCCGCTATCTCGCGGGACTGCTCGCGCCATGACGGAGACGAGCCTCCTCCGCGACGACGCGAGGCTCTCCGTCTTCGACAGCGAGGCCGGCTTTCCGGTCGTGTTCCAGCACGGCCTCGGCGGCGACAGGGCGCAGGTCGCGGAGAATTTCCCGGATCGTCCGGCCTTTCGCCGCCTGACCGTCGAATGCCGCGCGCAGGGGCGCTCGTCGCCCGGCAGCATCCGGCCATTCTCGCTCGCGATGTTCGCCGACGATGTCCTCGCCGCCTGCGACGCGCGCGGGATCGACCGCTTCGTCGTCGGCGGCATCTCGATGGGCGCCGCTATCGCGCTTCGGATCGCAGTCCGTCACCCCGAGCGGGTCGCCGGGCTCGTCCTGGCGCGGCCGGCCTGGCTGTTCGATCCGGCGCCCGACAACATGCGGCCCTATGGCGAAGTCGCCGCGCGAATGCGCGAGCTTCCGCGCGACGCCGCCCGCAACGCCTTCGCCCGCTCCAAGACGGCCGAAACGCTTCGTCGCGACGCGCCCGACAATCTCGCTTCGCTGCTGAAGTTCTTCGACCGGCCGGACCTTGGCGTGACCGCCGACCTGCTCGGCGACATCGCCGCCGACGGACCGGGCGTCACCGAGGCAGAAGCCGCGGCATTGTCGATGCCGACCCTCGTCATCGGCCACGGTGTCGACCACGCCCATCCGCTTGGCCATGCGCAGCGCCTCGCCGCGACTATTCCAGGCGCACGCCTTGTCGAGATCGCGCCGAAGGCGACCGACAAGCCGCGCCACATTGCCGAATTCCGCGCCGCGCTGGACGACTTCCTCCGCGCCACTATTCCGATCCGGGAGATCCACGCATGACCACCACAAGTCGACCCGCCGCCGACTGGCTGCGCGCCCTGCCGCGTGATCGCCTGCTCGGCGAGTTCTCGCTCTGGTCCGCCGATCTCTGCAACATGGAGCGCGACATCGCGCGCTCGGCGGCGCATGTCGATCTCTATCATATCGACGTCGCCGACGGCCGCTTCGCGCCGAGCTTCCTGCTCTTCCCCGACCAGGTCGCCCGCATCCGCGCGCTCACCGACCGCCCGCTGCATGTCCACCTGATGGTCGAGGGCGACATCGTGCTGTCGCAGATCCGCCAGTTCGCGGAAGCCGGCGCCGACCTGATCTCGATCCATGCCGAGATCGGCCCCGTGGTCGACGAGGCGCTGGCGCTGATCCGCGAGCTCGGCGTCGCCGCCGGGCTGGTGCTGCGGCTCGAGACGCCGGTGGAGATCCTGCGGCCGTGGCTGGGCCAGGTCGATTTCGTCACCCTGCTCGGCACGCCGATCGGCGTGAAGGGGCAGGGGCTTTCCGACGAGGCCTGCCCGCGCCTTCTGGCCGTCCGCGCCCTGCTGCGCGAAGCCGGCCGCGAGGACGCCGTGCGGCTCGCGGCGGATGGCGGCATTCGCGACAACACGGCGCCGCGCCTGCGCGCCGCCGGCGCGGAGACGGTCGTGCTCGGCTCGCTCGCCTTCGGCGATCCGGATCTCGCCGCCCGCATGGACTGGCTGCACAAGCTGCCGGCGCCGGACAACGCGGCATGACGAAAACCGCGCTCGCGATCGATCTCGGCGGCACGGAGCTCCGCGCGGCGCTGGTGACCGAGCGCGGCGATATCGCGGCCTTTGCCGCGACCCGGACGGATGCGCGCGGCGGCCCGGAGGCCGTCATCGAGCAGATGGTCGGGCTGGTCGAAAAGGTGCGCGGCGAGGCGCCAGACGCCCGGCCGGTCGGCCTCGGCGTCGGCGCGCCGGGCCCGCTCGATCCCGAAGCCGGCATCGTCGTCGACGCGCCGACCTTGACCGGTTGGAAGAACGTGCCGCTGGTCGCGATCCTCGGCCGCCGGCTCGGGCTGCCGGTCCGCCTCGAGAACGACGCCAACGCGGCGGCGCTCGGCGAATGGCGCTTCGGCGCCGGGCAGGGCACGCAGTCGATGGTGTTCGTCACCGTCTCGACCGGCATTGGCGCCGGCGTCATCGTCGACGGTCGTCTGCTGCATGGCCGGCGCGGCCTCGCCGGCGAGATCGGTCATATGGCGATCTCGGATCGGCCCGAGCGCTGCGCCTGCGGCAGCACCGGCTGCTTCGAGGCGCTCGCCTCCGGCACGGCGCTGGCGCGCGAGGCCGCGAAGCTCGTCGCTTCCGGTGCCGCGCCGGGCCTCGCAAGGATCGCCGGCGCGGACCCCGTCACCGGCCGCCATGTCGCCGAAGCCGCCCGCGCTGGCGACGCACCGGCGCTCGCCCTGCTCAACGAGGAGGCGCGCTGGCTCGGCATCGGGCTCACCAATCTGCTGCACCTCTATTCGCCGGAGCGGCTGATCCTCGGCGGTGGCGTCGGCAGTTTGCTGCCGCTGATGCGCGCCGAGATCGAGCGGACGATCCGCCAGCGGGCCATGCTGGCATTCCGCGACATACCGGTGGTCGGCGCCAAGCTCGGCAGCCATGCCGGGCTTGTCGGCGCGGCGAGCCTCGTGCTGTAGGAGGCCGGATGAGCATCGACGAACCGCACTTCCCGCCTTCCGATACCGACGCCGCCAACGCCCTGCCGGCGCTCCGCCACAACCGGCTGCTGCAATTCCTGCAGGAGCGCGGGCAGGCGACGGTGGCCGAGCTGGTCGCGCTGCTCGAGGTTTCGCGCGATACGGTCCGCCGCGATCTCGTGCTGCTCGAGGGACGCGGATTGCTCGTCCGCTCGCATGGCGGCGCGGTGACGAAGGACCGGCTGGTCCGGGTCGACACGACCATGGGCCTGAGAATGGACGAGCATGTCGAGGCCAAGCGACGCATCGGCCAGGCGGCGGCCGAGCTGATCCGCGATGACGAGACGCTGATCCTGAACGGCGGCTCGACGATCGCCTTCTTCGCCGCCGCGCTTGGCGGGCGTCGCAACCTGACGATCGTCACCAACAACCTCCGCCTGCCGGCCGTGCTGCCGGAAGCGAGCGTGCCGTCGATCCATATCCTCGGCGGCGCCTACTGGCCGAACTACCAGGTGACGATCGGGGCGATCGGCTTCGCCGCCGTCGCCGGCATTCACGCCGATACGGCCGTTGTCGGCTGCACCGGCATCTCGGCTTCCGGCATCTCGATGACCAAGATGGACGAGGCGGCGCATACGGCCGGCATGATCGAGGTCGCCGCGCGCACCATCGTCGTCGCCGACCAGTCGAAATTCGGCGTCACCGCCTTCGCCAGCATCGCGACGCTCGACAATATCCAGTGCCTCGTCACCGACGCCCCGCCACCGCCCGACCTCGCCGATGCGCTGCAGCGCGCGAATGTGCAGGTGGTGGTCTGCGGGTGAGGGCTGCCGGCGCCGCTTCCGGATCTTCGCGCAGCCCACCTCCCTCAACATCCTGAGGGACCCGAAGGGTCGTCTCGAAGGCCGCACGATGGTCGGGCAGCTATGTGCCGCAGGGCGGATGGTACGCAGGTGGTGCGTCCTTCGAGACGGCCTTCTCCGAAGGCCCCTCACGATGATGGGCATGGGTGTCCGACAGCCGGGCCGGAAGGTTGATACTGTAAGAGACGAGCTTTTTACGCACGCTGGAGTGAACCAGCGTCCGGGAGAACGTGCCGGCCCGCCCTTCCCCTATGGCTACTTCCCCGCCCGCCATCCCACGCTCGCCGTCATCCCGGGCTTGATCCGGGATCCATCCAACCACCGGCGAGGGCTTGGGTGGCTCGCACCGAAGGCGGTGCGCTACCGAACACCAGCCACACCTCCCTCCAACCCGGCGGAAATGGATCCCGGCTCGGAGGCCGGGATGACGACGAGGGTGGGGTGAGGTGGTGCGCAACGAAAAGAGGCGAGGTGAGGCGGGGCGGACCGGTTTTCTTCGGGCAATCGAACCCATGGCTCCATGCCCGTCCTAGGCCGACCCGGCTGCATTCCGGCCACTGAACGCTTGGCTCCATGCCCATCCGACCCTCGCCGTCATCCCGGGCTTGACCCGGGATCCATCCAACTACCGGCACGCGCGTGGACGGTCCCGCCGCGCACCGGTATCCGGCCAAATTGCCGGCCTGCGGCTCGACGCCCCTGCCGATGCGGGGGAGCAATCCCATCGAGTGGTTGATTGCGCGAGGGATAAGCGGCACCTTGTGATCGTTCTAATTTTCGAGTGATTGCAGCAGTGACGTCCTACGAATCCTGGAGCGCGGCGCGCGCTTCCGAAATCATCGCGGCCCATGCCGGCGGCGAAGGCCCTACCTTGCCGATCCTGCATGCGATCCAGGAGGCATTCGGTTTCGTGCCGGAGGCGGCCGAGCCGATGATCGCCGAGGCGCTGAACCTGTCGCGCGCCGAGCTCCATGGCGTCGTGACCTTCTATCACGACTTCCGCCGCAAGCCGGCCGGCCGTCATGTGCTGAAGCTCTGCCGGGCCGAGGCCTGCCAGTCGATGGGCGGTGACGCGCTCGCGGCCCGGGCGGAAGCCGCGCTCGGCGTCGCGATGGGCGAGACCACGGCCGACGGGCGCGTCACGCTGGAGCCGACCTATTGCCTCGGCCTCTGCGCCACGGCGCCGTCCGCGATGCTCGACGGCAGGCTGGTCGGACGGCTGAACGAATCCCGGCTCGACCAGTTGCTTGCAGAGGCTCAGCGATGAGTGCTCGCGTCTTTATTCCCGGCGACGCCGCGGCGGTCGCAGTCGGCGCCGATGAGGTGGCAGCCGCCTTCGAAGCGGCGGCCAAGGCGAGGGGACTTGCGCTCGACATCGTGCGCAATGGCTCGCGCGGCCTGTTCTGGCTGGAGCCGATGGTCGAGGTCGAGACGGCGCAAGGCCGCGTCGCCTATGGCCCCGTCACCGCCGATGACGTGCCGGCGCTGCTCGACGCCATGCTGGCCGGCGAACCGCATGCGCTGTTGCTTGGTCCGACGGAACAGATCCCGTGGCTGAAACGGCAGACGCGGCTGACCTTCGCGCGCTGCGGCATCGTCGATCCGCGCTCGCTGGACGACTACCGCGCCCATGGCGGCTTCAAGGGGCTGGAGCGGGCGCTCGCGATCGGCCCCGAGGCGACAGTCGAGGAAGTCGTGCAGTCCGGCCTGCGCGGGCGCGGCGGCGCCGGCTTCCCGACCGGCGTCAAATGGCGCACGGTCGCAGCGACGGGCGCGGAGCAGAAATACATCGTCTGCAACGCCGACGAGGGTGACAGCGGCACCTTCGCCGACCGCATGCTGCTCGAAGGCGACCCCTTCGTCATGATCGAGGGCATGGCAATCGCCGGCATCGCCGTCGGCGCGACGCGCGGCTATCTCTACATCCGCTCCGAATATCCGCATGTCGTAGCCATGATGCAGGAAGCGATCCGCACGGCCCGGGCGAACGGATATCTCGGCCAAGGCATCGCCGGCTCCGGCTACAGCTTCGACATGGAGGTCCGCGTCGGCGCCGGCGCCTATGTCTGCGGCGAGGAAACGGCGCTGCTCGAAAGCCTGGAGGGCCGTCGCGGCGTCGTGCGGGCGAAACCGCCGCTGCCGGCGCACAAGGGCCTGTTCGGCAAGCCGACCGTCATCAACAACGCGATCTCGCTCGCGACGGTGCCGTGGATCCTGGCCGAGGGCGCGGCCGCCTATCGCGATTTCGGCATGGGCCGGTCGCGCGGCACCATGCCGATCCAGATCGCCGGCAACGTGAAGCATGGCGGGCTCTTCGAAGTCGCCTTCGGCGTCACGCTCGGCGAGCTGGTCGACGACATCGGCGGCGGCACAGCGAGCGGTCGTCCGGTGCGCGCCGTGCAGGTCGGCGGCCCGCTCGGCGCCTATTTCCCACGCGCGCTGTTCGATACGCCGTTCGACTATGAAGCCTTCGCGGCCCGGGACGGGCTGATCGGCCATGGCGGCATCGTCGTCTTCGACGACACCGTCGACATGGCGAAGCAGGCGCGCTTCGCCATGGAATTCTGCGCGATCGAATCCTGCGGCAAGTGCACGCCCTGCCGCATCGGCTCCACGCGCGGCGTCGAGACCCTCGACAAGATTATCCATGACAACGATCGCGCGAAGAACCTCGTGGTGCTGGAAGACCTCTGCCACACGATGAAATTCGGATCGCTCTGTGCACTTGGCGGCTTTACGCCCTATCCTGTCCTGAGTGCGCTCCATCATTTCCCCGAGGACTTTGGCGCAACGGCGCCGGTCCGCGAAGACGTCCGCTAGGAGACCGCCATGTCGCTCATCCACGAGATCGACTACGGCACGCCGCGCTCGACATCGGAGACGATGGTGACCCTCACCATCGACGGCGAGACGCTGACCGTGCCCGAGGGCACCTCGGTCATGCGCGCCGCGATGGAGATGGGGACGGAGATCCCAAAACTCTGCGCGACCGACATGGTGGACGCCTATGGCTCCTGCCGGCTCTGCCTGGTCGAGATCGAGGGCAGGGCGGGAACGCCCGCCTCCTGCACCACGCCGGTGATGCCGGGCATGGTGGTGAAGACGCAGACGGATCGGTTGAAGCGCCTGCGCAAGGGCGTGATGGAGCTCTACATCTCCGATCATCCGCTCGACTGCCTGACCTGCGCGGCGAATGGCGATTGCGAGCTGCAGGACATGGCCGGCGCGGTCGGGCTGCGCGATGTCCGCTATGGCCATGAGGGGCACAATCACCCGAACCCCGGCCTCGACGAGTCCAACCCCTATTTCACCTATGACCCGTCGAAGTGCATCGTCTGCTCGCGCTGCGTGCGGGCCTGCGAGGAAGTGCAGGGCACCTTTGCGCTGACGATCGCCGGCCGCGGCTTCGACAGCGTCGTCTCGCCCGGCATGGAGGAAAGCTTCCTCGGCTCCGAATGCGTCTCGTGCGGCGCCTGCGTGCAGGCCTGCCCGACCGCGACATTGACCGAAAAGTCCGTGATCGAGATCGGCCAGCCCGAGCATTCGGTCATCACCACCTGCGCCTATTGCGGCGTCGGCTGCACCTTCAAGGCCGAGATGCGCGGAACTGAGCTGGTGCGCATGGTGCCGTGGAAGGACGGCAAGGCGAACCGGGGCCATTCCTGCGTCAAGGGCCGCTTCGCCTGGGGCTATGCCAGCCACAAGGAACGCATCCTCAACCCGATGATCCGCGAGAGCATCGACCAGCCGTGGCGCGAAGTGTCGTGGGAAGAGGCGATCGCCTACACGGCGTCCGAGTTCAAGCGCATCCAGGCGAAATACGGCCGGCTTTCGGTCGGCGGCATCACCTCGTCGCGCTGCACCAACGAAGAGACGTTCCTCGTCCAGAAACTGATCCGCGGCGGCTTCGGCAACAACAATGTCGATACCTGCGCCCGCGTCTGCCATTCGCCGACCGGCTATGGCCTTAGCCAGACCTACGGCACCTCGGCCGGCACGCAGGACTTTGACTCGGTCGAGCAATCCGACGTCATGCTGCTGATCGGCGCCAACCCGACCGACGCGCATCCCGTCTTCGGCTCGCGCATGAAGAAGCGCCTGCGCGAGGGCGCGAAGCTGATCGTGCTCGACCCCCGCCGCATAGACCTCGTGCGCACGCCGCATGTCGAGGCATCGCACCACCTGCCGCTCCGGCCCGGCACCAATGTCGCCGTGCTCACCGCGATGGCGCATGTCATCGTCACGGAGGGGCTCGCCGACGAGGCCTTCGTGCGCGAGCGCTGCGACTGGGACGAGTTCCAGGACTGGGCTTCGTTTGTCGCCGACCCGCGCCATAGCCCCGAGGCGATCGAGGCCGTCTCCGGCGTGCCGGCGGCCGAGCTCCGCGCCGCCGCGCATCTCTACGCCACCGGCGGCAACGGCGCGATCTATTACGGCCTCGGCGTCACCGAGCACAGCCAGGGCTCGACGACGGTGATGGCGATCGCCAACCTCGCCATGGCGACGGGCAACATCGGCCGTCCCGGCGTCGGCGTGAACCCGCTGCGCGGCCAGAACAACGTGCAGGGCTCCTGCGACATGGGCTCGTTCCCGCACGAGTTCTCCGGCTATCGCCATGTCTCGGGCGACGAGACGCGGCAGCTGTTCGAGGCGCTCTGGGGCGTGCCGCTCGATCATGAGCCGGGCCTGCGCATCCCCAACATGCTCGACGCCGCCGTCGACGGCCAGTTCAAGGGCCTCTACGTGCAGGGCGAGGACATCCTGCAGTCCGATCCCGACACGCGCCATGTCGCTGCCGGCCTCGCGGCGATGGAATGCGTCGTCGTGCAGGATTTGTTCCTGAACGAGACGGCGAACTACGCCCATGTCTTCCTGCCGGGGTCGACCTTCCTGGAAAAGGACGGCACCTTCACCAATGCCGAGCGCCGCATCCAGCGAGTGCGCAAGGTGATGCCGTCGCGCTCCGGCAAGGCGGACTGGGAGATCACCATCGATCTCGCCAACGCTCTCGGCTTCCCGATGGCCTATGCGCATCCGTCCGAGATCATGGACGAGATCGCCCGGCTGACGCCGACCTTCGCCGGCGTCTCCTACGCCAAGCTCGATGCCGAGGGCTCGGTGCAGTGGCCCTGCAACGAGAAGGCGCCGTTGGGCACGCCGGTCATGCATGTCGACGGCTTCGTGCGCGGCAAGGGCCGTTTCATGGTGACGGAATATGTCGCGACCGACGAGCGCACGGGCCCGCGCTTCCCGCTGCTGCTCACCACGGGCCGCATCCTGTCGCAGTACAATGTCGGCGCGCAGACCCGGCGGACGGAGAATGTCGTCTGGCACGAGGAAGACCGGCTCGAAATGCATCCGCACGATGCCGAGCAGCGCGGAATCCATGACGGCCAGTGGGTCAAGCTCGCCAGCCGCTCCGGCGAGACGAGCCTCCGCGCGCTGATCACCGAGCGCGTGGCGCCGGGCGTCGTCTACACGACCTTCCACCATCCCGGCACCCAGGCGAACGTCGTCACCACGGATTTCTCCGATTGGGCCACCAATTGCCCGGAATACAAGGTGACGGCCGTGCAGGTTGCGCCCTCGAACGGGCCGACGGCATGGCAGGAGGGCTATGACGAGCACGCCCGCAACAGCCGCCGGATCGCGCCGGTCGTCGAGGCGGCGGAGTAGGGCGATGCAACCGCCCTTCCTTCGCGTGCCGAGGGCGCTGTGGCGCGGAGACGACGTCTCCGAGGGCGAGCGCGCCGTCCCTGAGGAGGTCGCCGTCGCGCTGACCTATGACGGCAGCACCCAGGCCGTGATGATGGCGACACCCGCCGATCTCGAGGATTTCGCCATCGGCTTCAGCCTGTCGGAGGGCATCGTCGCGGACCCTTCCGAAATCGAGCGGCTGGAGATCGTCGAGGCGGAGATCGGCGTCGAGCTGCGCATGTGGCTCGCCGTCCCGCGCGCCGAGGCGCTGGCGAGCCGCCGGCGCTATCTCGCCGGCCCGACCGGCTGCGGCCTCTGCGGCATGGAGAGCCTGACCGAGGCCGTGCGCCGGCTGCCGTCCGTCGAGGGCGGTGTCCGCTTCGCCGAGGCCGATATCCGCGCGGCGCTCGAGGCGCTGGCGCCGCTGCAGGTCCTGAACCGGGAAACCCGCTCCATGCACGCCGCCGCCTTCGCGGTGCCGGGTGAGGGCGTCGTCGCGCTGCGCGAGGATGTCGGCCGCCACAACGCGCTCGACAAGCTCTGCGGGGCGCTGGCAAGAGCCGGTCTCGACGCGGCCTCCGGCATGGTGCTTTTGACCAGCCGGGTTTCCGTCGAGATGGTGCAGAAGACGGCGCTGCTCGGCGCGCCGCTGATCGTCGCCGTCTCGGCGCCGACGGCGCTCGCCGTCCGCACGGCGGAGGCGGCCGGCATCACGCTCGTCGCCATCGCGCGCGGCGACGCCTTCGAAGTCTTCACCCATCCCCATCGCATCGCCCAGGATACCCATGTCGTCTGACCGCTCGTCCGAGAAGCTCGTCTACATGGCGAACCAGATCGGCAAGTTCTTCGCCAGCCAGGGCGAGGAGAAGGCTCCGGCGGCGATCGCCGAGCATCTGAGGAAATTCTGGGATCCGAGGATGCGGGCCGGCATTCTCGCCCATCTCGAATCCGGCGGCGCCGGGCTGGACCCGCTCGTCCGCCAGGCCGTCGAACGCCTGCGGGAGATGATGGCGGCGCGGTAGGACGAGCGGGCCTTCTGCCGCGTCCGTGCCCGTGTCGGCATGGATTCCTGCTTTCGCAGGAATGACGGGGAGGGTGAGGGGAGCGGATCAGCTTTTCTCGTCACCGAAGCCCGGCTCGCCAGCGCATGGGGGGCCGCGTCTCAGCGAGAGGGACGCCCGGCGGCCATTCGCCTGACCGCCCCTCGCCCGATCCGCGCCAAAGCCGCGGCGCGGTCGAATCCCCACCGCCGCCCGCCGGATATTTACGCGGCTGCGGATCCAACGCCTTCGGCGCGAGTTATCCCCACGCGAAACCGGCAGAAACGCTGTGTTTTCACGCGCCTGGGCGTATCGCCGCGGAAAACTCGCGTTTTAGGACTTTGCAAGCCGACACAGGCTTTGCTATAGCCTCGCTCACAGCAGCGGCGACGCTGTTCCGCGATAGCTCAGTTGGTAGAGCAGGTGACTGTTAATCACCGGGTCGTTGGTTCGAGTCCAACTCGCGGAGCCAAATTCGATCAAGGGGTTAGACGGATTGTCGTCTGGCCCCTTGATTTTTTCCGAGCCTCGGCGACGAGGCGGCGGAAGGAACCGCGCACGCTGTTCCGCGATAGCTCAGTTGGTAGAGCAGGTGACTGTTAATCACCGGGTCGTTGGTTCGAGTCCAACTCGCGGAGCCAGATTTTGATCAAGGGGTCGGATGGACAGCCATCCGGCCCCTTGATTGTTTTCAGGCCTGGCAGCGGGGTGGCCGTCTGGAAGCTCGCATGACGAGACCGCGATCCACCCGAATGATTCTCTCCACTGCGCCAACCCACCGGAGACCAATGAAATCATCCACCCGCCAGTTTGAGTTCGAGCCACCTAGTCGTCGCCACTAAGCTCATCGAGCAATACGGCAGACACGTCGTCCCGGCTCCTCTCGAGGAGATGCGTCGGAATGGATATATAGTCCAAGGCATCGGCATTGATACAGACAGCGCGATCATACCCTTCGCTCTGAAGGACTATCGGAGAGTCTTCATCGAAGGTGTCGCCATCATCAACTAAGTCGCCGAACGCTTCATAGAGTTCGCTGCCGATGACGTTTACTCGGCGCTGTTGCCCAGTCGATAGCTGGTAGCCAACGCTCGTAGCCAATTCGAAAATGCTTTCTGTAAGCAGTGCATTTTTTGCCTTCTCGGTCTCAAGATCCTCGGCTTTGATGTGGCCTTTGGCTACGAGCTCCTCATATTGCTCGTCAGTGATTAGAACCATTTTCTGTACGCGTTTGACATGCTCGCTCGAGAAATCCTCGAGACCTTCCTCGTCGTCGCAAGCCAAGCACTCAATGATTTCCCAATCGCGCGTATCTGGAGACTGTACCGGCGTTCCATCTTTATAACCCGGCTCGTAGTGCTCCGGACCGCAATCATCGTATGCGTCGCTGGAGAGGTAGAGATCGGAGATCGATTCTCTGCGAATGGCGACCGTCCTGTTGCCCAAGTCCCTTATGGTTAGGAACTTTGATGCGCTGCGCAGACTTTGAAACAGGCGACTACGTGCTTCTTCAGAGATCGACAGCAGGAGAGACTCGCCGCCACCGATGAAGTGTACAGCCACTTCTCCGTAATACTGCAGCTCCCTCGGAGCGCTGTCGTCATAGAAGGCCGCTTCGATTGGCGGATGCCGCCCGAGCAGCGCCTCTTTGCTCGTCTGCAGTGTTTTCGCCAGATTGGCTAACTTTGCTGGCGGGACTGGGACGGATCCGGCTTCCCATCGCTGATAGGTCGGTTGGGCTACATTGATGGCCTTGGCTACCTCCGATTGGGTCAGGCCAGCGGCAACACGAAAATGCTTCAGCCTATTCACCATCCCGGTTCTCCCTTTTACATGAACGTTATACGCATATATGCGTATATTTCTGAGAGAGGCAATATGGCACCGCTTCGCAGGGCTATTTCTGCTGAACAAATCTCAGCGGCCGATTTCGGCCGTATCGTTGCCGCCATGGAAACGAAATGCTGCACCACAGCATATCCGTGCCGATCGATCGAAATCGTCAGCATATCGCTGAAGGAATTGATGCCGCCTCCGCATGACATCGTGCACTTCGGTTCGGTAATACGATCTTTGCGTTGACAGACAATCCATCGACCGAAATAGTTTCCATACTAATCCCGGCAAGGGGTCAGATTTGCCAACGACCGCAGCGGGGAGGCTCGGTCGTATTGGTACGATATTGTCAGCATTCTGGGAGGACACCATGCTGAGACGTATTCTTCTTTGCACCGCGATGGCACTCGCTTCCGTCGCCGTCGCCGTCGCCGGGCCCGCCTTCGCGCAGTCGTCCTATCCCGAGCGGCCGATCCAGCTGATCGTGCCCTGGGGCGCCGGCGGCGGCACCGACGCAGTCGCCCGCATCATCGGCACGCTGCTGCAGCAGGAGCTGGGCGTTCCGGTCAACGTCGTCAACCGCACGGGTGGCTCGGGCGTCGTCGGCCACAGCGCCATCGCGACCGCCAAGCCGGACGGCTACACGATCGGCATCGTGACGATCGAGATCGACATGATGCACTGGCAGGGCCTGACGGACCTGACCTACAAGGACTTCGACTTCCTCGCCATGGTCAATGCCGATCCGGGCGGCGTGATGGTTTCGGCCAGCTCCGAATACCAGACGCTTCCCGACCTGCTCGCCGCCATCAAGGAGAAGCCGGCCGGCACCTTCAAGGCGTCCGGGACCGGGCAGGGCGGCATCTGGCATCTCGGCCTCGCCGGCTGGATGATGTCGCACGGGCTGAAGCCGGACCATGTCACCTGGGTACCGAGCCAGGGCGCGGCTCCCGGGATCACCGACATGGTCGCCGGCGGCGTCAATCTGGTGCCGACCTCGCTCGCCGAGGGCCGCTCGATGATCGACGCCAAGCGCGTCACGCCGCTCGGCTCGATGTCGCCGGAGCGGCAGGCGCTGTTCCCGGACGTGCCGACGCTGAAGGAATCGGTCGAATCCGACTGGACGCTGGCGGTCTGGCGCACGGTTGCCGGTCCGAAGGGCCTGCCGGAGGACGTCGCGGCCAAGCTCGGGGCGGCGCTCGAGAAGGCCTACAACAGCCCCGAATACCAGAAGTTCATGAACGAGCGCGGCTTCGGCATGCGCTGGGCCGACGGCGCGGAGACGACGCGCATCGTCGGCGAGGACGACGCCACGCTCGGCGCGATCATGAAGGAGGCCGGGCTCGCCAAATAGGCGGCCGGCAGCCTCTCCGGTCCCATGCCTGCGGCGCGGCCACGGATCTCCGGTCCGTCGGCCGAGTCGTGCCCCCGGTCTCGCACGGAACGGCCAAGATCAGACCATGATCAAACTCAGTGAACTCCATCTGGGCGTGTTGACCGCGCTTGGCGGCATCGTCCTTCTCTTCGCCTCCGCCCATTTCGTGGCGCTGCCCGGCCAGGCCTATGGCGCCGGCACCATGCCGCGGCTGATCGGCTGGTGCGCCATCCTGCTCGGCGGCTTCATGACGGCGACCAGCCTCCGCCACCTGCCGCGCATGCTGAAGCCGCATCTCGCCGACTGGGTCCGCAAGCCGCGCCTGGCGCTCTCGGCGCTGGCTTCTCTCGCCGTGATCGTCTTCTACATCCTGTTCGCCGATACGCTCGGCTTCATCCCGACCAGCTTCCTCGCCCTGACGGCGCTGATGCTGCTCTTGCGCACGCGGCCGCTGACCGCGGTCCTCGCCGGCGCGGTGACCACGCTCGCGGTCTATTACGGCTTCTCGCGCATGCTCATGGTGCCGCTGCCGCGCACCGAATTTCTCTCGTTCCTGGGGTGACGCATGCTGATCTTTGAACAGGCCGCGGCCCTCGTCTTCCAGCCCTATGTCCTTGGCGTCATCCTGGCGTCCGCCGTGTTCGGCATGCTGGTCGGGGCCATTCCGGGCCTGACCGCCACCATGGCCACGGCGCTTCTGGTGCCGATGACCTTCTTCATGGAGCCGGTGCCGGCGATCGCGGCGATCGTCACCGCCACCGCGATGGCGATCTTCGCCGGCGACATTCCGGCGGCGCTGCTGCGCATGCCCGGCACGCCGGCCAACGCCGCCTATGTCGACGACGCCTACAAGATGACCCATTCCGGACGCGGCGACGAGGCGCTCGGCGCGGCGCTCGTCTTCTCGGCCATCGGCGGGCTGTTCGGCTCGATCGTGCTGATGACGCTGGCGCCGGCGCTGGCCGAGGTGGCGCTCCGCTTCAGCTCGGAAGAGTATTTCTGGCTGGTGCTGCTCGGCCTCTCCTGCGCCGTGTTCGTGACGCCCAGCTCGCCGACGCGCGGGCTGATCTCGCTGCTGTTCGGGCTCTTCATCGCCACCATCGGCATGGAGAACCCCTCGGGTGAACCGCGCTTCTCCTTCGGCAATCTCGAGCTGATGGCCGGCATCCAGTTCATCCCGGCCATGATCGGCCTGTTCGCGGTCTCCGAGATCCTGCGTTCCGTCACCGCGACGATCCCGCGCCAGAAGATCCCGCGCTCCGACGGCCACGGCATCTTCAGGACGCAGTGGCTGAACCTGAAGAAATACCCGGTGCAGACGGCGCGCGGCAGCATCACCGGCACCGCGCTCGGCATCCTGCCCGGCGCCGGCGCCGACATCGCCGCCTGGATCTCCTATGCGATCTCCAAGCGCTTCTCGAAGCAGAAGGAGAAGTTCGGCAAGGGCCATGTCGAGGGCCTGGTCGAGGCGGGCGCCTCGAACAACTCCGCCGTCAGCGGCGCCTGGATCCCGGCGCTCGTCTTCGGCATTCCCGGCGACTCGATCACCGCCATCGTCATCGGCGTGCTCTACATCAAGGGCATCAATCCCGGCCCGACGATCTTCATCAACGACCCGCAGTCGATCTACGCCATCTTCATGGTGTTCATCCTGGCCAACCTGATCATGCTGCCGCTCGGCTGGCTGGCCATCAAGGGCGCGCGGCCGATCCTGTCGATCCCGACCTCGGTGCTGATGCCGATCATCCTGATCTTCTGCATCGTCGGCGCCTTCGCCATCAACAATTCAATGGCCGGCGTCGTGATGATGCTGATCTTCGGCATCATCGGTTTCTTCATGGAAGAGAACGACATCCCGATCGCGCCGGCCATTCTCGGCATGGTGCTGGGGCCGATGCTGGAGCAGAACTTCATCACCTCGATGATCAAGGGCGACGGCAACTTCCTGCACTTCTTCGAGCGGCCGATCGCCGGCGGGCTCGGCGTCTTCACCATCGCCATATGGCTGGTGCCGCTGGCGATGCTGCTGCTGCGCCGGCGGAAAAAGATGGCGGTCGCGACCTGAGCCCGAGACCGTCGCCACACAAGGATTTCCGCCGGCTCTCGGGCCGGCGGAAGCCGTTTCGAGGCGGGATGCGGCTCCGCCATGCGTTGCAATCCCGGCTCCTTCCTCCACATAAGAACGAGGGATGGAGCGTCCGCGTCACTGGGGGCCGCGCCGTCGCAAGGACGAAGAAACCAGCTCGAACCAAGCGGAGACGCCGGTCGCATGCCTTCCATTCGCCTCGGCAAGAAGACGATTTCCCTGCCCAGGAGCCGCACCGCGCGCGTCGCGGTGGGGAGCGGATTCGTGGTCGGCGGCGCCCTCGGCTTCCTGCCCGTGCTCGGATTCTGGATGCTGCCGATCGGGCTGATCGTTCTGTCCCATGATTTCCCGCGCGTGCGGCGCCTGCGCCGGCAGACGGAAGTGGCGCTTCTGCGCCGTTGGGCGCGGTTTCGCAACAAGGCCGCGCCCTCGGCCAAATGAGCGCCAGCTTGCGCTTCCGGTGCATTCAATCTAGCGTGATTTCGCGTCGGTTCCCCCGATGGGCCACAGGCTCAGGGGGATGAAATGGGAATTCGGTACGGAAGGACCCCTCGCGGGATTCCAAGTCCGGAGCTGCCCCCGCAACTGTGAGCGGCGAGCGACCTCGCGATGGCCACTGGGAAACCGGGAAGGCGTCGAGGAAGCAGCGACCCGCAAGCCAGGAGACCAGCCAGCGCCTCATACCAGCAAGCCGTCGGTGGGACGGCTAAGGAGACGCTATGACCAATTTCTCGAAGACCGCTGCCCAGGCGACCTCGATTGCCGTCGGCGGCACGGAGACCGACGCCGCCGCGCGCATCGTGCCGGCGCTGTTCGCGATCGCCTTCGGCCTCGTCCTGTTCGTCGGCACCGGCTTCGCCGCGCCGAGCCTGATCCACAACGCGACGCATGACACACGGCATTCCCTCGGCTTGCCCTGCCACTGACGCCTGAGGGATCCACATGTTCAAGACGATCATCCTGAGCGCCTTCGGCGCAGGGCTTGCCGTGGGCGTTGCCCTTTCCGTCGTGCAGGCCGTCACCACCGAGCCGCTGATCCTGCACGCCGAAACATTCGAAAACGCCGAGCCGGCAACGGCCGCCGCCGTGCCGCATGAGCATGCGGCGAACGAGGCGCATGCGACCGAGGCAGCAGCCGCTCCGGCAGCGGCCGAGGCCGCCGCGCATGAGCACGACGAAGACGCCTGGTCGCCTGCCGACGGCTTCGAGCGTTCCGCCTATACCTTCCTCGCCAACCTCCTGGTCGGCGTCGGCGTCTCGGCCGTTCTGCTCGGCCTGATGTCGATCCGCGGCGGACAGATCGACGCCCGCACCGGTGTGCTCTGGGGCGTCGCCGGCTTCTTCGCCGCCTCGCTGTTGCCCTCGCTCGGCCTGTCGCCGGAGCTTCCGGGCACCGCCGCCGCCGAGATCACCTCGCGCCAGGTCTGGTGGCTCTCGACCGCCGCCGCCTCGGCCATCGGTCTCGCACTGATCGTTTTCAGCCAGTCCTGGCTGCTGAAGGTCGCCGGTCTCGTCCTCGGCGTCCTGCCGCATGTCATCGGCGCGCCGGTGCCGCCGACGCTGGAGGCGTCCTATCCGGCCGGTCTCGGCGGCGAGTTCGTTGCGGCATCGCTGGTCGTCAGCGCGCTGCTCTGGGTGCTGTCCGGCCTGTTCTCCGGCTGGCTCTACCAGCGTCTCGCACGGGCCGCATGACACCGTGACCACCCCCTCGGCCCGCACGGCGCTGATCCTCGGCGGCGCCCGCTCCGGCAAGAGCCGCTTCGCCGAGGCGATCGTCTCCCGCACCGGTCTGCCGGCCACCTATCTCGCCACCGCCGAGATCCGCGATGCTGAAATGCAGGCGCGGATCTCGACGCATCGCGAGCGGCGCGGCGGCGACTGGACCACGGTCGAGGAACCGCTGGAGCTGACCGACCGCGTCGCCGCGCTGGCCGATCCCGACCGCGTGCTCCTCGTCGACTGCCTGACGCTCTGGCTCTCCAATCTGATGGAGGCCGAGCGCGACATCCCGGCCGAGGCAGCGCGCCTCGCCGAGGCGCTTCGCGGCGCGCGCGGGCCGGTCGTCCTCGTCTCGAACGAGGTCGGCTCCGGCATCGTGCCGATGAACGCGCTCGCCCGCCGCTTCGCCGACGAGCAGGGGCGGCTGAACCAACAGATCGCCGCCGCCGTCGAAACCGTCTTCCTCGTCGCCGCCGGCCTGCCGGTGCGCCTGAAACCCAATCCCGATACGGAGTTCGCCCTGTGACCGCCCGCATTCCCGCCACCATCGTCACCGGCTTCCTCGGCGCCGGCAAGACGACGCTGATCCGCAATCTGATCGCCGACGCGAAGGGGCGCCGCATCGCGCTCATCGTCAACGAGTTCGGCGACATGGGCTTTGACGGCTCGCTGCTCTCCGATTGCGGCGTCGACGACTGCAAGCCCGACAGCATCGTCGAGCTCACCAATGGCTGCATCTGCTGCACCGTCGCCGACGACTTCCTGCCGACCATCGAGGCGCTGCTGGCGCGCGAGAACGCGCCGGACCACATCGTCATCGAGACCTCGGGTCTCGCCTTGCCGCAGCCGCTGGTCCGCGCCTTCACCTGGCCGTCCGTGCGCCACCGCGTCACCATCGACGGCGTCATCACGGTTGTCGACGCCGAGGCAGTCGCCGCCGGCCGCTTTGCGCATGACGAGGAAGCCGTCGCCGCCCAGCGCGCCGCCGACGACTCGCTCGACCACGAAGACCCGATCGAGGAGCTGTTCGAAGACCAGCTCTCCTGCGCCGATCTGATCGTCTTCTCCAAGACCGACCTCGTCGACGCCAGGCAGCTCGAGGAGGTCGCCGAGATCGTCGCCCGCGACGCTCGCAAGGAAGCGCGCGTGGTGCATGCGACCGCGAGCGGCCTGCCGGCCGAGATCCTGCTCGGCGTCGGCGCGGCGGCTGAGGACGATGCCTTCGAGCGCAAGAGCCATCACGACCTCGAAGGCGAGGAGCACGACCACGACGATTTCGACACCTTCATTGTCGATATCGCCGAGCAGGCCTCGATCGAGGCGCTGGCGTCGCGCGTCCGCGCCGCTATGGCGGAAGCGAACGTGCTGCGCATCAAGGGCAGGGCGGCTGTCGCCGGCAAGGCGGCGCCGGCCGTCGTGCAGGCGGTCGGCCCGCGCGTCGACACCTATTTCGCCCCCGGCGGCAATGCCGGCCGGCTCGTCGTGATCGGCGAGCGCGGGCTCGACCGCGCCGCCATCGCCGCGCATTTCGCGGGCTAAGACCATGCATCTTGTCGCCGGAGAGATGGAGCGGATCGACGATGGCGGCAGCGCCGTCGATCTCGACCAGTCGCCCGGCGACATCGTCATCCTGTCGGCCGCCGATACGGAGCTCGCCGCCTTCGCGGCGGCCTTCGCTGGCGCGCCGGAAGGGCCGTCGCTGCGCCTCGCCAATCTGATGCAGCTGACGCATCCCTATTCGGTCGATCTCTATCTGGAGAAGACGGTCGCCAAGGCGAAGCTCGTCTTCATCCGGATGATGGGCGGCGTCGGCTACTGGCCCTACGGGCTGGAGGCAATCCGGGCGCTCTCGCGCGCCGGCGGACCTCAAATCGTGGTGGTCCCCGGCGAGGATCGCTGGGATCCGGCGCTCGAGGCCTATTCGACTGTGGCGCCCGAGATCGCGCACAGGCTCTGGCGCTATTGCGCCGAGGGCGGCGCGGTCAATATCGGCCGCGGGCTCGCCTATACCAGACACGTCGTCGACGGGGGAGAAGCGCCGCCGGAGCCGCAGGTTCTGCCCGAGGTCGGTTTCTACCGGCCGGGCGAGGGTGTCGTCGCGGACGCGCTGCGGCCGGAAGACGCCGGCCGGCCGGTGGCGTTCCTCACCTTCTATCGTTCGGTCATTCCCGGCGGCTCGACCGAGCCGATCGACGCCATGGTGGAAGCGCTCGATCGCGAAGGCATCGCCACGGTGGCGATCTTCGCCTCCAGCCTCAAGAACGAGGAAGCGGCGGCCTTCGTCGACAGAGCTTTCGACGCGCTGGATCCCGCCATCGTGCTCAATGCCACCGCCTTCGCCATCTCGCGCCCCGGTCGGGCGCATGAGCCGACCGTGCTCGACCGCGCCGGCAAGCCGGTGCTGCAACTCGTCTTCGCCGGCACCAGCCGCGAGGCGTGGCTCGAATCCACGCGCGGTCTCGGCCCGCGCGATCTGATCATGAATGTCGTGCTGCCGGAGGTGGATGGCCGGATCCTGACCCGCGCCGTCTCGTTCAAGGAAGAGGTCGAAAGCGACGGCCGGACCGACAGCCGCATCGTCGTCTATCGCGCCGACCGTGAGCGCATCGCGTTCGTCGCGGCGCAGGCGGCGAACTGGGTCCGGCTTGCCGCGAAGACTGCCGCCGACCGCAAGATCGCGCTCGTGCTCTCCAACTATCCCGACCGTGACGGCCGCCTCGCCAACGGCGTCGGCCTCGACACGCCGGAAAGCGCGGCTCGGATTGCCACCGCCATGAAGGGCGCGGGCTATGCGCTGGAGGGCTTTCCGGAGACGGGCAGGGCGCTGATGGAGCTCCTGCTCTCCGGCCCGACCAACGCGCTGGCGAAGCGGATGGAGCTTCGGGAAAAGGGGTCCGTTCCTTCACCTCTCCCCGAGGGAGAGGTCGGCCCGGAGGGCCGGGTGAGGGGTTCAGACCTATCCGTTGAAGGCGCAACCCCTCACCCGCCGGCTTCGCCGTCGACCTCTCCCTCTGGGAGAGGTGAAGAGATCGAGCTTTCCCTCGCCGACTACCGCGCCTTCCACGACGCGCTGCCGGAATCCGTGCGCGAAAGCCTCGCCAAGCGCTGGGGCGAGCCCGACGCCGACCCCTTCTTCGCCGAAGGCGCCTTCCGGCTTGCCATTCATCGCTTCGGCAATGTCGTGGTCGGCATCCAGCCGGCGCGCGGCTATGGCATCGATCCCAAGGCGACCTATCACGATCCCGACCTCGTGCCGACGCACCACTATCTCGCCTTCCATGCGTGGCTGCGGACGCAGTTCGGCGTCGATGCGATCGTGCATGTCGGCAAGCACGGCAATCTCGAATGGCTGCCGGGCAAGGCGCTCGGCCTGTCGAATGCCTGCTGGCCGGAGGTCATTCTCGGCCCGACGCCGCTGATCTATCCCTTCATCGTCAACGATCCCGGCGAGGGCGCGCAGGCAAAGCGCCGCGCCTCGGCCGTCGTCGTCGACCATCTCATGCCGGCGCTGACGCGGGCCGAGGCGCATGGCGCCTTCGCCGAGATCGAGACGCTGATCGACGAGTACCATCTGGCGCTCGGCGCCGATCCGCGCCGGCGCGACCATCTCGAACGCGAAATTTTTGATCAGGCGGTGCGCCACGGCATCGACCGCGATCTCGGCATCGGTCGCGACGCCGACGCCGGCAGCGCGCTCCGCGCCATCGACGCGCATCTCTGCGAGATCAAGGAACTGCAGATCCGCGACGGGCTGCACATCTTCGGAAGTTCTCCGATCGACGAGCACCGCCTCGATACGCTTGTTGCGATCGCCCGCGTGCCGCGTTCCGGCGGGCGCCCGGAAGACGGCTCGCTGCACCGCGCGATCGCTGCCGATCTCGGCCTCGACGGTTTCGACCCGCTCGCCTGCGATCTCTCGGCCGACTGGGAGGGCACGAGGCCGGACGCGCTTGCCGGCGCAACCGATGCGCCGTGGCGCACCAATGGCGACACGGTCGAGCGGATCGAGGTCCTGGCAAAGGGAATCGTCGCCTCAGCCCTTCTCCCTCCCCCTTGTGGGGAGGGTTGGGGAGGGGGAATGCCGGGCGTAGAGCTCAATGCTGAGGAAGCGCTCAATTCGGATGGGCTCCCCCCACTCCAACTCTCCCCCACAAGGGGTGTGGGAGCGCCGGCGCCGGGCCCTGCCACGGCGCCCGTGCTCGACTGGATCGTGCAGGAACTGGCCCCGGCGCTAGACCGTTGCGGAACGGAAGAAATCGCCGCCGTGCTGACGGCGCTCGATGGGCGCTTCGTGCCGCCCGGCCCCTCCGGCGCGCCGTCGCGCGGACGGCCGGACGTGCTGCCGACGGGCAAGAACTTCTATTCGGTCGACACGAGGGCCGTGCCGACCGCTGCCGCCTGGCGGATCGGCAAGGCCGCTGCCGAGGCGCTGGTGCTGCGCTACATGCAGGACGAGGGCGAGTGGCTGCGCTCCGTGGCGATCTCCGCCTGGGGCACCGCCAACATGCGCACCGGCGGCGACGACATCGCGCAGGTGCTCGCTCTGATCGGCGCCGAGCCGGTCTGGGAAGCGGGCACCGGTCGCGTCACCGGGTTTCGCGTGCTCACGCTTTCCGAGCTGAAGCGCCCCCGCGTCGACGTCACGCTGCGGATTTCCGGCATGTTCCGTGACGCCTTCCCGGAGCAGATCGACCTGATCGATTCCGCCATCCGCGCCGTCGCCGCGCGCGACGAGCCGGCGGACGCCAATCCGATCGCGGCCGCCCATGGCGCGGGCCAGGACCTCGCCCGCATCTTCGGCTCGAAGCCCGGTTCCTATGGCGCCGGCCTGCAGGCGATGATCGACGAGAGAATCTGGGACAGCCGCGCCGATCTCGCGGAAGCCTTCCTCGCTTGGTCGAGCTTCGCCTATGGCGGCGGCGCCGAGGGCGAGGCGGCCGGCGACCGCCTGAAGGCGCGGCTCGCCGCGACCGACGCCGTCCTGCACAATCAGGACAATCGCGAGCACGACATTCTCGACAGCGACGATTACTACCAGTTCCAGGGCGGCCTCTCGGCGACGATCGAGACGCTGAAGGGCGCGGCGCCCCGGCTGTATCACGGTGATCATTCCCGACCCGAAACACCCGTGGTGCGGCCGCTGGCGGAAGAGATCGGCCGTGTCGTGCGCGGGCGGGCGGTCAATCCGAAATGGATCGCCGGCTGCATGCGGCACGGCTACAAGGGCGCCTTCGAGATGGCGGCGACGCTCGACTATCTCTTCGCCTTCGCCGCGACGACGCACGCGGTTGGCGATCACCATTTCGATGCGCTCTACGACGCCTATATTGCCGATGACGACGTGCGCGCCTTCATCGCCGACGCCAATGAACCCGCGCTCGCCGAAATGGCGGACCGCTTTCTCGAAGCCATGGAACGCGGCCTCTGGTCGCCGCGCGCCAACAGCGCCTATCAACGGCTGGCAGCGCTTGCTTCCCGCCGCGACGCCCGAAAGGAATTCGCATGACGATCGAAATGACCGAAGAGGAACTGAACGCCCGTCACGCGGAGAAGATGCGCAAGAAGAAGGTCGTGCGCGACAAGATCCTCGCCTCGAAGAACGTCGAGAAGGGGCTCGTCATCGTCCATACCGGCAAGGGCAAGGGCAAGTCGACCGCCGCCTTCGGCATGGTGTTCCGCTCGCTCGGCCACGGCCTGCCGGTCGCCGTGGTGCAATTCGTGAAGGGCGCGATCGATACGGGCGAGCGCATGGCGCTGGAGCGCTTCGGCGACCTCGTCTCGATCAACCGCCTCGGCGAGGGCTTCACCTGGGAAACGCAGGACCGCCAGCGCGACATCGCCGCCGCCCGCCATGCCTGGGAGACTGCGAAGGAGCTGATCAAGAGTGGCGCGTATCATCTCGTCCTGCTCGATGAGCTCAACATCGTGCTGCGTTACGACTATCTGCCGCTCGCCGAGGTGCTCGAATTCCTCACCACCGAGAAGCCGGCCGACGTGCATGTCGTCATCACCGGCCGCAACGCCCCGGAAGGCCTGATCGAGATCGCCGACCTCGTCACCGAGATGGAGCTGATCAAGCACCCGTTCCGCTCCGGCGTGAAGGCGCAGCAGGGCATCGAGTTTTGAGGGCGACAATGAGCGCGGTGGGATAGGGCGACCATGACCGCCGCCATCATGTTCCAGGGCACCGGCTCGAATGTCGGCAAGTCGGTGCTCGTTGCCGGCCTGGCGCGGCTCTATGCGCGCAAAGGCATCCGCGTCGCGCCGTTCAAGCCGCAGAACATGTCGAACAACGCCGCCGTGACGGCGGATGGCGGCGAGATCGGCCGGGCGCAGGCGCTGCAGGCGCGCGCCGCCGGGCTGGAACCGACGGTCCACATGAACCCGGTGCTGCTGAAGCCCGAGAGCGATACCGGCTCGCAGATCATCCTGCAGGGTCGCCGCTTCGGTACGATGCGGGCTCGCGAATACGGCAAGCGGAAAGCCGAGCTGCTGCCGAGCATCCTCGAAAGCTTCGAGCGGCTCGGGCGAAATGCCGATCTGATCCTGGTCGAAGGCGCCGGCAGCCCGGCCGAAATCAACCTCAGGTCCGGCGATATCGCCAATATGGGCTTCGCCGAAGCCGCCGACCTGCCGGTGATCCTGATCGGCGATATCGATCGGGGCGGCGTCATTGCCAGCCTCGTCGGCACGCGCGCCGTGCTGCCGCAGGCCGACCGTGAGCGGATCAAGGCGTTTCTCGTCAACAAGATGCGCGGCGATATCAGGCTGTTCGACGACGGCGTCGCCGCCGTGCGCGCCGCCACCGGCTGGCCGTCGCTCGGCGTCGTGCCCTGGTTTGCCGAGGCGCACCGCCTACCGGCGGAGGACATCCTCGACCTCTCCGGCGGCAGCGCGCGCGCCGGCACGCTGACGATCGCCGTGCCGGTGCTGCCGCGCATCGCCAATTTCGACGATCTCGACCCGCTGGCGCTGGAGCCCGGCGTCTCCGTGGTGATGGTCCGGGCCGGCGAACCCATCCCGGTCTGCGACGTGATCCTGATCCCCGGCTCGAAATCGACCATCGCCGATCTCGCCTTCGTGCGCGCGCAGGGGTGGGACATCGACATCCTGGCGCATCGACGGCGTGGCGGCCGTGTCATCGGCCTCTGCGGCGGCTACCAGATGCTGGGACGGACGATTTCGGATCCGGACGGCCTTGAAGGCCCGGCGGGGAGCGTGCCCGGGCTCGGCCTGCTCGATGTCGAGACCATCCTCGCCGCTGACAAGACGACGGCGCCGTTCTCCGGCCGCGACGCCGCGTCAGGCCTGGCCGTCTCCGGCTACGAGATCCATCTCGGCCGCACCGACGGGCCGGATCGTGCCCGTCCCTGGCTGGAGCGCGCGGGTGCCGGCGAGGGCGCCGTCTCGCCGGATAGGCGCGTGCGCGGCAGCTATGTGCACGGCCTCTTCGGCGACGATGCGTTCCGGCGCGATTTCCTCGTCAAGATCGGCGCGGAACCCTCGGATCTCACATACGAAATCGAGGTCGACCGGGTGCTGGACAGGCTCGCCGATCATCTCGAGGAACACGTCGATACCGACGCCATCCTCAGGTATGCAGCCAGAGCCAGAGCATGAGAATTCCGGTGGCGCCGAGCGCCGTCGCCGCCCTTAGAATCTTGAGCGCACGACCGATGTCGCCGGGCCCGGCCTCGTGCCGGCCGGCATCGTTCAGATAGGGATCCTCGACCACGCGCTCGCCATAGCGGCGCGGACCGGCGAGCGCGAGGCCGAGCGCGCCGGCCATGGCAGCCTCGGGCCAGCCGGCATTCGGCGAGCGATGCTTGCGCGCGTCGTCGAGCATCGCCATGAAGGACTGCTTGATCGTGCCGCCGGCAAAGGGCGCCGCCATCGTGATGAGGAATCCCGCGAGCCGGCTCGCAGGGAGATTGACGAGGTCATCGAGGCGCGCCGCCGCCCAGCCGAACGCTTCGTGCCGGGCGGAGCGGTGGCCGATCATCGAATCGGCCGTGTTGATCATCTTGTAGGCGAAGAGCCCCGGCAGGCCGAAGACGGCAAACCAGAAGGCCGGAGCGACGACGCCATCGGAAAAATTCTCGGCCGTCGATTCGATCGCGGCGCGGGTAACGCCCGCCTTGTCGAGGCTTTCGGGATCGCGGCCGACGATCATCGAGACAGCCTGCCGCGCCGTATCCAGCCCGCCTGAATAGAAGGCCTGCAGCACGCGGGCGACATGGACATAGAGGCTGCGACTGGCGAGCAGCACCGACGCGATAACCGGGATCAGCACGAAGCCATAGGTGAAGCTCGCCGCCAGCCGCTCGACCAGGACGCCGGCGAACCAGGCGATCGCGACGAGGACGACGATGACCAGGACGCCTGCGATACGGCGGATCCAGGGAGCCGCGGCGTCCCGGTTGAAGGTACGGTCCGAGAGGCCGATCAGCGCGCCGAACCAGGTCACCGGATGCGGCAGGCGGCGCCAGATCCAGTCGGGATCGCCGACGAGCGCATCGATGCCGATCGCGGCGATCAGCAGGAGCAGGCGAAAATCGAAGGGGAATTCGGTCATGCGGGCCTAGGGTTACGAGCGGCCGAGGCGGGCGCGTTCGGCGGCGAGCGTATCGATCGCTTCCGGCAGCGACGGCCCGGCGCAGATGGTGAGCCGGCCGGGCAGGGTGATGCGGCGATCAGCCGGGTAGAGTTCGCGGAGCGCGGGATGGGCGAGCAGCGCGCTGCCCTGGTCGGCGGCGACGATATGCGGATCGGCGACGACGAGGAGATCGGGCTTGCCGGTGACGATGCGCTCGAGCGGCACGAAGCCGCCGGTCTTGCCGGCGAGCGCGCCGCCCATGTCGTCGAAGCCGGCAAGGCGCAGCAGTTCGCCGGTCAGCGTGTTCTGGCCGGTGACATAGCCGCGACGCTGGTAGACGGCGACGGTTGGTTCGTGCCCGCCGGGATCGGCAGCCGCGGCCTTCGCCCGCGCCGCCTCGATGCGGGCGATCAGGTCGTCGCCGCGATCGGGATGGCCGATCAGCGCCGCGACGTCGCGGATCTGGGCGATCGAATCGTCGATCGATTTCACGTTGTCGAGCTCGACGACCTTGTAGCCGAGCCGCTTCAGCATCGCGCGCGTCTCGCGCTTGGTGAACTTGCCGGCGAGGACGAGGTCGGGCTTGCGCTCGATCACGGTCTCGGCCGCGCCGGCGTCATGCCGGAAGGCCTTCGCCTGCTCGGCGAGATAGGAATAGGCGGGATCGGTCGCATAGAGCGAAAGCGCCGCGATCTGGCCGGGATCGGCGAGCGCCAGCAGCAACTGGTCGGCGCAGGCGTTGATCGAGACGATCCGCTGCGGCGCGGCCACAGGTACGGCAGCGGGCGCGGGAGCGGCCAGCGCAGGGCCGGTTAGTGCCCAAGCTGCCACAATCAGACCGAACTTGTTGACCCACGCGCGCATGAGGTGCGCTCCCGCTTGCAGTGACCTGGGACCTCGTCTACCGCTTCTGAAGCGAGCGGCAAAGCCGTCTCGCAGGACCCGGGACACAAACGTGACGGGTGCACTGACCAGATCGATCCAACCGAGGTCTGCCTGATGACATTCTCCGAACGGCGCCGGGGGCGCGCCGCTCTCTCCCTGTTTGCGTCTTTGCCCGTGATGCTCGCCGCCGGTGCCGCGAGCGCCGATCAGCTCGACGACATCGTCGTGACCGCGTATCGCAGCCCGACCGACATCACCAAATCCGGCAGCGCCATCACCGTCATTCCCGGCGACAAGATCAACAACGCCTCGCCGGGCTCGCTGGTCGATGTGCTGCGCCAGGTGCCGGGCGTCACCGTCACCCAGTCGGGCGGTCCCGGCGGCACCACCGAGGTGAGCATTCGCGGCGCCGAGGCGGGCGATACGCTGGTGCTGATCGACGGCGTGCGGGTCAACGACCCCGCCAGCGCTCGCAACACCTTCGATTTCGCCGTGTTCTCGCCGACCGATATCGAGCGGGTCGAAGTCCTGCGCGGCCCGCAGAGCGCGCTCTATGGCTCCGACGCCATGGGCGGCGTCATCAACATCATTACCCGCAAGCGCACCGGCGCGCTGACCGCGACGGCCGGCGTCGAGGGCGGCAGCTACGGCACCGTCGCCGGCAACGCCACGGCCGGCGGCAGCGTCGGCCCGGTCAGCCTCTCGGTCAGCGGCACGGCCTTCGACACGCACGGCTTCTCGCGCGTCGGCGATCGCGACGACGGCGAGGCGGACGGCACGCGCAAGTTCGCCGGCACGGCGCGCGGCAGCTACGACTCGGGCGAGGGCAAGGCGTTCAGCTTCGGCGTCACCGCCTATCGCCAGGAATCGGACGTCGATAGGGGCTCGAAGCCGACCGACGACCTGCCGGGCTACGAGCGCAACCGCGACGTCGTCTCCGGCTTCGGCCGTTTCGATTTCGAATCGTTCGACGGCAAGATCGCCAACCAGATCAACTTCTTCGGCACCCAGACGACGAGCGCCTATATCGAGCCGCTGACGCTCACCAACAAGCCGAGCACGAGCTTTCTCGGCCGGGTCGGCGACTCGACCGGCCTCGACTATGGCGTCGAATACCAGGGCACGATCGATCTCGCCCGCTACGGCACGCTGATCGTCGGCGGCCGGGCCGAGCGCGAATCCGGCGAGCAGGACACGACGACAACCTCGCTCGCCGGCGTCGATAAGAACGTGCAGAGCTTCGACGACGCGCGCACGCTGCTCGCGGTCTACGCGCTGCAGCAGTTCACCCTGTTCGACAATCTGAACCTGTCGCTCGGCGGGCGCTATGACGAGGACGTCGACGGCCAGGGCTTCCTGACCGGGCGCGCCACCGCCGCCTATCTGATCAACCCGACCGGCACCAAGCTCCGCGGCAGCTTCGGCAACGCCGCCAAGCGGCCGACCATGTTCCAGCTGTTCGATGCACAATACGGCAATCCGGATCTCATTGATGAGGAGAGCTGGGGCGGTGATGTCGGCATCGACCAGGAGCTGTTCGATGGCCGGGTGCAAGTTTCGGCGACCGGCTTCTACAACCGCTTCACCAACCTTATCAGCTACTCGCTCGCGACGAACGACTACATCAACATCACCAATGCCGAGACCTCCGGCCTCGAGCTCTCGGCCGACGCGGTGCTCGTGCCCTCCGTGCTGAAGGCGACCGGCACCTACACCTATCTCCACGCCACCAATCTCGACAGCGGCCTGCCGCTGTCGCGCCGGCCGGAGAACAGCGGCTCGCTGACGCTGACCTATACCGGCATCGAGAATTTCGAGTTCGGCGCCACGGCGATCTTCGTCGGCGAGCGCTTCAACAACGATCCGGCGAAAGCGGCCCAGTTGGTTCCGCTGGATGGCTACACCAAGATTGACCTCAACGCGTCCTACCGGCTCAATCCCCAGACGACGCTCTATGCCCGGCTGGAGAACCTGACCAACGTCGAATACCAGGACGCCTTCGGCTACAACAATGCCGGCCGTTCGGGCTATGTCGGATTGAGATGGACGCATTGACCGCAGCACGGCCGGACATTCTGAAACGAGGGGCGGCGAGCCGCTTCCTCGTGCCCGGCCTGGTTGCGCTCGTCGTCATCCTCTTCCTGTTGTCGCTCGGCATCGGCCCCGTCATCCTGCCGCTGCGCGCCGTCGTCGACGGGCTGCTCGGCACGGGCGACGAGGCCGCCCGGCTGATCGTCCGGGAAATCCGCCTGCCGCGCGCCATCCTCGCGGTGGCGATCGGCTTCTCGCTCGGCCTTTCGGGCGCGGCGCTGCAGGGGCTGCTGCGCAATCCGCTCGCCTCGCCGTCTCTGTTCGGCGCGCCATCGGCGGCGGCCTTCGGTGCCGTGCTCGTCATCGCCTTCGGCGTGTTCGACGCGCTTTCCTTCTTCCTGCCGATCGCGGCCATGCTCGGCGCGCTGCTCTCGGTTGGATTACTGCTCCTGATTGCCGGCCCGCGCGCCAGCCTGCTCGTCGTCATCCTCGCCGGCCTCGCCATTTCGAGCCTGGCGGGGGCGGCGACCTCCTTGGCCCTCAATCTCGCGCCGAACCCCTTCGCAGCACTCGAGATCGCCTTCTGGCTGCTCGGCTCGCTCGAGGATCGCAGCATGCAGCACGTCTACATCGCGCTGCCCTTCATCGCTGCCGGCACGATCCTTCTGTTTGTGGATGGGGCCGCCTTCCGCGCGCTGACGCTCGGCGAGGACGCGGCCGCCAGCCTCGGCATTCGGCTCGGCCGGGTGCGGCTTCGCGTCGTCCTCGGCGTCGCGCTGGCGGTCGGTGGGGGCGTCGCGGTTGCCGGCACGATCGGCTTCGTCGGCCTCGTCGCACCGCATCTGGTGCGGCCCTTCGTGCGCCACGATCCGGCGCGGCTGATGTGGCCGGCGGCACTCTCCGGCGCCGCCTTGCTGACGGCCGCCGACATCCTGGTGCGGATCATTCCGGCACAGAACGAGATCAAGGTCGGCGTCGTGACGGCGCTGATCGGCGCGCCGCTCTTCATCGTGCTGGTGTTCCGCCATCGGCGCGGGCTGACGGGGGAGGTGTCGTGATGACAGCCTCCCTGTTGCGCGCGAAAGGCATCGCCGCCACGCTCGGCCGGCGCAGCGTGCTCGAAAAGGTCGATCTCGCGGTCGCCGCCGGCGAGCTTGTCGTCGTGATCGGGCCGAACGGCGCCGGCAAGACGACGCTGGTCCGCCGGCTCGCCGGACTGCTCGACGGACCGGGATCGATCCATATCGGCGACCAGCGGAGCGAGGCGCTTTCGCCGCGCGTCCGCGCTCGCCGGATCGGCTATCTACCGCAGGGCCACGTCTTCCACTGGCCGCTCTCCGTCGCCGACGTCGTGGCGCTCGGGCGCATTCCGCATGGCGCCGGCGCCGCCGATCTCGGCGAGAGCGACCGCGCCGCCGTGCTGCGCGCGCTGGAGGCGACGGGCACGCTCGATTTCGCCGAGCGCGCCGTGACGACGCTATCGGGCGGCGAACGCGCCCGCGTCGCGCTCGCCCGCGTGCTCGCCGGCGAGCCGGAGATCATCCTCGTCGACGAGCCGGTCGCAGCCCTCGATGTCCGCTACCAGTTCGTCGTGCTCGACCTCTTGCGCGAGCGGGCGAGGGCCGGCGCGGCGATCGTCGCCGTGCTGCACGATCTCTCGCTCGCCGCCCGCTATGCCGACCGGCTGGTGCTGATCGCGGGCGGTCGCATTGTGGCGGAGGGGCCGCCCGCGGCGGTGCTGACAGAGCACAATCTCGCCGCGACCTTCGGCATAAGGGCGACGATCGAGACGCAGGAAGGCCGCCTGATCGTCACGCCGCAGGGGGCCATCTAGGCCCCTGCGCGCATCGCGTTCACAGCTAGATCCGGGCGAACGCAGCCCGGAGGCGGTCGAACCGATCGTCGGCGGGGAGGCCGAACCGGATGACGCCGGGCCGATCGGCAAAGATACGCGTCCAGATGCCCTGCCGGGCCAGTGCCTCGTGCAACGCGGTCGCATTCGACGTCCGGGCCAGCACGAACAGATCCGTGCCGCCGGCGATTTCCAGTCCCGCGTCTTCGAGAATCGCGTCCAACCGTTCGCGACCGGCGCGAAGACGGCGACGCGCTGAGGCCTGCCAGGCCGAATCGGCGAGGGCCTGGGCGCCGATCGAAATAGCAGGACCCGAGACCGGCCAGTCGCCGAGAAGCCGCGCCAACGGGGCAACGAGATCCGCCCGACCGGCAACGAAACCGAGGCGGAGGCCGGCCAGCCCATAAAACTTTCCGAACGAGCGCAGGACGACGACCGGCTCGCCGGAGAGGTGAGGAATGACGCTCAATTCGGGAGCGACATCGCCGAACGCCTCATCGACGACGAGCATGCCGCCCCGGCTGGCCAAGGTAATCCCGACGGTCAGCAGTTCGGCCGGGTCAAAGCGGCGGCCGTCCGGATTGTTGGGATTGACGATTACGACGATCGGCGCCCGTTCGGCGGCCTCGGCAAGCGAGGGGACGATCGTGACGCGCCGGTTGGAAGCGCCCCACGCTTCGGCATGCCCGGCATAGGTCGGCCCGACAACGGCGACGTCGCCGGCCGGCGCGATCAGCGGCAGCAGGCGGAGTGCGAGATCGGAGCCCGCGACGGCGTTAAGCGCCACGCCGCGCGGCACGCGATAGGTTTCCCGTGCGATGGCGATGAGATCCGCGAGCGCCGCGGGATCCGGCAGGCGATGGAGGCCCTCCATCGGCAGATCGGGCAGCGGATAGGGATGCGGGTTGATGCCGGTCGAGAGGTCGAGCCAGTCGGCAAGCGGAACGCCATGGCGCTCCGAGGCGTCCCGAAGGGCGCCGCCGTGACGGGGAAGGGCGGTCAGATCCAGCATCCCGGCCTTATCGTCCCGAAGCGGCCGACTTGCAATCACCCGGCTCGATCTGCGCGGGGAACGGGCGTCGCGGATGGATCTCCTTCCCCTACGTTACGCAGCAGCGCGACTCGGGCATAGTCAACGTGATGCGACCTCGCCGGCGCAACGCCGCGGGGCGGCAGCCGCGCGTTCCGCATTCCCGTTCCGGATTTCAGCAGGACCCCCGCCTCATGAATGTTCTCATCGCGATCGCTGAAGTGAGCTTCGTCCTGTTCGGCCTCGTGCTGCTCGCGGCGCAGCTTCTCGTGCACGAGATCGGCTATCGCATCGGATTGCGTCGTCACGTTTCCGGCGGCCAGCCCGAGACAGTCGGGGTCGTGGTCGGCGGCCTGCTGGGGCTGCTCGCCTTCGTGTTGGCGCTGACGCTCTCCTACGCCAATACCCGCTTTTCCGAGCGCCGGGCGGGCACGCTCGTCGAGGCCAACGCCATCGGCACGGCGTGGCTGCGCGCCAAGGCGATCGGCACGCCGCGCGGCGAGGAGATCGCCCACCTGCTGGAGACCTATACCGGCCTGCGCAAGGCCTTCATCCTCGCCGAGGGCGGAGGCGGCGGCAACATCGACAATCTGAACGACAGCACCAATGCGATGCAGTCGGAGATCTGGGGGCATCTGACCGGTCTCGTCCGCGAGCAGCCCGGCCCAATCTCGGCCTCGCTGATGGCGGCGCTGAACGACGTCTTCGACGCCGCGATGAGCGAGCGGCTCGCCTTCGAGACGAGGCTGCCGGCGCAGATCTTCTGGCTCTTGATCGCCCTCACCATGGTCAGCATGGCCTGCCTCGGCTATCAGCTCGGGCTCCGGGAGAGGCCGGCACGCTTCCTGATGGCGCTGCTGTCGCTGATGTGGACCGTGGTGATCGTCGACATTCTGGATCTGTCGGCCGCCCGCCTCGGCAGCTTCCGCACCAGTGTCGCCGTCTATGACTGGACGGCGCGCGGCTTCCAGGGTGGGATCACGGTGCCGCCCCTGCCGGCCGGGCCGTAAAGCTGAATCACAGCCCGCGCGAGCAGGTTGCAGGGGTCGTCCATGCGGAGGAGGGCGCTTGTCCGATGCAGCGGGGAACGCTGCGGCCGCGCGTTCGCGCGCCGTCGGAAAAAGTGAAATTTTGAGGGCAAATATCGCTCTTGGAGCGATGGAGGCCTCGCCCGGAATCGAACCGGGATGCAAGGATTTGCAGTCCTCTGCGTAACCATTCCGCCACGAGGCCCTCGGGTTGGGGATGTAGAGGTAAGGGTAGGGGTTAGGCAAGAGCTAAATCACTCGTCATCCACGACTTAACCGCGCTTTCCCCCAATTTGGGTACGGGGCCGCGACGGCCTGCGGCGCTGGAACCCGTTGGAATGGCTTGTCACCTCGCCGAACCACCGGTATTGGAACGTCTATTGCCACATGACGATAAAGGGTCCCGGATCATGGTCGATTTCGCCAAGGCGCGAACCACGATGGTGGACTGTCAGATTCGCACCGTCGACGTCACCGAATATGACGTGCTCGACGCCTTCTCCGCGGTGCCGCGCGAGAACTTCGTGCCAGATCATCTGAAGCCGCTTGCCTATATCGATGAAGACATCCTGGTGTCAGCCCAGGGCAGCGCGCCGCGCTACGTGATGGAGCCGGGGCCGCTGGCCAAGCTGGTACAGCTCGCCGGAATCCAGGCGACCGACCGCGTGCTCGATATCGGTACGGCCACCGGTTACTCCGCCGCCATCCTCTCCCGCGTCGCGGCCTCCGTCGTCGCGCTCGAATCGGACGAGGCTCTCGCTGCCGCCGCGGTCGCGAACCTGGCCGGCGTCGGCGCCACGAATGTCGAGGTCGTGCTCGGACCGCTCACCCAGGGCCACGCCGCCAAGGCTCCCTATGACGTCATCCTGATCGAGGGCGCCGTCGAGGAGATTCCGCAGGCCATCCTCGACCAGATCGGCGAGGGCGGTCGAATCGTCGCCGTGGTGGGAACACACGGCCTTGCAGCCAAGGCGACGGTCTATACACGCTCTGGTGGGTCGATCAGCGGTCGTCCCGCGTTCAATACCCATGTCCGGCCGCTGCCGGGCTTCGCCAAGCCCAAGGCCTTCGTATTCTGATTTCGTTGTAATTTCAGATAGTTAAGCCAAAAGTCCCGAATCTCGCCTAGTGCGCAGGCTGTGGCTTTCCAGTCGCATGGTACGGTTTATTGAGCCTTAAGGGCGGCTGTGCCATTTGACGGTCTCCCGGCCTGTCGTACATTGACGATGAATTGTCCGACGGTGGACGTCCGGTAGGGGGGCGTCGCCTCGCAACGCCGAGGTCTTGAACGTGGTTTTTTCTCGGGTCTATCTGGCAACCGTGGCCTTGGCTGTGGTTATCGTAGCTGCCCCCTCTGTCCAGGCTGACACACTGACGTCTGCGCTGTCGCAGACCTACAACAACAATCCGACTCTCAACGCCATGCGCGCCCAGCTGCGCGCTACGGACGAGAATGTCCCGCAGGCCCTTTCCGGCTACCGCCCGGTCCTGACCGGCAGTGCCTTCATCGGCCCGTCCTACACCCGGGGGCGCAGCTCGCCCCTGGCGCGCATCGGTTCGGAGACGACCTGGCCGCGCGGCGTGGGACTGACGATCGAGCAGCCGATTTTTCGCGGCTTCCGGACCCAGAACGCGGTGAAGCAGGCCGAGTCGTCGGTTCTCGCCGGCCGCGAGATCCTGCGCTCGACCGAGCAGGACGTTCTGCTCGACGCGGTGACCGCCTATACCAACGTGATCCAGCAGCAGGCCATCGTCGGGCTGCGCGAACAGAACATCACCTTCCTGCGCGAGCAGCAGCGCGCCGCCACCGACCGCCTGAAGGTGGGCGAGGGCACGCGTACGGATCTTGCCCAGACCGACGCGGCGCTCAGCCAGGGCCAGACGGCCTATGAAGTCGCCGTCTCGGACCTGAACTCCGCCAAGGCGACCTATCTGCAGATCATCGGTGTCGCGCCGAAGAGCCTGTCGGTGCCGCCGATCAATACGCGCCTGCTGCCGAAGTCGGCCGAGGCTGCCGTCTCCACCGGCCAGTCGCGCCATCCGTTGATCCGGGCTGCGAGCTACAATGTCGATACGGCCGCCTTCAACGTGAAGGTGATCGAAGGCCAGCTCCTGCCGACCGTCTCGCTGCGGGGCGACCTCCAGCACCAGGACGATCCGTCGGTCACCGGCTCGTGGGGCAATTCCGCGTCGATCACGGCCAACCTCACCGTGCCGATCTATGAGGGCGGCGTCGTCTACTCGCAGACCCGCCAGGCCAAGGAGACGCTCGGTCAGCGTCGCATCCAGCTCGATTCGGCTCGCGACCAGGTCCGCGCCGCGGCGGTCTCGGCCTATGGCCAGCTCGAAGCGGCGATCGCGTCGATCACCTCGGCCCAGTCGCAGGTGAAGGCCTCGCAGCTGGCGCTCGAAGGCGTCATCGAAGAGCAGAAGGTCGGTCAGCGCACCACCCTCGACGTGCTGAACCAGCAGCAGTCGCTGCTGCAGGCGCGCGAGACGCTGATCCTGGCGCAGCGCGCCCAGATCGTCGCGTCCTACACGCTGCTCTCGACGGCCGGCGGTCTTTCGGCCGAGAACCTGGCGCTCAAGGTTCAGCGCTACGAGCCGAAGCAGCATTACGAGGCGGTCCGCGACAAGTGGATCGGCCTGCGCACGCCGGACGGACGGTAGTACCCGCTGCTGTCGGGGGAAAAGCGATCGGCCTTGTTCCGGCCGGTCGCGGTTTTCGCTACCCTGACACCCGGAATCGCACGCGTATCAAGGCGATTCGGCAATGTCTGTTGGGTGTGGGGTGGCGATGGCCAAAGTCAGTGCGGCGCAAGAGCCTTCGATGGAAGAGATCCTCGCCTCGATCCGCCGGATCATTTCCGAGGATGATTCCGGCCTTGGCGCGCTCAAGTCCGCCGATGCGGACAACGCGCCGGCGCGGTTGCCGAGCGTCCCGGTCTCGGCCGCCGATATCGACGCCCTGTTCAGCGCCCGCGTCAATGAATTCGCCCCGATCGAGCCGCCCCGCGCCGAGCCTGCTCGGGTCGAGCTGCCGCGCGTAGAGCTTCCGCCGGCGCCCGTCGCGCCGTCGCAGCCGGCCGTCGAGCCGCGCATGCTGCGCACGACGCTTCCGCCGCTGCCGGAACCCGCGCAGGCCGTCGCCCGCGTGGAGCGGCCGGCCCCGCCTGCGCCCATCAAATCCGCAACCGACGACCTGCCGCATAACGCGCCGCTGCTCTCGCAGGCGGCGGATGCCGCAGTGATGTCGGCCTTCGGCGACCTCTCGAACACGGTGCTTTCCGCGAACAGCCGGACGCTGGACGATCTGGTCAAGGAAATGCTTCGGCCGATGCTGAAGAACTGGCTCGACAGCAATCTGCCGCCGCTCGTCGAGCGACTGGTTCGCGACGAGATCGAGCGCCTGTCCCGCCGCCGCTGAGCGGCCGTTTCCGGACGCTTCCTGCCCTTCAGGACCCGCATCGGCTCCCCCGTCCCATCTCCCGGCGGTTGTGAAGCGACCTGCGGGCCCCCATCTCAGCAGGTCCCGCGACGGCGGCGCGGTTGACTCGCCCCCGGCCATCCGATTTACAGCAGTTCAAATCCCTCATCCGGAAACGGTCATGCTCGACAAGAATTACGACGCGGCCGCGGTCGAGCCGCGCATCTATGAAACATGGGAAGGCCAGGGCGCCTTCAAGGCAGGTGCCGGAGCCGAACCCGGCGCCGAGACCTTCTCCATCGTCATCCCGCCGCCGAACGTGACCGGCTCGCTGCATATGGGCCACGCGCTCAACAACACGCTGCAGGACGTCCTCGTCCGCTTCGAGCGCATGCGCGGCAAGGACGTGCTGTGGCAGGTCGGCCTCGACCATGCCGGCATCGCGACGCAGATGGTCGTCGAGCGCCAGATGATGGAGCGGCAGGAGCCGAACCGCCGCGAGATCGGCCGCGACGCCTTCGTCGAGAAGATCTGGAAGTGGAAGGCCGAATCCGGCGGCACGATCATTGGCCAGCTGAAGCGCCTCGGCGCCTCGGCCGACTGGTCGCGCGAGCGCTTCACCATGGACGAGGGCCTGTCGAAGGCCGTTCTCAAGGTGTTCGTCGAGCTCTATCGCGGCGGCCTGATCTACAAGGACAAGCGCCTCGTCAACTGGGACCCGAAGCTGGAGACGGCGATCTCCGACCTCGAGGTCATCCAGGTCGAGACGAAGGGCAAGCTGTATCATTTCCGCTATCCGATCGAGGGCAAGACCTTCGATCCCGAGGATGCGACCACCTTCATCACGGTTGCGACGACCCGGCCGGAGACGATGCTGGGCGACACGGCCGTCGCCGTGCATCCCGACGACGAGCGCTACCAGGCCTTCGTCGCAGCGAACGCGCATGCGATCCTGCCGCTCGTCGGCCGGCGCATCCCGATCGTCGCGGATGAATATTCCGATCCGGAGAAGGGCTCGGGCGCGGTCAAGATCACGCCAGCGCACGACTTCAACGATTTCGAGGTCGGCCGCCGTCACAATCTGCCGATGATCTCGGTGCTCGACCGCCAGGCCAATGTCGCCATCGCCGGCAACGCCGATTTCCTCGAGGGGCTGAACAAGTCCGAGGCGCTCGCCGAGACGATTGCCGCCTTCGAGGGACTCGACCGCTTCACGGTCCGCAATTCCGTCGTCGCGATGCTGGAAGAGCAGGGCTATCTCGATCACATCGAGGAGCATGCGCACACCGTCCCGCACGGCGATCGCGGCGGCGTGCCGATCGAGCCGTTCCTGACCGAGCAGTGGTATGTCGACGCGCACACGCTGGCGCAGCCGGCGATCGCCTCCGTTCGCGAAGGCCGCACCGACTTCGTCCCGAAGACCTGGGAAAAGACCTATTACGAGTGGATGGACAACATCCAGCCCTGGTGCATCTCGCGCCAGCTCTGGTGGGGCCATCAGATTCCGGCCTGGTACGGCCCGGATGGCAAGTTCTTCGTCGCCTATGACGAGGCCGAGGCGGCGACGCTCGCGGCCGCGCATTACGGCGCGCCGGTCGCGCTGACGCGCGACGAAGACGTGCTCGACACCTGGTTCTCGTCGGCACTGTGGCCGTTCTCGACGCTCGGCTGGCCGGACGAGACCAACGAACTCGCGCGCTATTATCCAACCAGCGTGCTGATCACCGGCTTCGACATCATCTTCTTCTGGGTCGCCCGGATGATGATGATGGGCCTGCACTTCATGAAGGACGAGAACGGCACGCCGGTCGAGCCCTTCAAGGACATCTACATGCACGCCCTCGTCCGCGACGAGAAGGGCGCCAAGATGTCGAAGTCGAAGGGCAACGTCATCGATCCGCTCAGCCTGATCGACGAGTTCGGCGCCGACGCGCTGCGCTTCACGCTGACGGCGATGGCGGCGCAGGGCCGCGACATCAAGCTGGCGACGAGCCGCGTCGAGGGCTATCGCAACTTCGCGACCAAGCTCTGGAACGCCTCGCGCTTCGCCGAGATGAACGGCGCGACGCGGGTTGCCGGCTTCGAGCCGTCGGCGGCCAAGGAGCGGCTGAACCGCTGGATCGCCACCGAGACAACGCGCACCGCGCGCGCCGTGACGGAGGCGCTCGAGGCCTACCGCTTCAACGACGCCGCCAACGCGCTCTACCGCTTCGTCTGGAACTCGTTCTGCGACTGGTATCTCGAGTTGGTCAAGCCGGTGCTGAACGGCGAGGACGAGGCCGCCAAGGCCGAGACCCGCGCCACCATCGGCTGGACGCTCGACCGCATCGTCACGCTGCTGCACCCCTTCATGCCCTTCATCACCGAAGAGCTCTGGGACCGCACCGCCGACGAGGGTTCGAGCCGCGACAAGCTGCTGGTGCTGACCTCCTGGCCGAAGCTCGACTTCGAGGACGCGGCGGCGGCGGCCGAGATCAACTGGCTCGTCGACCTGATTTCGTCGATCCGCTCGGTCCGCTCCGAGATCAACGTGCCGCCGGGCGCGATGGTGCCGCTCATCATCGTCGGCGCCTCGGCCGAGACGACGGCGCGCCTCGCGACGCATGACGCGCTGATCAAGCGCCTCGCGCGCGCCTCGGACATTTCGGCCGCCGACGCGCCGCCGAAGGGCGCGGTGCAGACGGTCGTCGGCGAGGCCACGATCGCCCTGCCGCTCGCCGGCGTCATCGACCTCGACGCCGAGCGCGCCCGCCTCGGCAAGGAGCTCGACAAGGCGGCCAAGGAGATCGGCAAGATCGAGGCGAAGCTCGGCAACGAGAATTTCGTGTCGCGCGCGCCGGAAGAGGTCATCGAGGAACAGCGCGAGCGCCTCGCCGAAGCGCAGGAGCTGACGGCGAAGATCACCGCCGCGCTGGAGCGCCTGAAGGACTGACCGGTTCCGTTTATTGGACGCTAGATTGCAGAAGGGCTCGCGGCATTGTCGCGGGCCCTTTTTGATTCGGGGGGCAAGTCTTCACGCGAAACAGCCAGAGAGGTCGGGCATCTTCACCTCTCCCTGAGGGAGAGGTCGACGGCCGCAGGCCGGCGGGTTGGGATGTAGGAACCTTGTCCACCCCCCCGACCATCATCCTGAGGTGCCCGGCGAAGCCGGGCCTCGAAGGAGGGTCCAGGGAACCGCCTCGGAACGGATTTCGGCAGACCTTGTCTCCAACTGCAGTGCTCCACTGAATCCTCCTTCGAGGCTTCGCTAACGCGAAGCACCTCAGGATGATGGTGGAGCCGGTCGGTCGGCCTGGAAGGCACCGGGGTTTGGGCAGCTGCCACGGAGTACCTGAACCATCAATCCGGGGTCTGATTTCGAATTACAGGCCAGACACTCAGGACGATGGTCGAGCTTTTAAAAGGCAGCCTGCGAGAATCGGGGATAGGTCACACGCCTCGACGGGGCCAATGAGACCAACAAAAAAGGCCCGCGACATCGTCGCGGGCCTTTTGATTCTCAGCAGTAAGAACGCTCAGCCGTCGTTGCGGTCGCGCTTCTTGAAGCCGGGCTTGAAGCCAGGCTTGCCACCGGGCTTGCCGCCCGGCTTGAAGCCGGCGCGACGGGTCGGCTTCTTGCCGGGGCCACGGGCACCGGCGCCGCCAGCGGGCGCGCCGTCGGCCGGCTCGATGCGGATTTCTTCCTCACCGCCGCGACGCAGCGCCACCATGAAGCGATCGGCCGCGTCGGCCGCGATCTCGAACCGCGTGTCGCGCTCGAAGATCTTGATCGCGCCGATCTCGTTCTTGGTCACGTGGCCACGACGGCAGATCAGCGGCAGCAGCCACTTGGGATCGGCGTTCTTCTGGTGGCCGACGCTCATGCGGAACCAGACCATGTCCTGCTGCGGGCGCTCGACGCGGCCGTTCTCGCTGCCGGGACCGCTGGTCGGCCACTGGCCGTCATTGTCGCGCGGCGCGCGGGGCGGGCGTTCGCCGCGCGGGGCGTCGCGATCGCCACGCTCCTGGCGCGGGCCGTCCCGGCGCGGCTTCGAATCGCGCGGGCCACGGTCCTGCTGCTGGCCGGGATCGAACAGATCCTCCGGCGACGGCAGGCGGGCGCGGTAGGTGCGGATCAGGGCGGCCGCGATCTCCTCGGCGGAGCGCTGGCCAACCAGCTCGCGAACCAGCACCGCGTCCTCCTCGGAGGCGGGCTCGACCCGCAGCAGGCTCTCGAGCAGCCGCTCCTGATCCTTCGCGCGGATCTCGTCGGCGGACGGCGCGGCGGTCCAGTAGGCATCGACGCCTGCGGCGTTGATCAGGCGGAGCGCCTTGGCGCGATTCGTGTACGGAACGAGCAGGGCCGAGACGCCCTTGCGCCCGGCGCGGCCGGTACGGCCCGAACGGTGCAGAAGGATCGCGGGGCCGGTCGGCAGTTCGGCATGGATCACCAGGCCGAGATCGGGCAGGTCGAGGCCACGCGCGGCGACGTCGGTCGCGACGCAAACGCGCGCCCGGCCGTCACGCAGCGCCTGCAGGGCATGCATGCGCTCGGTCTGGCTCAGCTCGCCCGAGAGCGCCACCACCTCGAAGCCGCGCTCCTGCAGGCCGGCATGGACCCGCTTCACCGACTCGCGCGTCGAGCAGAAGACGAGGGCGGCCGGCTGCTCGTAGAATCGCAGCACGTTGACGACGGCGAGGTCGATCTCGTTCGGCGCGACGCGGAAGGCGCGATATTCGATGTCGCCATGCGGCTGGCTCTGGTCGATCGTGTCGATGCGGAGCGCGTCGCGCTGATACTGGCGGGCCAGACGGACGATCTCGCGCGGCAGGGTCGCCGAGAAGAGCAGGGTGCGGCGTTCCTTCGGCGACGCGTCGAGAATCAGCTCCAGATCTTCCTTGAAGCCGAGATCGAGCATCTCGTCGGCCTCGTCGAGAACAACGACCCGGAGCTTGGAGATGTCGAGGCGGCCGCGCTCCAGATGGTCGCGCAGGCGGCCCGGCGTGCCGACGACGATATGCGCGCCCATGTCGAGCGCACGCGCTTCGCGGCGCACGTCCATGCCGCCGACGCAGGAGGCGATTCGGGCGCCGGCCGGGCCATAGAGCCAGATCAGCTCGCGCTGCACCTGCAGGGCCAGTTCGCGGGTCGGCGCGATGATCAGCGCCAGCGGCTCCGCCGCCGGGCCGAAGCTCTCTTCGGTGCCGAGCAGCGTCGAGGCGAAGGCGAGGCCATAGGCGACGGTCTTGCCGGAACCGGTCTGCGCCGAAACCAGCAGATCATTCTCGCCGACATTGTCCTGGAGGACGGCGGTTTGGACGGGGGTCAGCGTTTCATAGCCCTTTTCCGCGAGGGCGCGGGCGAGGGCCGGGTTCTGGACGAGCGAAACCATAGGGGACGAAGCCTGAAATTGGAGAAGCATTCCGGGTCGCGGACAAACAGTTCGCGAGCGGTGAAGGTTCATGCGGAATGCGAGTTGCGCCTCCCATACCCCGGACAGCGCCATTAGCCAAGGATTCTCTGTCATCCATGCGGTCGCACGCCCCTATGCGGAGGGAGACGGGCGGTGCGTTCGGGCAGGGGCGGGCGCTGCTCGCGGCCCGAAGCGTTCAGAAAGCTGTGATCAACAGGTTCATCCGGTTTGGCGCCCACGGCGGAAACCCCGCGTTAATCGTCTTGCCCCATGATTTGTTCATCATGTTGCATCGCGTTCACAGTCCCTCATGACCACACGCCAGCGTAAGCACTCCAAACTCCGGTGGTTCATCCTTCCGCTCGGCTCGCTCGCCGTGATGGGCTATTTCGCCTACCATTCCTTCAATGGCGACTACGGTATCTGGTCGCGCGAGCGCATGGAGCGGGAAGCGGTGCTGCTCGAGAAGGAACTGGCCCAACTCAAGGCGGAGCGCCTGTCGCTCGTCGCGCGCACGCAACTGCTCCGGCCGGAGAGCCTCGATCCCGACATGATCGACGAGCGCGCCCGCGCCAAGCTCAACGTCGCCCAGTCCGACGAGTTGGTGATCAGCGTTGCTGCAGTGCAGCAGACCCTGCAGCATTGATTGTAGAAAAAAATCGCGATGAACCAAAATCCGGTTCATCGATGTTTTTTGTAGTCAAGTCATGTAGTTGGCGCATGGCTCCGATGCTTCTCATGCATCTTGGAATGCCCAACGGCTTCGGATAACGTCCCGCCCATCAGTTTGGGAAACGCCCCGGAGAACAAGGCATGGCTGTAGCCAAAGCGAAAGTCGGCAGCAAATCTGCGCCGGCCGCCGGACGAAAGACTGCAGCGGTAAAGTCGGCCCCGTCGACCCCCGCAGAGAATTTCTCCAAGGAACAGGAACTCTTCGCCTATCGCGAGATGCTCCTGATCCGCCGCTTCGAGGAAAAGGCCGGCCAGATGTATGGCATGGGCCTGATCGGCGGCTTCTGCCACCTCTACATCGGTCAGGAAGCGGTCGTCGTCGGCATGCAGATGGCGATCCGCACCGGTGAGGACCAGACCATCACCAGCTATCGCGACCACGGCCACATGCTCGTCGCGGGCATGGATCCGAACGGCGTGATGGCAGAGCTGACCGGCCGGCGTAGCGGTTATTCGCACGGCAAGGGCGGCTCGATGCACATGTTCTCCATCGAGAAGCAGTTCTTCGGCGGCAACGGCATCGTCGGCGCGCAGGTGCCGCTCGGCACCGGCCTCGCCTTCGCCAACCGCTATCGCAAGACCGACAATGTCTGCCTGACCTATTTCGGCGACGGCGCCGCCAACCAGGGCCAGGTCTACGAGAGCTTCAACATGGCGCAGCTCTGGAAGCTGCCCGTCGTCTACGTCATCGAGAACAACCGCTACGCCATGGGCACGTCCGTTTCGCGCTCCTCGGCTCAGGTTGACTTCTCCCGTCGCGGCGTGTCGTTCGGCATTCCGGGCGAGAAGGTCGACGGCATGGACGTCCGCGCCGTCAAGGCGGCCGGCGACAAGGCTGTCGCCTGGTGCCGCGCCGGCAAGGGCCCCTACATCCTTGAGATCGAAACCTACCGCTATCGCGGCCACTCGATGTCCGACCCGGCCAAGTACCGGTCGAAGGACGAAGTCCAGAAGATGCGCAACGAGCACGATCCGATCGAGCAGGTTCGCAGCCGGCTGCTGGAGAAGAGCTGGGCGTCCGAGGACGATCTGAAGAAGATCGACGCCGAAGTACGTGAAATCGTGAACAATGCGGCGGAATTCGCCCAGAACGATCCCGAGCCGGATGTTTCCGAGCTCTGGACGGACATTGTGAAGTAAGGCCGGGAGAAGACGATGCCGATCGATATTCTGATGCCGGCCCTCTCGCCGACCATGGAGGAGGGCACGCTCTCCAAATGGCTCAAGAAGGAAGGCGACCAGGTCAAGTCCGGTGATGTGATCGCCGAGATCGAGACCGACAAGGCGACGATGGAAGTCGAAGCCGTCGACGAGGGCACGATCGCCAAGCTTCTCGTGCCGGAAGGCACCGAGAACGTGAAGGTGAACACCAAGATCGCCGTGCTCGCCGCCGATGGCGAGGATGCGTCCGCCGTGTCGAGCGCGCCGGCAGAGGCGCCGAAGGCCGCCGAAGCACCGGCCGCCGCCGCGCCGCAGGCCGCGGCAGCCGCGCCCGCTCCGGTCCCCGCCGCTCCCGTCGCCGTGACGATCGCCGCCGATCCGGATATTCCGGCCGGCACCACCTTCGTCTCGACCACCGTCCGCGAAGCGCTTCGCGACGCCATGGCCGAAGAGATGCGCCGTGACCCCAACGTCTTCGTCATGGGCGAGGAAGTCGCTGAATATCAGGGCGCCTACAAGGTCACGCAGGGCCTGCTGCAGGAATTCAGCGCCGATCGCGTCATCGATACGCCGATCACCGAGCACGGCTTTGCCGGTCTCGCTACCGGCGCGGCACTGGCCGGCCTGCGTCCGATCGTCGAGTTCATGACCTTCAACTTCGCCATGCAGGCGATCGACCAGATCATCAACTCGGCCGCCAAGACGCTCTACATGTCCGGCGGTCAGCTCGGCGCCCCGATCGTCTTCCGTGGCCCGAACGGCGCCGCGGCTCGCGTCGGCGCACAGCATAGCCAGGACTTCTCGTCCTGGTACAGCCATATCCCGGGCCTCAAGGTCGTCGTGCCCTATACGGCCGCCGACGCCAAGGGCCTGCTCAAGGCAGCGATCCGCGATCCCAATCCGGTGATCTTCCTCGAGAACGAGATCCTCTACGGTCACGCGTTCGACGTGCCGCAGCTGGATGACTTCGTCCTGCCGATCGGCAAGGCGCGCATCCACAAGCCCGGCAAGGACGTCACCGTCGTCTCGTTCGGCATCGGCATGACCTATGCGACCAAGGCGGTCGCCGAGCTTGCCGAGCAGGGCATCGACGCCGAGCTGATCGACCTTCGCACGCTGCGCCCGCTCGACATCGACACGGTCATCGAGTCGGTCAAGAAGACCGGCCGCTGCGTGACGGTGGAAGAGGGCTGGCCGCAGAATTCAATCGGCTCGCACATCGCGTCCGAGCTTATGGAAAAGGCGTTCGATTACCTCGACGCGCCGGTTCTCAAGGTGACGGGCAAGGACGTTCCGATGCCTTACGCCGCGAACCTCGAGAAGCTCGCCCTGCCGAACGTCGGCGAAGTCGTCGCCGCCGTCAAAGCCGTGACGTATCGGTAACGCCATGGCCGGACACAAACGCGAGCTGGAAATTCCGCCCGGCGCCCTGGAATCGGAGGAGGCCGCGGAAGTGTTCCGCGCCTGGATCGTCGACAAGGGTCTCGATGTCAGCTTCCGGACGGCCTTTGACAGCCCGTCCACTTGGGGCATCCTGCTGGTCGACATAGCTCGCCATGTCGCGCGCGGCTTTGCCAGCGACGGCGTCTGCTCGGAAGAGCAGGCGCTGGAGCAGATCAAGGCCATGTTCGACGCCGAGTGGGATCGTCCGACCGATCTGGGCACGACTGACACACGCCAATAGGTGCTTTATGCCGATCAATATCCTGATGCCCGCGCTTTCGCCGACCATGGAAGAGGGCAACCTCGCCAAGTGGAACGTGAAGGTTGGCGACAAGGTCAAGTCGGGCGATGTCATCGCCGAGATCGAGACCGACAAGGCGACGATGGAAGTCGAATCCATCGATGAAGGCACCGTTGGCCAGCTGCTGGTGCCCGAGGGCGCGCAAGGCGTGAAGGTCAACGCGCTGATCGCCGTGCTTCTGGCGGAAGGCGAAGATGCCAGCGCCGTCGGCGCCGCGCCCGCCGCTGCCCCGGCGCCCGCGGCCGCTCCGGCCGCGGCACCCGCTCCGGCAGCTTCGGCTCCGGCCGCGACGCCAGCTCCCGCAGCGCCGGCAGCGGCTCCCGCAGCACCGGCGGCAGCGGCTCCCGCGGCCCAGGCCGGTGATCGCGTCTTCGCATCGCCGCTGGCCCGCCGCATCGCCAAGGAAGCCGGGATCGACCTCTCCAAGGTCAACGGCTCCGGTCCGCATGGCCGCGTCGTCCAGGCTGATGTCGAGGCTGCCAAGCAGGGTGGCGTCGCCAAGGCCGCGCCGGCTCCCGCCGCGGCTCCGGCGCCTGCCGCCGCGACCGCTGCTCCGGCTCACTCTGGCCCGACCGACGCGCAGACGCTCAAGCTGTTCGCAGAAGGCTCGTACGATCTCGTGCCGCATGACAACATGCGCAAGACGATCGCCCGCCGCCTGACGGAATCGAAGCAGAACGTCCCGCACTTCTACGTCACGGTCGATACCGAGCTCGACGCGCTGCTGGCGCTGCGCGAGCAGATCAACGGTGCCGCGCCGAAGGATGCCGACGGCAAGCCGGCCTACAAGGTCTCGGTCAACGACATGGTCATCAAGGCCATGGCGCTGGCGCTGAAGAAGGTTCCGGGCGCCAACGCGTCGTGGACCGATGGCGGTATGCTCGTCCACAAGGTGGTCGATGTCGGCGTCGCCGTCTCGATCCCCGGCGGCCTGATCACCCCGGTCGTCCGCAATGCCGAGACCAAGTCGCTCTCGACCATCTCGAACGAGATGAAGGACCTCGCCAAGCGGGCGCGCGAGCGCAAGCTGAAGCCAGAGGAATACCAGGGCGGCACGACCTCGGTCTCCAACCTCGGCATGTTCGGCGTCAAGGACTTCGCGGCGATCATTAACCCGCCGCATGCGACGATCCTCGCCGTCGGCGCGGGCATCCAGCAGCCGGTCGTGCGCGGCGGCGAGATCAAGATCGCGACCATCATGTCGGTCACGCTCTCGACCGACCATCGCGTCGTCGACGGCGCGCTCGGGGCCGAGCTCCTGCAGGCCTTCAAGGGCTACATCGAGAAGCCCATGGCGATGCTGGTCTGATCCAGCGCCGTCCTTTCGGCTCCCTTCTCCAAGCGGGGAGGGAGCCGCAAAACCCTTCACGTCAGCGAGACGAACATGGCCGCACCCTACGACGTCATCATCATCGGCTCCGGCCCGGGCGGCTATGTCGCCGCTATCCGCGCCGCCCAGCTCGGCCTCAAGACGGCCGTCGTCGAGAAGAGCCATCTCGGCGGTATCTGCCTAAACTGGGGCTGCATCCCGACCAAGGCGCTGCTGCGCTCGGCCGAGGTCTACCACTATTTCGAACACGCCTCCGACTACGGCCTCTCGGCTGACAAGGTCGGCTTCGACATGGCCGCCATCACCAAGCGTTCGCGCGGCGTCGCCGGCCAGCTGAACCAGGGCGTCACCGGCCTTCTGAAGAAGAACAAGGTCGACGTGATCTGGGGTACGGCCGAGATCACCGCGCCCGGCAAGATTTCGGTCAAGGCGGCCGAGAATCCGCCGAAGAACGCGCTCGGCGGCGGTGACTACGAGGCGAAGAACATCGTCATCGCGACGGGCGCCCGCCCGCGCGCGCTGCCCGGCATCGAGCCGGACAAGAAGCAGATCTGGACCTATTTCGAGGCCATGGTGCCCGAGACGCTGCCGAAGTCGCTGCTCGTCATCGGCTCCGGCGCGATCGGCATCGAGTTCGCGTCCTTCTACCGGACGATGGGCTCCGAGGTGACGGTCGTCGAAGTCCTGCCGCAGATCCTGCCGGTCGAGGACGAAGAGATCGCCGCGCATGCCCGCAAGCGCTTCGAGAAGCAGGGCATCAAGATCCTGACGAGCGCCAAGGTGACCAAGGTCGTCAAGGCGGCGAACTCGGTCACGGCGACGATCGAGACCGCGGACGGCAAGACGCAGGAAATCACCACCGAGAAGCTCATCTCGGCGGTCGGCGTCGTCGGCAACATCGAGGGCCTCGGCCTCGAGAAGCTCGGCGTCAAGACGGATCGTGGCTGCGTCGTCGCGGACGGTGTCGGCAAGACCAACGTTCCCGGCGTCTGGGCGATCGGCGACGTCGCCGGCCCGCCGATGCTGGCGCACAAGGCCGAGCATGAGGGCGTCATCACCGTCGAGGCGATCGCCGGCCTGCATCCGCACCTGATGGACAAGGCCAAGATCCCGGGCTGCACCTACTGCAACCCGCAGATCGCCTCGGTCGGTCTCACGGAGAAGAAGGCGAGGGAAGCCGGCTACGACATCCGCGTCGGCAAGTTCCCCTTCATCGGCAACGGCAAGGCGATCGCGCTCGGCGAGCCCGAGGGCCTGGTGAAGACGATCTTCGACAAGAAGACCGGCCAGCTGCTCGGCGCCCATCTCGTCGGCGCGGAAGTGACCGAGCTGATCCAGGGCTTCGTCATCGCCATGAACCTCGAGACGACCGAGGAAGAGCTGATCAACGCCGTGTTCCCGCATCCGACCCTGTCGGAAACGATGCATGAGAGCGTGCTGTCGGCTTACGGCCGGGCGATCCATATCTGAGGTCCCATGCGGCGAAGCTTGCGACCATGTGTCTACATCGTCGCAAGCCGCCGGCACGGAACGCTCTACATTGGCGTGACCAGCAACATCGCGGCGAGGGCGTTGCAACACCGGGAAGGATTGGTCGAGGGATTTTCGAAGCGCTACGGCACCAAGATACTGGTGTTCTTCGAGATGCACGACACGATGGAATCCGCCATTCTTCGAGAGAAGCAGCTCAAGGAATGGCGGCGGGATTGGAAGATCCGCCTCATCGAGGAAAGCAACCCCGACTGGTCCGACCTCTACAGTTTGACGATGGAATGACGACAATCGCCGCCGTCATCCCGGCGAAGGCCGGGATCCATAAACACCGGCGGAGGTGTCCCGCCATGGACCCCGGCCTTCGCCGGGGTGACGGGCGAGCTGGATGACGGAATGGAGCGCTTCGGCGCGCCGAATGATCAGGACTCGGAAGACAAGTGCTCGGAATGGATACGAAAACAATCCTGATCTGGGTCGCCATCGGCCTGGTCGCAGGCTGGCTCGCCAGCATCGTCGTCGGTGGCGGCGGCTTCATCCGCAACATCATCACGGGGCTGATCGGCGCCGTGGTGGGCGGTTTTCTGGTCAGCCACTTCAACGTGCCGGTCAATCTCGGCAATGAATTCGTCAACCAGATCGTCATCGCGGCCGGCGGCGCTGTCATCGTCGTGTTCCTGGCGCGGTTGATTGCATGACGGCCATGCGCGACACAAAGCTGGTGTTGCGCGCGGTCTTCCCCCATATGGTTCTAAGAATGACAGATCGGGGCTCATCATGAACGGTGTCGGCATTTTCGCGACGATCATCATCGGCATCCTCGCCGGCTGGATCGCGTCCCGCGCGATGGAGCGCCGGCAGGGGTTGATCCTCAATCTGATCGTCGGCCTCGTCGGCGCCTGGATCGGCGCCGCGCTCGCCGCCGCGTTCAACATCCATTTCGCAGGGTTCGTCGGCAGCCTGGTGGTCTCGACCGTCGGCGCGATCGTCCTGCTGTTCCTGCTCAGCCTCCTGCGCCGCGCGTAAGGGGAGTTCGGAGTTACCATGGTCGTCGTGCTCGATACGCGTACCGGCAAGGATCTGCGGCCGCGCCATCCGGAAAAGGCGAACCGCCCGGAAACACCGCTGCTGCGCAAGCCGGACTGGATCCGCGTCCGCGCGCCGGGCTCGCCGGTCTATCGCGAGACGCAGGAGATCGTGAAGAAGAACGGTCTCGTGACCGTCTGCGAGGAAGCCGGCTGCCCGAACATCGGCGAATGCTGGTCGAAGAAGCACGCGACCTTCATGATCATGGGCGACACCTGCACGCGCGCCTGTGCCTTCTGCAACGTCCGCACCGGCATGCCGGAGGCGCTCGACCGCGCCGAGCCGGAGAAGGTGGCGGAGGCCGTCGCCAAGCTCGGCCTCGAGCATGTCGTCATCACCTCGGTCGATCGTGACGATCTCGCCGATGGCGGCGCGCAGCATTTCGCCGACGTGATCTACGCGATCCGCCGTGCGGCACCTGGCACCACCATCGAGATCCTGACGCCGGACTTCCTGCGCAAGCCGGGCGCTCTCGAAGTGGTCGTCGAGGCCCGCCCCGACGTCTTCAACCACAATCTCGAGACGGTGCCGTCCAAGTATCTGAAGGTGCGCCCCGGCGCCCGCTACTTCCATTCGCTCCGCCTGCTGCAGCGGGTGAAGGAGCTCGATCCCAACATGTTCACCAAGTCCGGCATCATGGTCGGCCTCGGCGAGGAGCGGAACGAGATCCTGCAGCTGATGGATGATCTGCGCGTCGCCGAGGTCGATTTCATGACCATCGGCCAGTACCTGCAGCCGAGCCGCAAGCATCACCCGGTCATCCGCTTCGTCACCCCGGACGAGTTCAAGTCGTTCGAGACGATCGCCTATGCCAAGGGCTTCCTGATGGTGTCGTCGAGCCCGCTGACGCGCTCGTCGCACCACGCCGGCGAGGATTTCGCCCGGCTGCGCGCCGCGCGTCAGGCGCAGCACCAGGTCTGATCGCGATGCCGAGCTTCTCGACCGAACACGAGGTCGGTCATTCGGCCACGGAGATGTTCGATCTCGTCGCCGACGTGGAGAAATATCCGCAGTTCGTCCCGCTCTGCGAGCGGCTGGTGATCCGCGGCCGCAAGCCGGACGGCAACCGCGAGATCCTGATCGCCGACATGACGGTCGCCTACAAGATCGTCCGCGAGACCTTCACCACCAAGGTAGTGCTGGACCGCGAGGCGGGCACGATCCGCGCCGAATATCTCGACGGGCCGTTCAAGCATCTCGACAATGTCTGGGCGTTCAAGCCGATCGACGACGCACGCAGCACCGTGAGCTTCGCGATCGACTACGAGTTCCGCTCGCGCACGCTGTCGGCGCTGATGGGCACCGTCTTCGACAAGGCGTTCCGGAAATTCTCCGACGCCTTCGAGAAGCGGGCGGACGCCATCTATGGCGGCATCCCTCAGGTCAGCACGTAGTTCACCGGCTTGACCGGCTCGGGCAGCTCCGCTTCGCCCAGCATTTCCCGCAGCGTCGTCTCGATCATCGTCGACATGCCGTCGAGCGCGAGGTCGTTCGCCGCCGTGCCGAACGGCTCTTCCAGCTGGTCGCTCAGCGCTTCCAGCGCATAGAAGGTGTAGGCGAGGAAGGCGACGATCAGCGGCGTCAGCACGCCGATCGAATCGACCAGCCCGAACGGCAGCAGGAAGCAGTAAAGATAGATCGTCCGGTGCAGGATCACCGAATAGGTGAAGGGCAGCGGCGTGCCCGCCAGCCGCTCGCAGGCGCCCAGCACGTCCGAGAGCGCATCGAGATGCCGCTCCATCGCCGTCACCAGGATCGGGTCGATCTCGCCGGCTCGGCGCAGGTTGGCGATCAGGCCGCCGATATGGAGCAGGATCACCGCCGGACGGAACTGCGCGGCCGCGAGCGGTCCGTCGACGAAGTCGGCCGGCAGGAATTTCTTGAGATCGGGCAGGGGATCACTGCGGCGCAGCTGGTGGCGCAGCGCATGCGTGAAGGCGATGGTCGCATAGATGATCGCGCGCGCCGCCGCCGGATCGTCCTGCAGCGTCAGCGCCTGCCGTGCCAGCGAACGGGCATGGATCAGCAGCGCGCCCCATTGCTTGCGCGCCTCCCAGAAGCGGTCGTAGCTGGCGCTGTTGCGGAAGCCGAGAAAGATCGCGATCGCGATGCCGATCAGCGAGAACGGCACGAAGGTCAGCGTCACCTTGAACGAGAAGAGCCGGCCGTGCAGCAGGGTGACGATCGTCGCGAAGGCGGCGGTGAGCAGGAGCTGCGGCAGGATGATCGGCAGCACCGAGCCGCGCCAGACGAGGATCATGCCGAACCAGTTCGGCCGCTTGCGGACGATCATTCTCTAGCCTTCCGCCGCCTCGGCAAGCAGTTTCAGCGCCTCGGCCACCGTCGCGAAGCGGACGCCGGAGCGGTCGCGATCGGCGAAGACGTGAACCGCATGCTGCGCGGAAGATCCCCGGCGCATGACGCCGAAATGCACGAGCCCGACCGGCTTGTCCGGCGATCCCCCCGTGGGACCGGCAATGCCGGTAACGGCGACGGCGAGATCCGCGCCTGATTTCGCCAGGGCTCCGGCCGCCATGGCGAGCGCGACTTCCTGGCTGACGGCGCCGACCCGCTGGATCAGCTCCGCTGACACGCCGATCATCTCGGTCTTGGCTTCATTGGAATAGGTGACGAAGCCGCGGTCGACGACGGCGGAGGAGCCCGAAATCTCCGTCAGCACGCCGGCGATCAGGCCGCCGGTGCAGGATTCGGCCGTCGCGATCTTCAGGCCGCGCGCGATGCAGAGCTCGATCAGGGCCCGCGCCTGGCCTTCCAGCGGCGTCAGGTCGGTCATGCGTCTTCCTCCGTGAAGGGCAGGCGGATGGTCGCCGTCGCGATGGCCGCGATGCCTTCGCCCCTGCCGACAAATCCCATCTTCTCGTTCGTCGTCGCCTTGACGCCGACGCGGCCGGGGCTGATCCCGACGATCTCGGCGATGCGGGCGCGCATGGCGTCGCGGTGTGGGCCGATCTTCGGCGCCTCGGCGATGATGGCGAGGTCGAGATTGACGATGACGCCGCCCCGCGCCGCCACGCGCTGCGCCGCGAAGGCAAGAAAACGGTCCGACGAGGCGCCGCGCCATTGCGGATCGGAAGGCGGGAAATGGTCGCCGATGTCGCCGTCGGCGATCGCCCCCAGCACGGCGTCGGTCAGGGCATGCAGCGCCACGTCGGCATCGGAATGGCCGGAGAGCTTCCGGTCATGCGGGATCTCGACGCCGCCGAGCCAGACATGATCGCCATCGGTGAAGGAATGCACGTCATAGCCGGTGCCGACGCGGGTCTCGCCCGTCCGGAGCAACGCTTCCATGCGCAGGCGCTGATCAGCCAAGTCGATATCCTCCGGCAGGGTCAGCTTGATGTTGGAACGCTCGCCGAGCACGATCCGGACCGGAATGCCGGCCCATTCGGCAATGCCGGCATCGTCGGTGAAATCGCCGGGCTCTGCGGCCGCCCGCCGATGCGCGTCGAGAATGGTGGCGAGGCGGAAGGCCTGCGGCGTCTCGGCCGCGAAGAGATCGGCGCGTGGGACCGTGTCGGTGACGATGGCGCAGGCATCGGCGCGCTTCAGCGTATCGGTAACCGGCGAGGCGGCAAGCACTGCGTCGGAGGTCCCGAGCGCGTCGATGACGCGATCGATGAGCGCCGCCGAGGCGAAGGGGCGGACGGCGTCGTGGATCAGCACATGGGTGACGCCGCGATCGGCGAGCGCCTCCAGCCCGCGCCGCACCGATTCCTGCCGCGTCGCGCCGCCGGTCACGAAAGGAAGCAGCCCCGCCTGACCGGCTACGGCCGCGCCATAGAGATCGGCGTCGTCGGGGTGAATGACGACGAGAACGTCGTCGATGCGGGGATGGCTTAGGAAAAGTGCCGTGGTCCGGCGCAGGATCGGCTGGCCGGCGAGGGTCCGGTACTGCTTCGGCATGTCGCCGCCGGCGCGCACGCCCCGTCCCGCCGCCACGATCAGGACCGCGACCCGCGAAGGCCCAACACTTTCGTTCATGAGCGAGAGATCCCGCAGAAATGGAGCCTCGCGGCTCTTTTGACAGATGGTCGCATGGATCGGAGATTTCACACCGCAACGCAACAAGTCTCTTGCCGCAGCCAGCTGAGTGACTAATATGTGGGCACGTCATCCGGTGCCTATTCGGTAGTCATATTGTCTGAAGCCTTCAATCCCGTCGCCCGTCTCGCCGCTCCCCTCGACATCGGAGGGGTCGTGATCGCGAACCGGGTTCTGCTCGCGCCGATGTCGGGCGTCTCGGATCGCCCGTTCCGCCGGATCGCGGCGTCCTTCGGGGCGGGGCTGGTCGTGTCGGAAATGGTCGCCAGCGAGGAACTCGCCGCCGGTAACGCCGAGACCGCCATGCGGGCCGAGGCGACGGGCAACAGCCTGCATGTCGTGCAGCTGGCCGGCCGCGAGGCGCACTGGATGTCGGAAGGCGCCAAGGCCGCCGCCGATTCCGGCGCCGACATCATCGACATCAACATGGGCTGCCCGGCCAAGCGCGTCACCACCGGCTATTCCGGCTCGGCGCTGATGCGCGACCTCGACCATGCGCTGACCCTGGTGGAGGCGACGGTCGCGGCGAGCCCGGTTCCCGTGACGCTGAAGATGCGGCTCGGCTGGGACGACAAGACGATCAACGCCCCGGAGCTGGCGCGGCGGGCGGAAGATGCCGGGGTCGCGATGATCACCGTGCATGGCCGCACGCGCTGCCAGTTCTACAAGGGCACGGCCGACTGGGCCGCCATCGCCGCCGTGAAGCAGGCGATCTCCATCCCGCTCATCGCGAACGGCGACTGCGTCAGCATCGACAGCCTGTCGCCGATGCTCGCGGCCTCAGGCGCCGATGGCGTCATGGTCGGACGCGGTGCCTATGGCCGGCCGTGGCTGCCGGGGCATCTGGCGCAATTCGCCGCAACCGGCTCGATGCCGGAGGCGCCGCGCGGGACCGAGCTGATCGAACTCGTCGTCGGGCATTTCGAGGAGATGATCGCGCTCTACGGGCCGATCCTCGGCGTCCGTAACGCGCGCAAGCATCTGAGCTGGACCATCGAGGCGCTCGGCCCCGAGGCCATGGATCCGGAAGCCCGCCTCGCCATCATGATCGAACAAGATCCGGCCCGGGTCGTCGCGCTTCTGCGCCAGCATCTTGGAGAAGCCGAAATGAGGAGAGCCGCGTGAACCGAAACATGGCTCCGAGCGAAGTCGCAGACGCCGCCGCCGGCGGATCGGCATCGATCCTGCTCGACGCGCTGCCGCACCCGATCATCATGATCGACGGGGCAGGGCACGTCACCGACGCCAACAGCGCCGCGCAGGATTTCTTCCAGGCCTCGATCGCCGTGCTGCGGCGACAGCCGATCGCCCATTTCGTACCGTTCGGCAGTCCGCTGCTCTCGCTGATCGAGCAGGTCAGGACGCGCGGCGCGGCCGTCAACGAATATCGCGTCGACGTCGGCACGCCGCGCAACGGCAGCGACCGCATCGTCGACATCTATGCCTCGCCGGTGCCCGAAAAGCCCGACTCGGTCGTCATCCTGCTGCAGGAGAAGACGATGGCCGAGAAGATCGACCGCCAGCTGACGCATCGCGGCGCGGCGCGCTCGGTCACCGGCCTCGCCGCCATGCTGGCGCATGAGATCAAGAACCCGCTCTCCGGCATCCGTGGCGCGGCGCAGCTGCTCGAATCCTCCGTAGACGACGACGATCGCGCGCTCACTCGGCTGATCTGCGACGAAACCGACCGCATCGTGAAGCTGGTCGACCGGATGGAGGTCTTCTCCGACGAACGGCCGGTCGAGCGCGCGCCCGTCAACATCCATGTCGTGCTGGAGCATGTGAAGCGGCTGGCGCAATCCGGCTTCGCCCGCAACATCCGCATCATCGAGGAATATGACCCGTCGCTGCCGGCGGTCTATGCCAACCGCGACCAGCTGGTGCAGGTCTTCCTGAACCTGGTCAAGAACGCGGCCGAGGCGATCGGCAATGACGACAATGGCGAGATCCTGCTTTCGACGGCCTTCAAGCCCGGCATCCGACTTTCGGTCCCCGGCTCGACCAACCGGGTAACGCTGCCGCTCGAATTCATCGTCCGCGACAACGGCCCCGGCGTGCCGGCGGACATGCTGCCCCACCTGTTCGACCCTTTCGTCACCACCAAGACCAATGGTTCCGGCCTCGGTCTGGCACTGGTCGCCAAGATCATCGGCGACCATGGCGGCGTGATCGAGTGCGATTCCCAGCAGAACCGCACGACCTTCCGCGTGCTGATGCCGGCATTCCCGGGCGACGCACCTGCAGACAAGGACAACTGACATGGCGACCGGCACCATTCTCGTGGCCGATGACGACGCGGCGATCCGCACCGTGCTCAACCAGGCCTTGTCCCGGGCCGGCTATGAAGTACGCCTGACCTCCAACGCCGCGACGCTGTGGCGGTGGGTGAGCCAGGGCGAGGGCGATCTGGTCATCACCGACGTGGTGATGCCGGACGAGAACGCCTTCGATCTGCTGCCGAGGATGAAGCGGGCGCGCCCCGAGCTGCCCGTCATCGTGATGAGCGCGCAGAACACCTTCATGACGGCGATCCGCGCCTCCGAGCGCGGCGCCTACGAATATCTGCCGAAGCCCTTCGACCTGAAGGAGCTGATCTCGATCGTCGGCCGGGCGCTGGCCGAGCCGAAGCAGCGCGCCAAGGATGCCAGCCTCGACGATGGCGGCGAGAATATTCCGCTCGTCGGTCGTTCGCCCGCCATGCAGGACATCTATCGCGTGCTGGCGCGGCTGATGCAGACCGATTTGACCGTGATGATCGCCGGCGAGTCGGGCACCGGCAAGGAGCTGGTCGCCCGCGCGCTGCACGATTACGGCAAGCGCCGCACCGGCCCCTTCGTCGCCATCAACATGGCGGCCATCCCGCGCGACCTGATCGAGAGCGAGCTGTTCGGCCACGAGAAGGGCGCCTTCACCGGCGCGCAGGCCCGCTCCGCCGGCCGCTTCGAGCAGGCCGAGGGCGGCACGCTGTTCCTCGACGAGATCGGCGACATGCCGATGGAGGCGCAGACGCGGCTTCTCCGCGTGCTGCAGCAGGGTGAATACACGACCGTCGGCGGCCGCACGCCGATCAAGACGGATGTCCGCATCGTCGCCGCGACGAACAAGGACCTGCGCATCCTGATCAACCAGGGCCTGTTCCGCGAGGATCTGTTCTTCCGGCTGAACGTCGTGCCGATCCGCCTGCCGGCGCTGCGCGAGCGTTCAGAGGACATCCCCGACCTCGTCCGGCACTTCTTCACACTGGGCGAGAAGGACGGCCTGCCGCACAAGCAGATCGAGGTGGCGGCGGTCGAGCGGCTGAAGCGCTACCGCTGGCCGGGCAATGTGCGCGAGCTCGAAAACCTGATCCGCCGCCTCGCCGCGCTCTATCCGCAGGACACCATCACCGAGAACATCATCGAGGCCGAGCTTGAGCAGCCGGCCGCCGCTTTCCCGGCCGAAGGCGCCGAGATGGAGGACACGCTGATGAGCTCGGTCGAGCGCCATCTCTCGACCTATTTCCACGGCTTCGGCGAGGGATTGCCGCCGCCGGGCCTCTATCACCGCATCCTGCGCGATGTCGAGTATCCCCTGATCAGCACGGCGCTCGCCGCGACGCGCGGCAACCAGATCAAGGCGGCGGAACTGCTCGGCGTGAACCGAAACACCCTGCGCAAGAAGATCCGCGATCTCGACGTCCAGGTGCTGCGCAACCCGCGCTGAACCCGCTTGCGAACCGGCGCCCTGTTGCCGGTTCGCCACAATGATGTTGCAATTCGGTCCCAGTGTCCCGCGTCATGAAGGGTGCTCGAGACCGCATGCGATTCTGGAATTTTGATCCGTTGGGCGGAGTCGCGTCGTGAGCGCGACCAGCGATCCGACAATGGCGGAGGCTCGGGCCGTGTCCGATCCGGAGCGCCGCAAGCTGCGCGTCACCGTGCGCGCGGCGGGCTATTTCACCGTCATCCTGGCGCTGACTTGCGCCTGCCTCAGCTTCTTCCTGCTGATGGGCCTGACGCCGATCCAGCCGACAGAACGGGTCGTGTTCTGGGCGCTGGCGGTCAACGGCCTGCTCACCGGCCTGCTGGTGATCGAGCTCGGCCTGGAAGTCGCCATGCTGATCCGGGCGCGCCGCCGCGGCCGCGCCGCCGCAAGACTGCATATCCGCATCGTCGGCCTGTTCAGCATCGTCGCCGTCGTGCCGGCCATCCTGATCGCCGTCGTCGCCAGCATCACGCTGAACCGGGGCCTCGACCACTGGTTCTCCGAACGCACCCGCGCCATCGTCGACACCTCGCTTTCAATCGCGCAGGCCTATGCTGAGGAGCATGCGAGGACGCTGAAGGTCGACATTCAGGGGCTGAAGGCGGACTTCGAGCGGGCGCAGGTGCTCCTGGAGCAGAATCCGGACCGCTTCCAGTCCTTCATGAACTCGATGGCGGCGCTGCGCGGCATTCCCGGCGTCTTCCTGGTCAAGCCGGACGGCACGCTGATCGCCCAGGCCAATTTCCAGTTTTCGACCGGCTATCTGCCGCCGCCGCCGGATGCGCTGACGCGAGCGGCGAAGCCCGGCGCCGAGCCGATCCTGATCGCGCCGGGCGCGACCAACGTCGTCGGCGCGCTCGTCCGCCTCGACAACTACACGGACGTGTTCCTCTACATCACGCGCGAGATCGACCCGAAGGTCATCCGCTACATCGCCGAGACGACGGCGAGCGTGAACGAATACAAGAACCTCGAGGCGACGCGCCTCGGCGTGCAGATCGCCTTCGGCGTCCTGTATCTCGGCCTCGCCCTCGTCGTGCTGCTTTCCGCCGTCTGGCTCGGCATCGGCTTCGCCAACCGGCTCGTCTCGCCGATCCGCCGCCTGATCGACGCGGCCGACGAGATCGGTCGCGGCAATCTCGAGGTGCACGTCCCGTTCAAGAGCTCGGACGGCGATCTCGGCGCGCTGGGCGCCACCTTCAACACGATGACCGCCGAGCTGCGCAGCCAGCGCCATGAGCTGGTCGCCGCCAGCGAGCAGATCGACAGCCGCCGCCGCTTCACCGAGGCCGTGCTCGCGGGCGTCAGCGCCGGCGTCGTCGGAACCGACGCGCGGGGCGTCGTCACGATCGCCAATCGCGGCGCGTTGCGCCTGCTCGGCCTCGACCAGAACGATACGCTCGGCCGACCCGTGATCGAGATCGTGCCCGAGTTGAACGAGGTCGTGTCGGCGGCGCTGGCGGAGACCAACCGGCCGGAGCATCGCGACCAGGTATCCGTCGTCCGCGACGGCCGCGAGCGCACCATCAACGTGCGCGTGACGACCGAGGAATCCGATACGGCGGCGCATGGCTACGTGATCACGCTCGACGACATCACCGACCTCGTGACGGCGCAGCGCAGCGCCGCCTGGGCCGACATCGCCCGCCGGATCGCGCACGAGATCAAGAACCCGCTGACGCCGATCCAACTCTCGGCCGAACGGCTGAAGCGCCGCTTCGGCAAGGGCATCGTCGAGGGCCGCGAGATCTTCGACCAGTGCACCGACACGATCATCCGCCAGGTCGGCGACATCGGCCGCATGGTGGACGAGTTCTCGTCCTTCGCGCGCATGCCGAAGCCCACCTTCGAGGAGCGCGATCTGGGCGAGGCCGCCCGCGAGGCCGTCTTCCTGATGGAAGTCGCCAATCCCGAGATCAGCTTCGAGATCGACCTGCCGCACGAGGCGCTGATCGGCCGCTACGACCCGCGCCTGATCTCGCAGGCCTTCACCAATCTGGTGAAGAACGCCACCGAGGCCATCGCCGCCGTGCCGGCGGACGATCCGGTCGCGCCGAAGATCATCGTGCGCGGGCGGGTCGAGGGCGACAGCAACATCGTCGAGATCATCGACACCGGCATCGGCCTGCCGCAGGAGAACCGGCACCGGCTGCTGGAGCCCTACATGACGACGCGCGAGAAGGGCACCGGCCTCGGCCTCGCCATCGTCAGCAAGATTATCGAAGAACACGGCGGGCAGCTCGATCTGCTCGATTCGCCCGCCGTTGCCGCTGGGGGGCGGGGCGCAATGGTCCGGATCACCCTGCCGCGTCCGTCGCAGGACGGCGGGGCCGGCTCCGGCACCAACCACAAGACCAATCCCGTAGACGCCTGACGAAGATAGAGATCATGGCCTCCGATATTTTGATCATCGACGATGAAGCTGACATCCGCGGGCTGGTAGCCGGAATTCTCGAGGACGAGGGGCACGGCACCCGCACGGCCGGCGATACCGACACGGCGCTGGCGGAAATCGAGAAAAGGCGGCCGACGCTGATCTTCCTCGATATCTGGCTGACCGGCAGCCGCATCGACGGACTGGCGTTGCTCGACATCATCAAGGCGCAGCATCCCGACCTGCCGGTCGTGATGATTTCCGGCCACGGCAATATCGAGACGGCCGTCTCGGCGATCCGCCGCGGCGCCTACGACTATATCGAGAAGCCGTTCAAGGCCGACCGCCTGCTGCTGATCGCCGAGCGCGCGCTGGAGGCGTCCAAGCTTCGCCGCGAGGTGCGGGACCTGCGCGAGCGGGCGGGCGACGCCGGTCGCCTCGTCGGTTCCTCGATCGCCATGAGCCATCTGAAGCAGACGATCGAGCGCGTCGCCCCGACCAACAGCCGCATCATGATTTCCGGCCCCTCGGGCTCGGGCAAGGAACTGGTCGCCCGCGCGATCCATGAATCGTCGCTGCGGATGGACGGGCCGTTCGTGGTCGTCAACGCCGCCGCGATCACGCCCGACCGGATGGAGCACGAGCTGTTCGGAACCGAGAACGGCACCGGCTCGGCCAGGGTCGTCGGCGCGCTGGAGGAGGCGCATGGCGGCACGCTCTATCTCGACGAAGTCGCCGACATGCCGAAGGAGACGCAGGGCAAGATCCTGCGCGTCCTGATCGACCAGAGCTTCCAGCGGGTCAACGGCACGGCGAAGGTCAAGGTCGACGTCCGCATCATCTCGTCGACGGCGCGCGATCTCGAGCACGAGATTTCGGACGGCAGTTTTCGCGAGGATCTGTTCCACCGTCTTTCGGTGGTGCCGCTGCGCGTTCCGGCGCTGGCCGAGCGTCGCGACGACGTGCCGGAGCTGGTGACGCATTTCATCGACCAGATCTCGCGCACGACCGGCCTGCCGATCCGCACCGTCGGCTCCGACGCGATGGCGGTGCTGCAGGCGCATGACTGGCCGGGTAACATCCGCCAGTTGCGCAACAACATCGAGCGGCTGCTGATCCTGGCGCGTGGCGACGAGAGCCAGGCGATCTCCGCCGACATGCTGCCGCCGGAAGTGGGTGAGATGCTGCCGACAACGCCCAATCGCGGCGGCGAGCATCTGATGTCGCTGCCGCTTCGCGACGCGCGCGAGATCTTCGAGCGCGAATATCTGACGGCTCAGGTAAACCGCTTTGGCGGCAACATCTCGCGCACGGCGGAGTTCGTCGGCATGGAGCGCTCGGCCCTGCATCGGAAGTTGAAATCGCTCGGCGTCGGTTGACGCGCGCCGCGGCCGCATTGTCCGATGCGGCCGGGCCGCCAGCGGCCGCCGATGCCCGATTCTCTTCGTCCAGCAGGAATGCCATGTCGCGCTTTGCCTATGTGAACGGCCTCTATCTCCGCCATGCCGAGGCTGTCGTTCACGTCGAGGACCGGGGCTACCAGTTCGCCGACGGCGTCTACGAGGTCTGCGAGATCCGCAACGGCCGGCTGATCGACGAGACGCTGCACATGGCGCGGCTCGAGCGCTCGCTGAAGGAGCTGCGCATCGCGCTGCCGATGAGCCTTCCGGCGCTGGGCGTCGTCATGCGCGAAGTGGTTCGCCGCAACCGCGTGCGCGAGGGGCTCGTCTACCTGCAGATCACCCGTGGCGTCGCGCCGCGCAATCATCTCTTCCCTGCCGAAGGCACGCCGCCCTCGATCGTCGTCACCTCCAAATCGGCCCCGAGCAGCGCCGGCGACCGGAAGGCGGAGAAGGGCGTTTCGGTCATCAGCGTTCCCGACAACCGCTGGGAGCGCGTCGACATCAAGACCGTATCGCTGCTGCCGAACGTGCTCGCCAAACAGGCGGCCAAGGAGGCGGGCGCCTATGAGGCGTGGTTCGTCGACGCGAACGGCATGGTGACGGAGGGCTCCTCGACCAATGCCTGGATCGTCACCCCCGATGGCGTCCTCGTCACGCGGCCGGCGGAGAGCGGCATCCTGCGCGGCATCACGCGCACCGTGCTGTTCGAGGTCGCCAAGGCAGCCGGCCTGACCATCGAGGAGCGCGCCTTCAGCCTCGAGGAAGCGCTTGCCGCGCGCGAGGCTTTCTTCACCGCAGCGACGGCGATCGTCATGCCGGTCGTCGAGATCGACGGCCGCCCGATCGCCAATGGCGCCCCGGGCACGGTGGCGACGGAATTGCGCCGACGCTTCCACGAGTTCGCGGCCGAAGCCCCGGCGCGGGTGCGCGGCTGAGGAGCCCATCGAAATTCGGACAGCTTTGGCCTGCGACGCATTTCTTGGTGACGCGCCGCGATTCTGCGGGCAAAGTGAGCGCAAGGCCGGCACACGATCCGGCCGTCGGGACATGGTCCCCAACAAGGCTAAGCGTGAGAGACAAGAATGGCAGAACGCGCCCAAAACCTACAAGATACGTTCCTCAACCATGTCCGCAAAAGTAAGATCCCGCTGACGATATTCCTCGTCAACGGCGTCAAGCTGCAGGGCATCGTCACCTGGTTCGACAATTTCTGCGTGCTGCTGCGACGGGACGGCCATTCCCAGCTGGTCTACAAGCACGCCATCTCCACCATCATGCCGGGCGCTCCCGTTCAGCTCTTCGAGCCGGGCGAAGAGGGCGATCGGCCGGGAGCCTGATTGTCCGACTTTCCTGATCTGCCGGAAGGCGCCGAAGGGCCCGAGGCAAACGATAGCCATATCGAAACCAAGCATGTGCCCGAACGGGCACTCGTGCTCGTGCCCGTTCGACCGGCGCGAACCCGGGATGCGCGCGGCCGGGACAGAAGTTCCGGCGCGCGGGTCGAGGAGGCGGTCGGCCTGGCGCTCGCGATCGAACTCGACGTCGTCGAGGGCATCGCCGTGCCATTGCCGATGTTCAAGCCGGCGACCCTGTTCGGCAGCGGCAAGGTGGCGGAGATTGCGGCGCGCGTGCAGGCCGACAAGATCGGCCTGGTCATCGTCGACCACGCCCTGACCCCGGTGCAGCAGCAGAACCTCGAAAAGGAATGGGGCACCAAGGTCATCGACCGGACGGGGCTCATTCTCGAGATCTTCGGCGAGCGCGCCCAGACGCGCGAAGGCACGCTGCAGGTCGAACTCGCGCATTTGAACTACCAGAAGAGCCGGCTGGTCCGCAGCTGGACCCACCTGGAGCGCCAGCGCGGCGGCTTCGGCTTCCTCGGCGGCCCCGGCGAGACCCAGATCGAGGCGGATCGGCGCGCGCTGCAAGAGCGCATCACCCGCATCGAGAACGAGCTCGAGACCGTCGTCCGCACCCGCCGCCTGCAGCGCGAGAGCCGCCGCAAGGTGCCGCAGCCCATCGTGGCGCTCGTCGGCTATACCAATGCCGGCAAGTCGACGCTGTTCAATACGCTGACCAAGTCGGACATCTTCGCTAAAGACCTCCTGTTCGCGACGCTCGACCCGACGCTGCGCCGGCTGAAACTGCCGCACGGCACCGAGGCGATCCTGTCGGATACGGTGGGCTTCATCTCGGACCTGCCGACCCATCTCGTGGCCGCGTTCCGCGCGACGCTCGAGGAGGTGATCGAGGCGACGCTGATCCTGCACGTCCGCGATATCGCGCATGAGGACAGCGAGGCCCAGGCCCGCGACGTCATGAGCGTGCTCGAACAGCTGGGCGTCGAAGTCAGCAAGACCGACCGGCTGATCGAGGTCTGGAACAAGATCGACCTGATGCCGGAGGATGCCCGACCGGCGACGCGCGCCAATGCCGACAACGGCAAGCCCGCCATCGTGCCGATCTCGGCGCTGACCGGCGAGGGCGTCGCGGCGCTCCTCGATATCGTCGAGCAGCGGCTGAACGAGGGCCGTCCCGTCTACACCGTGTCGCTCTCAGGCGCGGCGCTGGCCAAGCTGCACCGGCTCTACGAGCTGGGCGAAGTGCTTTCCCGCGCCGACGAGGAGGATGGCCGGACCGTCGCTACCATCCGCGTCCCGGAGAAGCACGAGCAGAGCTTCCACCGCGAGTTCCCGGGCGCCAGGCTTCAGCCTTCCTCCGAGAAGGCTGCGGCGAAGGGCCCGACCCAGGCCTGGGATCCGATGGGCAAGAACTGACAATACTTTCGAGTGCCGTCAGTGCCGGTTCGCGTGAAGCGAACGCGATCCGCCAACAAGCTCAAGCCGTTCAGCGCTTCCAAGAGGGGCTGAACGGCCCGACTAGTCAGCCCAAATTCCCTATTCGGTTCCGGCGTCCTTGGCCGGCTTCGGCGGCTGCGTCTTGGCTTCGACCCACAGCGCCTCCATCTCGTCCAGGCTCGCCTCGGCGGGCGTGCGCCCCTCGGCCGCCAGGCGGCTCTCGATATGGCGGAAACGGCGGCCGAACTTGTCGTTGGTGCCGCGGAGCGCGGCGTCCGGATCGACATCGGCGTGGCGCGCGAGGTTGGCGACGGCGAACAGCAGGTCGCCGATTTCGTCCTGGACACGGGCGGGCGAGACCTCGGTGCGATCCAGCTCCTGCTCTATCTCGCCGATCTCCTCCTTGATCTTGTCGAGCACGGCGCGCGGATCGTTCCAGTCGAACCCGACCGTGCCGGCCTTGCGCTGCAGCTTCACCGCGCGCGCCAGCGTCGTCATGCCGGCCGGGACATCGTCGAGCAGGCTCGCGGAGGCGGCGTCGAGCTGGCCGGCGCGACGTCGCTTTTCGGCGCGCTCGCGCTTCTCCTCCGCCTTGATCGCCTCCCAGAAACCCTTTGCGGCGCCGGCGCTGCGCGCTTCCTCGCTGCCGAACACATGCGGGTGGCGGCGGATCATCTTCGTCGTGATGGCCATGACGACCTCGCCGAAGGAGAAGGCGCCGATCTCCTCCGCCATGCGGGCGTGATAAACCACCTGCAGCAGGAGATCGCCGAGCTCCTCCTCCAGATCGACGAGATCGCCCCGCTCGATCGCATCGGCGACCTCGTAGGCTTCCTCGATGGTGTAGGGAGCGATCGACTTGAAATCCTGAACCTTGTCCCATGAACAACCCGTCACGGGATCGCGCAAGGCCGCCATGATCTCGATCAGGCGCTCAATATCTTTCGACGGCTGCATGGATATTCCTCGGATAGGGCGCGGCGCCGGCGTCGGCGCTTATGTGGATCTGGCGATGGAAACTTGCCTGCTACGCGGTTTGCCCCCTGAAACAGCGAGTTTTCCCGGCAGCCGGCAAAGGATGGATTTGTGATTTGGGACTTCTCGACCTATATAGATCACGTTCGATATTTGGCTCTGCCTTGATATTCGCCCTTCGAGGCTCGTCCCAAGACATCGCTGGAACTCGGATTGGCTGACGCGGGAGTCGCGTAGCCATAGCCAAGGCATGCACAAAGGACACGAGACATGGCAACCGGTACCGTAAAGTTTTTCAACGGCCAAAAGGGTTTTGGTTTCATTCAGCAGGACGGCGGTGGCCCGGACGTGTTCGTTCACATCAGCGCCGTTGAGCGCGCCGGCATGCGCGGCCTGGTCGAAGGCCAGAAGCTGAGCTTCGACATCGAGGCCGACCGCCGCAGCGGAAAGTCGGCGGCTGCGAACCTGCAGGAAGCTTGAACCCACCAGTTCGGGTTACAGGGTCCGGCGTTTCGACGCCGGACCCTTTTTTGTTTTCGGCCCGGCCGGGGATCGCATCCCTGTTGCCGGCGCCATACTGTCTGGAGTTTTTCCCATGGCGAAGAAGCCAGCTGCCCGCGCAGAATTCGTGCTGTTCGACGTCTCTTATGAGGATGGAAGCCAGCGCTCCAACCGTCGCGTTCCCGGCGACATCCTGGGTGGTCTCGAAGGCGACGGACCCGCTCGCGACTTCCTCGAGGCGCAGGATCGCGCGATCGCCGAGAAGTCCGGAATTGCCGCCACGCCGATCGAATCCCTTCGCCGCTCAAAGAAGTGAGATCGCCGCGGCGTCGTCCACATCTTCCCGGCAAAGCTGATAGAGTATGACAATAGGCGAGCCCGTTGGCTCGCCGATCCGCCTCGTCTCGTTCCCGGATTGACGATCCAGTTGCCGAAAGCCGCCAGCGGGCGCGAAAGGAAGGCAATGTCTCCCAGCGACACGAAGGATGCGGCCAAGGCCCGCGCGGAAGAGCGCTTCAAGAAGGCCGAGAAGCTTCGCAGCGGCGAGGCGGCCGTGATGGCGGGCGAGCGCGATCGCGTCGCCTCACAGGCCGCGAAGACGGCGCGGCTGCGCCAGCTGCGCCTCGCCAAGGAAGCCGCCGAGGAAGCCGAGCCCAAGCCGGAGCTGAAGAAGAAGACCGCAGCCAAGCCGAAGGCGCGCGCCTGATCCGAGCCAGCGGCCGATCTCCTTTCTTTCGGAGCCCGCCGCTCGCTAGATTGCGGGCATGATTCGTCCCCGTCCCCGGCGCGGCCGCAAGGCGCCGCCCCTGATCTTCCTCTTCCTGCTCATCGCAGGCCTCCTGGCCATCGGATATGTGGACCAGCATCTTCGTGAGATCCGGGCGAGCGACGGCACGCGCGTCGTCGTGCGCGACGGAGATTCGCTGGCATTTGGCGGCAAGGAATTCCGGCTCGCGGGCATCGATGCGCCCGAACTGCACCAGACCTGCGAGGATGCTGCCGGGAAGCCGTGGCGCTGCGGCGAGGCCGCCCGCAAGGCGCTGCGCGAGTTGGTGGCGCAGGGCGAGCTGAGCTGTTCGCCCCGGGCCAATGACCGCTACGGCCGGGCCGTCGCGACATGCCGCGTCAAGGATGTCGGCGATATCGGCGAAGTGCTGGTGCGGCAGGGCCTTGCGATCAATTTCGCCGGGCGAGGCGAGGGCGACTACGCGGCGCCAGAGAGTGCCGCCCGTCTCGCCAGGCGTGGCCTCTGGCAGGGTCGCTTCATCGACCCGGCCGAATGGCGCCGCCAGCACCCGCGACCCGACGCGTTCTGACGATCGGCCGCCGCGTCGAAGCGGAACCCGGCTCGCTCGCCATTTCGGAGGAAGTGAAATCCGTCCGGCCCGAAGACGACATGCCCGGTTGCGACGTTCCGTCGATCCGATAGGCGCCGCCGCGCGCAAAAAGACGCAGGCAGCCGGGCCCAATAGAGGCAACACACAAAACTAGAAAAAATGTAAAAATACAACCTAGAGTTGTGGAAATACTCAATTCGGTTGTATAACGTCATTATACACGCATAAGCAGGACGATCAATTCTTCATCTGGTGACCGAAGGGAGCCGGAAATGTGGAATGCCGATGCCATTCAGCTAGACCGTGAAAACACGCCCGTCGAGCGCGACTCCTGCACCGCCATTGCGCTGATCGATCGTCGCGTTCTCGACAGGGAATGTCTGGCGCGCGGCCTGCAGGGCGGTCGGCACGATCTGGAAATCCTCACCTTTGGTACCGTGGCCGAATGGAGCCGGGCCACCGCCGTCCATGCGCAGGTTTCCGCCATTCTTCTCAGCATCGGCAGCCAGCGCGCCGACGAGCCCCAGGTGGCGATGGCGCTCGACGATCTGGCGCAGGCCTTCCCGCAAATCCCGACGATCGTCCTCGCCGACGGCGAAAGCGCCGCCCATATCCTTCAGGCGCTGGACCGGGGCGCGCGAGGCTACATTCCGACCAGCGTCGGGCTCGGCATCGCGATCGAGATCGTCAATCTGGCAAGGGCAGGCGGCCTGTTCGTGCCTGCCAACTGCCTGATGGCCGCGCGGGACGAGATCTTGGCGCCGGAGTTCAGGGGCCCGCCCGTCGATCCGCTCGCCGACCTGCTGACGCCGCGCCAGGCGGCGGTGGCGGAAGCGATCCGCCGGGGCAAGGCCAACAAGATCATCGCCTACGAGCTCGACCTGCGCGAAAGCACGATCAAGGTGCATATCCGCAGCATCATGCGGAAGCTCGGAGCCCATAACCGGACCGAGGTCGCATTCAAGCTGAACAGCCTCATCCAGGCGGCCATGTCCGGGACCCGCGCGCCGGAGCCTGAACTCCTTCCGCCGACGGCAGAGCCGCCTCCGCGCGCGACCGCCGGCCCTGCCATGGCCCGCGCTCGATCGCCTCTGCCGACCGTCGTCTGCGCCTGACGCTCCCAGTCCCAGGACATCATCGTGATTCAGTCTTCCCCTCCCATCGGGCGGCAGGATGTCGGCTTGCATGGCCTCGAGGCATTGCGTCAGCGCAGCCACCTGATCGCAGCCTGCTCCGCCGCCGGCCTCGCCATCGGTGCCCTGTCCTACATGCTGCAGCCGCCGCGCTATGTCGCCGAGGCGGTGATCGCTCTTGATGGCCGGCGCATCCAGTCCATGCCGGTCGACCAGGTCGTCACGCCGCTGCCGCAAGAAAATCCCGTGCTGCGTACCGAGCTCGACCGGATCTCGTCGCGCGTCATGGCGCAGAGGGTGATCGACAAGCTCGCCGCCGAAGGGGGCGAGCCGTTCGAAGGGAATGCTTCCGGCCCGCCGATTCGTATCGCTCAGCCGGCGCGGGGCGGGATGGCTGGATGGCTCGGCCGCCTGAGAGGAAACACGGCGCCGAAACAGCAGGATCCCCGATCGGCGCTGGAAGCGCGCCTGCGCGCCAATCTCGACGTCGTCAACGATGGCCGTTCCTACACGATCTACATCGCCTATAGCGCCGACGACGCAGCGCTCGCCGCGCGGGTCGCCAACGCCTACGCCCGCGCCTATCTCGACTATCAGGACGACGTGCAGATCGAGGCGACGCGCCGGGTCAGCGACTGGCTGGAGGTGCGGCTGGCGACGCTGGGCGCGAAACTGCAGCAGGCGGAACAGAACGCCGAGCGCTTCAAGGCGTCGTCCGGCCTGTTCGAGATGGGGGGCGTGACCATCGCCGCGCAGCGGGTCAGCGCGTTGAGCGCCGAGCTCATCACGGCTCGCGCCGCCAAGGCGACGGCCGAGGCGCGAGAGCGAACCGCCGCGCTGCTTTCGACGCGGCAGGACGGCCTCGACGGCTTCAGCGACGTGCTCGGCTCGCCCATCATCCAGCAATTGCGCGTCAGCCAGTCTCAGCTCGAGCGCCGGCTTCAGGTGCTGCGGGATACGGGCGCCTCGCAGAGCGTCGAAATCCCGGTGCTCACCTCGGAACTGCAGACGGTCCGGCAGCAGATCGACCGCGAGGTCGAGCATATCCTCGTCAGCCTCCGCAACGAGATCGACACTGCCGCCCGGCGCGTGACCTCGATCGAGGGACAGCTGCGGGCGGCCGAAGCCGATTATGGCGGGTCCGACACGGCCCGGGTGAAGCTTGAGGGGCTCGTCCGCGAGGCGAACGCCGATCGGGCCGTCTATGAAAGCCTGCTCGGCCGCGCCAAGCAGATCGGCGATCGCAAGGAACTCACCGATCCGGGCGTCCGGCTGATTTCCGAGGCGACCGTCCCCGCACGTCCCTCCAATCCGCGCCTGCTCCCGACGATGCTGCTCGGCCTGCTGTCGGGCGCGGGCGTCGGAGTCTGCCTCGCCCTGCTGCTGGGGCGGCTCGATCCGCGCGTACGGTCTCGCCATGCGCTGGAGGCGGCGACCGGCGTCCCCGTCCTCGCAACCATCCCGACCCTGCCGCGCCGCGCCGGCCGCGAGCCGGCCAGCCAGATCGTCCAGGACCCGCGCTCCGCCTTCGCCGAGGCGTTCGCGACGCTGCAATGGATGCTGCGGCTGTCGCCAGCCATGCGCCGCGCCGGCGTGTTGATGGTGACATCGGCGCTGCCGGGCGAGGGGAAGACGACGCTGGCGCTTTCGCTGGCGCGCTCCATGGCGCGATCGGGCCGGTCAGTCGTGCTGGTCGACGCCGATCTACACGGCCAGTCCGTCGCCCTCATGGCGGGCGCCGCGACGGCGGACGACCACCGGGGCCTGGCCGCCTACCTGTCCGGCGACCTCGACCTAGAGCAGGTCGTTGTCCCCGATCCCGAGACCCCGCTGCAGCTGATCATCGCGCGCGGCATGGAGGAGGAGAAGCCGAGCCTTCTCGCCGACAAGCGCCTCGCCATGCTGATCGCGGCGCTTCGGGATCGTTTCGACGCAGTGATCCTCGACACGCCGGCGATCCTCGCCTCGTCGGACGCTGCGCAGATCGGCGCTCACGCCGATGCGGTGCTTTTCGTCGCCCGTTGGGGCTGGACGCCTTTTGAAAGCGTCACGGCCTCGATCGAGCGGCTGGCCTTTTGCGGCCAGACCGTGCGGGCGCTGGTGCTCAACCGGGTCTCGATGCGCGTCCATCGCAGCTTCGAACGACCGGGGAGTGTCGGACGCGCGCCCGCCACGCCGCCAGCACGACCGCCGGCGGCCAGCGACAGCCCGGTAGTTCAAATGCGCGAGGCATGACGATGCGGCAGAGCCAAATCTGGATTCGCCGAATGCTGCGCGCCGGGATGTTATGGGCGTCCCTGCTGGCCACCATCCTGCTGACGATTCACGCCAGCGTCGGGATGGCGGCGGAGACCTATCGGCTCGGCGTCGGTGACATCCTGCAGGTTTCCATCTTCGGAGAGCCGGAACTCGGCGGTAAGTTCACCCTCGCGGCGGACGGCTCCATCGGCTTTCCGCGCCTCGGCCGCGTGATGATGCTGAATTTGACCCAGGAACAGGCGGCCGAGCGTTTGACGACCGGGCTCGCCGGGCGCGTCCCGGCCGATCACACCGTCAGCCTCGAAATCATCGGCCATGCGCCCGTCTTCGTCACCGGCGACGTCCAGTCGCCCGGCCGCTATGAATTTCGGCCCGGCATGATCGTTCTCGAACTGGTGGCGCTCGGCGGCGGCCTGCGCCGTCCGCAGGCTCCCGTCACCGGCGCCGCGCTCCAGCTCCTGACGCTCCGGCAGAGCTTTGCCGACGAGAAGCTCTCCCGCTTGTCGCAGCGGGTCGAGCGGGCGCGCTTGCAGGCGGAGATTGCCGGCGACGAATTCGACGCGACGGGCCTGACCGCGTCCGGCGCGCCCGTCGACATGGTGACAGCCGAGATGGCCCTGTTTCAGGTCCGCAAGACATCGCTCGCGGCCCAGATCGCCGCCTTCGAGGCACAGCGCCATGCGCTGGAGGACGAGATCGCGGCGCTGCAGGAGAGCCTCACGCTGCATGATCGCGAACTCGAGTCGATCGCGAAGGATGTCGAGGCAACGCAGCAACTGGCCGACCAGGGCCTGACGGCCCTGTCGAGGCTGCGGGAAAACCAGCGTCAGTATTCGGCCCTGAAGCGCGACAAGCTCGACGTGTTGAGCTTCCTGGCGCGCGCCCGACACGGCAGCCTCGAAGTCGATCAACGCATCGCGGCGCTGAAGGAAGGCCGCGCCGCCGAGAACGCCATGGCGCTGCGGCTGATCGAGTTGGCCGCCGCCCGGAGCGAGCAGAAGATCGCGTCGCTCGCCGCCAGCATCGGCGCCGCGAGCGACGATCTGGAGTCCGGCGGCGTCAAGGCGCTGCCGGACGCGACCTTTGCCGTGGTTCGCCGCACAGCGACCGGCACCGAAACGATCATCGTCACCGACCGGGACCGCCTGATTCCGGGCGATATCCTCGAGGTCGACCGCCATCTCTCGGATCTGGACAGCCCGCGCGCCTTGCGGACTGGCGGTCCCTAGGAAACCGGGGAGGGCGATATGAGCGATCTGGATTATCTATCCCGCGCGACGCCGCACTCGCAGGCCGCGAGGTCTGATGCCCCGATCCACGTCGCCATGGTCATGGGACGGCTCTCGCGGGCTTCGGGCGGCATCTTCGAAGCGGTCGCCGGCCTGGCGCCGGCGCTGCGATCCCGGCCGGGTATCGAGGTCGACGTTTTCGGCCTCCAACACCCCGTCTCCGCCGCGCAGGACCTCGAACGCGGCGGCGTCCCGGCGCAGGCGTTTCCGACGCGCGGCTTCCCATCCTTCGGCTATTCGCCCGCCCTCGACCGGGCGCTTCGCGCCAGCAGCGCCGATCTGCTGCATGTGCACGGGCTCTGGATGTATCCTTCCGTCGCCGCCCCACGATGGGCGGCGGCCCGGAAGGCGCCCTATATCGTCACGCCGCATGGCCAGCTGGACCGCTGGGCGCTGGCGCATCGGCGCTGGAAGAAGCGGCTTGCCGGCTTTGCCTATGAGATGCGTCATCTCCGCGGGGCGTCCTGCCTGCATGCGCTCTGCGAGGCCGAGTTGGCCTCGATCCGGGCCATAGGGCTGACCAACCCGGTCTGCGTCGTGCCGAACGGCGTTCACCCGCCCATGCCGACGGCGAACGTCGCGCCGCTCTGGCGGAGCCGCGTGCCGGGCCGCGCCTCGATCCTCCTCTTTCTCGGACGGCTGGCGCCGCAAAAGGGCATCCCGAACCTGCTGCAGGCCCTAGCGATCGCCCGCGATGCCGCTGCGTCCAAGGCCTGGCATCTGGTCATCGCCGGCTGGGGCGATCCCGATTATCGCGCCCGATTGGAGCACATGGCGGCGACGCTGGGACTTGAGGGCCTCGTTCATTTCGTCGGGCCGCAGTTCGGCGAAGAGAAAGCTCGCAGCCTCGCCGCCGCCGACGCCTTCGTGCTGCCGTCGCTCAGCGAAGGGCTGCCCATCGCCGTGCTCGAAGCCTGGGCGGCCCGCCTGCCGGTGCTGATGACGCCGCAATGCAACCTGCCTGAGGGTTTTGCAAGGGCAGGGGCGATCCGCATCCTGCCGGAGCCGGACAGCATCGCAACGGGATTGCGCGAGTTGTTCGCCATGCCGATGACGCGCCGGCTGGAAGTCGGAATGCTGGGGGCAGCCCTCATCCAGGAGCGCTACACCTGGTCCCGGGCGGCCGGCGACATGGAAAGCGTGTATCGATGGCTCCTCGGCCTCGCCGCACGCCCTGCGACGGTCGACCTCGCATGACCATCGACACCGCAGACAGCCGATCCGTCAGCACGGGCAGGATCGCGGCGAAGCGGCCCGACCTGAACGTCGCCGTCATTCAGGACGGCGCGCGTCTCCGCTATGCGCTGCCGCTGGCGCTGCGCTCGGCCGGTATTCTCGGCACCATGCATACCGACTGGTTCATCCAGCCGAACTCGCTGCAGGCGCTGTTCGGCCTCGCGATGGCGTCGATCTCGGCCGGCACGGGACGCCGTCTGGCCGGCCGTCGCTGCGTCGGACTCGAGGGGAGCCAGGTCGTCACCTCGGGCTGGCAGACCTTGCTGGAACGCCTGCTCGAAAGCAGGGCCACCTTGCCGGAGGAAATCTACGTCCGCCGCTCGCGAGCCATGACGCGGCAGGTGCTGGATGCCGGCTGGCACGGCGCCGACGCCCTGGTCGGCTTCGTCCGCAACCTCGATCCGCTGCTCTGCGAAGTGGCCCGGCGACAAGGGCTCGCCGTCGTCGCCGACCAGATCATCGCGCCCATCGACGAGCAGATCCGGCAGGAGGCGCGTCAGGCAGAGCTCTGGCCCGGTTGGGAGAATTCCGCCGCTTCGAAGGGCGCCGCCATCATGCGGGATATCGAGCGGCGCACCTGGGATCTGGCCGACCATGTCACATGCGCCTCCGACTACGTGCGCGAGGGGCTGCTACAGGCGGGCGTCGGGAGCGAAAGGGTCTCGGTCCTTCCCTATCCGATCGACCTAGCCACTTTTCGGTTCCTTGACCGGAGCGCCAGACGCGGCCCGGTTCGGGTCGGCTTTGTCGGCGGCGTGTCGCTGCGCAAGGGAGCGCCGGCCTTTCTCGAAATCGCCAGAAGCTTCGATCCCGAAATCGCGCGCTTCACCATGGTCGGCCCGGTCTCGCTGCTTCCCGAAAGGCTGGCTCCATACCGTGGAAGGGTGCAGCTCACCGGCGGCGTGCCGGCCGACGGCGTGCGGTCGTGGCTGGAATCGTTCGACATCTTCCTGTTCCCCTCGGCCTGCGAAGGCTCCGCCGGGACGGTTATGGAGGCGATGGCGACGGGACTGCCTGTTGTCACCACGCCCAACAGCGGAACGCCGGTCCGAGACGGCTTGGAAGGCTACATTCATGCCTGCGGGGACGTCGACGCAATGAAGGTCTCCATCGAACGGCTGATCCAGAATCCCGATCTCCGCCTGCGGATGGGACGAGCCGCGAGGCAGCGGGTCGAGACCATGACGATCGAACGCTATGGCGAGGCCTGGCGCACGCTTCTGCTGCGCCTCACAGGATAGAGCCCCGCAGATCCGGCATGCGAGCGAGCCCGCGCGCCGCGTCCGTCACATCGGGCATTCCCTGAAGCTCAATCGTCGGCTCGCTCGCGCCGGAACATCATCGCGCCGACGACTGCCCGCGCCAGCGCGCCTGTCCGAGGCGGAGTTGCCATGGCGTGATCCACCGCCCGTCGGAGGTTGTTGGCGAACCGTTCCGGCGACCACTCGGCGATCGCCGACTGCCCGGCCTGCGCCATGACGAGCGCTAGTGCGGGATCGGCGGCGACCCGCCACATATGCCGCGCCAACTCCCCGGGATCGCCGGGATCGAACCGGTAACCGTTTATCCCATGGCGCACGAGTTCGTCGCAGCAGCCGCAGCGCGCCGAAACCAGAACCGGCAACCCTGCCGCCATGGCTTCGTTCACCACCAGACCCCATTGCTCGGTGCTGCTCGCCAGGATGAAAGCGCCGGCGAGGCCGTAATAGGCTGGCAAATCGGCATATTGCCGGAAGCCGGGAAAATGCACTTGGGCAGACAATCCCAGCTCTGCCACCGTGGCCCGGAGATCCGTCAACAGCCTGCCATCGCCGAGCATGACGAGATCCCAGGGGAGGCCGCCGGCCATGTCGCGATAGTCGCGATAGGCCTCAAGGACCGCAAAGAGGTTCTTCTTCGCGATCATCCGGCTGGAAACCAGGAAGTAGCGACCGGGCAGGCCGAGTTGCTTCCGGCTCTTGGGGGCCGTGGCGCGGACCTGCGACGCCCCTTCGGCAAAATGCGCGTTATCGATGACGTCGAGGCCGTCAAAGATCGCATTCTCGCGCAGGCCGAGGGCGACCAGATACCGCCGATGCGTCTCGCCGCCGACGAGCGCCGCGCCATAGAGTGAAACGATTTGGCGCTTGATGGACTCGCGCCAGGGGCGACGTCGGCTATCCTGCTCGGCGCTGTCCGACATGACGATCGCCCGCCTGCCATGGCGTGAGCACCAGAGGAGAGCGGCCAGCGCGGCGGGATGCGACCATCCGGCAATCGCGACAACATCCGGTTGGGCCGAGGCCAAGGCGGCCGAGACCTTGCCATACATGGTCCGAACCGGCTCCGCATCGATATCGGCCGACACCACCAATCGCGGAAAGTCGCCCAACCCTTCCGTGCTCGCCCATGCATAGGTGCGGTCCGTCCCGCTGAGTTCGATGCCGGTCAGGTTCATGTATCGCCCCGCCGCGTCGAGCCGGCTGACATGATAGGGGCCGAAGCGCTGGAAGACGACGGCGACACGAACCGAAGCGGGCTGCTGGCGGAGGTCGGCAGGCGCGTTCATGACGAGAAGGGAACCGTCGCTGCCGCGGGCCGAACCTCATCGGTCCGTGTCCGGGCGAGAAGAAGCGCTGGCAGCAGGAACAGCCCGATATGGATCCAGTTGGAATAGGGCCATTGAGTGTGATGCGTGATGGCGTGCATCGACGGCGACAGCGACAGGGCATAGACGATCTGGCAGGCGGTGCTGCCGCGCATCGCGGCGTCATAGAGGCGCCGCATCAGATAGGCGAGCAGGACGAACTTCAACGCGCCCAGATAGGAAAACGACGCGAACGCGTCGGTCAGCCCCGTCTCCGTCGTGCCGGGATGCGGCGCATAATCCCGCGCGATCTGGCCATCGAGCGAAACCATCAGGCTCTCCTTGAAGTGCGTTCCAAGGAGCTGCGCCGGCACATAGTTGAACGCGGTCGCGTTCCAGTGGCTGAGGCCAAAATCGTATGCCTCCGTCGTACGCACAGTCTCCATCCGGTTGATGGCGTTGCGGACTTCCTCGCCGCCATAGGCGAGCAGATGCTCGAAATTGGCGGCGACATCGATCTTGAGCAGCGCCGACCAGGGCGAGGGATCGCGCGCGGTCGTGACCGAGCGATAGTCGCCGGTGCTGGTCAGGGCGAGCGCCGCGCCGAGCACGAACAGAATGGAGAGCAGGCGAGGCGCCGCGAGCCGACGCTGGAACCAGAGGGCGAGGGCGATCAGAAAGACGAAATCGGCGGCCTCGCTGCGCCGGCCGTGGACGAGAATGCGATCCGCATAGACCACCAGGTCGAAGGCCACAACTCCGAGCCCCGGCAGGCTGGGCCGACGGGCGAAGCAGATCAGCGCGATCGCGAAGCCATAGGGCATCAATCGCGCGAAGAAGATGTAGACGACCGGCAGGCCCGTATAGATCGAGAACTTGATATCATAAGGCAAGTTATTGATCTTCATATAGAAATACGCGCCGATCAACGATAGTCCCGCCGCGACGGCGAGTAGCTTGTGCTCGTCGAAGCACCAGGGCCGCCTTGTCGAGGCCGAGGGCCGCGGCAGGTGCCAGCCGAGAACGCAGCCGAGCAGGCAGAGAGTGGCGAAGGCCGCCGTTCGCGCCACGGCGCCCTCGGCAAAGAACGGATCCTCGGCGAACGCGGGCAGCTGCGGCGCGATGAAGCCGAGAAAGGTCGCCGCCGCCAGGAACGGATATTGATACGCGCCCTCGGGCCGGCGAAGGCTCACGACGATCACCCCGGCGGATGTGAGAACCAGGATCCAGATCAGCGCCATCGCCATTGTGTGCCTCCTCGGCTCATCAGGCAGGCTCCGCCGTCTGGTCGCGGATCCGGACTCGTTCCCGGATGCCGCGCAGCAGGTTCTTGATCGGAACGGGAAGATGCGTGCGCAGGCCAGGACGCAGACCCGATGGCAGCTGCCATTCGTCCATCGACAAGGGCCGGGCGACGAGAGGGGGCTCGGCGGAAATTCGATCCAGCAGGGCCGCATAGTCCCCCGCCATGCGGGCGACGCCGAAGCGATCCGGAGCCGTGGCAACGCCCCGGCGCGACAGGGTGCGCCAAAGGGCGGGGTGATCAACAAGCCGTTGGATGGCGGACGCCGCCGCGCGGATATCACCGACCGGAAACAGCAGCCCCGTTTCGCCCTCGGTGACCACGCTGTCGGTCACGCCGCGAATGCGCGAGATCACCGGGACGCAGCCGGCCGCCATCGCCTCGACGGCCGTGATCATGAACCCCTCGAACCGCGATGGCCCGAGCAGAATATCGTGCTCCGCCATCAGGGCCGGAACGGCGGAGGGCAGGACGGCGCCGGCGAACCGGACCCGGTCGCCCAGGAACGCACATCGTTGTCGGAGGCGAGCGAGGTCCGGGCCGTCACCCGCGACGGTCATCCGGACGGAAGGCGGCAGACGCCGCAGGATATCCGGAAGCCATAGAACGCCCTTGGCCTGATCCTCGACGCGGCCGAGCGAGAGAATGCGAAGCGGCTGGCCATCGGCGCGCGGCGCCCGAGCCGGGACCGGCAGGAAATCGGCCGCGTTGGGGACCGTGACGATGCGCTGGGGTCGGAAGCGGTAGCGTCCGATCAGATCCGCCTCGATCCGGCGCGAGACGCACACCGTTGCGTGGACATGCTCGCGGATGGCTGCCGCCGCGGCATAGGTGCCGGGCGTGATGTTATGCACCACCAGGATGCGGAGCAGGGACGACGGCAGATGCCGCGCGATGTTGGTCTGCACGGAGTCGGCGTGAACATTGACGAAGACGCCGTCGAAGCCGCCATTCTCGATCGCGGCGAACAAAGCGCGCGCCAGTGCCGGCTCGTCGTCGCCGGGCAGGCCGCAGACCGCGCCGGTCTCCCGTTCCGCCTGCCAGTCCGGATGCCTCGCTGCCGCATGCGCTGCCGGTCCGATTCCGAGCCAGCGAACGTCGATGCCGAAGGCTGCTAGCCCCATGCGCAGATGGCGAAAGACCGTGAAGGTGCCGCCCAGATGCGGATAGACGAAGAAGGCGAATTTCATGCGTCGTTCCTCGTAACGAGACGTGGGACAGAGGCTTTCACGCGAGGCTAGGGCAGGGAGTTCCCGTGTCGTATCCGGCCTTTGGACCAGATGGCTCATCCATTTGGCCGAGGGGCTGCACGGAGATTTCGGCGGCTAACCGATCGTCGCCTTGCGCATCACGAAGGCCTCGGCATAGCGCCCGGTCGAGCGACATTCCGCGCCGCGCAACCGGGCCAAGCCGCGAAAGGTCTCCTCGTCGAACCAGTCTTTCGAGCGCTGCGAGGCGAAGTGCTCGTCAAGAAACGCCACCTTGCGGCCCATCTCCGCTTCGCCGAACGGCACATAGAGATTGGGCCGCCCCAGATCGCCGTCCCATTTGGGGATTTCGTATTCGAGGATCAGGTGATCGCGGAACACGTTCCAGGTCAGTCGCGAGACGGTGCGGTGATCCTGATGCGCATCATCGCGGCGATGGGTCAGGATGACGTCCGGCGTTACGTGGCGCTTCAAATCCTCCATCCACGCCTTCATGGCGGCGCCCTGCTCCGGGAAGAGCCCATCCGCGAAGGCGGCACACCGAACCTCGGCCTGCATGGCACCCGCCAGAAAGGCATCGGCCGACCGTTGCGCCTCGCGCGCCCGCTCGCCGGGGGCGCTCAGCACGCACCACGCAACGTCGAGCCGGACTCCCCTAGCGATCAGGGTCAGCAGCGTGCCGCCCGCGCCGATCTCGATGTCATCCGAATGGGCGCCGAGGCACAGTATCGACAGCCGATCGCCTGGCGCGGCGAGGGTGAGAGGCCTCATGAGGCGGAGATCGCCAGCGGCGTGGTCGATCCGGCGCGTTCCGCCTGCCGCCATGGCATCCGCCCCTGCTCGACCATCTCCTCCAGGACCTGGCGGTCCTTCAACGTGTCCATGGCGCGCCAGAAGCCCTCATATTTGTAGGCCATCAGCTCTCCCGCCTCGATCAGCCTCGCGAAAGGCTCGAGCACCAGCTCCTCACCCTCGCGGACAAAGTCGAAGATGCCGGGCCTGAACAGGAAGAAGCCGCCATTGATCCAGAGATCCGAGCGATCGGAAGTGGCGAAACCCTTGACCGCCCCGTCGCCGGCGATATCGGCAAAATGGAAACTGAGCTGCGGGCGCACCGCCAGGAAGCAGGCGAGTTTACCGCTCGCGCGGAACCGCGCGATCATTTCGGTCAGATCCACGTCGCTGAGGCCGTCGCTGTAATTGGCGAGGAAAATCTCCTCGTTGCGGACGTGGTCGCGAACCGCCAGCAGCCGCTCGCCGATATTGCGCCACATCCCGGTATCGATCAGCGCCACGCGCCAATCCTGCTCCGGCGTGCCCAGCATCTCGACCTTGGCGCCGAAGTCCGAGACGACGCAATCCGCATAGGCCTGCGGCCGATAGTTCAGGAAGAAGTCCTTGATGACATTCGCCTTGTAGCCGGTACAGAGCACGAAATCGGTGTGCCCGTACTGGCTGTAGTAGTTCATCAGGTGCCAGAGGATCGGCTGCTGGCCGATCGGGATCATCGGCTTGGGGATGCTCTCGGGATATTCGCGGATGCGCGTCCCGAGCCCGCCGCAGAACAGAACGACCTTCATGATGCCATCCCCTTTCGCTCGATCCTTGGCGTGACGATGCGGGGCTCCGGGATCGGCACGATGAAGCGGCCGCCCCATGCCGCGATGTGAGCCATCTGCGTCATGATCTCGTCCTTCAGGTTCCAGGGCAGGATGAGGACATAGTCCGGCCTGGCGATCTCGATCGCCTCCGGAGGCAGGATCGGTATGCGCATCCCCGGCGTGAGCTGGCCGTGCTTGAAGGGATTGCGGTCCACCGTGAACTCCAGGAAGTCCGTGCCGATGCCGCAATAGTTGAGAAGGGTGTTGCCCTTTCCCGGCGCGCCATAGCCGCAGATCGTCTTGCCCTGGTTCTTCAGCTCGATCAGCAGCGACAGCAGCCCGCGCTTGGTCGCCACAACCCGCTCGGCAAAATCGGAATCGGTGGCGACGCGGTCCAGCCCCTGCGCCCGCTCGATGGCGAGCAGCGCCGGGACGGCAGGATGCTGGGGTCGCGTCGAGGACGCGTGGACCAGGTAGACCCGCAGGGATCCGCCATGCGTCGTCAGTTCCTCGACATCGATCAGCCGCAGCTGATGCCGGGCCGCGATCTGCTCGATCGTCAGCAGGGAGAAGTACGAGAAGTGCTCGTGGTAGATCGTGTCGAACTGGGTCTCGGCAATGAGGCGGGCCAGATGCGGAAATTCCAGCGTTATCACCCCCTCGGGCTTCAGCAGGATCCGCATGCCTTCGACGAAATCATTGAGGTCCGGGACCTGGGCCAGCACGTTGTTGCCGATGATCAGATCCGCCTGCTGACCTTCCGCCGCCATTTCCTCAGCCAGATCCGCGCCGAAGAAATCGATCCGCGTCTCGATGCCCTTTTCGATCGCGATCGCGGCGACATTGGCGGCCGGTTCGATTCCCCGCGCCGGAACGCCGAGAGGGCCGAAATGCTGCAGCAGATAGCCATCATTGCTGGCAATCTCGACGACGGAGCTTCGCGCGTTCAGTTGCAGTCGCTGCGTGATCGCCTCGCAATAAGCCTTCGCATGCGCAACCCAGCTCGACGAATAGGACGAATGATACGCATAGTCGTCGAAGATCGCGTCAGGCCTGACATAGGCCTTGAGCTGAACCAGGAAGCAGAATTCACAGGCTAGGACCCGAAGCGGGTAGGTGACCTCGCCTTCGTCGATCCTGTCCGCCGCAACGAAGCTCTCGCAGAGCGGCGACATGCCGAGATCGACGAAGACGTGATGCAGGTCGGCGCCACAAAGGCGGCACGTCCCCAGAACGTCGCGCCCCCCGGGCGTCGATCCGAAAGACTTTGTCATCGAACCCCCTCCATCCCCAGTCACCTCGGTACAGGCTGAATTGCGGAGAACTCGCCCACAGGTTGTACTAGGAACATATCAAGAACCGGGAGAAGGTCGCCTCAGACGTTCTGAGGAGGGGCCGGAGGCTGCTCGCTACGCCTTTCGGATGGGGACAGATCAAGCTCCGTCCAGAGGCGCCGGTATCTACGGCTTTCGGCCGGCTTGCTGCCCGGAAGCCGGGCCGTCCAGAGTGCGATGATCTGGATTTCTTCCATGCCTGAGCAGGAAGCCATGGCCAGCATCGACGTCGCCATACCCAACTACAACTATGGTCGGTATCTTCGCGAGTGCGTCGAGAGCGTGCTGACGCAGGATGTCGCTGCGCTGCGCGTCCTCATCCTCGACAATGCCTCGGACGACAACAGCGCGGCGATCGCGCGCCAGCTGGCCTCTAGAGATCGCCGGGTCACATTCGTGCAGCACGCGACCAATCTCGGTCACCAGGCATCGTTCAACGAGGCCATCGACTGGGCGTCCTCAGACTATTTCATGATCCTCTGCGCGGACGATCTGCTGACCCAGGGATCCCTGCCGAGAGCCCTGTCGGTGCTGGAACAGAACCCGGATGTGACGCTGGCGTTTGGAGAGCTCGCGGCAACGAAGCCCGTAAAAAGGCGACCGATGACCGCGGGGCCCGTCGACTGGCAGATCATGCCGGCGCTGAACCTGCTCGAACAGTTTTGCCGCACGGGCCTCTATTCGGTTCGCAGTTGCTCCGCCGTGGTACGAACCTCGGCCCAGAAGCGGGCGGGACACTATTGCGCGGCGCTGGACCAATCTGACGACTTCGAATTGATGATGCGCCTCACCCTGCAGGGAGGGCTCATAGCCCGGACGCGGACCCCGCAGCTCTTTATGCGGGCGCACGAGCTCGAGCGATCGGCCATTGTCCGCCGCAACCGAAGTCTGCAGATTCTTGCCTACGAGGCGGCGTTCACATGGTTCTTTACGCATGAAGGGGCCACCCATCCCGAAGCTGCGCGGCTTGCGCGGCTGGCGGCGCGCGGGTTGGTCGGTCGTGCCTATTGGTCCGGCTTGAGCCATCTCTGCCGGGGCGAGATCCGCAACGCAGCCGGCCTGTTTCGCTATGTGGCGAGCCGATCCTGGTCATCGACGCTCCTGCCACCGCTCGACTATCTGATCCGGAACGAGCCTCGCCCGGGCGTCGGATCGATGACCGCGACCGTTCGTCGAATGCTCCCCGCGAGCTGGTGCTGATCTCGCCGAAACAGGTGAGGGAAAGGCCGCTCAAGCGCTGACAATCGGCGCCGCGCCGTCAGCTTCCAGAAGTCCATGGGCCTGCAGGCGGCGGGCGGCGGCCAACAAATCCGCGAACGGCAGATCCGCGCGCTCGGCGATTTCGAATAGGGATGTCTGGCCATCGGCACCGCTCAACACCCAGAGCATCGCCAGATTGCTCGCCGCGCCGGCGCCGCCCGGGGATTCACGCTCGAAGAGTCCATGCCGCCCCAATTGCGGCTCGCCATGCATGCAGGTGCTTCGCGGCCGGAAGTCCTGCTCCAGGACGTCGAGGATGTCGCCAATCATCCGATAGGATGAAGCGAGATGCTCCGGCCGCACGAATTCGAGATTGTCGGCCGAGGTGTGATATTCGGGAAAGGTCCCGAACAGGCTGCGCTGGAACACGCCGACCGGCAGATCGAAACCGGGCGAACCATATTGCCGCTCGTCATAGCCGATCGGGCTGAAGTCGAGCACAACCGGCGATCGGGCCGCGTGGCGCAGCACATGGGCGGCGACGCGATCGATGAATGCATTTCCCCGCCGGCTCTTCTTGTAGGTGGGTCCGCCACCGTCGCCGACACAGGTAACGACCAGGCCGTGCTTGACGCGGCTTGTCTCGTGCTGATTGCGGGCGAGCCAGGCTATGGCGCCGATGGTCGTCGGAGCGAAGACGAAGCGATAGCTGTAGCGCGTCTGCATTCTGGAAATCCGCTTGCCCAGCAGAGCGAGCAGCGCCAGTCCCGAGCAATTGTCGTTGGCGAGCGAGGGATGACAGATATGCGCCGACAGCAGCACCTCGTCCTCCAGCGCCCCGCGATGCAGGTATTCGCCATAGCTCAGGCTGCCGTCATCATGGCTGGCGTCGATGACCACTTCATAGCGTCCCTCCGGCAGGGCCAGCATTGCGCGATGCGTCATGCAGAAACCCCAGGCCGGCTCGTAGTAGGACTTTCGATAGGGGATCACGTCCGGCTGCTCGGGGAGCGTGAAAATATGCTTCCGCAGCTCGGCAAGCTCCAGAGTGGCTCGTACCGCCACGCTGTAGTTCATGACGTGCAGGTTGTTGTGTCGAAAATCGACGACCCGCTCGCCAGCCTCGTTCCGGATATAGGCCTCGCGGATGTTCCATTCCCGAGGGATCGTCCAGTCGAAGACCTGCGTTCCCGTCGGAACCTCATGAATGGTGAGCGGAATTGCTCGCTGCATCCGCCGCAGCGTTTCGCGCACGCCATCCCCGGCGACGCTCCGGCATATGGGGAACAGCTCGGCGATCAGGCCATAAATCTCGACACCGATCGCTTCCGCGTTCACCGCGCCCAGAAGGGCTCCGGGAGGCGATAGGTCCTCCAAACGAGAGGTCATGTCACAGCCAGGACATCGCCTTGCGTCGCCGGCACGCGATGACGCAGATCGGCTCCGAGCACACCGCTCGCCATCAGCTTGCGGATATGGCCGATCCGCTGATAGCGGGGACCCTCGAAGCCCAGCAGAGCCTGCGCCGATGACCGATAGGCAGCGCAGAGCTGCTCCGCGCCGCGCCGCGCATCCCACTGCGGCGCGAAATCCGGTAGCAGCTGCCGGATCTTCTCAAACGACACCCGATAGGACCGTGTGTCGGGGCCCGCGTCGGCTGCCATCTCGAGCCGGCAACCGGGGACGATCTCGGCGACGATCGTGGCCAGATCCCGGATGCGGTAGTTTTGGTCGGTCCGGCCGACATTGAATGCCTGGTTGCGAACGTCTTCCTCGCGCGCTGTCAGGCCCGCCAGGAAGGCCGCGGCGATGTCCTCGATATGCACGACGGGGCGCCACGGGGTGCCGTCCGACTTCAGGTGAATGACGCCGCCCGTCACGGCCCAGGCGACGAGATTGTTGAGCACGATGTCGAAGCGCAGGCGCGGCGACAGGCCATAGGCTGTCGCGGGGCGGAAATAGACCGGGCAGAAGCGGCGGTCGGCGAGCCGGCCGATGTCCTGCTCGGCCAGCACCTTCGACCTGCCATAGGCGGTGACCGGCTGGAGAGGCGCCGTCTCGTCGACCAATTCGCCGCCTGCCTTGCCATAATTGCTGCAGGAAGAGGCGAACAGGAAGCGACGCACGCCGGCCTCCTTGGCCAAAGTCGCGAGACGCACGCTGGCCCTGTGATTGATGTCGAAGGTCAGCTCCGGGCTCAAGTCGCTGAGCGGATCATTGGACAGCGCCGCCAGATGGATCACGGCATCGAAACCGCGAAGCTCGCCGACCGTGACATCGCGCACATCCTTGCGAAGCTCCGGTATGGCCGCGATCGCGCCGCCCGGTGCGTAGCTGCATTCGGCGTAGAGATCAGCGTCGCAGCCGCTGACCGAGTGACCGGCCGCCAGCAGCATCGGCACCATGACCGTGCCGATATACCCCCGATGGCCCGTGACAAGCACCTTCATGCCCATTCCCCCCTCGTGATCCAGGCCCCGGTTCCCGTATCCGCGAGAGGATTTTCCGGGGCGGGGAAGCTCGGTTCAGCCTAGGTCGACCCCGTCTCTGACACTGCCTGGCCGTTGGGGGACGGCTCTACTCCTTCGGTCTGTATCCAAACGCATCCCTACGCCGAGATCGGGTCTCGACTGGCCGCAAGGCGTAGGGCGTTCGCCGGAGGGCGGAGCCTGAGGAACGAGAGCTTGCCACTACAATCCCCGCGATCGGCTTCGCCCTGCGATCGAGGAGCACAGGCGTCATGGACAACCAGCGACATGGATGATCTGCGGCACAGGACGATCCGGAGCGGCATGGCCAAGCTGCTCGGACAGGGTGTGAGCGTCCTGATGCGACTGGCCTTCATGGTGGTGCTCGCGCGACTGCTCGATCCGAGCGAGTTCGGCCTGGTCGCGATGGCGACGGCGATCACCGGCATGATGGCGATGTTCGCTTCCGCGGGACTGTCGACCGCGGCGGTGCAGGCGCGGACGATCTCTGTCGTTCAGATGTCGACGCTGTTCTGGGTCAACATGCTGATCGGCACCCTGTTCGCCGCGCTCTGTTGCCTGCTCGCTCCGGTCCTGGTCGCCTTCTATGACGAGCCAAGGCTCTTCTGGCTGACGATCCTGCTCGCGCCGGGCTTCATCCTGGGCGCCGCCAGCGTGCAGCACCTGGCCATCCTGCAACGCGAGATGCGCTACGGGGCCCTCGCCATAGTCGAGTTTTCCGGGCAGCTCCTTGGCCTGGCCTGCGGTGTCGCCATCGCGCTGGCCGGCTACCGCTACTGGGCGCTGGTCGGGGCGACCTTCTTCACCCAGCTCGGCACCACCACGGGCATGTGGGTCGCGACGCGCTGGCTGCCGAGCCGGCGCTTCAGCTTCGCGGAAGTCGTGCCGATGCTCCGGGTCGGCGGCACCGTCACCTTCAACACCATCGTGGCCTATATCGGCTTCAATCTCGAGAAGGTGCTGGTCGGGCGCTTCTGGGGCGCCGAGGCGCTCGGCAATTACGGACGCGCCTATCAGCTGATCTCGGTGCCGATCGACAATCTGAGTAACGCTGTCGGCGGCGTCGCCTTCTCGGCGCTCGCCCGGCTGCAGGACGAGCCAGCGCGGCTCAGGGCCTATTTTCTCAAGGGCTATGCGCTGCTCGCCTCGATGTCGGTGCCGCTGACCCTGTTCCTGTGCCTGTTCGCCGAGCCGATCTTCCTCGTTCTGTTCGGTCCCAGATGGATGGAAGCCGCCATCATCTTCCGCCTGCTGACACCGACGGTCCTGGTCTTCAGCCTGATCAACCCATTCGGCTGGCTGCTGCTGGCGATCGGCCGACAGGATCGCAACCTGCGGATCACTTTCGTGGTGGCGATCGTCGTGGTGGTCGCGTGCAGTATCGGCCTGCCATTCGGGCCGCGAGGCGTGGCGACGGCCTATTCGATTGCGATGGTGGTCTGGTTCGTGCCGCACATCGTCTGGAGCACGCATGGCGGCCCGATCTCCCCGCGCGACATCCTGCCGGCCATCAGCCGATCCTTCCTGGCCGGCCTGATCGCCGGCGGCGCGGCGTGCCTGTTCGACCGGACCGAAGGCGTGGGGTTCCCTCCGCTCGCGCAGGTCCTGCTCGGGGCGAGCGTCATGCTGCTCATCTACGCCGTGATGATCCTCGGCGTCTTTGGGCAGGCCCGCTTCTATGCCGATCTGTTCAGGGGAATGCGCCGCGCCACCACCTGACGGCAGAGTCCGCGCGATGGACAGGAGCCAAAGCCTCCTCGTCGCCGCTGGAGCCGGGTGTGGCCAGCAGCTCGGCCATTCGGACGGGCAGGGACGGCAGATCCGGAATGGCGAGGATGCTCACGCCACTGCGGCGCATTCGGCGAGCCACGCCTCATACGTCGCCTCGATGCCATCCCGGAGCGGGATGGAGGGCTGCCAGCCCAAGTCGCGCATCCGGCCGATATCCATGACCTTGCGCGGCATGCCGTCCGGGCGGCTGGGGTCGGTGGTGATGACGCCCCGATAGCCGACGATATCGGCGATCATTTCGGCGAGGGCCCGGATCGAGATTTCCTTGCCCGACCCGACATTGATGAACTGCCTGGCCTCATACCGCTTCAGGAGCAGCACGCAGGCATCCGCCAGATCGCTGACATGCAGGAATTCGCGCGACGGCCGGCCGGATCCCCAGATGGCGACGCTCGCAAGATTGTCGACCTTGGCAAGGTGGATCCGACGGATCAGCGCCGCCAGGACGTGGGAATTCTCCGGATCGTAGTTGTCGTTCGGCCCGTAAAGATTGGGCGGCACGGCGGCGATGAACCGGCAGCCATATTCGCGGTGATAGCTCTCGGCGAGCTTCAGGCCCGCGATCTTGGCGATCGCATAGGGTTCGTTGGTGGGTTCCAGCGCCCCGGTGAGGAGATCCGCCTCGCGGATCGGCTGCTGCGCGTCGCGCGGATACATGCAACTCGAGCCGAGGAAGAGCAGCTTCGTCACACCGGTCCGGCGCGCACCTTCGATGATGTTCGAGGCAATCGCCAGATTGTCATAGAGAAACGGCCCCGGATGCGCCGAATTGGCGGCGATCCCCCCGACCCGCGCCGCCGCAATGACGATGGCGTCGGGCGCCACGGCATTGATCCAGGCTTCCGTCGCCGACTGCCGTCGCAGGTCCAGCTCGTCGCTCGTGACCGTGAGGATTTCGCACGGCTCGCGGCGGAGCCGTCGCACGATGGCGGAGCCCACCATGCCGCGATGCCCGGCTACCCAGATGCGCTTGCCCGCCAGGGAGAAGGTGTCGAGGATATCAGGCGCTGCGGTCATTGCGGCCGGCCTCCCGAAGCACGCTGCTGAGATCCGCCCGAACCATGTCGGCAACCAGCTCCGGGAACGACACCGTGTGGCTCCAGCCGAGCTGGTCGCGCGCCTTGCCCGGATCGCCGAGCAGGAGGTCCACTTCGGTCGGGCGGAAGTAGCGCGGGTCGATCTCGATCAGTGTCGCGCCGCTGCGGGCGTCATGCCCCTTTTCGGTCGCCCCGCGACCGGACCATTCGATCGCCCGGCCGACCTCGCCAAAGGCGCGCTCGACGAACTCGCGCACCGTGTGGGTTTCGCCCGTCGCCAGAACGAAATCATCGGGCTGGCGGTGCTGCACGATGCGCCACATGCCTTCCACATAGTCGCGGGCATGGCCCCAGTCCCGGCGGGCGTCGAGATTGCCGAGATGGATCGTCTGCTGCAGTCCGAGCTCGATGGCGGCGACGCCGCGCGTGATCTTGCGCGTCACGAAGGTTTCGCCGCGCAGCGGGCTCTCGTGGTTGAAGAGAATGCCGTTCGAGGCGTGAATGCCATAAGCCTCGCGGTAGTTGACCGTGATCCAGTAGGCGTAGAGCTTCGCGGCGGCGTAGGGACTGCGCGGCGAGAACGGCGTCGTCTCGCATTGCGGCGCGACCCGGCTGCCGCCGAAGAGCTCGGATGTCGAGGCCTGGTAGAAGCGGCACTTCTCCGAGAGGCCGGCGATGCGGAGCGCCTCGAGCAACCGGAGTGTCCCGAGCGCATCGGCGTTCGCCGTATATTCCGGCGTCTCGAAGCTGACCTGGACATGGCTCTGGGCGCCGAGATTGTAGATCTCGTCCGGCTCGACCTCGTGGATGATCCGGCAAAGATTGGTCGCGTCCGTCAGTTCGCCATAGTGGAGGTGAAACCGGACATTCTCGCCATGCGGATCCTGGTAGAGATGATCGACGCGCTGCGTGTTGAAGGATGACGAGCGCCGCTTGATGCCGTGCACCTCATAGCCTTTGCCGAGCAGCAGTTCGGCCAGATACGCGCCATCCTGTCCGGTCACGCCGACGATCAAGGCTCTCTTGCCAGGCATGGTGCTCGCTCCGTGTCCTCAAGAACCGGAGTATACGAAGGCGCTACCCACGCGCCCTCCTGTCTGATCGGAGTAGGCGCCGCAACGCGGCCCAACCACTTGCGCGCGATGACCTCTCGCGGGTGTCGACGAAAGAGGTATGCGCGCCCGTGCCCCGTTTCCGCCTACCTCGAAGGGAGGTGTGTTCCCCGTCCGCGGAGCCATGGCTCGTGCGATTGCAGGCCTTGTCCGGCCGTTCGACGCGGTGAAAGTCTGCCTCTGGTCATTCACGGCAGAGGTCAAATCGATGCGCATCGTGCTGGTGAACCGCTATTTCCATCCGGATGAATCGGCGACCAGCCGCATGGTCTCCAGCCTGGCCTTCGGCCTCGCGGCACAGGGCATCGAGGTGCATGTGCTGGCCAGCCGGTTCCGCCACGACGACCCCGACTCCGCATTGCCGCGGCTATCCTCCATCCACGCGGTTCGCGTGCACCGGCTGGCGGCGACCCATTTCGGCAGGAGCGGGCTCGCCGGTCGCGCGTCCGACTATCTGAGCTTCCACGCCGCCGTCGCGTCCTGGTGCCTTCGCCATATCCACCGCGACGACATCGTCATCGCCTGCACGGATCCGCCGCTGCTGTCGGTCACCCTCGCGGCCGTCCTGGCCGGGCGGGGCGCCCGGCTGGTCACGTGGCTGCATGACATCTTTCCCGAGGTCGCAATCGAGCTTGGCGTCGTCGGCAAGGGCGGCCCGCTCGCCCGGCTGACGCTCGCGCTGCGCGACGGGTCGCTATGCCGGGCCCACTGCAATGTGGTGCCCACCGACGCCATGGCGCGCGCGCTGCGCGCCCGCGACATCGCGCCGGACACAACCGCCGTCATTCCCTATTGGTCGGAGGAGGAGATTGTTCCGATCGAGGCGGGCCAGAACCGGCTGCGGTGCGAATGGGGCCTCGGCGAGGGGTTCGTCGTCGGTTATTCCGGCAATTTCGGACGCGCGCACGAGTTCGGCACCCTGCTCGACGCTGCAGAGCATCTCCGGGAGGATCCAGGAATTCGCTTCCTGCTGATCGGCGGCGGCTTCGCCCGCAAAAGCATCGAGGCTGAAATCGCGAGGCGACGGCTCGGCAACATCGAGCTACGACCGCTGCAGCCACGGGATCGCCTGTCGGAAAGCCTCGGCATCGCCGACGTCCACCTGATCTCCCTGCTGCCGAAGCTCGAGCCCTATGTCGTGCCGAGCAAGCTCTACGGCATCCTGGCGGCGGGACGTCCCGCGATCTTCATCGGCGCAGGCGATGGCGAAGTCGCCTCCGCCCTTCGGCGGCACGACTGCGGCGAGACGGTGCCGATCGGCGCCGGCGAGTTGTTGGCCAACCGGATCCGAGCCCTTCGCGACGACCCGGCGCTTCGCTCGGCGCGCTGCGAGAGGGCGCGCCTTGCGTTCGAGACGACGCATGGCAGGGAGCGGGGCGTGGCGGAATGGACTGCGCTGCTTCGCGGCGTAGAGGCGGGACGGTCCTCGGAGGTGGTCTACTCGGCAGCTTCGGGTGACGCCGCCAACGAATGATCGACGGCGGCCAGGCCGCCTCGATGGCCAAAGCGGACGAAGGCGCTGTGCGCCAGAGCGGGCAGGGCTAGGCCCCCGAGCATCCAATAGGCCGGCCAATCCAGGAGAATGCCCGCCAGCCCGACGGCCGCGAGCAGCGCGGAGACCGCAACGAGGGTGGCCGTCGCGCGGGCGGGCGAGAGACCGTGATCGACCAGAAGATGGTGCAGATGAGCGCGGTCCGCCGCCATCGGGCTACGCCCGGCGATCGAGCGGCGAACCATCAGGCTCAGCGTATCGATCACCGGTAGCGCCACCAGCCACAACAGGGCCGGGAACAGCGCGTGTACCTCGGCCTCCGCACGGGATGACCCGGGGATAGAGGACAGGCTGACGATGAAGGCGGCGATGGCGCCGCCGAGCATCAGGCTGCCCGCATCGCCCATGAACACGGTCGCGCGGGCGCGCCAGGGGCTGCGCATGTTGAAGACGAGAAAGCCGAGGACGACGGCCAGCAGCAGGAGGCTTCCCTCGGCGATCGCGGGACGGTCCGTCGCCATCGCGGCAAGGGCAATTCCGCCCAGCGCGATCGCCGCCACGCCGCCCGCCAGCCCATCCAGCCCATCGATCATGTTGAAGGCGTTGGTCACGCCGACGAGGAAGAGAAACGCCACGAGAAGCGTGATCCAGCCCGGCAGCGCTCCTGCAAGGGGGAGGGCAAGCATCATCGTCGTGCCCGTGGCCACGCCCCATCCTCCGAGCAGAACCGCGGCGGCGAGGCCCTGCACGACGAGCCGCATACCGGCGCCGATATTATGGAGATCATCCACGAGCCCGATACCGGCCAGCATCGCCAAGGCCACCGTCAACACCAGCAACTCGGCGGCGGGCGGCGCGGATGCCTGCAGCGATCGCAGCAGGATGACCGACGCGAAGGCAATGAACATCGCGAGCCCGCCGCAGAGCGGAACGAGCCCGACATGAACCTTGCGCGCCGAGGGTCGGTCGACCAGGCCAAGCCGTGGCGACAGGCGGCGCAGCGCCGCCACCATGGCGACCGACAGCAGGAAGGCAAAGGCAAGAAGAGGGGCACCGATCGACATGAGCCGGTCTCCGCATCGCGCCGCACGAGGGGCAGGCCGACGCGCGAGGCCGGATGGCAGATGTCGCGGCGGCTGGAGCACGATAGGGCGGCCAAGGCGGCGCGACCGATTCAGCAATAGGAGGGAAGAGACGCCTAGCGAGGGGCTCGGCATCCTGCCGGCCATACGCCTTTCGGAGGACGCCATCCGGGCGAACTCCGCCGTTTCAAGCCCAACTGGTGCCAAGCCGGGATTGATAGCAGACTGAGACTGCCGAGCGTCAGCAGGAAAGCCTAGGTGGCGCGTGGCCGAAGAACCGAGGGGGAGGAACCCAGCATGCCGTTCGTCAACATTCGTCTCGTCAAGGAAGTCATCGCCAGCGACCCGGAGGGGAAGAAGGCCGCGATCGCCGCCAAGGTGACCGAGGCCATCCGGGACGCCACCGGACTGGGCGACGAAGATGTCTGGGTGGTGTTCGAGGAAGTCCTGGCGCGAGACTGGTATCTCGGCCCGACCAATGTCGAAACCCGACGAAAGGGCTGATCGACGCGCCGAAGGCGTTTGGGAAGCGGAGCGCGGCACGCGCCAAAAGCGCGAGCCGGATAGGGCGCGGGATCCTTGCATCGCTCCGTGAACGAGGAAAGGATCCCGGACTCGGGTAGGCAAGCAGGCGGCGGTCGCGGAGACCGCCGTGGCTTACTCCGGCTTGGCCGGCAGGAAGGCGAACGGCTTGGCCGGCTTGAACTCGCCGGAAACCTCGCCGGAGAAGACTTCGCCGTGCTGGATGGTCAGCTTCTTGACAGGAGCGCCCGGCTTCAAGTCCAGCTTGGCCAGCGACACCCAGAACGTGTTCGGGCGCGTGGCGCTATCGAAGTAATAGATCAGGTTCTTCTGGTCGGAGATCGAACGCCAGATCGTCGACGAGATGTTCGGCTGATCCGGCGTCGTGATCCCCAGCGGAACGCTGACGGCGCGCTGGACGCCGAGGACGCTCGCGACAGCCTGATACTGGAAGGACTGCCCGGGAACGCCCTCGATGTAGTTCGGGTCCTTCTGCTTCGGGATCGCGTCAAGCAGGAAGGAGGCGCGGGCGAACCGGTCGGCGGCACGGTTGGTGCCGGGGAGGAACTTCAGGCCCCCGATTTCCTTCCAGTAGCTGTTGAGGGCCAGCTGCTCGGAATAGATCGGCGAATTGGTCATCACGGCAAAGTCCTTGCCGTGATGGATCTGAAGCTTGCCTTCGACATATTCGAAGATGGCGGAATCGCCCGTCGAGTCCGAGATCGCCAGATGCAGCGAGGCCGGGGCGCCGTTCGGCAGCGTCGGCGCGAGCAGGTTGAACGGCTCGGCGCGCAGATGCTCGACCGCCTCGTTGACGGTGGCGAAATTGTCGAGCGTGTATTGTGCCCAGAGCGAGATCGACAAGTAGGGGCGTCCGTCAACCGGCTTGCTGTACTGCGATTCCGCCAGATAGAGGATGTTGGCGACGAGACCCTTCTCGTTCATGCCATCGGTCGAGCCGGCCTCGTATCCAGAGGTGATGACGCTGCCATACTTGGCGGTCCAGCGGATCGACTTCGGTCCGGAAGCGCCGTCCCGCTCGATCCCGGCCGGAAAGGCCCAGAGATTGGAGGCCATATCCTCCTTCCAGTCCATGTTCCGGCCCGTGATGACGGTCTGGTCGGCCCCGACATAGAGCGTGCGGGTGCAGGCATCGGCGAAATCGGCCATGGAGGGGATCAACACGGCGGCTGACAGCGCAAGGGCGACGGAACGCGGCGCACGCTTCATGATTCAGGCTCCTGATAGCTGCTCGAAAAGCGAATAGGACGCGGGATGCGCGTCAGAACTTGATGATTCCGCCGATGACCGGCCCCTGCAGGACCTGGTCGTAGACGAACGACCCCTTCTCGTAGTCGATCCCCTGCGCGCGATAGCCCGCCGTGGCCGAAAAGCGATCGTTGAACTTGTAGCCGATCGACCCCAGCACGTCCCAGTTGAAATCGGAAGCGCCGCCACCGGCCATCGCCCAGCCGCTCAGGAAAACCGAGTCGGTGAGGGAATATTGTCCCTTCACGCCGACGACCGCGTCCACCCAGGTCGCCGTGTGCTCGCGATCGAGACCGCGATCGCCGGCCTGCGCCTCAAACGACGTTTCGATCGACCAGAGGCGCGCACCGGCGAGCACATCAAGATTGCCGCGGCTGGTCTGGACGACGGAATAGGCGACCGCGGGCGTCCATTGCAGGATCTCCGTCCCGACAGCGACGTCCAGGCGCCCCTTGGGCGAACTGCCGTCGGCCGAAAGCTTCATGTAGAGCAGGTCGGAAAAGATGCTGAACCGGTCATATTTCGCCTCGACGGTCCCCATCGCGGCGAAATCGAGATTGCTCAGGAGCTTCGAGAAGTCGCTGTCGAAGTGGGCCTGCCTCTGACCGTATTTCACGTCGCCGGACATCGACGACATCCAGACATAGGGAGCGACGGTGAAGGTCCATCCGGAACCGGCGGGCGCAGCCTCCACGACCGGCTCTTCCGGCGCGACGATGTCCGCCGCGAAGGCCGGCGCCGCGTAGCCGAGCGCGATCGCCATGCCGAGCAGGCTCCCCGCAAGCCTCGCGGGCGCCCGAAGCCCGTTCTCGCGAGGGGCGGGTACATCAGACGCAATCAAGCCATACGGCATCGTGTTCGCTCACTGTCGACGAGAACCATGTCGGGGCGCGAAGTGGGCCGGATCCGGCCACTCCAGCACCAGCCGCAATCCGCGAGCGGATGCGCGGCCGCTGCCGGCTCCCCGCCTGACTGATACCGGCTCCGCGCATGGCGCGTCAACGCGCACGGCCCGATATTGGTACCGCCGCCAAATTACATGCTGAACTTATTATTTGACGTCGAACTTCGCCCGCCGATGGCCCGCGCCGTCCAGGCGCGGGCAACGCTGTCAGGCGGCGCTCAGACGCGGCGCCCGGCCTCTCGAGCCGCGTCGATGACCTGTTCGAGCGCCGCGGCCTCCGAGGCGTCGAGCGCGCCGAAGACGTACTGGCAGCGGAAGGTCTCGCCGGGCGCCAATTGCCGGATATGATCCTTGGCCTTCTCGGCCAGATAGCCGTCCGGCTCCGCCGTCGCGGGAAGCACGAGGCCGAAGGCCTCCTGGTCCGCGTTGCGCACCATCCAGCGAATGGCGTGGTCGAGCTGGTCCGGACGATAGCTGATGAAATCGGCCGATCCGTCATCGAGCACCTGCAGCGCATGCGACCAGCCGGTGGGATCGGCCGCGACGTCCATCGACATGACCAACTCGGGCTCGACCGCCTGGGCGCCGTCGAGCCGCTTGTGCAGGCCGGGATCGGCGAGGGCGGCCTTGCGCAGTACCTTGTACTCTTCCGACAGCGTCTCTTCCGGCGGCAGCAGCGAACGGATGCGATAGCCGGTCTTCTCGTCGGCCACCGTGTCGACGATCCGCGCATCCGGCACATAGCGGAAATTCACATGCGCCAGGTACATGAGATCCATCGGCGAACCCTTGAGGTTCTTGATGTCGATCCCGGCATGGATCTTCGTGCTGCCGGCATGCAGGCGCACGGTCGGCGTGGCGACGTATTTGTGCGTGAAGGCGACGGTGTGCCGATAGCGGCCGGAAAGCCCCATGAACGGGCCGTGCTCGTCCTCGCCGATCAGGAGCTCGGCGCTGTGATAGAGGGCGTTCGGCAGTTCGCCATGCGGCGGATGGTTGTCGGCCGGGCTCGGATTGCCCATTGCCGTGGCGCCGCAATGCAGCAGAAACCCGCCATAGTTCCCGACATAGGACTGGGTGGGCTCCGGCTCGTCGAACATCGAGCCCATAGTCAGGCGGCGACCGTTGAAGGTCGCGTCCCAGATCTGCTGGCCCTGGAAGGGCAGCAGCTCGATGACGCCGACGCCATTGTCGATGCGCAGGCCGGCCACGCCGGTGCTGTAGCGAAATGTCGATGCCGTCAGGCCGGCGAACGATGCGATCACCGTTTCGGCCCGGCTGAAATGCTCGGGCAACAGCGTAATCGTGGCGATATCCGACTTCATGATCAACCGCGCCTTTCCATGCGAGGCAGCGCATTGGCAACCACAGCGTGTCCCATGCGTGCGAGAAGCGATTGAGCAGCCTTGTTGATTTCGGTCAACAGGAGACGCTCATCGAGCGCGACGAACGCGCCATTTTCCAGGATCGTCTTGCCGTCGATGAGGACGGTGTGCACCGACTTCGAGCGCGAGGCGTAGAAGAGATTGCGGATCATGTTGGTGACCGGGATCATCTCCGGCCGGTCCAGCGTATGGATCACGATGTCGGCGCGCTTGCCGGCTTCCAGCGAGCCGATGCGCTCCTCCATGCCGGCGGCGCGGGCGCCGCCCCGGGTCGCCATGTAGAGGCCGTCCTCGGCGATCAGGTAGCCGCGATCGCCATGCGCCTCGCGCGCGGTCAGAACGGCCAGGCTCGCCTGCCGCCAGAGATCGAAATCGTTCGACCAGTTGGCGGAATCCGAGCCGAGCGCGATGTTGGCGCCGCGCCGCCACAGCTCGGCATGCCTTCCATCAAAGCAGCCGCCGTGGCCCCACATCATCGACGCCGCCGGCGCCCAGGCGATGCTGGTGCCGCGATCGAGCAGGGCGTCGCATTCGGCGTCGGTCAAATGGTTGGCGTGGCCGAAGGTGACGTTGCGATCGAGGAAGCCGATGTCGTGCAGATGCAGCAGCGGATCCTTGCCGAAGCGCTCGCGATCTGCGGCGGTATCGGCTGGGCTGTAGGACTGGTGCAGGTTGAGCACGACGCCGGCGGCGTCGGCGCGGGCCTTTGCCTCCATCATCAGCGTCTCGCTGGCGGTGCCGAGCCCGAGGATTGCGACATGGCCGGTGACGAGGGCATCCGGATCCGCGTTGCGCGCGAGTTCGCCGCCCATCCGCTCCAGCGCCTCCTCGCGGGTCTTCGGCGCCCGAGCCAGCTCGGTGCGAACCCTGGCCTGCGCGGCGCAGGCGGGGCACCCGGCCTCGTGGGTCTCCAGCATGCCCTGTGCGAAGCCCTGCGGCTGGTCCCAGATGAAGGCGTCGCCGAGGATGGCCCGGATGCCGACTTGCTCGGCCGCACGCGCCGCCATGGCGGGTTCCAGCACGGTGCCGGCTTCGAGGAAGCAGGTCGTGCCGTTGCGGACCATCTCCATGCAGGCGAGCAGGACCGAAAGATATTCCTCCTCGTCATTGACCGTGTTGAAGAACACGCTCTCGAACGTATCGAATGCATCGCCCTCGGAAAGCTGATCGGGCAGGGCGCCGCGAAAGATCTGGAACGAGGCGTGCAGGTGGCATTCGACGAACCCCGGATGCACCGGTGCGCCACGCGCCTCGATCACCCGCCGGGCCCGGTAGCGCGCGGCGACCTCCGCGTCCGCGCCAACGGCGAGGATCCTGCCATCCCGGATCGCGACGGCGCCGTCCTCGAAGATCCGGCTCTCGTCGTCCATGGTGATGACATAGCCATGGCGGATGATCGTATCCGCCTCAACCGGCGCGCGCTCGGTCGTATCGGTCATTCGTTCCCTCCCGGAAGAAGCGTCGGCGCCGCGGGCGCCCAGACCAGTTTCACCAGATCCCCGACCGTGAGCCCCTCGGCTTCCTCGTCGCGGAGATCCGCCCAGACGGTCGTGCCATCAGCCAGGACAGCGCCGACACGGATCCAGCTGCCGAGATAGATGATCTCGGAGATGCGCCCTTCGACACCGCGCCCCTCGGGCAGGCTTTCTTCGCGAAAAACCCGCACGGCCTCGGGCCGGATCGACAGCGCGGCTCGCGCCCCGACCGAGACGCCTGCGACGGATGCGACCGTCAGCCGGGTCCCGACGACATCGAGCGTCGCGATGCCGTCTCGCACCGACTGCACCGAGCCGCGCAGCAGGTTGGTCTGGCCGATGAAGTCGGAGACGAAGACATTGGCCGGACGCCGATAGATGTCCTGCGGCGTGCCCACCTGGACGATGCGGCCCCGGTTCATGATGGCGATCCGGTCCGACATGACGAGCGCTTCGGTCTGGTCATGCGTGACGAAGACGAAGGTGGCCTCCAGCCGGCGCTGGATCGCCCGCAGCTCCAGCTGCATCTGCTGGCGCAGCTTGAGATCGAGCGCCGACATCGGCTCGTCGAGCAGCAGCACCTTGGGTTCGCCGGCCAAGGCACGAGCCAGAGCCACGCGCTGCGCCTGGCCGCCGCTCAGCTCCGTCGGGCCGCGCCCGCCGAGATGCTCGAGCCGCACGAGGGCCAGCATCTCCTCGACCTTGTCGTCGATGCGCTTCTTCGACCACTTCTTCAGCTTCAGGCTGTAGGCGATGTTGTCGTAAACGTTCATATGCGGGAACAGCGCGCCGCGTTGGAACACCAGATTGGTCGGCCGGCGCTCCGGCGGACGGGTCGTGACGTCCTCGCCATAAACGCGCACCGTCCCGCGCGTCGGATATTCGAAGCCGGCCACGATCCGGAGCAAGGTGGACTTGCCGCAGCCGCTCGCGCCGAGCAGCGAGACGAACTCATTGTCCGCGACGGTCAGATCAACGTCTTCGAGGGCGGTCATCGAGCCGAAGCTCTTGCGAACCCCCATGATTTCAACGGCGGCGTTGGTCACGAGCGCTTCTTTCGTCCGAGCAGGTTGGAGCAGATCACGAGGCCGACGAGCAAGGTCAGCAGCAGCGTGGCGATGGCATTGATCGACGGGTCGACGCCCCGGCGCATCATCCCCCAGACGAGAACGGGGACGCTCTGCTGGTTGCCGATGTTGAACCAGGTGATGACGAACTCATCGAGCGAGAGGGCAGCCGCCAGCAGGGCGGCGCCGACGACCGACGGGCGGATCAACGGGAAGGTGATGTCGAGGAAGGTGCGGACCGGGCTGGCACCGAGATCCCTTGCCGCCTCGAGCATGGAAAAGTCGAAGGTCTCGAGCCGGGCATTCATCGTCAGGACGACGAAGGGCAGGCAGACGATGAGATGTCCGATCGCGGTGTTGACGAGGCCCTGCGGCATGCCGAGCATGCGAAAGAACACCGCAAGCGCGATGCCGATGACGAGTAGCGGCACGATCGCCGGCAGCAGGCTGGCGCCGATCAGGGCCTCGCGCACATGCGGCCGCTTGAGCCGCATCAGGCCGAACGAAAAGGCCGCCCCCATGGCGCCGGCCGCCACCGCCGAGATCAGCGCGAGCACCAGGCTGTTGGTGAGGGCGCTGATGATCAGCGGATTGTCCAGCGCGCTCCGATACCAGGAGAGCGTCAGGCCCTCGATCGGCATGGAGAGGCGCGGGGACGTGGTGAAGGAGAACAGCACGATCACCACGATCGGCGCATAGAGATAGGTGAGCACCGCCAGCACGAAGAGCGCGGCGATCCAGTGTTGTCTGAGCTTTGCGATCATCGGGTCACGCGGACGAGGATCTGGACGACGGCCAGATAGATGGCGAGGACGATGGCGATGGTGACGAAGGCGAGCGCCGCGCCGAGCGGCCAGTTGGAGCCGATGCCGCGGAACTGGTCGGCGATGATGTTGCCGATCAGGAGGCTCTGCGTGCCGCCGACGAGCGACGGGGTGACGAAGTCGCCCGCCGCCAGAAGGAAGGCGAAGGCAAACGCCGTGCGAACGCCTGGCATCGCCAGAGGCAGCAGGATGGTGCGGATGAGATGGACGCGGCCGGCGCCAAGATCGCGCGCCGCCTCCATCTGATCGCGCGATACGTTGAGCAGCGCCGAATAGATTGGCAGCACGGCGAGCGGCAGCAGCAGGCCGCTCAGCGTGATGACGACGGCGATGTTGCTGTAGATCAGGAACTCCAGCGGCTCGTTGATCAAACCGAGCCATTGCAGCGTCGAGTTGAGCAGGCCCTGCTTCCCGAGGATCGTCCGCCAGGCATAGATGCGGACGAGGTAGCCGCTGAACAGCGACAGCAATACCAGTTGCAGGATCAGCTGCCCGCGCCGCTCGAACACGAAACGCATCGCGTAGGAGAGGGAGAAGGCGATCGGCACGACGATGGCAGCCGTCACGAAGCCTACCACGACGGTGCGGATGAGCAGCGTCCGGTAGAGCTTCGAAACGACGGCCTTCTCGTAATTGTCGAGCGTGAAGTCCGGGATCAGTTCGAACCCCTTCGCTCGCCAGAAGCTCAGCACGAACAGGCAGAGCATCGGGACGGCGAAGAACAGGACATAGAGCAGGCTCGCCGGCAGCAGCGGGCGAAGACTGGTGGACGCACGCCCAGAGCGGGCCAGGCCGGAGCCCGTCATCATTGCATTCCTCGTCGTGCCGGGACGGATCAGGAGGCCTTGAACGTCTGCCAGGCTTCGACCCAGGCGGGCGCGCCGACGATGTCGCCGTCATTCTCCTGTGGCGGCACGACGATCTGCGTACCGAGGATGCCGCCGCCGGGTTTGCGCACATTGTCGTAGGGGTAGAGATCGCGCACGCTCGGATCGAGCAGGTCATAGGCCGCTTCGACCGTGCAGCCGGAGCCGAGCTCCTTGGCGAGCGCCGCGTTCGACTGCGTCGACGTCATGAAGTCTATGAAGGCATAGGCATTGTCGAGGTTGGGAGCATCCGCCGCGATGGCGTAGGCGTCCGACCAGAAGAAGGTGCCGTCAACTTCGGGCGAGCCGACGACCAGCTTCACGCCCTTCTCCTTGGCGATCAGCGTCTGATAGGCCCAGCCGCCGATGCCGATCGAGGCGTCGCCGCGGATCAGCACGTCGGCCATGTCGCCATGCGACGCGCCGATGGTGACGACGTTCGGCTTCATCTTCAGCATGGCCTCGATGACCTGCTCGAGTTCCGCCGCCGTCAGCCGGCTCGGCTCCTTCATGCCGAGCGAAACGGCATAGAGCCAGATATTGCCGAAAGGGTCGTCGAGCAGCACCAGCTGCCCCTTGTATTTAGGATCGGCGAAATCCGTGTAGCGGGCCGGCATCTTGTCCCATTTCGCGGGATTGAAGACGCAGGGCTCGTCGCCCCAGATGATCGGAATGCCGTAGGTCTTGCCGTCGCGCACCAGCCATGGCGCATCCTTGAACGCCGGGAACAGTCCCGCGGCGGTGGGGATGCGGGCGAGGTCGAGCGGCTGGAACAGCTCGACATTCGAGGCGAGGATCGCGCGCTGGAAGTCCTTGTTCGGCGTCAAGAGGTCCATTGCGCCGCGACCACCGGTGTTGAAGCGGGTGAGCGCTTCGTCGGCGGCCGACTGGAAGGAAGCCTGAAGCTGGATTCCGTTCTTTTCCAGGAACGGCTTGGCGACATTGCCGCCATGCTCGCCGTCCCAGCCGAGAAAGTTCAGCTGCCCGCCGAGCTTCGGAGTCTCAGCCGCGGACGCACCCGCCGAGGCGCCCAGAACGGAAATCGTGGCAAGTCCTGCCGCGCCCTGGATGAACCGGCGACGGCTAACGTCCGCGTTCAGGCGGTCGTTGAGAAACCCTCTAACCATCTCGTTCAAGATCGTCTCCCCCTCTTTTCTGGAACAGTCTGGCGCTGGTCTTGGTCAGAAAATTCGGCATGACAAATCGGCTGGCGCTTTTTCCCTGCACGCACCATGTCGATCGCTTTTCCTCTGCGGAAACCCTGCCTTTCTTCCCCACTCCCACTTCAAACTAAAAGTCGCTTTGTATATAAAGTCAAGGACCGTTGATGAAACCGGAGAGCCGCGATGTCGGAGAGTGACGACCCGGAGGGCGGCCGCAAGGGGGCCTACACCGCGCCGGCGCTGGAGAAGGGGCTCGAAATCCTGGAGCTGCTCGCGGACGCCGGTGAGCCCTTGTCGGCCCGCAACATCGCCGACAGCCTGGGACGGTCTAAGAACGAGATCTTCCGGATGGTCTTCGTGCTGGTCGAACGGGGCTATTTGAATCGCGACGCCGCGACCGACCGGCTGACGCTCAGCAACAAGCTGTTCGAGCTCGGCATGCGTACGCCGCGATCGCGCAAGCTGGTCGAGGTGGCGATGCCGGCGATGGAGCGGCTGAGCGACGATACCGGGCTTTCGTCGCATCTCGTCGTCGTCAACCGGGGCGAGACGGTCGTGATCGCGGCCGCCGCCGGCAGCGCCGAGCTCAATCTGACCCTCAGGCTCGGCTATCGCCGGCCGGCGATCGAGGCGAGCTCGGGCCAGACGATCATGGCGTTCCAGACGCCGGAGAAGCGCGCGCGGCTGATCGCCGAAAGCCTGGCCCTTTCCGACGAGCCGCATGATCCCGACGCGCTGGATGCGATCCTCGACCGGATTGTGGCGGACGGCTCGCTGGTGGCGCAGAGCCACGACCTGCTCGCCGTGGTCGACGTCTGCGCGCCCATTCTCGATCGGAACGGCCGGGCGGTGGCCAGCGTCGTCATTCCCTGCCTGAGCCGCCGCGGCACGCCGTCGCTCGAGGAGAGCGTCCGCGCGGCGCTGGTCGAAGCGTGCCGCGAGGTCAGCGAGGCCCTGATCGAGCGCTGAGCCCCTTCGCGGCATGCGTCCGGTTGAGTGCATCGCCACCCGTGCGCACGCACCGCATTCTTTCCGTCGTCTGAATCAGCTACGGCACCCTTGCAATTGCATCAGGGGAACGGGCGCGTGCCGGAAATCGAGAAGCGCATTTTTGTCGAGGAGAAGGACCTGGTCGCCGAGAAGGGCGACTGGGAGGCGCGAAAGCTCTCGCCGGACGCGCGTGGCTGGACGTCCTACTGCTTCTTCCTGCCCGGCGAGCTGCGCGAGGTCGTCGAACGCGAGATTCGCACCAAGATCAACAAGACCTATATCCAGGCCGTGGCGGCCGAAAATCCGCCCGGCGTGTGGGTTCGCGGCGCACGCTTCGAGCTGGAGGCGGCGCTGGCCGTCCTCAGTTCGGCGAAAGCGGCGGGCCAGCCCTGAAAATGGGACGAGAAGACGGTGCAACCGGTCGCGGGCGCTCAATTCCAGGCGGGTTGCGACGCTGTTTTCCGCGCTGCCCTATACAGATTTGACGCGACTTGATCGATACTCGGCCAAAGCGGAGGAGTTGATTTGCCAGAATCGAATATCCCTAGTGAGACGCCGATGCAGGCACGAGAGCCTCGGCTCCTCGGCGTCGCGGGATCGTCGCGATCGGGCCTGATCCCTCCGCTGTCGGCGGCGCGCTGGCTTCTCATCCTGATTGCCGTCGCGGGAATCTACTTCTTTCACAGTTTCCTCGTCCCCGTTTTAGCCGCTCTGGTAATCGGCTTTGCCAGCTGGCCGATCTATCGCCGCATCGTCGAATTCGTCGGCGGCAACCGCACGGCGGCCGCGACGCTCGCGATCGTCCTGTTCACCTGTTTCCTGATCGTGCCGATCGCCTTCGCGGCCGCCTACGCCGTCGAGGAAGTCCGGCAATTGCTGGCCTGGGCGATCCAGACCAACCGTTTCGGCGCGGACGTGCCGACGTGGATGTCGTCGCTGCCGGGTGTCGGCGAATGGCTGGCGGTGCGCTGGGGCGAATATGTCGGCCGGCCGGGCGCCATCGGCGAGATGATCTATGCGGTGAGCGGCGCCAATATCGGCAATATCTACCGCGCCGTGCTCGCGGCGGGCGGCGGCCTGTTCGGCCTGCTGCTGACGCTGGTCTTCATGCTGATCACGCTGTTCTTCGTCTATCGCGACGGCGAACTGTTCGTGTCGAAGATCGACCTGCTCGGGGAGCGCATCGTTCCCATGCGCTGGGAGCGGATTTCCCGCGTCGTGCCGGCGACGATCAGCTCCACCGTCACCGGCATGACGCTGATCGCGATCGGCGAGGGCATCGTGCTCGGCGTCGCCTACTGGATCGCCGGCGCGCCGTCGCCGGTGACGCTCGGCGTGCTGACCGGCATGATGGCGCTGATCCCCGGCGGCGCGCCGCTGTCGATGACGCTGGTCTCGCTCTACCTCGTCGCCAGCGGCTCGATCTTCGCGGGCGTCGCCCTGTTCATCTGGGGCACGGTCGAGCTCTTCATTGTCGACAAGACGCTCCGCCCGAAGCTCGTCGGCGGGCCGATCAAGCTACCCTTCCTGCCGACCATCTTCGGCCTTGTCGGCGGTGTGAAGACGCTGGGCTTCCTCGGCCTGTTCATCGGCCCCGTGCTGATGGCGCTGATCGTCGCGATCTGGCGGGAGTGGATCCGCGACATCGAGGCCACGGATCCGCCGAAGGTCGGCGACATCGCGATCCCCGTACATCCGGAGACGACGGGCGTCCTGGTTCGCACCGACATCCCGGCCGAACAGGGCGTCATCGCCGACGAGCCGCCCGCCCGCCACGAAGAGACGGCGCGCATCGCCTGACATTTCTCCGCGCGACGCGATCGCGTCGCGCGGAGATCCTGATCCATCAGATCCGGGTGACACGCAGCCGGAGCGCGTTGACGATGACGCTGAAAGACGACAGCGCCATCGCCGCCGCCGCGAGGATCGGCGACAGCAGAAGACCCATGACCGGATAGAGCAGACCGGCGGCGATCGGTATGCCGGCCGCGTTGTAGACGAAGGCGAAGAACAGGTTCTGGCGGATGTTGCCCATCACCGCCTGGCTGAGTTTGCGCGCCTGGACGATGCCCAGCAGATCCCCGCGCAGCAGGGTCACGCCGGCGCTTTCCATTGCCACGTCCGTGCCCGTGCCCATGGCGATGCCGACATCGGCGGCGGCGAGCGCCGGCGCATCATTGACGCCGTCGCCGGCCATGGCGACGACCTTTCCATCGGCCCGGAACGCCGCGACGATGTTCCCCTTGTCCTCCGGCAACACCTCGGCCTTCACCTCGTCAATGCCGAGCTCCCGCGCCACAGCGTCCGCAGTCGTCCGGTTGTCGCCCGTCAACATGACGATCCGGATGCCGGCCTCGTGCAGCGAGCGGATCGCTTCCTGCGTCGTCGCCTTGATCGGATCGGCGATCGCCAGCACGCCGGCGGCGCGGCCGTCGATGGCGGCGAGGATCGCCGTCGCGCCGCCGCCGCGAAGCTGATCGGCCTTGGCCTCGATCGCGGAGACATCGACACCCAGCTCGGCCAGATAGCGCGCATTGCCAAGGGCAAGCGTATGTCCGCCGACCTTGCCGACCACGCCCTTGCCGGTGGGGGAATCGAAGTCCTCGACCGGATCCAGTCGCAAGCCGCGTTCCTGCGCGGCGGCGACAATCGCAGCGGCAAGGGGATGCTCGCTCGCCTGCTCCAGGCTTGCGGCGAGGCGGAGCAGTTCGTCCTCGGAAAGGCCGGAGACCGGCCGGACCGCCGTGACGCGCGGCTTGCCCTCGGTCAGCGTGCCCGTCTTGTCGACGACGAGCACGTCGACCTTCTCCATGCGCTCCAGCGCCTCGGCATTCTTGATCAGCACGCCGGCGCGGGCGCCACGGCCGACACCGACCATGATCGACATCGGCGTCGCCAGGCCGAGCGCGCAGGGGCAGGCGATGATCAGCACGCTCACCGCCGCGATCAGGCCGTAGGCCATGGCAGGGCTCGGGCCCCAGATCGCCCAGGCGACGAAGGCGGCGAGTGCGATCAGGACGACGATCGGCACGAACCAGGACGAGACCTGATCGGCCAGTCGCTGGATGGGGGCCCGCGAGCGCTGCGCCTTCGCCACCATCTGGACGATCTGCGCCAGCATGGTATCGGCGCCGACCTTCTCCGCCCGCATCACGAACGAGCCCTGGCCGTTCAGCGTGCCGCCGATCACCTTGTCGCCGACGGCCTTGGCGACGGCGAGCGGCTCGCCCGTCACCATGGATTCGTCGACGTTCGAGCGCCCGTCCAGCACTTCGCCGTCGAGCGGCACCTTGTCTCCGGGGCGAACCCGAAGCCGGTCGCCGACCTGGACATGGCCGAGGTCGACATCCGCTTCGCTGCCGTCCTCGGCGATGCGCCGGGCCGTCGCCGGCGCCAGGTTCAGCAACGCCTTGATGGCGCCAGACGTCTGCTCGCGGGCTCTCAGCTCCAGGACCTGGCCGAGCAGCACGAGCACTGTGATCACCGCCGCCGCCTCGAAATAGACCGCCACCGAGCCGTCATGGCTCTGGAATTCCGGCGGGAACAATCCGGGTGCCAGTGTCGCGATGATGCCGTAGAGCCAGGCGATACCGGTTCCCATGGCGATCAGCGTGAACATGTTGAGCGACCGGTTGACCAGCGAGTTCCAGCCGCGAACGAAGAACGGCCAGCCGGCCCAGAGCACGACCGGCGTCGCCAGCACCAGCTGGATCCAGCTCGACGTCCGGCCGCCAACGAGGTGGCCGATATCGACGAGGTGGCCGCCCATTTCGAGCAGGAAGACGGGAACGGCGAGCGCGAGGCCGATCCAGAACCGTCGCGTCATGTCGCGCAGTTCCTCGCTCGGTCCTTCGTCGCCGGTTGCGATCAGGGGCTCCAGCGCCATGCCACAGATCGGGCAGTTTCCGGGGCCGACCTGCCGGATCTCCGGATGCATCGGGCAGGTGAAGATCGTGCCCTCCGGCGCATCCGAGGCGGGCGCCGGCGCGGCGTCATGGGCGGCGTATTGATCGGGCGCGGCCTGGAACTTCGTGCGGCAGGATTCGGAACAGAAGAAATAATCCTTGGCGTGATAGTGGACCCGCTGCTTGGTCTCCCGAGGATCGACGGACATGCCGCAGACCGGATCCTTCACCGTGTCCGGCTTCGCCGAATCCGACGCGCTTGCGGCGTCGCCGTGCCGCCCGTGGGAATGGGTCGAGGCATGGTCATGCCCATGGTGGTGACCAGGTTCAGCCTGCCTGGTTTCTGTATCCGCGACCATGACGACAGCCTCCGATTGAAAATTACAACGTGACCGTAGGGCTTCCCACTATGGGAAGGTCAAGCCGCCGTTTCGGCGCAGCTCTGAAAATCAGGCGGAACAGGCGATTTCCGCGTAGCATGAGGGCATCTTTGGGCGCCCGACACGTTCATTCGGGCCGTCGACACCACGCGGCGAGGGACAATCGATGGGAACGAGCGAGAGCGACGGCGGGGCGCAGGAAGGCGAAATCGGCATCCTGCAGCGCCGCAGGATCGAGGCGGCGATCATCGCCCCGATCTATGCCGGCATGGTGCGCGAAATCGGCGAGGCGAGGGCGCAGGCGATCCTCGACGCCGCCATCAGCCAGGCCGCCATCGACGCCGGACGAGGCTTCGCCGAACGGACGGAAGGCGGCACGAGCCTGAAGACCTTCCAGGACCTGCAGTCGCTCTGGACGCAGGACGACGCGCTCGAAATCGAGGTGTTGCGGGCGAGCGAGACGCATTTCGACTACAACGTCCGCCGCTGCCGCTATGCCGAGACCTATCGCGAGATGGGCCTCGGTCCGATCGGGCATCTCCTGTCCTGCAATCGCGACGGCGTCTTCTGCCAGGGCTATGATCCGAGGATCACCCTGCAGCGCACGCAGACGCTGATGGAGGGCGCCGAGCATTGCGACTTCCGCTACCGCTTCGATGCGGAGGCCGCCAAGCCCTAGCGGGCATCACTCCAGCAGACGGGCGGGCCGCAGCCCGCGCAGGCTGTTGCCGACGAACCAGCGGTCGGCGCGACGAAGATCTTCGAGGCGGAGCGGGTGCTCGACGGCTGCGCCGCTCTCGATCAGGCTCTGGCGCAGGATGCCCGGCAGCAGGCCGTCGCGGACGGGGGGCGTCAGCAGCAGGCCGTCCCGCTCGACGAAGACATTGCTCCGCGTCGCCTCCGTCACCAAGCCCGAACGGTTCAGCAGGATCGCCTCATCCGCACCGAACCCGGTCGCCTCGGTGAAGGCCGCCTCGTAGAGGCCACGGCGCGTCGTCTTGTGGCGCAAGAAGGGATCGCCGGCATCGGCGCGGAGGCTCGCGACCGCGACGACCACCGGCCGGTCCGGCTCGGCGGCGAGGCGAGGCGCCACGAGATCGAGCGCGCCGTTCCGGCGAAGCTCCAGCCGGACGCGGTGAGAAGCGTCGCCCGACAGGGAGGGCACGAGCGCTTCGAGCCGCGCCTCCGCCGCTGCGCGATCGAAGGTGAAACCGAGCGCTTGCGCCGAACGCGCGAGACGGTCCAGATGCAGCGCCAGCCGCGCGAATCCCGTCTCTTGCGACCAGAGCAGCGTCTCGATCAGCCCGTAATCCTCGGCGAGATCGGTCAGGACGCGCGCCTTCAGCAGGCATTCCGCATATTCGGAATCGGCCCGCGAATCCGCGACGATGCCGCCGCCGACCCCGTAGCGGCCGGAGCCATCCGGATAGACCGCCGCCGTGCGGATGGCGACGTTGAAGCGGAGATCGCCATTCGGCCGGATCACGCCGATCGAGCCGGTATAGACATCGCGCGGTTCGGCCTCCAGCTCGCGGATGATCTCCATGGCGCGAAGTTTCGGCGCGCCGGTGATCGAGCCGCAGGGAAACACCGCCCGCATCAGCTCGCCAAGCGATGTGCCGGGCACCAGCTTCGACGTGATCGTCGAGGTCAGCGTGTGCAGGGTCGGATAGGTCTCGACCTTGAAGAGTTCCGGCACCTCGACCGAGCCGATCTCGCTGATCCTGCCGATATCGTTACGCAAGAGGTCGACGATCATCAGGTTTTCGGCGCGCTGCTTCGGGTCGTTGCGCAGCTCCTCCTTGGCCGCGTCGTCGGCTTCCGCGTTGTCGCCCCGCGTGACCGTGCCCTTCATCGGACGCGTCGTCACGACGCCGTCCGCGACGTCCAGGAACAGTTCGGGCGACACCGAGAGGATCGATGTCCCCTCGAAGGCGATCATGCCGCCATGCGACACCGGCTGGCCGGACCGGAGGGCGGCATAGAGCGCGAGCGGGTCGCCGTCATAGCGGAAATCGACGGGAAAGGTCAGGTTGATTTGATAGGCGTCGCCGTCGCGGAGATAATCGAGGATCCGCCCGACCTGCGCCGCATGCGCGGGCTCGTCGAGGCGGGGATGGACCGCCGTCAGCGGCTCGGGCGGCGGCGAGGCGCCGAACAATTCGTCCAGATCGCCGGGAGCCAGCCGGACGGACTCGCGGAACAAGCCGAACCAGAGCAGCGGCAGCGAGCGACCTTCGGGCAGGGCAGGGACCAGCCGCTCCTGCAGGACATAGCCGAGCTCGTAACTGGCAAAGCCCGCGGCGTGCAGCCCGCTCGCGAGACCGCGCTCGATCCGTTCGAACGCCGCTTCGACGTCGTCGCTACGATCGCAGCGGACGATCTCCACCGGATCGACAAAGAGCTCCGCCGTCGCCGGCACGGCCAAACGGTCCTCGATCAGGACGAAAGGACCGGGAGCGGTCAGCTTGGCTCGGATCGAGGACGGCATCGGGCACGAATTCCTGGCTGGCATGGCGGCGTCGCGGGCAAGCGCGACGGCGTCTGGATAGCCCGATGCGGGCGAGGCGGAAAGCGGATGTTCCGACTATCGCCATCCGCCTCGCTTTCGCGTCCATTCGACGGTCGATCCGCCCGCCGGCATGCGAGACCTAGCCGTCAGATTCGCGAAACCGGTAGCCAACGCCCGTCTCGGTGCGGAGATAGATCGGCTGCTCGGGATTGGCTTCGATCTTCTGGCGGAGCTGCCGGATGTAGACCCGCAGCTGCTGGACGTCATAGGCCGCGCCCCAGACCTCCTGCATGAGGAAGCGATGCGTCAGCACCTTGCCCGCATGCTGTACCAGCACGCGCAGGATGTCGTATTCCTTCGGCGAGAGCTTCACTTCCTCGTCGCGCAGCCGGACGATGCGCCGCACGAGGTCGACCGAGAGATCGCCGACCCGGAAGACCGGCTTTTCGCCCTGCACCTGCAGCCGGTGCCGCAACGCGACGCGGATGCGGGCGATCAGCTCGTTCATTCCGAAGGGCTTGCTCACATAGTCGTCGGCGCCCGCCTCCAGCGCCTGCACGATGCCGGCCTCGTCCGTGCGGCTCGACAGCACGAGGATGGGCACCGAAGCGCCCGCCGCCTGCCAGTGCCGCAGCAAGTCCTGCCCTGACATGTCCGGCAGGCCGAGATCGAGAATGATCAGGTCCGGCTCCGCCGACGCCGCCAGTTGCATGGCCGCGCCGCCGTCCGGCGCCTCGATCACGGCATAGCCCTGCGTGCCCAGACCGGCCTTCAGCAGCCGCCGGATCGGCGGCTCGTCGTCGACGACGAGGATCTTGATGGCGGCGGCGGTCATAGCGGCTCCTCGACGGTTTCCGCCTGCGGCGGCACCGGCATCTCGATGGTAAAGATCGCGCCGGAGCGATCCGTCCGGTTGGTCGCCGAGATCGTGCCGCCCATCGCCTCGACAAATCCCCTCGCGATCGACAGGCCGAGCCCGGTGCCGGCGCGGACATGATCGCCCTTCTGGACCCGATAGAACTTTCCGAAGATCCGGTCGAGGTCGTTGCCGGGAACGCCCTTGCCCTCGTCGAGCAGGCGGATGGTCATCCGCTCCGTGCCGGCGACCGCCTCGAGCCGGATCTCGCTGCCCGCCGGCGCATATTTGGTGGCATTGTCGATCAGGTTGAACAGCACCTGCTCGAACAGCACCGGATCGACCTTCAGCATGGGAAGATCCGGCGCGATGGCGACGGTAAGGCGATGCTCGCGCAGGATCTTCGCCGCCCGGCGCAGCACGCTGCCGATGATCTCGTCGACATCGTGCAGGGCGAAGAGCGGCTCGATCGCTCCGGATTCGAGCCGGGTCATGTCGAGGAGGTTGGCGATGAAGCGGTTGAGCCGCTCCGATTCATCCTGGATGGTCTGGAGCAGCTCATCCTTGGTCGCCGCGTCGAGCCCGCCGCCGAAATCGCGAAGCGTCCCGGCCGCGCCCAGAATGCCGGCGAGCGGCGTCTTCAGATCGTGCGAGATGGAGGTCAGCAGGGCCGAGCGCAGCCGGTCCGTCTCAGCGGTCATGCGGGCACGGTCGACGTCTTCGACGAGATAGACGCGCTCGATCGCGAGCGCCGCCTGATCGGCCAGCGCATCAAGCAGCCGGCGCTGGTCCGGCGTCAGGATCGGGCCGGTGCGATCGTCGGAGCTGATGCCGACGGCGCCGATCGCGCCACGGCCGGTCTTCAGCGGCAGGAACAGCCATTTTCCGCCGGGCAGCGTGTCAGAGCCACGGCCCGCCGGCTGATCGTGCTCGAACGCCCATTTGGCCGCCGCGACATCGGCGGCGTCTACCATGTCCTCCGGCGGATAGCCGGCGCGCACCGAGAACTGGTCCTCGGCCCCGAGCAGGATGACGACCTTGACCTTCAGCATCGAAGCGACCTGGAAGACGGTCGCCCAGAGCACGTCGTCAATCGCGCCGACGCCGGCGAGCTTGCGGCTGAAGGAATAGAGCTGCTCGGTCGTGCGGGCGCGGCTCCGCGCCGTGATCGCCTGCGCCCGCACCCGCGCCGCGAGGTTGGAGACGATGACGGTCACGGCGGCGAAGATCACCAGCGCCGCGACATTGGTCGGGTCGGCGATGGTGAGGGTGTAGGTCGGCGGCAGGAAGAAGAAATTGTAGCTGAGCGACGCGGCGGCCGTCGCAACGAGCGCGGGAAGCAGGCCGAAGCGACCGGCCACCGCGATGATCGCCAGCAGGAAGACGAGATCGACATTCTCGATGCCGACGAAGGGCTGGATCAGCTTGTTGAAGCCGAGGGCTGCGGCAATGGCCGCTAGCGCGACGACATAGGGGAGTGGCGTGCCGGCCTGACCGGCCCCGGTGCCGGTCCTTGTCGCGGCGGATTTCGACGGCTGCGGGGCCGTCTCGCCGGCGATGACGTGGACGCTGATCGCGCCCGATCGGCGAACCAGATCATGCACGACGGAGCCGTGCAGCATCTCGAACCAGCGCGAGCGCTCCGACTTGCCGATGATGATGTGGTTGACGTTGCGGGTCCGGGCGTGCGCCAGGACATCCTCCGCGATGCCCCGGTCGCCGCCGGGCAAGGTCGTCGCCTCGCCGCCGAGATGCTCGGCAAGCCGCAGCGCCTCGGCGATCCGGTCCTGCTCGGCCTCGGATAGCTGCTGGCTGCGGGCGGTCTCGACATAAAGCGCCTCGAACGAGGCGCGCAGCCGGTCCGCGAGCCGCTTGGCGTAGCGCACCAGCGCCAGGGCGCGCGGGTCCTCGCTGACACAGACCAGTACCCGCTCGCCCGCCGCCCAGGGACCGGCGATGGCGTGGCTCTGCATGTGGCTGAGCAGTTGCTCGTCGACCCGCTGCGCCGTGCGACGGAGCGCCAGCTCGCGGAGCGCCGTCAAATTGCCGGGCTGGAAGAAGTGGTCGACCGCGCGCTTCGCCGTGGTCGGAAGATAGACCTTGCCCTCGTGCAGGCGGTTGATCAGGTCGGCCGGCGACAGATCGACGACCTCGATGTCGTCAGCGCTGTCGAGGACCGAGTCCGGCACCGTCTCGCGCACCCGGACCCGGGTGATCTGCGCGACGACGTCGTTCAAGCTCTCGACATGCTGGATGTTCAGCGTCGTGTAGACGTCGATGCCGGCGTCGAGCAGTTCCTCGACATCCATGTAGCGCTTCGGGTGCCGGCTCTCGGGCGCGTTGGTATGGGCGAGCTCGTCGACCAGCACCAGCTGCGGCCGCCGCGCCAGGACCGCGTCGAGGTCCATCTCCTCCAGGCTCTGGCCGCGATGCGCGATCTTCCGTTTCGGGATCAGCTCGAAGCCGGTGACAAGAGCCTCGGTCTCGGCGCGGCCATGCGTCTCGACAACAGCGATGACGACGTCCACGCCGGCGCGTTGCCGGGCATGGCCGGATTGCAGCATCTCGTAGGTCTTGCCGACGCCGGGCGCGGCGCCGAGGAAGATCTTCAGCCGGCCGCGCCCCTCGCGATGCGCCGCTTCCAGCAGTGCATCCGGCGAGGGCCTCGCATCATCCCGCTTCTGCAGGTCGTTCATTCGCTGTCGCTCGAAACGGCTCGGGGCGGATCTAACGATCCGCCCGGCCCATTGTGAAGACCCGGACCGCGCCCGAGAGGTGAGGCGGGACAAGTCCGAATTCCTGCGGAGATGATCAGTTCGCCGTCGCCGCGTCGAGTGCCAAGTTGAGCTTCAGGACATTGACGCGGGGCTCGCCGATCAGCCCGAACAGCCGGTCCTCCGTGCCGTCGTTGACCAGCGCGGCGACTTTCGTCTCCGGCAAGTTGCGTGCCTTGGCGATGCGCGGCACCTGGAAATTCGCAGCCTCCGGCGTGATGTCCGGATCGAGGCCGCTACCGGTCGTCGTCACGAGGTCCATCGGAACCGGCGCGTTCGGGTTCTCCGCCTTGAGCGCGGCCGCATCGGTCTTGATGCGATCGATCAAGGCCGGATTGGTCGGGCCGAGATTGGAGCCCATCGAATTCACGGCATTGTAGGGCTGGAGGACCGATTTCGTCGGGTCGTTCGGATCGGTGCCGGTCGTCGCCGACGGCCGGCCGTGGAAGTAGCGGTCGCTGGTGAACGATTGCCCGATCAGCGCGGAACCGACGACCTTGCCGTCCCTCGTGATCAGGCTTCCATTGGCCTGGCTCGGGAAGATCAGCTGCGAGACCTGGGTCATGGCGAGCGGATAGGCGAGGCCGAGGATGACGGTCATTCCGATCATCATCACGAGGGCGGGACGGATTTGCTTCAACATGATGCGTATCCTCAGGCGAGGCCGAGCGCGGTGACGATCACGTCGATCGCCTTGATGCCGATGAAGGGCACCACGATACCGCCAAGGCCATAGATAAGAAGGTTGCGACGGAGCAGGGCAGCGGCGCCGACGGCGTGATAGCGGACGCCCCGGAGGGCGAGCGGGATCAGGGCGACGATGATCAGCGCGTTGAAGATGATCGCCGACAGGATGGCGCTCTGCGGCGTCGAGAGCCCCATGATGTTGAGCACGCCGAGCTGCGGGTAGAGCGCCACGAACATCGCCGGGATGATGGCGAAATACTTGGCGATGTCGTTGGCGATCGAGAAGGTCGTCAGCGCGCCGCGCGTCATCAGCAGCTGCTTGCCGATTTCGACGATCTCGATGAGCTTGGTCGGATCGCTGTCGAGGTCGACCATGTTGCCGGCCTCGCGGGCGGCGACCGTGCCGGTGTTCATCGCCACGCCGACATCCGCCTGCGCCAGCGCCGGGGCGTCGTTGGTGCCGTCGCCGCACATGGCAACCAGCTTGCCCTTGGCCTGCTCCTCGCGGATCAACTCGAGCTTGTTTTCCGGCGTCGCCTCGGCGAGGAAATCGTCGACACCCGCCTCGGCCGCGATCGCCGCGGCGGTCATCGGATTATCGCCGGTGATCATCACCGTGCGAATGCCCATCCGGCGAAGCTCGGCGAAGCGCTCGCGGATGCCACCTTTGACGATGTCCTTCAGGTGCACGACGCCGAGCAGCGCGCCGTCGCGGGCAACCGCCAGCGGCGTGCCGCCGGACTTGCCGACTTCCTCGGCGATCGTCCGCACCTCGCGTAGCGTGTCCGGATCGGCCGCCAGCTTGACGGCCGCGGAGCCGATGGCAAGCGGGATGGTGTCGACATAGGCGAGGATGGAATCGACGGCGCCCTTACGGATGACCGAGCCGTCGACATCGACGCCGCTCATGCGCGTCTGCGCGGTGAAGGGCACGAAATGCGCGTGCAGCGAGGCCATGTCGCGGGCCCGGATGCCGTATTTCTCCTTGGCGAGCACGACGATCGAACGGCCTTCCGGCGTCTCGTCGGCGAGCGAGGCGAGCTGCGCCGCGTCGGCGAGTTCGGCGGCGGTGACGCCGCGCACCGGACGGAACTCGGTCGCCTGGCGGTTGCCGAGCGTGATCGTGCCGGTCTTGTCGAGCAGCAGCGTATCGACGTCGCCGGCCGCCTCGACGGCGCGGCCGGACATGGCGAGCACGTTGAAGCGGACGAGCCGGTCCATGCCGGCGATGCCGATCGCCGAGAGCAGGGCGCCGATCGTGGTCGGGATCAGCGTCACGAACAGCGCGACCAGCACCAGCACCGGGATGGATCCCCCGGCATAGGCGGCGAAGCTCGGGATCGTGGCGGTGGCCAGAACGAAGATCAGCGTCATGCCGGCGAGCAGGATGTTGAGGGCGATCTCGTTCGGCGTCTTCTGCCGCGTCGCGCCCTCGACCAGGCTGATCATCCGGTCGATAAAGGTGGAGCCGGCCGCCGCCGTGATGCGGATCCGCATCCAGTCGGAGAGCACCTGCGTGCCGCCGGTGACGGCGGAGCGGTCGCCGCCCGACTCACGGATGACCGGGGCGGATTCACCGGTGATCGCCGCTTCGTTCACGGAGGCGACGCCCTCGATGACCTCGCCATCGGAGGGGATAATGTCGCCGCTCTCGACCAGCACGATGTCGCCGACCTGCAGGCTGTTGCCGGGCACCATCTTGTAGACCGAGAGATCGGCCTCCGGGCCGGCCAGCAGCTTGGCCTGCGTCTCGGTGCGCGTGCGCCGGAGCGCCTCGGCCTGAGCCTTGCCGCGCCCTTCAGCGACGGCTTCGGCGAAGTTCGCGAACAGGACGGTGAACCAGAGCCAGAGATTGACCTGGAAGGAGAAGCCGAGCCCTTCGCGGCCGGCGACGAGATCGCGGACGAAGAGCACGGTGCTCAGCATCGTCACCACCGCGACGACGAAGATGACGGGGTTCTTGGCGAGGGTGCGCGGGTCGAGCTTCACGAAGGAAGCGCCGATCGCCGGCACGAGGATGCGAGCGTCGAACAGGCTCGCGGATTTTGCGTGGCTCATGGGAAGATCCCGATGTAACCCGGACGACCGCCGTCAGGCGGCCAGTGCCGGAAAGAGCGTGACGATGAGGTAGAGAAGACCGACCACCCCGCCGAGCGCGGCGAGCATGACGATCAGCAGGTCGGAGGCGCGGCAGACTTCCGTCGTCGCCTGGACCCGGGCACTGGCCCGGATCCTCCGTCGTTGCGGCAAGGCTTGCATGGCTCAGCCTCCCGAGCCGAACGTCTGGCCGTGCAGCATCGCGAGATGCTCGACGATCGGCCCGACGGCGAGCGCCGGGAAGAAGGTCAGGCCGCCGATGATCAGGATCGAGCCGATCAGCAGGCCGACGAACAGGCCGCCATGGGTCGGGAACGTGCCGGCGGAAGCGGGCACCGTCTTCTTGGCGGCCAGCGAACCGGCGATCGCCATGGCCGGCAGGATCATCAGGAACCGCCCCATCAGCATGGCGATGCCGATGGTGACATTGTACCAGTCGGTATTGCCGCTGAGGCCGCCGAAGGCCGAGCCGTTGTTGGCGGCGGCCGAGGTGAAGGCGTAAAGGATCTCGGAGAAGCCATGCGGGCCGGGATTGGCGATCGACGCGACGCTTGACGGCATGACGACGGAGATCGCCGTGAAGCCGAGCATGGCGAGCGGCAGGATCAACAGCGCCAGCAGCGCCATCTTGACCTCCTTCGCCTCGATCTTCTTGCCGAGATATTCCGGCGTGCGGCCGACCATCAGTCCGGCGATGAAGATGGCGATGACGACGAAGAGCAGGATGCCGTAGAGGCCGGCGCCGACGCCGCCGATGATGATTTCGCCGAGCTGCATGTTGATCATGGGGATCATGCCGCCGAGCGCCGTGAAGCTGTCATGCATGGCGTTGACCGCGCCGCAGGAAGCGGCCGTCGTCACCACGGCGAACAGGGAGGAGAGCGCGATGCCGAAGCGGACTTCCTTGCCCTCCATGTTGCCGCCGTCGATGCCGAGGGCATGAACAAGCGGGTTGCCGGAGGCCTCGGCCCAGTAGCAGACGATCACGCCGACGACGAACAGCCCGCCCATCGCCGCGAAGATAGCCCAGCCCTGGCGCTGGTCGCCGACCATGCGGCCGAAGACATTGGTGAGCGCCGCGCCGATGGCGAAGATCGCGACCATCTGGACGAGATTGGAGAGCGCCGTCGGGTTCTCGAACGGATGCGCGGCATTGGCATTGAGGAAGCCGCCGCCATTGGTGCCGAGCATCTTGATGGCGATCTGGCTGGCCATCGGCCCGGCGGCCATCGTCTGCTTGGCGCCTTCCAGCGTCGTGGCCTCGAAATAGCTGCCCAGCGTCTGCGGAACGCCCTGCCAGACGAGGAACAGCGTCAGGACGATCGAAAGCGGCAGCAGGATGTAGAGGGTCGCACGGGTGAGATCGACCCAGAAATTGCCAACCGAGCGAGCCGAATGCCGGGCAAAGCCACGCACCAGGGCAATCGCCAGCGCGATGCCGGTCGCCGCTGAGACGAAGTTCTGCACCGCGAGGCCGGCCATCTGCACGAGATAGGACATCGTGCTTTCGCCGGAATAGTTCTGCCAGTTGGTGTTGGAAACGAAGCTCGCCGCCGTGTTGAAGGCGAGGGGCGCCGGCACGGCCGACATGCCGATCGGATTGAACGGCAGCGACGCCTGCAGGCGCTGCAGGGCGTAGAGCAGGATGAAACCGGCGAGGTTGAACAGCAGCATGGCGACCGCATAGGTCACCCAGTGCTGCTCCTCGCGGTCGCTCGTGCCCGCCAGGCCATAGAGCCCGGCCTCCACCGGCCTGAGCAGAGGCGAGAAAAGCGTGCGCTCTCCCGTGAAGACGCGCGTCATGTACCCGCCGAGCGGCTTCACGAGCGCGATGACGATTACGCAGAACAGCGCAATCTGGATCCAGCCATTGATGGTCATTGTGGGTCGCTTTCCTAGAACCGCTCAGGGCGGAGCAGGGCGTAGAGAAGGTAGGCGAGCAGAAGCAACGTCACGCCGCCACCCAGCACATAGTCGAGAGCCATGGTCTATCCCTTCGCGCTCAGAGACGATCGCAGGCGAACGTGTAGACGAGGGAGACGAGAAAGAAGCCGATCCCCAGAGTAAGCAGGCCTATGTCGTACATTGGACTTGAACCTCTTGTCGGCGCCGCCGCAAACGGATCATCCGGCGCCTGAAAGCCAGAGGAAACATCGGTACGTCCGCTTGGGACGCACCCCGTTCCATCACGCTGTGAGGATGGCGAGATCGGCATAGGGATTCGAGCGGGGGAGCCGGCGGCCCGTATAGGAATCTCATAGGTGCGGGGAGGGGCGGTGGTGCGGGGAGGTCGGCTTCGCCCGCCGGGGCAGGCCGTCAGTGCAGCCGCTCGCGGCGATCCCGGCGGCGAACCAGGGTCTCGACCTCAGCCGCCAGACTGGCGATCCAGCCCTCGCACTCGGCGAGGCGTTCGCGGGAGGTCGTGTCCGGCGATCGCTTCAGCTGCTCCAGCGCCAGCTCGGCAGCCGCGAGATCCTCGCAAAGGTCGCTGAAGCTTTCGTCGCGTCGAGCCCGCTCCTCGATCGCTCGGGCCAGCTCGGGGAGAAGTCGACATGCCACGCTGACGCCTGCGCTCATCGGACAGCTCCGGGCGAGTAGGTCTCGATGCAATTTGATGGTTGAGCTGCGCAATGTGGCGTAGGTTACGGTAGGAAACATAGGTCAGGACAATTCCAGTATCGAGCTGACCGGAGGATCGGTGGTGATGGGAATTGGTACCGGGCAAGAAGCACTTTCCCGACAAGAATCATTTGCCCGACATGACGCTCCGGCAGACGGCGTAGTTCGGGCCGCCGTCGAGCGGATCGTCCAGAGCAACGACTTCACCGTGCCGGGCAGGGCCCGAAAATTTCTTACCTATGTCGTCGACGAGACGCTGGATGGCCGGGGCGACCGCATCAAGGCCTATTCGATCGCGATCGAGGTTTTCGGCCGCAGCGTTTCCTTCGACGCCCAATCGGATCCCGTCGTGCGCATCGAGGCGGGCAGGGTCCGCCGGGCGCTGGAGCACTATTACCTGACCGCCGGACGGGATGATCCGGTCGTCATCGCGATCCCCAAGGGCGGCTATGTTCCCCGCTTCAGCTGGCAAAACGGCCATGCGCCGCCGCTCGCGATCGGGGAAGAGCCTCCGTCGGAGACCGGTTCGACGACGCCATCCGACGTCCGAAGCGGGAACCGGGGCTGGCCGGCGCTCGGGCTGATGGCCGTTCTGGCGGCAGCCCTGGCGCTGGTCCTCGCCAGGCCTGCCACCCGCGCGGCCCTGAACGACCAAGCGGCATCCGCCGCGCCGGCGGCATCCAGCGCGGCCGCGCCGGATGTTCCGCACCTGGTCGTGGTTCCCTTCGCGGACCTCTCCGGCACGTCGAACTCCGCCTCCGTCGCCCGGGGGCTGACGGAGGAGGTGATCGGCCAGATCGCCAAGTTCAAGGAGGTCGTGGTGATGCTCCCCGCCTCGGCGAGCCCGCCATGGCAGGACGGCTCGGCGGCGGACAAGCCACGCTACGCGCTGGAGGGCAGCGTCCTCATGGAAGGCCAGAAGCTTCGGCTGGTGACCCGCCTGATGAACCGTCGGGAGGGCACCGTCGTCTGGGCCGACAATTATGACGAGGACCTCGGTCGCGAGAAGATCATCGACGTCCAGGCCGGCATTGCCGGGAGGGTGGCCTCGGCCGTCGCCCAACCCTACGGCGCCATCTACAGCACCGACGCGGCGCGTTTGACCCAAACGGCTTCGGCCAGTTGGGACGCCTATGCCTGCACCCTGGCGTACTATGCCTATCGGGCGGAGCTGAACCCGCAAAAGCACGAGGCCGTGGAGAACTGTCTGTCGCGCACGACCGAGCAATTCCCGCATTTCGCGACCGCTTGGGCCCTGTTGTCGCTGACCTATCTCGACGAAATGCGCTTTCACTACGCTGTCGGCGCGGACCGTTCGCCGCCGCTCGATCGAGCTCTCGCGGCCGCCCGCCGCGCCGTCGAGCTCGATCCCGGCAATGTGCGGGGCCTGCAGGCCTACATGACGGCGCTCTTCTTCCAGAACGATGTCGGGGCGGCCCTAAAGATCGGCGCCGAGGCGGTAGAGATCAATCCGAACGACACCGAGCTGGCCGGCGAGTACGGAATGCGGCTCGCCCTGTCCGGCCAATGGCAGCGCGGGCGCGAAATCCTGCTGCAGGTGCTGGACCGCAACCCTGGTCCGCTCGGTTATTTCGAAAGCGTGGTCGCATTGTCCTATTACATGCAGGGCGACTATCCCGCCGCCGCGGAATGGATCCGCAAGGCGAACCTGGAGGCCAATCCCATCTACCACGTGATCGCGGCGGCCATCTTCGGGCAGCTCGGCCAGCCCGGTCAGGCAGGTTCGCAACGCGACTGGCTTCTCGCCAAGGCGCCGGCTCTCGTGGCCGAACTGCCTCAGGCGATCCGGATGCGGAACATCCCGCCGGGCGACGCCGCCCATCTGGTCGAAGGGCTCCGCAAGGCCGGGCTCGCCTCTGTCGGCGAGTAGCCATCTCCCGGCGATCCGCGCCGCCGGAGGGGCAGCCTCCGGCAACATCGAACCTACGCGATGCTACGGGTATCGGCGGGAACCCGCGACTAGGGTTCAGCATCGGCAGCGAGCCGATTTGGATCGGGTCCGGCCCACCAGGAGGAGGCGGTGATGGAACAAGATCTCGAAGAGGCCGTGGAGCTGGCCGAGGACCATCCTCGCAAGACCCTGTCCGGCAAGGAATATCAAAAGCAGCTCGAGAAGCTGCAGGGCGAACTCTGCACGCTGCAGCAATGGGTTAAGCACACCGGACAGCGCATCATCATCGTGTTCGAGGGACGCGACGCCGCCGGCAAGGGCGGAACGATCCGCGCCCTCACCGAAAGGCTGAGCCCGCGCATCGTCCGGGTCGTCGCCCTGCCGGCGCCCTCGGACCGGCAGAAGACCCAGCTCTACATCCAGCGCTACATGGAACATTTCCCGGCGGCCGGAGAGGTCATCGTCTTCGACCGGAGCTGGTACAACCGGGCCGGCGTCGAGACCGTGATGGGCTTCTGCACCAAGGAGCAGCAGAAGACCTTCCTGCGCCTCTGCCCGATGTTCGAGCGGCAGGCGATCCAGAACGGGATCACTCTGGTCAAATACTGGCTCGAGGTCGGCAACGAGGAGCAGAAGCGCCGCTTCGAGGGCCGGATCACCGATCGACTGAAGCAATGGAAGCTCTCGCCGATGGATCTGCCGTCCCGGGAGCGCTGGTACGACTATTCGCGGGCGCGCGACCAGATGCTGGACGCGACCGATACCGAGGAGTCGCCCTGGTACATCGTTCGATCCGACGACAAGAAGCGGGCGCGCCTGAACTTGATCTCCCATCTCCTCTCGATCATCCCGTACGAGAAGGTGCCCCTTCCCGAGGTGAAGCTGCCGAAGCGTTCCAGCAAGCACGCCTATGACGACGAGCACACGATGGCGGACCGGCGCTGGATTCCCGAGCCGTTCTAGGGTCCGGCTGCTCCGGCGCGAACGGAGTGCGCCGCGCCTCCGCGCTCGAAAGCCAAGCAGGCATCCTCGAGGCTGTCGAAGAAGTTGGTCTCGCCGATGCGCGCCAGCGTGCCCGATCGCGTGAGCAGGGAACGCGGCTCCGTATGCAGCTCGGCGATCGCGAACACGATGCCGCGCGCGGCCAGCAGCGCGTGGATATCGTCGAGCATCGCCGCGGCCGTGCTGTCGATCTGGACCACGGCGCCGGCATCGAGAACGAACCAGCGCGTATCTTCGGGCAGGCCGGCGATGCGGGCTTCCAGGCGGCGCTTCACATAGTCGACGTTGAAGAAGAGCAGGCTGCCCTGGAGGAGGTAGATGGCGAGCCCGGGGATCGGCCGCGCCTCCGGATGCCGGTGCAGCTTGAAGAACCCCTCGCGCCCGGGCAGGCGGCCGAGCACCGCGTCGCGCGGCGTCGCCCCCTTGACGAGAAGATAGAGAAGCGTCGCAGCGACCGCGACGATGACGCCCCGGAGCACGCCGAGGCCGATCGCCCCGGACATGCCGATCAGGGCGAACAGGAACTCCATGCGGCTGGTCCGCCAGAGCTGCTTCAGCGCCTGGATATCGATCAGGCCGATGGCGGCCGAGGCGAGGATCGCGCCGAGCGCCGCCTTCGGAATGAGCTGCAGGGCGCCGGTCAGGAAGGCGACGGCGAAGGCGAGGGCGACCGCCGCGACGACACTGGCCAGCTGAGTCTTGCCGCCCATCGAGATGTTGATCGCCGTGCGCGAGTCGGAGGCGGTGACCGGAATGCCGCCGAACAGTCCGGCCGCGACGTTGGCGGCGCCGAAGCCGACGAGCTCCTTGTTGGCGTCGACGGGCTCGCCGGTCTTCGCCGCGAAGCTGCGCGCGGTCACGATGCCGGAGCCGAAACTGACCAGCAGGACGGCGCCGGCGCCGAGGATCAGATCGCCGAAATCCACGCCGGTCGGCACCGGCAGCGCCGGCGTTGGCAACCGCGCCGGGATGGAGCCGATCACGCCGACCCCATGCGACGGAAGATCGAAGAGAACCGAGATCACCGTGGCGACCACGATGGCGACGAGCGGGCCTGGGAAGCCGGGCAGGGCGACGGAGAAGACGCGCAGCAGGACGAAGAGGCTCACACCCAGGACAAGCGTCGGCAGATTGATGAGCGACGCCTTGCCCGCGAGTTCGATCAGCGGCCGGAGGAGACCGTCGCTCTCGATCGAGACCCCGGTCAGGCGGCCGATCTGGCCGACGAGGATCGACAGGGCAATGCCGCTCATGAAGCCGATCAGGATCGGCCGCGACAGGAAGCTCGCGATGAAGCCGAGCCGGAGCAGACTGGCGACGAAACAGAGCAGCCCGACACCCAGGCCAAGCGCCGCCGCTGTCGCGACATTATCGGTCGCCGAGAGCGGCCCGAGAGACGCGAGCACGGCCGCCAAGACGATCATCGTCCCCGCATCCGGGCCGACGATGAGCTGCCTGGACGAACCGAACAGCGCATAGGCGAGCAGCGGAACGATGCTGGAATAGAGCCCCATCTCGGGCGGCAGGCCGGCGATCGCCGGGTAGGCGATGGCGCTCGGAAGCCCCACGGCGGCGATCGACAGGCCCGACAGGACGTCTGGCCGGAGCCAGGCTCGCTTGTATCCGCTGAACTTGGCCAGGAACGACGCCGCCACCATTGTGTGTCTCCTGGACGCAGGATTGGACCCGTGGATGAACCCGCCGCGCAATCGCGCGCGCACCGAGACCGGCCCTGAGCGATCGGCCCCGGCGCGATTGTGAGCCCTCCGGCCGAGAGTTCTACGTAGATTACGGTAGGCGACGCCTTCGTTGCCCCGACAACGCCACTCAGCAACGTGCTCACCGGCACCGCCACCTGCGACGGGCCCGGCGCGATCGATCGCGTCGCATAACCCGCCAGGCTACCGCCGCCCCGTTCCGCACCGCGATCGACCACCCCCGATGCTACAGGATGATACGCGCGCGGCCATTCCCGGGGCGATATTCTGAATACTTCGACGAGACAGAATTCGTTGCAGCCCCGGATAGAACAGGCGGCGCAGCTCGCGCACTCAGGGAAGTTCATCCGGCACCGGAGGAGCAACAATGAGGTGTCCCGTCTGCGACAGTCGCGCCAAGGACATCACCCCCTCTGGCTATCGCGGCCTGTCCGTCCGTTGTATCGTCGACGGCGATTACGATATCGATCGGCAATGCCACGAAGCGCTGCTCAGCCTGGATCCATCCGGCCGCCATACCGTACTCAATGCGGCCATCCTGACCGTGGCGCCCGGTTCCCGACCACGCATTACGGCGGCGACCTTCGTCCGCTGCCGGCTCGAAATACGCTCTGCCCACCGCACGCCGCCATATGCCGATGCAACGAAATGGCCAACAAGGAGCCTGGGAGAAGCCAATGACCGCAACCGATGACCTGGCGAATCTGCTTCCGACCGCCGACCAGCTGAAACAGAAGGCCGCCGCGGCGCAGGCGGAGAAAGCCGCCGAGGCCCTGCGCGCGCGGACGGCCGAACAGACCGAGAAGAACGCCCTGATCGAGCGCCTGAGCAAGCCATCCGGCGTCAGCGACGAGGACGCGCTGAAGCGGGTGGCGATCGTCATCCAGCGCGCCGTCAGCAACGGCTTCACCGAGGTTCAGGTCGCCCGCTTCCCCAATACGCTCTTCACCGATCGCGGCCGGAGCATCAACCAACAGGAAGCGGGCTGGCAGGAGACGCTGACCGGGTTGCCGAAGGAGATGTACGAGTTCTGGAAGCGGCACCTCGAGGCGCGCGGCTACCGGATCCGCTACCAGATCATCGATTTCTCCAGCGGCGTGCCGGGAGATGTCGGCATCTTCCTCGAATGGTCATAGGGGAGGCGACGCGGCCGCGCAAAACGCCACCGCGTCGACCGGTCAGCCGCCGTAGACGGCGTTCCTGACATCCAGCGGAAACGCGCCGGACATACCTTCGAAGGCGGTGTTGGTCAGAGCGACGACGGTCAGCTTCCGGGCTGGATCGACGAACCAGCTATGGCCGTAGGCCCCGCCCCACTGGATCGTGCCCCTGGACTGGGGCGACTGCGCCAGTTCGGGGTCCTCGAGCACAGCCCAGCCATAGCCGAAGCCCATGCCGGGCAGCTGCGTCGCCGCGTTTCCGCCGGTCTGGTCCCGCAGCATCGCGGCCACGGTTTCCGGTTTCAGAACGGCGCCGCCGCCGATCCGGATGGTTTCGAGAAAACGCAATATGTCGTCGCCTGTGCCCACCATGCCTCCGCCGCCCGATGGATAGGAGGCGGCGTCCAGCGCGCGGCTCGGCGCAAAGAGGCAGAGGGCCTCCCAGATCGGCACGGCGATGCCGTCGGTCATGCGGACCGGCTCGGGCTTTCCATCCGCATAGGGCGTCACCAGCCCGGCGGGATCGGCGGCAACGAAGCCGATACTCTCCATCTGCAGCGGCGCGAGGATCGTTTCCCGGATCATTTCGGGAAGTGGCTTGCCAGAAACGAAGGCGAGAATGCCGCCGAGAACGTCGAGGCCAAGGGAATAGCGCCAGCTCGTGCCCGGCGGGAAGAGCAGGGGCGCCTGCACCAGCCGGCCGAGGTTCTCCTCCAGGCTCAGACCCGGCTGGTCGAGCCCGTCCGAAACATTCAGCCGGCCGTAGGGACCGCCGCCAACAGCCGGCTCCAAAAAACGATAGCCCAGTCCGGAAGTGTGGGTGAGCAGCTGGTGGATCGTGATGACCGGTTGGCTGCCATCCTCGAGACGCGGCCGGAAGTCGGGCAGCCACCGGGTAAGCGGGTGGTCGAGCGACAGCTTGCCGTCTTCGACCAGCCGCATCAGCGCCGCCGACACGATCGGCTTGGTGATCGAGGCCAGGCGGAATACCGAGCCCTCGTGCATCCGCGTCGCAGCCTCCCGGTCCGACAGACCGGCCGCCCGCCGATAGACGATCTCACCGTCCTGCGCGACCAGCACGACGGCGCCGACAATTCGCTTCTCGGCAATGGCCCGATCGATGACCCCGTCGAGGCGTCCCTGGAATCGGTCATCCTGTGCCAGCGCCGGAGCGCCCCCAGGGGGGAGCGGCGCGCCACTGAGTGCGTCAAATGCATTGTCCATCATGACTGCCACCTCATATAAGGAATGATCCCTCCGTAATTACCGGAGGTACCGATCCATTTCAAGAGTGACCGTTGTGATTAATAATCCCATTCCCGATCGCCGCCCGAGAGGCCGCCCGCGCGCGTTCGACCGTGACGAAGCGCTGGAGCAGGCCGGCATGACGTTCTGGAGGCTTGGTTTTGAGGGCGCGTCGATCGCCGATCTCACGCAGGCGATGGGAATTACGCCGCAGAGCCTCTATGCGGCGTTCACCTCCAAGGCGGAGCTCTATCGGGAAGCGATTGGCTGGTATCAGGCGCGGATCGGCGGCTTCACGGTAACCGCGCTTGAACAGCCGGACGTGATGGTCGCGCTCGAGGGCTTGCTGGCGGGGGCGGCGGTCGAGTTTTCGAACCCGACCCGGCCGCAGGGCTGCATGATCTCGACCGCGGTGCTCGTCTGCGCCGACGAGAACCGGCCGATCGCCGAGATGCTGGCAAGGGAGCGCGACGGCATGCTCGATGCGCTCATGGAGCGGATCGCGCGCGGCATCGCGGCTGGACAGCTGGCGCCCGACACCGACGCGAAGGCCCTTGCCCGCTTCGTCGGCGCGATCATCCAGGGCATGTCGGTCCAGGCCCGCGATGGCGCCGAGACGGCAGAACTGGAGTCGATCGCCGCAATCGCCCTGGCGCAGCTGCGCCGCTACGCGATCGCGGGGTAGGGTGGAAAACGGCCGGGTGCCTTTGAAACGCAATAATCCGGAAGCTGCTATTGTGCTTGGTCAGCAAGTGCAGGCGATAGATGGCATGACCGAGCGTAAGGTTGAGAATTATCCAGTTTCCGAGGTTGAAGTCCTCGCCGAGGAACTGCGTCGCGCGATCAGCACATTTGTACGCGTGATCCGCGACAAGACCGATACCGAGAAGTCGGCACAGTCAGAAACGCTCGGCATACTGGAACGCAACGGCGCGATGAACGTCGCGGCCTTGGCGCTACGGCGCGGCGTGGCCCATCAGACGATGCGCGTTGTCGTGGCACAAATGGTGGCCGACGGGTTGATCGATCGCAGCCCCGATCCGGAGGATAAGCGCAGCCAGCTATTGTCGCTGTCCAATATCGGCCGGGACATGGTGGTGCGTGACCGTATTTCTCGCGCCTCGCGGATCGGAACGATGATCGAGGCGACGCTCTCGGTCGAGGAACGAGAGCATCTTCGCAAATCGATCGATCTGTTTGATCGCATCAGCGCAGCTGAAATCGACTGACGGGGACGTGGATCAACTTTTCAACTGGGCAAGCACCGTCGCCAGCGTGTTCAGTCCCCAATGTTCCGCGTAGCGCCCATTGGAAATGCGAATGACGTCGATGACGTCGATCGCGACCGTCCGCCCGGTGGCTTCGATACCCATCAGCGTGCCGTTATGGATGCCGGTGATAGTCTTTCGCGTTGTGACCTTGTCACCTTCTGCGATCTGGTCGTGGATCGTCACCGAAAGGTTGGCCAATGCGGGGCGCAGAACGTTCGCGAACGTGTTCCACATGCTCTCAGGGCCGTTCGGCGCGCCTGGCGGGGCCGACCGATTGACGAAATCCGGATCGATCAGCGCCTCGAACGCAGCCCGATCCCCCTTAGCGATAACCTCTTCGTTGAACCGCCGTACGACGGCTTTGATGGCATCCACCGACATCGAGAACTCCTACTCATCAACTCGCCCTAAATATACAGCTATGCTGTATATCAATATAGAGTAGGGCGAAAATGGGGAGGCGGCGGACGCCTGTCGCAATCTGATTGTCCGCAGTTGGGTGAAAAGCCGGACGGTCGGAACAGCGGAGATGGGTCGCCTGCTGCCGTGGCCAATCTTCAGGATGAATTGGGTTGTTGCGTAGAATCGGCAGTGCCGTTTGATGCGAATGCGGTGATCAGCGGCAGTATCGCGCCAAGAGGGCAATCGGCGATAATTGGCGGATGGGGTGGGATTCGAACCCACGGTGGGCTTGCACCCACGGCGGTTTTCAAGACCGCTGCCTTAAACCACTCGGCCACCCATCCAAGCCTTGAAATCGTTGGCCTTTTCGCTTCGGGCGTCGCGGACCCAAGCGGTCCTGCGAGCGGATCGCTGCCAAACGATTTTATGGCGTGGGCTTTACCGCGCCCCGCACGGCGGCGTCAACACGCCCGAACGCTTCGGCGTCCCTCCCGACGCAAGACATGGGAATAAATCGCGAGGGGAGTGCAGGCGGCGGCCGGCTTGCGCCAGGTCGAACGCGGTATCGCCGGGCCGGATGCGAAGGCGAGGGCAGACCGCAGCCGGCAAACCCGACCAAAGGCCAAAGGCATGAGACGGAGTTGGGATCGACTGCATGCCGGACAAAGCCGGAGCGCGGACCTGGTTCAACTAGATCCGCGCTCCGTGTTCAGGCTGTGCTTATTCGGCGGGTTCCAGGATCGGTACGGCATCCACCACGAGCGGCGAGCCCTTCATGGCGGCGGCCAGCATGTCGCGATCGAGCTCGTTCTCCCAGCGGGCGACGACGATCGTCGCGACCGCGTTGCCGACGAGATTGGTCAGCGCGCGGCATTCCGACATGAAGCGGTCGATGCCGAGGATGAGCGCCATGCCGGCGACCGGTACGGCGGGAACGACCGACAGCGTGGCGGCAAGCGTCACGAAGCCGGCGCCCGTGATCCCGGCAGCGCCCTTGGAGCTCAGCATGGCCACGAGCAGCAGCAGGATCTGATCCGAGAGCGAGAGCGGAATATCCGTCGCCTGAGCGATGAAGAGGGCGGCCAGCGTCATGTAGATGTTGGTGCCGTCCAGATTGAACGAGTAGCCGGTCGGGATGACGAGACCGACGACCGAGCGCTTGCAGCCCGCCTTCTCCATCTTGTCCATCAGGCTCGGCAGCGCCGCTTCCGAGGACGAGGTGCCGAGCACCAGCAGCAGCTCTTCCTTGATGTAGCGGATGAGCGCCAGGATGGAGAAGCCGTTGTAGCGGGCGACGGCGCCGAGCACCACGAGCACGAAGATCAGCGCCGTGATGTAGAAGGTCGCGATCAGCATGGCCAGATTGGCGATCGAGCCGATGCCGTATTTGCCGATGGTGAAGGCCATGGCGCCGAAGGCGCCGATGGGCGCGGCCTTCATCAGGATGGCGACCAGCTTGAAGATCGGCGCGGTCAGGGCGAGCAGGAAATCCGTGACCGGCTTGCCGCGCTCACCCACGATCGCGAGCGAAATGCCGAACAGCACCGAGACGAACAGGACCTGCAGGATGTCGCCATCGGCGAAGGCGCTGACGATCGTGGTCGGGATGATGTGGCTCAGGAAGCCGGTGATCGACTGCTCATGCGCCCGGATGGCGTAGTCCGCGACCGCCTTCGGATCCAGAGAGGCCGGATCGATGTGCATGCCCGCGCCGGGCTTGACGATGTTGGCGACGACGAGGCCGATGATGAGCGCGAGCGTCGAGAAGGTCAGGAAGTACAGCATCGCCTTGCCGGCGACCCGGCCGACCTTCTGCAGGTCGGTCATGCCGGCAATGCCGGTGGCAACTGTCAGGAAGATCACCGGCGCGATGATCATCTTGACGAGCTTGATGAAGCCGTCGCCCAGCGGTTTCAGCTGGGTTCCGAGCTCCGGATAGTAGTGACCGAGCAGAATGCCCGCGGCGATCGCCACGAGAACCTGCACATAGAGATGCTTGTAGAAGGGCGTTGGACGGCGTGGCTCGGCCACGGCGTCTGTCGAGACGGCAATCATGATGTCCTCCGTTCAGCTTCGTCCGGACCTCGTCCGGGCCTCCCGGGCCTTTCGGCCTCAAAGTCCAGCGATCCTCGCCGCTGTTGGCTCTGGGAATGGCAAGGCCCGTGCCAATTGGAGGCAATTGAGATAACTCGTTGAAATATATTGGCTTAGGGAATCCGGGCTGGCTCATCACAGGCCGAAAAGTGCGGAATTTCGCACACGTGACTTTCCAATCCGCGCGAAACGGCGCACACTCCGGAAATGAGCGAAAGGGCCGACCCCAAAGCGCGCCAGAACAGCTGGCTGTCGACGAGCCGCCTCACCTGGTGGGCGTTTGCGGCGATCTGCCTTGTCGTCTTCGGCGTCGCGCTTTGGCTGGTCGGCAATGCCGCGCGCGACAAGGCCCTCGTCACCCTGTCCGAACAGACGGAGATCGACGCCAACCTCAACACCGCGCTGCTGCGCCGCGTGCTGGAACGGCAGCGGGCGGTGCCGCTGATCCTGTCGAAAGACAAGGAACTTGCCGATGCCCTGTCGAGCCACGACCCGGCGGCAAGCGAGCGCCTCAGCCGCAAGCTGGAGACGCTGGCGGAGGGCACGCAGGCGGCCGTGATCTACCTGGTCGATCTCGACGGCAAGGCGATCTCGGCGAGCAACTGGCGCGACACCGACAGCTTCGTCGGCCGCGACTACAATTTCCGCCCCTATTTCAAGGCCGCGCTGGAGAACGGCGAGGCGGAGTATTTCGCGCTCGGCAATGTGAGCTTGCGCCCGGGCCTCTACATTTCCCGCCGCGTCGACGGGCCGAACGGGCCACTCGGCGCGATCGTCGTCAAGCTTTCGTTCGACGAGCTCGAAAAGGTCTGGAACCAGACGGGGCGGCCGACCTTCGTCGTCGATGACCGCGGCATCGTGCTGATCACCAGCATCCCGTCCTGGCGCTTCCTGACGATCGGGCGGCTCGGAGGGGACGAGATCGACGCTATCCACGCCAGCCTCCAGTTCGGCGATGCGTCGCTGACGCCTCTGCCGCTATCGATCAAGCCGCTCGACGGCGATCAGGCCGTGCTGGTCGACGCGGTCGTGCCCGGCTCCAGCCGGAATACGGAATTCATTGCCATCCATTCCGCCGTCCCGACGACGCCCTGGCAGATGTATTCGCTCGCGCCCCTGCGCCCCCAGATCGACGCCGCCGTGCGCGAAGCCCGCCTTCTCACCTTCATCGTCCTGGCCAGTCTTGCGACGCTGGTCGGCTACCTGTTGCGTCGGAAACAGAAGATCGCCGCCCGCATCGCGGATGCCCAGCGCCGGCAGGTCGAGCTCGAGAAAAGCGTCGTCGAGCGCACCGAGGATCTCATGAAGGCGCGCGACCGCCTCGAGGCGGAGATCGGCGAGCGCCTGAAGACGGAGACCGTGCTGCAGGGCGTCCAGCAGGATCTCGTCCACGCCAACCGGCTGGCGATCCTCGGCCAGGTCGCGGCGGGCGTCGCGCATGAGATCAACCAGCCGGTCGCGACCATCCGCGCCTTTGCCGACAATGCGCGCACCTTCATCGATCGCAAGAACCTCGACGCCGCGGCGGAAAACCTGCAGGAGATCGCGGGACTGACGGAGCGGATCGGCACGATCACCGGCGATCTCCGCGCGCTTGCCCGCAAGGGGCATCGCCCGTCGGAGCCGGTGGAGCTGGGCCAGGTCATCACCGGAGCGCTGGTGCTGCTGCGCAGCCGCTTTTCCGGGCGAATGGACCAGATCCACATGCAGCTGCCGCCGCCCGATCTCTGCGTCGTCGGCCACGCGATCCGGCTGGAGCAGGTGCTCATCAACCTGTTCCAGAACGCGCTCGAAGCCGTCGAGGGAATGGGACAGGACGGCCATATCGACGTTCGCATCGAGGAGAGGCGGGACACGGTGATCGTCAGCGTCTCCGACAACGGGCCGGGCATTGCTCCCAACATCCGGGAGAACCTGTTCATCCCGTTCAACACCTCGAAGGAGAAGGGGCTCGGGCTCGGCCTGGTGATCGTGAAGGAGATCCTCGCCGATTACGGCGGCGGCATATCGGTAGACAGCGCCCCGCATGGAACCGTCTTCCATTTGGAGTTCAGGAAAGCATGATGGAAAGATCGGTCATCCTCGTCGACGACGACAAATCGCTGCGGCGCGCCACCCGGCAGACGCTGGAGCTCGCCGGCTTCCAGGTCGCGGATTTCGACAGCGCCGCCGACGCCTTGTCCGCCGTCACGCCTCAGTTGAACGGGGTGATCGTGACGGATGTCCGCATGCCTCAAATCGACGGCCTGCAGCTGTTCGCGCGCCTCCGCGCCATCGACCCCGATCTGCCCGTCATTCTCATCACCGGCCATGGCGATATCCCGATGGCGGTACAGGCGATCCAGGACGGCGCCTACGACTTCATCGCCAAGCCATTCGCCACCGAAAGGCTGGTGCACACGGTGCAGCGCGCGAGCGAGAAGCGGCAGCTGGTGATGGAAAATCGCGCGCTGCGGCAGGCGGCGGAGCAGGCCCGCAGTGACCTGCCGCTGATCGGCCAGACGCCGGCGATCGAGAACCTCCGCCGTACCATCCGCAACATCGCCGATACCGATGTCGACGTCCTGATCGCTGGCGAAACCGGCAGCGGCAAGGAAGTCGTCGCCCAGCTCCTGCACGAGTGGGGGCATCGCAGCCGGGGGAATTTCGTCGCGCTCAACTGCGGCGCCCTGCCGGAATCGGTGATCGAGAGCGAGCTGTTCGGACACGAGGCCGGCGCCTTTACCGGCGCGCAGAAGAAGCGGATCGGCCGCATCGAGCATGCGAGCGGCGGCACACTGTTTCTCGACGAGATCGAGAGCATGCCGGCGGCGACGCAGGTGAAGCTGCTGCGGGTTCTGGAAATGCGGGAGATCACGCCTCTCGGCACCAACGAGGCGCGGCCCGTCAGTCTGCGCGTCGTCGCGGCGGCCAAGGTCGATCTGGGCGATCCCGCCCAGCGCGGCGAGTTTCGCGAGGACCTCTATTACCGCCTCAACGTCGTCACCCTGACGATCCCGCCCTTGCGCGAGCGCCGCGACGATATTCCGCTGCTGTTCTCGCATTTCCTGAGCGCCGCCGCCCGGCGTTTCAATCGCGATGTGCCTGTCGTCGATTCCGCCACGCATCGGCATCTCATGCAGCACGACTGGCCGGGCAATGTCCGGGAGCTCGTGCACTTCGCCGATCGCTATGCCCTCGGCGTCGTGCCGGCAACCCATTCGGCGCCGGAGCCGGACCTGCACGATCCGCTGCCGAAGCGGCTCGAGCGCTACGAGGCGACGTTGATCCGCGAGACGCTGACCGCCAAGAACGGCAATGTGCAGGAGACCATCGAGGCCCTCGGCATTCCGCGAAAGACCTTCTACGACAAGATGCAGCGTCACGGCATCAATCGGGCCGAGTTCAAGACGGAGAGCTAGGTCCCGCCTTCCCGATCCAACGCGGCCTTCGAGACCGAGCGCCCGGTCCGACAACCCGCGATCGAGCCACGGGGAGACGCGCGCCATCCGCCGCGCAGCGACCGGAAGGCGTCCGCCGCCGAGGTTCCGCGCATTTGACGCAATTCGGCCATGGTTCGTTAACCGCCCGGAAAGGCGCAGTCGGCTGAATGCGAACTCATGTCGGATGGGCTCCGCGCGACCGCGCAAAGGCCCGTCCGGAACCCGCTAGGCGTCGGCACCGGTCGAGACCAATCGACAAATACCGCGGTTGCTGCTATCGGATAAGGCGAGATGGGGATTTCCAAACTTCAGATTCTGAGCCTTTTGCGCTCGGAAGTGCCGCAGGGCAGGATGATGCTGAAGGCTGCGACCGCTGTCGCCGCCGCTGCTCTCCTCGCATCCTGCGCCACCGCCCCGTCCAAGCCCGCCAAGCGCAGCAAGGAATATTTCTCCGAGAAGGAATATGGCGTCAAAGCCAGCCCCCGCGTCGTCAAATATGGCGAAGCGGTACCGCAGGGCGGCGGACGCTATCTGGTCGGCAAGCCCTATACGGTGCGCGGCCGCGTCTACACGCCGCGCGAGAATCCGCGCTATACGGCGGTCGGCTACGCGTCCTGGTACGGCTCGGCCTTCCACGGCCGCTACACGGCCAATGGCGAAGTCTACGACATGGACGGCCTGTCCGCCGCGCATCCGACCATGCCGCTGCCGAGCTATGCCCGCGTCACCAACACGACCAATGGCCGCTCGGTCGTCGTCCGCGTCAACGATCGCGGCCCCTACCACAGCGACCGCGTCATCGACCTGTCGTCGAAGACTGCCGACGTGCTGGACATGAAGCACCACGGCACGACCAAGGTCAAAGTCGAGTATGTCGGCCCCGCCCGCATGGAAGGGCACGACCAGAAGATGCTGATGGCGACCTACAAGGGGCCCGGCAGCAGCATTTCGGGCGGCACGATGCTGGCGCTGCAGGCGCCGAAGCTTCGCGCGCCGACCGCCAGCCCGACCGTCATGATGGCAGCCCTCGTGCCGCTGCCGCGCTCCCGTCCGGAAGTGTTCTACGGCGGCAATGCCTACGATCCGGCGCTGGCCGCCTACGAGGCGCAGCCGCAGCGCCGCGTCGTCGCCGATGCCAACGCGGTCCCGGCCGGCACGAATTACGGCGAGCGTTCGCTCGGCACGCTCACGGTTTCCCAGCCCGTCGGCTATGCCGATCCGGGCGTCATGCCGGCCTCGTATTCCGGCGACGATTCCTACACGCCGCCCCCGCGCTCGGCCCGTTCCTCTTATGCCGCCGACGCTCAGACGTCGCCGGCGCAGCGCGCCGTGGCCGAGATGGCATCGGGCCGCAACACGCTTCAGGCAGCACTCGACGCAGCCGTCGTCCGGGCCGCTGCCGAGCGCAGCGCCGACGCTCCGGTTGTCCAGCTCGGCGTGTTCTCGAACGGCGCCAACGCGGACGCGCTCGCGAGCCGCTTCGCCGATCTCGGCCGCGTCACCTCGACCCGCATTTCCGTCGACGGCAAGACGATGCAGTCGGTCCGCCTCGTCGTCACCGATCGGGCTGCAACCGGCGAGAGCGCGATCGCGACCGTGCAGGCGGCAGGGCTCACCGGCGCCTATCTGGTCAACCGCTGACCATTGATCGCAGGGCATCTCGCCTGTTAACCAGAGCAGGGTGGCCCTTGGCCATTCGTGGTTTGGCTATGGCGCCCGGCTGTTTGTCATGATGTCTCGCTGGTTCCCGCTGCGGTTGCTGATCGTGCCGGCCGTCCTGACGGCCCTCGGTGCGACGGCGGATCTGCGCGCGACCGCCGCCACGGCCTATGAGAGCAAGGCCACCAGCGCGGTCCTGGTCGACGTCGATTCCGGCACCATCCTTTTCAGCAAGGCCGAGAACGCGCCGTTCCAGCCGGCCGCCATGGCCAAGATGATGACGATGGCCGTCGTGTTCGAGGCCATCCAGTCCGGCAAGATCAAGCTCGACGACAGTTTTCCGGTGAGCGAGCACGCCTGGCGGACGGGCGGCGCGCCATCCGGCAGCGCCACCATGTTCGCGGCGCTGAAATCGTCCATTCCCGTCGCGGACCTTTTGCGCGGCGCCATCGTCCAGGCCGGCAACGACGCCTGCATCATCCTGGCCGAGGGCATCGCCGGATCGGAAGGCGCCTTCGTCGAGCTGATGAACCGCAAGGCGCGCGAGCTCGGCCTGACGGGATCGCATTTCACCAATGTCTCGGGCCTGCCGGACCCGGCGCAGAAGGTCACGGCGGAGGATCTGCACAAGATCGCCGAGCACCTGATCCGCACCTATCCCGACCTCTACAAGATCTACGCCGAGCCGGACTTCACCTGGAACAAGATCTACCAGCGCAACCGCAACCCGCTCCTCTCCGCCGGCATCGGCGTCGACGGCCTGTCGACCGGCTACACCAAGGAATCGGGCTTCGGGCTGACGGCCTCGTCCATACGCGACGATCACCGCATGATCCTCGTCGTCAGCGGCCTCGGGACCGACAAGGAGAGGGCCGACGAAGCGCGAAAACTGTTCGAATGGGGCAATACCGCCTTCGAGCGGCTGCGCTTCTTCGATCGCGGCGAGGCGGTGGCGCAGGCGCGCGTCTATGGCGGCACGACGCGCGCAGTCGGGCTCGCGACCGAAGAACCGCTGGATATCCTGCTCCAGCGCGGCAATCGCGAGCGAATCCGGGCCAGAGTGACCTATGAGGGGCCGTTGCTGGCGCCGATCGAGCAGGGCAGGCGGGTCGGCGTCGTCCGGGTCTGGGTCGGCGACGCGGAAGTTCTGGAGAAGCCCCTCTACACCATGGCAGCGATCGGCAAGGGCACGATGGACCAGCGCGCGCTCGACGCGGTCCAGCAATTGCTCATCGGCTGGCTGCCGCAATGGAAATGACGTCGCAATTGCCTGGCCATTTCATCACATTCGAGGGCGGGGAGGGGTCCGGGAAATCGACCCAGATCCGCCGCCTCGCGGACCGGCTGCGCGGCCGGGGGCACGACGTCGTCGTGACGCGCGAGCCGGGCGGCACCGATCTCGCCGAGGCGATCCGCAGCTTCATTCTCTCCGGCGCGGCCGAGCCGCTCGGGCCGGAGGCGGAGACCATGCTGTTCGCGGCGGCGCGGGCCGATCACGTCGAACGCGTCATCCGGCCGGCTCTCCAGCGCGGCGACTGGGTGCTGTGCGACCGCTTCATCGATTCGACCCGCGCCTATCAGGGCTCGGACGGCGTCGACGCGAGCCTGCTCGACAGCCTCGAGAAGATCGCCGTCGGCGAGGCGCGCCCCGACCTGACGCTGATCCTCGATCTGCCCGTCGAGATCGGCCTCGACCGCGCCCAGCGCCGGCGGAGCGGCGAGGAGGGCCCGGCCGATCGTTTCGAGCGCGAGACCATCGAGCGCCACCAGCGACGGCGCGACCTGTTCCTGGCGATCGCCGCGCGCGAACCCGAACGCTGCGTCGTCATCGACGCGAACCAGAGTCTGGAACAGGTCGAGGACGCGATCTGGCATTCCGTCCGTCAACGTCTGAACGAAAGCGTGAACTGAGCATGGCCGGACCCGACGTCGCCCGCCCCGATGCCATCGAGGGCTGGCCGCTGCCGGAAGAGCAGACCGAGTGGTACGGCGATCCGGCGGTCGAACGGCTGCTGGTCGAGGCCTATCGCGGCGGCCGCATGCATCATGGCTGGCTGATCGGCGGGCCGCGCGGCATCGGCAAGGCGACGCTCGCCTATCGCTTTGCACGCTTCGCGCTGACCTATCCCGATCCCGCCACCGCCCCGGACGCCGCGACGCTGGCGGTTCCGGCGACCTCTCCGGCAGCCGCCAAGATCGCGGCGCGATCGCACCCGAACATCCTGACGCTCTCGAGGCCCTGGGACGAGCAGGGCAAGCGCTTCAAGGCGAGCCTGACGATCGACGAGATCCGCCGCACGATCCCGTTCTTCGGCTCGACGGCGGGCGAGGCGGGGTGGCGCATCGCCATCGTCGATTCCGCCGACGACATGAACGCCAACGCGGCCAATGCGCTTCTGAAGATCCTCGAGGAGCCGCCGCGCCGCTCGCTCTTCCTGGTGATCTCGCACGCGCCGGGTCGCCTGCTGCCGACCATCCGCTCACGCTGCCGCCGCCTCGACCTGGCGCCGCTCGCAACCTCCTCGATCGAGGGCGCGCTGGCGACGCATGACGATGGCCCCGCCGATATCAGGCATTTCGCGGCCGAGGCCGGGCAGGGGAGCCTGCGCAAGGCAATCGGCTTCCTCGACGAGGACGCCGCCGCCATCAGCCGCGCCTTCGCCCGGGTGGTGGCGCGCTTTCCCCACCTCGACGGGCAGGCGGCGCATGCGCTCGGCGACCTCGTCGCCCAGCGCGGCGCCGACGAAGCCTTCGCCAATTTCACCGATCTCGTCTTCGCCTGGCTGAGCCGCCGCGCCCGCGGCCAGGCCGAGCCGGACGGCTCGCCGATACCCCAAAGCGTTGCGGCCACCCCACTTGCGACTTGGGCGGAGGTATGGGAAAAGCTCCGACAGTCTTCGGCGGATGTCGAGGCGCTCAATCTCGACCGCAAACAGTTTGTGCTCACGACCATGAACATTCTCGCGCGCGCGACCCGAATGTGAAGCTGTCAGGCGACCGGCGAATTCGCCGGTTATGAGACTTTGGTCGGGTTCAACGAAAAGCGAGACAGCGGTGACAGCGCCGAAATTCTACATCACGACAGCCATTTCCTATCCGAACGGCGTGCCGCATATCGGCCATGCCTACGAGATGCTGGCGACCGATACGCTGGCGCGCTTCAAGCGCCTCGACGGCTTTGACGTCTTCTTCCTGACGGGTACGGACGAGCACGGCATCAAGATGGTGCAGACGGCCGGGCGCGAGGGCATCACGCCGCGCGAGCTCGCCGATCGCAACGTGCCGCGCTTCCAGGCGATGGCCGAGGCGCTGAACTGCTCGCAGGACGACTTCATCCGCACGACGGAGCCGCGCCACTACGAGGCGTCGCAGGAAATCTGGGGCCGGATGGAAGCCAATGGCGACATCTACAAGGATGCCTATGCCGGCTGGTACTCGGTTCGCGACGAGGCGTACTACGCCGAGTCCGAGACGGAAGTCCGCGCCGACGGCGTGCGCTACGGACCGCAGGGAACGCCGGTCGACTGGGTCGAGGAGGAGAGCTACTTCTTCCGCCTTTCCGCCTATGAGGACCGCCTGCTCGCCCACTACGAAGGCAATCGAGACTTCATCGGCCCGGACGAGCGCCGCAACGAGGTGGTCAGCTTCGTCAAAGGCGGGCTGAAGGACCTCTCTATCTCGCGCACGACCTTCGACTGGGGCATCCCGGTTCCGGGCGATCCGAAGCATGTGATGTATGTCTGGGTCGACGCGCTGACCAACTACATCACCGGCGTCGGCTTCCCCGATACGCAGAGCGAGAGCTTCCAGCGCTACTGGCCGGCCGACGTCCACGTCATCGGCAAGGACATCGTCCGCTTCCATTCGGTCTACTGGCCGGCCTTCCTGCTTTCCGCCGGCCTGCCGCTGCCGAAGCGCGTCTTCGCGCATGGCTTCCTGTTCAACCGCGGCGAGAAGATGTCGAAGTCGCTCGGCAACGTCATCGATCCGTTCTCGCTCATCGAGCATTACGGCGTCGATCCCGTGCGCTTCTTCTTCCTGCGCGAGGTCCCCTTCGGCCAGGACGGCAATTACAGCCACGAGGCGATCATCAACCGGATCAATGCCGATCTCGCCAATGATCTCGGCAATCTGGCGCAGCGTTCGCTGTCGATGATCGGCAAGAACCTCGACGGCGTCGTGCCGCAGCCGGGTCCGCTGACGCCGGCCGACGAAGAGATCCTCGCGGCTGTCGACGGGCTGCTGCCGACCTGCCGTGTCGCCATGGATGTCCAGCAGATCCACCAGGCGCTCAACGCGATCTGGGGCGTCGTTGCTGAGGCGAACCGCTATTTCGCCAACCAGGCGCCGTGGCAGCTGCGCAAGACCGATCCCGACCGCGCCGCGACCGTGCTCTACGTCACGGCCGAGGTGATCCGCCAGATCGCCATCCTCTCGCAGCCGGTGATGCCGGGCTCGGCCGCCAAGCTGCTTGATCTGCTCGCGATCCCGGAGGCTGCCCGCAGCTTCGCCTCGCTCGGCCCTGCCGGCCGCCTGGCTCCCGGTTCGACCCTGCCGGCGCCCGCCGGCGTGTTCCCGCGCTATGTCGAGCGGGAAGAGGGCGCCGAAAACGCCTGAGAACAGCGCGGGCCGATATCCGCGATGTCGGCCCGGATTCTCTCTTTCTCCAAAACACGCTCTACCGTCACCCCGGCGAAGGCCGGGGCCCATGAACACCGGCCGGGAAAGCTTGGGCCTTGCCTTCTGGCCGGGGTCCGGCGCGTCTGGATCCCGGCCTTCGCCGGGATGACGACGGAGGATGGCACGGCCGGAGCCGCTCATCCTCGGACCACCTCAGCACGATGAGAGTGGTGTCTTGCAAAAGACCCATGCCGGCGAGGGGAGGGGCAGGGGTGAAATCCCCTAGCCCGGCCCCAGCCGCTCGTTGATCCGCTGCACGACGGCGACGGTTTCGGATTCGCGCGTCCGGCGCAGGGCGAATTCCTGGCCGGCCGCCGCGATCTCGCGGCAGGCCTGGTCGTGCGCGCGGCACCATTCGACCTTTTCGATGACATCCGACAGGTCGGCCGCCACCGGCACATAATGCGTCCAGGGCACGAACTCGTCGTAGAACCACTGCCGGAAGCCGCCCGGCGAGGCGACCTTCAGCACGCAGCATCCCAAAAGCAGCCGCGTATAGAGATTGCCCCAGCTGGTGCTGGAGCCGTCGATGTCGATGGCGAACTTGACGTCGATCCAGCGCGACGGCGGCAGATGGTTGCCGAGGATGCCATGCGCCTCCATCGCCTCCCGCGTCGCCTGATGCGCCCGGTCGCGCTCCGGCACGATCAGCCGCACGTCGACGTCGTCGAGCCCGCGCAGCGCCAGGCAGAGCCGGACCCGCTGCTTCAGGTTCGGATCGTCGATGTCCATCTGCTCGGTGGTGGTGTGGCCGTGGCCCGAAATGTCGCCGCGCCAGAGCAGCGTATCCTTCCGCGCGGACCATTGGCCAGGGCGGTTCTCCGCCAGCGTACGGTAGGGCTCATAGTATTCGGGCACCATGAAACCCGGATCGGGCACGAGAATCGACTGCAGCTCGTTGCTCGAATAGGCGAGCTCGTTCGGAATGTTTTCGCCGTCATCCGAGACGTTGGCGACCGCCGAGGTCACGTCGGCCGCCGTCCGGCTCATGATCCGGACGAAGGGCGGCAGGCGCCGCCACATCATCTCGAACTGATATGGGTCCCGTGCCATCAGGTCCCGGTCCAGATGGATGTGCAACTGATTGCCGATCCTCTGGAAATCGATCTGGAAGCGGTGCCGCCCGGGCTCGTTGGCCTGGTTCAGGACGATCGAGGCGGCAGCGCCGGAGATGGCCGGCAATTCGGCCGCCAGCTTGCGCACCAGGGCCTCTTCCTTGAAGCGGCGCGGCAGAATTCGATAGAGGGTACGCTGGCTGAATTGCACGTACGAATCCTTGGCCGCAAGCTGTCACATCCGGCAGTTTAGTGGGCCGATCTCGCGGCTGTCCACAACGGTCGACAGCGTGGCGCTTAGCCGCTACTGACTGCGCACGGCGCACCCCATATTGGCGCCAATGCGCAATCATCCGAACGGTCGAAGACAATGCTGGTCGACAGTCACTGCCATCTGGATTTCGCGGATTTCGAGGCCGACCGCGCGGCGCTGATGCAGCGCGCCCGGGACGCCGGCGTCGGCCTGATGGTGACGATCTCGACCCGAGTCCGCCAGTTCGACAAGATCCTCGCGCTCGCCGAGGCCTATCCGAACGTCTTCTGCTCCGTCGGCACTCATCCGAACAGCGCGCATGAGGAACCGGACATCCCGACCGAGACGCTGGTCGAGCTTTCGAAGCATCCGAAGGTCGTGGCGATCGGCGAGGCGGGCCTCGATTATTTCTACGGCGCCGAGCACAAGGCCGTGCAGGCTGAGGGCCTGCGCCGCCACATTGCCGCCGCCCGCATCACGCAGCTGCCGCTCGTCATCCACGCCCGCGACGCCGACGAGGACATGATCGCGATCCTGCGCGACGAGATGGGGAAGGGGGCCTTCCCGGCCATCCTGCACTGCTTCTCGTCCGGGCCAGAGCTGGCAAAGGTCGGCCTGGAGCTCGGGCTCTACGTCTCCTTCTCCGGCATCCTGACCTTCAAGAGCGCCCAGTCGCTCCGCGACATCGCCCGCGACGTGCCGCTCGACCGGTTGCTGGTCGAGACGGACGCGCCCTATCTGGCGCCCGTGCCGCATCGCGGCCAGCGCAACGAGCCGGCCTATGTCCGCGACACCGCCGCGGTGCTTGCCGAGGTGAAGGGCGTCTCGCTCGACGAGATGGCCGGGATCACGACCCACAATTTCATGCGCCTCTTCACCAAGGTGCCGCGCGACGCGGCGGCCAAGGCCGCGCTGGCGCTGGCGACCGCGACGGTGGCGCATCATGGCTGATGGCGCCCCGGAGAGCCTCCGGGCCGATCGCCTGCGCATCACCGTGCTCGGCTGCGGCGCGTCGCCCGGCGTGCCGCGCATCGGCAATGACTGGGGCGCCTGCGACCCGTCGGAGCCGAAGAACCGCCGCACGCGCTCGTCGATCCTGATCGACGGCTTTCGCGGTGATCATCCGTATCCGACGCGGGTTCTCGTCGACGCCGGCCCCGATGTCCGCAGCCAGTTGCTCGACGCGAGGGTGGACCGGCTCGACGCGGTGCTCTTCACCCATCCGCACGCCGACCACACCCACGGCATCGACGATCTCCGCTCGTTCTGGCTCGATACGCACCGCCTGGTGCCGGTCTATTCGGACGATTTCACCCAGGAACGCCTGGAAGAAGCCTTCGGCTACTGCTTCCGCACGCCGACGGGCGGCAGCTATCCGCCGATCCTCGGCCGCACGCGGATCGAGCCGGGGCAGGGCTTCGCCATCGACGGTCCCGGCGGCCGGCTCGACATCCTGCCGCTCCGCCAGATCCATGGCGACATCGAGAGCCTCGGCTTCCGGATCGGCGATTTCGTCTATTCGAGCGACATCAGCGCGATCCCCGACGAAACCCTGCCGCATCTCGCGGGGCTCTCGCTCTGGATGGTCGACGCGCTGCGCTGGCGGCCGCACCCGAGCCATTTCAGCGTCGACGACACGCTCGGCTGGCACGAGAAGCTGCGGCCGCGCCGGACGATCCTGACGCATATGCACGGCGATCTCGACTATGCGACGCTCGCAGCGCATGTCCCGGGCGATGTCGAGCCCGCTTTTGACGGGATGATCCTGACCGTCAACCTCTAGATCGGCACCGCCGCGCATGGCGGGTGTCGATAAACCGCGTGGCGTGGAGAGCTTTGGTCTTTCTCCACGGAAAAGGACGTGCCAATCTTAGATTCGGGATGCAGCAGTATCTCGTTCACAGTCGATCGAAGGGGGATGCTGCCCAATGAAATTCAGAAATGCTGCCTGGTCCATCTTCGGGATCGGCGCGGTTGCTGTCTCTGTCTTCATTCTCTACCGCGAATTCCGGCGAATCTCCTTCGCCGAAGTCGCCGACAGTCTCGCGGCGATCACCTTCGGCAACTGGGCGCTCGCCATCGTCGCCACGCTCTGCGCCTATGCCGCGCTCGCCTGGTATGACCGGATCGCCATCCAGCATCTCGGCAAGAAGGTCTCCTGGCTCTTCATCTCGCTCTGCTCCTTCACCACCTACGCGCTTTCGCACAATATCGGCGCTTCGGTCATTTCCGGCGCGGTGGTGCGCTACAGGGCCTATTCGACGCGCGGCCTGTCTCCGCATGAGATCGGGCTGCTGATCGTCTTCTGTTCCTTCACCTTCGCGCTCGGCACCATCCTGATGGGCGGCTTCGTGCTCACCATCGAGCCCGAGATCGTGCAGCGGATCGCCGACATCCCGGTCTGGATCTCGTTCTGCATCGGCCTGGCGCTGCTGGGGCTGGTGGGCCTCTACGTCCTCGGCTCCTGGCTGCAGTTTCCGCCGTGGCAGTTCAAGCGCTTCAGCGTGCAGTATCCGCGCCTGCCGATCGTCATGCGCCAGGTCGTCGCCGGTCCGCTCGAGCTCGCCGCCGCCGCCGCCATCATCTATTTCGCGCTGCCGGCCACCAACAATCCGGGCTATCTCGTCATCCTCGGCATCTTCCTGGCCTCGTTCACGCTGGCGCTGCTGTCGCACGCGCCCGGCGGCCTCGGCGTGCTGGAGGTGACCTTCCTAGCGGCGCTGCACGAGATGGATCCGAACGACGTTCTGGCCGCGCTGATCGTCTTCCGGCTGCTCTACCTGCTGATCCCGTTCGGCATCGCCCTCATCGTCGTGCTGCTGTTCGAGAAGACGCAGCTCGCGCGCAAGGACGGGAATGCAACTCCAGATCAGAAGAAATTACCGTTGTAAATCATATACTTGTTATCATAACCTAAAGCATCGTAACAAGATCAGAATAGAGGCCGCGACGGTTGCGTCGCGGCCTTTGTGCTTTCAGCGGATCGGGCAGGGGCAAGGGAAGGGGACAAGGGCAGGGGACCGCCCTCCTCCATTCCGCGCGCATCCGGGGAGCCGGAACGAAGATCGGCGGCGCCTCCGGCACCGTTGCAGACGGATCACGGTCGCCCCATGAACGTGCTTCGGTCGCCGCTTCGCCCGAAAGCGGCCCCATTGACGTCGGGAATCGCTGCCAATCTGCCTTCAATCGGTTCGATCGAGCAGGAGATTCGCTGTGATCACGATCCCTGACGGCGCGGACAATCAGCGCCGCAACATCCTGCCGCGGCTGGCCTTTCATGGTGCGGCCGGGCTCGCCGCCGTGGCATGCGCGGCCCTGGTCGGCCACTTCATGATGAAGCCGGCCGACAATCCGCGGAGCGTCGCTCCGGCAACGGCGCAGATCTACGAACTTCCGGATGGCGAGCATCCAGAGGAGGCGGCCCCGACGCCGGATGCCGCGATGGAGCAGCAAGCAGCCGTGACGACGCCGGAGCCGATCCCGGTCGCCAAGGCGCTCACTCCGATCCCGCCGAAGCCGCTGGCAAAGCCGTCCGCGGCGCCGTCCGGTGGCGGTTCGCGCGAGGCCTGGGAGGCGATCGTCAACAAGGCGCTGACCCTGGCGCCGGCGACGCAGGCGCGTCCCGTGGCGGTTCGCGCTTCGGCCTCGGCGCCGCATGCCGCGCCGTTTGATCCGGCGCTGGTCGGCCGTGCGCCCGCCTATGACGATGTCATGCCGATCGATCCATTGCCGAACACGCCCCGGGTGATCGAGCGCGAAGGCCCGACCTCGATCGGCGACATGGCGAAGACGGCGACGACCTCGGTCGCGGCGACCGTCGTCACGCAGAGCAGCAAGATGGTCGACAATTTGATGCGCTGGAGCGAAAGCGCGGTCTCGAGCGTCGGCCTCAAGCGCGACCGGACGGCCACCAACGACAAGCTGGCGAACCCATAGTCCTGGGTTTGCGATCGGCCGGCGGGACCGCTCGGCACCAACCTGGGCCGGCAGAGCGCTGTGGTGCTGCTGGCGCAGTGCGAACGGAGCGCCCGACATCCATTGCCGGGATCGCTCGGTCGAGAGCCGCTGGGATCGGAGGGGCCGGCTTGATCGGAGGGCACGGTTTGGCAGAACCCGAGCCGTCACCGGTTCCTGACGGATCCTCGCATTTCCTGCCAATCCGCCAACTCGACACGCCCCATACAAAATAGTTCCATAATATATCTTATGCGAATTGAGGATGTGGCAATCCCCGCCTAAGGCATCACGACGACCGCGCCGCCCTAGGATGCCACAGCCCTCACCGATCCGCAGCCGGTTGATGGCAACCCGGACGCCGGACCGACCCGTCCTGTCGACGGCGTCTCGCTTGGATCCATCGCAGCGGAATTCGCTTCGCCGCGAACCGCGCTTGGGATCCGGCCGGATCTAGCTCCGCCGGTTGCCCAGCAAGAAGCTCGAAGCCGAGAAGCTCGACGCCCGGTGACCGCTTCGCCAGGACGCGAGCAACGTCTCGACATTGGCATCCGTCCCGTCCGTCGAGCTGAGCTCCAGATCGTAGGTCTTGCCGACATGGATGGTCTCGTAGTCCTGTCGGGCGCTGCCGATCGGCCGGTCGCCCCGGGCGGCCTCCCGCTCGATCAGGAGCTCCAGCGGACAGTGAATGCCGACGAAGAAGACGTCGTGCTCCGCGAACAGCCCGGCGAGCCTTTCCAGCCACCCGTCGGTGTCCAGGATGTGCTCGAGGATCAGATCGTTGCCGGCGTCGGCATACGCCTTCAGCGAGCGATGAAAGCCGTCGAAGAAAGCGGCTCTGGCGGCGCTCCAGCGAAACTCCCCGCTTCGGAACCGACGCGTCGGAAGCACGCCTGAATCCCGCAGGTGATCGATGGAAATATGCCAGAACGGGCTCTCGATCCGGTCCTGCAAGGCTCTCGCGAGCGTGGACTTCCCGGAGCTCGACGCGCCGTGAATGAAGATGATCTGGGCCATGCCGGTCTCCGCTGGTCGTGACGCGGGATATGGCAGCCTTGTAACAGCCACATGACCCTCATGGCGTGACGCCCGCCCGACGATATTCCTGCTTTGTTCTCATTTGACCAGGGTCGGGCAGGTGAGGTGGCGGGTCAGCCCAGGCCTCCATCTGGGGCCGGGCGGGGCGGTTCCGAGCGCCCTACCCGATCCCCCTGCTCCGCCGGCGGCTCGCTACCGGTCCTGGAAGCCGATCGCGGCATGGGTGCCGTCGCAGAACGGCTTGTTCTTCGACTGGCCGCACCGGCACAGCGTCACGCGGTTGCGCACCTCATAGGGCGTGCCGTCGGCCGACTCGATGGGGATGCCGCCGCGTACCCAGATCGGGCCGGCGACGCCTTGCTGCGGGTCCTCGACGATCGCGATCGAGGGTGGCAGGTCCGGTTCGACCGGTGCGCGCGTCTGATAGTCCCAGGCGACAAGCCGGCCGGACGGACATTGGCCGACCTGCCGGACGAAGGCCGCTCGTTCCGGCGCGGTCGTGGCCTGCGAGACCGTGTTCCAGACCTGGCCGTCGCGATCGCAGAAGCGCGCGAAGGCGCAGAGCGACTGCGCGTCGGTCAGCGCCAGGGTGGGTCCGTCGATCTCCTGCGCCAGGGCCGCGTAGGGCTGCCGCCGCGCCGTCTCGTCGCCGACGAAGCCGATCCGCACATGCGTGCCGTCGCAGAAGGGCTTGTTGGCGGAGTGGCCGCAGCGGCAGAGCTTGTAGGCCGGCGTCTCCGGCACGATGGTTTCGATCTCGACCCAGTCGATCGAATCCCCCTCCGAATTGGCGCCGATAGCCTGCCGGCTCAGCGGAACCTGTCCGCGGACCAGATACGGCCCGTTCTTCGAAACGGTGATCTTCATGCCGGTTGCGGCCATCGAATGTGCTCCTCCCGGAAAGCCCGCCATGTCAGCCTAGCCTCGTCCGGTCCCGAGGGCAGGCGCACGGTTTCAACTGGCGCTCCGGAGACGCGCTTCAATACGGCCGGGATCGCCGGCCGCCACTGGCGCTGTGGTCCACGGGCCCGACCTGTCATGAGTGGTTCATGGATCCGGGATAGTTGCGGCCATTCCCGCAACCGCCTGGTTCCCCACCATGACATCCACCTTGTCAGATCGCCGGCTCGCCGGCTATTCCGCCGCCTCGCGGACCGAGCCGCCGCGCCATCTCGGCCGCCGCTATGACCTCAGCGGCACCTTCCTGCCCGAGCCCGGCAACACCGTCGTCTGCCATCTGGTCGATGGCTCGCCGTCGCAGGCCGCCGTCCTCGAGGTCCGCCGCCGCATGCAGGCAATGCCGGACGCCGACCGGCTGGCCTTTACGCCGGTCTCCAGCCTGCACATGACCCTGTTCCAGGGCATCATCGAATATCGCCGCGACCTGCCCTATTGGCCGGCGGACGTCGCTCTCGATACCGAAATCGACGAGATGACGCGGATCTATCTGGACCGTCTCAGCGGCTTTCGCGGCGCCGGGCCGTTTCAGGTCGAGGTCGTCGACGTCGTGCCGACCGGCCTCACCGTCGCCGGCGCCACCGAAGCGGATCGGCGCGTCATGAAGGCGTGGCGCGATGCCCTCGCGGGCCCGTTCGGCTACCGCCATCCCGATCACGACGACTACGTCTTCCACGTGACGTTCGCCTATCTGATCGATTGGCTCGACAGCGACCGCCTGCCCGCCTGGGAGGCTCTGTTCGACGAGGCGCTCGCGCTGTTCGCCCGCGAGGCGCCGATCCTGGATCTCCGCCCGCCGGCCTTCTGCCGCTTCGCTGACATGAATCATTTCGAGGAATTGCTCGTCCTCGAATAGGCAAGTCGCTCCGGGCGAGGGTGGGGCGGACGCCCCTGCCCTCGCCCGGAAAACTTCGTAAAACCGGCCTCAGGCCACGGTTTCGAGCGTCGGATAGTCGGTATAGCCCTTGGCGTCCGGGGTATAGAAGGTCGACGGATCGGGCTGGTTGAGCGGCGCGTCGAGCGAGAAGCGGCGCACGAGGTCCGGCGTCGCGATGTAGTTGCGCCCGAAGGCCACCGCATCGGCCGTGCCGCTGCTAATCAGACGCTCAGCGTCGGCCTTGCTCAGCCCCTCATTGGCGATGACGACGCCGCCGAAAGCGCGCTTGATCTCGGCGAGCAGGCTGTCCGGCCCCTCGCGCTCAATGACGAAGAGGAAGGCGATGCCGCGCTTCTTCAGCTCTTCCGCGATATAGGTAAACAGCGCGCGCGGATTGCTGTCGCCCATGTCATGGCTGTCGCCACGCGGGCGGAGATGCGCCGCGACGCGCTCCCGTCCCCAGACCGAAATCGCCGCGTCGACGATCTCCAACAAGAGACGGGCGCGGTTCTCGATCGATCCGCCATAGCGGTCGGTGCGGCGGTTGGTGCTGTCCTGCAGGAACTGGTCGATCAGATAGCCATTGGCGCCATGCACGTCGACGCCGTCGAAGCCGGCCCGCTTGGCGTTCTCCGCGCCGCGGCGAAAATCCTCGACGATGCCGGGGATCTCGTCCGTCTCCAGCGCGCGCGGCACGACATAGGGTCGGACCGGGCGCAGCAGGCTGACATTACCGGCAGGCGCGATGGCGCTCGGCGCCACCGGCAGGTCGCCGCCGAGCAGCTCGGGATCGGAGATGCGGCCGACATGCCAGAGCTGCGAGACGATGCGTCCGCCCGCGTCGTGCACCGCCTTGGTGACGAGCTTCCAGCCCTCGACCTGCTCGTCCGACCAGAGGCCCGGCGTGCCGGTGTAGCCGACGCCCTGCGCCGTGACGCTGGTCGCTTCGGTGATGATCAGGCCGGCGGCCGCGCGCTGGGCGTAATACTCGGCCATCAGCGCATTCGGGATGCGCTCATCCCCTGCCCGGCTGCGCGTCAGCGGCGCCATGACAATGCGATTGGGCAGGTGGAGGGCACCGGCCTGGAGCGGTTCGAAGAGCACTGACATCGATCGGGAATCCCTTGTGGCGCGCGCCAATTGGTTCGTCTTCCTGACCAAATATAGGCAGCGCCGGGAAAGCCGCAATCTCTACTGAACGACTCGGGTAAACTTAAAGCTGGAAGGCGTGGCGAGGCCTGCGGAACTCGCCGCGCACGCTGCCGATGCCGAGCTCGAAGCTGTCGGCGATGCGGTTGGCGCGATCGATGAAGATCGCCGCACCCTCGGGCGGCATGATCTCCGACGCCGTGGCGCGGAACAGCGCCAGCCAGCGGTCGAAATGCTCCGCCTCGATTGGCAGGCGCAGATGCTTCTGCATCGGCCGGCCCTGGTAGCGGCCGGTGCGCAGCACGACGTTCGACCAGAAGGCGCAGAGCTTGTCGAGGTGCTCGGGCCAGTCGTCGACCTGCGCCTCGAAGACGGGGCCGATCAGCTCGTCGCGGCGAACGCGGTCATAGAAGGTGTGCACGAGCGCCTTGATCGACGCCTCGTCGACGCCGGGAATGGCCACTCCAAATCCGCTGCTCTCGCCGGCCATCCTGATCTCCACTGCGTCCGAACCACCCTCAGCTAGGCGGTGGGCCGCGCCCCGACAAGCCCGCGTGACAAGCAGCCGCAAGCTTTGCCAAGGATTCCATTGACAGAAACGGGTCTCTCCGACAGATAGGCGGCGAGAAATAGAACAATGAAAAGGTAGCCCGTCCCGTCGACCTGACCGCGCATATAAGCGCGGCGCGCCTGACGCCCGTCGCACCGGACCAGCCACCGATCAACCAATACCGAGACATGTCCGCATGAACAGCGAAGCGCCGCGCATTTCCTTTGTCAGCCTCGGCTGTCCCAAGGCTCTGGTCGATTCCGAGCGGATCCTGACGCATCTGCGCGCCGAGGGCTACGAGCTCTCGCGCCACCATGACGGCGCCGACGTCGTCATCGTCAACACCTGCGGCTTCCTCGACAGCGCCAAGGCGGAGTCGCTGGAAGCCATCGGCACGGCGATGAAGGAGAACGGCAAGGTCATCGTCACTGGCTGCATGGGCGCCGAGCCCGAGCAGATCCGCGAAGCCTTCCCGAACGTGCTGGCGATCACCGGCCCGCAGCAATATGAGAGCGTGCTCGGCGCGGTGCATACCGCCGTGCCGCCGGCGCACGACCCGTTCGTCGATCTCGTGCCGCCGCAGGGCATCAAGCTGACGCCGCGCCACTACGCCTATCTGAAGATCTCGGAAGGCTGCAACAACCGCTGCTCGTTCTGCATCATCCCGAAGCTGCGCGGCGACCTGGTCAGCCGCCCGGCCGGCGACGTGCTGCGCGAGGCGGAGCGGCTGGTGAAGGCCGGCGTCAAGGAGCTGCTCGTCATCTCGCAGGATACGAGCGCCTATGGCGTCGACATCAAGTACGAGGCGAGCAAGTGGCGCGACCGCGAGGTGCGTGCAAAATTCCTCGACCTGTCGCAGGCGCTCGGCGAGCTCGGCGCCTGGGTGCGCATGCACTATGTCTACCCCTACCCGCATGTCGACCAGGTCGTCGAGCTGATGGCCGAGGGCAAGATCCTTCCCTATATCGACATCCCGTTCCAGCACGCGAGCCCCAACGTCCTGAAGGCGATGCGCCGCCCGGGCAACCAGGTGAAGACCGCCGACCGCATCCACAAATGGCGCGAGATCTGCCCGGATCTCGCCGTGCGATCGACCTTCATCGTCGGCTTCCCCGGCGAGACGGACGAGGATTTCGAGTTCCTGCTGGAATGGCTTGATGATGTGAAGCTCGACCGCGTCGGCTGCTTCAAGTTCGAGCCGGTCGAGGGCGCGCCGGCGAACGAGCTGGCCAATCCGGTGCCGGAAGAGGTCAAGGAAATCCGCTGGCACCGCTTCATGAAGCGCCAGCAGGAGATCAGCGCCAAGCGGCTCGCCAAGAAGGTCGGCCGCCGCATCCCGGTGATCATCGACGAGACCACCGGCCTCAGCGCCAAGGGCCGCACCGTCTGGGACGCGCCGGAGATCGACGGTTCGATCCACCTGACCTCGCGCCGCCCGATGCGCGTCGGCGAGATCTACACGGCGAAGGTCGAGAGCGCCGACGCCTACGACCTGCACGGCGTGGTGGTCTGAGGTAGCGGTCGGTCTGAAGGTAGCCGGCCCTTCCCCTCTCCCTGAGGTGACCTTTGCAGAACACCGAAGGTCGCCATGCGGTCCAAGACCTAAGGGCACGGCACCGTCACCCCGGCGGAGGCCGGGGCCCATGAACACCGGCCGAGAAAACTTGGCCCAGCCTTATCGACCACTGGCCGGCGTGTATGGATCCCGGCCTTCGCCGGGATGACGACGGAGGGTGGCACGCTCCATCTTCGAGCCACCGAAGTATGTGGGATGGTGTTCTGCAAAGGTCACCTCAGGGAGAGGTGAAGTGCGGCCCTGCCCCCGCCCCTCAGCCGGCAACCTTCTCTGCCAGCGCCTGCAGCCGCTCGGCCGGCGCGCGGCCGATCAAGAGGCGAGCCTGGCCGCCGGAGGCCCAATGGACGATCGTGAATCCGTCCAGCTCCTCCGTCGTCGGCGGTATCTCGGCCTTGTCGGGATTGGCGATCACGCAATAGGCGATCGGCCCATGCTCGGGGTCGAGAAACGCCATCTGCACCAGCGGCTTGCCCCGGAAATCGAACAGCTGCGCCCCGCGGAACGACAGGCCCGGAAAGGCGTCCGGCGCGGAGGCGAGATCCACGCCCACCTTCTTGGAGGCGAGGCTCAGCTCGGCCGCCGCGCGCTCCGGCGTCGGCGCCAGCGCCAGCGTCTCGGGGGTCGTCAGCGACCAGTATTCGGCGACCGCCTGTCGCCAGTCCTCGACCGGGGCGGGCTCCCTCACCTGCTGCGCTTGCTCGATCGGCTGCGCCTGCTGCGCCGGCGGCGACGCGGCATGGCCGCGAATGAACTCGTTGGCGATGCCGCCGAGCAGGAACAGCGCGATCGCCGCCGCAACCATCTGCCGCGGGCTGAGCGCCGCCTGCGGCCACATCCGCCGCAGCGGCACGACGTTGCCGGCCTCGTGCTGGGCGACGGCCTGCGCCAGGATGTTGTCGAGCCGCGCCTTCGGCGCCTGCGACTTCAGGGCATCCAGCGCCGGGGAAATGCCCGCGCCGCCGCGTTCCAGGAAAGCCAGGCGGCCGGCGAGCTCCGCCTCTGCGTCGAGGCGGGCCTCCAGGGCGGCGCGATCGCGATTGTCCAGCTCGCCGTCGAGATAGGCGACCAGGATGGAATCGTCGGGATGGGTGGAGATCTCAGCCATCATCCCCTCGCCTGTCGTCCGGGGTCGCCGGCCTGGTGTCGCCCGCGAGCGGGCTCAGTTTTTCACGGATGGCGGCAAGCCGGCTCATGATGGTTCCAATCGGCACGCCGAGATGTTCAGCCGCCTCGCGGTAGGAGTATCCTTCCGCGTAGACGAGCAGGACGGTTTCCCGCTGTGCCTCGGCCAGCCGTCCTATCTCGCTTAACACCTGAGCGGCGAGAATATTCGATTCCATCGCCGGCCCGCCCTCAAAAACGAGGGCGATCTCCGCATCGACGACGCCGCTGCCCCGCCGGACCCGTTGCGACCTGAGCTCGTTGATCCAGATCGAGCGCTCGATCGAGAAGAGCCAGCGGTCGAGCCGCGTCTCCGGCGCGAACTGGTGGGCCCGCTCCAGCGCGCGAACGCAGGTGGCCTGCACGAGGTCCTCCGCCGTATCGCGATTGCGCGACAAGACCAAGCCATAGCGCCACAGCGCCTCCAGATGAAGCGCCAGGCCTTGCTTCACAGCATCGTTACCGGTTCTGGACATGGGGAAACGAATAGGGCTCCCGCCCCTGCTGTTCTTGCCGCGACTCTCGTCTCAGAGGCGAGAGGAAACCAGTCGGAGGCTCCGATGACAACCATGTTCGAAAAGACGACGCGATCCGTCCTCACGATCGCATTCATTGGCCTGCTCGCCTCGACCGGCGCAGCCCTCGCTTCGAGCGGTGGTGGCGGCGGGGGCGGCGGCGGAAGCAGCGGCGGTGGAGGTAGCAGTAGCAGCAGCAGCGGCGGCATGGGCGGTGGCGGCGGCGGCATGGGCGGCGGCAGCAGCAGTAGCAGCAGCAGCGGCGGCAACAGCCACTTCATGCCGAGCAACCAGGTCTGCAAGCGCGGCCTCGTCTTCAGCCAGCGCGTCCAGCACTGCGTCAAGGCAAGGTCGAGCGGCCTGACCGATCAGGAGCTGTTCCAGCAGGGACGGCAGCTGGCGCTCGCCGGCTATCATGACAACGCCCTCGACGTTCTCGACGCCGTCCAGAACAAGCAGGACGCGATGGTGCTGACCTATATCGGCTACAGCCACCGCAAGAAGGGCGATACCGACCTCGGCATCGGTTACTACAAGCAGGCGCTGGCCATCGATCCGAACAACGTCAACACCCATGAATATCTCGGTGAAGGCTATGTCAGCATCGGGCGCATCCAGCTCGCCAAGGATGAGCTGGTCATCGTCCAGAAGCTCTGCGGCAACACGACCTGCGAGCAATTCGAAGATCTCGAGGCCGCCGTCGCCGGCAGGCCGGCCGAATAAGCCGGCAGGGGCCCGTCCGCTCTCCGGCGGACCCACCAGGGCGCCGGTGGCGTCAATCCAGACGCCGCCGGCAGGCCATCATCCCCTCTTCACCACTTCGTGATCGACGTCCAGCCTGCCGCCGTCGAATAGGGCTCCACCTATGAACGTTTGTACGTCGCGACAACCATACAGGGAAACGACGATGTTCCAATCTCGCTTCGACAAGACCGCGCGCGCCACGCTGGCCGTTGCTTTCGTCGGGCTGCTCGGCCTCGGGGCCGCCATGCCCGCGCTCGCCGCCAGCGGTGGCGGTGGCGGCGGTGGCGGCAGCGGCTCTTCCGGCAGCGCACCGCCGAAATGCCGGCAGGGCCTCGTCTGGGACCAGAAGGTGGGGCGCTGCGTACGGGCCCAGTCCAGCAATGTCCCTGACAAGGAGTTGCTGCAGCAGGGCCGCGCCCTCGCGCTGGCCGGCTACTATGACGACGCGCTGATCGTGCTCGACGCGGTCAAGAACAAGCAGGACGCGATGGTGCTGACCTATATCGGCTACAGCCACCGCAAGAAGGGCAATACCGACGTCGGCATCGACTATTACAAGCAGGCGCTGGCGATCGAGCCCGACAACCTCAACACGCATGAATATCTCGGCGAGGGCTATGCCAGCGCCGGACGGATGGAGCTCGCCAAGCAAGAGCTGGTCATCGTCGAGAAGCTCTGCGGCAACACGACCTGCGAGCAATATGAAGATCTCGCGGCCGCGGTCGCCGGCAAGCCGACCGAATAATCACGGAAACGAACCGGCGGCATCTATATTGAGGCCGCCGGCTCGGCCGTCACCACTTCGTGACCCGCGTTACATCTTCTGGATGTCGAATAGTGCGCGCGCAAGGAATAGCTTCGTATCGGCATCACGCCGACGGAGAGATACCGATGACCTCGGTAGCAACCACCGTTCCGCTCGCGATCGCCTGCATCGGGCTGATCAGCCTGGCCGCCGCGGATCCGGCCTTCGGGGCCTGCGGCAGCCATAGAAGGGTGAGCCATGCGCGCATGCCGCCATGCAGCGATCAACAGGTCTGGGACACCGAGTACCAACGCTGCCTGTCCGTCAGCGCGAAGGGGCCTCCGGATCAGGAAGCCTGGCCGCGCGGGTCGAGCTGGGGGAACAACTACGGCAGCAGCTTCGGCGCCGGACAGATCATGCCGAACGCGCAGTAGATCCGCGCCGCGCCGGCGACCGGTCCGACCGGCGGAAGCCAGGCTCCGGTCCTGAAAGAAATGCCTTCGCATGGAGACAATTGGCATGAACCTGATCCGGTTTCCCGGCGCCACCATGACGGCGCCTGCCGGCAATCCGCACGTCACCGCGACGCTGCGCTCCCTGGTGACGGTGGTGCCGCCGCACCATATCCCGCAATCCGTGGCGAAGGAGCGGGCGCGCGAGGTCTTTGGCTCGCGCATGCCCTTCTTCGACCAGCTCGAGCAGGTGTTCGACAACGCCGCGATCGACGCGCGCTACAGCTGCCTGCCGGTCGAGTGGTTTCTCGGGCCGGCGGATTTCGAGGAGAAGACGCGGCTCTACCAGGAACACGCGACCGCCCTCGCCTTCACGGCCGCCAACCGGGCGCTGGACCGGGCCGAGCTGAAGGCCGAAGACATCGACGTCATCGTCTTCGTGTCCTCGACCGGCATCTCGACGCCCAGCATCGACGCGCGGCTGATGAACCTCATTCCGTTCCGCAGCGACGTGATGCGCCTGCCGGTGTTCGGGCTCGGCTGCGCCGGCGGCGTGCTCGGTATGACGCGGACGGCGCAGATGGCGCGCTCGCAGCCGGGTCTCAACTGCCTGCTCATCGTCGTCGAGCTCTCCAGCCTCGCCTTCCGCTATGACCGGCTGACCAAGAGCAACCTCGTCGCCAGCGCATTGTTCGGCGACGGCGCCGCCGCCGCCATCGTCACGAGCGGCGCCGAGGATTCGACGTCCCCGACACTCGGCATCGGCGGCGAGCATTGCTGGCCCGACACGCTCGACGTGATGGGCTGGAACATCGACGCGCAGGGCTTCGACGTCATCTTCCAGCAGAGCATTCCGCAGATCATCGCCGACGATTATCCGGCCGCCCTCGACGGCTTCCTCGACCGGCATGGACTTGAGCGTGCCGACATCGACCGCCCGTGCTGCCATCCGGGCGGCGCGAAGGTGACGGACGAACTGGAGAAGGTGTTCGGATATCCGAAGTTCGGCCTCGATGCCGAGCGTCGCGTGCTCGCCGCCTATGGCAACATGTCGGCGCCCACGGTCCTGTTCGTGCTCGACGATCTGCTGCGGAGCGGCGCGAGCGGCACGCTGCTGATGTCGTCGCTCGGGCCGGGCTTCACCGCCGGGTTCCAGATGGTGACCGTCGCCGAACCACAGCCGGCGCCATGAGCCTCGGCTGGGCCTATTGGCTGCTCCTCGCCGTCGCCCTGCAGCGCGGCGTCGAGCTGATCCGCGCCCGCCGCAACACCCGCGCGCTGCTGGCGCGCGGCGGCCGCGAGGTCGGCCGGGAGCACTATCCCGTCATCGTCGCGCTGCACGCGGCCTGGCTCGCGACGCTCGCCCTGCTGACCGCGCCCGACCCGCCGGTCCAATGGATCCTGATCGCCGCCTTCGCGCTGCTTCAGCTCCTGCGCCTCTGGGTGCTGGCGAGCCTCGGCCCCTACTGGACCACCCGCATCATCACGATCGACGACGCGCCGCTCCGGGCGACCGGGCCCTACCGCTTCCTGCGCCACCCCAACTACGTCGTCGTCGCGCTGGAGATCCCGCTGCTCGCCCTGATCCTCGACCTGCCGGTCGCGGCGCTGGTCTTCGGCGTCCTGAACCTCGCCGTCCTCGCCTTCCGCATCCGGATCGAGAACCAGGCGCTACTGGCGCGCAGGCCGTCGGCGGATCACGCCGAAAGCAGGTCTTCCAAGGCCAGCGCGACGATCTCGGTCGCGGCGCGCAAGTCGGACAGCTGAATGTGCTCGTCGGCCGAATTGGCGTTCGCCTCGAGGATGGAGCGCGGGCCGGCGCCATAGAGGATGGTCGGGATGCCGGCGGCCGAATAGTGCCGCGCATCGGTATAGAGCGGCGCGCCGGTCGGTTCGATCGCGAAGCCGAGCACCGATTTCGCCGGCCCCTGCACCGCCTCGACCAGCCGCTCGACGCCGGGCAGCGGCCTGAGCGGCTCGGCCAGCATGATGCGGCGACATTCGACCTCGACGCCCTCGGTCGCCGGCGTCGCCGCCTCGATCAGCTTGACGAGCTCTGCCTCGACCGCCTCGCCCTGCTCTTCCGGGATCAGCCGGCGGTCGATCCGGAAGGCGATCCGGTCGGGCACGACCGTCGTGTTGATGCCGCCCTCGATCATCCCCACGGTGATCTGCGGCGAGCCAATGCCGCGCTCCGTCGAGATGCGCTCGGCGAGGCGGCGCCGTTCGGCATAGATCGCGGTCAGGATCGGCGTGGCGGCTTCCAGCGCGTCGACGCCGGAAGACGGGATCGCGGCATGCGCCTGCCGGCCGCGCACGACGACCTCCAGATGCAGCGCGCCATTGTGCGCGGTGGTGATCGCGTAGGAGAACCCGGCCGAGATGGCATAGTCGGCCTTGGAGAGGTCGTGAGCCAGGAGCCATTGCGGCCCGACGAAGCCGCCTGTCTCCTCGTCATAGGTCAAATGCAGCTCGACGCCGCCCGAGAGGCGCTTGTCCGACTGTTCGAGCGCCAGCAGCGCGAAGGCATAGGTGGCGAAATCCGATTTTGAAACGGCCGCGCCGCGCCCGTAAAGCGCGCCGTTCCGTTCCTCGGCGCCATAGGGATCCGTCGTCCAGCCGCGCCCGGGCGGCACGACGTCGCCATGCGCGTTGAGCGCGATCACCGGCCCCTCGCCGCTCCCGAACGTCTTGCGCACGATCAAATTGGTGACGCTCTTCATGCCGTTCTGGCGGACATACGGCTCCGGCACGGGATATTGCTCGACCGTGAAACCGAGCGCCTCCAGTTCGGCGGCCGCGGCTTCAGCGTGCGGCGCGCAGTTTCCCGGCGGATTGTCGCTCGGGATCCGGATCATCGCCTTCAGGAACGCGACTTCGCGCTCCCAATTGGCGGCGATGGCGTCGCGGATCATGTCGCCTCTTCCTGGCGGGCCAGCTCGAGTATGGTCCCGACCAGGGCCTCGACGGCGACGCCCATGTCGTCCTCGGTCACGAACTCGGCCGGGTTGTGGCTGATACCGCCCCGGCAGCGCACGAAGATCATCCCGTATTCACAGAGATGCGCCATCGACAGGCCGTCATGGCCGGCGCCAGACAAAAGCTTCTGCGCCGGCTTGCCCATCACCTCGGATGTCGCCGTCTCGATCGCCGCCGTCAGCCGCGCACCGCAGGGGGCGAACGGCTTTTCCAGATAGGTGTCGAAGCTCAGCGCGACCTGGCGGACGGCCTCGATCTTGCGCGCCTGCGAGATGATCGCGGCGACGGCATCGCGCCGTGCCTCGTCCGTGGCGGCGCGCACGTCAAGCGTCAGGCGCACCTCGGACGGGATGACGTTCGAGGCGCCCGGCATAACGTCCAGCTGACCAACAGTCACGACGAGCGCGTTCTTGCGGTCCTTGCGGCCGATCGCCTCCATGGCGACCAGGAGCTCCGCCGCCGCCGCCAGCGCGTCGCGCCGCATCGGCATCGGCACCGTGCCCGCATGCCCCGCCTCGCCGCGAATGCGGATGTGGTGCCGGCTCTGGCTGGCGATCGCGGTCACGACGCCGAGCGGCGCGTTGGTGCGCTCCAGCACCGGCCCCTGCTCGATATGGACCTCGAGATAGCCGAGCACGGAATCGGCCGGATAGGCTTCCTCGGCCACGGTTTCCGGATCGAGCCCGAAGGCGGTGATCGCCTCGCGCATGGTGATGCCGGCGCGGTCGGTCTGGTCCAGCGTCGCCGTCTCGAAGACGCCAGCGGCGATCGCCGACGACGTCAGCGTGATCGGAAAGCGCACGCCCTCCTCGTCGCCGAAGGCGAGAATTTCGAGCCCGAACGGAAGGGCGACGCCGCGCGCCTTCAGCGCCTCGACGGCGAGCAGGGCGGCGACGACGCCGAAATTGCCGTCATAGCGCCCGGCATCGATCACCGTGTCGATATGCGAGCCGATCAGCAGCGATTTATTGCCACTGCGTCCGGCCTTTCCGGGCGGGAGCGAGCCGCGCATGCTGCCGGAGGCGTCCATGCGGACGGAAAGGCCCGCCTCGCGCATCCACTCGCCGACCAGTTCGGCGGCGCGCTTGTGCTCGGGCGTCAGATAGAGCCGGGTCAGATTATCGGGGCTGGCGGAAATCGCGGCGAGCGCGTCGATCATCTGCTGCGCGCGGGCGCCGGTCGCGCGGGTGGTGGCAAGCTCGGTCATTCGGAAACACGGTCCTCGAGGCGGAAACGGATGATCCGCTGGACCTGCGTCAGCGCGGTCGCGAATTCGATGTCGGCGGGATTGTCCAAGCGGGCTTCGAAGGCGGCGAGCACCTGGTCCTTCGTCGCGCCCTTGACGGCGAGGATGAAGGGAATGCCGAAGCGGTCGCTATACACAGCGTTGAGGCGGGAGAAGCGGGCATACTCGTCCGCCGTCATCCGGTCGAGGCCGGCGCCGGCCTGCTCGCTGCGCGATTCCGGCGCCAGTTCGCCGGCGATCGCGGCGCGGCCGGCGAGATCGGGATGCGCCAGAAGCAACGCGCGCTGCGCGTCTTCATCGGCCTGCAGCACGGCGTCGGCAAAGGCCGCCACCATCGCTTCCCGGTCCGGGTAGGGCCGCGCCCTCCCCGCCTCCTCGGCCACCCACGGCGAATGTTCGGCGATATCGCCGAAACGCGTCACGAAGGCTTCCTCGTCCATGCGGTTGACCGCGGCGAGCGTCAGCGGTTGGGTCGACATTTCATCCCGGTTGCAGACCAATCTCAGGCTTGTCTAATGGCTTTGCAGCCACGCGCCAAGCCTCTTGCGATCCTCCTCCGTCATGCCGTGCTCGTTGCCGAGCGGCATGGCGGTGCCGTTCACCGCTTGCGCCATGATCTGCTGCTTGTGCGCGGCGAGCTGGTCCGTCGAGGTCAGGACCACGCCCTTGGGCGGCGCGTCGAAGCCGTCATGCGTCGGCTTGGCCGAATGGCAGGCGGCGCAATGGCGCGCCGTCAGCGTCAGCACGTCGGCATCCGACACGGTGAGGCCAGGGTCGAGCTCGACCGGTCGCGGCGCGGTCATGACCAGCAGCACGCCGAAGGCCACCGCCGACGCCGGGATCGTCCAGGCGAACTTGCGGAACGGGTCATGCGCCTCGTGCCGGTTGAGGAAATGGCGGATCGATCCGCCAAGCAGCAGCACGAAGGCGACGAGGATCCAGCTGTGCGGATGGCTCGACAGCATCGGATAATGGTTCGACACCATCATCAGCAGCACGGGCAGCGTCAGGTAGTTGTTGTGCACCGAGCGCTGCTTGCCGATCGCGCCGAGGCGCGGATCCGGCTTCTCGTGCTTCAGGAGCGAGGCGACGATCTTCTTCTGGTTCGGGATGATCACGCCGAAAACGTTGACCGCCATGATCGTGCCGATGAAGGCGCCGACATGGATCAGCGCGCCGCGGCCCGAATAAACATGCGTGAACATGTAGGCGGCGCCGACGATCAGCACGAACAGGCAGACGGCCAGCAGCGGCGTGTTGCGGCCGATGATCGACTTGCAGAGCTGGTCGTAGATCACCCAGCCGCCGACGAGCGACAGCATCGAGATGACGATCGCCTGCGACGGCAGCATCGGCAGGATCGACTTGTCGATCAGGAAGGTGTTGGCGTTCCAGTAATACTGGACGGTCAGGAGCAGAAAGCCGGTGACCCAGGTGAGATAGGCCTCCCACTTGTACCAGATCAGGTCGGACGGCAGCGCCGGCGGCGCGACCAGGTATTTCTCGACGTGATAGAAGCCGCCGCCATGCACTTCCCAGGCGGTGCCATAGACGCCTTCCTTCATCTGCTCGCGCTTCTTCAGCGAGAGGTCGAGCGCGATGAAATAGAAGGAGGTTCCGATCCAGCCGATGCCGACCACCATGTGGGCCCAGCGGATCAGGAGGTTCAGCCAATCGACGACGAATGCGGACATCGGGCGGGCTTCGGTCTCGTTGTGGTACCGGTTCCGAACGAACTCGGACCCGCGCCGGGACGCCGCGTAGCGGCGTGGACGGCGCAGGTCCTGCTAGGCGTGCGACAGCGGCCTATTTCGGCAGCTGGTCGTCGATGCCCTTGACGTACCAGTTCATGCTGAGGAGCGTGCCGTCGTCGAGGTTCTTGCCTTCGCCGATCGCCTCGGTGCCGTCCTGCTTGAAGATCGGTCCCTTGAACGGATGCAGCGTGCCGGCCTCGATCTCGGCCTGGGTCTTCTTGGCGGCGGCGACGACGTCATCCGGCAGGTTGGTGTAGTCGGCCATGTGCAGGATGCCGTCCTTCAGGCCGTCCCAGCTCTGCTCGGCCTTCCAGCTGCCGTCGAGCACCGCGTTGACGCGCTTGACGTAGTACGGACCCCAGGTGTCGATAATCGCCGTGTACTGCGCCTTGGGCGCGAACTTGTACATGTCGTGCGCCTGGCCGAAGCCGTGCAGGCCACGCTCCTGGGCGATCTGCAGCGGCGCGGGCGAATCCGTGTGCTGGGTGATGATGTCGGCGCCCTGGTCGAACAGCGCCTTGGCGGCGTCGGCTTCCTTGGCGGGATCGAACCAGGAATTGACCCAGACGACCTTGATCTTGAAGTCCGGGTTGATCGACTGCGCGCCGAGCATGAACGAATTGATGCCCATCACCACTTCGGGGATCGGGAAGGAGACGATGTAGCCGGCGACGCCGGACTTCGACTGCTTGGCCGCGATCTGGCCGGCGATGTAGCGGCCTTCATAGAAGCGCGCATTGTAGGTGCCGACATTCGGCGCCGTCTTGAAGCCGGTGGCGTGCTCGAACTTCACGTTCGGGAACTTCGCGGCGACCTTGATGGTCGGGTCCATGAAGCCGAACGAGGTCGAGAAGATGATCTGGCAGCCGGAGCGGGCGAGGCGCTCGAGCGCGCGCTCGGCGTCCGGGCCCTCGGCGATGCTCTCGACATAGGAGGTCTCGACCTTGTCGCCGAGTTCCTTCTCGACCATCTGGCGGCCGACGTCGTGGCCCTCGCTGTAGCCGCCGTCATTGTGCGGACCGACATACATCCAGCATGCCTTCAGCTTGTCGGCCGCGTTGGCGGAACCGACGCCGATGGCCAGTGCAATCACCGCGGTCGCGGCGGTCAGAATGTGTTTCAAGGCCTGTTCCCCTCTGTACGTCTCGTTGTGCGATCCGACCCGTTCCGGATATCGCCGCGGATCGCTGCGGCATGTCCCGGCATGATGTTCCCTAGCGGTCGGGAACGAAAGATTGCCCGAGCGCCGCCGGCGTATTGGCCCGGACGAGCGCGCGGTTGCGCGAAATGATCACCAGCACGACGATCGTCGTGAGATACGGCAGCGCCGACAGGAACTGCGACGGCACGCCGACGCCGAGCGCCTGCGCATGCAGCTGCAGGATGCTGACGCCGCCGAACAGCAGCGCGCCGATCAGAACGCGGCGCGGCAGCCAGGTGGCGAACACGACGAGCGCCAGCGCGATCCAGCCGCGCCCCGCCGTCATCGCCTGCGTCCATTGCGGCGTATAGACGAGCGACAGGTACGCGCCCGCGAGGCCCGAGCAGGCGCCGCCGAACAGCACCGCCATGAAGCGGACGCGGATGACGCTGTAGCCGAGCGCATGGGCGGACGCGTGGCTGTCGCCGACCGCGCGCAGGATCAGCCCGCCGCGCATGCGGAACAGAAACCACGACACGCCGATGGTGATCGCGATGGCGAGATAGGTCAGCGGATCCAGACGGAACAGCAGGCCGACGACGGGCAGGTCGCTGAGGACCGGGATCGAGACACGGGCAAGACCGGCGCCGGGCACGCCGACGAAGGCGTCGCCGATCAGGCCCGAGAGGCCGAGGCCGAACAGCGTCAGCGCCAGGCCGGAGGCGACCTGGTTGGCGACGAAGATCAGCGTCACGACGCCGAACAGCGCCGCCATCGCCATGCCGGCGAAGATCGCGCCAAGGATGCCGAGGCCGAAGCTGCCGGTCGTATGCGCCACCGCGAAGCCGACGACCGCGCCCATCGCCATCATGCCCTCGACACCAAGGTTGAGGACGCCGGAGCGCTCGGTCACCAGTTCGCCGATCGCGGCGAAGAGCAGCGGCGTCGCCGCCGTGATGATGGTGAGCAGGATGCCTTCGAGCATGAGCGCGGTCATGACGCCACCGCCTGGGTCTGGGTGACGGGTCGGCGCACGATCTGCAGCCGGTAGAAGATGAAGCTGTCGCAGGCGAGCACGAAGAACAGCAGCATGCCCTGGAACACCCGCGTCGTCTGGTCGGACATGCCGAGGGCGATCTGCGCGCCCTCGCCGCCGAGATAGGAAAGCGCCAGCAGGAAGCCGGCGAAGATGGCGCCGATCGGGTTCAGCCGGCCAAGGAAGGCGACGATGATGGCGGTGAAGCCATAGCCGGGCGACACGGTGGTGCGGAGCTGGCCGACCGGTCCCGCGACCTCGCAGACGCCGGCGAGACCGGCGAGCGCGCCCGAGATCAGGAAGGTCAGGAGCACCATGCGGCTCTGGCTGAAGCCGGCGAAGGCCCCTGCCCGCGGCGCCTGGCCGAGCACGCGGATCTGGAAGCCCGTCTTGGTCCAGCGCATCAGGAACCAGGCGGCGAACGCCGCGATGAAGACGAAGAGAATGCTGATGCGGATGTTGGTGCCGAACAGCATCGGCAGCAGCTGGTCGCCGTCGAAGGGACGGCTATCCGGGAAATTGTGCCCGGCCGGATTGCGCCAGGGGCCGCGCGCCAGCCAGTCGAGGAAGAGCTGCGCCACATAGACCAGCATCAGGCTGGTCAGGATCTCGTTGGTGCCGAAGCGGATCTTCAGGAGCGCCGGGATCGCCGCATAGGCCATGCCGCCCAGAATGCCGAGGATCAGCATGGCCGGCAGGATGAACGGCCCCTGCCAGTCCGGGAAGAAGATCGGCAGGAACGAGCCGGCGATGGCGCCGGCCGCGATCTGGCCCTCGGCGCCGATGTTCCAGGTGTTGGAGAGGAAGCAGAGCGACAGGCCCATCGCGATCAGGATGATCGGCGTCGCCTTGGCAATCAGGTCCTCGATCGACCACATCGCCGTCAGCGGCTCGACGAAGAACACGTAGAGGAACTTGCCGTAGTCGGAGAATCCGCGCCCGAGCGCCCCCGCCAGGCCGCCGGAGTCAGGCGCCGACAGGTCGGTCGCGACGACGCGCCAGACGATGACGATCAGCGCCCCGCCGATCAGCGTCAGAAGCAGCGCCAGGAGTGGCGACAGATAGGCCATGGCGGCGGATCGCTCGCCACGGCGGACCAGTTCAATGCGCATGCACAGCCCCCCGGCCCGTCATCGTCGGCTCGCCGACACCGCCCATCAGCAGGCCGATTTCCTCGCGCGTCAACCCGGAGGTCGGCCGCGACGGCGAAAGATGTCCCTTCGAGATCACCGCGACGTGGTCGGCGATCTCCAGCACTTCGTCGAGATCCTGGCTGATCACCAGGATCGCCGAGCCCGCCCGCGCCAGGTCGATCAGCGCCTGCCGGATGATCGCCGCCGCGCCGGCATCGACGCCCCAGGTCGGCTGGCTGACGACGAGCACGCCCGGCTGGCGGTCGATCTCGCGGCCGACGACGAATTTCTGCAGGTTGCCGCCCGAGAGCGAGCCCGCTTCCGGATCCGGCGCGCCCTTGCGGACGTCGAAGGAGCGGCTGATGCGATCGGCCAGCTCCCGCGCGGTATCCGGGCTGATGACGCCGCCGCGCAGCAGCCGGTCGCCGGTGGCGTGGCGGGTCAGCAGCACGTTGTCCGAGAGTTTCATGCGTGGCACGGCGCCGTGGCCCATGCGTTCCTCCGGCACGAAGGCGGCGCCGAGCCGCCGCCGCGCCGTGACGCCGAGCGCGCCGCACGGCTTGCCGTCGATGGAGACCGCGCCGGCGTTCGCCGCCTGCCGCTCGCCGGAGAGCGCGTCAAAGAGTTCGCCCTGGCCGTTGCCGGCGATGCCGGCGATCGCCATCACCTCGCCCGCCTTGACCTCCAGCGAGATCGCATGGAGCGGAACCGCGAAGGGATGCGGCTGCGGCAGGGACAGGTCGCGCACGGCGAGCCGCGTCTTCGCGTTCTGCGGCGGCGGAATGTCGGCCGTCAGGCTGCGCACCTCGGCGCCGACCATCATGGTCGCGAGCCGCGCCGCCGTCTCCTGCTGCGGATCACATTCCGACACCACCTTGCCATGGCGAAGGATCGTGGCGTGATGACAGATGCGCTTCACCTCTTCCAGACGGTGACTGATATAGAGCACGGCGCAGCCGCGCTCCGTCAGCTTGTCGAGCGTCAGGAACAGGTCGTCGGCCTCCTGCGGCGTCAGCACCGAGGTCGGCTCGTCCATGATGATGAGCGCGGGGTTCTGCAGCAGGCAGCGCACGATCTCGACGCGCTGCCGTTCGCCGACCGAGAGATCGGCGATCACCGAGTTCGGGTTGAGCGGCAGGCCGTATTCGGCCGAGATTGTCTCGATCTCGCGCGAGAGCGCCGCGCGGCTCTTCCGGTCCGACAGCGCCAGCGCGATGTTCTCGACGACGGTCAGCGCCTCGAACAGCGAGAAATGCTGGAACACCATGCCGATGCCGAGTTTTCGCGCGGCGGAGGGGCTGGAGACGCCGACAGGCTGCCCCTTCCACTCGATACGGCCCTCGGTCGGCTGCAGCGAGCCATAGAGGATCTTCACCAGGGTGGACTTGCCGGCGCCGTTCTCGCCGAGCAGCGCGTGGATTTCGCCCGGGCGGATCAGGAGGTCGATGGCGTCGTTCGCCTTGAACGTGCCGAACAGCTTGGTGATGCCGATCGCCCGCAGCAGCGGCGCGCCCCCGGGACGCTGCCGTCCCGTTCCCGCGCTGCCTGCCCCACCTCTGATAAGCTCCACCTCAGCGCCCCCTCGATCCACGCTTCGCCTGACCGGCCTGCCCCTCAGCCCCGTCCGCGAGTACCTGCCGTATTGCTTCGTCGCGCACCAGTAGATCGGCGGCGACCGACGCTGCAATAGCGGCCGGCAGCTTCGACCGGATCCCGTCGACGCCGATCGGCGAAACGAGGCGGTCGATATCCTCCCTCGCAAGACCCGCGCCAGAAAGCTGGCTGGAGAAGCGGGCGCGCTTGGTTTCGCTGCCGATCAGCCCGACATAGGAGAAATGCTGGCCTTTCAGCGCCTTCGCGACGATGGCTAAATCGAGCGCGTGGCTGTGCGACATCACCAGCACGAAGCTTTCCGGCGCCGCGCCGTCGAGCGTCGCCGGCGTGTCTTCAGGCTGCACGCAGCGCACATTGGCGGGAACATGCTGTGGAAAGGCGTCCGGCCGCGGGTCGATCCAGACGACGCGGAACGGCAGCGGCGCCAGCGCCAGCACCAGCGCGCGGCCGACATGACCGGCGCCGAACAGGTAGAGAAGCCGCCGGTCCTCGCCAAATCCCTCCTCGATGACGCCGTGATCGATCCGAACGGAGCCGATGGCGACGCTGCCGCCCTCGTCGAGGCTCCGGTGCAGCTTGCCGTCCGACTGCTGCGCGGCGCGGGTGCGGAACGGCCCTGTCGTCTCGGCCTCGGCGAGCTCTGCCACCTCCTGGCGGCGCGAGCGGTCGAACACTTCGAGCGCGAGGTCGACGCGCCCGCCGCAGCACTGGCCTAGCTCCGGCCCGAGCGCGATGCGGCGGTTTTCATAAAAATGCGGCAGCGGCCGCGCCAGCGCCGCCTGAAGATCGGCGATTGCCCGCCATTCGAGCGTGCCACCACCGATTGTGCCAAAAAAAGAGGCATCCGGCAGCACCACGATGCGGGCGCCGGCCTCGCGGGGGGCCGAGCCGCGCGTCTCCACCACCGTCGCCATGGCTGCCTTGCCGTGCCGATCGATCGCTTCGAGAAGGCGCTGCCAGACCAGCATGCTCTATCCTGTCGCCGTCATCCCTCGAACCGCCCGCATGATCGCCTCCGGCGTCGCCGGCGCGTTGAGGGCGGGCATCACGCCCGGTTTCAAGCTCGCGATCGCGTTGGTGATCGCGCAGAAGACCGAGATGCCGAGCATCAGAGGCGGCTCGCCCACGGCCTTCGACTTAAAGATAGTGTCTTCGCGCGGCCCTTCCGACTGGAAAAGCTCGACCTTGAAGTGCTCGGGAATGTCGGACGCGGCCGGGATCTTGTAGGTCGAGGGCGCATGGGTGCGCAGCCGCCCCTGCTTGTCCCAGACCAGCTCCTCGGTCGTCAGCCAGCCCATGCCCTGCACGAAGCCGCCCTCGATCTGGCCGATGTCGAGCGCCGGGTTCAGCGACTTGCCGACATCGTGCAAGACGTCGACCCGCTCGACCTTCATCTCGCCCGTCATCGTGTCGATCGTGACTTCCGAGCAGGCGGCGCCATAGGCGAAATAGAAGAACGGCCGGCCCTCGGCCTTGTCGCGGTTCCAGGCGATCTTCGGCGTCTTGTAGTAGCCGGCGGCCGAAAGCTGCACGCGCTCGACATAGGCGGCGTTGGCGAGCTCGGCCAGGCTCATCACGTGATTGCCGAAGATGACCTGGTTGTCGCGGAACGAGACCTGCTGGCGGCGGACGTGCCACTTCTCCTCGATGAAGGTGTAGAGCCGGTCCTTGATGATGTTGCAGGCGTTGAACGCCGCCATCGCGTTGAGATCGGTGCCGGAGGAGGCCGCCGTCGGCGAGGTGTTCGGCACCTTGTCGGTCCGCGTCGCGGTGATCGCCACCTTGCCCATGTCGACGCCGAACGCCTCGGCCACCACCTGCGCCACCTTCTGGAACAGCCCCTGCCCCATCTCGGTGCCGCCATGGTTCAGATGCAGCGAGCCGTCGCGGTAGAGATGCACCAGCGCGCCGGCCTGGTTCAGCATCATCAGCGTGAAGGAGATGCCGAACTTGACCGGCGTCAGCGCGAGCCCACGCTTCAGGATCCGGCTGCCGGCGTTCCAGGCCGTGATCGCCTCGCGGCGCGCGCGATAGTCGCTCGTCCGCTCCAGCTGGCCGACCAGCTCGTGCAGCAGATTGTCGGTGACCTGCATGCCGTAGGGCGTGTGGTCGCGACCGCTCTTGTAGAAATTCTCCTTGCGGACATCGAGCGGATCCTTCTGCAGCGTGTAGGCGAGATGATCCATCATCCGCTCGGCGAACAGCATGCCCTGTGGGCCGCCGAAGCCACGAAACGCCGTGTTCGAGACGGTGTTGGTGCGGTAGCGCCGGGTCAGGATGCGGCAGGTCGGATAGAAATAGGAATTGTCGGAATGGAACATCGTCCGGTCGACGACGCCCATGGACAGGTCTTCCGAATGGCCGCAGCGCGCATTGAGCGCGACGTCGACGGTGCGCAGGATGCCGTCCCTGGTGGCGCCGACGCGGTATTCGACATCGAACTCATGCCGCTTGCCGGTCATGATCATGTCGTCGTCGCGATCGAGCCGGAACTTGCAGGGGCGGCCGGTCTTCACCGCCGCCACGGCCGCGAGCACCGCCCATTGCGAGGCCTGGCTCTCCTTGCCGCCGAAGCCGCCGCCCATACGGCGGATCTCCACCGTCACGGCGCTGGAGGGCACGTGCAGCGCGTGCGCGACCAGATGCTGGACTTCGCTCGGATGCTGGGTCGAGGAATAGACATGCATCTCGCCCGCCTCGCCCGGCACAGCCATGGCGATCTGGCCTTCGAGATAAAAATGCTCCTGCCCGCCGATACTGAAGCTGCCTTCGAGCTTCAGCGGCGCGGCCTGGAAGCTCATTTCGACGTCGCCGCGGCCGAAGGAATATTCCGGCAGTACGGTTTCGGTCGCCTCGGCCACGGTGACGACAGGCGTTTCGGCGACGGTGGTGAACTTGGCCTTCTTGGCGGCGCGCCGCGCCTGGTCGCGCGTCTCCGCGACGACGACGAACACCACCTGGCCATGGAAGCGGACGCGCCCCTCGGCGAGCGCGGGATCGTCGCCGATCAGCTTCGGGCTGACGTCGTTGCTGCCCGGAATATCCGCCGCCGTCAGCACGGCGACGACGCCGGGCGCGGCCCGCACCGCGTCGAGATCGAGCGCGGTGATCTCGCCGCAGGCGATCGGCGCATAGCCCGGCGCGATGTGCAGCGTGCCGGACGGCTCGCGTATGTCATCGATATAGGCGGCAGCGCCCGTCACATGACGCGGCGCGCTGTCGTGCGGCAGCGGCTTGCGAACGACGGTGAGGTCGGCATCGGCGACGACGGGGGGCTTATTCAGCAGCATGGACGTAATCCTCCCGCCTGCCGACGAGACGCGTGCGCGAGCTCGGCGTGCCGGCCGCCTCGAGCAGGGCCTTGCCGAGCAGCGCATGCGCCGTCTCGGCCCGATAGCTGGCGCTGGCGCGATGGTCGTCCATCGGCGCGAAATCCTCGCGCAGCGCCTCGAACGCCTTGGACCAGGCGGCCGCGTCGCGGATGCCCGCGCCCTGCAACGCCGCTTCCGCGCCCTTGGCCCGCTTCGGAATGCCGGCCATGCCGCCATAGGCGATGCGCGCTTCCTGGATCACGCCCTGATCGTCGAGCGTGAAGCGGAAGGCGCCCATCACCGAGGAGATGTCCTGGTCGAAGCGCTTGGTCACCTTGTAGCAGCGGAAGACCTGGTCGGCCCGGAGCTTCGGGATCAGCATGCCGGTGACGAACTCGCCCGCCGCCCGGTTCTGCTTGCCGTAGTCGATGTAGAAATCCTCGACCGCCATGACGCGCGCCCGGTCGCCGCGCCGCAGCTCCATGCTCGCGCCGAGCACGATCAGCGCCGGCGGCGTGTCGCCGATCGGCGAGCCGTTGGCGACATTGCCGACGACCGTGCCACGCGCCCGCACCTGCTTGGAGCCGATGCGGCGGAACAATTCGCCGAGATCAGGATCGATGCCGCGCATGAAGGGTTCGACCGCGGCATAGGTGGCGGCGGCGCCAATCAGGACCTCGCGGCCGGTATCCTCGATGCCGTCGAGCCCGCGGACACGGCCCAGATGAATGATCTTCGGCAGTTCGCGCAGCTGCTTGGTGATCCAGAGGCCGACATCGGTGGCGCCGGCGACCAGCACCGCGTCAGGATGCTGCGCATAGAGCGCCGCCAGACCGTCGATCGAGGCCGGCGCGGCGAAGAAGCGTTGGTCGTCGCCGATGAAGACGTCCCGCTCATCGGTGATGAAATCGAGGATGCCGGCCATGTCCTCGACCGTCTTGCGGAACTTGTCGTCGCGCGGCGCGGCGCAGACCGAAAGGCCCGCCTCGACGATCGGACGATAGCCGGTGCAGCGGCAGAGATTGCCGGCAATGGCGTTGTTGATCTCGTCGCGATCGACCGGCCCCTCGGTGCCCTGGTAGAGCGCGAACAGGCTCATGACGAAGCCGGGCGTGCAGAAGCCGCATTGCGAGCCGTGCTTCTCGACCATCGCCTGCTGGATCGGATGCAGCGTCGGCCCGTCGGCGAGATCCTCCACCGTCACGATCTCGCTGCCATCGACCATGCCGAGCAGCTGGATGCAGGCGTTGACCGGCTCGTAGACCACCTTGCCGCCGCGCGAACGCCCGATCGCCACGGTGCAGGCGCCGCAATCGCCCTCGCCGCAGCCCTCCTTGGTGCCCGTCGATCCCTCGCTCAGGCGCAGATAGTCGAGCAGCGTCGTCATCGGATCGACCTTGCCGATCTCGACGATCTTGCCCCGGCGAACGAAGCGGATGGATTCGCGCATACTGTTCAGCTGCCCCGATAGGTGGAATAGCCGTAGGGCGAGATCAGCAACGGCACGTGATAGTGCTCCGACGGCGCGCCGATGCCGAAGCGGATCGGGATGACGTCGAGGAAGAGGGTGGCCGGCAGCTCCGCCCCGGTGCCGCGCAGATAATCGCCGGCATGGAAGACGAGCTCATAGTGCCCCTCCTCCAGCGCCGCGCCCTCGAGCAGCGGCCCGTCGACCCGCCCATCGGCGTTCGTCGTGACGGATTTCACCAGCGTGGCGGCGGAACCGATGCGGTAGAGGTCGATCTTCATTCCGGCCGCCGGACGACCGGCGGCGGTATCGAGAACATGCGTGGTGAGGCGGCCCATTTCCGTTCCATTCCAGTACGTACCAGGCGTCCGACCTTGGACGAACCATAGGGAAATGCCTAAGGCTTGATCAAATGGATTCTTTGATCAATTGGTGCAGCTTATCGTGGCAACTGCGCCTCGCAACGCAAAGATGATGCCATCCCCGACTGCATGGGGGCGCGGCGCGAGGGTCTGGCCCCTATCGATGGCCGAGACCTCTCCGCCGGACGGCATTCGCAAACCCCGACCATCATCCTGAGGCGCCCGGCGAAGCCGGGCCTCGAAGGAGGGTCCAGAGAACGCCGCGAATGGAGACCGCGCGGAGCGGCTGGCGTCCGCGATCTGGATTGCCCGCTGGACCCTCCTTCGAGGCTTCGCTCACGCGAAGCACCTCAGGATGATGGGAGAGCCGGTTGATGGGCCTGAAGGGTCTGGAGATTTGGACTGCCGTCACCAAAGCCGATACCAACCCGGCCGCCTTCAGGCGACCGGACGCGGGATGCGATGCGGCAGCCCGGCCGTTCAGGGGATCAGGACGACGGAGCCGGTCGTGTGACGGCCTTCAAGCGCGCGCTGGGCGTCGGCCGCGTCGGCGAGCGCGAAGGTCTGCGGCTCGGCCACCACCACCTTGCCGGACAGGATGACGTCGAAGAGGTCCTTCGCCGCCTCGACCAGCTCCGCGCGTTCCGCGACATAGCCGCCGAGCGACGGGCGCGTCGCGTAGAGCGAGCCCTTCTGGTTCAGGATGCCGATGCTGAAGGGCGGCACGGCGCCGGAGGCATTGCCGAACGATACCCAGGTTCCGCGCCGCTTCAGGCAGTCGAGCGAGGCGGGGAAGGTATCCTTGCCGACCGAGTCGTAGACGACGTCGACCTTGGCGCCGCCGGTGATCTCGCGCACGCGCTCGACGAAGTCTTCCGTCCGGTAGTTGATGACGTGGTCGCAGCCGAGGCTCGTGGCGATCTCCGCCTTCTCGGCCGAGCCGACCGTGCCGATCACGGTGGCGCCGAGCGACTTCGCCCATTGCGTCGCGATCTGGCCGACGCCGCCGGCGGCGGCATGGAACAGGATCGTGTGCTCCGGCCCAACGCGAAAAGTCTCGCGCAGCAGGTAGCGCACCGTCAGCCCCTTCAGGATCGAGGAGGCGGCGATGGTGTCGCTGATGCCGTCGGGAATCGCGACCAGGCGGTTGGCCGGGGCAAGCCGCTGCTCTGCATAGGAACCAATCGGATCGGCATAGCCGACCCGGTCGCCCACCTTGAACTCGGTGACGCCCTCGCCGACCGCATCGACGACGCCGACGCCCTCGCTGCCCGGCACGAACGGGAACGGTGCCGGCGCCGGATAGAGGCCGGAGCGGATGTAGGTGTCGACGAAATTGAGGCCGATCGCCGTATGCCGGAGCCGCACCTGCCCGGCCGCCGGCGCGCCGACCTCGATCGTGTCGAAGGAGAGCACCTCGGGGCCGCCATTCGACGTAACCCGGATCGCCCGGACGCTCACTGCCTCAACCATGGTCGTTCTCCGATGTGTCTCGCGCCGTTAATAAGCCTAGCAGCCGATCATCTTGCCGAAGAAACGTACAACGATCTAGACCGCTTCCGCCGCCGCGCGCTTGCCGGCCGGCACCTTCGTGCTCCCCAGCTTGCGCGGCCGCACTTCGCCGGAAAGCCAGAGGCTCATGACGGCTGCCAGCAGCAAGGTCGCCATGCCCATGCGGTACCCGCCGAACTGGGCGACGAAGCCGACCATCGGCGGTCCGAGCAGGAAGCCCGAGAACGACAGCAGCGACAGCGCCGCGACGTTGACGGCAGGCGGGCCTTCGCGCGAGGCCGCCGCGGTCACGGCAAGCGGGAACACGATCGAGACGCCGAAGCCGGTGGCCGCCGCACCGACGATCACCATGAACGGGTCAACGGCGAGGACCATGACCAGCAGGCCGGCCAGCGCCACCGTGCAGCAGACCCTCGCCATCTTCACCGCGCCGTAGCGCATGGACAGCCAGTCGCCCACCAGGCGACCGAACGCCATGACGAGGCTGAAGGCGGTCAGCGCATAGCCGGTGGTCGGCGGCTGCGATCCAAACACGTCGCGCAGGTAGATCGCGCTCCAGTCGATGATGCCGCCCTCGACCAGCAGCATTCCGAACGCGAACAGGCATAGCAGCACGATCTTGGGCGACGGCAGGACGAAGTGCGGCGTCTTCTCCTTGGGCGCGTCGTCCTCTTCGGCCGTCTGGACCGGCGGCAGGCGCGATGCCAGCGCCTCGCCGATCAGCAGGACACCGATCACGACGATGATCATGTGAACGCCGGTCGACAGGCCGTAGGTGGCGGCGAGCGATCCGGTGATGCTGCCGCCCATCAGGCCGAAGCTCCAGAAGGCGTGGCAGCGCGACATGACGGTGCGGCCGATGGCGCGACCGATGCGGTCGGCCGTCACGTTGAGCGCGACCTCGAGCGGCCCCATGCCGAGGCCGACGAGCACGAGGGCCAGGAAGAGCAGCGTCGGCGTGGTGGCGAAACCCGGCAGCAGCAACGGCGCGAGCAGGAGCGGGAAGCCGATCTTGATCGCGCGGCGCGGGCCGAGCCATTCGACCACGGCCCCGGAAAACGCCATCGAGGTGACGAGGCCCAGCGGCACGCCGAGCAGGCAGAGCGCCAGCGTCGCCGGCTCCATTCCAAGCTTGTGCTGGACGTCCGGAATACGGATCAGCCAGTTCGACATCGAGGTGGAATAGAAGAAGAACAGCGCCATGATGAGGCGCGCGGACGCGAAGGAAAGGCCCATGACACACTGTCGTAGCTGGTGGTGGAGCGCAGCCTCGGCCGCGACAAGCGCCATCCGACGATGCCGCCTTGCTCAGGATCAACCGTTGTAAAGGCGGTGATGCGGTGTTGCAACCGGTTCTAGAACCGATTCAAGTCGCGCCGGATAATCGTTTCCCGGCCCCGCCGTCAGGTCGCCCTGGCGTTTCGCTTTGCCGCGACGTTGAGCATCTCGACGACCGCCGAGAACGCCATAGCGGCATAGAGATAGCTGCGCGGGATATGGAAGCCGACGCCGTCGGCGATCAGCGCCGCGCCGATCATCAGCAGGAAGGCGAGCGCCAGCATCTTCGTCGTCGGATGCTTCTCGATGAAGGCCGAGATCGGGCCGGAGGCGATGTACATGACGATCATCGCGACGACGACGGCGGCGATCATGATCTCGAGATGCTCGGCCATGCCGATCGCGGTGACGATCGAATCGACCGAAAAGACGATGTCGATGACGATGATCTGCGCCACGATGGCGGCGAAGCCGACCTGGATCGGCCCCTTGGCGCCCTCGTCATGACCCTCGACGCCCTTGTGGATCTCGTGCGTCGCCTTGAACACCAGGAATAGGCCGCCGGCGAGCAGGATCAGATCCCGCCACGAGAAAGGATGCTCGAACGCGGTGAAGACGGGCGCGGTCAGCCCGATCAGGAATGACAGCACCATCAAGAGCAGGATGCGGAAGATGAGCGCCAGCGACAGGCCGATCTGGCGCGCCCGCTTCGCCTGCGCCGCCGGCAGGCGGGAGACGAGGACGGAAATGAAGACGACGTTGTCGATGCCGAGGACGATCTCCATGACGGAAAGCGTCAGGAAGCTCATCCAGGCGGCCGGCTGAAAGAGAAGATCCACGTTCATCCGTCGCCCCCGCCTCGCCTGTGACTAGTGCGTCTGGTCGCGTTTTCCTGACGCGAACCGGTATCCGCTTCGCTCGAATGCGCTCTAGCGGGCCGATCGAGGCCGTGTGGCCTGCAGGGCCGCGCCGATGAAGGTCAGATAGATCGTCGTCAGGCCGAGGCCTGCGAGCACGAACTGATTCGGCCGCAACCCGGCGATCAGCGCGAACAACGAGAAGATCGCCCAGCCGAGCGTCATGAGCAAGGTCAGCGGCCGGAGCCGCTCGACCCGGACCGGATGCACGAACTCGACCGGCGCGAAGGTCAGCACCGCCAGCGCCACGATGACGAAGGCCGAGAAGGCGGGCGGCGGCGCGAACACCATCAGCACGAAGACGACCATGTTCCAGACCGCCGGGAAGCCGCGGAAGCCGTATTCGCGCGTCTTCATCCGTGTGTCGGCGAAGTAGAGCGCGCCGACGACCGCGACCAGAATGGCGGACGGCGTCGCCAGAAACTGCGGCATCAGGCCCGCCTGGGCCAGGATCATCGCGGGAATGAAGACATAGGTCGTGTAGTCGATGACCATGTCGAGAATGCCGCCGTCGAACCACGGCACCCGCTCGCCGACGCGCACGTTGCGTGCGAGCGGACCGTCGACGCCGTCGACGAACAAGGCCACGCCGAGCCAGAGGAAGGTCTCGACCCAGGCGCCGCGCATGACGGCCAGCGCCGCCAAAAGCGCGAATCCGGCGCCGCTCGCCGTAAGGAGATGAACGGCCCAGGTCTTCGTCTTCGGCATGAGGCTCCCCTGCTGCATCGACCGCCCGCACAGGCTGTGCGGCCGCATCCAGCGCCCAACGACACATCCACAGTCGATACGTGCTCGCAGGCGGGCTTGCAATAGCCTCTGCGGCGTCCTGTCCTGCGACATCTGACAGGATTGTTCACCTGCTTGCATACAAGCACCATGCGCTGGTTGCAGGAGTATCGCATGCTAGGCTTTTCGCCCGAATCCGCGACCATCGGAGGCGCCCTCATCGGCGCCGCCGTCGGCTTGCTATGGATCGTCAACGGCCGCGTCGCTGGCATCTCGTCGATTTTCGGCATGGCGCTGTTCGACCGCCTGCGCGACCTGCCCTGGCGGCTGCTGTTTCTCGCCGGCCTGCCGCTCGGCGCGGCGATCGGCTTCGCGCTCGGCCCGGACATGATCAAGGACGCGGCCGCCGACCTTCCCGAGATGGACCTCGGCCCGCTCGGCCTCGCCGTATCGGGACTGCTCGTCGGCATCGGAACCGGATTGGCGCGCGGCTGCACCTCCGGTCACGGCGTATTCGGCCTGGCGCGGCTCTCGCCCCGCTCGATCATCGCCGTCCTCGTCTTCATGGCGGCGGCCATCGTCACCGTCTTCATCGTGAGGCATGGCCCATGAATCAACGGTCCACAACCCATCGTCCCATTCTCTTTCACGCCGGCGCGCTCGCGGCCGGGCTGCTGTTCGGCATGGGACTGGCGATCTCGCGCATGATCGACCCTGCCAAGGTGCAGGCGTTCCTCGACATCGCGGCGATCCGGACGGGCGGCTGGGATCCGAGTCTCGCCTTCGTGCTCGGCGCCGCCGTGCTCGTCAACATGGGCGCGCTCAGGATCGCCCACCGGCGCCGGCAGCCCCTCGCCGCCACCGTCTATTCGCCGCCCGGCGCGAAGGCCGTGGACTGGCAGCTCATCACCGGATCCGCGCTGTTCGGCGTCGGCTGGGGGCTTTCGGGCCTCTGCCCCGGCCCGGCGATCGCCGATATCGCTTTCTCGCTGCCCGAAATTCTGATCTTTCTCGTCGCCATGGCGGTGGGCTGGGGCGGCGTGTACATGACACGGCGGCTCGGCGCGCCCGCCGACAGCAAAACGCAGGCCTCACCATGACCGAACCCATTCGCGATGTCGCCGTCGTCGGCGCAGGCCCCGCCGGACTGGTCGCCGCGCTTCTGGCGCGTTCGCACGGGGCTTCCGTGACGCTGGTGGCGCCCAAGGCGCCGCCGCGCGACGAGCGCACCGTCGCCATGCTCGGCGCTTCGGTCGAAATCCTGCAGCAGGCCGGCGTCTGGCCGGCGCTCGCCGACAAGGCGGCGCCGCTGCGCACGATGCGAATCGTCGACGGAACCCGTCGCCTGATCCGCGCCCCGCTGGTCGAGTTCCACGCCCATGAGGTCGGCCGCGAGGCGTTCGGCTACAACATCCCGAACGCCGTGCTGGTCGAGGCGCTCGACGCGGCGCTGGAAGAGGCAGGGGTCGAGCGCGTCACGGCCTTCGCCTCCGACATCCGCCCGGCGGACGATTTCGTCACCATCGACACGCCGGACCAGGGCTCGATCCGGGCCAAGCTTGTCGGCGCCGCCGACGGAAGACGCTCGCGCGCCCGCGACGCCGCCAACCTTTCCGTGCGCAGCTGGTCCTATCCGCAGGCGGCGCTGGTCGCCAACATCAGCCACAGCCTGCCGCATGACGACGTCTCGACGGAATTCCACACCGAGACCGGCCCCTTCACCATCGTCCCCATGCCGGGGCTGCACTCGGCCATCGTCTGCGTCGAGAGCCCGGCCGAGGCCGAGCGGCTGTCGAAGCTCGACGACGATCAGCTGGCGGCCGAATTCGAGCGGCGCGCCCATTCGATCCTCGGCAAGATTACGCTGCGCGGTCCGCGCCAGGTCTTCCCGCTGTCGGGCCAGACGGCGCGGCATTTCGCAGCCCGCCGGATCGCGCTGATCGGCGAGGCGGCGCATGTCTTCCCGCCGATCGGCGCGCAGGGCCTCAATCTGGGCCTCCGCGACGCGGCGGCGTTCGCCGCGATCGTCCGCGATCATGCCGCGGATCCGGGCAGCGCCTCGGCCATGGCCGCTTATGACCGGGCCCGCGCCGGCGATATCCTATCGCGGACCACGGCCGTCGACGCGCTCAACCGGACGCTGCTGACGGATTTCCTGCCGATCCAGGCATTGCGCGGGATCGGCCTCTATGCGATCGACCGGGTGCCGATGCTGAAACGCGTCGTGATGCGCCAGGGTCTCGCGCCACGGGTTTGACAGAAAGCCGGCGCAGACTCGCTGGTGTTACGGGTGACGCGGGCGTGGCAGCGTGGCTTCTGCCCCCGCAGAGAGGGCACAGACCATGGTTCAGCCGCGCATAGCAAAATTCCAGATCGGGCAGATCGTCCGCCACCGGACGCATCCGTTCCGGGGCGTGGTTTTCGATGTGGACCCCGTCTTCGACAATACCGAGGAATGGTGGGACGCGATCCCGGCCGATGCCAGGCCGTCGAAGGATCAGCCGTTCTATCACCTGCTCGCCGAGAATTCGGAGACGGAATACGTCGCCTATGTCTCGGAGCAGAACCTCCTCGCCGACGACAGCGAGGAGCCGCTTCGCCATCCGAAGCTGCGCGAGCACTTCAAAGAGCGGCGCGGGCAGGTCTACGTGTCGACGAAGGTCGGCGGCCTGAACTAGCGCCGGATCCCGTCCGCCGCATCCTTCCCTAACTTCCCTCTCGAGGGGAGGTCGAAACGCGCACTCGCGTTTTCGGGAGAGGTCCGCCTCGCCCGGCCGGCGATCCCCCGACGAAGAACCCTCACCCAACCCTCTCCCGCAAGCGGGCGAGGGCTTAGCGCGGCGCGCTTCATCGATCTCCTATGCAACCGACAGACGCCGACGATCCCCCTCTCCCGCTCGCGGGAGAGGGTTGGGGTGAGGGTCTGCCTGCAGTTCGGCCAAAGCCCGCGCGGCATTCCCTGGACCCTCCTTCGAGGCCCGGCTTCGCCGGGCACCTCAGGATGATGGTCCAGTTCTGGAATGCCGTCCGGCATCAGCCGTTGACCCAAACGAAAAAGGGCGCGTCCGTGGACGCGCCCTTTTCATATTCGGGAAGCTGCGGCCTACTCGGCGCCGCGTTCCTTGTTCTGCTGCTCGATGAGCTTCTTGCGGTTCTCTTCGGCGTTCTTCTGCAGCTGATCCTGCAGCGCGTCGCGGCGCGCCTTGCCGGCGGCGCGGTCGAGACCCTCACCGTCGATCACCTTGGTGAAGCCGGCGAGCGAGAACGGGAACACCATCGGCTTGCCCTGCGGGTTCAGCGAGATGGCGGTGACCTTGTTGCCCTTCTTCATCGCAGCGATGAAGGAAGCGTCGACCTCGGCCTGGGCGTAGCAGACGCTCGGCTCGCAGACGACATACTTGAGCTCGGCCGGCTTGTTCTGGTCGACCTGGACGCGCAGGCCCGGCTGGATCAGCTGGCCGGTCAGGACGACGGCGGTCAGCGCGATCTTCGGCTCGCCCTCGAGCTGGCGGATCTGCAGCGAAGAGATGAACTGGTTCGTCTCGGCGCGGAGTTCCTGCGAGGTGATGCAGAGCTTCTTCTTGGACTGCGGATCCTGACCGCATTCCTTGACCCACGGCGAAACCGGAGGCTGAGCGGCGGCGGCAGCGGCCGGAGCCTTCGCCGCATCGGCGGGCGCCGCCGCGTCCTGGGCGTAGGCGACCGGCGCAGACAGAGCCATGGCCAGCGCGACGGCAGCCAGATGCGGCACCCGAACCAGACCAGAATTCCAACGATGCGACATCGAGCGTGTCCTTGCGTTTATCTCAAACCCTGCGCTTCGGTGACCGACGGTTAACCTGCGTTGTCGCAGGCTGGCCGCGCGCCGAGGCTGGATGACCAGCAAATGAGGCGACACGGTGACGGAGACGCTGTGGCGCATCAATAGCCGGACACAGCAACGATTTCTAGCTGGCACAAGATTGCCCCAGTGGCCGTGCTACGGTTTTTTTCATCGATTCGTTGCCCGAGCCCCTTTCGGGAGGAGTTTTCTATGCCGATCGGCTTTTTCGGGCCCAGGTCCGCTCTCTTCGCCGCGTCCGCCCTCGCCGCGATATGCTTCGCCGGCATGGCAGCGGCCGAGCCGAGCCACGGGCTGGCGATGCATGGCCAGCCGCGGCTGCCGGCCGGCTACACCCACCTGCCCTATGCCGATCCCGATGCGCCGAAGGGCGGCAGAATCACCTACGCCTTCGTGGGCAGCTTCGACAGCCTCAACCCCTTCATCGTGAAGGGCGCCGAGACGACGGCGCGCGGCATCTGGGATGTCTCGCTCGGCAACAACGTGTTCGAGGCGCTTCTGGCGCGCAACCGCGACGAGGCCTTCTCGCTGTACGGTCTGCTCGCCGAGAGCGTGGAGGTCCCCGAAGACCGCAGCTCCATCACCTTCAACCTGAATCCGAAGGCGCATTTCTCCGACGGCGTGCCGGTGACGCAGGACGACGTGATCTTCTCGCTGGAGATCCTGCGCGAGAAGGGGCGGCCGAACTACCGGTCCTGGTATTCCAAGGTGAAGTCGACCGAGAAGATCGGCGAACACGGCGTCAAAATGAACTTCGGCGACGGCGCGGATCGCGAGCTGCCGCTGCTGCTCGGCCTGATGCCGATCCTGCCCAAGCACGCCACCGACATCGAGAATTTCGACCGCTCGACCCTGAAGCCGCTGATCGGCAGCGGTCCCTACACGATGGGCGAGATCCGGCCCGGCCAGAGCTTCGAGCTGAAGCGCGATCCGAACTACTGGGGCAAGGACCTGCCGATCAAGCGCGGCTTCGACAATTTCGACACGATCCGGATCGACTACTACCGCGACCGCAACGCCATGTTCGAGGCGTTCAAGAAGGGGCTCTACGACGTCAACGCCGAGGCCGACCCCGCCAACTGGCGCAACGGCTATAATTTCCCCGCCGTCACGGATGGCCGCGTCATCAAGGAAGGCGTCGAGACCGGCCTGCCCAAGGGCATGCTCGGCTTCGCCATGAACACGCGCCGGCCGGCCTTCCAGGATATCCGCGTCCGCAAGGCGCTCGCCTCGCTGTTCGATTTCGAATGGGTCGACCGCAACCTGTTCTTCGACGCCTACAAGCGCAACGCCAGCTATTTCGAAGGCTCGGAACTCTCCTCGATCGGCATACCGGCTTCCGACAAGGAAAAGGCGCTGCTGGCGCCCTTCCCCGACGCGGTCGAGCCGGATGTGCTGGACGGCAGCTATCGTCCCGCCGTCAGCGACGGTTCGGGCGGCGATCGCAAGCTGCTGCGCGCCGCGCTCGAGCTCCTGAAATCGGCCGGCTACGAGCTCAAGGGCAACACGCTCTTCAACGTCGAGACCGGCCAGCCGTTCACCTTCGAGCTGCTGCTCAAGGATCGCGAGCAGGAGCGCGTCGGCCTCGCCTTCGCCCGCACGCTGGCCCGCATCGGCATCAAGGCGTCGATCCGCACGGTCGATTCGGCGCAATACGAGCGGCGTGTCCAGGAATTCGATTTCGACATGATTCCGGCGTCATGGGTGGCGTCGCTCTCGCCCGGCAACGAGCAGAACTATCGCTGGTCCAGCGCCCAGGCCGAGGTGCCCGGCTCGTACAATTATGTCGGCGCCAAGAGCCCGGCGATCGACGCGATGCTGAAGGCGATCCTCGCCGCCGAGGAGCGCACGGATTTCATCGAGACGGTGCGGGCGCTCGACCGCGTGCTGATCTCGCAATATTACGTCGTGCCGCTCTACTACCTGCCGGAACAATGGGTCGCCCGCTGGTCGCGCGTCGGCCATCCGGACAAGCAGTCGGTCAGCGGCTACACCTACCCGACCTGGTACGCGACGCCGGCGAAGTGACGACCGAAAGACGCTCGTTCCCGCCGTGACGGGAGCGAGTGCCCACATCAGCGGCGCTCCCGTCTCGCCCCCCTCCGCCATCATCCCGGACGCAGCGAAGCGGAGATCCGGGATCCATCCATCGGCAGCGCGAGACCGTTGGCGGCCTGGCGCGGCGGAACCGACCCCTTGCTGCAGAATATGCGGAATTACCGCCGAGCCATGAAGGCCCGGCGTCTGCCTCGCCGATGCATGGATCCCTGCTTTCGCAGGGATGACGGCGGAGGGTGTGGCGGCCTTCCATGCCTCAAAAGCGCGGCAAAATCTCCTTCACCTCTCCCTGAGGGCGAGCTCGGAGCGAAGCTTCGGTGAGGGTTTAGGGAACCATCCGGAGAGGGCGTAAACCCTCACCCGCCGGCCTGCGGCCGTCGACCTCTCCCTCAGGGAGAGGTGAGAATCCGCATCTCACGCAGCGCCCCGTCCCGACACCCTGCGCCGTCATCCCGGACGCAGCGAAGCGGAGATCCGGGATCCATCCATCGGCAGCGCGAGACCGTTGGCGGCTTGACGCGGCAGTATCCAAGACGGCGAAGGCAGCGCATCACGCCGCCTTCTTGTTGGCCTCTTCCGCCATGCGGGCGAGCTGGGTCAGGATCACCGCCGTGCCCTTCAGGCGCTGCTCGGGCTTCTCCCAGTCGCGGATCAGCACGATCTTCTGGTCGGGCCGGACCTTGGCCAGGCTGCCCTGCTCGCCGATGTAGCGGATCAGGCCGGCCGGGTTGGCGAAGGTGGAGTTGCGGAAGGCGATGACGATGCCCTTCGGGCCGGCGTCGACCTTCTCGACATTCGCCTTGCGGCAGAGCGCCTTGATGTAGACGATCTTCAAAAGGTGCTCGACCTCGTCCGGCAGCGGGCCAAAGCGATCAATGAGCTCCGCGCCGAAACCGTCGATCTGCTCCGGCTCGTCGAGATCGCCGAGGCGGCGATAGAGCGACAGGCGGAGCTGCAGGTCCGGCACATAGGTTTCCGGCAGCATGACCGGCGTGCCGACCGTGATCTGCGGCGACCAGCGGCCATCGGCCTCGTGCTCCTCGGCGCCGCCATCGCGCAGTGCGGCCACTGCCTCCTCCAGCATCTGCTGGTAGAGCTCGAAGCCGACTTCCTTGATGTGGCCCGACTGTTCCTCGCCGAGCAGGTTGCCGGCGCCGCGGATGTCGAGGTCGTGGCTCGCGAGCTGGAAGCCGGCGCCGAGCGTATCGAGCGACTGCAGCACCTTGAGCCGGCGATCCGCCATCGCCGTCAGCCGCTTCTCGGCCGGCACGGTGAACAGCGCATAGGCGCGCGTCTTCGAGCGGCCGACGCGACCGCGCAGCTGGTAGAGCTGCGCCAGGCCGAACATGTCGGCGCGGTGCACGATCAGCGTGTTGGCGGTCGGGATATCGAGGCCGGATTCGACGATCGTCGTCGAGAGCAGCACATCATAGGCGCCCTCGTAGAAGGCCGTCATGATGTCCTCGAGCTCGGTCGGCGGCATCTGGCCATGCGCGATCGCGACCTTCACCTCCGGCACGAATTTTTCCAGGAATTCCTTGCGGTCGGCGAGGTCCGAGAGCCGCGGGCAGACATAGAAACTCTGGCCGCCGCGATAGCGTTCGCGCAGCAGCGCCTCGCGCACGACGAGCGCGTCGAAGGGCGAGATGAAGGTGCGCACCGCCATGCGGTCGACCGGCGGCGTGGTGATCAGCGACAGCTCGCGCACGCCCGTCAGCGCCAGTTGCAGCGTGCGCGGGATCGGCGTCGCCGAGAGCGTCAGCACATGCACGTCGGCGCGCAGTTCCTTGAGCCGCTCCTTGTGCTTGACGCCGAAATGCTGCTCCTCGTCGATGATCAGCAGGCCGAGATCTTTGAACTCGATGCCCTTGCCGAGCAGCGCATGCGTGCCGACGACGATGTCGACCTGGCCTTCCTTGATGCCCTTCTTGGTCTCGGCCAGATCCTTGGTCGAGACGAGGCGCGAGGCCTGCTCGACGCGGATCGGGAAACCGGCGAAGCGGTTCGAGAAAGTCCGGAAATGCTGGCGCGACAGCAGCGTCGTCGGCACGACGACTGCGACCTGCTTGCCGCTCATCACCGCGACGAAGGCGGCGCGCAGCGCCACTTCCGTCTTGCCGAAGCCGACGTCGCCGCAGATCAGGCGGTCCATCGGCGTGCCGGCGCCGAGATCGGAGATAACAGCCTCGATCGCGGCCAGCTGGTCTTCCGTCTCCTCATAGGGGAAGCGGGCGGCGAACTCGTCATAGAGGCCGTCGGCCGGCGCCAAGGGCTCGGCATGGCGCATGGCGCGCGCCGCCGCGACCTTGATCAGCTGCCCCGCCATGTCGCGGATGCGCTGCTTCAGCTTCGCCTTGCGCGCCTGCCAGGCGACGCCGCCGAGCTTGTCGAGCGTCGCCTCGGCATCTTCCGATCCATAGCGCGACAGCAGCTCGATGTTCTCGACCGGCAGATAGAGCCGGTCGCCGCCGTGATAGAGGATCTCCAGGCAGTCATGCGGCGCACCGGCCGCCGTGATCGTCTTCAGCCCGCTGAACCGACCGATGCCGTGATCGACATGGACGACGATGTCGCCCTCGGAGAGGCCCGTCACCTCGCTCAGGAAGTCGGAGGCGCGCTTGGAGCGCTTGCGCGGGCGGACGAGGCGATCGCCCAGAATGTCCTGCTCGCCGATGACAACCATGTCGGGCGTTTCGAAGCCCGCCTCGAGGCCGAGCACGCCAAGGCCGACGACGCCCTTGGCGAGCTTCTCCGTGCCCGTCCAGTCCTCGATCCGCTCGACCCGCTTCAGGCCGTGATCGTCGAGCACCTGCGCCAGGCGATCGCGCGCGCCGTCGCTCCAGGAGGCGATGACGACGCGCTTCTTCTCGCGTAGGCCGGCGATATGGTTGATGACCGCGTCGAAGACGTTGACGTCGCCGGCGGTGCGCTCGGCCGCGAAGGTGCGCCCGTGCCGGCCGCCGAGATCGACCACCATGGTGTCGTCGGGCTCGGCGAAGGGCGTCATCCGCAGCAGCGGCGCCAGCTTCTCGCGGGCCTTCCACTCGACCTGCGTCAGATAGAGCTCGCCGGGCGGTACCGGGCGATAGGGCACGCCGCCCTGCCCCTGCCCCATGGCGCTCTTGCGGGCGTCGTAGTGGTCGACGACGTCGTCGAAGCGCTCGGCGATCGCCTCCTCGACCAGATGGTCGAGCACCACCGGCGCGCCGGGCACATAGTCGAACAGCGTGTCGAGCCCGTCGACGAACAGCGGCATCCAGTGCTCGACGCCGGTATAGCGGCGGCCCTCGCTGACCGACTGGTAGAGCAGGTCCTCGCGATCGGTAGCGCCGAACAGCGCCACATAGCGCTCGCGGAAATGGGCGATCGCCTGCGGCGACAGCACCAGCTCGCTCATCGGCACGAGGTCGAGCCGCTTCCTCTGCGCGATGGTGCGCTGGCTCTCGACGTCGAAGGAGCGGATCGAATCGACGGTATCGCCGAAGAAGTCGACGCGGACCGGCTCCTCCTGGCCCGCGGCGAAGAGATCGATGATGCCGCCGCGCACGGCGTATTCGCCGGCCTCGCGCACGGTCGAGGTGCGCAGGAAGCCGTTGTCCTCGAGCCAGCCGGTCAGCTTGTCCATCGAAAGCTGGTTGCCGCTGGCGATCGACAGGCTCTGGCGCGCTACCTGCTCGCGGCGCGGCAGGCGCTGCACGGCGGCGTTGACGGTGGTGAGCACGACGAGCGCGCGGCCCTTCACCGGCTGATGGTGCGCGAGATAGGAGAGCGCCGCCATGCGCCGCGCCACGACGGCGGTGTTCGGCGACACGCGGTCATAGGGCATGCAGTCCCAGGCCGGCACGGCGACGACCTCGGTGCCCGGCGAGAAGAAGCGCATCGCCTGTTCGAGATCGGCCATGCGGTTGCCGTCGCGGGCGATGACCAGGACGTAGGGCAGATCCTCGCGCGCCGCGAGCGTGGCGATGTCGGCCACGACCTTGCCGTCGAAGCCATCCGGAACGCCGGAAAGGACCGTCGACGGACGGCCGAAGATGTATTTGAACTGGACCATTGCGCCTATCGGGGGCTGGCGCCGGTGAAGGCGGCGAGCTTCTGGAAGAATGCGGTATTGACGTCGTCGGGCGTCGGAGCCTCGCCCGTCAGCCAGATCAGGAGATCGCGATCCTGCTCCTCCATCAGCGCCTCGAGGATGTCGAGCTCGCTGTCGGAGAGGTCGGCGATATGGGCATCGGCGAAGCGGCCGAGGATCAGATCCATCTCGCGCATACCGCGATGCCAGCAGCGGAAATGGGTACGCCGGCGACGAACGTCCAGCCCCTCGCTCGACAAGGTCGTGCCGCTCATCTGTCCACTCCGCCGCTCATCATCGATGCGGCGTGGTATAGCCCCCCGGACCGCGCTTGTCAGCCGGAGAAGGACAGGCGCACCTGCGAGGGCCTTCCCTTCGCCTCTCCCCACGCTCGCCATCATCTCGGGCGAGCCGTTGCGAGACCCGGGATCCATTCAGCCGAAGCATCGGGAGGCTGGAACGGTCAAAGTCGCGGCTGCATGGATCCCCGCCTTCGCGGGGATGACGGTGGAGGGTGTGGCCGTCGTCAGGGCCTCGAGGCAGCGGAGCCTAACCGTTCGACGCGAGATCCAGCCCCACCATGGATCCCTGCTTTCGCAGGGATGACGGCGGAGGGTGGGCCGGGCGTCCGTGGGCTCATAGAACGGGCTCGCGTGCGCCAATTCACCTCTCCCAGAGGGAGAGGTCGACGGCCGCAGGCCGGCGGGTGAGGGGTTGTGACGTTTCAAGCAAAGCTCGGACGTCATCGCGGAGCAGCTCTGTTCTGGGGGTTCCCTACCCCCTCACCCGGAGCTTCGCTCCGACCTCTCCCCATGGGAGAGGTGAAGGGTCTCGTGTCTGCCCGCGTCACCCCCCACCCTCGCCGTCATCCCGGACGTAGCGAAGCGGAGATCCGGGATCCATTCAGCCGAAGTGCGGGGAATTGGTCGCCGATTGCATCAGGACGAGGAGTCGCCACAGCCGCATTGGCCCCGGATGCCGCCGGAGCGCGGGACCGAACGAAATGAAGAAGGGCGGCCCGAAGACCGCCCCCTTGCGCTGCTATTTGAACACCGCGTCTACCGCGCTCGCCAGCGTCGCGCTGGCGTTGCTCTTGCAATAGGCGACGATCTTCTCTGCATTGGCATGCGACTTCTCGGTGTCGATCATGGCATTGCCGGCCTTGCCGTGGACATAGCCGCTCATCCACATGGCGACGCCAGCAATCCTGGCAGGCGCCATGGCGCCAACCTCCTTGCAGGTCAATTTCGAAGCGTCGATTTCCTTGGCCATGGCTGGGACGGCCAAGACAATACACAGAGATGCAAATGCACTTAGCAAATGACGTGTCATGGTCAGGGCATCCTCTCCTAGAGCCCCCAGCCGGCAAAATAGTGCGATTGGAACGCGCCGTCCGATAACAAGCGCGATCGTCACACTAAAGTTACCGGACGCAGGCGTGACATTTCACGACGCACACCGCGCAGCTTTTCCAGACAAATACTTGCTTCGCGGCACAAGTAAGTTTCGCTAGCAATCGAAGACCTTGAAGTGGATGGGTGGCGTCTCCAGGCTCCGTGCCGGAAGCTGGCGCAATGCGAGAAGCCGCCCGATTGAGCTCCCACCTCTCCCCGCCCTCGCCGGCGGGGCGTGGGTCGGCCACGGCAACCAAGCCTTATGCGAACCGGGCGCCGCGCAGCCAACACACGCGCGGCGCCCGCTGCCAGACGTCAGATGTCGACGCCGTAGATAGCCTTGGCGCGCTCGGCGCTCAGGTAGCCGTTCTTGATGTCTTCGAGCACGGCGGCGCGGGGGCGTTTGCTGGGATCGCCGTAGCCGCCGCCATTGCCGGTAACGACGCGGACGATGTCGCCCTTGTTGAGCTCGACGCCGGTCGCGAAGGCATAGCGCTTGCGGCTGCCGTCGGTCTTGATGACGTCGACGTGGTTCCCGGTGCCGTCATGGCCGCCTTCCATGCCCCAGGGCATGATCTTCGAGCGGGTGTAGCCGCAGGTGAGGAAGTTGCCGTCGGCGCGGACGCGGTAGTCCATGCGGATACCCCGCCCCCCGCGCCACTGGCCCTCGCCGCCCTCTTCCGGGTTCAGCGCCAGCTGGTCGACATAGAGGCCGTAGCGGGCCTCGGCGATCTCGGCCGGGCAGTTGAAGGTCTCGCCGTGGAAGCCGGAGAAGATCGCGTTGTTGCCGTCGCGGCCGGGCATTCCGCCCCAGCCGCCGAGCTCGGGCTCGACGATGGTGAAGTGGCGGCCGGTGTCCGGATGCGGTCCGCCGAGCACGGTGCCGCAGATCGAGGCGAAGCTGCCGGCGGAGAGCTTTTCCGGCAGGTGCTGCGCCAGGCAGCGCAGGATCAGGTCGAAGACGCGGATCTCGACCTCGTAGTAGAAGCCGTGCGCCGCCGGCTCCTGCGCGTCGAAGATCGAGCCCGGCCGGGTCTTGACGACGAGCGGACGGAACGAGCCGCCATTCGCCGGCGCGCTGACGTCGGTGATCGCCTTGATCGCCATCTGGCACGAGACGACGACGCCATCGCGGCTGGCATTGCTCGGCGTCAGCGTCTGATCGGGATTGTCTGTCAGGTCGACGATGAATTCATCGTCGGTGATCTCGACCGTCACCTTGTAGATCTGGCCGCTGTCCTGCTCCTCGGCGAAGGAGAACTTGCCCTTCGGCAGTTCCTTGAGCGCCTTCAGCGTGACCTGCTCGCCATAATCCATGAAGTGCTTCATGGCGGCGATGAAGGTCGCCTTGCCGTATTTGGCGACGAGATCGAGGATGCGCTTCTCGCCGATGCGGACCGCCGCGATCGCCGCCCACATGTCGCCCTTCAGGTAGGCCGGAAGGCGGGAGTTCACCGTCATCAGGTCCATGACGGACTGGTTCGGCACGCCCTTCTCGATGATCTTGATCGCCGGAACGCGGAGACCTTCCTGGAAGATCTCCTTGGCGTCGGTCGACATCGAGCCCGGCACCATGCCGCCGACGTCATTCCAGTGCGCGATATTCGCGGTCCAGGCGACGATCTCGCCGTCGGCGAAGACCGGCATCACCAGAACCATGTCGTTCAGATGCGTCACGCCGCCATAGAACGGGTCGTTGGTGGCGAAGACGTCGCCCGGATGGATCGAGGCGATCGGATGCTTGCGCAAAATCGCCTTCGCCGCCTTGTCGAGCACGCCGATGAAGGACGGGATGCCGGCCCCAGAGGATGCGATCTCGCCGTCGGCGGCGCAGATGCCGGTGCCCATGTCGAGCACCTCGTAGATGATCGCGCTCATCGCCGTCTTGCGCATCGCCGCGAACATCTCGTCCGAGATCGCCTGCAGCGAGTTCTGGATGATGTCGAAGGTGACGGGATCGTGGTGCGGAGTGCTCATGTCAGGCCCCCAGTTCGATGTGGGTGTTGCCATAGGCGTCGATGGAAACGCGGTTGCCGGGGTGGATCACCACGGTCGTGCCGGAATCCTCGAGGATCGCCGGGCCGCTGAAGCGCATTCCGGGCTCCAGCTTGGCGAGGTCGTAGATCGTCGCCTCGTGCACGCCTTCGAGCGCATAGTCGACGTCGCGGCGGCTCTTCACCGCCTGATCGAGCGTCGCCCCCGTCGTCGGCAGCGCGTTCATCTCGAGCTTGCCGACTTCGGCGGAAGCGACGAGATGCAGGCCGACGATCTCCACCGGCGCGTCGAGGCGATAGGTGTATTCGCGCTCATAGGCCGTATGGAACCGGTCGATCATCGCGTCGATCGCCGCGGCGTCGACGGCATGGCCCTCGAACTCGACCTCGACCGCGTGCTCCTGGTTCTGGTAGCGGCACTTGATGAAGGGAACGAGCTTCACCTTGTCGCCCGCGACGCCTTCTCGAGCGAACTGCTCGGCGGCGCGGAGCTTTGTCTCGTGCAGCAGGGCTTCCAGCGCGGCGACGCGGCCGGCGCCCGGCTCGATCAGCCTCGACACGAAGAGATCGCGGCGCAGATCCGACATCATCATGCCCCAGGCCGAGAACACCGAGGCGCCGCGCGGGATGACGACCTTCTTCATGCCGAGCTCGGTGGCGAGCGCCACCGCGTGCATCGCGCCGCCGCCGCCGAAGGCGACGAGCGTGAAGTCGCGCGGATCATGGCCACGGTTGAGCGAGACCAGCTTCAGCGCGTTGATCATGTTGTTGTTGGCGATGCGGATGATACCGCGCGCCGCCTCGATCGGCGAAAGCCCGAGTTTTTCCGCGAGCGAATTCAGCGCGCCGTCGACCGCCTGCATGTCGGCCGTGATGGTGCCGCCGCAGAAATAGTCCTTGTCGATGCGGCCGAGAGCGAGGTTTGCATCGGTCGTCGTCGCCTGCGTGCCGCCGCGCGCGTAAGCCGCCGGGCCCGGCATCGCGCCGGCCGATTGCGGGCCGACATGCAGCTTGCCGAAATCGTCGACCCAGGCGATCGAGCCGCCGCCATTGCCGATCTCGACGAGATCGACCACCGGCACCATGATCGGATAGCCGGACGCGGTGCGGTCGCGCTCGATCCAGTAGTCGGTCATGATCTTCACATGGCCGTTCTCGATCAGCGAGCACTTCGCCGTGGTGCCGCCGATGTCGAGCGCCAGCACGTTCTTCTCGCCGAGGATGCGGCCGAGCTCCGCCGCGCCCCAGAAGCCCGACGCCGGGCCGCTCTCGACCATGGTGATCGGGATCTCGCGCGTCGCCGACAGCGTATCGACGCCGCAGTTCGACTGCATCACGTAGAGCTGGCCGCCGAATTCCTTCGAGGCGAGCCCGTCCTCGAGCCGGCCGAGATAGCGGCTGGCCACCGGCTGCACATAGGCCGAGAGCACCGCCGTCGAGGCGCGCTCATATTCGCGCCATTCGCGGGTGATCTGGTGCGAGGCGACGACCGAGACCTCCGGCCAGAGCCTGCGGACCTCGGCGGCGACCGCCTGCTCGTGCCGGGGATCGGCATAGGAATGCAGCAGGCAGATCGCGATCGCCTCGACGCCCTCGGCGCGGAAATCCTCGAGGATCGCCGGCAGGCCCGAGAGATCGAGCGGGCTGCGCTCCTCGCCCGTATAGGCGATGCGGCCCGGAACCTCGCGGCAGAGATAGCGCGGCACGAAGGGCTGCGGCTTCACATATTGAAGGTTGAAGAAATCGGGCCGGTTGCCGCGCGCGATCTCCAGCACGTCGCGAAAGCCCTCGGTCGTGATCAGCGCCGTCCTGGCGCCCTTGCGCTCGGTCAGTGCGTTGATGACGACGGTGGTGCCATGCGCGAAGAAGGCGATGTCGGCCGGGTCGACCTCGGCCTTGGCGAGCACGTTCAGGACGCCCTGCTCGAAATTCGGCGGCGTCGTGTCGGATTTCGCGGTGCGGACGGTCTGGCGGCCCGTAGCGGTATCCGTCTCGAAATAGACGAGGTCGGTGAAGGTGCCGCCGACGTCGGTCGCGACGCGGATCGTCTTGTCGCTCATGTCAGTTCTTTCCCTCGACGAGCTGCGATGCCTGCTCGGTCACGGTGGCGGCCAGGATGCCGATCGCCGCGAAGGGGCGCAGCGCCATGGCGCGCTCGACCTTCTCGGGCGTGTAGGCGCCGGTCTTGTCGAGGATGTTGATGGTGCCGATCACCTCGTCGTCGAACACGACGGGCACGTTGATGCAGGAGCCGCAGCCGAGCTGCTCGATCAGCTCGTAGTCGTGGAAGACCGTGGCGATCTCCTCGATCGAGTTGGCGACATAGGGCTTCTTCTCGCCGATCACGAGGTCGTTCCACTTGCCTGCGGCCGACTGCTTGTAGCCGGAGGTCGGATACTCGACCGGATGGTTGGAATAGAGCCGGCGCGACATGCCGGAGGCGATGTCGGCGTTCATCACGGTGAAGATGATCGCGCCGACTTCGCGCTGGTAGAGTTCCTCGACCTTGGCGAGCGTCGCGGTCGGCTGGTCGCCGGCGCCGAGCGCCGTGATGAGATCGTCCCACGCCGCGCGATCCGCCACGGGATCGGCCTGCCGCTCTGCAGTAGTGCTCATTCTCAGATCCTTCCTATTCGGCCCCGGCGGGAACTTCCGTTCCGACCCGGATGGCGGCGCGCAGCGCTGCCTCGGCCTCCGTAACGACGGGAATGGCTCCGATCAGCTCGCGCGTATACGCGCTCTTCGGATCGGAGAAGATGGCCTCGACCGGGCCCGTCTCGACGAGGCGTCCCTTCTGGAACACGCTCACCCGGTCGGCGATCGCCCGCACGACCGCGAGGTCATGCGTGATGAAGAGGTAGGTCAGCCCGCGCTCCTGGCGCAGGCGCTGCAGCAGCTGGAGCACGCGTGCCTGCACCAGCACGTCGAGCGCCGAGGTCGGCTCGTCGAGCACCAGCAATTCCGGTTCGCAGGCGAGCGCGCGGGCAATCGCGATGCGCTGGCGCTGGCCGCCGGAAAGGCCGCGCGGCGAGCGGCGGGCGTGCGACGCTTCGAGCCCCACCTCCTCCAGCAGCGACGCGACGCGGCCGTTGCGATCGGCGCTGCGGCCGAGGTCGTGCACGTCGAGCGGCAGGCGGATCGAGGCCCCGACGCTGCGGCGCGGATTCAACGCCGAGAGCGGGTTCTGCTGCACGAGCTGGATCGCCCGCTTCTGCTCGCGCGTCCGGCTGCGTTCGAGGGGCTTGCCGTTGAAGCGGATCGCGCCCGACGTCGCGCCGAGCAGGCCCAGCACCAGATTGGCGAGCGTCGTCTTGCCGGAGCCGCTCTCGCCGACGATGGCGTGGCATTCGCCGCGCTCGAAGGCGATCGAGACGTCCGAGAGCGCCGCGACGCTGTGGCCGTCGGCGGAAAACGTCTTGCCGATATGATCGAGTTCGAGGATCGGCTCGCGCAGGTCGCGGGTCATGCGAAGGCCTCCGTCGGCTCGCCGCAGCCCGCATGCACGAAGAGCGGCTTCTCGAAATCGGGGCTGCGTTCCGGCAGGTCCGGCAGGCCGCCGCCCGAGATCTTCGGGATCGCCGAGAGCAGCGCCCGCGTATAGGGATGGCGCGGATCGTTGAAGAGCTGCGCCGTCGTGCCGTGCTCGACGATGCGGCCGCGATAGATGACGTAGACGCGGTCGGCGAATTCGCGCACCACACCGAGATTGTGCGAGATCAACAGCACCGAGGTGCCGGTCCGCTCGGTCATCTCATGCATCAGCTTCAGCGTCTGCGCCTGCACCGTCACGTCGAGCGCCGTGCCCGGCTCGTCGGCGATCAGGAGCTGCGGCCGGTTCGCCAGCGCCATGGCGATCATGACGCGCTGGTTCATGCCGCCGGAAAGCTGGAACGCGTAGGAATCGAGCGCCCGCTTCGGATCCGGGATCGAGACCTCGGCGAGCGCCGCCTCGGCGCGACGGTCGGCCTCGGCCTTGGCGATCGAGCGATCGCCAGAGCGCAGCACGTCGCGGAACTGGCCGCGGATCTTGAAGGTCGGGTTCAGCGCCGAGGTCGGATCCTGGAAGATCATGGCGACGCGATTTCCGCGCCGCTTGGCGATCTCCTTGCCACCCTTCGCCGCGTCGATGCCGTCGAACCAGATATGCCCCGCGACATGCGTGCGCTTCTGGTCCTGCAGCAGCCCCATGGCGAGGCGCGCCGTCACCGACTTGCCGGAGCCGGACTCGCCGACAAGCGCGACCTTCTCGCCGGCGCGGATATGCAGCGAGATGCCGTGCAGAACCTCGGTGACATTGCGGCGGTCGCCGAAGGCGAGGCGCAGGTCGCGGATCGTCAAGACGGACTTCTGGGTGTTGGTCGCTTGCATCTCAGCCCTCCGCCTCGAAGGCTTCGCGCAGGCCGTCGCCGACCAGGTTGAAGCCGAGCACGACGAGCAGGATGGCGATCGCCGGGAACACCGTCAGCCACCAGGCATCCGGCATGTACTTGGCGCCATCTGCGACCATCGAGCCGAGATCTGGCGTCGGCGGCTGCACGCCGAGGCCGAGGAAGGAGAGCGACGACGCCATCAGGATGACGAAGCCGACGTCGAGCGTCATCTTGGTCAGAATGGACGGCCAGCAATTCGGCAGGATCTCGCGGAACAGGATATGCGCGGTCGAGGCGCCGACCGTCTCGGCGGCCAGCACATAGCCCTCCTGCGCCTCGGCGCGGGTGACGTTGTAGATGAGCCGCGCATACCAGGGCCACCACATGGCGGTGATCGCCAGCATGCCGTTCAAGAGCGTCGGCTCCAGGAAGCCCATGATCGCCATGGCGAGCACCAGCGGCGGCACGGCGAGGAACACGTCGGTGATCCGCATCAGGATGTAGTCGGTCCAGCCGCCCTTGTAGCCGGCGACGAGCCCGACGATGACGCCGATCGGCGTCGCGATGGCCAGCACCACGATCGCCATGATCAGCGACAGGCGGTAGCCGTAGATGATGCGGGTGAAGAGGTCGCGGCCGATCATGTCGGTGCCGAACCAGAAGGCGCCACTCGGCGCCGCCGTCATCGCCGTGAAATCGCCGGTCGGCCCGACATGGTCCGGATAGGGCGTGACGAAGGGCGCGAAGATCGCGAGCAGCACGATCGCCACGACGAGGACGAGGCCGACCAGCGAGAGCGGGTCCGAGCTGAACGCCGCCCAGGCCCTGGAGCGGCCGCGCGTGCGAGCGGCCATGACGGGGCTATCGGGTTCCGACATGTCAGGCCCTCCCCGCCGCGAGACGGATGCGCGGATTGATGATGTTGACCAGGATGTCGACGATGATGTTGACGATCAGGAAGGCGGCCGCGATCACCAGCACGGTGCCGACGATGGCATCGAGATCCTTGCGCAGGATCACCTCGACGCCGTAGCGCGACAGGCCGGGCCAGCCGAATACCTTCTCGACCAGAAAGGCGTTGCCGAGCATGGCCGCGAATTCGAGGCCAAGGATAGTGAGCGTCGGGATCAGCGCCGGCCGGAAAGCATAGCGCGTGGCGATCCGCCGGCCGGGAAAGCCATAGGCGCGCGCCATCTCGACATAGGGCCGCTCATAGACCTCGTTCATGTTCGAGCGCGTCAGCCGCGCCGTCTGGCCGAGGCCGGACATGGCCAGCGCCAGCGCCGGCAGGATCAGGTGATGCAGCGCGTCGAGGAAGCCGGCGCCGTTGCCCGCGATCGCCATGTCGACGAGGATGAAGCCCGTGACGGCGGGCGCGGCGGCGACCGACTGGCTGAGCTGCCCCTCGATCGGGAACCAGCCCCAGAAATAGCCGAGCACCAGCTGCAGGATGACGCCCCAGACGAAGGCCGGCGTGCAGACGCCGAGCAGCGAGATCAGCCGGCCGACATGGTCGGGGAAGCGCCCCCGGTAATGCGCCGAGAGAATGCCGATCGGCAGACCGATCAGCACCATCAGGATGCCGGAGACGAAGACCAGCTCCAGCGTCGCCGGCAGGAACTGCGCGATGTCGGTCGTCACCGGACGGTTGGTATAGAGCGACGTGCCGAGATCGCCCTTGGCGACCGACTTGACGAACTCCCAGTACTGCACCGGCAGCGGCGCATCGAGATGACGCTCCAGCCGGAGTGCGGCGACCTGCTCGGCCGTAGCGTTCGGACCGAGCGCGATGCGGGCCGGATCACCCGGCATCACCCGCGCGATGGCGAAGATCAGCATCGAGATGCCGATCATCACGATCAGGGCGGCGCCAAGCCGATGCAGGAGGGATCTGAGGATGTTCGACATTGCTACCCGTTCGCTGGGGCCCTGCTCTTCACCTCTCCCTGAGGGAGAGCTTTGTGCGATGCCGGCTTCGTCATGTTGAGAAACCGAACAGCCGTCTCGACGCCTCGGCCAACCGGCTGAGGCTCCTTCCTTCACCTCGCCCTGAGGGAGAGGTCGACGGCCGAAGGCCGGCGGGTGAGGGTTTACGGCCTCACCGGATAGTTCCCTAAACCCTCACCCGGAGCTTCGCTCCGACCTCTCCCTCAGGGAGAGGTGAAGGGTCGCGCCCCGCCCGGAGAAAACGTGTTCTGTCCCGGACGGAGAGGGAGACGTGGGCGCGATCGATAGACGCGCCCACGACGAGATTGGATCGAGAGCCGCCCTACTCCGCCATTTCCATATCGCGGAAGGTGAAGCCGTAGGCGGAGAGCGCGAAGCGGTGCGCGTCGTCCGAGAGCGCCGGCACCGTGACCGCCTTGCGCGCCGGGAACACCGCGACCTGGTCATAGGCGTAGATCGTCGGGGCGAGATCGCGCAGGCGCTGGCTCAGATCCTCGTAGATCTTCTGGCGCTTCTCGTGATCCGTCTCGGCGCGGCCGGCCTCGAGCAGCTTGTCGACCTCGGCGTCCTCCAGATATTCCGGCGACTGCCAGGTGCCCTTCGCCGACGAATGGTAGGTGTTGAAGAGCAGCGAATCCGGATCCGGCGTCGTCGCGCTGTTGGAGATCTGCGAGATGTTCGGCGTTGTCTCCGGCTTCGTCACCATCTCGGTGAACAGCGCCCACGGCACGCGCTTCACGACCGGCTTGAAGCCGAGCTGCGAGAAGTTCGCCTGCATCAGAAGCGCGAAGCGCTCCTCGAGCGGCACTTCGGCGATCCAGGAGATCTCGAGCGGCGTATCACCCGGCTTGTACTTGCACTGCGCCAGCTCGGCCTTGGCCTTCTCCATGTCCTGCGCATAGTTCGGCACCGTGGTCGAGGAGCCGAGCATGCCGTGCGGGATCGGACCGTTGGCCGGATTGCCGAGCGAGACCTTGTCGGTCACGGCGATCATCTTGTGCGCGGTCGCGTAGTCGAACGCATAGGTCAGCGCGCGGCGGCAATGGACGTCGTCGAGCGGCGCCTTCGCCGTGTTGAGCTTGACGTAGAAGACGTTGGTGCCGGTCTCGGTCAGGAGCTGCATCTTGTCGTCGGCGGCGAGCGCCTTGGCGACCTCGGGCGGCAGCCACTGCGAGGCGATGTCATGCTCGCCCTTGGAGAGCAGGGCGCGGACGGTCGACGCTTCGAGGCCGTAGCGGAAGCGGACCTTGTCAGGCGACTTCGGCGTCGCGCCGAGGAAATAGCCAGGGAACTTGGCCATCACCGTTTCCGACTGCGGGTTCTGGCTCACGACGACATAGGCGCCCGAGCCCGCGTCGTTGGCCGACAGCCAGGCTTCCGAATAGTCACCGAACGCGCCGTACTTGCCGTCGGCCTGATGCGAGCGGGCGAGCTTGGAATCGACCACCGGCAGGCGGACGAGCGACGCCAGGAACGGCGAGAACGGCCCCTTCAGCGTGAACTTGACGGTCTTCGGATCGGTAGCCTCTACCTTGTCGACGCTCTCGGCGAAGAGGTGCGAGAAGCCCTGCCCCAGCGCGATCATACGGTCGTAGGAATAGACGACGTCCTCGGCGGTCAGCGGGTTGCCGGAATGGAACTTGACGTCGTCGCGCAGCGTGAAGGTGTAGACATTGCCGTCGACCGTCCAGCTCGCGGCCAGCAGCGGCTCCATGCCGGGCTTGCCGGCGGAGGGCGTGACCAGCGTATCATAGACGTTGAACATCAGGATCGAGTCGGCGTAGTCGGAAGCCTTGGCCGGATCGAGCTCGCCGATCGGCACCTCGTCCAGGCGCAGCACCGTCTCGGCAAATGCCGGGGCCGCCGCCAGAATGGTCGTGGAAAGCGCCGCCATCAGCAGCGTCGCGCGGAAGCTGTTCATCGAATTACCTCTTTTTCACCCTCTGCCATGGCGCTCACGGCCTTGGTATTGCGTCCCTTGCGGGCTTCTTTTCCGACCGGGGATAAACCGCCGTGACGCGCCGGATCCCCGAAAAGCTGTTGCGTGCCGACGGAAAGCACCTCGGCGATCTGGTCGGTCGGGTTCTGCACCCGATGCGGCCGCTGGGCCGAGAAGTGCAGCGTGTCGCCGGCCTTCAAGTCGAAATTCGTGTCGTCTATGACGTAGCGGATGGTGCCGCTCAGCACATAGACGATCTCCTCCCCCTCATGCGCCGTCGTCTCCGACAGATAGCGTGGCGGCACGTTCATCTTGACCGCGTTCAGCATCTGCCCCGGAAACGTCGTCGACAAACGTTCGTAGGAGATCCACGCCGGGTTGATGGCGTAGGAATCCCTGCCCTCCCGCCGCGACACCGCGTTCGGGATCTCCGGCTGGTGCAGGAATGCGCTGACCGGAAGATCCAGCACCTTGGCGATCGTCACCAGGGACGACAGCGACGGGGTGGTGATGTCCCGCTCGACCTGGCTCAGAAAGCCGATCGACAATCCCGTCGCCTCCGCGACCCGCTGCAGCGTCAATCGCCGCTGCTTGCGCGCTTCCCGGATCTTCACCCCAACCTTCAAGGGATCGCTGGTCATGCCGCCTCTCCCCGCCGTTTTTGCCCGACGCTGCAATATTTCACCATAGCTAAAATTACAAGGCAAGGTCCTTTGCCACCGCAGCAAGGACCGCCCGGTTTGCCCCGCCAATGGACGCGGGACATTGTGCTGCATCAACGATGGGGCAGCCACTGCGAAGGCAAGCAGGTGAAGGGGGTAACGAGAGGCTGACGGGCCGCTAACGCGTTAACGCAGCGGCTGGGGCTGCGCGACGTCGAGGATGCGGAAGCTCGCCTGCTTGCGGCCCTGCCAATGATCGATGCTCAACGTGCCGGCGACATGCAGCGGCCGGCCGCGCGAGGCGAGCAAGGTGCGGCCGAGGTCATTCTCGGCGGCGCGGAAGGCGATTGCCTTGAGATTCTGGTCGCCGCCGGAAAGCGTGACCCGGACATGGCCATTGCCGACCGTGTCCGCATAGTTGACGAAATGCGCCGGCAGCGCGAAGACCGGCTCGGCATGCCCGGCCCCGAAGGGCCCGGCCTGCTCGACCCGCTCGATGAAATCGGGCGTCGCGGCCCGCGCCGTCAGCGCGCCGTCGACGAGAAGCTGGTCCGCCTGCCGCGCCTGCCGCGACGCCTCGGCGGCGCGGGCTTCCAGGAAAGCGCGGAATTCCGCGAATTTCGCCGGCTCGATCGTCAGGCCGGCCGCCATGGCGTGGCCACCGCCCTTGACCAGCAACCCGGCCTCGACGGCGCAGCGCACGAGCGCGCCAAGGTCGACGCCGGAGACGGAGCGGCCCGATCCGGTGCCGGTGCCGTTCGGCATCAGCGCGATGGCGAAGGCCGGCCGGCGGAAGCGCTCCTTGAGCCGCGCCGCGATCAAACCGACGATGCCCGGATGCCAGCGATCGCTCGCCGTGACGATGACGGCAGGCCCCTCGCCCGAGCCGATCTCGGCATCGGCTTCCGCGACCGCCTCCTCGAGCATCGAGGTTTCAATGGCTTGGCGCTGCTTGTTCAGATCGTCGAGCTCGACCGCAATCCGCTCGGCCTCGGCCGCGTCGTCCAGCGACAGCAGCCGCGCGCCCAGCGCCGCGTCGCCGATCCGGCCGCCGGCATTGATGCGGGGCCCGAGCAGGAAACCGAGATGATAGGGCGCGACGGGCACGTCGATGCGGGCCGCGAGCGACAGGGCGGCTAGCCCCGGATTGGCGCGCCGGCGCACCGCCAGCAGCCCCTTGGTCACGAAAGCCCGGTTCAGGCCGACCAGCGGAACGACGTCGCAGACGGTGCCGAGCGCGACGAGATCGAGCCATTGCAGCAGGTCCGGCTCGGGCCGCGTCGGGCCGTACCAGCCGCGTTTCCTGAGTTCGCGATTGGTGGCGACGACGGCGAGGAAGGTGACGCCAACGGCCGCGAGATAGCCGAGGCCGGAGAGATCGTCCTGCCGGTTCGGATTGACCACGGCCAGCGCCGGCGGCAGTTCCGCGCCCATCTGGTGGTGATCGAGCACCACGGCGAGCCGGCCGAGATCGCGGGCGACGCCCAGCGCCTCATGACTGGTCGAGCCGCAGTCGACGGTGACGATGAGGTTGGCGCCCTCTTCCACCAGCGTGCGGATGGCGTCCGGATTGGGGCCGTAGCCCTCAAAAATGCGGTCGGGGATGTAGATCCGGGTCTCGACGCCCTGGGAGCGCAGGAACCGGGCGAGCAGCGCCGAGGAGGTGGCGCCGTCGACGTCGTAGTCGCCGAAGATCGCGACATGCTCGCCGGCCTCGACGGCGTCGGCGATGCGCGCCGCTGCCGCGTCCATGTCGGTGAGCACGGAAGGATCCGGCATCAGCCGGCGCAGGCTCGGATCGAGGAAATGCGCCGCGTCGTCGATCGCGACGCCCCGCCCGGCAAGCACGCGGGCGACGAGCTCTGGGATCTCATGGCGCTGCGCCATGGCGGTCGCCGCCAGGCTCGCATTCGCATCGACCCGTTCGGTCCAGCGGCGCCCGGTCACGGACCCTTCCACGCCGAGAAAGGCGCGCCGTGCGTCGCTGGATGGCATGCTCATGGAGACGGGCTCAGCCCTCGTTTTCGAACTTCTCGAGGTCGCGGTGCGTCGCCTTGATCCAGCGGACGGTGCCCGAGGACGAACGCATCACGACGGTGTCCGTAGTGATCTCGCCGTTGCGCGCGAAGCGGACGCCCGAGAGCAAATTGCCGTCGGTGACGCCGGTCGCGGCGAACAGCACATCGCCCTTGGCCATCTCGTCATGGGTGAACTTCTTGTCGAAATCCTGCACGCCCATCTTGGCCGCGCGCTCGCGCTGGGCGTCGGACTGGGTCACGAGACGGCCCTGCATCTGGCCGCCGATGCAGCGAAGCGCCGCCGCGGCGAGAACGCCTTCGGGGGCGCCGCCGATGCCGAGATAGATGTCGATGCCGGTCTCGTCCGGATTGGTCGTGTGGATCACGCCGGCGACGTCGCCGTCACCGATCAGGCGGAGCGCGGCGCCGGTGGCGCGCACGTCCTCGATCAGCTTGGCATGGCGCGGACGGTCGAGGATGCAGGCGGTGATCTCGTTGACCGGTACGCCCTTGGCGGATGCGAGCGCGCGGATGTTTTCCATCGGCGAGGCGTCGAGATCGACGATGCCCTTGGCGTAGCCCGGGCCGATGGCGATCTTCTGCATGTAGACGTCGGGCGCGTAGAGCAGGCTGCCGCCCTCGGCGATCGCGATCACGGCCAGCGAATTCGGCTGGTTCTTGGCGCAGATCGTCGTGCCTTCGAGCGGGTCGAGGGCGATGTCGACGCGCGGACCGGAGCCCTTGCCGACGTTTTCGCCGATGTAGAGCATCGGCGCTTCGTCGCGCTCGCCCTCGCCGATCACGACCGTGCCTTCGATCGGCAGGCGGTTGAGTTCGCGGCGCATGGCGTCGACGGCGGCCTGGTCGGCGGCCATTTCGTCGCCCCGGCCGCGCCAGCGCGCAGCCGCGACAGCGGCGCGTTCGGTCACGCGCACCAACTCAAGCGTGAGGATACGGTCGAGACCCGCCGCCTTCGCATTTCCAGTCGTCGCCATGTGTGGTGCTCCGCTTTCAGGCCAGTTGTTCAATTCGTATCATCTGCGGTCGCTCCGCAATATGACCGTCTGCCGTAATCTGGTCGAGCGCCTCCTTCACCTGAGCCTCGGTCGTATCATACGTGATGAGTATGACCGGTTGCGGCTCGAGGGGGCGCGGATGTTCGGGAGCGTCCGCCTTGGGAGCGCGGCGGCGCTGGACGATCGATTCCAGCGAAATGTTGTTCTCCGCCATACGCTTGGCGATCGAAGCGAAGGCGCCGGGGCGGTCATAGACGGCCAGGCGGATGTAGTAGCCGCCCTCATGCGCGCGCATGCCGGCCTGCTGGTACGGCTTGAGCAGATGGGCGGGACGGCCGAAGGTTCCGACCACGTCGCCGCGCGCCAGATCCGCGATGTCGCTCATCACGGCCGAAGCCGTCGCATCGCCGCCGGCCCCAGGACCGGCTAGCACGAGCCTGCCGACGAAATCGGCTTCGACGGCGACCGCGTTGGTGACGCCATCGACCCGCGCGATCGGCGAGGATTTCGGCACCATGGTCGGATGCACGCGCTGCTCGATGCCGCTTTCGGTGCGGGTGGCGACGCCGAGAAGCTTGATCCGGTAACCCAGCTCGTCCGCCGCTTCGATATCCGCCGTGGTGATCGAGCGGATGCCCTCGACATAGATGGCGTCAGCGTTGATCTCGGTGCCGAAGGCGATCGCGGTCAAAAGCGACAGCTTGTGCGCCGTGTCGAAGCCGTCGACATCGAAAGTCGGGTCGGCCTCGGCATAGCCGAGACGCTGCGCTTCGGCGAGGCAGGCGTCAAAGGCGAGGCCCTCGCGCTCCATGCGCGTCAGGATGTAATTGCAGGTGCCGTTCAGGATGCCATAGACGCGGCCGACCGTGTTACCGGCGAGCGACTCGCGCAGCGTCTTGATGATCGGAATGCCACCGGCGGCGGCGGCCTCGAAATTCAGCGAAACGCCCTTCGCCTCGGCGCGGCGCGCGAGCTCGGTGCCATGCTTGGCGAGCAGCGCCTTGTTGGCCGTGACGACGTGCTTGCCAGCATCGAGGGCGGCCCGAACCGATTCGGCTGCCGATCCGTCCGACCCGCCCATCAGCTCGACGAAGACGTCGATATCGGCGGACTTCGCCAGCGCGACCGGATCCTCGAACCAGGCCACGGTGGAGAGATCGACGCCGCGATCGCGATAGCGATCGCGGGCCGTGACGGCCGTGACGGTGACGGGCCGACCGCAGCGCAGAGCCAGTTCATTGGCATGGCGCTGCGTCAGACGCAGCAGGGACGCGCCAACCGTGCCAAGACCGGCGACGCCCAAGCGAAGTGCATTGTTCATAAATTCGCCCCAGAGGGGCCCGGCTCACCGCCGGGCGCTGCTGATCGGGACGACGTTGTGCAACGTTTTGTCCGCCGTTTCAAGGAAGCGACGGACATTCCGCGCGGCCTGGCGGATCCGCTGCTCGTTCTCCACGAGCGCGATGCGGACATACTCGTCGCCATGCTCGCCGAAGCCGACGCCGGGAGCGACCGCGACATCGGCCTTCTCGATGAGAAGCTTCGCGAATTCCAGGCTGCCCATCGACTTGAAGGCGTCCGGAATCGGCACCCAGGCGAACATGCTGGCGCGCGGCGCCGGAATATCCCAGCCGGCGCGGCTGAAGCTGTCGACGAGAACATCGCGACGATGCTTGTAGGTCTGCCGCATCTCCTCGATGCAGTCCTGCGGGCCGTTCAGCGCCGCGGTCGCCGCCACCTGGATCGGCGTGTAGGCGCCGTAGTCGAGATAGGACTTCACCCGCGACAGCGCGGCGATCAGGCGCTCGTTGCCGACCGCGAAGCCCATGCGCCATCCGGCCATCGAATAGGTCTTCGACATCGAGGTGAACTCGACGCAGACATCCATGGCGCCCGGCACCTGCAACACGGAAGACGGCGGCACATCGTCGAAATAGATCTCGGAATAGGCGAGATCCGACAGGACGAAGAGCTCATGCTTGCGGGCGAAGGCCACGACATCGCGATAGAAATCGAGATCCGCGACATGCGCCGTCGGGTTCGACGGATAGCAGAGCACCACGGCGAGCGGCTTCGGGATCGAATGGATCACCGCGCGTTCCATCGCGTGGAAGAACTCCGGACCCGGCTCGACCGGAACCGAGCGAATCACGCCGCCGGCCATCAGGAAGCCGAAGGCGTGGATCGGATAGCTGGGATTGGGCACCAGAATCACGTCGCCGGGCGCCGTGATCGCCTGCGCCATGTTGGCGAAGCCTTCCTTCGAGCCGATCGTCGCGACGATCTGCGTATTGGGATCGAGCTTCACGCCGAAACGGCGCTCGTAATAGGCGGCCTGCGCCTTGCGCAGCCCGTTGATGCCGCGCGACGCCGAGTAGCCGTGCACGTCGGGACGGCTCGCGGTTTCCGCAAGCTTCTGGACGATGTGGGCGGGCGTCGGAAGATCGGGGTTGCCCATGCCGAGATCGATGATATCGGCGCCGGCGGCTCGAGCGCTCGCCTTAAGCCGGTTGACCTGCTCAAAGACGTATTGCGGCAGACGCCGCACGCTGTGGAACTCGCTCATCGCTCCGAATCCATCTTTCCTGGATAGTCGTTATGCGTCTCACCTGACGCAGGGCGGTTCTACACCGAACCGCAATCTAAGGAAGCACCCTTATTGAGGGCATTTCGTGGCGTCGGCGCCCGGTTCGCCACATCGATCCTGTATCTCGGACAATGCTTTCTTCGCATGCGTGGCCGCGGTCTTCTCGAGAGCCGCGTTCGATGCCTCGCTCGCCTTGCGCGCCGCCTCGGCGGTGGCAGGATCGTTGTTGCCGGCCTTCGCCTTCAGGCCGGCCGTCGCCTTACTGAGCTCGTCCGCGTTCATCAGCTTGCCCGGCGGCTGGCCGCCGGCGACGTTGATGTTCGGAAAGACGCCCGCACGCTCGAGTTCCGGATCCGGCGTCGTATCAAACGTCTTGGAAATCTGCGAACAGCCGGCCAGCGTGACGGCGAGCGCCAGCGTAGCAAGGAGCGATACGGGGCGACACCGCTTGATTCCGGTCGGTTTCATGGTGAACTCATATGGCAAGTGCGTGGTAAGTGCGCTGACGAAGAGCGCATCGTATCGCTCTGCGCGCGAAGCTATTACACTCTGCGCGTCGGGGAAAGCGCAGCTTGGCCGACGACATAATGGCGTTCGGAGAAACGATGGCCAACGACAGATCCGGCAACAATACCCGAGACACCGCCAGCGGCACCCCGATCAGCCTCGTCGTCAAAGATCCCGAGAAATTCGCCCAGAACATCGCCCGCGTGATCGAGGGCATGACGCGGGCGGCGAACGCCTTCCTGAAATCCCGCGAGGATGGCCGGCTTTCGTCTGACACCACCGACGAAATCGCCGAGGTCGTCCGCACGCTGGCCAAGGTCGTCGAATACTGGACGGCGGAGCCCGGCCGCAGCATACAAGCGCAATCAAAGCTTTATGCGAAATATTTCGCGCTGTGGACGAGCATGATGCAGCGCATGTCCGGCGTTGCCGTCGCGCCGGTCATCGAGGCGGATCCGCGCGACAAGCGCTTCAAGGACCCGCAATGGTCGGAGAATCAGTTCTTCGACTTCCTGAAGCAGTTCTACCTGATCACCGCGCGCTGGGCCGAGGAGATGGTCGAGGGCGCGGTCGATCTCGATCCGCATGTCCGCCTCAAGGCCGGCTTCTATGTCCGCCAGATCGCCAATGCGGTGGCGCCGTCGAACTTCCTGTTCACAAACCCGGAGATCCTGCGCGACACGCTCGATTCGAGCGCCGAGAACCTCGTGCGCGGCATGGACATGCTGGCCGAGGACATCCAGGCCGGCGACGGCGAACTGCGCATCCGCCAGTCCGACACCTCGCATTTCGCCATCGGCAAGAACCTGGCGCTCTCGCCCGGCAAGGTCATCCTGCAGAACGACGTCTGCCAGCTGATCCAGTACAAGGCGGCGACCAAGGATGTCCTGAAGCGGCCGCTGCTGATCGTGCCGCCCTGGATCAACAAGTTCTACATCCTCGACCTCACCCCGGAAAAATCCTTCGTCAAATGGGCGGTCGAGCAGGGCCACACCGTCTTCGTCATCTCCTGGATCAATCCGGGCGAGGCACAGGCGGAGAAGAGCTTCGAGCACTACATGCGCGAGGGCATCCTCGAATCGCTCGACGCGATCGGGAAGGTCACCGGCGAAGCCGAGGTCAACGCCATCGGCTACTGCGTCGGCGGCACCCTGCTCTCCTATGCGCTCGCCTATATGGCCAGCGTCGGCGACACACGCATCGCTTCGGCGACATTGTTCGCGACGCAGGTGGATTTCACCCATGCCGGCGATCTGAAGGTCTTCATCGACGAGGAGCAGATCGAGGCGGTCGAGAAGAAGATGAGCGTGCGCGGCTATCTGGAGGGGAAGAACATGACCGCCTCCTTCAATATGCTGCGCTCGAACGAACTGATCTGGTCCTATGTCGTGAACAACTATTTCCGCGGCAAGGAACCGATCCCGTTCGACCTGCTCTACTGGAATTCCGACGCCACGCGGATGCCGGCGGCGAACCATTCCTTCTATCTGCGCAACTGTTATCTCGACAACAAGCTGGCCGAGGGCGAACTTGCCGTCGACGGCAAGCCGCTGTCGCTCGGCGACATCACGATCCCCGTCTACAATCTGGCGACCCGCGACGACCACATCGCCCCGCCGCGCTCCGTCTTCTACGGCTCGTCCTTCTTCGGCGGCCCGGTCACCTTCGTGCTTTCCGGATCGGGCCACATCGCCGGCGTCATCAACCCGCCGTCACGCGGCAAATACCAGTACTGGACCGGCCCCGCCCCGCATGGCGACGGCTTCGACGCCTGGCTTGCCCGGGCCGAGGAACATCCGGGCTCCTGGTGGCCGCACTGGCAGGCCTGGATCGCGGCGCAGGACGACCGCCGGGTCAAGGCGCGCGTCGTCGGCGGCCGCAAGGTCAAGCCGATCGAGGATGCACCGGGAAGCTATGTGAAGGTGACGGCGTAGCGATCGCAGACGATTCACGCCGAAGGAAGAGCCCTCACCCAACCCTCTCCCGCAAGCGGGCGAGGGCTTTGGGCAGGCGCGCTTCATGACGAGCGCGCCCGCCGCGAATACGCCAGCAAATCGGTAGCGCAGCAAAAAGCACAGCGGATCGACCGGCAAGGCCGCCTCCCTCTCCCGCGTGCGGGAGAGGGTTAGGGTCTACCCGAAAGACCGCGGATCAGGTGCCGGCGAGCGCCTGCTCCAGATCGGCGATGATGTCTTCCTTGTCCTCGATGCCGACCGACAGGCGGACGACGTCGGGGCCGGCTCCGGCAACAACCTTCTGCGCATCGCTCAGCTGGCGGTGCGTGGTCGAAGCGGGATGGATGATCAGCGAACGCGTGTCGCCGATATTGGCGAGATGCGAGAACAGCTTCACCGTCGAGACGACCTTGACGCCGGCGTCATAGCCGCCCTTGAGACCAAAGGTCAGCACCGCGCCGGCTCCCTTCGGCACATAGCGGCGGGCCAGATTGTGGTAGCGGTCGCCCGGCAGGCCGGCATAGCTGACCCAGGCGACGGCCGGATGGTCGATCAGGAATTCCGCCACGGCGCGCGCATTGTCCGAATGCCTCTGCATGCGCAGCGGCAGCGTCTCGATGCCGGTCAGGATCAGGAACGAGTTCTGCGGCGAGATCGCCGGGCCGAGATCGCGCAGGCCAAGCACGCGGCAGGCGATCGCGAAAGCGAAATTGCCGAAGGTCTCGGCCAGCACGACGCCGTTATATTCCGGCAGCGGCTGCGACAGCTTCGGATAGCGCGACTCGCGCGTCCAGTTGAAGCGACCACCGTCGACAATCACGCCGCCCATCGAATTGCCGTGGCCGCCGAGGAACTTGGTCAGCGAGTGCACGACGATGTCGGCGCCATGCTCGAACGGCTTGCAGAGGTAGGGCGTCGCCAGCGTGTTGTCGACGATCAGCGGCACGCCGGCGCGCTTGGCGACCGCGGCGATGGCGGCGATGTCGATGACGATACCGCCGGGATTGGCGATCGATTCGATGAAGATCGCCTTGGTCTTCGGCGTGATCGCCCGCTCGAACGAGCCGATGTCATCGGGATCAGCCCAGACGACGTTCCAGCCGAAGCTCTTGAACGAATGGTTGAACTGGTTGATCGAGCCGCCATAGAGCTTCGACGAGGCGATGAACTCGTCACCGGGCTGCAGCAGCGTGTGGAAGACGAGCAGCTGCGCGGCATGGCCGGACGCGACCGCGAGCGCGGCGGTGCCGCCTTCGAGCGCCGCGATGCGCTCCTCGAGCACGGCCGTGGTCGGGTTGGTGATGCGGGTATAGATGTTGCCGAAGGCCTGCAGGCCGAACAGCGACGCCGCATGGTCGACATCGTCGAAGACGAAGGAGGTCGTCTGGTAGATCGGGGTGATGCGAGCGCCGGTGGTCGGATCGGGTTGCGCGCCGGCATGGACGGCAAGCGTTGCGAAACCGGGCAGCCTGTCTTCGGACATTTTGATCTCCTCCATCCTCATTTCAGGATTGTCTTCATATCGGGATCGTCTTCGGCCATCCGCTGACGGCCGTCTGCAACGGTGAGCCGCCGCGATCCCGCCCGAGCGGCGCATTTCGCGACACGGCAAAATCCATCCGGCCGGCTGGCCGGCAGCCGCCTCAGCCGATCAGGCGCGGACGCTCGATCGCCGGGCAACGGTCCATCACGACGCGAATGCCATGCGCCTCCAGACGGGCCGCCTCGGCATCGTTGCGGATACCGAGCTGAAGCCACACGACCTTCGGCAGGACCGGCAGCGCCAAAACCTCGTCGACGACGCCGCCGATGGCGGCGGCATTGCGGAAGACGTCGACCATGTCGATCGGCACCGGAACATCGGCGAGCCGCGCATAGACCATCCGGCCGAACAGCTCGCGGCCGGCGATGCCGGGATGGATCGGATAGGTCTCGTAGCCCGAGGCCGTCAGATAGCCGAGCACGCCATGGCTCGGCCGGGTCGCGTTGGGGCTGGCGCCGATCACCGCGATGGTCCGCGTCTCCTGCAGGATCTCGCGGAGATAGGCATCCTCGTAGCGATCGTGGTTCATGCCGTCAGAGCCCCGGAACGATCACGGCCGTCACGGCCCATTTCCCGTCGACTTTGCCATAGCAGACGCTGGTCGCCTGGAAGCCGCGCGAGATGTCGTTCGTCGCGTAGCCGGTCTTTCCGGAGGGCAGTGCCACCGAATACCAGTCCGCGCTGCCGTCCTCGCCTTCGACCGACCCTTCCAGGAAGGGCACGATCGTGTCTTCGGGCAAGGTCGCGAGCACCGCCGCCGTCTCGTTCGGCTTGTCACGGAATTCCGTGCTCTCCGACAGGATCCAGAGATTGCTAGCCGGCACACCGGCCGCGTCCGCCACGGCGAGCGCCTTGTCGCGATCGAAGACCGGCTCGGCCGGCGAACAGATGGCGCCGTTGGCCGTCTTCGAGTGCCCCAGCGTGCCCTGGTCCAGCGCGTTGCCGAACAGGTCCACCACGAGGCCGTCAAGGTCCTCGCGGCTATAGTCGACATCGCCCGTCGCCGTCAGCGCCGCCGCATTGTCGAGCCGGTCGCCGCCGGGCCGCTTTTCCGGATCGGACAAGGCCGCGGGCGGCGTCGCGTCGGGGAAGCCGATCATCGGCGAATAGATCTTCACCTCTGGCGCCGCGCTCGCCTTCAGCGTCGCGACGTCGCCGACCTCGATCGCCTTCTTCAGCGTCTCCACCAGGGCCGCCAGCTCCGGATCATCGGTTCCGGAGGTGTCATAGGTGACGGAGAGCGCCTCATAGGGCTTCGGCTCCGGATCGGCGGAAAAGGCAGCCGGCGTCGAGAGGAGCATTGCCGCGCAGGCGGCGGTGGCGAGGAAAAGCGTCTTCATGACTGCGGTCCAGGAAGAACGGGGCGTCCCGCCTCGTCGAATGGCAGGAATGGATTGTAGGCCACTTCCCAGAGATGACCATCCAGATCCGCGAAATAACCGGAATAGCCGCCCCAGAAGACCTTTGTCGCTTCCTTCACGATGCGGGCTCCGCAGGCAACGGCATGCGCCAGCGCGGCATCGACTTCCGCCTCGCTGCCGACATTGTGCGCCAGCGTCACGGCGCGGAATCCGTCGCCCGCCGGCGCCACATGGGCGTCGTCGGCGAGCGCGTTGCGCTGGAACAGCGCCAGCACCACGCCGGAAAGCTGGAAAAAGGTGATCGCTTCCTGGCTGGCGGAGGACGCCTGCCAGCCGAGCGCCTCGTAGAATGCGCGGGCTTTCGGCACGTTGGCGACGCCGAGCGTCACGATGCTGAGCCTTGGTGCGAGGCCTGTCGTCGTCATATGGTCTTCCCCGTCACAATCCGGCCGGCAGCATAGCGGATCGCCCGGCCGGGTACAGGGGCTCGTCGCCCTGATCCACCACGAGCCGGCTCAGGCCCCGGCCTGACGAAGCGGCGAGGCGACTGCCTGTGCAAGCCCCCCTCCCCGCGTCCTGGCCGATTCCGCGGAGTCAGCCAGGCCGGAGGATCTTCAGGCGCTGCGACTATTGGGCGCCGATCAGGAACGCGAAGGCGAGCGCCGCGCCGAGGAGCACCACAACCACACCCACCCGGAACAGCGGGTGCTTCCAAACTTCATACATAACGACTTGCCCCATCTTCTGCCTGCCGGGTCGCTCAACCGCAGATCGCAGCGCGCCCCGCTCTCGCACCATGCTTGGCAGGCGACGCGACATCGGGCAAGGGCGAGGCTCGCGGCGACGCCTCAATTCACCACTATGCTTTACGGAGATCGAACCACGCGCAGGAGCACGCGAAGGCGGCAAAGGACCTCAAAGCCCGTCCGGAAATGCGGATTTGATGCGGTATAATATTACCGTATCAATAAAGCATTGATTTTGCTGCCGTTTTCCGAGACTCGTCTTTTCCGGTTCGCTTGACGGAATCTCGCACGCAGGCTACACACCGCCACGAACGACAGGGCCCCGTGTCCTGTTGCCTCTAATCCTGCCCGATCCGGGCACGAGAAAACGAGTTCAACAATGAGCACCATTTCCACCAAGCCGGCGGATGTCGAGAAGAAGTGGATTCTGATCGACGCTGAAGGGCTGGTCGTTGGCCGTCTCGCCGTGATCGTGGCGAACCGTCTGCGCGGCAAGCACAAGGCCAGCTTCACTCCGCATGTCGACGACGGCGACAACGTCATCGTCATCAATGCCGACAAGGTCGTCTTCACGGGCGCCAAGTACACGGACAAGCGCTACTACTGGCACACCGGCTATGTCGGTGGCATCAAGGAGCGCAGCCCCCGCCAGATCATCGAGGGCAAGTTCCCCGAGCGCGTTCTGGAGAAGGCTGTCGAGCGCATGATCCCCGAGGGTCCGCTCGGCCGTCGCCAGCTGAAGAACCTCCGCGTCTATGGCGGCTCGACGCATCCGCATGAGGCTCAGCAGCCGGAAGTGCTCGACGTCGGCGCCCTGAATGCCAAGAACAAGAGGATTGCCTGAACATGGCTGATCTCCAGTCCCTCCAGGACCTCGCCGTCATCTCGTCCGAGAACGCGGCTCCTGTCCATGTGCAGAAGCTCGACGCCCAGGGCCGCGCCTACGCGACCGGCAAGCGCAAGAACGCGATCGCCCGCGTCTGGATCAAGCCGGGTTCCGGCAAGATCATCGTGAACGGCAAGGAATTCCGCGGCTACTTCGCTCGCCCGGTTCTCCAGATGCTCGTCCAGCAGCCGATCGGCGTCGCTTCCCGCACCGACCAGTACGACATCAACGCCACGGTTTCGGGCGGTGGTCTGTCGGGCCAGGCCGGCGCGCTGCGTCACGGCATCTCCAAGGCTCTGACCTACTACGAGCCCGAGCTGCGCAGCGTCCTCAAGAAGGGCGGCTTCCTGACCCGCGACAGCCGCGTCGTCGAGCGCAAGAAGTACGGCCACGCCAAGGCCCGCCGCAGCTTCCAGTTCTCGAAGCGCTAATCGGCGTCTACGCGACGTTTTCGAATGGGCGCTTCGGGCAACCGCAGCGCCCTTTTTCTATGCGGCCCTGTTTCATCGCAGGGTCATGCTTGCACGACATCCTTGCGGGCGGCGCGAGCGCCCCCATCTTCTGATGCCTGAACGGAGGCGAGCCATGGTATCCACGGTCTTCATCGACGGCGAAGTCGGCACGACGGGTCTGCAGATCCGCCAGCGGCTCGAAGGCCGCAACGATGTCCGCCTGCTGTCGATCGCGCCCGAGCGGCGCAAGGAGACGGCGGCCCGGGCCGAGCTTCTGAACAGCGCCGACGCCGTCATCCTCTGCCTGCCCGACGCGGCCGCGAAGGAAGCCGTCAGCCTGATCGACAATCCGAAGGTCAAGTTGATCGACGCCTCGACCGCCTACAGGACCGCGCCGGACTGGGCTTATGGCTTCGCCGAGCTCGATTCGGCCCAGCGCGACAAGATCGCCGCCTCGACGCGGGTCTCCAATCCCGGCTGCTACGCGACCGGCGCGATCGCGCTGCTGCGTCCGTTCGTCGCCGCCGGCGTGCTGCCCGCGAACTGGCCGATCACCATCAACGCCGTCTCCGGCTATACCGGTGGCGGCAAGTCGATGATCGCCGAATTCGAGGATCCGAATGCGGCCAACTACACGCATGAGAATTTCCGCATCTATGCGCTGCCGCTGCAGCACAAGCATGTGCCGGAGATCCAGAAGCACGGCCAGCTCGACATCCGCCCGATCTTCGCGCCCTCCGTCGGACGCTACGCGCAGGGCATGATCGTCGAGATCCCGCTGCATCTCGACCTCGTTCCCGGCAGGCCCACGCTCAAGACCCTGAACGAAACGCTTTCGGCCCACTATGCCGGCGAGCGCTTCGTCACGGTGGCGGATCTCGTCGAGAGCGGCGCGATGACCGGGCTCGATCCGGAGGGCCTCAACGGCACCAACCGGATGAAGCTGTTCACCTTCGGCACCGAAGGCACCGGCCAGGCGCGCCTGGTCGCGCTGCTCGACAATCTCGGCAAGGGCGCCTCCGGCGCCGCCGTGCAGAACCTGAACCTGGTTCTCGGCCTCGACGAGGCCAGCGGCCTGAACTGAGCACGACGGAACACGGCGCGGGCCCGAGCGGTCCGCGCCTCCCCTGCCCGTCCGGAGAGGCATTGCCCCAATTCCCTTGACGTCGCGTCAGCGCTACCTTGCGCGGACCCGGGACAAACCGGGATGGACGATCGGAGGGAACTCGAAATGCCTGAAACGGTCCTTCTTCATCCCGCAATCGACAAGGGCTTCCGCCAGGGCGCCGAAGATTTCGCCGGCGGCACGCTCGTCTGCCACTGCCTCGATCGGCCGGTCAGGGTCGAGGTCAAGGGGCAGATCGCCCATAATCACGCCTGCGGCTGCACGCAGTGCTGGAAGCCGGAGGGCGCGATCGTCGCGATCGTCGCCGTCGCCCCGACGGACAACGTCAAGGTCGTCGCCAACGCCGACAAGCTCGCCGTCGTCAACCCGGCCGCCACCATCCTGCGCCATGCCTGCACGGTCTGCGGCGTCCACATGAAGGGCCCGGTCGAGAAGGATCACGCCTTCAAGGGGCTGACCTTCCTTCATCCGGAACTGTCGCGCGAGGAGGGCTGGCAGGCACCGCAGTTCGGCGCCTTCATCTCCTCGGTCATCGAGGGCGGCGTGCGGCCCGAACGCATGGACGGCATCCGCGCCCGCCTGCGCGAGCTCGGTCTCCGACCCTATGACTGCCTGTCGCCGACGCTGATGGACGCGCTCTCGATCTTCGCGGCGAAGAAATCGGGTGTGCTGGTGGACTGACACGGCGGGCAGGACGGCGTTACGCCACCTGCCCCGCCACCCAGCCGGACGACCAGGCCCACTGGAAATTATAGCCGCCGAGCCAGCCGGTGACGTCGACGACCTCGCCGATGAAATAGAGGCCGGGCACCTGCTTCGCCTCCATCGTCTTCGAATCGAGCTCGTCGGTATCGACGCCGCCGAGCGTCACCTCGGCCGTGCGATAACCCTCGGAGCCGAGCGGCTTGACCCGCCAGGCGTTGATCGCCGCCTCGATCCGGCGAAGCGCCTTGTCGGAGAGATCGGCGAGATTGCCCGGCCCCTTCTCCTCCTCGGCGATCAGCTGCGCCAGCCGCTTCGGCAACAGCGTCGCCAGCACGGTGCCGAGCGCCTGCTTGCCCCGGTCGGCCTTGGCCGTCTTCAGCGCCGCGAACACGTCGGTTCCCGGCAGCATGGCGAGCGTGATCTCGTCGCCCTCGCGCCAGAAGGAGGAGATCTGCAGGATCGCCGGGCCGGAGAGGCCGCGATGGGTGAACAGCATTGCCTCGGAGAAACTGGTCTTGCCATGCTTGGCGACCGCGTCGACGGCGATGCCGGAGAGCGGCGCCAGCCGCTCCAGCATGGCGGGATCGAAGGTCAGCGGCACGAGGCCCGGCCGCGTCTCCACCAGCTTCAGGCCGAACTGGCTGGCGATCTCGTAGCCGAAGCCGGTCGCGCCCATCTTGGGGATCGACTTGCCGCCGCTGGCGATCACTAGCGACTTGCAGACGACATCGCCGGACGGCATCGCAACGCGAAAGCCGCCATCGACGCGATGCTCGACGCGCTTCACCGTCGTGCCGAGCCGCATCTCGACGCCGTGGCGGCGCATCTCGGCGACGAGCATCTCGATGATCTGCTTCGACGAGCCGTCGCAGAAGAGCTGGCCCAGCGTCTTCTCGTGATAGGCGATGCCATGACGCTCGACGAGCGCGATGAAATCGCGCTGCGTGTAACGGCTGAGCGCCGAAATGCAGAAGCGGGGGTTCTGCGACAGGAAGTTCTTCGGCGCGGTGTTGGTGTTGGTGAAGTTGCAGCGGCCGCCGCCGGAGATGCGGATCTTGTCGCCGGCCGAGGGCGAATGATCGAGGATCGCGACCGAGCGCCCGCGCTTGCCCGCCTCGATGGCGCACATCATGCCGGCGGCGCCGGCGCCGATCACGACGACGTCGAAGAAATTCGAAGAAGATGCCGTCACGCCGAAGCTCCGAACACCTGCTCGATGTCGGCCGGCGTCAGCAGCCGGTAGGCGCCGGGCTCCAGATCGGCCGGCAGGTCGAGCAGGCCGATGCGGTCGCGATGCAGCGCCACGACATGATTGCCGACGGCGGCGAACATCCGGCGCACCTGATGATAGCGCCCCTCATGCAGGGTCAGCGTTGCCTGCTTCGGGCCGGAGGATTCCATTTCCGCCGGCAGCAGCGGCTTGTCCTCGCCCTCGAGCATCAGTCCACCGGCGGCGAAGGTCGCCGCCTCGTCGCCGTTCAGCGGCCGGTCGAGCGTCACCTGGTAGCGCTTCGGCACATGGTGGCGCGGCGAGATGATGCGATGGAGCAGCGCACCGTCGTCCGTCATCAGCAAGAGGCCCGACGTCTCCTTGTCGAGCCGGCCGACCGTGGAGATCACCGGATCGCGACGGCGCCAGCGCTCGGGCAGCAGCGAATAGATCAGCGCGCCCGTCTCCTTGTGCGAGCAGGTGACGCCGAGCGGCTTGTGGATCATCAGCGCCATGCCGGGCGGCGGATCGAGCGGCTCGCCCGAGACCGTCATGCGGATGGCGAGATCGGGCTTCACATAGACATGCTGGCCGGGATCCGTCTCCGCCTCGCCGTCGAGGATGACGCGACCGCCCTGGATCAGGCCCTGCACCTCGCGGCGCGAGCCATAGCCGAGATTGGCGAGCAGCCGGTCGAGCCGGGCCGAGGGAAAGGATTGCTTGCCGCCGGGCTTGCTCATTTGCGTGCCTCGTAGATCTTGAAGCCCTCGGCTTCCGCGACCGGAACGGCGCGGGAGAACAGGGCCTTGAGGGGCTCCTCATACGGCAGGTGCCGGTTCGCCGTCAGCCAGAGGCGGCCGCCCTTGCGCAGGCTTTCCGCCGCGCGCCGGACGAAGGCCTGGCCGAGTGATCGATCCTCGGCGCCGCCATCATGGAAGGGCGGGTTCATGACGATAAAGTCGAGATTCTCGGGAAAGCTGCCCGCCTTGCGCACGTCGGCCCAGTGCAGGCTGGCGCGCGGGTCGGCGATGTTCTTCACCGCCGCCTCGACGGCGCGGCGGTCGATATCGACCATGGCTAGCGCCTCGACGCCCGGCATGGCCAGCACGGCGCGCGCGAGATAGCCGACGCCGCAGCCGAGATCGGCGCCACGCCCGGAAAGCTGCGGCAGGTGCTTCAGGAGCAGGGCGCTGCCGGGATCGACGCGGTTCCACGAGAAGACGCCCGGCTGCGACCAGAGCCCGGTCTCCGCGACCAACTGCGGCGCGCCGTCGGCGATCGCTTCCCCCGTCAGCGCGAGATCGGCCGGCCGGGTGGAGACGCAGATGCGATGGTGGCGCTGCGCCGTCTCCTCGATCTCGCAGCCGAAGCCGCGCAGTTCCTTGGCGAGCCGCGAGCCGCCCTTGTCCTTGGGCGCCAGCACGGTGAGCCGGCCGCCGGGCTGCAGCGCGCGCAAGGCCTGCGCCACGTCATACCGGCGCTCGATCGTGCCGGGCGGCGCCAGCATCACCATGGCGGCAAGCGAGCCTTCGGCCCGGCGCTCCAGCGCGGCGCTGCCCGGAACGAGCGGTGAAAACTGGATCGCGTCGCGCGGCACGTCGGCGAGTTCGGCCGGAGGCGCGCCATAGACGCCGGTAGCTGCTTCTTCAGTCATCGGTCTCTCATGCACAATTTGTGCTGTTCCTACCCTGCCCTTCGCCATGGTGAAAGGTTGCCGGAACGTTCTAATCTCCCGACCGAGGAGAATCATGCCGCGATGCGCCCCGAAATCCTGAATCCGCTGTTCCGACCCGTCACCAGCCTCGCCGGCGTCGGCCCGAAGATCGGCGAAGCGATGGGGCGTCTGCTGGTCGGAGGCGACGCCCCGGAGCCGCCGCGCGTCGCCGATCTCCTCCTGCATCTCCCCGTCGGCCTGATCGACCGCCGCAACCAGCCGGGCATCGCATTGTCGCCCGAAGGCGCCATCGTCACGCTCGAAGTCCGCATCGACCGCCATCTGCCCGCCCCGCGCGGCAACAGGCGCGTGCCCTATCGTGTCATGGCGCATGACGAGACCGGCGAAATCGCGCTGGTGTTCTTCCGCGCCGAGCAGAGCTTCCTCGAACGCACCATGCCGGTCGGCGAGACGCGCTTCATCAGCGGCAAGGTCGAATGGTTCAACGGCCGGCCGCAGATGGTCCACCCGGACCATATCGTCGACCGCGAGGCCTTTGAGCAGCTGCCGATGGTCGAGCCCGTCTATCCGATGACGGCTGGGCTCGCCCGCAAGACGCTGGGCCGCGCCATGCGCGGCGCGCTCGACAGCCTGCCCGACCTGCCGGAATGGCAGGACCCGACGCTGCTGTCCCGCCAGCGCTGGGCGGCCTTCAAGGCCTCGCTGGAAACGGTGCACGCGCCGACGACGCCGGCCGAGCTGGCGCCCGAGGGCCCGGCGATCAGCCGGCTTGCCTATGACGAGTTCCTCGCCAACCAGCTCGCCCTGATGCTGACGCGCGCCAATCTGCGCCGCGCCGCCGGCCGGGCGCGGATCGGCGACGGGCGGATGCGCCGCGCCATCATCGCCGCCCTGCCCTTCACGCTGACCGGCAGCCAGCAGGCGGCGATCGCCGAGATCGAGAAGGATCTCGCCTCCGACGAGCGCATGCTCCGCCTGCTGCAGGGCGATGTCGGCTCCGGCAAGACGATGGTCGGCCTGATGGCAGCGGCGACCGTGATCGAGGCCGGCAGCCAGGCGGCGCTGATGGCGCCGACCGAGCTTCTCGCCCGCCAGCACGCCAAGACCTTGCAGCCGCTCGCCGAGGCCGCCGGTATCCGCATGGCGATCCTGACCGGCCGCGAGAAGGGCCGCGAACGGACCGAGATCCTCGCCGGCCTCGACGACGGCAGCATCGACCTCGTCGTCGGCACCCATGCCGTGTTCCAGGCCGGCGTCGAATTCCGCGACCTGGCGCTCGCCATCGTCGACGAGCAGCACCGCTTCGGCGTGCACCAGCGCCTGGCGCTCTCGGCCAAGGGCGCGGCGACCGACATCCTCGTGATGACGGCGACGCCGATCCCACGCACGCTGGTGCTGACCGCCTTCGGCGACATGGATGTGTCGAAGCTGCCGGACAAGCCGGCCGGCCGCCAGCCGATTGAAACCCGCACCGTGCCGCTCGACCGGCTCGACCAGGTGGTGGAGCGCATCCGCGCGGCCATCGCCGAGGGAGCCAAGGCCTACTGGGTCTGCCCGCTGGTCGAGGAATCCGAGGAAGTCGACGCCGCCGCCGCGCAGGATCGATTCGTCGACCTCGAGCGGGCGCTCGGCCCCGTCGTCGGCCTCGTGCACGGCCGGATGAAGGCGGCGGAGAAGGACGAGGCGATGCGGCGCTTCCAGCGCGGCGAAACCCGCATCCTTGTCGCCACTACCGTGATCGAGGTCGGCGTCGACGTGCCGGATGCGACGATCATGGTGATCGAGCATGCCGAGCGCTTCGGCCTCGCGCAATTGCACCAGCTGCGCGGCCGCGTCGGGCGCGGCTCGAAGGCGTCGACCTGCCTGCTGCTCTACAAGGGGCCGCTCGGCGAGGTGGCGCATGACCGCCTCGCCATCATGCGCGACACCGAGGACGGCTTCCGCATCGCCGAGGAAGACCTTCGCCTGCGCGGCGAGGGCGAATTGCTCGGCACGCGCCAGTCCGGTACGCCGGGCTTCAAGATCGCCCGCTTTGAGCATCACGCGAACCTGCTCGAAATCGCCCGCGACGACGCCCGCCTGATCGTCGAGAAGGACCCGGCGCTGCAATCGCCGCGCGGCAAGGCCCTGCAGCTGCTGCTCTACCTCTTCGGCCGCGACGAGGCGATCAAGCTGCTCCGGGCGGGTTGATACACGATGACGCCGTGATTTCGGGAGACATCGGGGCTATTGAGGGGCCACTGACGTCGAAGCGGCATCCGCGACATGAGACTTGCCTCCCTCCTCGATCGAGCCCTGAGCCGGGGCCGCGCGCTCGTCCGTACAACGGAGCCCGCGCTGCTCGTCGTCGCGGCGCTGATCGGCTGCCTCGCCGGCGTGGCCGTCACCGTGATGAGCCGTATCGCACAATGGCTGCACGTCGTCCTGTTCGCGATCGGCCGCAACGACTTCCTCAGCGCGACCGAGACCATCTCGTCGTCCTGGCGGTTGCTGGCGACGGCAGGCGGCGGACTTGTGCTCGGCGTCGTCTACCTGCTCTACCGTCACTCGCAGCCGATCGTCGATCCGATCGAAGCCAATGCCCTGCATGGCGGCCGCATGTCGCTGCGCGACAGCCTGCGTGTGGCCTTCGAAGCCGTCGTTTCGAACGGATCCGGCGCCTCGGTCGGCCTCGAGGCCGGCTATACGCAGCTCGGCGGCGCCATGGCGTCGCGTATCGGCCAGCGGTTGCATCTGCGCCGCGCGGATCTGCGCACCGCCGTCGGCTGCGGCGCGGCGGGCGCCATCGCCGCTGCGTTCAGCGCGCCTCTGACGGGCGCATTCTACAGCTTTGAGCTGATCATCGGCGTCTACACCGTCGCCAATATCGCTCCGGTCATGGCGGCCGCCATCTCCGGCTTCCTCGTCGCCCAGGGACTGGGAGCGGCCGCCTACACGATCGAGGTGCCGAGCACGCTCGCCCTGCACGCCACGGACTACCCGCCCTATCTGGTGCTCGGCGTCCTGTCGGGCCTCGCAGCCATCGCCATCATGCGGCTGGTCACGCTCGTCGATGTCGCGTTCCAGACGAGCCGCCTGCCCCGCGCCGTGCGGCCGGCGGTCGGCGGTCTCGTCATCGGCGCCATGGCCCTCTACACCCCGCAGGTGCTGGCGGCCGGACATGGTGCCATGCACGTCAATCTCGTGCAGGCGGTTCCCGCCGGCCTGCTGCTGACGGTCCTCCTGATGAAGATCGCCAGCGTCGCGGTATCGCTCGGATCCGGCTTTCGCGGCGGCATGTTCTTCGCGTCGCTCTTCCTTGGCGCGCTGGTCGGCAAACTATTCGCGATCGGCGTCGCCACGATCGCCCCGACCAGCAGTATCGATCCGGCGGCCGCCGCGATCGTTGCCATGAGCGCGCTCGGCGTCGGCATCGTCGGCGGGCCGCTCACCATGACCTTCCTGGCGCTGGAGGCGACCGGCGACCTCGCCATCACCGGCATCGTGCTCGCGGCGTCGATCCTGTCCGCGATCACCGTCCGCCAGCTGTTCGGCTACTCGTTCTCGACCTGGCGACTTCACCTGCGCGGCGAAACCATCCGCAGCGCCATCGATGTCGGCTGGCTGCGTGGCCTGACCGTGGGACGGATGATGCGGACGGACGTGCGCACCGTGCTCGCCACCATGCCGGCCGACGCCTTCCGCAGCCTCTTCCCCCTCGGCTCGACGCAGCGCGTCGTGGTCACCGACGCGGACGGACGCTACGCCGGCATCGTCCTGGTGGCGGAGATCCATTCGGCCCCGCCCTCGTCCGAGGAGGAGACGATCCAGCCCTTCTGCCGGCACGCGGACAAGATGCTCTTTCCGGGCATGAGCGCCCAGGCGGCCGCCAAGATCTTCGAAATGGCGGAGAGCGAGGAGCTCGTGGTGGTCGACGACGCGACGACGCGCCAGGTCGTGGGCCTTGTGACCGAGGCGCACCTCTTCCGCCGCTATGCGGAGGAGCTCGACAAAGCGCGTCGCAATCTCGCCGGCGAGAGCTAGTTCCGGGAAGCCCGGCGCCGGTCGACGCGGCGAGCCTAGGAGCCGGCGCGTCGCGTGAGCACCGGCGCCGCGGGCTCGACGGCAAGCTTGCGCGCGGCCTCGTCATATTCGGGCGCGACCAGGCCGGCGGAGATCACCAGCTTGGCGGCTTCCTCGACCGTCATGTCGAGCTCGATCAGCTCGGCGCGGCGGACGAACATCATGAAGCCAGCCGTCGGCGCCGGGGTCGGCGGCAGGAAGACGGTCACCCACTCCTCGCCATCCTGGCCGATCTTCTGGCGGATCTCGCCCTTCGTCTCCGTCGCGATGAAGACGATCGACCAGACGCCCTTGCGCGGAAATTCGATCAGCGCCGCCTTCTGGAACGACTTGCCGCCCTTGCCGGAAAGCACGGTCTCGAACAGCTGCTTCAGCGCGCTGTAGAGATTGCGCACCAGCGGCGTGTGGTTGAGCAGCTGCTCGCCGAGCCGGACCAGCGAGCGTCCGACGAAATTCGCCGTCAGGAAGCCGAGCAGCGTCAGCGCCACCACGGCGACGAACACGCCGAAGCCGGGCACGGAGAACGGCAGATAGGCGTCCGGGCTGTATTCGAGCGGAATCACCGGCTTCACCCAGCCGTCGATCCATTTGATCAGTGACCAGGTGAGGTAGATCGTGATGGAAATCGGCGCGGCGATGACGAGGCCGGTCAGGAAGTAGTTCCTCAGCCGCGTGATCAGCCGGCTCCCGCCCGTTTCGGGGGCCGGAGGCAGCTCAGGGTCCTGAAAGCTCATTCATCCGCCCCTGCGTCCGATTCAGTCCATGTCCACCGCCATTATGACGGCTCGCATAGCATTGGCCAGAACTTACATCGTCCGCATGACGCACGCGGCAAAATCGCTCGGCACCGCAGCCGGGCGAAGCCCGGCCGTCACAGCCGCTATTCGACCGTGACCGACTTGGCGAGATTGCGCGGCTGGTCGACGTCCGTGCCCATGAAGACGGCCGTGTGATAGGCGAGCAGCTGCACGGGGATCGTGTAGACCAGCGGCGTCACGCTCGCCGGCATCTCCGGCAAAACGATCGTCGCCATCGTATCCATCGCCGCCGCCTGCCGGCCCTTCTCGTCGGTGATCAGGATGATCCGCCCGCCGCGCGCTGCGACTTCCTGCATGTTCGAGACCGTCTTCTCGAAGATGTGGTCGTAGGGGGCGATGACGACGACCGGCATCTCCTCGTCGATCAGCGCGATCGGACCGTGCTTCAGCTCGCCGGCGGCATAGCCCTCGGCGTGGATGTAGGAGATCTCCTTCAGCTTCAGCGCGCCTTCGAGCGCGATCGGATAGCTGGTGCCGCGACCGAGATAGAGGCAGTGCTTGACCTTGGCGAGGTCGCGCGCCAGCGCCTCGATCTGGTCCTCGAGCTTCAGCGCCTCGTGCATCAGGCGCGGCACTTCGCTCAGCGCCCGGACCAGCGCCTGCTCCTCGTCGCCGGAAAGCACGCCGCGCGCCTTGCCGGCGGCGACAGCGGTCGCGGCCAACACGGAAAGCTGGGCGGTGAAAGCCTTGGTCGAGGCGACGCCGATCTCCGGACCCGCCAGGATCGGCAGGACGAAATCGGCCTCGCGGGCGATGGTCGATTCGCGCACATTGACGACCGCCGCGATCTTCTGGCCCTCGCCCTTGGCATAGCGCAGCGACGCCAGGGTATCGGCCGTCTCGCCCGACTGCGAAATGACGATCGAAAGCCCGTCCTTCGAGAGCGGCTGCTCGCGGTAACGGAATTCCGAGGCGATATCGATGTCGACCGGCAGGCGCGCATAGCGCTCGAACCAGTATTTCGCGACGAAGCCGGCATAGAAGGCCGTGCCGCAGGCGGTGATCGAAAGCCGGTCGACCGTGCTGAAATCGATGCCTTCCGGCACCCGCGCGCTGCCGTTCACGAGGTCGAGATAGCGCGCCAGCGTATGGCCGACCACCTCGGGCTGCTCGTGCACTTCCTTGACCATGAAGTGGCGGTGATTGCCCTTGTCGACGACATGGGTGGTGCCCTGCAGGCGCGTCAGCGGGCGCGAGACGGGATTGCCCGCCTCGTCATAGATCTCGGCGGAGGATCGCGTCAGCACGACCCAGTCGCCATCGTTCAGATAGGTGATCTCGTCGGTGAAGGGGCCGAGCGCGATCGCGTCCGAGCCGAGGAACATCTCGCCCTCGCCCCAGCCGACCGCCAGCGGACTGCCGCGGCGCGCGCCGATCAGGAGGTCTTCCTCGCCCTCGAACAGGAAGGCGAGCGAGAAGGCGCCGGTCAGGCGGCCGAGAACCTGCTGCACGGCGTCCTTGGCCGTCATGCCCTTGGCGAGATTGACGGTCACCAGATGGGCGATCACCTCGGTGTCGGTATCGGAGGCAAAGCTGCGTCCGGCCGCTTCCATCTCGAGCCTGAGCTCGCGGAAATTCTCGATGATGCCGTTGTGGACGACGGCCAGCTGTTCGGTGGCATGCGGATGGGCGTTGCGCTCAGTCGGCGCGCCATGCGTCGCCCAACGCGTATGGCCGATGCCGGAAAGGCCGAAGCGCGGCGAGGCCGTCAGCTTGGCGTCGAGGTTGCGCAGCTTGCCCTCGGCCCGGAGCCGGTCGAGATGGCCGCCCTCGAGCGTCGCGATGCCGGCGGAATCATAGCCGCGATATTCGAGCCGCTTCAGCGCGTCGACGAGCAGAGGCGCGACGGGCGTCCGGCCCAGAATACCGATAATTCCGCACATATAGCTCAATCCCCGTTCGGTGCCCGATGCGGCAGCCTAGTCCAAGTCAGATCCGAGCGCCTCTTAGCCTTTTGGGCCAAGTGCCGGAAATCACTTCCTGTTTCGCGCCTTCACCAAAAGGCTTAGACGCGGACCCGCTTGGTCTTGGCCTTCATCTCGCGGAAGCGCGCCGCCCAGCCGGGCTTCTCGACCTGCCGCCCGCGAGCGATCGCCAGCGCGTCGGGTGCGACGTCCTCGGTAATGACGCTGCCGGAGGCGACATAGCCGCCGTCGCCGATGGTGACGGGCGCGACCAGCACGCTGTTGGAGCCGATGAAGGCGCCCTCGCCGATCACGGTCAGCGCCTTGTCGTAGCCGTCGTAATTGCCGGTGACGGTTCCCGCGCCGACATTCGCCTCGGCGCCGACCTTGGCGTCGCCGATATAGGTCAGGTGGCTGATCTTGGCGCCGGCGCCGATCTCGGCGTTCTTGACCTCGACGAAATTGCCGACCTTGCTCTTCGGGCCGAGCTGGGCGCCCGGACGCAGCCGCGCGAACGGCCCGATCTCGGCGCCCTGCTCGAGCGTCGCGCCGGTCAGATGCGAGAAGGCATGGATCAGCGCGCCCCCCTCGACCGTGACGCCCGGTCCGAAGAAGACATTCGGCTCGATCGTCACGTCGCGGCCAAGCACCGTGTCGTGCGAGAGGAAGACGGTTTCCGGCGCGATCATCGTAACGCCGGATAGCAGCGCCTGCTCGCGGGCCCGCTCCTGCCAGATCCGCTCGATGGCGGCGAGTTCGGCGCGCGTGTTGACGCCGGCGACCTCATCCGCGTCCGCCTCGATGGCGACCACGGCGAGGCCGCGCTGGTTGGCGATCTCGACGGCGTCGGTCAGATAATATTCGCCCTTGGCATTGTCGTTGCCGATGGCGTCGAGCAGCCCGAGCAGCGCATCGCCGCGAAAGCCCATGAGGCCGGCATTGCAGAAGCCGATGGCGCGCTCCGCCTCGCTCGCCTCGCGCAGCTCGCGGATCGCGACCAGCTGGCCGTCGCGCTCGATCAGACGGCCATAACCGGCCGGATCCTCTGGACGGAAGCCCAGCACGACGACGCCCGCGCCCTTGGCGAGCTCCGCCCGCATGCGTGCCAGCGTGTCGGCGGTGACGAGCGGCGTATCGCCATAAAGCACCAGCACGTCGTCCGCCGGCTGCTCCAGCGCGGCGCGCGCCGCAAGCACAGCATGCGCCGTGCCGAGGCGCTCGACCTGCTCGACGACCAGCGCCGACGGGGCGGTCTTGATAGCGAAGCTGCGAACCGCGTCGGCGCCCTTGCCGACGACGACGGCGAACCGCTCGATGCCGGCGCCGGCCGCCGTCTTGAGCACATGGCCGATCATCGGCAGCCCGGCGACGGCATGCATCACCTTCGGCTGGGCCGATCGCATCCGCGTGCCCTCGCCGGCGGCGAGCACGATGGCGAGCGAAGAGCGATCCGGCATGTTTCCTCCGAGATTTCGGCAGCGAGTTCGGTAACTGGGCGCAAGCTTTGCGCGATCGCGACGGCGACGGTCAAGCGATGATCTGCGGCGCCGCGCCCTCGCCTCAGCCGATCCGGGAAAGCGCCGGGAAGGTTTCGAGCAGCCAGAACGACATGGCGGTCATCTGGCCGGTCAAGAACAGGATGCCGGTGACGATCAGGAACACGCCCATCGCCTTCTCGACCATCGGCATGTAGCGGCGGAAGCGCCGGAGGCCACCGATGAAGCGCTCGGCGAAGCCGGCGGCGATCATGAACGGAATGCCGAGGCCGAGCGAATAGATGGCGAGAAGCCCCGCACCGCGCCCGACCGTATCGGAACTGCCCGCGACCCAGAGGATCGAGGCCAGCACCGGCCCGATGCACGGCGTCCAGCCGAAGGCGAAGGCGAGGCCGAGGATGTAGGCGCCGGCAAGGCCGGCCGGCTGGTTGGCGACCTGCACCCGCGCCTCGCGCTGCAGGAAGCCGATCCGGAACACGCCGAGGAAATGCAGGCCCATAACGATGATGACCAGGCCGGCGACGATCGACAGGATTTCCTGCTGGCGCGCGACGATGCGGCCGAGCACCGAAGCCGTCGCGCCCAGCAGCACGAACACCGTGGTGAAGCCGAGCACGAAGGCGAAAGACGATCGCAGCACGATGCCGCGAATTCGCTTGTCGGCCTGGGTGGTCACTTCGTCGAGGCTCAGCCCCGTCACATAGCAGAGATAGGGCGGCACCAGGGGGAGCACGCAGGGCGAAACGAAGGATAGCAGCCCGGCGATCAGGGCGCCCCAGAGTGTTACGTCTGCTGACATGGGCTCTCGGTCGTTCTCATTTCAGGGTCGACGAACGGCCCGATGCCATCCTCGTTGCCTCCTTATAAGGCAAAGCGGGCGTCGAGACACGCGGCGAACCGCCGCCACTCCCCCGATCCGTGTCCTGTCGCGCGACACACGCACCGAGCCGTCTTGGCGGCGCGCCGCGCTTCCGCTAATGGGCTTAGGCGATGGGCCGCGGTGGGCCCCAGGAGGACGAGCTTCATGATCGTGAGTTGCGGCGAGGCCCTGATCGACTTCTTGCCGGTCAAGGATGTGAACGGAAACGATTCCTACCAGCCGAAGGTTGGTGGCTCGCCGTACAATGTGGCCCTGACGACCGGTCGCCTGGGCATTCCGACGGGATTCCTCGGCGGCATTTCGACGGACTTCTTCGGCGAGCTGCTGGCGGAAGAGCTGGAGCGCAGCCAGGTCAGCCTCAAATATACGGGCCGTTCGGCGCGCCCGACGACGCTCGCCTTCGTCAGCCTCCTCCATGACGAGCCGCAATACGCCTTCTTCGACGAGAATTCAGCCGGCCGCCTGCATGATCCGGCGATCCACGAGCCGGTCGGCGACGAGGTCGAAGCGCTGCATTTCGGCTCGATCTCGCTGATTCCCGAGCCGATCGTCGACCGCCTCGCCGCCGTCATGGACGCCAATCGCGGCAAGCGGGTCCTCTGCTACGACCCCAATGTCCGGCCGACGCTGATCCACGACCGCGACGCCTTCAGCGCCCGCGTCGAGCAGTTCGCCCATGGCGCCGACATCGTGAAGATTTCCGGCGCTGACCTCGAATGGCTGCATCCGGGCGTCGATCCGGAGACCGTCGCCGCCGGCTGGCTGGCCGCCGGCGCCGGCCTCGTCGTCGTCACGCGCGGCGGCAATGGCGTCACCGCCTATACGCCGACCGGCTCCGTGTTCAGCCCCGTCGTGCCGGTCACCATTGCCGACACCGTCGGCGCCGGCGACAGCTTCACCGGCGGCCTGCTGGCGCGGCTTTCCGAAAAGGGGCACCTGACCATCGACGGCGTGCGCAAAATCGACCACGCGGCCTTGAAGGACGCGCTCGATTTCGCCAACCGCGTCGCGGCGATCACCTGCTCGCGCGCCGGCGCCAATCCGCCCTGGCGCCACGAACTCGCCGCCTGAGCGGGCGAGGATCGCTTCCTGCCAGTCGACATCGGGAGGAAGCCATGCCGGCAAAGCCGGGCCAGATCGTTATCCTGAACGGCGCGCCGCGATCCGGGAAATCCAGCATCGCGGCGGCGATCCAGGCGACGTTCGAAGGGCCGTGGATGAATCTCGGCGTTGACGCCTATGTCAACGCCGTCACGCCGGAGCGCTACCGGCCGGGCATCGGCCTCAGGCCGGGCGGCGAGCGGCCGGATCTCGAAGCGCTGGTGCCGCGTCTCTACGCGGCGCTCTACGAATCGATCGCCGCCCATAGCCGGCTCGGCCTCGACGTCGTCGTCGATGTCGGCCACCACGATTCCTATACAAGGCCGCTGCAAATCCTCCCGGACTGCGCCCGACGCCTCGCGGGGCTGCCGGTTCTCTTCGTCGGCGTCCACAGCCCGATCGAGACCATCCTGGAGCGTCGTAACCGCAGCCAGGCGGGACGCGAAGGGCTCTATGTCATCGCGTCGCCCGACGATCCCGTTCCGGAGCCGATTCTGCGGTGGCAGCGCGAGGTGCATCGTCCGGGGCTGTACGACCTCGAAATCGACACGTCCCGCCTCGACCCGATGGCCTGCGCGACCCTCATCCGGGAGCGCCTGACGGAGGGCCCGCCCGGCCCGACCGCCTTCGAAAGGCTCGCTGCGACGGCAACGGTCACGGAAAGCTGATGGCCGGCGTGACACCTTTTACGCCGATCGAGCGTATGAGGACGGAGTGCGATTGCATGAGGTCCCGATGAATCGATCCGCCACGCCGGCCCCGCGTCTCTATCCCTGGCAGGACAGGAAGGGCGACTTCTCGCCGTTGAAGGCGTTCGTCTTCGCGGGTGTGTTCCTGCCCGGCCTCTGGCTGATCGTTCGCGCCTCGATGGGCACGCTCGGCCCCCGCCAGATGATCGAGATCAACCATCAGGCCGGGCTCTGGGCGATCCGCTTCCTGCTGCTGACGCTGGCGGTCACGCCGCTGCGCTATGTCTGGCGCTGGCCGGAGCTGGTGTTCGTGCGCCGCACGCTCGGCAACGCCGCCTTCGCCTATGTGCTGATCCACCTCGTCGCCTATGCCGGCGATCTCGCCTGGGACATTCCCAAGGTCGTCTCGGAGCTGTTCGCCCGGATCTACCTGACCATCGGGCTGATGGTGCTGATCCTGCTGACGCCGCTCGCCATCACCTCGACCAACGGCATGATGCGGCGGCTGGGCGGCATCCAGTGGCGCCGCCTGCATCGCCTCGTCTACCCGATCATTCTGCTCGCGGCGCTGCACTTCTTCCTGCAGTCGAAGCTCGGCGTCACCGAGCCGATCGTCATCACCGCCGTCGCGGCATGGCTTCTGGCCTGGCGCCTGCTGGCGGCGTGGCTCGGCGAGGCGCGGATCGCCACGCTGCCGGCCACGATCGGCCTCGGCATCGCCGTCACCGTCGCGACCGCGTTCGGCGAGGCGCTCTACTATTATCTGAAAATCGGCGTCGCCTTCGGCCGCGTCCTCCCGACCAATTTCAATCCCGCCGCCGGCATCCGGCCGGCCTGGATCATCGGCGGCATGGTGCTCGCCGTCGTCGCCATCGCGGTGCTGAGGCGTTTCCTGCCGTCAAAAGCATCGAAGCGCACCGATCGCCGGGCGAGCACTGCGACGCGGAAGCCGGAAGAGGCCGGCAACGCCGCCTAGATCATCCCCGCGAGCCTATTCGCCCGCCGGCGGAATGTGGGCTGCCACCAGCGCCGCCATCTCCACGGCATCGGGGCGGTCGCTTCTCAAGCCGTCGACGACGCCCCGCCGATCGGCGACAGCCCGGTTCTGGCTGACCTTCCATTTGCCTTCGATCCGGTCGATCGGGATCTCGAGGCCGACGATGCCCTTCATCTGGCCGGCGACATAGGCCTCCGGCGCGTCATCGACGCTCCAGGTGTGCTGCCGGCCCTGCTCGCTGGCGTCGGTTAGCTCGCCGACCTGCCGGCGCAGCCATTCCGTCGATTCGAGAACGCGCGGCGTGCCCCAGGCGTGCACCGTCACATAGTTCCAGGTCGGCACGACCTTGTGATTCTCCGCCTTGGCGGCGTACCAGCTCGGCGTCACATAGGCGTTCGGCCCCTGGAACAGCACCATCGCCTCGGCTCCGGCCCTGAGCGCCGCCAGCTGGTCGTTGGCCCTCGCGATATGCGCGCGGAGCAGGCCCTTCTCGGCGCCCTCAGGATCGATCAGGAACGGCACCAGATTAGCCATCAGCCCGCCCTCGCCCGCCGTGACGAGCATGGCGAGCGGATGGGCGCGGATCAGCGCGTGCATCACGTCGAGCCGGTCTTCGCGGAAATGGGGTGGCTGGTACACTGTGAATTCCTCTCTGCGGCAACGAGCAATCGTGCCACCCCGCACCCAGAAGGTGCAAGGCTGGAACGTTTTCGAGCGAAGTGGACACCGGTTCGCGTCAAGAAAACGTGACCAAACAAATAGTTAGGTCCTTTCATCGTTTCCATGAAACGATAAAAGGATCTAGAACGGCAAGGCCGTTCAGACGGCGTCGTTGAACCGGTAGGCGTGCTCGCCGCCATTCGGGTCCGTCACAGTGTCGTCCTCGTGGACGTAGTCCGGCCCGATCGGAACCTTGCCGAAGCCGCCGGGAATATCGAGGACGTAGGTCGGCTGCGCCAGGCCCGAAAGCCGTCCGCGCAGAGCCCGCATCAGCGCCTGCCCCTCGGCGATCGAGGTGCGGAAATGGCTGGTTCCGGGCGCGAGATCGCCATGATGCAGATAATACGGCTTCACCCGCGCCTCGACGAAACCGCGCATCAGCGCCGCCATCGTCTCCGGATCGTCGTTGACGCCCCTAAGCAGCACCGTCTGGCTGACCATGGCGATGCCGGCATCGGCGAGACGGGCGAGCGCCGCTTTTGCGTCGGCCGTCAGCTCGCGCGGATGGTTGGCATGGATGGCGACATAGACGGTCTTGCCGGTGTTCCGGAGCGCCGCGACCAGCTCCGAATTGATCCGGGCCGGGTCGACGACCGGCACGCGGGTATGAAAGCGGAGGATCCTGACGTGCTCGATGGCGCGGAAGCGCTCCAGGAGTTCCGCCAGCCGGCGCGGCGCAATCACCAGCGGATCGCCGCCGGTGAAGACGATCTCCCAGATCTCCGGGCGCTCGCGGATATAGGCGAGCGCCGCTTCGAGCTCGGCCTCGCCCAGCATGGTCGGGCCGCCGGGGCCGACCGTCTCGCGGCGGAAGCAGAAGCGGCAATAGACGGCGCAGACATGCACGAGCTTCAGGAGCACGCGATCCCGGTAGCGATGCACCAGTCCCGGCACCGGGCTGTGCGCATCGTCGCCGATCGGGTCGGCGCGCTCGTCCGGCAGCGTCGTCAGCTCGGCGACGGAGGGCACGAACTGCGCGGCGATCGGATCCGTGGGATCCTCGGCGTCGATCAGCTTCGCCATCGCCGGCGTCACGGCGACCGCATAGCGCTCGGCGACCTGGTCCAGCCCGGCCTGCGCGGCAGCCGGCACCAGTCCGGCCTCGACCAGGGCGGTCGGCGAACGGAGCGTCAGCGATTTTTCGAGCGGAACGACGGGTGAGCGCGGCATGGCCGCACTCTTTCGATCATTCGGCCGCCGGTGTCCAGATCACAAGATCGAGACGCGGCGCGCCGGTCGCCAGCATCACCAGCCGGTCGAAGCCGAGCGCGATGCCCGACGCCTCCGGCATGATGGCGAGGGCTGCGAGGAAATCCTCGTCGAGCGGGTAGCGATCGCCATAGACGCGCTGCTTCTCGTCCATCTCGGCGACGAAGCGGCGGCGCTGCTCGGCCGGGTCGGTCAGCTCGCCGAAGCCGTTGGCGAGCTCGACACCGCAGCCATAGAGCTCGAAGCGCTCGGCGACGCGCGGATCGCTCGCCTTAGGCCGGGCGAGCGCCGCCTCGACGACCGGATATTCACAGAGGATCGTCGGCCGCCCCTGCCCCAGATTGGGCTCGACCTTCTCCGCGATGATGCGGCTGAAGATGTCGCTCCAGCTGTCGTCGAAGACGATGCGGATGCCGGTCGCCACCGCCTGCTCGGCAAGCGCGTCCCGGTCCGCCGTGCCGTCCTCGGAAAGCGTAGCGAGCAGGTCGATGCCGGCATGTTTCGCGAACGCCTCGGCGACGGTGACCCGCTCCGGCTCCAGGAAGGGATCGCAGACATGGCCGCGATGGGTGAAGAGGCGCGCTTCCGCCGCTTCGGCCGCCTCAGCCAGCAGCGCCGCGCAATCCTCCATCAACGCCTCATAGGGCGCCCCGGCGCGATACCATTCGAGCATGGCGAATTCGCAGGCGTGGCGCGGCCCGAGCTCGCGGTTCCGGAACACCGGGCCGAGCGTGTAAATCCGCTCCTCGCCGGCCGCGAGCAGCTTTTTCGCGGCGAATTCCGGCGAGGTGTGCAGATAGAGCGGCTTGCGGGTGCCGTCCGGAAACACGCGCTCGGTGGCGAAGGCGTGCAGATGCGCCTCGTTGCCGGGCGAGACCTGCAGGATCCCGCACTCCACCTCCAGGAAGTCGCGCGCCTGGAACCAGGCGTGCACGGCCGCCTTGATGCGCCCGCGCTTCAGGAGCAGCGGCCGGCGATCGGCGTGGACATGGGGCGACCACCAGGGTGACGCGCTGGTCATTCTCACGGTTCTCCTGTCGTCGCGAGGGGGCGAGCCCGCTGGCATTTGCGAGATTCGACTGGCGCGAACCAGCGGAATCGCTATGGTGCGCGCCATTATCGCGCCTTTGTACGGGCGCCGACGCCAATCTGAGGGTTAATTCGTGAAGGTTATCGCCAGCCAGGTCCGCAAGGGCAACGTTCTCGAGATCGACGGCAAGCTTTACTCCGTCCTGATCGCCGAGAGCTTCCATCCCGGCAAGGGAACGCCGACCACGCAGATCGACATGCGCGGCCTCGCCGATGGCGTGAAGATCTCGAACCGCTACAAGACGACCGAGCAGGTCGAGCGTGCGTTCGTCGAAGACCGTGACTTCTCCTACCTGTTCCAGGACGGCGAAGGCTACACGTTCATGAACACCGAGAACTACGAGCAGCTGATCGTTTCGGCGGCCGTCATCGGTGACGCAGCACCGTACCTCCAGGAAGGCATGGTCGTCCGTCTGTCGATTTTCGACGAGCAGGCCGTCGGCATCGTCCTGCCGCAGCGCATGACGCTCGAGGTCGTCGAGACCGAGCCCACCACCAAGGGCCAGACCGCTTCCTCGTCCTACAAGCCGGCGATCCTGTCGAACGGCGTCCGCTCCATGGTTCCCCCGCACATCGGCCCGGGCACGCGAATCGTCGTGCTCACCGAGGACGGCTCCTATGTCGAGCGCGCCAAGGACTGACGTCCTCCCGTCGACCATGGTCCAGACCGTGTGTTGAACCAAGGTTTCGTGGCGCCGGGCTCCGTCCGGCGCCATTTTTATGTCATCTAGAAAATCCGATCCCCGGCGAAATCTTCCGCAAATACCGTACGCAGTATCGCTGGTCAGCAGATTACGTTCGACTGTTTCCAAACAGTCGATACCCGAGCGCTTCGCCCTGCTTGTCTCGGCGTTGCCAACGCTACTTCCAACGGCATGCCGCAAGGTCAGCATCACTGGCATATTACTTCGCTGGGCGGACATAATGCGATTGTTCGAAATATAGCTCAAATCTTCTATTGACTTGATTGCCTATTGTCCCTGACTCTGGCGGCGGGTCGGACTGGGGGGTCCAGACGCAACGCACCCGATAATGGGTGCCGTTTTGCGTGGAAGCCCCAGGCGCGGTGGGCAATAGCATGATGATCGGCATCCTGGTTCTAGGATTAGGCGCGCTTTTCTTCGCCATGGTTGGTCTGATGGCCAGCAACACGGCGGACGGAATTGCGCCGTTCCTGCTGTATCTGGTCACCAGCCTCGCCATGTCGTTCGTCGTCGGCGCGTTTCTGCTCCGGATCCAGCTGCGCCTGCGCCGCGCGCTCGACCGCTCCCATCGCAAGCAGCGCCAGCTTTCTGCCAGTGCCCGAATCGATTCGCTGACGGGCCTCATCAATCGGGCCGCCTTCATGCGCGCGCTGGACAGGGCGCTCGACGCCTGGCGGAACGGCGGTCCGCCGGTCGCCGTCCTGCTGATCGACCTGGACCATTTCAAGACGGTGAAGGATACGCACGGCCACGCCGCCGGCGACGACGTGCTGATCGAGACGGCCCGCCGGCTTTCCGGCTTCCAGGAGGCGAACACCACGGTCGCCCGGCTGGGCGGCGACGAATTCGCGCTCCTGCTCGAGGATGACCAGGGCGGCATACCGCGCCGCGTCGGGCGGCGCCTGCTCGACACCCTCGCCGCCCCGATCCCGATCCCGAACGGCTTTGCCCGCGTCGGCGCCACGATCGGCCTCGCGGTTTCGGAGGACCGCGCCGTCACCAGCCAGGAACTGCTGCATGCCGCCGACGTCGCGCTCTATGACGGCAAGCGCCACAGCCGCGGATCGCTGCGCGCCTACGAGGCCGGCATGGACGAGGCGCAGAGGGACCGCAGCATGCTGGAGGGCGATCTGCGGCGCGCCATGACCGCGGGCGAGATCGTCCCCTACTACCAGCCGCTGATCGAGCTCCATGGCGACCGGCTGATCGGCTTCGAGGTGCTGGCGCGCTGGCAGCACCCGGTGCGCGGCATCATCCCGCCGACGTCCTTCATCCAGATGGCGGAGGAATCGGGCCGGATCGGCGAGATGTTCTACACGCTGCTGGGGCGCGCCTGCGAGGACGCCCGCAACTGGCCGACGGATCTGCGCCTTTCGGTCAACATCTCGCCGACCCAGTTCGCCGAGCCGCTGATGGCGTCCCGCATCCTTTCCATTCTCGACAAGGCGGGCTTCCCGCCGGCGCGGCTGGAGCTGGAGATCACCGAGAGCACGCTGGTCGACGAAGTGTCGTCGGCGCGCGAGATCCTGAACACGCTGCGCAACGCCGGCATTTCCGTGGCGCTGGACGATTTCGGCACCGGCTATTCCAGCCTGCGCCATTTGAGCGACTTGCCCGTCGACCGCCTCAAGATCGATCGCGGCTTCGTCGCGAGCGCGCAGCGCAACGGCGAGGACTGGCGGATCATCCGCGCTATCGTGCAGCTCGCCGGGACGTTCAATCTCGCCACGACGGCCGAAGGCATCGAGGCGCCGGAAATCCTCTCGACGCTGCGCGACATGGGCTGCGATATCGGCCAGGGCTATCTGTTCGGACGGCCGATTTCCGCCGAACAGACGAGCCTCTGGCTGCAGCAGCGCCCGGCCCTTCGCGCGATGGCATCCTGAGGCGCCGCGGGACGGCGGAAGCCTCGCTCGTAGAATCGGCGTAATTCGCGTAGAGCAGAGTCTGCATTCCGCAACGGAAGCCGACCATGCGCGCTCGAGCTCTCAATCAGAGACTGCGTATCCACCTGATCCAGGCCGGCGCCGTCGTCGCGTCTATCGGGCTGTTGCTCGTCGGCCCCTTCTGGGGCGGCGAGACGCATGAGGTCCTCCAGCTGGCCGGGATAGGCCTCGTGCTGGCCTGCGTCGCGGGACGGATGTGGAGCATTCTCTATATCGGCTCGCACAAGAACCGGCAGCTGACGACGCTGGGACCGTATTCGGTCACCCGCAACCCGCTCTACCTGTTCTCGACCATCGGCGCGGTCGGCATCGGCCTGATGTATGGCTCGCTGGTGGTTGCCGCCCTGCTCGGGCTCATCAGCTACGCGGCCTTCATCGCCACCGCCCGCAAGGAAGCCGACCATCTTGTTACGCTGTTCGGCGAACGCTATGCCGCCTATGCGGCCGTAACGCCGATGTTCTGGCCGAAACTGTCGCTCTATCGCGATACCGAGGAGCTCTCCGTCTCCACCCACGCGCTCCGGCGCACCTTCCTCGACGCACTGCTTTTCCTGGCGATCATTCCGCTCATGGAGCTGATCGAGCGGCTGCACGCCGGCAACCATCTGCCGGTCTTTTTCCGGGTCATCTGATCCGGCGCGTGGCATCCCGCACGCCCTCGCTTCCGGCCAGTATTCGGCATGGACTCTGTACCCAGCGGACAGTAGCGTGAAATTCCCATGCTAGCTTTTTCTTGAGCCCGATTTCGCAGAGGGCGAAGCTGACGCAGCGGCGTGCGCCCTCGGCGCATGAGACGTGAACAGAGGCGGGGAAATCACGATGAGACTTACATTGCCTAGTCTTGCGGCCGTGCTTTTGATGAGCCTCGGCGGGCAAGCGTACGCGCAGACGATCAGTTATTCCGAGGCCGGGGCGCTGCTCGCAAAGAGCTGCGGCAAGGACATCGAAAAATACTGCCCCAAGGTCAATCTGGGCGGCGGCGCCCTCAAGGATTGCCTGACGGCGCAGGCGGCCAAGATCAATCCGCAATGCATCGCCGACTACAAGACCGTGGTCGCGTCGCTCGACGCCCGCCTCGCGGCGCAGGCGGCGGTCACCAAAGCCTGCCGCGGTGACGCCACCCAGTTCTGCCAGGGCACCGCGCCCGGCAACGCGCATTACCTCAACTGCCTGAACGCCGCCAAGAAGGTCGTCAGCAAGCGCTGCACGACCGCCATCACCAACGCCGGCTGGAACTGAACGTCATGTCGAAAAACATCCGTATGACATCCCGCCTCCCGTCCGGCTCGCGCGGCCTCGCCCTGGCCGCCGCCCTCCTGCTCGCGGGCGCGAGCGGAGGCCCCGCCGTCGCGCAGACGGCGCTGAGCGGCACCGAAATCGTCAACACCATGAACAGCGCCGCCCGCGCGGCGCCTCCCGGCCTGTCCGCGGCGCTGATCCGTCAGGCCGTGCAGCAGCACATGATCGACAATCCGGGCACGCCGATCACCTGGAAGCCCCTGGAACTGCTCGACAATCTCGCCCAGGTCAACGTCCAGATCCAGTTCGCGCTGAACTCGGCGATCATCCGGCCGGAATCCTATGCGACGATCGGCTCGATCGCCGATGCGCTGCACCATCCGGTGCTCGGCGGCTACAAGTTCGTCGTGACCGGCAACACCGACACGACCGGCAACCGCAAGGACAATCTGGCGCTGAGCCAGGCGCGCGCCGACGCCGTCGTCGAGGCGCTGACGACGACCTACCACGTCGACCCCGCCCGCGTCGAAGCCGTCGGCCTCGGCCAGGAATCGCTGCAGGACGTCAAGAACCCGAAGAACCCGATCAACCGCCGGGTCCAGCTCATCAACATCGGCAAATACCTTCCGGGGAAGTAGAGCCACGACCTGGCGGCAGGCACCGCCAACAGGATGGGGAGCGACGCGCGACCGGCGCGCCGCTCCTCCAAAGCCGGGAATACTCAAGAGCTGCCGGACATTTGGCTTCCCACGAGATAGATTGAGGCTATGGCGAAGCGGTTGGGCACCATCGAATGCCAAATCCTCGAACAGTAATCATCGGCGGCGGGTTTGCCGGACTGAGCTGTGCGAAGGCCCTGGGCGGCGCGCCCACCGACGTAACCCTGATCGATCAGCGCAACTATCATCTGTTTCAGCCGCTGCTCTACCAGGCGGCCACGGCTCTGCTCAGTCCGTCCGAGATCGCGTGGCCGATCCGGACGCTGCTTCGCCGCTACAAGAACATCCAGACTCTGCTCGGCACGGTCGTGGGTGTCGACCGCGCTGCGCGCGTCGTCCATCTCGAGGGACGGCAATCTGTGCCGTTCGATTATCTCGTCGTCGCGACCGGGGCCAGGCACGCCTATTTCGGCCATGACGATTGGGAAGCGTTCGCGCCGGGTCTGAAGAATCTCGATGACGCTACCGACATACGTCGCAAGATATTGCTCGCCTTCGAGCAGGCTGAGTTCGAACCGGACCCCGCCAAACGCGCAGCCCTCCTGACCTTCGTCATCATCGGCGGAGGGCCGACGGGCGTCGAGCTCGCCGGCATGATTGCAGAGCTGACGCGAAGGACCTTGCCCGGAGAGTTCCGGGCCTTTTCGCCTCAGTCTGCCCGGGTGATCCTGGTGGAGGCCAACGCAAGAATCCTGACGACTTTCACCGAGCCTCTCTCGGACTTTGCCGTGCGATCGCTGGCCGACATGGGCGTCGAAGTGCTGGCCGGGAAAGCGGTTACCCATATCGATGCAAAGGGCGTCGTGGTGGGTGACGAGCCGATTGAAGCGGCAACCGTACTATGGGCTGCCGGAGTGCAGGCCTCGCCGGCTGCGCTTTGGCTGCATGCGGCTTCGGACCGCGCCGGCCGGGTGATCGTCGGTCCCGACTTGAGCATCGAAGCGGGCATCTGGGTCATCGGAGACACGGCGGCCGCGCAGAGCGAAGGAAAACCTGTGCCGGGCCTCGCTCCGGCGGCAAAGCAGCAGGGAAAGTACGTGGCTGCCGAGATCCGAAGAAGGCTCCGAGGCGACGCGAAGCCGTCCGCGCCATTCCGCTATCGGAACCAGGGCAATCTCGCCACTGTAAGCCGCAAGGCAGCCATCGCTGAATTCCCCCATTTGCGTCTCAAGGGATGGATTGCGTGGTGGCTCTGGGGAATCGCGCACATTTTCTTCTTGATCGGAGCACGCAACCGGCTGGCCGTAGCCCTCAACTGGCTTTGGGCCCATGCCACGGGCGGCCGGGGCGCGAGACTGATTACGCGCCACGACGAGCACGGCCGTTCAGATCAAGACGACCTACGCCCCTCGCACCGCCGCCACTAAAAGGGAATGCTTGAGGCCCGGCTCAGGCCTACCGAGAATTCGGAATGACGCCGGAATTCAATCTAACCTGTTGAAATGATTGGCGACCCCGGCTGGGCTCGAACCAGCGACCTGCCGCTTAGAAGGCGGCTGCTCTATCCAGCTGAGCTACGGGGCCGAATTGGCGCATTGCCGCGCCGCGGTCGTTCCGACCGCTGGAGCATCGTTGCCTAGCACCGATACTCCAGCTCTTCATTCCGTCGCGCGATCCTAGCGCGAACCGGCATCCGCTTCGCGCGAACGCGGTCTAGTGCGTCCAGGCCTGGGCTCGGCCGAACTTGAAGTTGTCCGAGTACGAGATCTTCTTGCGCGTGTCGTCCTGCGCGGTGAAGAGCTGGTAGGGAATGCCGTTCTTCTCGGCGTAGGCGATCGCCTCTTCCTGCGTGTCGAACGACAGCTTGATCTGGCGCTTCATGTCGACCGTGGAGGTGTAGCCCATCAGCGGCTCGACCGAGACCGGAACTTCCGGCTCATAGGTCAGCATCCAACGCTCGGTCTTCGCCTTGCCCGACTGCATCGCATTGCGTGCCGGCCTGAAGATACGCGCAACCATCGTTGGATCGCCTCCATCAAAATACGGGTCGCTTCGAATGGTCGGGGCAGTAAGATTCGAACTTACGACCCTCTGGTCCCAAACCAGATGCGCTACCAGGCTGCGCTATGCCCCGACTTTCACGACAAGGGTGGATTACACGTTCGGCCCAGGCTCTTCAAGGCATGCCGGGGCGACAAATTGGAGCCTCAACAAGCCAGATGCCGCGATCAGCGGTCAGCGCGCCGGAATGGCGAAATGATCGCCGGGACGAAGGCCGATGCGATCCGCGCTGCCGCCGACGAGTTCGAGCACATAGCGAACCGGTGCGCCGCCGGGGATCAGGGCCTCGGAGAAGGGCGTCGTCCGCTTCTCGATTCGCGAGGTGGTGCCGTCAGCCTTGATGAAGATCATGTCGAGCGACAGCGGCGTGTTCTTCATCCAGAAATAGACGGGCTCCTCGTCGCCGAAATCGAACAGCATGCCGTGGCCTTCCGGAAGGGTCTTCCGCCCCATCAGGCCGCGCTCGCGCTCGCTCGGCGTCGAGGCCCATTCGATGGTCAGCGGATGCCGGCCGGTCGCGGTGGTCACCTCGATGCGCGACGGTTCCCTGGCATGGCCGGCAACGACGGAAAGCGCCAATCCGACGATCAGCGCTACGCACCAGGTGACGAGGAAGCCGGAACGGGGTTGGCGCGTCGACACGGCGGTCAGTGCGACGACGGCCCGGTCGAGACGCCATCGGGGCGGATCTCGGCGGCCATCAGGCCCTTGTCGCCATCGCCGAAGCGGACGAGGACGGTCTGGCCCGGACGCAGCTCGGTCAGGCCATAGCGGCGCAGCGTCTCCATGTGGACGAAGATATCCTCCGTCCCCTCGCCGCGCGTGACGAAGCCGTAGCCCTTGACGCGATTGAACCACTTGACGACGCAGCGCTCGAGCCCGCTGGTCGGCACGATGACCTGGTGGGTGCGCGGCGGCCCGGCCTGGGCCGGATGGATAGCCGTCGAATCATCCATGGAGATGACGCGGAAGGCCTGCAGGCCGCGCTGGCCCTTGGTGACCTCGCAAACGATACGGGAGCCTTCGTAAGCGGTCTGGAAACCATCACGCCGAAGGCAGGTCACATGCAAAAGGATATCCGGCGAACCATCGTCCGGCAGGATGAAGCCATAGCCCTTCGACGCGTCGAACCACTTGATCGAGCCGACTACCTCGACCAGATCCAGCCCGCCCTCGTCCTCCCGCCCCGTGGCGGAAGACGGTTCAGCGCTGTTCTTGGAACCCATATCGCCGGCCCCCGATAGGCCCTTTCAGGCCGAATACACACATGGTCGACCGCATGGCACCGCCATTGAAGCGCACCCGCCGCCGATTCCCTTAACAAAGAATAACATCGGAAGTGGCGTAGACCAGTGGCATCCGGGCCACAACCGGGGATTTCCGTCCTTGGGATGCCGCTGGTGGCCGGGTTCCTGTTTGAAGGCACTGCCGTTATGGTGGCGGTGCAATTCGTCGGCGCGGGCGCGACCCGCGGCCTCCGGCAGCCGACAATGCCAATCCGGAAAAAGGATGCCGCCCCATGAAGTACCTTCACACCATGGTCCGCGTGACCGACGTCGACAAGTCGATCGCGTTCTACAAGGAGCTCGGCCTCAATGAGGTTCGTCGCATCGACAATGAGAAGGGCCGCTACACGCTCTATTTCCTCGCAGCCCCCGGCGACGAGGACGCCCAGGTCGAGCTGACCTTCAACTGGGATCCCGAAGTTTACGGCGAGGGCCGCAATTTCGGCCACCTCGCCTATCGCGTCGACGACATCTACGCCCTTTGCGACAAGCTGCAGAAGGCCGGCATCACCATCAACCGTCCGCCGCGCGACGGCCACATGGCCTTCATCCGCTCGCCCGACAACATCTCGGTCGAGCTGATCCAGGCCGGCGATCCGCTGCCGCCGCAGGAGCCCTGGGCTTCGATGCCGAACACCGGCAAGTGGTAGAACCGAGCAATTCCGTGCCGTCTCAGCGATGAGACGGCACTCTATCCACAGGCGGGATGGAGGATGCTCAGGCGGTCTTGTCACTCCGGGGGTTGGCCCCTATAAACCGCCTCGCCGCGCCCTTCGTCTATCGGTCAGGACGCCACCCTTTCACGGTGGAGAGAGGGGTTCGATTCCCCTAGGGCGCGCCAATCCCCTTTGACCGAACTCCGACATTATTGCCGGAGCTTGTCACTTCGGGGGTTACCGCCTATAAACCGCCGCGCTGCGCCCTTCGTCTATCGGTCAGGACGCCACCCTTTCACGGTGGAGAGAGGGGTTCGATTCCCCTAGGGCGCGCCACCCCCTTTGACCGAGTTTCGCGACGAGCCCGGCCGGCAGAGCCGCCGGGCCGTATGGTTTTTGCGTAACCGGGCCGATGGCCCGCCCTCCGGATGGATCTCCTGTGGAGTTCCGGCGGAGCGTCCCGACGCCCAGCCTGCCCGTGCTAGGGTCCGGCCCAGCGTGCGGGACGAAGCGTGCAAAGGCGAAGTGGAGCACTATGAAAGCTGGAATCGAACTCGGGACCAACCAGACGGGTCAGCCGGCCCTTCTCGACCTCGAGGAACTGCTTTCGACGCGCCTTCTCGTGCAGGGCAATTCCGGCTCCGGCAAATCCCACCTGCTGCGGCGGCTGCTCGAGCAGAGCGCCGGCATGGTGCAGCAGGCGATCATCGATCCCGAGGGTGATTTCGTCTCGTTCTCCGAGCGCTTCGGCCACACCGTCGTCGACGCCGAGCGCAGCCCGAGCGAATTGCAGCGGATCGCGCTGCGCATCCGCCAGCACCGCGCCTCCGTCGTGCTCAATCTGGAAGGCCTCGACGCCGAGGAGCAGATGCGCTGCGCCGCCGCCTTCCTGAACGGCCTCTTCGATGCCGATCGCAGCGTCTGGTATCCGATGCTGATCACGGTCGACGAGGCGCAGATCTTCGCGCCTGCCGTAGCCGGCGAAGTATCCGACGAGGCACGTCGCCTGTCGCTCGGCGCCATGACCAATCTGATGTGCCGCGGCCGCAAGCGCGGACTGGCCGGCATCGTCGCGACGCAGCGTCTCGCCAAGCTGGCCAAGAACGTCGCCGCCGAGGCCTCGAACTTCCTGATGGGCCGCACCTTCCTCGATATCGACATGGCGCGCGCCGCCGATCTTCTCGGCATGGACCGCCGCCAGGCGGAAGGTTTCCGCGATCTCGATCCCGGCCAGTTCGTCGCGCTCGGACCGGCGCTGTCGCGCAAGCCCATTCCCGTCCGCATCGGCGCCGTCGACACGGCCGGCCGCAGCGGCCGCCCCGTGCTGATGCCGCTGCCGGAAGTGCCGCAGGCGGAGATGCAGGACCTGATCTTCGTCGGCGGCGAGGACGACCTGCTGCCGATGCCGACGCCGAGCGTTTCTCGCGCCCGCGGCACAGCCGAGCTGCTGCGCGACATCGAGACATCCGGCCCGCTCGACAGCGCGGCGGCGGAAGTCGAGACCGACACCCGCACGGAAGCCGAAAAGCAGGAAGTGCTCGACAGCGTCTATGCCGAGATCATGTCGGATCCGGAAACGGCCTTCCGCCCGGCGCCGCTGATCTACCAGGACTTCCTGTTCCACTGCCGGATCAAGAAGCTCGGCACCTATGGCCAGGACATGCCGAGCTTCCGCAAGCGCCTGGCGCTGGCACGCGCCGGCGTCGCCTCCGACAGGGGCGACGAAGCCTGGGAGCAGGTCCTGACCGTGGCGGAGAGCCTGCCGGAAGAGATGCAGGGCGTGTTCCTGCTGCTCGCCCGCGCCGCCCGCGAGGAAGCGCCCTGCCCGACCGACGAGGCGCTGGCCAATGCCTATGGCAGCCGGTCGCCGTCGCGCGGCCGCTGGCTCCTCACCTACATGTCCGAGCACGGCCACATCCGCAACGAGGTCGATTTCCGCGGCAGCCGGATCGTGACGATCGCCGGCGTCAACTGGCGCACCCTGCCCGGCGCGCCGAAGGCGGGACCGATCAAGAAGGTCGACCCGCTCCGGCGGGCGCCGATGATGCCCATTCCGCCGACCGGGCATATCGCTGAGTAAGCACTCGCCACACATGTGGCGAACAGTTGCATTTTTCGCCGCACCGCCGCCATGATGCTGACCAGAATCGCGTGCTGCCTTAGCGTGAACACGCTGCAGCATCGAGGTGGAACGCTCCGCCTCGTGGTCGCGGAAGGGGGAAAGATGCAACAAGCCGCTACGTCATCGGTGGGAGGAACTCCGATCGGAGCGCCCAACCGTCGCACTGCCGCCCTGCTGGCCGGCGCCGCCGCGCTTCTGTCGATCGCCGGTTGTGCCTCGGTCACGGAGCGCGCGGGACCGTCCGTCGGCCCTGCCCCGTCCGTCGCCATCACGACGGAGGATCTGATCGGCAACTGGGGCCTCGGTTCGTTCCGCCAGGAGGCCGACCTGCCGCGCACCATCACCGAGGCGCGCCGCTATTGCAGCAATCCCTATGTCATCACGCGCGGTCCCAACAACGGCGTGATGATGTATCTGGCCGATCAGCCGAAGCCGAGCGAGCTGGTGCTGAAGACGGCCAGCGGCCGCGTCTATCTCGGCCCGCCCGGCCCGGCCGGAACGCCGAAGGACCGGCAGATCACCTCGTTCCAGGATGGCGTCCTGATCGCCCCCTGGGTCGATCCCAGCGTCACGGCGCGCTACGGCACCATGGTGTTCGTGCGTTGCGGGCAATCGGCGCCCGCCCCCGCCCCGACGGCTGCCGCCGGCTGAGTTCGGCCCGGCCGAGGCCGGGTCATTCCCTGTCAGTCCCAATCCGAGGTTACGATGCGAACCATCACGGCCAGACTGCTCCACCAGATCTTCAAGCGCCCCCTGTCGATCGCGCTCATCGGCTGCACCGCCGCGCTCGGCCTATCGGCGACCCTTCCGGCCCAGGCCGCCCCGACGCGCGACGTGCTGCAGATCCCCGAACAGCCGGGCCTCGTGCCCTCGGCGCAGGATTCACTGCTGCCGCCGGAATTCCGGCCGCAGCCGGTCTATTTCCGCACCAACGAGAAGCCCGGGACGATCATCATCAACACGGATGAGCGCTTCCTCTATCTCGTCCAGCCCGACAGCCGCGCCATCCGCTACGGCGTCGGCGTCGGCCGCGACGGCTTCCAGTGGTCGGGCCTGCTCAAGATCTCGCGCAAGGCGGAATGGCCGGACTGGCGGCCGCCGGCGGAGATGATCCAGCGCCAGCCCTATCTGCCGCGCTTCATGGCCGGCGGCGAGGGCAACCCGATGGGCGCCCGCGCGCTCTATCTCGGCGACACGATCTACCGCATCCACGGCACCAACCAGCCGCAGACGATCGGCCATGCCCTGTCCTCGGGCTGCTTCCGCATGGTGAACAATGACGTCATCGACCTGTTCGACCGGGTTCCGGTCGGCACCAAGGTCATCGTTCGCCAGCAGGCGAAGCTCTGACGTGAAATGCCGGGCCGTCCCGTCCGGGGCGGCTTCCATGATTGATCAACGGGAAGGCGACCATGGTGTTTCCTGCGAAGGTTCTTTCTGGCCGCGTGGCGGCGATGGCTCTCGCCGTCACCCTCGGCTCGGCCGCCGCCGCTGAGGCCGGCACGCTCGACACGGTGAAGCAGCGCGGCAATCTGATCTGCGGCGTCAGCCAGGGCCTGCTCGGCTTCTCCAACGCGGGAGAGGACGGCAAGTGGAGCGGCTTTGACGTTGATTTCTGCCGCGCCGTCGCCACCGCGATCTTCAAGGATCCGGAAAAGGTCACCTATGTGCCGCTCTCCGCCGCAGAGCGCTTCGACGCGCTGAAGGACGGCAAGGTCGACCTCCTGTCGCGCAACTCGACCTGGACCATGTCGCGCGAGACGGACCTGCCGCTCGCCTTCGCCGGCGTCACCTATTATGATGGCCAGGGCTTCATGGTGAAGCGCGACAGCGGCAAGGTCTCGGCGCTGGAGCTGGACGGCTCGACCGTCTGCGTCCAGAGCGGCACCACCAGCGAGCAGAATTTCGTCGACTACTTCAACGCCAACACGATGAAATTCACGACGATCGCCGCCGGCAGCCCCGAGCAATCGCTCGACAACTACAAGTCCGGCAAGTGCACCGTGATCACCACGGACGTGTCGCAGCTCTACTCCGAGCGCGCGAGCCTTCCGGACGCCGCCGACAACATCATCCTGCCGGATGTCATCTCCAAGGAGCCGCTCGGCCCGGTCGTCCGCCAGGACGATCCGAAATGGCGCGCCCTCGTCAGCTGGGTCCACAACGCCATGCTGAACGCCGAGGAGCTGGGCGTCTCGTCCGAGCGCGTCGACGAGGCCAAGGCCTCGAAGAAGCCGGACGTCATGCGCCTCGTCGGCACCGACGGCGCCTTCGGCGAAAAGCTCGGCCTCTCGAACGACTGGGCCATCGAGATCGTCAAGACGGTCGGCAATTACGGCGAGGTCTACGAGCGCAATCTCGGCGTCGGCTCCAAGCTCGGCATCCCGCGCGGCCTGAACCAGCTCTGGTCGCTCGGCGGCATCCAATACGCCCCGCCGATCCGGTAGGGGGGTTGCTTCAACGAAAAGGCCGGCATCGAGAGGTGCCGGCCTTTTTTATTTTTGGGATGCGCGGCTACCCTTCCGACCTCGCCGAACCCTCCCTCCCCAACATGCTGAGGAGGCCCGCAGGGCCGTCTCGAAGCACGCACTCACCTTCGCTTGGCAAGTTCGCGTATCGCCGCCCAATCGCCACGGATCAGGGCTTCCTTTTTGGCGCGCGACCAGCCCTTGATCTGATGCTCCGCCGCATAGGCGTCGGTGAGGCGATCAAACTCTTCGGACCAGACGAGCTCCACCGGCCGCCTCGAATAGGTGTAGCCGCGATAGGCTCCCGATTGATGCTCCAGCAGCCGCCGCTCTCGGTCTTCAGCCGAAGTCGAGCCGACATAGTAGCTGCCGTCCGCACATCGGAGCATATAGACGGCCGCCGTCATGGTGCGCTCTGGAGCCTCCTTCGAGGCCCGGCTTCGCCGGGCACCTCAGGATGTTGGTAGAGGGTGGCACATGTAAACCAATTGCACCGTCCTCAATACTCCATCCCGCCTGCGAGTCCCTCTCCGTCGTCATCCCGCGAAGCGCGACCCGGGATCCATTTCAGCCGCCGGCGGCAGGTGGTTGGATGGATCCCTGCTTCCGCAGGGATGACGGTGGAGGGTGTCACGCCGACATGGCTCGACCCTTGCGCGCTGACTTCGCCGCCTCCATCCACCCTCACCGGATGAACTGGTCGATATACCCCTCGCCCAGGCCGATATCGGTGTAGTGCTTGCGGCAGAGGTCGATCTTGGTGAAGACGTCCTCGTAGCCCTGCACGGCGCCGTCGGGATCGACATAGATCATGGCGCCATTCACCTGGAACAGCGTGATCATCTCGGTCACATGCGGCTCGACGACCAGCGTGTGCGTCTCGCCGGGCGCCTCGTAGACGTAGGAGCCCTCCTCCGCCGTCCAGTCGTGCTCGAGATAGTGCCAGCTGCCCTTCAGCACCCAGCCATGCACCGGCTGCGGATGGCGGTGGCGTGACAGCACGCCGGATTTCCGAACCCGCAGCAGGTTCATCCAGTAGCCGCGGCTCGCCGACAGGCAGAGCGGGCGGAACCAGACATTCTCCTGCTGCGGCACCCAGAGACGCTCATCCGTGGGGATCGCGTTCGGGATGACGATCTCGGGGAAGGATTCCTTCGGCTGCGGATGCCGATACGGGATGCGCTTCTGGTCGGCGTCGGTCTCGAGGCCGGAATGGTTGACCGTGGTGTTGTCGCTCATGGTCCCTCTTTCATCTCAAACCGAGGCATAGCCGCCATCGACGGGAACGACGCTTCCCGTCATGAAGCGCGCCGCATCGGAACACAGGAAGGCGACGACGTCGCCGATGTCGCGCGGCTCGCCCCAGCGTTTCATCGGCGTGCGGCCAAGAATGCCGGCCGAACGGACGGGATCCTCGAAAATGCCGCGCGTCACCTCGGTAGCGATCCAGCCGGGCGCGACCGCGTTGACGCGGATACCCTCCTCCGCCCAGGCGACCCCGAGCGCCTTGGTCAGCTGCGCCACGCCGCCCTTGGAGGCCGTATAGGCCGGCACCAGCGGGCCGCCGAAATAGGAGAGCATCGACGCCGTGTTGACGATCGCGCCGCCCTGCCTTGCGAGCAACGGCCGCGCGCCGACGCACATCCGCATCGTGCCAGTCAGATTGACGTCGATCACCTTCTGGAACACGGCCATATCGTATTCCTGCCCCCGGAAGAGCACGCCGGCGCAGTTTACCAGCGCGTCGAGCCTGTCGAGGCGGGCGATCGCAGCATTGGCCGAGGCCTGGTCGGTGACGTCGAGCACGATGGCCGAAAGGCCGTCGCGGGGCGGCACGGCGGCGACTTCCGCCTCGCTCAGGCCGGTGACGGTGACGGCGTAGCCGGCGGCGAGCAGCGCTTCGGCGACGCCAAAGCCGATGCCGCGCGCCCCGCCGGTGACGAGAGCCTGTTTCAAGATGCCGATCTCCTCCCCGAGGCACCGCCGGCCGACACGGCCGGGTGGCGGATCCTGCTCCGTCCGGGCGACGTTGCGTTGATTGGTAAAATTTCACATGTTACATGTCAACCGAGGTTTCCATCGGATGCAGGCCAGCTTGACCCAGGACGATTCCAGCCCCCAACGCGCCCAGACGGCCGGCTTCGAGCCGCTGAAGCACGCCGATCTGGCCGAGCAGACCTATGCGGCGATCCGCCGGCGCATCCTGCGGCGCGAGCTGGAGACGGGCCAGCAGATCCCGATCGATATCGTCGCGGCCGAGCTCGGCGTCAGCCGCACGCCGGTCCTCGACGCGCTGAAGCGGCTGGCGTCGGAGGGGCTGGTCGAGATCCGGGCGCGGCGCGGCTGCTATGTCCGGGCACTCACGACCGACGACATCCGCGAGATCTTCGAGGTGCGCGAGGCGATCGAGCTCTATGGCGTCCGCGCGGCGATCCGCGACGGCCGGCACGGCGCGCTCGCCGATGTGCTGAGCGCCGCCTGCGTGGCGATGGAGGCGGCGACGGAGGGCGACATCTATGTCGACTACGACCGCTTCACCGAATGGGATCGCGCCTTCCACCGCGCCATCGTGACCGCGAGCGCCAATCGCCGGCTGGAGGAGATCTACGGCAATCTGCATGTGCATCTGCACATCATGCGCGTGCACTATTTCCGCGAGCTCGAGGCGGCGATCCGCATCAAGAGGGATCATCGCGCCATCCTCGACGCCATCCGGGCCGGCGATCTCGCCGCGGCGCAGGCCGCCGTCTCGGCGCACATCTTCGTCACGCGCGACCGCATCATCGCCAATCTCGCCCGCGACGGCGGCCGGATGTGACCGCGCCTCGCCCTGAAAACGGACAGTCGACCATGCGCATTGCCATTACCGGCGGCAACGGAAACCTCGCCCGCAAGCTGATCGCCGGCCTGGGAGCCGAGCCCTGGTGCGAGGCGATCGTCGCGCTCGACCGCCGCTTCGATCCGATCGATGCGCCGGAACACGCCACGGTCGCCTGTGTCGAGGCCGATCTCCGCCAGCCTGACGACCGCCGATGGCTGGATGCCGTCGCCTCCGTCGACGCCGTCATCCACCTCGCCGCGCAGAACCCGTTTCCGGAGGCCGACTGGACCGATTCCGCCCTCTCCTTCGACATGACCGCTCTGCTCTTCCAGGCGGCCGCGCAGTCCGGCGTCCGGCGCTTCGTCTTCGCCACCTCGAACCATGTCATGGGCGGCTACAAGGATACCGACATCGCCGTCACGCCCGGCTCGCTCACCGAGGACCTGCCGCCGCTGCCGGGGACGCGCTGGCGCAACGACGCCGGCAGCAGCGACAGCACGCCCTATGCGGTTGCGAAGCTGATGGGGGAGCGGCTCTGCTGCAGCCTCGCCACGCGGGACGGCCTGACGACGGTGGCGCTGCGGATCGGCTGGTGCCAGCCGGGCGACAACCACCCCTCCAGCATCTCTGCCTCCGGCACCCCGCACAGCCGGCTCGACAATCTGGACGCCGCCGCCCGGCGCGATCTCGCCTGGTTCCGCGGCATGTGGCTGTCGAACCGCGACCTCGTCGCCATCTTCGCCGCCGCGCTCCGCGCCGATGCCGCCGGCTGGCCCGCCCCCGGCATCGTCGTCAACGCGGTATCCGGCAACCGCGACATGGCCTGGAGCCTCGCCCGCGCCCGCGACCTCCTCGGCTACGTGCCGAAGGACGACATGGCGCGCGAACTGGGCCTCTAGCCCGCCCCAGGCATCCCCTGCGTAACGGAGTCGGATCAGCGGCCTTAGCAATAGGGTCGCGCCGACGCCGCATGCCTGAGCGCTCCCCTGGCGGGATCCGCCCGCATCTTCAGCAATCTGTTTGTCGATTGAGCACGAAAAGGTGCAAAAATTGGGCAGCCGCGCAACAAAATGCGTCAGAAATGTTGCCCTATTCGGGCAGAGCAGTCATAACGCGGGCGATAACCCATGCGGGGAAATACCATGACTCTTAATAACCGGAGCGAGGCAAGGATGTCCGACGTCACCATGCTCGACCAGGCCCTGACGCGCCTTGACGAAGCAGCTGCTCATCTGAATCTGGATGGCGACGTCCTCGAGAAGCTCAAATATCCGCGCGAGACCACCAAGGTGCGGCTGATGATCCGCATGGACGACGGCTCGCGGAAGTCCTTCATGGCCTGGCGCTGCCGCTATGACGATACGCGCGGCCCGACCAAGGGCGGCATCCGCTTCCATCCGGAATCGACCATCGAGGAAGTCGAGACGCTCGCCTTCTGGATGACGATGAAGTGCGCCGTCATGAACCTGCCCTATGGCGGCGGCAAGGGCGCGGTCCGCGTCGACCCGCATTCGCTGTCAAAGGCAGAGCTGGAGCGCCTGTCGCGCGCCTACATGCAGGCCTTCTCGAAGATCGTCGGCCCGGACCGCGATATCCCGGCTCCAGACGTCTACACCAACTCGATGATCATGGGCTGGATGGCGGACGAATACGCCTCCATCGTCGGCCAGTCGACGCCGGCCGTCATCACCGGCAAGCCGATCTCGCTCGGCGGTTCGCTCGGCCGTGACGACGCCACCGCGCGTGGCGGCTACTACCTGGTCCGCAACCTCGCTTCGGAACTGGGCCTGACGCCCGGCGCCCGCGTCGCGATCCAGGGCTTCGGCAATGCCGGCCAGCACATCGCCAGCCTCCTCGGCGCCGATGGCTACAAGATCGTCGCCGTCTCGGACTCGAAGGGCGCGATCCACAATGACGCCGGCCTCGACGTCGCCAAGCTGCTCGCTTCCAAGAAGACCGGCTCGGTGCTGCAGCTGGTCGGCCAGGACGGCATCAAGGCCATCGACGCCGACGCGATCACCTCGGTCGACTGCGAGATCCTGGTGCCGGCAGCGCTTGAGGACCTGATCCACAAGGACAACGCCGCCGACATCAAGGCGCGCGTCATCCTGGAGCTCGCCAACGGCCCGATCACCCCGGAAGCCGACGTGATCCTGGCTGAGAAGAACGTCGTGGTCCTGCCCGACATTCTCGCGAATGCCGGCGGCGTCACCGTCTCCTACTTCGAGTGGGTCCAGAACCGCCAGGGCTACTACTGGACGGCGGAAGAGGTTCGCTCGCGCCTGCAGGAGACCATGGACCGCGAAGGTCGCGCCGTCTGGGATCTCGCCCAGAAGCGCGGCATCACCATCCGCAGCGCGGCCTATGTGCACGCGCTGTCGCGCGTCGCCGGCGCCATCGAAGCGCACGGTACGCAGAAGTTCTTCACGAGCTAAGACAGTCGCGGCCTGCCGGCCGACGATCCGGAACGCTTCGCGGCGGCGGCACCTGGTGCCGCCGCCGTTTTCTTTTGTCATGCACCCCGCGTTCAGCCGCCCGGCCCGGCGATCGCACCGGCTTGACCGCCAGATATCGCCAACGTCTTCTGTCGGCATTCCTGGCAGCCGTGGCTGCGGCCGCCAGATGCCGAGGGAGGTTCCGCCATGGATGCCGTGCTCCGCGTCGTCGCGGTCGTCGCCGGACTGTTCGCCCTGTTCCTCTATTTCCGCTCGATCGTGCGCGTGTTGCTGATCAACCGCCGCGAACGCGATTTCATCGAGCGCGGCACCCGCTTCATGGCGGTGACCATCGTGCATACCATGGCCCGGTCGTCGGGGGACTATGCAAGAACGCAGCGCGCCCAGGCCTGGGTGCTGCCGTTCTTCATCTTCTTCTCGGTCATGAGCTGGTTCCTGCTCGTGCAGATCGCCTTCACCTGCATCCTCTGGGGTCTCCAGCTCGAGGCGGGCTGGGCGCCGGCCTTCAGTTCCAGCGGCTCCGCGCTCTCGACGCTCGGCTTCAAGACGCCGCCGAGCCTCTGGGGCGAATATCTGGCGATCTACGAGGCGGCGATCGGGCTCGCCGTCGTCATCCTGCTCTTCACCTTCGTGCCGAGCTATCAGGCCGCGATCCAGGTCCGCGAGCGCAAGGTCGGCTGGCTCTATGCCCGCACCGGACGCTGCCCCACCAGCTCGAGCCTGCTCGAATCCCTCCAGCGCTCTGGCCAGGTCGAGCACCACGGCGCCGTCTGGGAGGAGTGGGAAAACTGGTTCCGCGGCGTGCTCGAAACCCATTCGATCTCGCCGATCCTCGCCTATGTGCCGGCGGTCTATCGCGGCACGAGCTGGGTGGGCGCCGCCGCCGCGGTGCTCGACGCGACGTCGCTGGTCGTTTCCTGCCTCGAGGAAAAGCACACGGAATCAGCCCGCATCTGCCGCGGGACGGGCGTCGCGGCGCTGAAGCTGATCGCGATCGAGATCAACCCGCGCATTCCCGAAAACGCCTGGACCAACGCCACGGTCGATCCGAAGCTCATCGCGCGCTTCGACCAGCTCTACGACAAGCTGGGGGAGATCGGCCTGCCGACCCTGCCCGACCGCGACGCCTGCCGAAAGACGTTCGTCCAGCTCAGGGCCGAGTACGAGACGAGCGTCCGCCTGCTGGCGGAATCGACGCTGATGCCGGTCGAGGAACCCTGGATCCTGCCGCACGCCCACACCGAGGCGAACCACGCGCCACCGACGCTGGCCTGACCGGCGGGCGCCGGCTTTCTCAGGTGGCGTCGGCCATGTCGGTGACGCAGCCGGCCAGCTGCTCGATCGAATGGCGAACCTGGCCGAGCGCGAAGATCAGGTTCGAGACGTGAGCGGCCGCATGTGCCGCCTGGTCCGCCGGGACTGCCGCCTGCCCGGCCACGGCTCGCGCGGCCGTGTCGAAGCCGGCGATGGCATCGTCGAGCCCGTTCGTCGCCGGCGGCGCGACGCCGCCCGCCAGGGCGTCGCCGAGCGAAAGCAGGGCCGCGCGGACGGCCTCCGACACGGTTCCGAGCGGCGCGCTCAGCGCGTCGCTCACCGGGCTAGGCTGGATCATCGCGCGATGAAACAGGAAGATCGAGGTGCGCAGACCCCAGAGATTGTGCCGCAGCAGGAACGGATCCGCCTTGCTGCGCGAAATGTGACTGGCCTGTTCTTCCCGGACCTCGTTGGCGAGCGTCTCGATCTTCGCGAGCGAGATGTGGATGTCTTCGCCCACCGTCCGGATCGCGGCCTCGTCCGGCGCCTTGCCGGCATTCGCCACATCCAGGTCGATCAGCCCGGCCAGCAGGCCGACCGCATGCTTGCCCTCGTTCCGGAGGCTGGTGTCGGAGCGCGCCGGCGCGACGACCAGCGAGACGAAGATGCCGATGGCGCAGCCGATCAGGATCTCGCTAACGCGATGCACGGCCGAGATCAGCGCCAGGGTATGCGAAGGGGTGGCGACCAAAAGGATCGCCGCCGTCATCGGCGCGATCCGGAGGCTCGGCCGCTTCGCCGCGAGCATGGCGAGCACGCCGGTGCAGACGATCAGCGCGAACAGCGTCCATAGCGGCGTCCCCGGCGTCAGCAATGCCGCGACGAAACCGAAGGCCGCGCCCGCCAGCGTGCCGATCACGCGGTCTCCCGCCGCCTGCAGCGAGGCGCCGATGCGCGTCTGGATGATGATAATGGCCGTGATCACGGCCCAATATCCCTGCGGCAGAGCCAGCAGATAGGTGATCACGGACGCGAGCCCCGCGCCGACGGCGGTGCGCAGGCCGGACTTCCAGGTGTCGGTATCGGGGATCATCCCGGCGGGAAATCGCATGCCGCCTCCGCGCAAATCGAAGCCATTCGTTTCGTCAACTTGGCCATGTCGACACGGACTGTCACGCGAAAAGGTCCGTCATCCACGGCGAGGTATTTCCTCTGGTCGCCTGTCAGCACGACTGTCAAAGTGCCGCGAACGCAACGATGAATCGGAAGTCGACTCGCACATGCACTGGATGCAGGACGGTCTCGCGCTGATCCAACCCTATATCGCCGCCTATGGCAGCTTCGCGATATTCCTGATCATCTATTTCGAGGCCCTCGGCGCGCCGTTGCCGGGCGAGAGCGCGCTGGTCGCCGTCGCCGCGCTGGCGACGCGGGGCGACATCAACCTGACGCATGCGCTGATCGCCGCCTTCTGCGGCGCCGTGCTCGGCGACAGCACCGGCTACGCCATTGGCCATTTCGGCGGGCGTCCGCTGCTGCTGCGCTATGGCAGCTACGTCAAGCTGACGCCCGAGCGCCTGACCAAGCTCGAAGCGCTCTTCCGCGCGCGCGGCATGTGGATCGTCATGGGCGCGCGCTTCGTTGCCATCCTGCGGCAGCTGAACGGCCTCGTCGCCGGCGCCGTCGCCATGCCGTGGCCCCACTTCCTGATCGCCAATACCATCGGCGCCGCCGCCTGGGTGCTGGTATGGGGCGTCGGCCCCTATGTCGCCGTCGACTGGTTCAAGGCGATCCTGCACTAGGATCTCTCACGCGATGCGGACGCCGGAGTGAAGAAGGCGCGCTCCGGCCCAGGCTCCATGCTATCGTGACGCTACGGAATCCTCGTTTGTGTCACGCCGAAAGCCGGAGCCGGTTCGATGAAGTCTGTCCAGATCGCCGCCGCCACGCTGCTCCCGACGCTCGTGCTGGTCCCGACGCTCGCCAGCGCGGCGATGCTGGAGCGGCAGGCCGGCCGGGTCATCCGCGCCGCCGGCCATTGGTGCGACCGGGTCAGCAACCTCGCCGTCAACAACAAGGTCTCGACCCCGGCGCGCCGCGTCGTCCGCGTCACCTGCGACGACGGCACGCGCTACGTCCAGTACGACCTCGTGCTCACGCCGGACAACAAGGTCCGCTCGATCGAGAAGCAATAGGCCTCAGGCCGTCGCGCCCTCGATGATTTCGTAGCCGGTGTCGCGGATGGTCGGCACGCCGGGATGCTCGGGCACTTCCAGGATCATCTCGGCCGCCGTCTTGCCGATCAGGAAGCGATTGGAGCGGATGGTCGAGAGCGGCTGCGGCAGCGCCTGCCCGATATCGAGACCGTTGAAGCCGAACAGGGCGAGATCCTCGCGCAGCCGGATACCGGCGGCGAAGCAATGGAAGACGCCGCCGACCGCCATGTCGTCATTGGAGAAGACGACGGCGTCGAGATCGCGATGTCGGGCGAGCAATTGCCCGAGCAGCTCGCGCCCCGCCATCGTCGAGCTCGGCGCATCGGCGGCGATCTCGCCGACGAGCGACAGCCCGACCTCGGCCAGCCCCTGCCGGAGGCCCTCATAGCGGCGCGCGGCGCGCAGGTCGCGACTGCGGTCATGGCCGACATAGCCGAAGCGCCTATAGCCGCGCCGATAGAGGTGGAGCGCGGTATCGATGCCCGCCTGCCGGTGGGACATGCCGACGGCGATGTCGAGCGGCGTCGCGTCGATATCCATCAGTTCGGCGACGCGCACGCCGGAGCGCTTCAGCATCTCGACCGTATAGGCGGTGTGGTTGAGGCCGGAGAGGATCATCGCGGCGGGCTGCCAGGAGAGCAGCGACGCGACCAGCTGCTCCTCGACATCCTCGTCATAATCCGTGACGCCGACGACCGGCTGATAGCCAGACGAGGCGAGCGAGGCATGGATGCCGCGCAACACGTCCGGGAACACGATGTTCGACAGCGACGGCAGCACGACGCCGATCAGGTTGGAGCCCGACGAGGCGAGCGTGCCGGCGACGCGATTCGGCACGTATCCCATCTCGCGGACGACGGCGAGCACGCGCTCGCGCGTCTTCTCGGCGACCGAGGCCTTGTTGCGCAGCACGCGGGAGACCGTGATTTCGCTCACTTCCGCGCGAAGGGCCACATCGGCCAGCGTGTAGGAATTCTTCACGTTCATGGATGCGCCGCTTCCCGACCCGAGCCGCCCGCCAATGCCGGACATGGCTCAATATCACGGAATCGGCGTCCATGTCGGACCCCGCCAGGCGTCAGCGCAGCGTCGTCTTCTGCATCCAGCCGAGCCCGTCCAACGTCGCGCCGGCGGGGCGGTATTCGCAGCCGACGAAACCGTCATAGCCGAGCGCGTCGAGCCGCTCGAAAATGCGGAAATCGTCGAGCTCGCCGGTGCCCGGCTCGTTGCGGAGCGGCACGGAGGCGATCTGGACGTGGCCGACGATCGGCAGCAAGGCTTCGAGGCCGCGCGTGACGTCGCCGTGCAGGATCTGGCGGTGGTAGATGTCGAACTGCAGCTTGAGATTGGGAAGGCCGAGCTCCGCGATGATCGCCGCCGCCGTGCCGAAATCGTTCATGAAATAGCCCGGCATGTCGCGCCGGTTGATCGGCTCCAGCACGATGTCGATGCCATGCGGCGCGAGAGTCTCGCAGGCGAAGCGAACCGAGTCGCGATAGCGCGCGCCGGCCTCGGCCGAATCGCTCGGCGCCAGGCCCGACATTAGGTGCAGGCGCTTGACGCCCGTCGCCAGCGCATAGTCGAGCGCCTTGGCGACAGAAGCCTGGAACTCCTCCTGTCGGCCGGGCAGGGCCGCGATGCCGCGCTCGCCGGCCGCCCAGTCGCCGGGCGGCAGGTTGAACAGCGCCTGTTCCAGCCCGGCCGCCTTCAGCCGGGCCGCGACGTCGTCCGGCGAAAAATCATAGGGAAACAGGAATTCGACCGCCTTGAAGCCGGCATCGGCGGCGGCGGCGAAGCGATCGAGGAACGACCACTCGTTGAACATCATCGAGAGATTGGCGGCGAAGCGGGGCATTGCGGGGTCAGTCCTTGGTGGGGGAATTCGGCGATCCGGGCAGCTCGATGCCGGCGATCTGCGCATAGAGGCGGGCGACCGAGGCGTCGTCATCCTTGCCCATGCCGGCCGCCGCCGTCATCAGGAACATCTGCAGCGCCGACGAGGCAATCGGCGTCGCGAATTTCTCGCTGCGCGAGATGTCGGCGATGATGCCGAGATCCTTGGTGAAGATCTCGACCGCGCTTCGTGGCGTATAATCGCCTTCGAGCACATGCGGAATGCGGTTTTCGAACATCCAGGAATTGCCGGCCGAGGCGGTGATCACCTCATAGACCCGGTCGATGTCGAGGCCGAGCCGCTTGGCGAAGACGATCGCCTCGGAAGCGGCGGCGATGTGAACACCCGCCAGCAACTGATTGACGATCTTGAAGGAAGCGCCGATGCCGGCCTCGTCGCCGAGCAGGTAGAGCTTGGCCGAAAGCGCGTCGAGAACCGGCCGCGCCCGGTCGAGCGCAGCGGGCGGACCGGAGACGAGCATGGTCAGCGCGCCCTCGGCAGCGCGCACCGCGCCGCCCGAGATCGGGGCGTCGACATAGTGCCGGCCGCTCGCCGCAACGAGCCCCGCGAGGGCGCGCGCCCGCTCCGGCGCCATGGTGGCGCAGGAGACGATGACGGCATCCGGCTTGGCCGAACCGAGCAGGCCGCCCTCGCCGAGCAGCACCTGCTGCGTCTGGTCGGCATTGACGACGACGAGAACGATGATTTCGGCGTCGGCTGCCGCCTCGGCCAGCGATGCGGCGCCGGTCCCGTGTTCGGCGGCGAATTTCTCGACGACCTCCGGCCGGGCGTCATAGCCGGTGACGGGGAAGCCAACCCGCGCCAGCGATTGCGCCATGCCATATCCCATCGAGCCAAGCCCGATGACGGAAACCCGCGGCTTATCCTTCGTCGTCACCCTGACATCCTTTCGGGCCCGGTACGGGCCGTCTCGTCGCCTCGCCGGCATCGTCCGCCTGTCCTGTGGTTCGACATTCCAGACAAAACCGACACAAAAGACGTATGACAGCGCTGTCATCAAACATTGCGAAATCCGCATGACAGCGCTAACAATACCCACTATTGCCGAGACGGCGTGGTGCCCGTCAAGCCTGGGAGGTCGAAAAAATGCCTTGCGCCGCAGCAGGGTCTGAGCCGCCGGCTCCGCGGAACCGGCTGTCGTCCGGACGCCCGGATCGCGGTTTCGCCGTGGCCGCCGCCGCCCCGCTCCCTGCCCTCGACCGCCGGGTCCGGACCGGCCTGCCTTCTTCTCCCCCCGTCCGCGCTCCGTCGCGCGTCTGATTCCACCGCAAGGACCTTCCGCATGCTGCTTGGATGCATCGCCGATGATTTGACCGGCGCGACCGACCTCTCGCTGATGCTCTCCCGCGAGGGACTGCGCACGGTGCAGAGCACCGGCCTGCCCGAGGACGACCTCGACCTCTCCGGCGTCGACGCGCTCGTCATCGCGCTGAAATCGCGCACCATTCCGGCGGCGGACGCCGTCGCGCAGTCGCTCGCGGCGGCCGACTGGCTGCTCGCGCATGGCGCCAGGCGGCTGTTCTTCAAATATTGCTCGACCTTCGATTCGACCGATGAGGGCAATATCGGCCCGGTGGCGGAAGCGCTGCTGAAGCGGCTCGGGGCCGATTTCACCATCGCCTGCCCCGCCTTCCCGGCGACCGGCCGCTCGATCTACCAGGGCCACCTCTTCGTCAACGGCGTGCCGCTCGACGAGAGCTCGATGCGCGACCATCCGCTGACGCCGATGCGCGATTCCGACCTCCGCCGCGTGCTGCAGAGGCAGACGGAGCTCCCCGTCGGCCTCGTCGCCTATGCCGATGTCGACGCCGGCGCGGACGCGATCGCGAGGGCCTTCGCGCGCGAAAAAGCGGCCGGCAAGCGGATCGCCATCGTCGACGCGCTGCAGGACGCGCATCTGCGCGAGATCGGCAAGGCGCTGGTCGATCTGGAGCTGGTCACCGGCGGATCCGGCATCGCCATCGGCATGCCGGCCGCCTATCGCGACGCCGGGTTGATCGACGCGCTGACCCCGCCCGCCACGTCCATCGCCGCGCCAAATGGGCGTGGCGCCATCCTCGCCGGCTCCTGCTCGGCCGCGACGCGCGGCCAAGTCGAGAGGGCACAAGAGGCCGGCCTGCCGACGCTCCGCATCGATCCGCTGGAGATCGCGTCCGGCAAGCTGACGCCGGAGACGGTGATCGACTGGCTCGCCGCCCAGCCGGCCGGGACGACGCCGCTGGTCTATTCGAGCGACGACCCCGACAGCGTCCGCGCCGTGCAGGAGAAGCTCGGTCGCGACAAGGCCGGCGCGCTGGTCGAGGATCTCCTCGCCGCCGTCGCGGCGGCGCTGCCGGAGAAGGGCTTCACCCGCCTGCTCGTCGCCGGCGGCGAGACCTCGGGCGCCGTGGTCAACGCGCTCGGCGTCAAGGCGCTGTCGATTGGCCCCGAAATCGATCCCGGCGTGCCCTGGACGCGGAGCCGCTCCGGCCCGGATGTTGCGCTCGCGCTCAAATCGGGCAATTTCGGTGCGCCCGATTTCTTCCTCAAGGCCTGGAGTTCCCTGCAGTGAGCGCTTCCTCTTCCAGCGAATCCGCGCTTCGCGAGCGCATCTGCAAGTGCGGCGCCTCGATGTTCCAGCGCGGCCTCACCTTCGGCTCGACCGGCAACATCTCGGTCGCCCTGCCGGATGGCGGCTGGCTGATGACGCCGACCAACGCCTCGCTCGGCGATCTCGACCCGGCGCGGATCTCGAAGATCGACGCCAACGGCAATCATGTCGGCGGCGACAAGCCGACCAAGGAAGCGTTCCTGCACCAGGTCATGTATCGCCAGCGACCGACCTGCGAGGCGGTGGTGCATCTGCACTCGACCCATTCGGTCGCCGTCTCCTGCCTGCACCGGATTGACGAGCACGACTGCCTGCCGCCGCTCACCGCCTATTACGTGATGCGGGTCGGCCGGCTGCCGCTGGTGCCCTATCACCCGCCGGGCGACGAGAGCCTGGCCAAGGCAGTCGAGAAGCTCGCCGAGAAGCACCACGCCGTGCTGCTCGCCAATCACGGCCCTGTCGTCGCGGGAAAGAGCCTGGAAGACGCGATGTACGCGACGGAGGAGCTGGAGGAGACCGCCAAGCTCTTCCTGATGCTGCGGGGCGAGGCGACGCGGCCGCTGACGCCGGAGCAGGCCGACGAACTCCGCAAGCGTTTCGGCTGAGGCACTATCGGCGGGGTCGCGCTCAGCCGTTGCCGATGATCTTGCTGGCAAGCAGGATCACGGCATCCCTCGACCCGAAGGCATTCGGGCACTCGCCGGGCTTCGTGACGGAGGCCCGGCCGGGCTGCATCCGCTGCATCAGCTTGTCTGCCTCGCAGGCGATCGAGCTTGCGCCCTCTACGCTTCGGAACGGCGACGGCTTCGGTCTCGGCAGGATGATGATGGTGGCGGCCGAAGCCAGCTTCGGCCGCGGCGACGTCACGGCCAGCGGCGCGCCGTTTCCGATGATCTTGCTCGCGAGAAGCTGGATCTTGCCGACCGCCTCGATGTCGTCCGGCGCGGCCTTGCCGCCCTTGTCCGGCAGGCCGGCCGCATAATAGAGGATCGCGAGGGCGAGATCGCGGTCTGTGACCTTGGCATCCGACTTGATGTATTCGTCGGCGACCAAGTGCATGTCCCTTGCCAGTGAGGGCGCGGCGCTCAGTCCGGTCAGCAAGATGGCGGCGACGACGGCTTTCAGCATCATGATCACCTCCCGAGGAAGACGTCCGGCCGCGCGTCGTGAGGATCCGACCACGCCGGGCAGACCACGTCTCTACTATGACGCGAAACCGCCCCAAGCTGTGGTCACGACATGTTCACGAGCGCGCTAGCTTCGGTTGCAGCCGAAAGCGCCAATGCACCTTGACTTTACGTCACCTGCGGGATGACCTTCGTCACCGGAAGTTGCGGTGGGAGGACAGCATGAAGCTTGTTTTGGCACTTGTCGTGTTCGCGGGCGTTCTGGCCGGCTGCCAGACCAACCAATCCAACTCCGGCGGGCTTTCGGGCTGCACGTCGACCGGCGCCGGCGGCACCACGGACGTCATCTGCCCCTGATCCCGTCGACGCCCCTCGAAGCGCGATCTAGCCGGCCGTCGCGGCCGGCTCGCAGGCGCGCGCGTACAGGGCCAGCACCCGCTCGACGCCGCGCTCGAGGAGCGCTTCGGCGGTTGCAGCGCTCGCGCCGCTCCTTACCGCCTCCGCCTCCTCGGGCAGGAACTGCGCGATCAACGGCTCGGGAATGGTCCGCCCCTTGAGCGTCGCCATCAGCCGCGCCACGGCGCGCTCGGCCTGTTCGTGCGGCCAGTAATAGCGGATGCGGTCGCTATAGCTGTAGTGGCGCAGCACATGCTGCTCGTCCGGCGTGCCCGGATAATAGCGCTGCCAGTTGCCGGGCTCGGAGAGCATCAGCGCTTCCATGGCGTTCGCAAGCGCCCGCCCGCCATAGGCAGCGTCGAGCTCGGAGGCGATCAGGTCGAGGCCATAGAGCGTCTGGCGCAGGGCGAAGGTGAGGCCCGGGCCGACCTTCAGGATCGGGAAGCCGTCGCGCACCAGCGCCGCCAGCGCTTCCTCCGGCTGATAATCGGTCGAATGGGCCTCGAACACGAATTGCGGCTCGTCCTTCAGCACCGCGACGAGCTCGCGCGCCCGCTCCGGCCGGTAGACGACCACGCTCTCATGACCGAACTCGACGCCCGGCTGCACCACCAGCCCGATCACCCGGTCGAAAGCGGCGTCGAGCCCCTGCTCGGCGAAGACCCGCCGGTGCGTGGCGATGGTCTTCTTCGCCGCCGCCGCCGAGGTCGGCGGCACGTCGTCGAGCTCATGCAGCGCGCCGCCCGGCGTCGGTACTTCGGTGCCGATGATGTAGAGCGGCGGTGGCACGCCGGCGTCGCGGGCTGCCGCCTCCGCCACCTTGGCCAGCCGCGCGGCGCGATGCGCCGTCGTCTCGTCGTCGAGCCCTTCCGGCTCGCCGGCGCAGCCCATCGAGGCGTCGAGATGGATCTTCGAGAAGCCGGCGGCGACATAGGCCGCGACCATCGTCTCCGCCTTGGCGAGCGCCTCCTCAGCGGGCTGCGAGCGCCAGGGATTGGGGCCGAGATGGTCACCGCCGAGGATCAATCTCGCCGTGTCGAAGTCGACCTCCGCCGCGATGCCCTCGACGAAGCGGCGGAAATCGGCGGGCCGCATGCCGGTATAGCCGCCCTCGTGGTTGACCTGATTGCAGGTCGCCTCGATCAGCACCGTGGCGCCGCTCTCGCGCCCCTGCCGCAGGGCGGCCCGGATCACTGACGGGTGGGCCGAGCAGACCGAGGTGATGCCGTGCACGCGGCCGGCCTGGTATTCGCGGGCGAGTTGGGCGAGAGGGCTCATCGGGTTTCTCCCACGGGCGTGGCTGCCATGAAGGCGTCGAGTTCGGCGAAGCTGGAGGTGCCCTCCATCGGCCCCTTCACGGTGACGGTGCGCGCGCCGGCCGCGTTGGCGTAGCGGAGCGATTGCTCGACCGACTTGCCGAGGCGGCGGGCGACGAGGAAGGTGGCGCCAAAGCTGTCGCCGGCGCCGGTCGGGTCGATCTCCTCGACGACGAAGCCCGGCACATGGGTCTCGCCATCGCGATCAAAATGGCTGGCGCCGGCCTTGCCGCGCTTCAGCACGATCTCCTGGACGCCGGCGTCGAGCAGGGCGGCGACCGCCCTTCCCTCGTCCGCCTCGCCGGAAAACAGCGCCAGCTCCTCGCCCGATGGAAGAAACAGGTCGGTCGCCTTCAGCACCGCCTCGAACGCCGCCTTGCCGGCGGGGTCGCGCAGCATCTCGACGCGGATGTTCGGATCGAACGACACCGTGCCGCCGCGCGCCTTCAAGGCCGGGATCGCAGCGCTGACCATGGCGTAGACGGCCGGCACCGGCAGGCCGGAGCCCATGACATGCAGATGGCCGGCCTCGGCGAGCACGGCTTCCGCCTCCGGCGTCGCTTTGATGCGGCCGGCGGCGCTGTCGCGCATGTTGAAGACGAAGTCGCGGCCGCCATCCGGCCGGTAGCGGACGAAGGCGCTGCCGGTCGCCGCACCCGGATGGATGGCGACGGCGGAAATGTCGACGCCGTCGCGCTTCAGCCGTTCGAGATTGACCGTGCCGAAATCATCGTCGCCGACGGCGGAGACGATCGCCGCCGGATGACCGAGCTTGCCGACCTGGTCGATGAAGATCGCCGGCGCACCGCTCGGAAACGGCCCGATCAGCGTCTGCGCTTCCAGAAAGCCGTGGCCGAGCGTGGTCGCCATGATCTCGACGAGGATCTCGCCGATGGTGACGATCTTGCCTTCAATCATTCTCAGTTCCCTCCCCGGGCTCGTCCGTTGTCCCGGACGAGGATTGCGACGGCGCGAACCGTCATATCTGAAACAGATGGATCGGCTGCGCGCTCGCATAGATCGCGCTCTCGTCGATCGAGAACATGCGCTGGTGCATGATCAGCGCGCCGCCCAGCGCCGGCCCCTCCAGGCCCAGCCGCGATATCTCGATCTTCGGCATAGGAAACCCTTCGAGGAATTCGCGCCGCATCGCCGCCTCGACCTCTTCCGCCACGAAGCGGAAGAGCTGCGCGACGGAGCCGCCGAGGAGGATCACGCCCGGATTGAGGACGCTCGAGAGCTGGATCAGCCCCATGGCGAGGCCGCCGCCCCATTCCCGGACGGTGCGGATCGCGCTAGCGTCGCCAGCCCCCAGCGCCGCGATCAGCTGGTCGAGGTCGGCGTCGGTGGCCGCGCCATGCGCCCGGTAGCGCGCCAGCACGGCGTCCTTGCCGATGTAGCTTTCGAGATGGCCGGGCTTGGGCCGGCCGGCGGAAAAGCCCTCGCCGCCGACGACGATCTGGCCGAACTCGCCGGCGAAACCCGCCGAGCCGCGAAACAGCCTTCCGCCGATGACGATGCCGCCGCCCGCGCCGTTCTCGATCAGCAGGAAGGCGACGGTCTCGGCGCTGTGCGAGGTGTCGCGATAGGTCTCGGCGATGGCAAACGCATTGGCGTCGTTCTCGATCGAGATCGGCAGCTCGAGACGCGGGAACCGGGCGGCGAGGCGCGCCGTGATCAGGGCCTTAAGGTCGACGTCGCGCCAGCCGATCATCAGGGCGTTGATGACCTTGCCATCGGCGTCGAGCAGCGCCGGCAGCGTCAGGCAGAGCCCGCGGATGCGCGTCGCCTCCGGCAGCGCCTCGATCACCTCGGCGATCATCACCGCGAGTTGGTCGAGGCCCGCCTCCAACGACTGCTGGAAGATCGGGAACGGCCTCGAAATTCGTCGGATCTCCTGCGCGCAGAGATTGATCGCGACGACCGTCAGCCGGTCGACGCCGATTTCGGCGCCAAGAAAAGTCGCGCCGGCCGGGTCGATCTCGATGTTGATGCCGGGACGGCCGGTCTTCGCGGCGCCCTCGCCGCGCCCGCCATCCGGCCGTTCGACGACGAGCGCGTCGGCCATCAGATTGGCGATGATGTTGCCGGTCGTCGAGCGGTTGAGCCCGAGCATCCGCGCGAGATCCGCCCGGCTCATGCCGCCGCTGCGAAAGAGCGCGTTGAGCGCCCGGATTTCGTTCAGGTAGCGGACGGACTGAGGCGTTGCCAAGATCTGGAACTCGTTCTCTAGCGGCTTTTACGCTTTCCCTCAGGCCGGCCGGAGCGGGTCCGAGGAAGAGCAGGGAGGCGGAGGGACCGCCTCCCCTTACGCGGATGCATCCCTGAGATGCAGTCTGCCTGATTACTGCGTCTTGCGCATTTCGAGAAGGGCGTCGACGTTCTCGCCCGTGACCGGAACCCACGGCACGGAATACTTCTGCGACTTGCCGCCTTCCCAGGCGAGCTTGCCGCCATTGACATCCCAGACGGCGGCCTTCGGCTGATAGCCTTCCTGCTTGGCGGCAATGGCGAGATCGATCGCCCCCTGGGCCTGCGCACTCGCATCCTGCAGCGTCGACATCATCTCGCCGCGCTTGACGGCGAGCAGCGCATCGGTGACGCCGTCGACACCGGCAACCGGAATGGTCTTCGGATCGAGGCCATGAGCCTTGATCGCTTCGAGCGCGCCGATTGCGATCTCGTCATTCTCGCCGATGACGCCGTTGATCTGGCCGGCATGCGCCGTCAGCCAGTTCTCCATCAGCGTCATTGCCTCGGCGCGCGACCAGTTGGCGGTCTTCTGCTCGAGAACTTTGATGTCCGGATAGTCCTTCAGCGTCGCCTCGATGCCCTCGAGACGCTGCACCTGCGCCGACTGGCCGATCATGCCTTCGCCGATGACGACATTGCCCTTGCCGCCCATCTTGTCGAACACGGCCTTGGCCAGCATCTTGCCGGCCTCGACGTCGTTCGACGCGATGTAGGCGTTGTAGAGATCGGTGTTGGAGATCAGCGTGTTCGAGCCGATGACGACGACGCCGGCATCCTTGGCGCGCTGTACGGGATCGTTGCCGGCGTCGATATCGACGGGAACAAAGACGATGGCGTCATACTTCTCGCTGATCGCCGTATCGAACTGGTTCGACTGGGTCAGCGCGTCCATGCGGCCGTCGAGGACGGTGAGCTTGACGGAGCCGTCCTTGACCAGCGGATGCTGGTTGGCGGCGTTGGCCCAGAGCACGTTGAACTCGGTGTCGAGGCTCTGCACGATCGCAGCGATCCGGACGGGATCGGCAGCGGCTGCCTGCCCGATCGTCAGGGCCGCCAGGCCGACGCCGGCCAGCATGGCGAGGCCACGGCGGGTAAAGGTGGTAAATGCCATCATGGGTTTCCTCCCTCAGTCATAGCTCTTCGTTCCCGGGCGCCTCTGCGCGCGGATCCCATCAAGGATTCATGTTTCTGGAGCGGTCGATCAGGACGGCGACGACGATGATCGCGCCCTTGATGATCTGCTGGTAGTAGGACGACACCCCCATCAGATCGAGACCGTTCGAGATGACGCCGATGATCAGCGCGCCGATCAGCGTGTAGACGACCGAGCCGACGCCGCCGGTCAGCGACGTGCCGCCGATGACGACCGCCGCGATCGCGTCGAGCTCGTAGCCGAGGCCCGCCTGCGGCAGCGCCGAGGTGGTGCGGGCGGTCAGGATCATGCCGGCGAGACCGGCGAGCGCGCCCATCAGCAGATAGGCCGAGAAAATCACCGTGCGGGTCGGAATGCCGCTCGTCTTGGCGCTCTTCACATTGCCGCCGACGGCATAGATCCAGCGGCCATAGACCGTGTAGCGCAGCGTGATCCACGCGGCGAAGAAGACGATCGCGAAGATGATCACCGGAACCGGGATGCCGGCGATGAAGCCCTGGCCGAGCCAGCGGAAATCCGGCGACAGGTTAGGGATCGGTCGCCCGTTCGAATAGAGCAGCGTCGCGCCGCGCGCCATCGACAGCATGCCGAGCGTGACGACGAAGGCCGGCACCGAGAAGCGGGCGATCAGCGTGCCGTTGACGGCGCCGAACAGCGCGCCGACGCCGACGGCGGCGAAGAAGGCGATCGCCGGATTGTAGGGATCCGCGCCGGTTACAAGGCTGCCGGCGACGACGCCGGTCAACGCCAGCACCGAGCCGATCGAAAGATCGATGCCGCCGGTCAGGATGACGAAGGTCATGCCGATGGCGAGAATGCCGTTGATCGACACCTGCCGCAGCACGTTCATCAGATTGGCCGTCGACAGGAAGTTCGGATGCGCGAAGGAGAGGATCACGAACAGGATAACGAAGGACAGAAGGATGCCGTAGCGCGACAGGAAGCGTCCGAGCGCCTGGCTGCGGGCGCCGGTTGCGGCGGTGGTGGTGAGTTCGGTCGACATGGTGGCGCCTCAGTCGCTCAGCTCGCCAGATGCACGAGCGCCTCTTGGGTCGCCGCGGCGCCCTCGAGTTCGCCCGCGATCCGCCCGCGCCGGAACACCAGGATCCGGTCCGCGTTGGCGAGAATTTCGGGGATTTCGGAAGAGATCATCAGGACCGCGTTCCCGGCCGCCGCGAAGGCGGAAAGGAAGGCATAGACCTCGCGCTTGGCGCCCTCGTCGATGCCACGCGTCGGCTCGTCGCAGATCAGGATCTTCGGGTCGGTCTCGACGCAGCGCGCCAGAACGACCTTCTGCTGATTGCCGCCTGAAAGGCTCTGCACCGGCAGGTCGCGCGAGGCGGTGCGGATGCGGAAGCGGGCGATCTGGGCATCGACATTCGACGCGACCTTCCTGCCGTCGACGAAGCCGAAACGCGAGAACTGGTCGAGCGCCGCCAGAACGACGTTTTCCGACACGCTGGAGGTCAGAACCAGGCCCGTTTCCTTGCGGTCCTCGGTGACGATGGCGATGCCGTTGTCGAGCGCGTCGGACGGCGAGCGGATTTCGACCGGCTTGCCCTCGATGACGACGGAGCCGGCATCCTTCGGCGCATTGCCGTAGAGCGCGTTGGCGAACTCGCTGCGCCCGGCGCCCATCAGGCCGTAGAGGCCGAGGATCTCGCCCTTGGCGACCTGCAGCGAGATATCCTCGAATTGGCCGTGCCGGGTAAACCCGGAGACGGCGATCATCGGCTCGCCGGTGCTGGTGCTCTGGCGGACTTCCTGGTCGCGCAGATCCCGGCCAACGATCAGCGAGATCAGTTGCTGGCGATCGATGTCGGCGAGATCGCCTGCCTCGATGAAGCGGCCGTCGCGGAACACCGTGTAGCTGTCGGCAATGGAAAAGATGTCGGTCAGGCGGTGCGAGACATAGATGATGCCGACGCCTTGGTCCTGCAGCGAGCGGATCGCGGCGAACAGGGTCGCGGCTTCCTTTTCGCCGATCGCCGAGGTCGGTTCATCCATGATCAGGATGTCGCTCTCGCGGCTGATCGCCTTGGCGATCTCGACCAGCTGGATCTTCGCGACGGAAAGCGAGCGCATGGGGACGCGGGCGTCAATGTCGAAGCCGAGGCGGGCGAAGAGAGCGGTCGCATCCGCTTCCATCTTCGCCTTGTCGGCGAACCAGCCCATCCGGCGCGGCTCGCGGCCGAGATAGATGTTCTCGGCCACGGTCATGTCGAGGACCGGGCTCAGTTCCTGCGTGATGATGGCGATGCCGTCGGCGAGCGCCTCGGCGGCCGAGGCGTAGTGGACGACCCTGCCCTTGACGATGACGGTGCCGGCATCGGCGCGATGCAGGCCCATCAGGATGTTGAGGAAGGTCGACTTGCCGGCGCCATTGCCGCCGCAGAGCGCATGCACGCTGCCGCGCCTCAGCCGGATGCGGCCATCGACCAGCGCGGGAACGCCGGCGAACGCCTTGGAAATGCTGGTGGCGGCGAGAAGCAGGTCCGCATCGGCGACGGCGCCCTCGTCGAGGGTCGTCTGCGATGCGGAGGCTGACGGAACAAGGACGTGATGCGCCTGTTCCGGCTTGCTCTCACCAAGGGAGGCAGGCTCGGCCACTACGACGTTTCTCCCGATTGACTGGAGCCCGATCCGCTCCAATTCTTTTTTGTTCGTTGCGACACCAAACATATTGAGACGCATCGGATGAGTCAACCGGATGGGGTCGACATTGCCTTTGGCCGACCGCCCCGGCGGCGGCTTGGAGACGAAGGATTGCGCAAACATTCCCTTGCGGAAGGTTGCGCAGACGTCGCGCGAAAGAACGCGGCGGCAAAGGATGGATGGCGGCCATTTCAGGCGCCATCCATCAAGGTTCGGAACGCCTCCAGGGAGGAGAAAGAAGGCGTCCCGCGCAAGGAAGAAGGGCGAGCCGGGGTCAGCTGGCCCCTGCCCCCTCGATCAGACCGAGCGCGCGGTGATCGCCTTGCGGGCGGACTCGCCGATGCGGGCCTCGATATAGGCCTTGGCCAGCCGCGCCACCTCGACATTGTCCGTCCAGGTGTTGCGCCAGATCGCGCAGGTGATCGACAGGTCCTTGTCGACGACCTCCGTCGAGAAACTCTCGAAGGTGATCCAGTCCTGGTAGTCGATCTCGAGCAGCGCGTCGAAGATCGCCGGGAAGTTGATCACGCCGGACCCGAGGAAGCCGCGATTGCTCTCGCCGATGTGGAAATAGCCGAGCTTCTTGCCGGCGGTGCGCAGCGCCTGGACCGGATCCGCTTCCTCGATGTTCATGTGGAAGGTGTCGAGGTGCAGGAAGATGTTGTCCGAGCCGGACTGCTCGATGAAGGCGAGGCCCTGCGCGGTGGTGTTGAGCAGATTGCTCTCGAAGCGGTTGACGACCTCGAGGTTCATCGAGACGCCGGCGGCCTTGCCGATGTCGGCGGCGCGGGCGAGTGCCGCGACGCTGTTGTCCCAGCCCTTGCGGGTCGGCAGGCTCTGATACTTGGTGTGGGCGGAGAAGATGATGCCGCCGAGCTTGGAGCCGCCGAGATCGCGGGTGATCGAGATCGCCTCGGCCAGCACCGCCTCGCCGCGCTTCACCACGGCCGGATCTTCCGACGAGACGTCGCAATCGAGCGGCAGGCCCATGGTGACGACGACCTTCAGGCCGAAGTCCTGCAGCCGCTTCGCCAGCCAGGAAACGTCGAACTTCTTCGGGTCGAGGCGCGGAAATTCGATCAGGCCGTAGCCGAGATCGTGCGACTTCTGCATCGCGCCTTCGAGATCTTCCTGCGTCGTGCCGCCGGTCCACACGAACGAATGAATGCCAAGCTTCCTCATCAGCGCTTCCTCATGGTTTTAGCTGGAACCGGCGCCTCCATCGGGCCGGAACTTGGAGCGATTTCTTCATCGCCTATTTGTTGGCAGTAGCAGCAAACAAATTTGGATGCAAGCAGGTGCGCTCGTCGGCCGGCGAAATCTCTCGCCCGGCGCGCGAGGTCGGAGTGAAAAACCGGGCGAGGGGAGGACGCCCGGCCAGATGGGCCGTGCCCCCTCCCCTCGCCCAAGCCTCAGAGCCCTCCAGTCCGATCGGCCCGCCCGGCCATCATCCTGAGGTGCTTCGCGTCAGCGAAGCTTCGAAGGAGGGTCCAGCAGGCACTGCGGTTTGCAGACGAAGTCCGATGGATGCCCCTATCACGAGCGAGCACTGGACCCTCCTTCGAGGCCCGGCTTCGCCGGGCACCTCAGGATGATGGTGGAGTTTTGAGAATACAGCCTGAGAGAAAGGTCGCCGATCGACGGTGCCCCTCAGGATTGCGCAAGCTGTCCCTCAGGCCAACTAGCTCGCTCCGTCATCATCCTGAGGTGTTTCGCGTCAGCGAAGCCTCGAAGGAGGGTCCAGCGGGGCACTGAAGTTTGCAGCGAGGTCCGATGGAATGCGCCGATCACGGGCGTTCCCTGAACCCTCCTTCGAGGCCCGGCTTTGCCGGGCACCTCAGGATGATGGGCGAGTTTTGGGAGTGGAGTCCGGGAGGGCACGGTCGCCGATCGACGGTGCCCCTCATGACGATGGCCGCCGGTGCCAACAGACCGCGCCCTACCCCACCGCCTCGACCTTCCCGACAGAAAAATCCACTCCCTGTCGAAAGCCGTCCTTCCCGTTCGTCGTGACGACAGCCGCCGCCGGACGGGCGGGGTTCAGATGGGAGAGACGACATGGATACCAAACCCGACTCGGATGCCAAGACCGAAGAGGCCGTGCAGGCCGGCCCGATGCCGAAGGTGCTGAGCGGCGTGACGCCGTATCTTTCCGTCGGCGGCGCCGTGAAGGCCTCGGAATTCTACCAGCGCGCGCTCGGCGCCCGCGAAGTCATGCGCCACCCCGTCGACGACAAGGGGCGCACCATGCACATCCATCTCTACATCAACGACGGCTCGGTGATGCTGTCGGATCCCTACGAGGAATACGGCTATCCGTTGCAGCCGCCGCAGAGCTTCACCCTTCACCTCCAGCTCGATGACGGCATCGACGATTGGTGGAAGCGCGCCGTCGAGAACGGCATGGAAGTCACCATGCCGCTCGAGCTGCAGTTCTGGGGCGACCGCTACGGTCAGCTACGCGATCCCTTCGGCATCATGTGGTCGTTCGGCGCCCGTCCGCAGAAGGCCTGAGGCGCCCGTCGAGAGAAGGGGCGCCCCCGCGCCCCTTCTCTCCCCAGACAGACCCGATCCTTGGCCCGGTTGATGCCCCAACGAACCGCAGGGTGAGGCGCGCCGGATCAGCCCTCGAAGATGTCCTCGCGATGAAAGCGCAGATAGAAGGGATGCGGCCGGAACTCCGGTCGCGCGGAACGCTGAGTTTTCTTTGCAAGGGCGGCCAGCCCCGCATGTCATCGGCCGTCAGCCGGCTCGCGATCAGGATGGTGTAGTCGTCGGCAATGGAGAGAAGCCCCGCGTCAAAGTACCAATGCACGGAGCGCGATAGCGCTATTCCGTTGCCAATGATGTCCGGCCCGCCCTGGGCCACGGGCCAGATATGGGCGGCTTCAGCTTCCCATCGCCCATTGCGATCCATCACCCGGCTCCCGGTCATTGCACACCTGTAGTCGTAGGCCGGCATCACGGCCGCGGGAAATGACGGGTCGCGGAACGGGCGCGAAACCAGCCTCTTCTCGATGCGTCGCGCGGGGATGGGCGGCACGTCGTGCACGAAGGCTGCAGGTTCTTCGGCGGCATGCAGAAGCTTCGGATTCGGGAAGATGGTTCGGCCTGGCTTAAGGTGCTGCAACGGTGCATCGGCAGAGGCAGCCGCCAATCCGGCTTCGACGATCCGTTCGAACTCGGGTTTGGGGAGATTGCGAACACCCTGGCCTAACGCCCCGCTGTTCTTCGAACCGTCCACCTTGCGGAGCGCACGCTCGTAATAGTGCTCACCTACCTTGAAAGGCACCGTTCGATCGAAATCGCGATAGTCTGCCATTCGCGCGAGACGGTAGCCTGGCCGCAACGGCTCCGGGTCGATGCCCTCAACCCGTGCCATGGCAAAATAGCCGGGCGGGAGAGCCGAGCGAGCCGCCCAGTCAGGCCTGTAGTAGATGATCCAGTTGCCGATCGAGGCCTCGGCCTGGTTCAGATTTTTGCTCCTGAAAACATAGCGCGTATCGATGCGGCCATCGGAGGCATCAAAATCATTGGTTGTAATAATTGAACTTACAATCATTCAATATGAATGCCCTACCTCTACGGAAGGAGCAAGAGCCTGCACCCTTGGGCGTATTGATTTCTACGCGCGCGAAGATTCGCTCCGACTCGCGCGACCGGATGCAATCACCTTTGCGAGTGTCCGACGCAGCTCGCCTCGCAACGGCGCCGGCCTGGTCTTTCGTGTCGGCGACAAGGGGAGAAGCGGCTTGGCGCCCCTTCCCCCTCGTTTCCGATGCCTGTCCCCCTCACCCGACGCCCGGCGTATGGCGCGCTAGCGCCTTGATCACCTGCTTGGCGGTGACCCGGCCGATCTGCTTGCCCTCGTTGTCGACGACGCCGACCCATTGATGCTCGGCGAAGAGCGGCAACACGTCCTCGCAGCGCGCATCCATCGACACCGATTGCTCGCAGGGTTCGGTCGCGCCGCGCTCCATGATCGAGCGGACATGGATGGCGCGCGCCTTGTTCACCTCGCGCACGAACTCCTCGATGTGTTCGTTGGCGGGGCGCAGCACGATGTCCTCGGGCTTGCCCTCCTGCTGCACGGCGCCGTCCTTCAGCACGGCGATCCGGTCGCCGATCTTCAGCGCCTCGTCGAAATCATGCGTGATGAACAAAATCGTCTTGTTGAGCGATTTCTGCAGCGCGATCAGTTCGTCCTGCATGCCCGAGCGGATCAGCGGATCGAGCGCCGAGAACGCCTCATCCATCAGGATGATGTCGGCATCCATGGCGAGCGCTCGCGCCAGGCCGACGCGCTGCTGCTGGCCGCCCGAGAGCTGGCGCGGCTGCGAATTCTCGTAGCCCGAAAGCCCGACCGTCTCGATCCATTTCGCCGCCACGTCGAGCCGCGCCTTGCGGGCGACGCCGCGGACCTCGAGGCCATAGGCGACGTTGTCGATCACGGAACGATGCGGCATCAGCCCGAACTTCTGGAACACCATCGCCACCTTGGTGCGGCGATAGCGCCGGAGCGCGTCCAGGCTCATCTTCAGCACGTCGTCGCCATGCACGAGGATCTCGCCGGCGGTCGGCTCGATCAGCCGGGTGACGTGGCGGATCAGCGTCGACTTGCCGGAGCCGGAGAGCCCCATGACGACGAAGATCTGCCCGGCCGCGATGTCGAGTGAGACATTGTCGAGACCGACGACATGGTTGGTCTCGGCCTGCACCTCGGCCTTCGATTGTCCTGCCTTGAGCAGCGCGAGCGCGCCCTGCGGATCCGGACCGAAGATCTTGGTGACGCCGCGCATGGTGATGGCGAGATCGGCATTTCCATTCTGGTCTGCCATTAGCGTGCCTCCTGCAGCCCGATGCGGGCCTGCAATTGCCGGCCGAAGGCCTGGGTGATGCGGTCGAAGACGATGGCGAGCGCGACGATGCCGAGGCCGGCGAACAGGCCGCGGCTGACCTCGAGGCGGCCGATGCCCTGCAGCACCTGGTAGCCGAGGCCGCCGGCGCCGATCATCGAGGCGATCACCACCATGGAGAGCGCCATCATCGTCGTCTGGTTGACGCCGGCGAGAATGGTCGGCAGCGCGAGCGGGATCTGCACGCCGAAGAGGCGCTGGCGCGGATTGGTGCCGAAGGCGCGGCTCGCCTCCATCACCGCCGGATCGACGGAGCGGAGGCCGAGATCGGTCAGGCGCACCAGCGGCGGCGCGGCATAGACGATGGTCGCGATCAGTGCCGGGATCTTGCCGGGGCCGAAGATCATCACCGTCGGGATCAGGTAGACGAAGCTCGGCAGCGTCTGCATCAGGTCGAGGATCGGCGTGACCAGATGGCGGATGCGGACCGAGCGCGCCATCCAGACGCCGACGGGGATCGAGACGACGATCGCCGTCAGCGTCGCGGAGATCATCAGCGCCATGGTGGTCATGGCGTCCTTCCAGAGGTCCATGATGCCGAGGAACATCAGCGCCGCGAACACGACGGCAGGCAGCTGCCAGCGCCGCGTCGCGAGCCAGGCGATGCCGGTCAAGACAGCGATGATCAGCCACCAGGGCGTCGCGACCAGGAGGTCCTCGATCGCCTTCAAGAGCATCAGGAGCGGATAGGCGGCGGCTTCGAACGTGCCGCCCCAGTGGCGGACGACCCAATTCAGGCCGTCATCGACCGCGCGGCGCCAGGGCCGCGTATCAATCAGTTGCGGAAACAAGTTTGTCTCTTTCTTCAGCCTGCCTCGGATGGGGGAGTTCACGAGGGTTCAGGCGGCGCCCGCCCTGTCCGGCCGGATGGCCGGCGCGCGGGAACAGGCAAAGGAAACGGCCAAACGGAAACGGCCGGGAATGCCCGGCCGTCCGCTCGCCTTGGGAAACGATGTCAGTTGAGGCTGGCCTTGACCTTCTCGGCCACGGCGGCCGGGACCCAGCTGGTCCAGCGGTCTTCCTTGGTCTTCAGGAAGTTCAGCGCGGTGGCGGCCGCATCGGCCTTGTTCTCGTCGCCATAGACGAGGATCTCGCTGATCTCGGCGTTGGTGAGGCCGACCTTCGAGAGATAGGCGGCGACGTTTGGCGCGTCTTCCTTGACCCAGCTCGCGGCGCCGACGACGGCCGGCGACGACGGATAGGCCGTGATACCCGGCTTGTCGGCGCAGTCGCGGCTGGTGTTGCAGGCGTAGACCTCGGGCTTGGTCTCCCCCAGATCGAGCTGCACGGCGTCGAACTTGCCGAGGACGGCGGTCGGGCCCCAGTAGTAGAACAGGATCGGCTCCTCGCGGGTGAACGCACGAGCGATCGAGGCGTCGAGCGCGCCGCCGGAGCCGGGCGAGAACAGATTCCAGCCCTTGTTCTTCATGTCGAGCGCCTCGAACAGGGCGCCGGTCGAGATCTCGCAGGCCCAGCCGGGCGGGCACGAATAGAGGCGGCCCTTGCTCGGGTCCTCAGGATCTTTGAACAGCTCCGGATGCGCGACGACGTCGGTGACGGCGACGAGATCGGGATGCGCCTTCTGCACGTAGCGGGGAATGAACCATCCCTCGATCGTGCCGTCGGTGATGGCGTCGGCCAGCTCGACGACGGTGCCGTCGGCTTTGCCCTTGGCCCAGGGCTCCAGGATCGTGCTGGTCCAGAGTTCGGGGGCGATCGCCGGGCTGCCGCGCGTCAGCATCGAGGACGATGTCGGCACGGTGTCGCCGGTGACGATCTCGACCTTGCAGCCGAAACCCTTCTCCAGAATGATCGCGTGAATATGCGCCAAGGCGGCCGCAGACGGCCAGGTCATCTCGGCAATGTCGATGGTGCGGTTGGTGCCGCATGTGGCGGCGTCGGCGGTGGGCGTATCGGCGTCCTGGGCAAGCGCGGAATGGCTCGTCGCGGAAAAAAGCGCAACGGCGATCGCGGCGGCAATGCCACCGGATTTGAATATCATTGGATATCACCTCATATCGGTTGATGAACATAACCGTATGCATTCAATCCAATTGTGTCAAACCAGGCAATTTCTTGCCACGAATCGACAATCCTCCCAATCAATTCTTAGATCAGAATTGGATGAATGCCTTTCCTCTTGTCAAAACAAGAAACGAGGATTGCGAGCCAACAGGAACCGGCTCGATCGGATACAGGCTCGAAGAAAAAATAAATTTCACCCTGCCGAACGAGACCTGACGCATCCTGGCAAATTCCCCCAATCCTGCCGATTGAGCGCCGAAGCGGACTAGAGATCCTTCCGCTACGGAATGACCCGGATAAAAACTTGCGCGCCGGCAGGCGCGCCGCCGGCATCGGATCTTGGCCTCCGTGTCTGGCCCGCATTTCAAGAATGGAACCGCGCCTTGAACCCTCCCCTTGAGGGAGGGCCAAGACCGCCTCCAGGCGGTCTTGGGGAGGGGTTCTTTATCAGTTTTGCCGCAAGCTCCGCGAATTACCCCCTCCCGAAAACGCGAAGGGCGTTTTCGACCTCCCCGCAAGGGGGAGGTTCAAGAAAGAAAACTGGCTTCGACGGGCTTGGCGGCGGAGTCGTCGGGCTTACCGATCGCGTCCGGCTCGGCCGGCGCCTTGTGGTGCTCGGCCGCGATCAGCAGGTAGACGGCCGGCACGACGAACAGCGTGAACAGGGTGCCGATCGTCAGGCCGCTGGCGATGACCAGCCCCATGTTGAAGCGCGACACGGCCCCTGCCCCGGTCGCGGTGATCAGCGGAATGACGCCGAGCACCATCGCCGCCGTTGTCATCAGGATCGGCCGCAGGCGGATGCCGCAGGCGGCCTCGATCGCCTCGCGCTTCGACTTGCCGGCCTGCTGCTCGGCATTGGCGAATTCGACGATCAGGATGCCGTGCTTGCTGATCAGCCCCATCAGCGTCACCAGCCCGACCTCGGTGTAGATGTTGAGGCTGGCGCCGCCGATGCCGACGCTGATGAACAAGAGCGCCCCGGCGATCGACATCGGCACCGACACCAGGATGATGACGGGATCGCGGAAGCTCTCGAACAGCGCCGCCAGCGCCAGGTAGATGATGATCAGCGCGAAGCCGAAGGTGACGAGGAAGCCCGAGGATTCCTGGATATATTGCCGCGACAGGCCGCCATAATCGACCGAATAGCCCTGCGGCAGGGTCCGCGCGGCGAGGTCCTGCAGGAATTTCAGAGCGTCCGCCTGCGCCACGCCGGGCGTGGCGACGCCCTGGATCGTCGCGCTGTTCTGCTGCTGGAAGTGGTTGATCGATTCCGGGATGACCTTGGTCGTGATCGAGGCGACCGTCGATAGCGGGATCGGCACGCCGTTCACCACGCCGACATAGTAGTTCATCAGCTGCTGTGGATTGAGCCGGCTCGTCTGCTGGACCTGCGGGATCACCTTGTAGGAGCGATTGTCGAGGCTGAAATAGTTGACGTAGCCGCCGCCCAGCATCCCGCCCAGCGCCGCGCCGACATCGCTCATGTTGAGGCCGAGCTGGGCTGTCTTGTTGCGGTCGATCTGGACCACGGATTGCGGGCTGTCGATCTTCAGATCCGTGTCGAGGAAGATGAAGAGCCCGCTCTTCAGCGCCGCCTGCAAGAAGCCCTGCGCCACGTCGTTCAGCCGCTCGAAGCTGTCGGTCGTGCTCAGCACGAACTGGATGGGCAGGCCCTGGCTGCCCGGCAGCGGCGGCAGCTGGAAGGCGGCGGCGCGGACGCCGGCGATGTTGCTCAGCTGCTGCTGGATCGCCGGCTGGAGCTCGTTGGTGGTGCGGACGCGCTGGTCCCAGGGCGTGAACACCATGCCGGCGATCGAGGTGCTCGGCGCATCGATCTGGAAGACATGCGCGGTCTCGGGATAGCCGGCCATGATGCCGTGGACTTGCGCCGAATAGAGCAGTTTCTGCTGCAGCGTCGCGTTGGGTGCCGGCGTCGCCGAGGAGATGATGACGCCCTGGTCCTCCTGCGGCGCCAGCTCGCTCTTGGCGGTCGAATAGAGGAAATAGATGCTGCCGAGGATGATCAGCGCGAAGGTCACGGTGACCGGCAGGTAGCGGAAGCTGCCGTGCAGCCAGCGCTCGTAGCGATCGCGGATGCGGTTGAACACGCGGTCGATCAGGCCGGCGAAGCGGTCCTGCCAGCCGCGCCCCTCGGGATCGCGCGCCCGCAGGATGCGCGAGCACATCATCGGCGACAGGGTCAGCGCGACGATCGCCGACATCGTCACCGCGCCGACCAGCGTGAAGGCGAATTCGGTGAACAGCGCGCCGGTCAGCCCGCCCTGGAAGCCGATCGGCACATAGACGGCGACGAGCACCACCGTCATGGCGATGATCGGGCCGCCGAGCTCCCGCGCCGCCGTGATCGCGGCGGGGATCGGCGGCACGCCCTCGTCCAGATGCCGGTTGACGTTCTCGACCACGATGATCGCGTCGTCGACCACGAGGCCGATGGCGAGCACCAGCGCCAGCAGCGTCAGGAGATTGATCGAGAAACCGAGCGCCAGCATGACCGCGAAGGCGCCGATCAGCGACAGTGGGATGGCGATGGTCGGGATCAGGACCGAGCGCAGCGAGCCGAGGAAGGCGAAGATCACCAGCGTGACGATCACCAGCGCCTCCAAAAGCGTCAGGATCACCTCGCGGATCGAGCTGTTCACGAAATCGGTCGAGTCGTAGACGATGGCGCCGCGCAAGCCTGCCGGAAGCTGGTCGTGGATCTCGGGAAACACGGCACGGACGCCGGCGATGACGTTGAGCAGGTTGGCACCGGGCGCCACCTGGATGCCGATATAGACCGCCTGCTTGCCGTCGAAGGCGACCTGCGATTCATAGTCGTCGGCGCCGAGCGAGACATTGGCGACGTCCTTCAGCCGGACGATCGCGCCATTCGCCGATTTGACCACCAGATTGCCGAATTCGGTGACGCTGTGCAGGCTGGTCGAGGCGGTCAGATTGACCTCGACCATCTGGCCCTTGGTCGTGCCGAGCCCGGCGATGTAGTCGTTCCGCTGCAGCGCCGCGGCGATGTCGGTCGCCGTCAGATTGTAGGCGGCGAGCTTGGCGGGATCGAGCCAGGCGCGCAGCGCGAAGTTCTGGCCGCCGAGGATTTCCGCCGTCTGCACGCCGGGCACCGCCTGCAGCTTCGGCTGCACGACGCGGGTCAGATAGTCGGTGATCTTGTTGCGCGGCAGCCCGTCGCTGTCGAAGCCCATATACATGGCGTCGATCGTCTGCCCGACCTTGACGGACAGCACCGGCTGCTGGGTGCCCGAGGGCAGCTGGTTGATGACCGAGGCGACCTTGGTGTTGATCTCGGTCAGCGCCTTGTCGGCATCGTAGTTCAGCCGGAGATAGATGGTGATGATGTTGACGCCGGTCTGGCTGGTCGAGCTCATGTAGTCGATGCCGTTGGCCTGGGCGATGGCGTTCTCCAGCGGCGTGGCGATGAAGCCGGCGATGACGTCGGGATCGGCGCCGTAATAGGTGGTCGTCACGGTGACGACGGTGTTTTCGGTGCGCGGATATTGCAGCACCGGCAGCGAGCCGATGGCGCGGAGCCCCAGCACCAGGATCATCAGGCTGACGACAATCGCCAGCACCGGACGGCGGATGAAGAGATCGGTGAAGTTCATGGCTCACCTTGCCGGGGCGGCCCCGCCGCCCCGCCTGATCATTTGTCGACGGGTTTCGGATTGGCGTCGTTGGCCGGCTGCACCGTGTTGTCGATCCGCACCGGCGTGCCGTTGCGCAGCTTGAGCTGGCCGGCGGTGACGACGGTTTCGCCCTCCTTGATGCCGTCCAGAATGGCGACCTGATCGCCGCGCGTCGGGCCGGTCGTGACGAAGGCCTGCCGGGCGACCATCTGCGGCTGGCCCTTGTCGTCCTTGCCCTTGTCGTCGACCAGATAGGCGATGTCGCCGTAGGAATTGTAGGCAATCGCCGTCTGCGGCAGCGTCACGTGGCGCTGCGGCGCCGCCGTCTCGATGTCGACGGTGGCGAACATGCCGGGCAGCAGCAGGAAATCCTTGTTCGCGACCGAGGCGCGGATCAGCACCGTGCGCGTCGCGGTATCGACCTGCGCGTTGATCGACGAGACTTCGCCGTCGAAGATCCGATCGGGAAAAGTATCGACCTTGGCGGTGACGGGCTGCCCCTTGCGGATCGACGCCAGCGCCTGCTGCGGCACGTAGAAATCGACATAGATCGGATCGAGCTGCTGCAGCGTGACGATCGGCGTTCCGGCGGGGAGATACTGGCCGAGATCGACCTGGCGGACGCCGAGCCGGCCGGCGAACGGCGCCTTGACCGACTTGTAGTCGACCAGCGCCTGCTGCTGATCCGCGAGCGACTGCGCGCTCAGCATATTGGCCTTGTCGGTATCGACCTGCTGCTGCGGAATGGCCTGGGTCTTGAGCAGGCGGTTGTCGCGCTCATAGACGGTGCGCTGCAGATCAGCGGTCGCCTTCAGCGCGTTCAGATGCGCGATGTCTTCGGAGGCCTCGAGCTGCAGCAGCGGATCGCCCGCCTTGACGTCGGCGCCGGATTCGAAATGCAGCGCCGCGACGATGCCGGGCACCTCGGCGCTGAGATTGGCGCCGTTGACCGCCCGCACGCTGCCGACCGCCTCGAGCGTGGAGCGCCAGTCCTGCGCGGCGGCGACCGTCGTCGAGACCGTCTGCGGCGGGTTGGCGAGCGACGCCATCACCTTCTCGATCATCGACGCCTTGAACAGCTGGAAGCCGAAGACGCCGCCGAGGACGATGCCGGTCAGGACCAGCATGATCACCATGCGCTTGATCATCTCGCCACCTTCGCAACGGTCGGCCCGACAAGCGCTTTTCGGCGATCGCCGGCGACAGCTGCACATATAAGGCGGCGGCGGCGTGGGTCGAGTTCAGGGGCGCGCCCCGCGCCGTTCCCTGATGTCGCAGGGGCGAGCGGCGCGCCCACGTTGCGAGGGGCGAAGCAAGGCCCTCACCCTACCCTCTCCCGCGAGCGGGCGAGGGTCTGGCCGGCGCCCCTCATCGAGGCTCGATACGCGAGGACCCGCGCAGGCGATCCCCCTCTCCCGCGAGCGGGAGAGGGTTGGGGTGAGGGTCTTCCATCGGCCCGACGCTTACGCGCAGGCGGCCGGGGCGATGCGTTCCTTCGGATCGCCGTTCCGCGTCGCGTGGATGGGCGCCTTGGACGCATCGCTCCAGCGCGTATCCGGCCACCAGCGCTCGGTCGGGGCGAAGGGCGCGGCGACCGTCTGCCCCGGCGGCGGCAGGATGACCTTGACCGACTGGCATTGGGCAGCCCGCAGCAGCCGCTCCGCCGGCTCCGTCCAGCTGTGATGCGCCAGCTTGAACAGGCCCCAATGCACCGGCAGCATGACCTTGCCGCGCACGGCGAGATGGGCGTCGACCGCCAGCTCAGGGCCGAGATGCCAGTCCGGCCAGGTCTCGTCATACTGGCCGGCGTCGATCAGCGTCAGGTCGAACGGACCCAGCCTCTCGCCGATCTCGGCGAACTGGCTCTGCCAGCCGGTATCGCCCGAATACCAGACGCGATGCTTCGCGCCGGCGATGGCAAAACCGGCCCAGAGCGTGTTCGAGGCGAAGGGCGAGACACGGCCCGAACCATGCCGCGCGGGCGTCGCCGTCACCGTGATGCCGTCGATTTTGGCCGGCTCCCACCAGTCGATCTCGACGATCCGCTCCGGCGAAATGCCCCAGCGGCGCAAATGCGCGCCGACACCCAAGGGAACGACGAACCGCGCCGTCATGTTCTTCATGGCGAGGATCGCCGGATAGTCGAGATGGTCGTAGTGATCGTGCGAGATCAGCACGAGGTCGACCTGGCGCAGGAGATCGGCCGACGGCCCGACGTCGAAGAAGCGCTTCGGCCCGATGAAGGGGACCGGCGACACGCGCTCGCCGAGGATCGGATCGATCAGGATCTTCTTGCCGTCGAGGGCGAGCAGCATCGAGGAATGGCCGAACCAGGTGATCGCGAATGGCGCGTCCTCGACCGGCACGATCGGCGGCGCCTGGAACGCCCGCGCCGGCGCCGCGTCGGACGTATAGCGGAATTCCCGCACCAGGCCGCGCATCGTATCGGTCCAGACCGCCTCGGGATGCCAGAACTTGCCCTTGCTGTACTGCTCCGACGTCTCGTACGGACCCGGCTTGCCGCCGAACACGGCATAGGCGCGGGTGAACCCCGCCCCCAGCAACGTCATCAGGACGACAGCCGCAACGAGTGCATAGATCACGCGCCACCTCCGCATGCGTCGTTCACGAGGGTTGCGTCGTTCACGAGGCGGCGACGGCATCGCAAAGCCGGACGATCATGTTGCAGAGGATCTCGCGATCGTCCGCCAGCTCCTTGAAGCCGCGGATCGCGGCGACCATCATCTGGCCCGTCAGATCCGGCTCCGCCCTGCCCGCGTCGGCGAGAACTTCCGAGACCATCCGCCCGAACACGATATGGCTGCGCCGCACCGGTTCGAAGCTGATGTCGAACATGTCCCTGGCGTCCGGGTTGGCCCGGACCAGATCGAACCCTTCCAGCGCCCAGGACAGGCAGACACGCCGGAGCTTTGACGCCAGGTCCGGCTCGCGCGGGATTTCCTCGGCGAGCTGCGCCAGCTTTCGCGAGACGATGAGATCGATGACCGCGCCGAAGACGTCCCGCTTCTGCAGGAAGCTCGCATAGAGCGTCGGCCGCGAAATGCCGGCGGCGGCGGCGATGTCGCTCATGGTGGTGCGCGCCAGGCCGTAGCGGATGAACACCTCGCTCGCGGCCTGTGCAATCTGCTGACGCCGGTCGGCATCGGATCGGGTCTTGGTTTCGGTCATGAACTTTACATATCAACAAAAATTGTAAATTACAATAGGTAGCGGTCGGGGCTGCCGGATCGCCCATGGGTTGAGTCCCGAGCGCCGGTGGTACGGGCCGGCTGTCCGAGGGCCAGGCTCGCCGATCGCATCGGAAGTGGCAGCAAACCGTCGCGAATCGAGCCGAGAGACCGCCATCGCGACACGCAGGCGATCGACCATCCGCGCATCCCTCTCGTGCCCCCGGCCTGCCTCACAATTTGACAAAAATACCAAAAACGTTAAATCGTAAAGGCGATCCCCACCCCTACAACATCGCTTCGAGGCTCGTCATGACGACTTCCAAGGTTTGGTTCATCACCGGCGCGAGCCGCGGCTTCGGGCGCATCTGGGTCGAGGCGGCGCTGGCGCGTGGCGACAGCGTCGCGGCCGCCGTGCGCAAGACCGCCGCCCTCGACGATCTGGCGCGGCAATATCCCGACACGCTGCAGGTCCTGTCGCTCGACGTCACCGACCGCGACGGCGTCGCCCGCGCCGTCGCCGAGGCTGCCGCGCGCTTCGGACGCCTCGACGTCGTCCTCAACAATGCCGGCCATGGCTGCATGGGCGCGGTAGAGGAAGTCGCCGCGGAAGACGTCCGCGCCACCTTCGAGACCAACGTCTTCGGCTCGCTCTGGGTGATCCAGGCGGCGCTGCCGCTGCTGCGCGAGCAGGGCTTCGGCCACATCCTGCAGATGTCGAGCGTGGCGGGCGTCGTCGCCCTGCCGACGGCCGGCATCTATGAGGGCGCGAAATTCGCGGTCGAGGGCATCGTCGAGGCGCTCGCCGGCGAGGTCGAGCGGTTCGGCATCAAGGTGACCCTGATCGAGCCGGCCGGATACGCCACCAGCTTCCTCGAGGGCCCGACGATGAAGCAGGCGCCCGAGATCGCCGCCTACAACGTCGTCCGCGAGGAACTCGCCGAGCGCCTCACCGCCGACCAGCTCGGCGATCCCCGCGCCACGGTGCCTGCGATCCTGAAGCTCGTCGATTCCGACAAGCCGCCGCTCCGGCTGATCCTCGGCGACCTGCTGCCGCTGGTCAAAGACATCTACGCCGACCGCATCCGCACCTGGGAGTCCTGGGAAGACGTCTCCAAGGCGGCGCTGCGCCTCTGATCCGCTTCGTCGCGGCCCGGATCCCTCCCGTCCGGGCCGCGAGCCGCCGATCCCTACCAAACTTCCATACGTGCCAGAATGTGAGTGCCAGACCATGACGCAGTCCGCAGGCCGGTTCACGGGCCAGACGATCATCGTGACCGGAGCCGGCGCCGGCATCGGCCGCGCCACGGCGCTTCGCCTCGCCGCCGAGGGCGCGCGGGTCCTCGCCGCCGACATCTCGGCCGCCAACCTCGAGAGCCTGGCGCAGCAGGCGCCGGCCGGAAGCATCGTCGCCGTGGCCGGCGACCTGACCGAGCAGGCCTTCATCGACACCCTCGCCGCCGCGGGCGACGGCAGGATCGACGGCGTGGCGAACATCGCCGGCATCACCGACGGCTGGCTGCCGCCGGCGGAGATGGACGACGCCACCTGGTACAAGGTGTTCGAATTGAATCTGACGGCGCCGATGCGGCTCGCCCGCGCGGTGCTGCCGCAGATGCTCGCCCGCGGCAAAGGCAATTTCGCCTTCGTCTCGTCCGAGGCCTCCTTCCGCTCGTCGCTGTCGGGCGTCGCCTATACCAGCTCCAAGCACGGGCTGAACGGCCTCGCGAAATCGATCGCCTTCTACTACGGCACCAAGGGCATCCGCTCCAACGTGGTCGCGCCGGGCGGCGTCAAGACGGGCATGGATACGCGCTTCCGCTCGGACTATGCCAAGGAGATCACGGCCCCGATCCTTGAGACCGCGCCGCCGTCGGTGGAGCCTGACATCATCGTCCACTCCATCCTCTGGCTTCTCTCGGACGACTCGCCGAACATCAACGGCGTCATCCTGCCCTGCGACGGCGGCTGGACGACGATGTAGTCGGGATCCCGGCCGCCCGCGCTCGAAGCGGAGCCCCGGTTCTCGATATCGGAGGCGGACGATGATCGCCCGCCTCCGTCCCGCGATCGCGCGTCAAGCGCCGTCCCGCGATCGCCCTTCTGCCGCGCTGCCTTGCGGAACGCATGGGGAACAGTTATTCTGTTCGCGTTTTGTACCTTGACGATTCTGTCGTCCCCCTTGGCAAGGCCCGCAGCGCGAGATCACCATGCTCACTCGGAAGCAGTATGAACTTCTCCTGTTCATCAACGAGCGACTGAAGGAAGCAGGCGTCCCTCCCTCTTTCGACGAAATGAAGGACGCGCTCGACCTGCGCTCCAAGTCCGGCATCCATCGCCTGATCAAGGCGCTGGAGGAACGTGGCTTCATCCGCCGCCTGCCCAACCGGGCCCGCGCCCTCGAGGTCGTCCGCCTGCCCGAGACGATGACGCCGACGCTGGCGCGGCCGAAGAAGCAGGCCTTCTCGCCGAGCGTGATCGAAGGCAGCCTCGGCCGGGTCCGCCCGGTCGAAGAAATGCCGGATCTCGCGCAGCCCGTCATCATCCCGGTGATGGGCCGTATCGCCGCCGGCGTGCCGATCTCGGCCATCCAGACGCAGAGCCATTCGATCTCCGTTCCGCCGGAAATGCTGCGCGCCGGCGAGCATTTCGCCCTCGAAGTGCGCGGCGATTCGATGATCGAGGCCGGCATTCTCGACGGCGACACCGTGCTCATCCGCAAGAGCGACAATGCCGATTCCGGCGACATCGTCGTCGCGCTGGTCGACGAGGAAGAGGCGACGCTGAAGCGGCTCCGCCGCAAGGGCGCGTCGATCGCGCTCGAAGCCGCCAACCCGGCCTATGAGACGCGCATCTTCGGGCCCGACCGGGTCCGCATCCAGGGCAAGCTGGTCGGCCTGCTGCGCACCTACTGATCGTCCGGCCCCGGCTCATAGCGCGGCATCCACGGCCGGCGCACCGGGGCATAGGCGGTCAGGACCTCGAAGCGGTCAGCAAGCTGGACCGGCCGCAGCTCGGATTGGGACGGCGCTTCGACGACCGTCGGGGGCAGCACGTCTTCATCGTCAGCGCTGCGCTCGACCTCGCGGTCCTGGAGAGCGTTCTCTTTGGCATCGCCCTGGTCGGCATAGCGCTGCTCGGCATCGCGCGCTTCGGCATTGCGCTCTCGAGCCAAGCGCTCCCGTGCATAGCGCTCCGGCGGATCGGCCTCGGGGACATCGGACAATTCGGTTTGGGCCGGCGCGGACAGGACAGGGACGGGTTCCGCCGCTCCGGGCCGGGAAGCCCCCTCGACTACACTCGCCAAAGCCTCGGGATCGCCGCGCCCCAACGCAATGACTGACCTTTGCCGGTCGGGAGGCAGCGCGCCCGCCGCGGCTCCGGCGTCGGTTCCAGACGCCTCGGCGGCGGCAAGATCCCCGACATCCGCCGCGTCGGCGGCGCGGCTCTCCGTTTCATCGTCCCGAGCTGGCGGCCGGGCCGTCCCGGTGTCCAGGATGACCGCCTCGGCGGTCGCGGAGACCGCCGCCGTATTGGACGAGCGCGGATCGGCGGGAAGGAATCCGTCAGCTGGGGCGATCGGAGCATTCGACGCGATTGCCTCGTCCGGGGCGGTCAGGCCGTTCGGAGCGATAGCCTTGGCCGGGTCCTCCGGCGCGGCCGAGTTGCCCAGCCCCTCCACCGGGCCGGAGAGAATCCCCTCGCGCTGGATAAGGGCGATCGAGCCGGCGCGGTTCAGCGCGTGCCGGTCGAGGACGGCCGTGTGCAGGCCGCAGCTCGCCGGCACTGCGAGCGGGCTGACGATCAGCACCGCGCGCCGGCAATCCTCCTCAAACGCGGAGCGGTCGAGCGCCAGCGCCACGAGGCCGCCATCCGGCAGCCGGCCGACGCAGCCGGAGGCGTCGCATCCGCCGGCCTGCACGACGCCGGGAAGCGCCGCGTCGCGCGGATCGCCGTCCGAGCGCAGCCAGATGTCGGTGACGAAGCGGTCCTGCTTGCGGGCGACGATCGAATAGCGGCCGTCCTCGCCGCGCAGCGCGATCTGGCGGCCGTCGGCGCTGACGAGCAGGCCTGGCCGCGCCGGATAGAGCGCCAGGGCGGCGCCAAGGACCATCGGCGCCAGCCCGGCGAGCCGCCAGCGCTCGCGCCAGAGCGCCAGCCAGGCGAAGCCGGCGATGAAGATGAGAAGCGCGGTGGCGCTCGGCATGGCGGCGCCGCCCGATTGGCCGGACCATTCGCTGACCTTGGCGGCGACGACGAGCATGCCGTCGATGCCCCAGCCGACGATGGCGAGCGGCGGCGCCTCCAGCCCGAACGGCATGAGGAGCACGGCGATCAGCGCCGCCGGCATGACGAGGAAATCGGTCAGCGGCATCGCCGCGACATTGGCGAGGATCGAGAGCGGCGCCATGCGCTGGAAGTGATAGAGCGCGAAGGGCGTCGTCCCGAGCCCGCCGAGAAGCGAGGTCACCACCATGCCGCCGCCGAAGAGCAGCAGCCGTCGCGAGAGGAGCGCGGCGCGGCCTCGCGGCAGCGACGCGTTCGTCGCCAGGCGCCGCCGATGCCGCTCGGCCATGAGCTCGAAGCCGGCGACGAGCGCCACGGTGGCGGCGAACGACATCTGGAAGCTGGCCGAGAGAATGCTTTCCGGCGTCACGGCGAGCACGACCAGCCCGGCGAGCGCGACATTGCGCATCGAGATCGCCCGCCGGTCGGCCAGGATGGCGAGGAAGGCGATCGAGGTCATGACGAAGGAGCGCTGCGCCGCGACATCGAGGCCGGAGATCAGCAGGTAGAAGCCGCTGAGCAGCAGCGCCGCGATGGCGGCCCATTTCTTGATCGGCCGCCGGAGCGCCAGCGCCGGCACCAGAGCGAGCCCGGCCCGGACCGTCCAATAGATGGCGCCGGAGACGAGCGCCATGTGCAGGCCGGAGACGGAGAGGATGTGGGCGAGCCCCGACAGGCGCAGCTCGTCCTCCGTCTTCTCCGACAGGCCGCCGGCATCGCCGATGATCAGCGCCGTGGCGACGTAGCGGCTCTCGCCGGTCAGCGACGCGTCGATGCGGGCGCGGATCGCCTCGCGGATGTCCTCCAGCGGCGCGCGCAGCCGGATCGACAGCGGCGCCGGGCCGAGATCGACCCGCTTCACCTTGCCATAGGCGAAGCCCGTGGCCCCGACGCCGCGATAAAAGGAATCGCGGGCGAAATCATAGCCGCCCGGCAGGACCGGACCGGAGGCGGGGCGGAGCCGGGCGAGCGCCGAGATCCCCTCGCCCACCTTCGGCACGTCGCGGCCGCGAACCGTCACGGTGACGCGTTGCGGGATGGTCGTGATCCGTCGCGCGTCCAGGCCGGCGACGAGGATCGTCAGGCGGTAGCCGCCGCGCCGGGCCTTGCGCGCCTCGACCCAGCCGGTGACCGTGCCGGTCACCTGCCGCTCCAGCACCCGCGTCGCGAGCGCATCGGTGCGCAGCTTGCTCGCGGTCGCCCCGGTCGCCACCATGGCGAGCAGGAGCACGAGCCGCACCAGGCCGGCCCGACGGCGCCCGGCCCAGGCCATGCCCCAGAGGACGAGCGCCAGCAGGGAGAGCGCCACCGCCGAGGGCTCGGAGGGGAGCGCGAAATAGAGAAGCGAGCCGACGCCGAAGGCGACCGGAAGCCAGAGAAAGCCGCGCCCCGCCTCGATCTCGCGCTCCAGCCATGCGCCGATGCCGAGGCGGAGAAGGTCGAGGCGGTCGGCGAGGCGCGCGGCAAAGCGAGCGTCCGCCGGCGCCTGCCACCGGCGCGCGAAATCCGGCGCCGGCGGGTCGCGGACGCCTTCAATTGGGTGCGGATCGCTTTCGGCCATGGCCCCCGCCTTTCGCCCGAGCGCCCCGCTATGCTACATGACCCACCGCAGTTCGCCGAGTGGCGAGAATCCATGCCCCTTGCGGCTTCCCGCACATCTGGAACCCCTCATGTCCAAACCAGTTGTCACCCGTTTCGCCCCCTCTCCAACCGGCTTCCTCCACATCGGCGGCGGGCGCACGGCCCTGTTCAACTGGCTCTATGCGAAACACACGGGCGGCAAGATGCTGCTCCGCATCGAGGACACCGATCGCGAGCGCTCGACCGACGCGGCGATCGACGCGATCCTCGACGGCCTGAAGTGGCTCGGCCTCGACTGGGAGGGCGAGACGGTGTTCCAGTTCGCCCGCGCGCCGCGCCATCGCGAGGTGGTCGAGGAACTGCTGGCCGCCGGCAAGGCCTATCGCTGCTACTGCACGCCTGCCGAGCTCGACGCGATGCGCGAGAAGGCGCGCGCCGAGGGCCGCGCCCCGCGCTATGACGGCACCTGGCGCGACCGCGACCCGTCCGAGGCGCCGGCCGGCGTCAAGCCCGCCATCCGCATCAAGACGCCGCTCGACGGCGAGACCGTGATCGAGGATCAGGTCCAGGGCCGCGTCGTGATCCCGAACAAGGATCTCGACGATCTCGTGCTGCTGCGCTCCGACGGCAACCCGACCTACATGCTTTCCGTCGTCGTCGATGACCACGACATGGGCGTCACCAACGTCATCCGCGGCGACGACCACCTGACCAATGCCGCGCGCCAGATGGTGATCTACCAGGCGATGGGCTGGGAAGTGCCTGTCATGGCCCATATCCCGCTCATCCACGGCTCGGACGGCGCCAAGCTCTCGAAGCGCCATGGCGCCCTCGGCGTCGATGCCTATCGCGCCATGGGCTACCTCCCCGAGGCGATGCGCAACTATCTGGTCCGCTTGGGCTGGGCGCATGGCGACGACGAGATCATGTCGCTCGAGCAGATGATCGAGTGGTTCGACATCGTCGATGTCGGCCGCTCCGCCTCCCGCTTCGATTTCGCGAAGCTCGAGAATCTGAACGGCCACTACATGCGCGCGACGGACGACGAGACGCTGCTGAAGATCTTCATCGACACCCTGCCCTATCTGCCGGGTGGCGAAGGGATGGCCGTGCAGCTGACGCCGGAGAAGACCGAGCAGCTCCGCATGGCGCTTCCGGGCCTCAAGGACCGCGCCAAGACGCTGGTCGAGCTGAAGGACGGCGCCAATTTCCTGATGGTGCAGCGCCCACTGCTCCTCGACGAGAAGGCCTCGACCATTCTCGACGACGCGGCGCGCGCGCTCCTGAAGGACGTGCACGCGGTGCTGGAAACCGTTGCGGAATGGACCGTCGAGGCGACGGAAGAGGCGGTCAAGGCCTTTGCCGAGTCGCGCGAGCTGAAGCTCGGCAAGATCGCGCAACCCTTGCGTGCAGCGCTTACCGGCCGCGCCACTTCGCCGGGTATCTTCGACGTGCTGATCGTTCTCGGCCGCGAGGAGAGCCTCGGCCGCATCGCCGACCAGGCCCGATAAAATCAAGCGCCGCGGCGGTTTTGCACCACTTCGCCGCGGCGCTTTTATTGATACCAGAACCTTATAATAGCTCCCGCTCCGGCCGCTTGCCGCGATGCAATAAATCGGATACCCAGAGGACCGTAAATTCCTCTGGTAACGCGCCCCTCGCCATTCCGGCGACCGACGCGCCAGCACCCGCCCGAACACACATTTCCGCAAGGGGGTAGGTTTCATGAGCGAAACCAAGGCGACACTTACGATCGGCGACGACACCTGGGATTTCGGCGTTAAGCAAGGCACGCTGGGGCCCGACGTCATCGACATCGGTGCGCTCTACGCCAAGACCGGTCGCTTCACCTATGACCCCGGCTTCACGTCCACCGGCGCCTGCGACAGCAAGATCACCTTCATCGACGGCGACAAGGGCGTCCTGCTCTATCGCGGCTATCCGATCGAGCAGCTCGCCGAGAACGGCGACTTCCTCGAGACCTGCTATCTCCTGCTCTACGGCGAGCTTCCGACCGCCGCCCAGAAGGCCGATTTCGATCAGCGCGTGACCTATCACACGATGGTCCACGAGCAGATGTCGCGCTTCTTCACCGGCTTCCGCCGCGACGCGCATCCGATGTCCGTCATGGTCGGCGTGGTCGGCGCGCTTTCCGCCTTCTACCACGACTCGACCGACATCTCGGATCCGCATCAGCGCATGGTGGCGTCGCTCCGCCTGATCGCCAAGATGCCGACGATCGCGGCGATGGCCTACAAATACCATGTCGGCCAGCCCTTCGTTTACCCGCTGAACTCGCTCGACTACGCGTCGAACTTCCTGCGCATGTGCTTCGCCGTGCCGGCGGAAGAGTACAAGGTGAACCCGATCCTCGCCCGCGCGATGGACCGCATCTTCATTCTGCATGCCGACCACGAGCAGAACGCCTCGACCTCGACGGTCCGCCTCGCCGGCTCGTCGGGCGCCAACCCGTTCGCCTGCATCGCGGCCGGCATCGCCTGCCTCTGGGGCCCGGCGCATGGCGGCGCCAACGAAGCGGCGCTCAACATGCTGCAGGAGATCGGCTCCGTCGATCGCATTCCGGAATACATCGCCCGCGCCAAGGACAAGAACGATCCGTTCCGCCTGATGGGCTTTGGCCACCGCGTCTACAAGAACTACGACCCGCGCGCCAAGATCATGCAGAAGACCTGCCATGAGGTGCTCGGCGAGCTCGGCATCACCGATGATCCGATCCTCGAAGTGGCGCTGGAGCTGGAGCGCATCGCGCTGCACGACGAGTATTTCGTCGAGAAGAAGCTCTACCCGAACATCGACTTCTACTCGGGCATCACGCTGAAGGCGCTCGGTTTCCCGACGACCATGTTCACCGTGCTGTTCGCGCTCGCCCGCACCGTCGGTTGGATCGCGCAGTGGAAGGAAATGGTCGAGGATCCGAGCCAGCGCATCGGCCGTCCGCGCCAGCTCTACACCGGCGCCCCGGCCCGCGACTACGTCCCGGTCTCGAAGCGCCACTGAGCCTTCGACCAAGAATGCAAAAGGGCGCCCTCGGGCGCCCTTTTTGTTTTTCGGCCGCGCTCGTTCGCTGCCCGATCGGTCGCACGCTCCACCGTCATCCCTGCGAAAGCAGGGATCCATACAGCCGCGGAATCGGGAGTTTCACGCCGGTCAAACCCGGCTGAATGGATCCCGGGTCAAGCCCGGGATGACGGCGAGGGTGGCATGGGAGACGGAGCGCGAGAATGAAACGTCGGGGCGCACCACGCGGGGCGCCCCGCCCCTCAGCCGGCGGCGCGAGCTTGCGCCAGAACCGCCAGCACTGTCGCCGCGGCGCGTTCGGAGGGGCGGACGCCGCCCGTGCTCATCAGCGCGTCGAGGCGGGCGAAGCCGTCGAGCTGGGCCTGGCGCGCCGGGCCGTCGGCGATCAGCGGCGCCAGCGCGTCAGCGAGCTTCTCCGGCGTGCAGTCGTGCTGGATCAGCTCCGGCACATAGGGGCCTTCGAGAATGATGTTCGGCAGCGTGGCGAAACGCCCGACGATGAAGCGTTTGGCAAGTTGCGCCTCCCAATCGGAGACCCGGTAGCCGGCGACGAGCGGCACGCCGGCGAGCGCCAGCTCCAGCGTCACCGTGCCGGAGGCCGCGAGCGCCACTCGCGCCCGGCGGAAGGCGGCGAGCTTCGCTTCCTCGCCGGTGACGATCACCGGCTGAACCGGCCAGTCGCGCGTCGCCTCGCGCACCATGGCCTCGAGGCGTGGCAAGGTCGGCAGCACCAGGTCGAATGCCTGCCCACGCTGGCTCAGCAGCCCGAGCGCGGCGCCGAACGGGCCGGAGAGGCGCGAGAGCTCCATGCGCCGGCTGCCGGGAAGGACGAGAACGGTCGGCCGCGCGCCGTCTCTAACCGCGAGATCGGCCGCGCTCGGCTGCAGCTCCGGGATTTCGCTCAGGAGTGGATGGCCGACATAGGTCGTCGCAGGCCCGCCGAGACGCCGCATCACCTCCGGCTCGAACGGCAGCAGCGCCAGCACATGATCGATCGTGCCGTACATCTTGCGCGCCCTGCCCGGCCGCCAGGCCCAGACCGTCGGCGCGACATATTTCACGATCGGCAGGTTCGGCAGCCGCTTGCGCACGCGGCCCGCCACGCGGCGGTTGAAATCCTGCGCGTCGACCAGCACGAGAATGTCGGGCGGATTGGCGACGATCGCCTCCACGGTCTGCCGCATGCGCTTCAGGATCGTCGGCAGCTTGGCGATCACCGCGCCAAAACCCATCGCCGTCAGGTCGTCCATCGGATAGAGGCTGCGGAGGCCCTCGTCGATCATGCGATGGCCGCCGACGCCGCGAAACGACAGCGCGCCGCTCCATTGGCCGTCCAGCGAGCGCATCAGCCCGGCGCCGAGGATGTCGCCGGATTCCTCGCCCGCGATGAGGAAGACGTCGAGCGGTCGAACGGCGGGCAGGCTCATCGATCGAGCCCGACGATGAAAAGTCCCGTCTCGTCGGCGATGCGCACGATATCCTCGATATTGGCGGCGATGACCCCGCCGGCCTCGACGGCGACGCCGGCGAGCCCCGCCTCGGCGGCGAGCTCGATCGTCCGGGGACCGATCGACGGCAGGTCGAGCCTGCGGTCCTGTCCGGGCTTCGGCGCCTTCACCAGCACGCCGGACTTGTGACCGAGCTTGATGCGGCCATTGGCGCGCAGATCGCGGCAGCGCTCGAGCATCAGATCCGTGCCCTCGGCCGCCTCGACGGCGAGAATCCGCCTTCCGCCGACGACGACGCCCTGGCCGATATCGAAGGGCCCGAGCGCGCGCACGACCTCCTGGCCGAAATGCGCCGCATCGATGTCTTCTTCCCGCGGCTGGTGCGCGCCGAGCACGCCGGGCGGCACGAGGATGTCAGGCGCGATCTGATGCGCGCCGACCAGCTCGAAGCCGTGCTCCTCGAAAATCCGGCCGACGGAAGTGAGGAGATGATCGTCGCCACCCCGGAACATGCCGAGCACGCGCGGCAGCAGCTTCAGCGAGCCCCAGTCGACGCGAAGCCTGGAAATGCGCGGCCTGAGCACGGTGCCGACGAAGACAACCTGGCGGCAGCCATTGCGGCGCAACACGCCGGACAGCTTGCCGAAGGCGCCGATATGGATCCACTCATGCGGATAGCGCTCGACGGCCGCGGCTTCCGCGAAGCCGTAGATCGGCAGCAGGAAGACCTTGCGGCCGGCCTTCAGAGCGGCCTCGGCGACGACGATCGGAAAGGCGCCGCCGCCACAGATGATGCCGAGCGTGCCCAAGTCGGGCTCGCTCGGGGATGGGACGGCCGCTTCCGTCACGGCCGGCCTCTCACGCGTCCGCGTCGTGATGTTCAGCCGCCACGATGCGCGGCACCGTCAGGCGGCGCTTGCCGCGCTGGCGGATGAAGCTCACGACATGCATGACGTTGGCATCGTCCTGGTAGCGATCGGCGACCGTCTCGATGCGCTCGGCGAGTTGGCCAGGCCCGAAGAACAGGTCGCGATAGGCGGCGCGCAGGCGCTGGATCTGCGGCCGGTCGAAACCGCGACGCTTCAGGCCGATGATGTTCAGGCCGCCGAGGCCTTCGGCGCCCTCGCGCACGGCGCCGAACGGGATCACGTCGTGCCAGATCGGGCAGAGACCGCCGATGATCGCTTGGTCGCCGACGCGCACGAACTGATGCAGCGCGCAGAGGCCGCCGAGGAACACGTTGTTGCCGATCTCGACATGGCCGCCGAGCGTGGCGCAATTCGCCATGATGACGTCGTTGCCGAGCGAGCAGTCATGCGCGATGTGCACGCCCGTCATCAGGAAGCAGCGATCGCCGATCCTGGTCTCGCGCCGCTCGCCGACCGAGCCGATGCTGATCGTGACGTTCTCGCGGATGACGCAGTTCTTGCCGATCGTCACCAGCCCCGGCTCGCCCTTGTAGTGGACGGATTGCGGGTTGCCGCCGATCGAGGCGAAGGGGTGAATGGTCGTCCCCTCGCCCACCGTCGTGCGGGCGGTGATCGACACGTGGTTCTGGACCACGACGCCGTCGCCGAGAACCACGTCGCGGCCGATCAGCGAAAATGCACCGACACGGACATCGGCGCCGAGACGGGCGCCGTCCTCGATGACGGCAGTGGGATGAATGTTGCTCATGAAGCTCCGTTCACTGATCGATCAGCATGGCGCTGATCTCAGCCTCTGCGACCTTGGCCCCGGCGACGATGCCTTCGCACTGGAATTTCCAGACGGCACCGCGCGAACGCGTCTTGCGGACGTGATATTCGAGCACGTCGCCCGGCACCACCGGCCTGCGGAACTTCGCGCCGTCGATCGTCATCAGGTAGACGACGCGCGGCGGGCCGTCCTTGGCCGCGTTGGCGATGCAGATCGCACCGGCCGTCTGCGCCATGCCCTCGAGGATCAGAACGCCCGGCATCACCGGATGGCCGGGGAAGTGACCCTGAAAATGCGGCTCATTGAAGGAGACGTTCTTCAGTCCCCTGGCGCTCTCGTCGCGGTCGATGTCGACGATGCGATCGACCATCAGGAACGGATAGCGATGCGGCAACAGCTCCAGGATCTTCTGGATATCAGCCGATCCGAGCTCTTTCGTCTCTTCGGTCACGGTCATGGGCTCAGTCCCCCTGGGTATCCTTGTGTCCTGTCCTGGCTTCGCGCTGGGCGAGGCGGCGCAAGGCCACCTCCTCGCGGAACCATTCCTTGATGCCTCGCGCCGGGGTGCCGCCATAGCGGCCGCCGGGAGCGAGGTCGTCCTTGACGCTCGAGGTCGCGGCGACCTGGGCGCCGGAACCGATCGTCACATGGCCGTTGACGCCGACCTGGCCGCCGAGCACGACGAAATCGCCGAGCGTGACGCTGCCGGCGAGCGCGACCATCGAGACGATGACGCAGTGCCGGCCGATGACGACGTTGTGTCCGACCTGAACCTGATTGTCGATCTTGGTGCCCTCGCCGATCACCGTGTCGCGGTTGGCGCCGCGGTCGACCGTCGTGTTGGCGCCGATCTCGACATCGTCCTGGATGACGACGCGGCCGATCTGCGGCACCTTGGCATGGCCCTTCGGACCCATCAGATAGCCGAAGCCGTCCTGGCCGACGCGCACGCCCGGATGCAGGATAACCCTGTTTCCGATCAAGGCGTTGGTGACGGTCGCTCCGGCGGCGATCGAACTGTCCCGACCGATTCGGACGCCGGCGCCGATGACGGCGCCCGGCCCGATGATGGTGCCGGAGCCAATCTCCGCGCCCGCGCCGACGACGGCGCCGGGCTCGACCGTGACGCCGGCCTCGAGCCGAGCCGTCTCATGCACATGCGCGCCCGGCGCGATGCCCGCGCCATAGACGAGCGCCGGCCGCAGCGCGGTCGGATAGAGCTTCGTCTGCACCGCGACATAAGCCTCGTAAGGCTTGGCCGCTTCGAGCGCGGCGACGCCGGCCGGTACGGAGGCAACCTGCTTCGGCGAACAGAAGCACGCCGCCGCGTGGGTGTCGGCGAGCAAGGGCAGATAGCGCGGATTGTCGATGAAGGTCAGATCGGCGGCGCGCGCCTGATCCAGCGGCGCGACACCGCGGATGATGCGGGATCCATCGATGCCGTTGGCGATCCGCGCCCCGGTCAGGGCAACGATATCGTCGAGGGTCATCGGCCCTGACGGCGCGAAAAAGACGGGATCAGCCATGCCGTGAAGGTCCACAAACAGAAAAGGCCGCCGGCTCACCCGGCGGCCTTGCAACTCTCTATAGAGGCTATCAGAACTGCGTGCCAGCGCTGAAGCGGAACACCTGGGTCTTGTCCCAGTCCGCCTTGGTAAGCGCCTCGGCGAAGTCCGCGCGGAGCAGACCGAACGGCGAGTTCCAGATGATCGACGCACCGACCGACGAACGGACGAGCGAGCTGTCCTGCACGTTGAGGCCGTTGAGATCGTCCTGACCCCAGAGCGAACCGGCATCGGCGAAGACAGCGCCGCGCAGGCCAAACTCTTCCGGGAAGGCCGGCAGCGGGAACTGCGCTTCCGCCGTGACATTCCAGTAGTTCTTGCCGCCGACCGCGTAATCGCTGGCGTTGCCCTGCACGCGACCACCATAACCGAGCGACTGGAAGCCGCGGATCGTCTCGCCGCCGCGGTAGAAGTTGTCGAGAACCGCGACGTCCTTGCCGCCGAAGCCGGTGACGTTGCCGGCGCCGCCCTTCAGGAAGCCGACGATGTTCGAATCCGGCCACAGTTCCTTGTAGTAGCGCGCATCGATCGAGCTGCGGACGAACTGGCCGTCGCCGCCGACACCCGCGAAGTCCTGCGAGAAGCGGACGAAGGTGCCGTCGCGCGGATCGTTGATGTTGTCGATCGTCGAATAGGTCAGCTGGTAACCGACCGACGAGTTGACCCACGTTCCGAGCGGATAGAGCGTCTCGAGCAGGTTGCTGTTCGGCTCGAAGTCCGCTGCGTACTGGCTGCCATACGACTTCACGTCGCGCTGAACCAGCTTGTAGTTGAACTGGACGTTGAAGTCGTCGGTGATGGGCAGGCCCAGGCGGATGGTGCCGCCATAGGTGTCCATGTTGTAGGCGCGGAAGTCGGTTTCCTTCGACTGGTTGTAGAACACGTCGAAGCCGAGCGACATGCGGCGGCCGAGGAAGTACGGCTCGGTGAACGAGACGTTCGCCGTACGATCGTCGACGCCACCGCCGACCGAAACCTTCAGGTACTGGCCGCGGCCGAGGAAGTTCTTCTCGGTCATCGACACCTGGGCGATGAAGCCGCCGCCCTGATCGGTGGTGTAGCCGCCGCCGATCTGGAACGAACCGGTCGACTGGTCTTCGACGTTGACGTCGATCACGACCTTGTCGGGCGCGCTGCCCGGCTGGGTCGTCACCGAGACCGTCTTGAAGTAGCCGAGATTCTTCAGGCGACGCTCGGCCTTGTCGACGATGACGCGGTTGAACGCATCGCCTTCGGACAGGTCGAACTCGCGACGGATGACGTAGTCACGCGTGCGGGTGTTGCCGCGAACGTTGATGCGCTCGACATAGAGGCGCGGACCTTCGTCGACCAGATAGGTGACGTCGATCGTGCGGTTCTCGTAGTTGCGATCGCCGCGCGGACGAACCTGCGCGAAGGAATAGCCCTTGCGCGCGATTGCCGTGCTGAGATCCTCGGTCGTGCGCTCGATCAGGGTCGAGTTGAACACGCGACCCTCGCGGGTGCGGACCAGGCCCTTCAGATTGGCGGCATCGACCTCGGGGATCGACGAATCGACATTGACGGTGCCGAAGCGGTAGCGCGGACCCTCGTCGACCGTGATGACCAGATCGTAGCGGTTGGTGGCCTCGTTGAAGTTGGCCTCGGCCGAGACGATGCGGAAATCGGCGAAGCCGTTGCGCATGTAGAGGCGACGGATCAGCTCCTGGTCCGCCTCGAAGCGCGACTCGTCGAACAGGTCGCGCTTGGACAGCCAGCTGGTGATGTTCGTCCGCTTGGTCGTCATCACGTCGCGCAGGCGACCGCTGGAGAAGTGCTTGTTGCCGACGAAATTGATGCTCGAAATGCCGGTGCGCGAGCCTTCGTCGATCTTGAAGGTGACGTCGATGCGGCCGTTGTCGCGCGGCGTCGTCGTGACCGAGACGCCAGCCTCGGAACGGCCGTTGCGGCGATAGGCTTCCTTGATGCGCTCGACGTCGCCATCAAGCTTTTCCTGCGTCAGCACGCCGCGAGACTTCGTCTCGATGATCGGCTGCAGCATGTCCTTCTTGAGCTTCTTGTTGCCCTCGAAGCGGACGGTGCCGACGATGTTGTTTTCCTTGACGCTGACGACGAGCGAATTGCCCTGCCGCGTGATCTTCACGTCCGAGAACAGCCCGGTCGCGTAGAGCGCCTTGACGGATTCGTTGATCTCGGCGGGGCCGAAGTTCCGGCCCGGCTGGATCGACAGATAGTTGCGGACGGTCTCGGGATCGACGCGGGTGTTACCCTGGACGACGATGTTACGCACGACGTCGGCATGGGCCGAGCTTGCCCCAATGACGGACATCTGCGCGGCGATTACCGGCACGGCCACAGTCATTACCGCGGCACGAGCGGCTCCCCGCGTGAAAGTCTTGATGGAATTCATTGGGTTCAAACGCCCTGTTCTATTCTGACTTCCCAGTCCGAACCCCCCGTACAGGATTCGCTAACCGGACCGATCGACTGCAGCTTTGTGGCATGCGCCTGACCCATTCGCAAGCCGAGCACCAGTCTGACACAGAGGAATTTAACCGTCCGTTGCCAAGCGGCCACGCTCGGTCACAAAGAGCTCAAGTGGATGATATCGTTCCAGGTTGTGAAGAGCATCAGCATCAGCACGGCCGCCAGGCCGATGCGGAATCCGATGTCCTGGGCCTTGGGGCTAAGCGGCTTACCGCGGACGATCTCGAACAGATAGAAAAGCAGGTGCCCGCCATCGAGCATCGGCACCGGGAACAGGTTCAGAAGGCCGATCGAGACCGAGAGAATCGCCGCCAGGTTGATCAGCGCCACGACGCCGAGCGTCGCGACCTGCCCCGAGACCTGCGCCACCCGAATCGGTCCGCCCAGCTCTTCCGTCGATTCGCGGCCGGTGAAGATGCCGCCGATATAGTCGAAGGTGCGGTCGACGATGAACCACGTCTCCTGCGCGCCGAGCCAGACGGCCTGCGGCAGCGAGTAGCGCTCGAGCTTCACATCCGCGGCGGCGGCGCTGCGCGACAGACCGAGCTGGCCGATCTTGTGGACGTTGCCGAAGCGATCGGTGATCTCGCGGCGCTGCGGCGTCGCCTCGAGCGTGACCTCGCCGCCGTCGCGCTCGACGACGATGGTGAGCTTCTCGTCGGCGCTGGCGCTGACGATGCGCTGCAGGTCGTTGAAGGAGGAGATCGGCGAGCCGTCGATCGACAGCACGAGGTCGCCCACCTTGAAGCCGGCCGTCTCGGCCGCGCCGCCGGAGACGACCTGGTCGACGCGCGCCGAAGTGGTCTCGCGCCCGTAGATGGTGAAGATGCCGGCGAAGATGACGATCGCGAGGATGAAATTGGCGATCGGGCCGGCAGCGACGATCGCCGCGCGCTGCCAAACATTCTTGGCGAAGAAGGTGTCCTTGCGGTCCTCGTCCGACATACCGGCGATGGCCTCGCGGCTCGGCGTGCTCGCCGCATCCTCATCGCCGAGGAACTTCACATAGCCGCCGAGCGGGATGGCGGAGATCTTCCAGCGCGTGCCGCGGCGATCGTTGAAGCCGATCAGTTCCGGGCCGAAGCCGATGGAAAACGCCTTGACGCGCACACCGCACCAGCGGGCGACGAGGAAGTGGCCGAGCTCGTGAAAGAACACGACGATCGTCAGGACGAACAGGAACGGGATCAGGTAGCCGAGCGTGCTCGATCCGAAATGTCCCAGGGGAGCCAGAAAGTCCATTCCTCAAACCCTCTCCGATTCCGCGGCGTCGCCATCAACTGGCGCGTCTGCCCCGGAATTCAATCAGTTCGCCGGCGAGCCGCCGGCCTTCGGCGTCCAGCGCCAGGACGGTGTCGACCGTCGCGAATTCGGTTCCGCCGACGGTTGCCACCGCCCGCTCGAGCACAGCCTCGACGGTCGCCGCGATCTCGAGAAACTCGATCGCGCCCGCCAGAAACGCCTCGACGGCGATCTCGTTGGCCGCATTCACTATATTGGTGGCCCAGTCCCCACTTTCGAGCGCATGACGCGCGATCGACAGTGCTGGAAAACGCTCCAAATCCGGCTTTTCGAAGGTTAGCGTACCAACGGTTGCGAGATCGAGGCGCGGCGTTGCGATCGCGACACGCTTCGGCCAGCTCAGGCAGTGCGAAATCGGGATGCGCATGTCGGCGGCGCCGAGCTGGGCGACGGTCGAGCCGTCGGCATAGGTGACGAAGCCGTGCACGACCGATTGCGGGTGCACCAGCACGTCGAGCCGGGCCGATTCGATGCCGAAGAGGTGATGCGCCTCGATCAGTTCGAGGCCCTTGTTCATCAGTGTCGCCGAATCGATCGAGATCTTCGGCCCCATCGACCAGCGGGGATGCTTGAGCGCCTGCGCCGGGGTGGCGCGCCGCATTTCCTCCAGCGTCGCAGTCCGGAACGGACCGCCCGACGCGGTGACGGTGATCCGCTCGATCGCGCCGACATTCGCCGCCTCGAGCGACTGGAAAATGGCGTTGTGCTCGGAATCGGCCGGCAGGATGCGGACATTGGCCGCGGCGGCGCGGCGGTTGAACAGCGCGCCGGCACAGACCAGGCATTCCTTGTTGGCGAGCACGATGTCGGCGCCCGCCTCGATCGCCGCGAGCGTCGGCTCCAGCCCCGCCGCGCCGACGATCGCCGCGACGACCAGATCGACCGGCCGCGAGGCCGCCTCGATGATCGCCGCCGGGCCTGCCGCGACGTCGATTCCGGTGCCGGCGAGACGTTCGCGCAGCGCCTCATAGCGCTCGGGGTCGCCGATCACGGCGAGCCTGGCGCCAAGCCGGACCGCCATCTCGGCCAGCTCGTCGACCCGGCTCTGCGCCGTCACGACCTCGACGGCGAACGCATCGCCATGCTGCTGGATGACGTCGGCCGTGCTGCGACCGACCGATCCTGTGGCGCCGAAGACGGAGATCGTGCGCCGGGCCTTGTCCGCGCGCGCCCAACCGGCCGCGATGGCGGGGCTTCTCACCATGACAGCATCCCCTGCCCGACCTGCTGCTCGCCGAGATTGAGCCAGCCGATCAGCGCCGCGCCGGCGGCTGCGAAGATCAACCCGTCAACGCGATCCATCATGCCGCCATGTCCTGGAATGATCCGGCTGGAGTCCTTGCGATCGAAATGGCGCTTGATGGCGGATTCGAAAAGGTCACCCGCCTGCGACGCGATCGACAGCAGCGCCAGGCAGACGATCAGCATGGGGCCGATCCGCAGGCTGAAGGCCCAGGCGACGATCGCCGCGCACGCGACGCCGCCGACGAGGCCGCCGATCGATCCCGACCAGGTCTTCTTCGGCGAGACGCGCGGCCAGAGCTTGGCGCCGCCGATGGTACGGCCGGCGAAATAGGCGAAACTATCCGTGGCCCAGACCAGAACCAGCAGGACGGTGACCGAGGCCAGGCCATAGGCCGGGTCCGCGCGCAGGGCGCAGAGGGAAATGCCGAGCACGCCGGCATAGGCGACGCCGCCGGCGAGCCAGGCCGAACGCGACAGCAGCGCCACGCCGACGAGGCCGGCGATGAGCACCGCGAGACCGACGCCGAGCCCCTGCAGGCCGGCAATGAGCGAGGCGAGCGCGACGAAGGCGGTGCCGATCGAGACATCAGCCGTCGACGGCAGGAGATTGGGCGAGCGGCCGATGATGTTGGCCCATTCGGCGAAGACGATCGCGGCGACGAGGGCAACGAGCAGGAAGGCGGGCCATCCGCCCCACCAGGTTGCGACGAGCGCGACCGGAATGAGAACGGCGGCAGACAGCAGCCGCAGCCGGAATTCGCTCCGCCCCGCCTGGCCGCCCTGCGCGGGCGAACCCGCGGGATGATGGGATTTCAACCGCTCCTCCGGGCGGCAATCCCGCCAAAACGCCGCGCGCGGCGCGTATATTCCTCGACCGCCTGAATATAGGCAGCCCGATCGAAATCGGGCCAGAAGGCCGGCATGAAGACGAGTTCGGCATAGGCCGCCTGCCAGAGCAGGAAATTGGACAGGCGCATCTCGCCGCTGGTGCGGATGACCAGATCCGGATCGGGCATGCCGGCGGTGTCGAGATAGGACGTGATCGTCGTCTCACAGATCGCGTCCGGCGCCAGATGTCCGGCGGCGACCGCCTCGGCCATCCGCCGCGTCGCGCGCACGATCTCGTCGCGCGAGCCGTAGTTGAAGGCGATGACGAGGCGGAGGCCCGTGTTGTCGCGCGTCAGCGCCTCGGCCTTGTCCAGCAGCGAGCGAATGTCGGCGGCGAGCTTGACGCGGTCGCCGATGACGGTGACGCGCACGCCATTGCGGTGCAGCTCGGCCAGGTCGCGCTGGATGAACAGGCGCAGCAGCCCGAACAGGAACTGCACCTCGAGCGGCGGCCGCGACCAGTTCTCGGAGGAGAAGCTGAACAGGGTCAGGTAGCCGACCCCGAGCTCGCGCGAGGTCTCGACGGCGGTGCGAACCGCTTCCATGCCGCGCCGGTGGCCTTCGGTGCGCGACAGGCCGCGCCCGACCGCCCAGCGTCCGTTGCCATCCATGATGATGGCAACATGACGCGGCACGCTCAGCGGCGCCTCGGCGACGCCTGAGGGTTTCGCCAGGAGCTCGGCACCCGAATCGTCGGCATTCGAGTTCATGGCTATCCCCGCCCGATCAGATCTGAATGATCTCCGCTTCCTTCGCCGCGAGAATCGCGTCGATCTCGGCAATGGTGTCGTCGGTGAGCTTCTGGACCTTCTCGGAGAGCTTGCGGCTCTCGTCCTCGCTCATGCCGTCCTTCTCGCTCTTCTTCAGGCCGTCAATGCCGTCGCGGCGGACATGGCGAACCGAGACACGAGCCGCCTCGGCATACTTGTGCGCGACCTTGACGAATTCCTGGCGGCGCTCGGCGTTGAGCTCCGGGATCGGAATGCGGAACACCTGGCCCTCGACCACCGGGTTGAGCCCGAGGCTCGACTCGCGGATCGCCTTCTCGACGGCGCCGGCCGTGGCGCGGTCCCAGACCTGCACCATGATCAGGCGCGGCTCCGGCACGCTGATCGTCGCCAGCTGCGTGATCGGCATGTGCGAGCCATAGGCGTTGACGACGATCGGGTCGAGCATGCTGGAGGAAGCACGCCCGGTACGAAGTCCGGCAAGCTCGGTCCTCAGGACGGAGACGGCGCCGTCCATGCGGCGCTTCAAGTCGTCGAAGTTCATGGCATCCTCATATCTTGGCGCGCCGGCGACAATGCGGCAGCGGACATCAATCGTCGGCGACAATCGTCGCGCGGCCCTGGCCACGCAGGATGTCGACGAATGCGTTGGGTTCCTGGATCGAAAATACGACGAGCGGAATGCCGTTGTCACGAGCGAGCGCGACGGCGGCCGTATCCATGACCTGCAACCCGCGCGAGAGCACGTCCGCATGGGTCATGCGCTCGAAGCGGACGGCGTTCGGGTCCTTGCGCGGATCGGCCGAATAGATGCCGTCGACATTGGTGCCCTTGAAGAGCGCCTCGCAGCCCATCTCGGCAGCGCGGAGCGCCGCGCCCGAATCCGTCGTGAAGAAGGGATTGCCGGTGCCGCCGGCGAACAGAACGACCTTCGAGCGCTTCAGCGCGCGCTCGGCGCGCTGCTGGCTGAAGGTCTCGCAGATCGTCGGCATCGGCACCGCCGAGAACACGCGCGACGAGACGCCGCGACGCTCGAGCGCCTCATGCATGCCAATGGCGTTCATCACGGTCGCCAGCATGCCCATGTGATCGCCGGCGACGCGGTTGCCGCCCGCCTTCGCGATGGTCATGCCGCGAAAGATATTTCCACCGCCGACGACGAGGCCGACTTCGACGCCAAGCTCGACGGCCTGTCCGACTTCGCCGGCGATCCGGTCGATGACTTTCTCATCGATGCCGAAAGGCTGATCACCCAGAAGCGCTTCGCCGGAAACCTTGAGGAGCACACGTCGAAAACGGACCGGTTCCGCCATACTAGCTTCCTCTTCACTCTATGAAATGCGCCTCCGGATACACGAAGGGCGCCGGATTGTCATCCAGCGCCCTGTTGTTTTTCACGGTGGAACCGGTGTTCCCCGGTTATTTCGTGCCGGCTGCGGCAGCGACTTCGGCCGCGAAATCGGACTCTTCCTTCTCGACGCCCTCACCGAGGCGGAACGAGACGAAGGTCTTCAGCTCGATCGGCGCGCCGACATCCGCCTCGGCGGCCTTGAGGGCCTTCTCGACGGTCAGATCGGGGTTGATCACGAAGGCCTGCGAGAGAAGCACGACTTCCTCGTAGAACTTGCGGACGCGGCCCTCGACCATCTTCTCGATGATCGCTTCCGGCTTGCCGGATTCGCGCGCCTGCTCGGCGTAGACGGAGCGCTCACGCGCCACCACGTCGGCGTCGAGCTCATCGCTGCGGACGGCGAGCGGGTTGGTGGCGGCGATGTGCATCGCGATCTGGCGGCCGAGAGCCAGCAGCTTGTCCGCGTCGCCGGTCGACTCGAGGCCGACCAGAACGCCGATCTTGCCGAGGCCCGGCGCGACGGCCGAGTGCACGTAGCTGGCGACGACGCCGTTCGCGACTTCGACCGAAGCGGCGCGACGCAGGTTCATGTGCTCGCCGATCGTGGCGACGGCGGTGGTGATCGCCTGCTCGACGTTCTTGTCCGAGCCGTCGAAGGACGCGCCGGCGACGGCTGCGACCGAACCATCGGTCGAAAGCGCCGCCTCGGCGACCTTCTGGACCAGGTTCTGGAATTCGGCGTTGCGCGCGACGAAGTCGGTCTCGGAGTTGACCTCGACCGCGACGGCCTTGTTGCCCGACGACGCGACGCCGACGAGGCCCTCAGCCGCGACGCGGCCGGCCTTCTTGGCGGCCTTGGCCAGGCCCTTGGTGCGCAGCCAGTCGATCGCGGCCTCGATGTCGCCGTTGTTCTCCTGCAGCGCGGCCTTGCAATCCATCATGCCTGCGCCGGTCTTCTCGCGCAGGTCCTTCACCATCGAAGCGGAAATGGTCATCGTCTGCCTCGTTTCATGTTGCTCTAACGAACAGCCGGGCGAAGGCGCCCGGCTGCGATTGTTTCAGATCGATCCACCGCCCGATGCGCGGGCGACGGCGCGGGCGGTTCAGGCAGCCGGGGCTTCTTCGCCCTGGACTTCCTCGGCCGGGATGGCGTCGTCATAGACGTCGTCCTGGGCGCCGAGGTCGACACCGGCCTGGCCCGAAGCGCGCAGGATGCCGTCGAGGGCAGCGCGGGCGACCAGGTCGCCATAGAGCGTCAGCGCGCGGCCGGCGTCGTCATTGCCGGGGATCGGGTAGGTGATGCCGTCGGGATCGGAGTTCGAATCGATGATCGCCGCGACCGGGATGTTCAGGCGACGGGCTTCCTGGATGGCCAGGGCTTCCTTGTTCGTGTCGATGACGAACAGGAGGTCCGGAATGCCGCCCATGTCCTTGATGCCGCCGAGGGCGTTCTCGAGCTTGTCGCGCTCGCGCGACAGCGTCAGACGCTCCTTCTTGGTCAGGCCCTGCACGTCGGACGAGAGCAGCTCGTCGAGGTGGCGCAGACGCTGGATCGAGTTCGAGATCGTCTTCCAGTTGGTCAGCATGCCGCCGAGCCAGCGGGAGTTGACGTAGTACTGGGCGCAGCGCTTCGCAGCCGAGGCGACCGGCTCGGAGGCCTGGCGCTTGGTGCCGACGAAGAGAACGCGACCACCGCCGGCGACCGTGTCGCTGACAGCCTGCAGCGCGCGGTGCAGCATCGGCACGGTCTGCGCCAGGTCGATGATGTGGATGTTGTTGCGGACGCCATAGAGGTACGGCGCCATCTTCGGGTTCCAGCGATGCTTCTGGTGACCGAAGTGAACGCCTGCCTCGAGCAGCTGACGCATGGAATAATCCGGAAGAGCCATGGCCCTATCTCCTTTTACCGGTTCAAGCCTCCGTGGGGAAAGCCGCGATTGCGACACCGGTGGGTTCCGTCGAACGATTCACAAATCGCCGCCGGAGCCCGAGCCCCACGTGTGGAATGCGCGCCTTATAGGCGGCGAAAGGCGGGAAGGCAAGCGTTTCGCCGCACCGCATCAACACAAGATGGGGAGGGCGGGGACCGGGTGGATGCCGGGGCGGCTTCGACGCGGCGCTCCGCTGGGGCCGACCGCGTCGAAGCCCCTCACCCCATCCCTCTCCCGCAAGCGGGGAGAGTGGGAATGCGGAGGCCCTGCCCACTTCGGGAGGATGAGCTTCGTACCCCTGCCCCACGCTCGCCGTCATCCCGGCCTCCGAGCCGGGATCCATTTCCGCCGGGTTGCATGCCGCGCGGGGCTCCCGAGCGCGTGTCGGCATGGATCCCTGCTTGCGCAGGGATGACGGCCGAGGGTCCGTAAGGCTTGCAGCGCAGCCTTCCGCCCCGCCAGGCCTAAACCAGCTCGACCTGCACGACGCCGTTCACGGCGCGGAGCGCGCTGGCGATCTGGGGCGAGAGCTGGTAGCGGCCGGGGAGCTGGACCTCGACCTCGCGCTTGCCCTTGTCGAGCATCAGCACCAGGCTGACGTCGCCGTCGCCCCTGCCCTTCGCCAGATGCCGCTCGATGCTCTTCAGCGGCTCGTCATTGCGCAGGAAGACGCGGAGCTGCTTGATGCCGGCGGTCATCTGGTCGAGCGGCTTCACCGTGACGATACGCACGCTGATGCCTTCGGGGCGATCCTCGGCGCCGACCTGCACGATCACCGACTGGCCGGGCTCCAGCCGGTCGCGATATTCGTGCAGACCCTCGGAGAAGATCACCGCCTCGAACTGCCCGGTCGGATCGGAGAACTGGACGATGCCCATGCGGTTGCCGGTGCGCGTCTTGCGCTCCTGCCGCGTCGTCACCGTGCCGGCGAGGCGGCCGGCGGCGGCACCCTGACGGACGGCCTCGGAAAACTCCGCCCAGGTCTGCACGCGCAGGCTCTTCAGGATCGGCGCATATTCGTCGAGCGGATGGGCGCTCAGATAGAAGCCGACGACGGCATGCTCGCGCTGCAGCCGTTCCGACGGCGGCCACGGATCGACGTCGGGCAGAGTCAGCGTCTCGCCCTGCCCGCCGCCGCCGAAAAGCTCGTCCTGGCCGATCGCCGCGCCCTCGACCACCCGGTTGCCGATCGCCATCATCCGTTCGACGCCGGCCATGACGCGGGCGCGGTCCGGATTGAAGCCGTCCAGCGCGCCGGCGCAGATCAGGCTTTCGAGCGTCCGCTTGTTCAGGATGCGCGGGTTGATGCGCGCGGCGAAATCGGAGAGGTCGCGGAACGGCCGCCCCGCCCTTGCCTCGACCAGATGCTCGACCGCCTGGCTGCCGACGCCCTTCACGGCGGCGAGCGAATAGAGGATGCGGCCCTCCTCGACGTCGAAGACCGCGCCGGAGCGGTTGACGGAAGGCAGCTCGACCGTGATGCCGAGGCGCATCGCCTCGCGGCGGAAGTCGTTCAGCTTCTCGGTATTGCCCATGTCGAGCGTCATCGACGCGGCGAGGAACTCGACCGGATAGTTCGCCTTCAGATAGGCGGTCTGGTAGGCGACGAGCGCGTAGGCGGCCGCGTGGCTCTTGTTGAAGCCGTAGTCGGCGAACTTCGCCAACATGTCGAAGATGGTGTTGGCGTGATCCTTGGTCAGCCCCTGCTTGACGGCGCCGACGACGAAACGGTCGCGCTGGGCGTCCATCTCCGCCTTGATCTTCTTGCCCATGGCGCGGCGCAGCATGTCGGCTTCGCCGAGCGAATAGCCGGACAGGATCTGCGCGATCTGCATCACCTGCTCCTGGTAGATGACGACGCCGTAGGTCTCCTTCAGCACGACCTCGATCAGGGGATGGTAGTAGTCCGGCTTCTCCTCGCCGTGCTTGCGGGCGTTGTAGGTCGGGATGTTGTCCATCGGGCCCGGGCGATAGAGCGCCACCAGCGCGATGATGTCCTCGAACCGGTCCGGCCGCATGCCCATCAGGGCCTTGCGCATGCCCTGGCTTTCCAGCTGGAACACGCCAACCGTCTCGCCGCGCGTCAGCATGTCGTAGCTCGCGCGGTCGTCGAGCGGGATCGCGGCCAGATCGACCTCGATGCCGCGCTTGGCGATCAGCTTGATCGCCGTCGACAATGTCGTCAGCGTCTTCAGGCCGAGGAAGTCGAACTTCACAAGACCCGCGCTCTCGACCCACTTCATGTTGAACTGGGTGACCGGCATGGTGGAGCGCGGATCGCGGTAGAGCGGCACCAGCTTGTCGAGGCGCCGGTCGCCGATCACGATGCCGGCGGCGTGGGTCGAGGCGTGGCGATAGAGGCCCTCGAGCTTCTGCGCCATGCCGAGCAGCTGCGCGACCGTCGGATCCTCGTCGCGCGCCTCGCGCAGCCGCGGCTCGTCCTCGATTGCCTGCGCCAGCGTCACCGGATTGGCCGGGTTCTGCGGCACCATCTTGCAGAGCCGGTCGACCTGGCCATAGGGCATCTGCAGAACGCGGCCGACGTCGCGCAGCACGGCGCGCGCCTGCAGCGTTCCGAAGGTGATAATCTGCGCCACCTGGGCGGCGCCATACTTGTTCTGGACGTAGTCGATGACCTCGCCGCGCCGGTCCTGGCAGAAGTCGATGTCGAAGTCCGGCATCGAGACGCGCTCGGGATTGAGGAAGCGCTCGAACAGCAGCGCGAAGCGCATCGGGTCGAGATCGGTGATGGTCAGCGCCCAGGCGACGAGCGAGCCCGCGCCCGAACCACGGCCGGGACCGACGGGAATGTCCTGCGACTTCGCCCACTGGATGAAGTCCGCCACGATCAGGAAGTAGCCGGGGAACTTCATGCGCTCGATGATCGAGAGCTCGAATTCGAGCCGGTCCCAGTAATCCTTCTCGACGAGGCCCGGCGCGAGGCCATGGAAGGCGAGCCGCTTCTCGAGGCCGCGGTTCGCGTAGTCGCGCAGCGCCGCGACCTCGGCCTTCTCGGCCGCCTCCGGTTCGGCGTCGGCGCCGGCGAAGCGCGGCAGGATCGGCTTGCGCTTCATCGGCCGGTAGGAGCAGCGCATCGCGATCTCGACGGAATTGTCCGTCGCCTCGGGCAGGTCGGCGAACAGCTCGACCATCTCGGCGCGCGACTTGAAATAATGCTCCGGCGTCAGGCGGCGGCGCTTGTCGTCGGCGACGACCGAGCCCTCGGCGATGGCGACCAACGCGTCATGCGCCTCGTAGTCGTCGCGCTTCGGGAAGAACGCCTCGTTGGTCGCGACCAGCGGCAGGCCATGGCGATAGGCGAGGTCGACCAGCTCCGGCTCGGTCCGCTGCTCCTCGATCGTCTTGTGACGCTGCAATTCGACATAGAGGCGGTCGCCGAACAGCCCCGCCATGCGCTCCAGCCGCTTCTCGGCGAAGCCGCCCTGCCCGGCCCGGATCGCCTGGTCGAGCGGACCGGCGCCGCCGCCGGTGAGCGCGATCAGGCCCTCGGGGGTCTCCGCGATATCCTCGAAACGGATATGCGGCTTGTCGCCCGCATCCGTCTCCATGAAGGCGCGGGACACCAGGCGGACGAGATTCCAGTAGCCGGTCTCGTTCGCGGCGATCATGACGAGATCGGAGAGGTTCTTCGCGCCTGCGACCGGCCGGCGCGACGGCTCGAAGCCGTCGTCAAACAGCACGGAGAGCTGGCAGCCGATAATCGGCTGGATCCCGACCTCGACGGTCTTCTCCGAGAATTCGAGCGCGCCGAACAGGTTGCCCGTATCGGTCAAGCCCAGCGCCGGCATCTTGTCGGCCGCCGCCAGCTTGATCAGCGACTTCAGCGGCAGCGCGCCTTCGAGCAGCGAATAGGCGGAGTGAACCCTAAGGTGAACGAATCCGACGTTCCGGGCGAAATGACTCATCAGGCGATCCTCTTCCGCCCGATTTACGGCGAGAGCGACCCGCCTGTCCATCGCCGGTCGCCCTTCCCGCCCGAGCCGGTCAGACGATAGCGACGAGCAGATCGGACCACAGGCCGATCATCGCGATGAAGAGCATCAGGGCGCCGAGCGCGGCCGCATCACGGATATAGGCTGTCATGGCTATCTCCTTATCGGACTGTCGATGCTTCATATGTTCACGTTTTGTTCTTTTCGTCAAGCCCGACGTTTCCACCACTTATTTCGGCATCGTCGCGGATGCGGTTCGGGCTGTTTTGGCCGCTACGCGGCAGGGTTCACGGGCTCTTGAACGCGCAACCGCACGTCGGTGCTATGATTTTGGGACGCGCGCGCCGGAGTTGGGATTTCGCGCGCTCGCAATTATCGACTGCCGCGATATGGTAGCCGCGTCGGACGGGGGTCTCGCCCCGCCCGGCGGCCTGTTGCGCGCCGCTTCGCCGGGCGAACGGCCGCGTGTTCGAAATCGTTTGGAACGATGGAGTCTGACCATGAGCGACCTCGTATTCATCGCCTTCCCCTCGGAGCAGAAAGCCGAGGAAGTCCGGGAACGCGTCCTGGAGATGCAGAAGGAATATCTGATCGAGCTTGGTGACGCCGTCATTGCCGTGCGTGACGCCAACGGCCGAATCAAGCTGAACCAGCTCGTCAACACGACCGCCACCGGCGCCGTCTCCGGCGCCTTCTGGGGCACGCTGATCGGATTCATCTTCCTGATGCCGCTCGTCGGCGCGGCGATCGGTGCGGCGTCCGGCGCGCTCGGCGGCAAGCTGACCGATGTCGGCATCAACGACCAGTTCATGAAGGACGCGGCGCAGTCGCTGGCGCCCGGCAATGCCGGCCTGTTCCTGCTCATCCGCAAGATGACGGCCGACAAGGTGCTGGAGGATCTGCGCGGCGTCGGCGGCACGGTGATGCGCACCTCGCTGACCGACGAGCAGGAGAAGGCGCTGCGCGAGGCGCTCGCCGACCACGCCGCCGCTCCCGCCGAGGCTCCCGCCCCGGCAGGCGACGCCGCACCGGGCGCCACGCCCGCCGCCGGCGCCACCAGCTGATCCATCCCCAGAGCCGTTCATCGTTTCATGGAAACAATGAACGGCTCTATCTCCTTGTTTCATTGCGTCTTCTTCACGCGAACCGGTATCCACTTCGCTCGAAAACGCTCTCAATGTCGCCCATGCGCCCGGAATGAAAATGAGCCCGATGCTCGATCCCCGCGAGGGTGACATTGAAGACGACGCCTCCAGCACCAAGCAGCGGTCGCTTCTGGCTATCGCCGGCTCGCTGCTGGCGGAGATCAGCCCGATCAAGCTGATCGTCGCCTGGACGCTGCTGATGGGACTGCCGGCGCTCGCCTTCGGGCTGGCGCCGGTGCTGCTCTCGATCTGGATCCGGATCGCCTCGCGCCAGGCGGCGATCCTCTATACGGGCGTGGCGCCCGTCCTGTTCCTCGCCGCGCTCGGCCTCGTCGCCTGGTTCGGCGGCCGCCGCGCCTTCCGCGCGGTCGAGAGCAGCTTCTGGTCACTGAATTCCGTCGCCGTGCAGCCGCTCTACGCGCTCTGCCGCGAGACGCTGCGCCATCTCACCGAACACCGCATCCTGGCGCGCCTGAACACCAGCCCCGACACGATCGTCAAGGCGCGCTCGATCACCGCCGCCGTCGCCGGGCTGACCGTCTTCGTGCTGGCGCTCGGGCTCGCCGCCCTGGTCTGGCCGGCGACGCGCTGGGTCGGCACGCTGGCGGATCTCGCCGCGCCCCGCCAGCTGGCGCTCATCGCCGTCGCCAACGCGGTGGTGCTGCTCGCCCTCTATCTCGCCGTCGCGGCGCTCGCCTGGGGCATCGCCGACGCCATCATGCCGCAGCCGCGCACCTTCACCCGCTTCCGCCCGGTCGTTCCCGGCGCGCCGCGCTGGCGGGTGGCGCATCTCTCAGACGTCCACTGCGTCGGCGAGCGCTACGGCTTCCGGATCGAGAGCGGTCGCGTCGGCCCGCGCGGCAACGACAAGTTCGCGGCGACGCTGGCCCGCCTCGCCCGTATCCACGCCGCCGAGCCGCTCGACGCCATCCTGATCACCGGCGACATGACCGATGCCGGGCTCTCGACCGAATGGGCCGAGTTCCTCGACGCGCTGGCGCCCCATCCGGAGCTCGCCGCCCTCGTCACGATTCTCCCCGGCAACCACGACGTCAACGTCGTCGACCGCACCAATCCGGCGCGCATGGACCTGCCGATGAGCCCGAACAAGCGGCTCCGGCAATTGCGGACCCTGTCGGCCATGGCGGCGCTGCAGGGCAGCCGTTACCGGCTCGTCGACCGCGAGCGCCGCGAACTCGGGGAGACGCTCGCCGCCGCGCTAGAGGCTCGCCGCGACGATGTCGAGGCCTTCGCCGATCGCGGCTCGCGGCGCGCCGGCGGCGCGATCTCCGAGCTCTGGGCGACCGCCTTCCCGATGATCCTGCCGCCCTCTCGTCCCGACGGGCTCGGCGTCATCGTGCTCGATTCGAACGCCGAGACGCATTTCTCCTTCACCAACGCGCTCGGCATGGTGTCGCTGGAGCAGGCGCGGGCGATGGAGGCGGTCAAGGCCGCATATCCCGACGCCGGCTGGATCATCGCGCTGCACCACCACGTCGTCGAATACCCGCAGCCCGCCAAGGCGCTGTCGGAGCGCATCGGCACGGCGCTGATCAACGGCAGCTGGTTCATGCGCTGGATCGCCCGCTTCGCCGGCCGCGCCGTCGTCATGCACGGCCATCGCCATGTCGACTGGATCGGCGAGAGCGGCGGGCTGACGATCGTCTCCGCCCCCTCGCCGGTGATGGAGGGGACCAACGCGCAGGCGAGCTATTTCTACGTCCACACCCTGCACCGGGCGGGCGACGAACTGGCGCTGGCGCCGCCGGAGAGGATCCTCGTCCCTGCTCCGGACCGCGCCAGGGCCGCGCCGGTGACGGCAGGCTAACGGGACGCTAACAGAGGGCGGCGGGTGTTACCCCTCCGCCGTGTCCCCCACGCCGACGCCCAGGATGTCGGCGATCCAGCGGCTCGATTCGTGATGAGCTGAGATCGTCACGATCGCGATGACGATCGGCACGCCGATGAAGGCGCCGGCGATCCCCCACAGGAAGGTGCCGAAGAAGACGGCGAACAGCACCAGCACCGGCGAGATCGACAGCGCGTTGCCGGCGATCCTCGGCTCCAGATAGGAGCCGACCAGAAACTGGATCAGGTTCAGGCAGACGAAGACGAAGACAGCTGCCTGCCAGGTCTCGAACTGGGCGATGGCGAAGAGTGTCGGCAGCACGGTGGCGAAGAGCGGCCCGATCACCGGGATGTAGTTGAGCGCGAAGGCGATGACGCCCCACTCGGCCGAGAGGCTCAGGCCGGCGGCATAGGTCAGCCCCCAGACGAGCACGCCGGTCATGATGCTCATCAGCGTGCGCACCATCATGTAGCGGCGCAGCTTGGCGGCGGTCTCGCCGCTGCCGATGAACAGCGCCTCGCCGACGCTGCCGGCCTTGAAGCGCTTGAGCTTGCGGCCGACATCGCCGACCTCGAGCAGGCCGAGCATGACGTAGATCAGCACGACCAGCGAGAAGGTGAGGGTCGTGTTGAGCCGGCCGCTGACCTGCTGGACGATGCGGATGATCCAGCCCGCGTTGAAATGCTGCTCCCAGAGGCCGGAGACGACGATGCCCCTGCCCTCCAGCCATTCCGCCAGCTCGCTGTACATGGTCTGGAAGCGCGCCGTGTCGCTCAGCACATAGCGACCGACCCGGCTCAGGCTCCAGGCGAGCAGCGACGTGAAGATCGTCATGACGATCACGGTGACGACGAGGCAGAGCAGCAGCGCCAGCAGCTGCGGCATGCGCGCCTGCATCGCCCGCTGGAACGGCCACAGCATCGCGATGATCAGCAGCGCGAAGGTGATCGGCGCGAAGACGTTCTGCGCCCAATACATCGCGGCGATGATCAGGATCACAGCGCAGATTCCCACCATGGCCGGAACCGGGCTGCGTCCAGGATTGGAAATCGGCTCATTCATGGGATCGGACTCGTTCGGCTCGCTGAGTTGCACCGCAGCGTCGTAGCACGCGCGGCCTGATTCGAAGACCGTACCAATAAGCGATATGTCGTGACGGCAGGATTGCAGCGTCAGGCGGGGGCGGGAATAGCCCGCCTCCCCTCAGGCGGAAGCCGACAGGGCCGCGCGGATGTGATCGAGCAGCGCGGTGCCGAGCAGCGGCTTCTCCACCAGCGCGATGCCGGAGGAAGCCGCCCGGCGAACCAGCGCCGACGAGGGATTGGTGACCGTCAGGATGACCGGCATCGTCCAGCCGCGCAGCCGGAGCCGCTCGATCAGGTCGAGCCCGCTCATGTCGACGAGGTGGTGGTCGACCACCAGGCAGGCATGAGCAGGAATATCGTCGCGCCGCAGGAAGGAACCAGCATTAGCGTCGGTCCGCACGGTAAAGCCGTCTATGCCGAGCGCGAAACGCAGCGAGCGCCGGACGGCGGCGTCGCCATCGACGATATAGACCAAGCCCGGTTCGGGATTCTGTGCTGCAGGGACGGACATCGCTCGGACGGTTGGCGGCGGAAAGCCTGCAGTCTGAGCGAGCGACATTTTGCCGGCATTGATCCACCGCAAGGACAGCGGATCAGTTGTCCGAGGTTGCAATGCTTCCGTTGAGGCCGACGATCAGCGCCATGCGGACGAGCTCGGAGAGGCTAGCCGCCTCCATCTTGGTCATCACATGGGCGCGGTAGATCTCGACGGTGCGCGGGCTGATGTCGAGGTCATGCGCGATGCGCTTGTTCGCGTGGCCGGCAACCAGCCCTTCCAGCACCTGCTGCTCGCGATTGGAGAGGACGCCGAGGCGGCGGCGGATCTCGGCACGCTCCTGCCCGGCCTCCAGCGTCTTGCCGTGGCGGACCAGCGCGGCACGGACGGCGCGCAGCATCGCCTCGTCGTCGAACGGCTTCTCCATGAAGTCGACGGCGCCGCTCTTCATCGCCTCGACGGCGAGCGCGATGTCGGCATGGCCGGTGATGACGATGACCGGCAGGGAAACGCCCTGGGCCTTCAGCCGCTTCAACATTTCGATGCCGTTGATCTCCGGCATGCGGACATCGGTGACGATGCAGCCACCGACGAGCCCCGGGGCCTCGGTCAGGAAGGCGGCGGCGGAAGCATAGGAGCGAACCTCGAGGTCGGCGCTCTCGAACAGGAAGGCGAGCGAATCCCGTGCGGCGTCATCATCGTCGATGACATGGATGACGGCCTCAGCTGACACGCTCGGTCTCCTCGATACGGGCGGCGGGAATGGTGAAGTTGAAGATCGTGCCGCCGCCGGGGTTGCCCTCGGCCCAGATCCGCCCGCCATGCGCCTCGATGATGGTCCGGCAGATCGACAAGCCTACTCCCATCCCGGTCTGCTTGGTGGTCACGAAGGGCTGGAACAGCCGCGCCATGATGTCAGGCGCGATCCCCGATCCCCGGTCCGACACCTTGATGCGGATCATGTCGCCCGATTCGGCCTCGCTGGAAATGGTCAGATCCTTGCCGTCGCCCTCATCCATGGCATCGATGGCGTTGCGCATCAGATTGACCAGCACCTGCTGGATCTGGACCCGGTCGCCGAACAGCAGGTCCAGCTCGGGATCCAGCTGGAAGCGGATGCGGATGCCCTTCTCGCGGGCGCCGACGAGCGCGAGCGCGCTCGCCTCCTCCAGCAGCCTCGCCAGGCTCTCGACCCGCTTCTCCGTCTCGCCGCGGGCGAGGAAATCGCGCAGCCGGCGGATGATCTCGCCGGCCCGGAGCGCTTGGTCCGCCGCGCTCTCGAGGGCTGCCCGGACCTTCGGGATGTTCTCCGGCGCGCCCGAATCGAGCAGGCGGCGCGAGCCGCGCAGGTAATTCGCGACGGCCGAGAGCGGCTGGTTCAATTCGTGGGCCAGCGTGGAGGCGATCTCGCCCATCGCGGTGACGCGCGAGATATGCACCAGCTCCGCCTGCAGCTCCTGCAGGCGCGCCTCCGTCTCCTGCCTCTGCGAGAGATCGCGGATGAAGCCGGTGAAATAGCGCTGCTCGCCCGAGCGCATCTCGCCGACGGCGAGTTCCATCGGGAAGGTCGAGCCGTCCTTGCGCTCGCCGACTACGATGCGGCCGATGCCGATGATCCGCCGCTCGCCGGTCTGGCGGTAGCGCTGGAGATAGCCGTCATGCTGCTCGCTATAGGAGGACGGCATGAGAAGCTTGACGTTGCGGCCGACGATTTCGCTGGCGTCATAGCCGAACATCCGCTGCGCTGCCGCGCTGAACGACTGCACCAGCCCGGTCTCGTCGATGACGATCATCGCGTCGGGAATGGTTTCGAGGATGGAGCGCAGATGCGCCTCGCGATAACGAAGGTCGGCCGCCGCCGTCGCCAGCTGCCGGCGCACCCGGAGCAGCCATTCGCCGAGCACGGCAAGGCTGCCGCCGATCACCGCGAAGGCCGCCCCGCTCCAGAGATGCGGCGCGTCGACGCCACCGGCGTTCAGATAGATCGTGGTGCCGAGCACGAGGCTGATCAGCGTCGCTGCGAGGCCCGGCCAGAGACCGCCAATCCCGGCCGCCAGGATGACGGCGGGGATATAGAGCAGAAAGGCGGACTGGGCGCGGAAAATCGGCTGCAGCGACAGGAACGTCGCGATGCCGATCAGGCCGGCGACAACCGCGGAGGCGACCAGGATGCGCCGTGCGCCCGTATCCTGTCGGAACAGGAACGTCATGACCGACCCATCGGCTTCCGGCATCGCGTGTACTCAACTCCGGCACGGATGGCCGCGCATGGCATGATCAATCAATCTATCTCCCGGCAGGGATCCCGGCACCTAAGTGATATCCCTTAGGTACATGATCTGAATTTTGTCTCGCCCCGCATCGGCCTAATCGAACGACAACGCTGATGGAATTCAAGGGTGACGACATGCTGACGTCTGTGGCAACCGCGCGGAACCTCGCTCTGGAGGCTCCCGGCCGTCGGATTTCGCCCGCTTCCGGCGACGCCCGCTTCGCGCCGGCCGGCATCATCGGCCTGATGGGCATCACGCTGCATTTCGAGCGCGGCAGCGAGATCGTCGCCGAGGAAGACCCGGCCGAATACATCTACCAGGTCCTCGACGGCACGGTGCGCATCTGCAAGCTCCTTTGCGACGGTCGTCGCCAGATCGGCGCCTTCGTCATGCCGGGCGGCTATTTCGGCATGGAGGCGCGCGGCACCCACTGCTTCGCCGCCGAAGCTATCACCGACGTCACCGTGCAGATGATCAGCCGAAGCGCCGCCTACGCCGCCGCAGGCCGCGATCCCGAGATCGCCCGCGCCCTCTGGGAAGTCACGGCGCAGAACCTCGACGCCTGCCAGCGTCACGCGCTTCTGCTCGGCCGCAAGACCGCGCTGGAAAAGATCGGCTCGTTCCTCTCCGAGATGGCGGAGCGCCAGGGCAGCGACGAGGAAATCGAGCTGCCGATGTCTCGCCAGGACATCGCCGACTATCTCGGCCTCACCATCGAGACCGTCTCGCGCACCATGACGCAGCTCGAAGGCGCCGGCACCATCAGCCTGGAGACCTCACGGCACGTGCTGCTGAGGCGCCCGGCGGAGCTGGCGCGGCTCCGCCACTGCTGAGGCTTAGTGCCCCCGCCGCGCGCCGGCCTGTCCCGAGACGCGCTCCAGCAGCGTCTTGACCAGGAGCGTCACGAGCGCCACCAGCGTCAGCACCGCCGCCGCCGCGAAGGCGCCGGCGGCGTTGTAGTCGTGGTAGAGCAGCTCGACATGCAGCGGCAGCGTGTTGGTCTCGCCGCGGATGTTGCCGGAGACGATCGAGACCGCGCCGAACTCGCCGAGAACGCGGGCGTTGCAGAGCACCACGCCGTAGAGCAGGCCCCAGCGGATATTGGGCAGCGTAACGCGGAAGAAGGTCTGCCAGCCGCGCGCGCCGAGCGTCGCCGCGACCTCCTCGTCGCCGTTCCCCTGCAACTGCATCAGCGGGATCAGCTCGCGCGCCACGAAGGGCGCGGTCACGAAGGTCGTCGCCAGGATGATGCCCGGCAGCGCGAACATGATCTTCAGATCATGCGCCTCGAGGAACGGTCCGAGCAGCCCCTGCGCGCCATAGACGAACAGATAGGAGATGCCGGCGACGATCGGCGAGACCGAAAACGGCAGCTCGACGATGGCGAGCAGCAGCTTGCGGCCCGGGAAGCGGAACTTGGCGATCGACCAGGCGGCGGCAATGCCGAACAAGGTGTTGATCGGCACCACGACGATGGCGACGGTGACGCTCAGGAGGATCGCCGCCCGCGTATCCGGCTCGGCCAGCGATCGGAGCGCGTAGCCCACGCCCAACGACAGCGCCTGCACGAACACGGCGAGAACCGGCGCGCCGATCACGAGCGCCGTCACCAGCAGCACAGTCCCGATCAGCAGATAATGCGACCAGCCCTGCTGGGCGCCCGCGCGCGAAACTCTCGAAGAGGCGCTCATGGCGTGAGCTCGTGCCGGCGGGCATAGGCCTGCAGCGCGTTGGTGACGACCAGCAGGATGAAGGCGGTGCCGAGCATGACGGTCGCGATCGCGGCGGCGGCCGAATAGTCGTATTCCTCGATCCGGATGAAGGCGAGCAAGGCGGTGATCTCGGTCTGGTAGGGCTGGTTACCGGCGATGAAAATGACGGCGCCGAATTCGCCCAGGCAGCGCGCGAAAGCGAGCGACACGCCGGCAAGCAGCGCCGGGACCAGGATCGGCAGCACGACGCGGAAGAAGATCGTCACATTGCCGGCGCCGAGCGTGCGCGCAGCCTCCTCGATCTCGCCGTCCAGTTCCTCCATCACCGGCTGCAAGGTGCGCACGATGAAGGGCAGGCTGGTGAAGGCCATGGCGAGCGCGATACCGATCTGCGTGTAGGCGACCTTGATGCCGAGCAGCCCGAGCGGTTCGCCGAACCAGCCATTCCTAGCGAAGATCGCGGTCAGGGCGATGCCGGCGACGGCGGTCGGCAGCGCGAAAGGCAGGTCGACGATGGCGTCGAGCAGCCGGCGGCCTGGAAAATCATGCCGGACCAGCACCCAGGCGAGCGCGAAGCCGTAGATGGTGTTGAAGAGGGTGGCGAGCGCCGCGGCGCCCAGCGTCACGCGGTAGCTGGCGATGGCGCGCGGCGAGCTGATCACGGCCCAATAGTCGGCCGGCCCGAGACGGGCGCCGACCAGAATCAGCGTCGCCAGCGGCAGGCAGATGATCAGCGCCGCGTAGAGCAGCGTCACGCCCAGGGAAAGGCGAAAGCCGGGAACGACCCGGCCCTGCCCTTTTCCAGATTGTCTGCGGGAGCGCGGGCGCGACACGGCGCCGATCCCGCTCCCGCTCATTTCGACGGCGGTCACTGGCCGGCGAGCTGCTGATCGAGCAGGCCGTCGGAACCGAAGAACTTCTTGTTCACGGCCGGCCAGCCGCCGAACACTTCGTCGACGGTCACGAGACGCACCGGCTGGAACGAGGCGGCGAACTTGTCGACGACCGCCTTGTCGCGGACGCGGTTGCCGAACTCGGCGAGGATCGTCTGCCCTTCCGGCGAATAGAGGAAGTTCAGATAGTCGGTGGCGATCTCCTTCGAGCCGCGCTTGTCGGCGACCTTGTCGACGACCGCGACCGGGAAATCGGCCAGAAGGCTGACGGACGGCACTACGGTCTCGAACTTCTCGGGGCCGAACTCCTTGCGGATGCCGGTCGTCTCCGCCTCGAAGGTGATCAGCACGTCGCCGATCTCGCGCTCGACGAAGGTCGTGGTCGCGGCGCGGCCGCCGGTGTCGAACACCGCGACATTGGCGAGGAACTTCTTCACGAAGTCGTTCACCTTCGCCTCGTCATTGCCAAAGGCTTCCTTGGCGTAGGCGGTGGCGGCCAGATAGGTGTAGCGGGCGTTGCCGGAGGTCTTCGGGTTCGGGAAAACGAGCTTCACGTCCTCGCGGACGAGATCGTTCCAGTCCTTGATGCCCTTGGGATTGCCGGCGCGCACCAGGAAGACCGGCAGCGAGTAGAAGGGCGAAGCGTTGTCGGGGAACTTCGAGGTCCAGTCGGCGGCGACAAAACCCTTGTCGGCCAGGACCTGGATATCGGTCGCCTGATTGAAGGTCACGACGTCGGCCTCGAGACCTTCGAGAATCGAGCGCGCCTGCTTGGACGAGCCGGCATGCGACTGCTTCACTTCGAGCGTCTTGCCGGTTTCCTTGTTGTATTTCGCGCCATAGGCCTCGTTGACGGCACCGAAGAGCTCGCGCGACACGTCATAGGAGGCGTTCAGGATCGATCCGGGCGCCTCGGCGTGGGCCGGGGCTCCAGCCAACGCGAACAGGACCGCGGCCGTGACGAAGGGAAGGCGTCGCATCGTGCTTCCTTGCTCAAATGGGCCGCCAACCGGCGCGCCGTTTCATCGGGATGAGCAAAGCTAGCAAGGCCCCGGAGGGGCTTCGAGGAATGAGCGCCTCAATTCAGGCGCGGCAAAGGATATCCATTCTCGGAATCGCCCGTTCCGCACACGAAACGATCGGCGACTAGAATTCGACGATCTTGCCCGCATCGAGTGTAATGCGGCGATCCATGCGCTCGGCCAGTTCCATGTTGTGCGTAACAATCAGCGCCGCGAGGCCGGAGGCGCGGACGAGCGCGTCGAGCGCATCGAAGACATAGTGCGACGTCTTCGGATCGAGATTGCCGGTCGGCTCGTCGGCGAGCAGCAGGCGCGGCGCATTGGCGACGGCGCGGGCGATCGCCACGCGCTGCTGCTCGCCGCCCGAAAGCTCGGACGGCCGGTGCGCCTTGCGTGGCTCCAGCTTCATGTAGGAGAGCAGCTCCGTCGCGCGGCGCGCCGCCTCCTTGCGGTCGAGCCCGCGGATCAGCTGCGGCATCATCACGTTCTCGAGCGCCGAGAATTCCGGCAGCAGATGATGGAACTGATAGACGAAGCCGATCTGCAGCCGGCGGATGGTGGTCCGGTCGGCGTCGTTCAGCGATCCAGTGAGGCGGCCGCCGATCTCGACTTCGCCCGCGTCCGGCCTTTCGAGCAGGCCTGCCATATGCAGCACCGTCGACTTGCCGGCGCCGGAAGGCGCCACGAGCGCCACCGTCTCGCCCGGATAGACCGCGAGATCCGCGCCGGTGAGGATCGAGAGCCTGCCGGAGCCTTCCTTGTAGTGACGTTCGACGCGGAGCAGGCGGAGCGCCGGCGCCCCTGCCCCGCCAACTGGCTGCTGCCGCGGTCTCTGGTTGGTCAACGTGTCACTCATTCGTAGCGCAGGGCTTCGACGGGATCGAGCTTGGCCGCCCGCCATGCCGGATACAGCGTCGCGAGATAGCTGAGCACGAGCGCCATGATGACGATCGAGATCGTCTCGCCGGCATTCATGTCGGCCGGAAGGCGCGACAGGAAGTAGAGCTCGGGCGAGAAGATCTCGGTCCGCGTCAGCCACGAGACGAACTGCCGGATCGATTCGATGTTCAGGCAGACGATGGTGCCGAGCAGCACGCCGACGATCGTGCCGACCGTGCCGATGGCCGCGCCCGTGATGAAGAACACGCGCAGGATCGCGCCTCGCGTCGCCCCCATGGTGCGCAGGATCGCGATGTCGTGGCTCTTGTCCTTCACCAGCATGGTGAGGCCGGAGATGATGTTGAGCGCGGCGACGAGCACGATCAGCGTCAGGATCATGAACATCATGTTCCGCTCGACCTCCAGCGCCGAGAAGAACGTCATGTTGCGCTGGCGCCAGTCCGTCATCAACACGGGCCGCCCGGCCGCCTGCTCGATCGGCCCGCGCAGCGCACCGGTCTTGTCGGCGTCGGAGAGATAGACCTCGATCGCCGAGGCCTTGTCGTCCGAATTGAAATAGGCCTGCGCCTCGGCGAAGGGCATGAACACGAACGAGGAATCATATTCGGACATGCCGATCTCGAAGATCGCCACCACCGGATAGGCCTTTATGCGCGGCGTCATTCCCATGGGCGTGACGTTGCCGCGCGGCGATACCAGCGTCAGCTTGTCGCCGATCGTGAGCCCCATATTGGTGGCAAGCCGCGTGCCGATGGCGACGCCTTCGGAATTGTCGAAATCGTTGAGCGTGCCGAGCTTCACATTGTTGGAGACGCTCGGAATGTTCGGCAGGTCCTCGGCCCGGACGCCGCGCACGAGCGCGCCGGTCGAATTGTTCGCCCCCGAGGCGAGTACCTGGCCTTCGACGAGCGGGATCGCCGCCGTGACGCCCTTCACCATGGCGAGCCGGCTGGCGACGTCGGCGAAGTCGGTGAACGGCGTCTCGATCGGCTGCAGCACGACATGGCCGTTGATGCCGAGGATCTTGTCGATCAGCTCGCCGCGGAAGCCGTTCATCACCGCCATGACGATGATCAGCGTCGCGACGCCGAGCATGATGCCGATGAAGGAGAAGATCGCGATGATCGAAATGAAGGTCTCGCGCCGGCGCGCGCGCAGGTAGCGCAGCGCCAGCATCCATTCGAAAGTCGCAAAGGGTCTCGTGCCGGTCGGCTCAGCCATACCTGTCCCGATCGCGGCGCGCCGCGGTTTAAGAGCTGCCCAGTAGTTTCGCCACTGCCGCATCCAGGCTAACGGATTCGCGTTCGCCCGTCGCGCGTCGCTTGATTTCGACTTCGCCACGCTCAAGTCCCTTCGGACCGACGATCAGCTGCCAGGGCAGGCCGATCAGGTCCATGGTCGCAAACTTCGCCCCCGCACGGCCCTCGACATCATCGTAGAGGACTTCGATTCCGGCTTTCGTGAGGCGCTCATAGAGCCCCTCGCAGGCGAGATCCGTCGCAGCGTCGCCAGCCTTCAGGTTGATCAGGCCGACCTTGTAGGGGGCCACGCCCTCCGGCCAGATGATGCCGGCCTCGTCATGGCTCGCCTCGATGATCGCCGCGACCAGGCGAGAGACGCCGATGCCATAGGAGCCCATGTGCACAGCGTGCTCGACGCCGTCGGGACCGGTGACGGTCGCGCCCATCGGCTCGGAATACTTGGTGCCGAAATAGAAGACCTGGCCGACCTCGATGCCGCGCGCCTCGAGGCGGTTCTCCTCGGGGATCGCCTCGAACACCGCCGGCTCGTGCATTTCCTCGGTCGCCGCGTATTTCGCGGTCCAGGCCGCCACGATCGGCGTCAGGTCGCCCTCGAAATCCGTGTCGGCGCCGGGGATCGGCGTCTCGAGCGCGGCCTTGTCCAGGAACACGGCGCTCTCGCCGGTCGAGGCGAGCACGATGAACTCATGCGTCGCGTCGCCGCCGATCGGGCCCGAATCGGCGCGCATCGGGATAGCCTTGACGCCGAGGCGGTCGAAGGTGCGCAGATAGGCGACGAACATGCGGTTGTAGGCGCGGCGGGCCGCGGCCTCGTCGAGGTCGAACGAATAGGCGTCCTTCATCAGGAATTCGCGACCGCGCATGACGCCGAAACGGGGGCGCACCTCATCCCGGAACTTCCACTGGATGTGGTAGAGGTTCAGCGGCAGCTCCTTGTAGGAGCGCACGTAGCTGCGGAAGATGTCGGTGACCATCTCCTCGTTCGTCGGACCGTAGAGCATGTCGCGCTCGTGCCGGTCCTCGATGCGCAGCATCTCCTTGCCGTAATCTTCGTAACGCCCGCTCTCGCGCCAGAGATCCGCCGACTGCAGGGTCGGCATCAGGATCTCGATGGCGCCGGCGCGGTTCTGCTCCTCGCGGACGATGCGCTGAATGTTGGCGAGAACCTTCTGGCCGAGCGGCAGCCAGGAATAGATGCCCGCGCTCTGCTGGCGGATCAGTCCCGCGCGCAGCATGAGCCGATGCGAAACGATCTCCGCTTCCTTCGGCGTCTCGCGGAGAATCGGCATGAAAGAGCGGGAAAGGCGCATCAGAAAGGAGCTCCAGGCGAGTCGGATGGGCGGACATCAAGCCATAGACCGGCGAAAACACAAGAGCCAGCCGGCAGCGCCGTTGTCGCGCCACTCTGAACAACTCTTGAGCAAAGCACCCAAGCGGCGGTCAAGCACGAAAACAGGCACCAAAGAGCGTCTTCCGAGGCTCAAATCCTAAGGTCAGCGTCGCTGTCGCAAAAAAAACGTGCTGCTCATGCACAATTTGATGACAAGCGAGATGCCTTTGGATAACGTCGGGTCATAACAAAGGACCTCGCACCAAAAGCGCGGCTCCAAACAAAGGCAACGCGGTCTAAGTCTTGGGAGGATGTCCCCTCTGGCGCGCTGAAAAGCTGCTGCCGCCGAGCTCGATAAAAATGAGCTCGATTAAAGCCAATCGAGCGAAAAGCTCGGCTTGAGGGAATGAACGCGCACTGAAAAGGCAGGAACCGTAAGGTTTCCTGCCTTTTTTATTTCGACCATCGCGTCTCGCCGCGGCGATACCGCCGGGGCCGCTGGGTGCGTTCCTCAGAACGCGAAGCGACCCAGCATCTCGACCGTCCAGCCCATCTTCACATAGCCGTACCAGACGCCGTAGACGATCACCGCGCTGATGATCGAGGTGATGATCATCTTGCGGACGAGATTGAGATTGGCGGGGGCGCTCGCCGTCGTGCCGAGGACGACGTTGCCCTCCTCCGCATGGGTGCGCACGCCGAACGGCAGCACCATGAACAGCACGAGCCACCAGACGATGAAATAGATCGCCGAGATGCTGTAGATCGGCATGTTGGTCTCAAGCCTCCTCGAGTTCGACCAGCGTTCCGCAAAAATCCTTCGGATGCAGGAACAGGACAGGTCGGCCATGGGCGCCGATCTTCGGCTCGCCGTCGCCCAGAACACGCGCGCCATCAGCCTTCAGACGATCGCGCGCGGCGATGATGTCGTCGACCTCATAGCACAGATGATGAATACCGCCGTCGGGATTGCGCGCCAGGAACCTGGCGATCGGCGACTCCGGGCCAAGCGGCTCCAGAAGCTCGATCTTGGTGTTCGGCAATTCGACGAAGACCGTCGTCACGCCATGTTCGGGCAGCCGGAGGGGCTCCGACACCCGCGCGCCCAGCGTATCGCGATAGACGCGCGTCGCGGCGTCCAGATCGGACACCGCGATCGCTACATGGTTCAGTCGTCCGATCATCGCGACGGCTCCTCACGCGGGAAAAATACCCGCCAAGGCGTCATACGATCGCGACGAAGACAGTGCAAAGTGGCTTTTTGCCCCAAGCCTGCCGAACGGCGGCGCGGACGGAGCGACGGATTGCCTCGCGCACCAGTTCCGGATCCCGCCGACGTGCGCGCGGAATGCTCTCGATCGTGCCGAGAACCGCCGTCATGACCGTCTCTTCGAACGGGTGACCGGTGGCGCCCTGGATCGGCAGGCCGGTCAGCGCAATCTCCGGATCGGTCGCCACCGCGCCCTTCGCGTCGAGCACCACGGACACCGCGACATGACCGGAGAAGGCCAGCTTGCGCCGCTCCGGCACGCCGACATTGTCGGCGTCGGCGATGATGTTGCCGTCCTTGTAGAGCTGGCCGAAGGGAACGTCGTCGATCTCCTCCGCCGGCCCGGGCGCGAGACGGACGATGTTGCCGTTCTCCGTCAGCACGACCTGCTTGACGCCCATGTCGCGGGCGAAGGCGGCATGCGCCCAGAGATGCATCGCCTCGCCGTGCACCGGAATGGCGATCTCGGGCCGCACCCAGCCATACATCTCGGCCAGCTCGTCGCGGCGCGGATGGCCGGAGACGTGCACCAGCCGATCGCGGTCGGTGATGACAACGATGCCCTGGTCGCAGAGCTGGTTGATGATGTTGCCGATGGCCTTCTCGTTGCCCGGAATCGGGCGCGCCGAGAACACCACCGTATCGCCCGGCGACAGGCCGACGAACTTGTGCTCGTCCTCGGCGATCCGGGCCAGCGCGGCGCGCGGCTCGCCCTGGCTGCCGGTCAGGATGGCGACCACCTTGGAACGCGGCAGATAGCCGTAGGATTCCTCGTCGAGGAAGGGCGGCAGCCCCTCCATGTAGCCGAGCTCGGTCGCCACCTCGATGGCGCGGCGAAGCGCCCGGCCGACCACGACGACCTGGCGATCGGCGGCGAGCGCGGCCAGCGCGATCGACTTGATGCGGCCGACATTCGAGGCAAACGTCGTGAAGGCGACGCGGCCCGTCGCTTCCTTGACGATCTCGGTCAGCGAAGCGCCGACTTCGGTCTCGCTCGGGCTGCGGCCGTCGCGCATGGCGTTGGTCGAATCGCAGACGAGCGCCAGCACGCCTTCGTCGCCGATCGCCGCCAGCCGCGCCGCGTCGGTCTGCGGACCGATGACCGGCTCGGGATCGAGCTTCCAGTCGCCGGTATGGACCACGGTGCCGAGCGGCGTGCGGATCGCGAGCGCCATCGGCTCGAGGATCGAGTGGGTGACCGCGATGAACTCGACCTCGAAATCGCCGATCGTCACGCGATCGCCGGGAGCGACGATGGTAACCGGGATTTCGGGCGCGCCGGGCTGTGCCGCGCGCTTGGCGTTCAGAAGCCCGGCCGTGAAGGCGCTGGCATAGACCGGCAGGCGCAGGCGCGGCCAGAGATCCAGCAGAGCGCCGAAATGGTCCTCATGCGCGTGGGTGATGACGATCGCTTCGATGAAGTCGCGCTCTTCTTCCATGTAGCGGATATCGGGAAGCACGAGATCGACGCCCGGAAGATCCGGGCCGGCGAAACTGACGCCGAAATCGACCGCTAGCCAGCGGCGGCGGTTCGAAGGACCATAACCATAGAGAGCGAGATTCATCCCGATCTCGCCGACACCACCCAGGGGGAGGAAGACGAAGTCGTCCATAGCTGCTTTTTTTGCGCTCATTTTCTCGACGTCGCCACTGAACCGAAATGAACCTCGCCGGCGGCGATGGTCCTAACCAAACCCTCGGGAGAACGCATGACGAGCCGGCCTTCCTCGTCGATCGTCTCGAACACGCCCGAGAAACTCTGCTCTCCCACCCGTACAACGACCGCTTCCCCAAGCCCGGCCGCGCGATCAAGCCAAAGACGCCGGATCGACTTGAACCCCTGCCCCTCGTCCCAGACGCGCGCCACGCTCGCCCAGGAATCGGACAGCGCCGCGAAGACATGCGGCGCATCGATGCCGACGCCCAATCCGGCCAGCGATGTCGCAGGATATGGCAAGCCTTCCGGCGCCGCGACGACATTCACACCAATGCCGATCACGACCGCGAGGCGCCCGTCCGGCAAGGGCTCCGCCTCGAGCAGGATGCCCGCGAGCTTGCCGCCATCGAGGAGGACGTCGTTCGGCCATTTTAGGCGCAGCCGATCGCGTCGTCCGGCCTCGCCCTGCCCCTCGAAACCATCGAGGCCGACCCGCAGGATCAGGTCCGGCGCGATGGCGCGGAGCGCCTCGTCCAGCGCCAGCCCGGCGGCAAAGCCGAGCGTGGCGGCCGTCGCGGGATTGTTCGGCACCACGACCAGCAGGCTGGCCGCGAGGTTGCCGACCGGCGTCGCCCACGGGCGGCCTCTGCGGCCCCTGCCCGCTGTCTGTTGCGCAGTCACGAACCAGCAGCGCCCGGGGTCACCCGCGCGCGCCGCTGCCAGAGCCTCTGCATTCGTCGAGCCAGCCGCCTCATACGATCTGAGGCGATACTGGCTTTCGTTTGCGACCCGGCCGAGCTTGAACTCCATCAATCAGAAGAAGGTCTTGGCCGCGACGCTCGCCGCCTGGCCGATCGGCCCGGCGAAGAAGACGAAGAGGATGACGAAGACGCCGGAGAGGCCGAGGACGAAGCGAAGCTCGCCGGTCATCGGCTCGAAGGCGCCCGCAGGCTCGTCGAAATACATGATCTTGACGATGCGCAGGTAGTAGTAGGCGCCCACCACGCTCGACAGCACGCCGATGACGGCCAGCACGTAGAGGTGCGCCTCGATCGCCGCCAGGAAGACGTACCACTTCGCGAAGAAACCGGCCAGCGGCGGGATGCCCGCCAGCGAGAACAGGATCATGGCGAAGATGAACGCGATCACCGGGTGCGAGCGCGACAGGCCGGCGAGATCGTTGATCTCTTCGACCATCTGGCCCTTGCGGCGCATGAACAGGATGACGGCGAAGGCGCCGAGCGTCATGGCGACGTAGATCGCCATGTACAGGATGATGCCCTGCACGCCGGCCTGGTTGCCCGCGGCGAGACCGACGAGCGCGAAGCCCATGTGGCCGATCGACGAATAGGCCATCAGGCGCTTGATGTTGCGCTGGCCGATCGCGGCGAAGGCGCCGAGGATCATCGAGGCGATGGCGATGAAGGTGATCACCTGCTGCCAGTCCGAAGCCGCCGGGCCCAGCGACCCGATCAGCACGCGGACGAACAGCGCCATGGCGGCAGCCTTCGGAGCGGCGGCGAAGAACGCCGTCACCGGGGTCGGCGCGCCCTCATAGACGTCCGGCGTCCACATGTGGAACGGCACGGCCGAGACCTTGAAGGCGATGCCGGCGATGACGAACACCAGGCCGAACACGACGCCGATGGCGATCGGGCCGTTCGAGAGCGTCGTGGCGATGCCCTGGAACTGGGTGTGGCCCGTGAAGCCGTAGATCAGCGACATGCCATAAAGCAGCATGCCCGAGGACAGCGCGCCGAGGACGAAATATTTCAGGCCCGCTTCCGTCGACTTCACGGAATCGCGGTTGCTCGCCGCGACGACATAGAGCGCGAGAGACTGCAGCTCGAGGCCGAGATAGATAGCGATCAGGTCGTTCGCCGAGATCATCAGCATCATGCCGACGGTGGCGAGCAGGATCAGCACCGGATACTCGAAACGGGCGATCTTCTCGCGCTTCGAGTAGTTTACCGACATCACGATCGCGAAGCCGGAGCCGATCAGCGCCAGCACCTTCATGAAGCGGGCGAACGGATCGAGCACGAAGGCACCGCCGAAGGTGGCGCCGTCCTCGGCCTTGAACAGCAGGACCAGGCCGGCAACCGCGACGAGCAGGACCGCCAGCGTGGTGACGAGCGGCGTCGCGCGCTCGCCGCCGAAGGCACCGATCATCAGCAGCACAAGCGCGCCGATGGCCAGGACCAGTTCCGGCAGGAACGGGGTGAGTGAGGGAAGCGTAGCGAGGTCCATCATGATCCGTCCGTGTTCCTCACTGCGCCGCCAGCGCGAGCTTGCCGGCAGCAGAGAGCGCGGCCTGATAGTTTGTAATCAGATTGTCGACCGCCTGCCCCGTCACGTTGAAGACGGGGGTCGGATAGACGCCGAAGAAGATCGTCAGCACGATCAGCGGCACGAGGATGGCGACCTCGCGACGCGACAGATCGAACATCGACTTGAGCGAAGCCTTGTCGAGCACGCCGAAGATCACCTTGCGGTAGAGCCAGAGCGCGTAGCTCGCCGACAGGATGACGCCGCTGGTGGCGAAGGCCGCGACCCAGGTGTTGACGCGGAAGATGCCGATCAGGGTCAGGAACTCGCCGACGAAGCCGCTGGTGCCCGGCAGGCCGACATTCGCCATCGTGAAGACGAGGAAGGCGAAGGCGTAGAACGGCATCCGGTTGACGAGGCCGCCATAGGCCGCGATCTCGCGGGTGTGCATGCGGTCGTAGATCACGCCGACGCAGAGGAAGAGCGCGCCGGAAACGATGCCGTGCGACAGCATCTGGAAGATCGCGCCTTCGACGCCCTGCGGGTTCATCGCGAAGATGCCCATCGTGACGTAGCCCATGTGGGCGACCGACGAGTAGGCGATCAGCTTCTTCATGTCCTGCTGCATCAGCGCCACCAGCGAGGTGTAGATGATGGCGATGACGGAGAGCGTGTAGATGAACGGCGCGAAGTCGGCCGAGGCGATCGGGAACATCGGCAGCGAGAAGCGCAGGAAGCCGTAGCCGCCCATCTTCAGGAGCACGCCGGCCAGGATGACCGAGCCCGCCGTCGGCGCCTCGACGTGCGCGTCGGGAAGCCAGGTGTGCACCGGCCACATCGGCATCTTCACCGCGAAGGAGGCGAAGAAGGCGATCCAGAGCCAGGTCTGCATCGAGGCAGGGAACTGGAATTGCAGCAGCGTCGGGATGTCCGTCGTACCGGCCTGGATGTACATCGCCATGATGGCGAGCAGCATCAGCACCGAGCCGAGCAGCGTGTAGAGGAAGAACTTGAACGCCGCGTAGACGCGCCGCTGGCCACCCCAGATGCCGATGATCAGGAACATCGGGATCAGGCCGCCTTCGAAGAAGACGTAGAAGAGCAGCAGGTCGGTCGCGCAGAACACGCCGATCATCAGCGTCTCGAGGATCAGGAACGCGACCATGTATTCGGCGAAGCGCTTCTTCACCGAGTACTTCGAGGCCACGATGCAGATCGGCATCAGGAAGGTCGTCAGGATGACGAACAGCATCGAGATGCCGTCGACGCCCATCGAGTACGAAATGCTGCCGCCGAGCCAGTTGGTACGCTCGACGAACTGGAAGCCGGCATTGGTGCTATCGAAGTCGATCCAGATCAGGAGCGACACCAGGAAGGTGACGATCGTGGTCCAGAGAGCGATCCAGTAGACGTTGCGCCGCGCCGCGGCGTCATCGCCGCGGACGAGCAGGATCAGGAGCGCGCCGACCGTTGGCAGGAAGGTAACGGTCGAGAGGATCGGCCAGTCAGTCATCTAAAACCCCTCAACCCGCGAACATCATCCACGTGACCAGCGCAGCGACGCCGATCAGCATGGCAAAGGCATAGTGGTACACGTAGCCGGACTGCAGCCGGACAACCCGATTGGTGACGTCGACGACGCGCGCGGAGACACCGTCCGGCCCGAAGCCGTCGATGAGCCAGCCATCGCCCTTCTTCCAGAGGAAACGGCCGAGCCACTTGGCGGGGCGCACGAACAGGAAGTCGTAGATCTCGTCGAAGTACCACTTGTTGAGCAGGAAGCGGTAGAGCACCGGCTGCTCGGCGGCGAGGCGCTTCGGCGTCTCGGGCGACCGGATGTAGAACCAGTACGCCACCAGGAAGCCGACCAGCATCATGATGAAGGGCGAGTACTTCACCAGGGCCGGCACACCGTGCATCTCGTGCAGGATGTGGTTCTCCGGACCGGTGAACAGGGCGCCCTTCCAGAACTCGTTGTAGCCCTCGCCGATGAAGCGGTTGGCGAAAACCATGCCGGCGAACAGCGCGCCGATCGACAGCACGTAGAGCGGGATCGTCATCACCGGCGGCGATTCATGCACGTGGCTCATGACCTCTTCCGAAGCGCGCGGCTTGCCATGGAAGGTCATGAAGATCAGGCGCCAGGAGTAGAACGACGTCATCAGCGCGGCAGCGACCACCAGCACGAAGGCGTAGCCGGAGAAGGCATTGTGGCCGACGAAGGCGCTCTCGATGATCGCGTCCTTCGAATAGTAGCCGGCCGTCAGCGGGAAGCCCGTCAGCGCCAGCGTACCGATCACCATCGTCCAGTAGGTGACGGGGATCTTCTTCCAGAGGCCGCCCATCTTGCGCATGTCCTGCTCGCCCGAGACGGCGTGGATCACCGAGCCGGCGCCGAGGAACAGGAGCGCCTTGAAGAACGCGTGCGTGAAGAGGTGGAACACACCCGCGCCATAGGCGCCGACGCCGAGCGCGACGAACATGTAGCCGAGCTGCGAACAGGTCGAGTAGGCGATGACGCGCTTGATGTCGTTCTGCACCAGGCCGACCGTCGCGGCGAAGAACGCCGTGGTCGCGCCGAAGAAGGTGACGACGGTAAGCGCGGTCGGGGCCAGCTCGAACAGCGGCGACATGCGGGCGACCATGAACACGCCGGCGGTCACCATGGTGGCGGCGTGGATGAGTGCCGACACCGGGGTCGGGCCCTCCATCGCGTCCGGCAGCCAGGTGTGCAGCAGGAACTGCGCCGACTTGCCCATCGCACCGATGAACAGAAGGATGCAGATCACCGTCAGCGCATCGAGGTCCCATGACAGGAAGTGGATCGTGTGGCCGGCGACGCTGCTCGTGTTGGCGAAGATCGTGTCGAAGTCGACCGAGCCGAACATCACGAAGATCGAGAAGATGCCGAGCGCGAAGCCGAAGTCGCCGACGCGGTTGACGACGAACGCCTTGATGGCTGCGGCGTTGGCCGACGGACGCTTGAACCAGAAGCCGATCAGCAGATACGAGGCGAGACCGACGCCTTCCCAGCCGAAGAACATCTGGAACAGATTGTCCGACGTCACCAGCATCAGCATGGCGAAGGTGAAGAGCGACAGGTAGGCGAAGAAGCGCGGCCGGTGCTCGTCATGGCTCATGTAGCCGATCGAGTACACATGGACGAGCGAGGAAACCGTCGTGACGACGACCAGCATCATGGCCGTCAGCGTGTCGATGCGCAGCGCCCAGTCGAACGAGAGCGTGCCGGAGGCGATCCAGGGCAGCACCTTGACCCGGACCGTCTCGCCTTCCGGCGAACCGATCGTCAGGAAGGCGATCCAGGACAGCACCGCCGAGACGAGCAGCAGGCCTGTCGTGATCAGCTCGGCCGGGCGGGAGCCCGGCGCCGCGGCGTGGTGGTCATGCCCATGGTCGTCGTGACCATGGTCGTCATGGCCGTGATGGTCGTGGCCGTGATGATCATGACCGTGGTGGCCATGCGCATGATCATCATGCGCGTCGGCGAGGCTCTCCTTGGGAGCGCCCACCATGGCGGCGGAGTAGCTGCCCCGCAGCGCGATGATACCGGCGAGGATGGCGCCGAGAAGCGGGAGGAAGACGATGGCTGAATACATAGCAGGCCTCAGCCCTTCATCATGTTGATGTCTTCCACCGCGATCGACCCGCGGTTACGGAAGTAGACGACGAGGATGGCAAGTCCGATCGCAGCCTCGGCAGCGGCGACGGTGAGCACCAGCAGCGCGAAGATCTGGCCGACCAGATCGCCGAGGAAGGACGAGAAGGTCACGAGATTGAGGTTCACGGCGAGCAGGATCAGCTCGACCGACATCAGGATGACGATGACGTTCTTCCGGTTCAGGAAGATGCCGAAGACGCCCAGCGTGAACAGGATCGCCGCGACCGTCAGATAGTGGGAGAGACCGATTACCATGGTGTTTTCCTCGTCTCTCGCTCAGATGCCCTTGCCGGGCTCGACGGAGTGCAGCTCGACCTTCTGCGTCCGCGCGACCTGATCGGCGATCACCTGCCGCTTGACCCGCGGCTTGTGGCGGAGCGTCAGCACGATCGCGCCGATCATCGCCACCAGCAGCACGAAGCCGGCCGTCTGGAAGAAGAAGATGTAGTCGGTATAGAGCAGCCGCCCGATGGCCTCGGTGTTCGTCACCTGGGCGATCTCGGGGATGGGCCGGACCGGATTGGCGAGGACCTCGGGCGCGAAAGCCCAGCCGCTCAGCACGATCACGAGTTCCGCCAGCAGCACGACACCGATCAGCGCGCCGATCGGCAGATACTGCAGGAAGCCCTGCCGCAGCTCGGCGAAGTCGACGTCGAGCATCATGACGACGAACAGGAACAGCACCGCCACCGCGCCGACATAGACCACGACCAGCAGCATCGCCAGGAACTCCGCGCCGAGCATCACGAAGAGGCCGGCCGCGTTGAAGAAGGCGAGGATGAGGAAGAGCACCGAGTGCACGGGATTGCGCGACGAGATCACCATCAGCGCGGACGCGATGGTGATGCCGGAGAACAGATAGAAGATGATGGTATGCAGGATCATGATCCGTGCCCTTGGACATCGCGGCGCACCGCGGCGTCCCTCCCAATTTGCGTCGGAACCACGTTCTACCTAGCGGTAGGGCGCGTCCATGCTGATATTCTGCGCGATCTCGCGCTCCCACCGGTCGCCATTCGCGAGAAGCTTTTCCTTGTCGTAGTAGAGCTCCTCGCGCGTCTCCGTCGCGAATTCGAAATTCGGCCCCTCGACGATGGCGTCGACCGGACACGCTTCCTGGCAGAAGCCGCAATAGATGCACTTCACCATGTCGATGTCGTAGCGCGTCGTGCGGCGGGTGCCGTCATTGCGGCGCGGACCCGCCTCGATGGTGATGGCCTGGGCGGGGCAGATCGCCTCGCACAGCTTGCACGCGATGCAGCGCTCTTCGCCGTTCGGGTAGCGGCGGAGCGCATGCTCGCCGCGGAAGCGCGGGCTGAGCGCGCCCTTCTCGAACGGGTAGTTCACGGTCTTCTTCGGCGCGAAGAAATAACGCATCGCCAGGAAGAAGGCCGAGACGAACTCGGAGAGGAAGATCGACTTGGCGGTTTGGTCGAGGCGCATCACGGTGCCCATCCCATAATCTGCAGAACGGCGGCCACCAGCACGACCATGCCGAGCGAGATCGGCAGGAAGACCTTCCAGCCCAGCCGCATCAGCTGGTCGTAGCGGTAGCGCGGAACGATGGCCTTCGCCATGGCGAACATGAAGAAGACCATGGTTGCCTTCAGCACGAACCAGACGATGCCCGGCACCCAGGTGAAGGGCGCGACGTTCACCGGCGGCAACCAGCCTCCGAGGAACAGGATCGTCGTCATCGCGCACATCAGGCAGATCGACGCATACTCGCCGAGCATGAACATCATGTACGGCGTCGAGCCATATTCCGACATGAAGCCGGCGACCAGCTCCGACTCCGCCTCGACCAGGTCGAAGGGCGGCCGGTTCGTCTCGGCCAGCGCCGAGACGAAGAAGATGACGAACATCGGCAGCAGCGCGAGCCAGTACCAGTCCAGGAAGCTGCCCGGCAGGCCGAGCTTCGTGCCGAGGCCGGTCTGCTGAGACATGACGATGTCGGTTAGGTTCAGCGAACCGACGCAGAGCAGGACCGTGACGATCACGAAGCCGATCGAGACTTCATAGGAGACCATCTGGGCGGCCGCGCGCAGCGACGACAGGAACGGGTACTTCGAGTTCGAGGCCCAGCCACCCATGATGACGCCGTAGACGCCGAGCGACGAGATCGCCAGAAGATAGAGTACGCCAACATTGAGGTTGGCGATCACCCAGCCCGGGTTGAACGGGATCACCGCCCATCCGGCCAGCGCCAGCGTCACGGTGACGAGCGGCGCCAGCAGGAAGATGCCCTTGTTGGCGCCCGACGGAATGACGGGCTCCTTCAGCACGAACTTCAGAAGGTCGGCGAAGGACTGGAACAGGCCGAAGGCGCCGACGACGTTGGGGCCGCGACGCATCTGCACGGCCGCCCAGATCTTGCGGTCGGCGAGCAGGATGAAAGCGATCGACACCAGGAGAAGGACCAGCAGCAGCAGGCTCTGGCCCACCATGATCGCGCCGGGGATGAGGTAGTTTTCGACGAAGCCGTTCATTCCCGCCTCACTCCGCAGCCGCGGCAAGCTGGCCAGCGGCGAGCGCCGAGCATTCCGCCATGGTGGCCGAAGCGCGTGCGATCGGGTTGGTCAGGTAGAAATCATGGATCGGATTGGCGAAGGCCGCCTTTCCGAGCGCGCCGCCGGCCGAGGCCAGCGCCGCCACGTCGGCGAAATCGGCCGCGCGGACCGTGTCGACGGCGGCGAGATGCGGATGCGCCACATAGAGCGCCTTGCGCAGTTCGCCGAGCGAGTCGAACGGCAGCCGATGGCCGAGGATGTCGGAAAGGGCGCGAAGGATCGCCCAGTCCTCGCGGGCATCGCCCGGCGGGAAGCCCGCCCGGTTGGCGACCTGCACGCGACCCTCGGTGTTGACGAAGGTGCCCGACTTCTCGGTGTAGGCGGCGGACGGCAGGATCACGTCGGCGCGGTGTGCGCCGGCATCGCCATGCGTGCCGATATAGACGACGAAGGCCGAGCCGAGGCGAGCCGTGTCGATCTCGTCGGCGCCGAGCAGGAAGACCACGTCGAGCGTGCCCTGCCCTGCCGCGTCCAGCATGCCGGCGACATCGAGGCCACCCGCGCCCGGCACGAAGCCGACGTCGAGCGCGCCGACGCGCGCCGCCGCATTGTGCAGCACGGCGAGGCCGTTCCAGCCCTCGTCGCGGCCAGGAGCCGAGGCGATCTTGGCAGCGGCGGCGAGAACCGCCTTGCCGTCCTCGCGGGCGAGCGCGCCCTGCCCGACGATCACGATCGGCCGCTTGGCATTGGCGAGAATCTCGCCGAAGGCGCCCTTGCCGGCAACGATCTCGGCCAGCGTCTCCGGGCCCGCGCCCAGATACTCGTGCGGATAGGTCAGATCGACCGCTTCGCCGATGACGCCGATCTTGACGCCACCTGCGCGCCAGCGCTTGCGGATGCGGGCGTTCAGCACCGACGCTTCCTTGCGCGGATTGGCGCCGACGATCAGGATCGCGTCCGCCTGCTCGATGCCGGCGATGGTCGGGTTGAAGAGGTAGCTGGCGCGGCCGAGCGACGGATCGAGCGCGGCGCCGTCCTGGCGCGCGTCGAGGTTGGCCGAGCCGAGCGAGTTGATCAGCGCCTTCAGCGCATAAAGCTCCTCGACGGCCGCCAGATCACCGGCGATGGCGCCGATCTTCGAGCCCTCGGTCGCCTTGACCTTGCCGGCGATCGCCGCGAAGGCCTCGCCCCACGACACGGCCTTGAGCCGGCCGTCGACGCGCAGATACGGGCGATCGAGACGTTGCGTGCGCAGGCCGTCCCAGATGAAACGGGTCTTGTCGGAGATCCATTCCTCGTTGACGGCCTCGTTGAGGCGGGGCAGCACGCGCATCACTTCGCGGCCGCGCACGTCGACGCGGATGTTCGAACCGACCGCGTCCATGACGTCGATCGACTCGGTCTTGTTCAGTTCCCACGGACGGGCCGTGAAGGCGAAGGGCTTCGAGGTCAGCGCGCCGACCGGGCAGAGGTCGATGACGTTGCCCTGCAGCTCCGACGACAGTGCCTTCTCAAGATAGGTCGTGATCTCGGCATCCTCGCCGCGACCGATCAGGCCGAGCTCGGAAATGCCGGCGACTTCCGTCGTGAAGCGGACGCAACGCGTGCAATGGATGCAGCGGTTCATCACCGTCTTGACGAGCGGCCCGATGTACTTGTCCTCGACGGCGCGCTTGTTCTCGGCGAAGCGGTTCTTGTCGACGCCATAGGCCATCGCCTGGTCCTGCAGGTCGCACTCGCCGCCCTGATCGCAGATCGGGCAATCCAGCGGGTGGTTGATCAGCAGGAATTCCATCACGCCTTCGCGTGCCTTCTTCACCATGGGCGACTTGGTGAGCATGACCGGCGGCTCGCCGTTCGGGCCCGGACGCAGGTCGCGCACGTTCATGGCGCAGGAGGCGGTCGGCTTCGGCGGACCGCCCTTCACCTCGACGAGGCACATGCGGCAATTGCCGGCGATCGACAGCCGCTCGTGGAAGCAGAAACGCGGCACCTCGGCACCGGCGGCCTCGGCCGCCTGCAGCAGCGTATAGTCCGGCGGAACGTCGACTTCGATGCCGTCAACGATGATCTTGGCCATGGTTTACTCCGCCGCTTCCAGCATCTGCCGTTCGATCGGCCGGGGGTTGCGGGAATAGAGGTCGATGCGCTCCTCGATCTCGTGCCGGAAATGCCGGATCAGGCCCTGGATGGGCCATGCAGCGGCGTCGCCGAGCGCGCAGATCGTGTGGCCCTCGACCTGGGTCGTGACCTGCAGGAGCATGTCGATTTCGCGCTTCTCGGCTTCGCCGCGCGCCATACGGTCGATCACGCGCCACATCCAGCCGGTGCCTTCGCGGCACGGCGTGCACTGGCCGCAGCTCTCATGCTTGAAGAAGTAAGCGATGCGGGCGATGGCGCGGATGACGTCGGTCGACTTGTCCATGACGAGCACGCCGGCGGTGCCGAAGCTCGACTTCACGGCGCGCGTGCCGTCGAAGTCCATGATCAGGTCTTCGCACTGCTCGGCCGGAATGATCGGGCAGGAAGCGCCGCCGGGGATGATCGCCTTCAGATTGTCCCAACCGCCGCGAACGCCGCCGCCGTGCTTCTCGATCAATTCCTTGAACGGGATGCCCATCGCCTCTTCGACGATGCAGGGGGTGTTCACATGGCCGGAGATGCCGAACAGCTTGGTGCCGACATTGTTCGGACGACCGATCGACGAGAACCACGACGGGCCGCGACGCAGGATGGTCGGGGCAACCGCGATGCTCTCGACGTTGTTGACGGTCGTCGGGCAGCCGTAGAGGCCGACATTGGCCGGGAACGGCGGCTTCAGGCGCGGCTGGCCCTTCTTGCCTTCCAGGCTCTCGAGCAGGGCCGTCTCTTCGCCGCAGATATAGGCGCCGGCGCCATGGGCGACATAGATGTCCATGTCCCAGCTATGGACGTTGTTCTTGCCGATCAGGCGCGCTTCGTAGGCCTGGTCGATCGCCGCCTGCAGATGCTCGCGCTCGCGAATGAACTCGCCGCGAACGTAGATGTAGGCCGCATGGGCGCCCATCGCGAAGCCGGCGATCAGGCAACCCTCGACGAGATGGTGCGGATCATGCCGCAGGATCTCGCGATCCTTGCAGGTGCCGGGCTCGGATTCGTCGGCGTTGACGACGAGGTAGTGCGGCCGGCCGTCGTTCTGCTTGGGCATGAACGACCACTTCAGGCCGGTCGGGAAACCGGCGCCGCCGCGGCCGCGCAGGCCCGAGGCCTTCATCTGGTCGACGATCCAGTCGCGACCGGCCTCGATGATGGTCTTGGTGCCATCCCACGAGCCGCGCTTCAGCGCGCCCTGGAGACCCCAGTCGTGATGGCCGTAGATATTCGTGAAGATGCGGTCTTTGTCCGAAAGCATCGTCCGCCCCCTCTACTCTTTCTTGCCCGCATCCGGCCGGACCGCGGGGTCCGAGGCCGGCACGTTCTGCTTGACCTGATTGGGAACCTTTTCCTTGTCCGCCTCGCCCTCGGCCTTGACGGCGGGAGCCGCAGGCGGCTCGGCCGGCGCGGGATTGGCGGCGGCGCGGGCAGCTTCCGCCGCAGCCGCTGCGCGGGCGGCGATCGCCTCGCGCGCGGCCTGCAGGCCTGCGCCCTGCCCGACCATCGAGCCGTCATAGAGTTCCGGCGACGTCAGCGCCCGGAAACCGCCCTCCGGCGCCGAATGATGACGATCGATCTGCGGGCCCGGCTTGATCGGCCGGCCGGCCTCGATGTCATCGATCAGCTTGCCGAGGCTCTCGACCGTCAGATCCTCGTAGGTATCCGGGACGATCTGCGCCATCGGCGCGTTCACGCAGGCGCCCAGGCACTCCACCTCTTCCCACGACAGCGAACCGTCGGCGGAGGGATGGAACGGCTCGGCGTGGATGCGCTCGCGGCAGAGCTCGATCAGCTTGTTGGCGCCACGCAGCATGCACGGCGTCGTGCCGCAGACCTGGATGTGCGCCTTCTTGCCGACCGGGGCGAGCAGGAACATCGTGTAGAAGGTCGCGACTTCGAGCACGCGGATATACGGCATGTCGAGGAACTCGCCGACCCAGCGGATCGACGGCTCCGAAACCCAGCCCTGCTGCTCCTGGACGCGCCACAGAATCGAGATGACGGCGGAAGCCTGCTTGCCTTCCGGGAACTTCGTGACCTGCTTTTCGGCCCAGGCCAGATTTTCCGGCGAGAACGCAAAGCTCGCGGGCTGTTCGGATGCGAGACGACGAACGGACATTAGCGGTCAACCTCTCCGAACACGATGTCGATGGAACCGAGAACCGCGGAGACGTCGGCCAGCATGTGGCCTCGACACAGGAAGTCCATCGACTGGAGATGCGCGAAACCGGGCGCACGGATCTTGCAGCGGTAGGGCTTGTTGGAGCCGTCCGCCACCAGATAGACGCCGAACTCGCCCTTCGGCGCCTCGACGGCGGCGTAAACCTCGCCGGCGGGAACGTGATAGCCCTCGGTGTAGAGCTTGAAGTGATGGATGAGCGCTTCCATCGAACGCTTCATCTCACCGCGCTTCGGCGGGACGATCTTGTTGTCGGTGTAGGAGACCGGACCGACCTTCTCCGTCGTCAGCAGGCGATGCACGCACTGCTTCATGATGCGGATCGACTCGCGCATCTCGGCCATGCGGACGAGATAGCGGTCGTAATTGTCGCCGTGAACGCCGGTCGGAATGTCGAACTCGAGTTCCGAATAGCACTCGTAGGGCTGCGCGCGACGCAGGTCCCAGGCAGCGCCCGTGCCGCGGATCAGCACGCCGGAATAGGCCCACTTCCAGGCTTCTTCCTGCGTCAGCACGCCGATGTCGACGTTGCGCTGCTTGAAGATGCGGTTACCGGTCACGAGACGGTCGAGATCGTTCAGCCGCTGCAGGAACGGATCGCAGAAATCGCCGATATCGCGAACGAGCTGCTCTGGCAGATCCTGGTGCACGCCGCCGGGACGGAAATAGGCCGCATGCATGCGGGAGCCGGACGCGCGCTCATAGAAGATCATGAGCTTCTCGCGTTCCTCGAAGCCCCAGAGCGGCGGCGTCAGGGCGCCGCAGTCCATCGCCCAGGTCGTCACGTTCAGGACGTGCGACAGGATGCGACCGATCTCGGAGTAGAGGACGCGGATCAGCTGGCCACGCTTCGGCACCTCGATGCCGAGCAGCTTCTCGACGGCGAGCGCGAAGGCGTGCTCCTGGTTCATCGGCGCGACGTAGTCGAGACGATCGAAATAGGGCACGGCCTGGAGATAGGTCTTGTTCTCGATCAGCTTCTCGGTGCCGCGATGCAGCAGGCCGATATGCGGATCCACGCGATCGACGATTTCACCATCGAGCTCGAGCACGAGGCGCAACACGCCGTGCGCCGAGGGATGCTCGGGGCCGAAGTTGATATTGAATGGACGAACCTGGGCTTCTGCCATCTCGTGCCTCAGCTCGACTTCTGTTCGGTCTTGGGTGCGTCCGCGGCCTTCTCGTCGCCCGGCAGCACGTAGTCGGTGCCTTCCCATGGCGAGAGGAAGTCGAAGTCGCGGAATTCCTGCGCCAGGCGCACGGGCTCGTAGACGACGCGCTTCTGCTGGTCGTCGTAGCGAACCTCGACATAGCCGGTGAGCGGGAAGTCCTTGCGCAGCGGATGCCCTTCGAAGCCGTAGTCGGTGAGCAGGCGACGCAGATCGGGATGACCGGTGAACAGGATGCCGTACATGTCGTAGGCTTCGCGCTCGAACCAGTCGGCGCCCGGCAGGATCGACGTGATCGACGGAACCGGGGTGACTTCGTCCGTCTCGAGCTTGAGGCGGATGCGGAGGTTCCGCGTCGGGCTCAGCAGGTGATAGACGACGTCGAAGCGCAGCTCGCGCTGCGGGTAATCGACACCGCAGACGTCGATCAGGCTGACGAAGCCGGTATTCGGATCGCTGGCGAGCCAGGCGACGAGGTCGACGATGGTCTCGAGCCGGACGTTGACGGTCAGCTCGCCATAGGCGACGTCCCAGCCGACCACATCCGCGCCACGTTGCGCGACGATGTAGTCACCGAGCTGTTTGAGGGTCTCTTCCATGCTGTGCCTTCAGCGCTCGATGGTGCCGGTGCGACGGATCTTCTTCTGCAGGAGCAGAACGCCATAGAGCAGCGCTTCAGCCGTCGGCGGGCATCCCGGAACGTAGATGTCGACCGGCACGACGCGATCGCAACCCCGCACCACGGAATAGGAATAATGGTAGTAGCCGCCGCCATTGGCGCAGCTGCCCATCGAGATGACGTAGCGCGGCTCCGGCATCTGGTCGTAGACCTTGCGGAGCGCGGGAGCCATCTTGTTGGTCAGCGTGCCGGCGACGATCATCACGTCGGACTGGCGCGGCGAGGCGCGCGGCGCGAAGCCGAAGCGCTCGACGTCGTAGCGCGGCATCGACACCTGCATCATCTCGACGGCGCAGCAGGCGAGGCCGAACTGCATCCACATCAGAGAGCCGGTGCGGGCCCAGGTGATCAGGTCCGAAGCGGCGGCGACAAAGAAACCCTTGTCCGCCAGCTCGTTGTTGACCTCCATGAAGAAGGGGTCGGAATGACCGATAGGCCGCCCCGACGCATCCACAAGCCCCTTCGGCCGCTCAGCGACCTGGGTAGCAGAGGTTCCGCTCAATCCCATTCGAGCGCTCCCTTCTTCCATTCATAGATGAAGCCGATGGTGAGAACGGCCAGGAAAATCATCATCGACCAGAAGCCGTACCAGCCGAGGTCGCCGAACACGACCGCCCAGGGGAACAGGAACGCCACTTCGAGATCGAAGATGATGAACAGGATGGCGACGAGGTAGAACCGCACGTCGAACCGCATGCGCGCGTCGTCGAAGGCGTTAAAGCCGCACTCGTAGGCCGAGAGCTTCTCCGGATCCGGATTGCGGTAGGCGACGAGGAAGGGCGAGATCAACAGCGCAAGCCCGATGACCAGAGCAATCCCGAGAAACACGAGGATTGGCAGGTATTCGCGCAACAGGTCTTCCATGGTCCGGCTCCGTTGCTCCCATCATGTGCAGCCGCGCTGCCGCTCGACGATGGTGCGGCGCAAAATGGCCGCCAAGCGTTTCACTCGACTAAGATATCGGCCGGCCGTGCCAAGACGGCGATCCGCCAGGGCGGCGGTCGAAACATGAGGCGAGGCTTAGCGGAGGTGGAAAGGCGTGGCAAGCCCCGAGCCATCGCACGGCCGGGGGGCTTCGGGGCCGGAATCGCGGATCACGGCGGGAAACGGGCAAAAATTAGAACTGGAAGAATGAAACCATTTTTGTGTGCGGCGAGATGTCCCGTCCAAGTGGCGCAAAGTCCACGCCCAGCCTGAGAAAACCAGAATCCTCGGACCCGGAATAAATTCACAAGAAAATGGGGGCGAATCGCCCCCATCTGGCAGCATCGGCACCTGCCGGAGCTGGCGCCCCGCGTCGGCCGCCCTGCCGCTACCGGGCGCCGGATGCCTGATTCTTCAGCAGGCCGACGATCGCCGTGAGGATCGCGCCGCCGGCGCCGCCACCGACCACGTCGGCGAGGATCTTGCTGATGTCGAGGCCGGCCATCGCCGCGCCGGCGTCGGGCGCGCCGCCGCCCATCACAGCCTGCAGGATCTGGCCCAGAATGAGGCCGCCGATACCGCCGGCGATGGAATTGCCCGTGGTCCCAAGGCTCTTGTCCTTGAGGGCCGAACCCGCTGCGTTTCCGCCGATCAGGCCGGCCACCACCTGGATGATAAGAGGCAGTAGAGTCTCCATGAGAATCTCCCCGAATGGACGACCGACCGCGAATCATTCGTGACCGACGCCAGCAGACGCAGGGTAAACTTATCACAGGTGACGATCTAATCTTTCTGTCGCTGCGGTGCAGCAACAGTATTCGCGGCGCCGACGCGGTTCCCGGCCGAATCGGACGCCGAGAACAACATGGGCGCGCCTTGGCGAGACCAAGCAGACGCACCCTGTGAAAACCGGCTCAGCTGCCGGCGCCGGATTCGGCATGCACCTTCGGCACGGTCTTTGACGGCGCGGCCGATCCTCGCGGCAGCAGGAAGAAGAGAGCGGTCACGACGAGCAGGCCGCCCGCCGTCAGCAATACCCGATCGAACGCGAGCGGCAGGGGCGACGCGACGGGCCCGAGATCGAAGGCGAGCGCGACCGCTGTGAGGCAGAAGGTCCACGCGCCATAGCGCTTCGCCCCGATCATCAACATGGCGAAGACGAGGATGCCGACCAGCGTCGCGTGCAGCCATGGCGCACTCGCCCATCCGAGCAGCAAGCCGCCGCAGGCAGCCCCGAGCAGGCTGCCGATACCGCGCTGCTTCATCCGCCGCAGCGTCTGCTCGCGCGTCGGCTTCAGGACGCGTAGCGCCGCCGCTGGCAGCCATCCGGGATGCGAGCTTGGCGAAATCCCCGCCAGCAACGCCCCCAGCAGGCTGGCGGACGCGGCCGTGGCCAGAAAGCGCCCCCCTGCCCAATCGCCGACCGGAAGCGACGAGCCGCTCGCGGGCGCCCGGGGCAGCACGACGGCCGCGACCGCGACGGCCCAGATCGTCCCGGCGAGGAAGAGCCCGCCATACAGCTGCCACCCACCCGGTGGCAGCGGCTCGATCGACAGGAAGAAGGCCAACGCCCCGAGCGCCACCGGAAGCCGCAGCGGACCGCCCCTGAGCTCCATCACCGCCTGCGCCAGGGCCGCTGCGACCGCCATGGCGAAGAAGCCCGCGCCGCCGATCGTCACCATGGCGCCGAGGCAGGCGAAGCCGCTGAGGATCAGCGCAGCCAATCCGAGCGTCAGCACGGGTCTCGCCACGGGAACGGTCGGGAACGAGACTAGCAGCAGATAGGCGCCGAAGGAGGCGATGGATCCATTCGTCGCCTGCCCGGCCGCCATGCCGACACCCCAGGGGGCGACAACGCCGGCCGCCGCCAGCGCAGCGCGACGGATCCGGGCAATATCGTAGAAGGCAGGTTTTGCGGGAGGGTTCGGTGGCGTCATCGGACCGGTCTGCTGAAAGGCGCTGCGACCAGTAAATTCAGGACAGACGGGATATGCAACGCCTGCGTGCGCCCTCCCCGCCCGACACCAACCGTCGGCCCAAGGCCTTCTAGCCGCGTCACGGGGGCCGAGCAGGAGGCGAGGCCGCTTCTCCCGCTCCAAGGCGCTTCATGGCTCGTACAGGGGCTCTGGAAGGGCCACCGGGCGGCCAACGACGCCGGGCAGGCTTCGAGAGCGCTATTCCCTGATGGGCGACTGCCGGCAAGCGTCTGGGCCTCACACTGCCCGCCAGGTGGCAGCGAACCAGGAGAACGTTGCAGGACGAAAATCAACGATGAGGAGAGAAGAAGAAATGGCGGGAGTGACGGGGCTCGAACCCGCGACCTCCGGCGTGACAGGCCGGCGCTCTAACCAACTGAGCTACACCCCCGCGGGTGCCCCTTTCGGGCGTCACGGCCAAGGGCCGCGTCGTGCTTGCGGATCGGGTCAATCTGGCCATGGCCAGACCGTCGCTGCGATCCGCAGTTCCAGGCAGTACGTGACGATGTCACCTGCTTGGGAAAGAATGGCGGGAGTGACGGGGCTCGAACCCGCGACCTCCGGCGTGACAGGCCGGCGCTCTAACCAACTGAGCTACACCCCCGCTGGGGTCCTCTTTCGAGGCCGCCGCAGCTCGTCGCCGCGTCGTTGTTGAGCGCTGAAGTACGGTACCGCCCTATCCAAGTCAAGCGCGCTTTCCGGAGCCATTGTGGAAAACCGGACCCATTGCCGGCGAACCGTTGCCCAGCCTCAAAAGCCACTTTCGACAACGCGAACAAGGAGCCGCCCCTGCCCTCGCGGGCCTCGCCATCGCGTTCGGAAGCAGCATCCGGCGCGGCGGGACAAAAGATCATCTGTGTGGAGGGGGCAGACGACGAAACTGACCGCAGCAAAGCATGGGCATGCCGCGCGTCCGCAAGGGGGGCTGATTTCGACGTCGCCGGGAGGGCCGGGAATGGTGGGCGGTGAGAGACTCGAACTCCCGACATCCTCGGTGTAAACGAGGCGCTCTACCAACTGAGCTAACCGCCCGGAAAATCGTCCGGCGCCGAGACGTGTAGGCGAAAGTCGCCCCGTCTTTCAAGGCCATAAGCGCGCCATCCACGGCGCGGTCAAAAAAAACGGCCTCGCGCCGCGAAGGCGCAAGGCCGTCAAAACCCAACAAGCCTGACTATGGCTTAGTTGACGGCGTCCTTCAGGCCCTTGCCGGCCTTGAACTTCGGCGTCTTGGAAGCGGCGATCTGGATCGTCTCGCCGGTACGCGGATTGCGACCCTCGCTGGCGGCGCGGGAAGCCACGCTGAAATTACCAAAACCGATGATCTTGACTTCGTCACCCGACTTCAGGGCAGCCGTGATCACGTCGAACGTTGCGTCGACAGCCTCGGCGGCGGCGGCCTTGGACACGCCGGTACGCTCGGCGACGGCAGCGATGAGATCGTTCTTGTTAGCCATGGATGATCCTTTCTCAGGTCTTGAGTCGGGACGATTCGCATGACCCGACCGAGCGCGAGAAATCCCTGAAAAACGGACGGATGGCAAGAGAAACTGGCAGAATTCTGCGCTTTTGGACCAGAAATCAGCGAATTTCGATACAAAAACGCCCGCCAGAGTGGCGGGCGTCCTGTTTTGCGCGGAAAACCGCCCCTTAATGGGCAGTCAGAGCCGCCGCCGCATCGTCGTCTGCGACGACCGTCTTATCGGCCACGACCTTGCTTTCGTCCCAGGTGATCGGCTCGGGTTTGCGAACCAAGGCATGGGTCAGCACGTCGTCCATCCGGGCGACCGGGATGATCTCGAGGCCGTTCTTCACATTGTCCGGGATCTCGGCGAGATCCTTCGCATTGTCCTCGGGAATCATCACCGTCTTGATCCCGGCGCGCAGCGCCGCGAGCAGCTTCTCCTTCAGACCGCCGATCGGCAGCACGCGACCACGCAGCGTGATCTCGCCCGTCATGGCGACGTCCTTGCGGACGGCGATGCCTGTCATCGTCGAGACGATCGCCGTCACCATCGCGATACCGGCCGACGGGCCATCCTTCGGCGTCGCGCCTTCCGGCACGTGCACGTGGATGTCGCGCCGGTCGAACAGCGGCGGCTCGATGCCGAAATCAACCGCGCGCGAGCGGACGTAGGACGCCGCCGCGGAGATCGATTCCTTCATCACGTCGCGCAGGTTGCCGGTGACGGTCATGCGGCCCTTGCCGGGCATCATGACGCCTTCGATCGTCAGGATCTCGCCGCCGACTTCCGTCCAGGCGAGACCCGTCACGACACCGACCTGGTCCTCGAGCTCCGCCTCGCCGTAGCGATAGCGGGGTGCGCCGAGATAATCCTCGACGACCTGCTCGGTGACCTCGACCGACTTCACCTTGGTCAGCAGGATGTCCTTGACCGCCTTGCGCGCCAGCGTGGCCAGATCGCGCTCGAGGCTACGGACACCCGCCTCGCGGGTGTAGCGACGGATGATGAAGCGGAGCGCCTCCTCGCCGACCGAGAACTCCTTCTCGTTCAGGCCGTGATTCTTCACGACCTTCGGCAGAAGGTGGTTGCGGGCGATGGCGAGCTTCTCATCCTCGGTGTATCCGGCGATCCGGATGATCTCCATGCGGTCCATCAACGGGCCGGGGATGTTCAGCGTGTTCGCCGTCGTCACGAACATCACGTTCGACAGGTCGTAGTCGACCTCGAGGTAATGATCGTTGAACGTGCTGTTCTGCTCCGGATCCAGCACCTCGAGCAGCGCCGACGACGGATCGCCCCGGAAGTCCTGGCCCATCTTGTCGATCTCGTCGAGCAGGAAGAGCGGATTGGACTTCTTCGCCTTCTTCATCGACTGGATGACCTTGCCGGGCATCGAGCCGATATAGGTGCGCCGGTGGCCACGGATCTCGGCCTCGTCGCGCACGCCGCCGAGCGACATGCGGACATATTCACGGCCGGTCGCCTTGGCGATCGAACGGGCGAGCGAGGTCTTGCCGACGCCCGGAGGGCCGACGAGGCAGAGGATCGGCCCCTTCAGCGTGTTGGCGCGGCTCTGCACGGCCAGATACTCGATGATCCGGTCCTTGACCTTGTCGAGGCTGTAGTGATCGGCATCGAGCACCTCCTGCGCGAAACGCAGGTCGTGCTTGACCTTGGAGCGCTTGCCCCACGGAATGCCGAGCAGCCAGTCGAGATAGTTGCGGACCACCGTCGCTTCGGCCGACATCGGCGACATCTGGCGGAGCTTCTTCAGCTCGCCCATCGCCTTCTCGTTGGCTTCCTTCGACAGCTTGGTCTTGGCGATACGTTCCTCGAGTTCGGCGAGTTCGTCCTTGCCGTCCTCCTGGTCGCCCAGTTCCTTCTGGATCGCCTTCATCTGCTCGTTCAGATAGTACTCGCGCTGCGTCTTCTCCATCTGCCGCTTGACGCGGGAGCGGATGCGCTTCTCCACCTGAAGGACGGAGATCTCGCTTTCCATCAGGCCGAGCACACGCTCCAGCCGGCCGGCGACGGTCGGCAGAGCGAGGATCGCCTGCTTCTCGGGGATCTTGATGGCGAGGTGCGAGGCGACCGTGTCGGCAAGCTTCGAATAGTCGTCGATCTGCGTCACCGCGCCGACGACCTCGGGCGAAACCTTCTTGTTCAGCTTCACATAATTCTCGAACTCGGTCACGACCGAGCGGGCGAGCGCCTCCACCTCGACGCGATCGCCAACATCGTCCTCGAGCACGGTGGCATAGGCCTCGTAATAGGCCTCGTGGTCGGTGTAGCGCTGGATTTCGGCGCGCGCGATGCCCTCGACCAGAACCTTGACGGTTCCGTCCGGCAGCTTCAGGAGCTGGAGGACGCTGGCGAGCGTACCGACGGGGAAGATGGCTTCCGGCGCCGGATCGTCATCGCTGGCATTCTGCTGGGTGGCGAGGAGAATCTGCTTGTCCGCCCGCATCACCTCTTCCAGCGCACGGATGGATTTTTCTCGCCCGACAAACAGCGGCACGATCATGTGCGGGAATACGACGATGTCACGCAGCGGCAGGACCGGATAGAGTTCGTCGCCTGCTTCGAGGCCGATCGAACGCTTGGTATCAGCTGTCATGAGGCATTCCTTTCGAACCGCCACGGCCCAGATTGGCACCGTGGGGCTTGGAGATGAACCACCGGCTTGGAGGAAAGAGGGCCGTTGGGTCGACTCGGGGTCTGAACGTCTTCCGACGCGTTGACCATTAGGTGGCGTCGCACCATCGGGGTGTCAAGCAGTACACCGCACTGCAATCGGGCTCTTTGCGCCGGCCGTTACGGAAGGTTCCGCCGCCTCGCCGGGCGTGGTTCGCCCTGCCGCCGGAGAGCGCACAAACAAAAACGGCGGGGACATGCCCCGCCGTTCGAACGTTCTCAAAAGCCAGCGCCTCAGGCGCCGGCGTTGGCCACGGCCTCGTCCTGGCGCTCCGCATAGATGTAGAGCGGGCGGGCCGAACCATCGACGACCTCGGCCGAGATGACGACTTCCTGCACGCCGTCGAGGCCGGGCAGGTCGAACATCGTCTCGAGCAGGATCGCTTCCATGATCGAACGCAGGCCGCGCGCGCCGGTCTTGCGCTCGATCGCCTTCTTGGCGATCGCCGAGAGCGCGTCCGGGTGGAACGTCAGCTCGACATTCTCCATCTCGAACAGGCGCTGGTACTGCTTGACCAGAGCGTTCTTCGGCTCGGTCAGGATGGTGATCAGCGCCGGCTCGTCGAGATCCTCGAGCGTGGCGAGCACCGGCAGACGGCCGACGAATTCCGGGATCAGGCCGAACTTCAGCAGATCCTCGGGCTCGACGCTGCGGAACAGCTCGCCCGTGCGGCGATCTTCCGGCGCCGAGACGCGAGCGGCGAAGCCGATCGACGTCGAACGGCCGCGATCCGAGATGATCTTCTCGAGGCCTGCGAAGGCGCCGCCACAGATGAACAGGATGTTCGTCGTGTCGACCTGCAGGAATTCCTGCTGCGGGTGCTTGCGGCCGCCCTGCGGCGGCACGGAGGCAACCGTGCCTTCCATGATCTTCAGCAGCGCCTGCTGCACGCCCTCGCCCGACACGTCGCGGGTGATCGACGGGTTGTCGGACTTGCGCGAGATCTTGTCGACCTCGTCGATGTAGACGATGCCGCGCTGCGCCCGCTCGACATTGTAGTCGGCCGACTGCAGCAGCTTCAGGATGATGTTCTCGACGTCCTCGCCGACGTAGCCGGCCTCGGTCAGCGTCGTCGCATCGGCCATGGTGAAGGGCACGTCGAGGATGCGGGCGAGCGTCTGCGCGAGCAGCGTCTTGCCGCAACCAGTCGGGCCGATCAGCAGGATGTTGGACTTCGCCAGCTCGACATCGTTGTTCTTGGCAGCGTGGTTCAACCGCTTGTAGTGGTTGTGCACGGCAACCGAGAGCACGCGCTTGGCGTGGCGCTGGCCGATCACATAGTCATCCAGGACCGCGCAGATCTCGAGCGGCGTCGGGACGCCGTCGCGCGATTTCACCAGCGAGGACTTCGATTCCTCGCGAATGATGTCCATGCACAGCTCGACGCATTCATCGCAGATGAATACCGTCGGGCCCGCGATCAGCTTGCGCACCTCATGCTGGCTCTTGCCGCAAAACGAGCAATAGAGCGTATTCTTGGTGTCGCTTCCGCTGACTTTGCTCATCCGTCTACCTCGCTGTCGTTCAGGCTCGGGACCTCCAAACGACTTATTCGATGTCTCGCCCGGCTCGATGCCGACCTGACCGGCATTCGAAAATTCGGACCCTGATGCCCCTGCGGACGGACACACTCCGAAGAGTGCGATCCAATCATGCTATGCGCGACATGATCAATACATACTTAATGTCGCGGTCGGCTGCGTACAGCCGACCCAGCTTCCGGAGCGTTTTCTGGAAACGAGCCGATCAGTCTTTCTTGACCGCCTCGAGCGCATCACGATTGGTCAGGACCTGGTCGATCAGGCCGAACTCGACGGCCTTCTCGGCAACCATGAAGTTGTCGCGCTCGAGCGCGTCTTCAACGGTCTTCATGTCCTGGCCGGTGTGCTGCACGTAGATCTCGTTAAGCCGCTTGCGCAGGCTCTCGACCTCGCGGGCATGGATCAGGATGTCCGTCACCTGGCCCTGATAGCCGCCGGAGGGCTGATGCACCATGACGCGGGCGTTCGGCAGCGCGAAGCGCATGCCCTTCTCGCCTGCCGTCAGCAGCAGCGAGCCCATCGAGGCCGCCTGTCCGACGCAGAGCGTCGACACGGCCGGCTTGATGAACTGCATCGTGTCGTAGATCGCGAGCCCCGACGACACCACGCCACCCGGCGAGTTGATGTACATCGAGATCTCTTTCTTCGGGTTCTCGGCCTCGAGGAAGAGAAGCTGGGCGGTGATCAGCGTCGCCATATAGTCCTCGACCGGACCCGTGACGAAGATGATGCGCTCTTTCAGCAGACGCGAATAAATGTCGTAGGCACGCTCGCCGCGATTGGTCTGCTCGACCACCATCGGCACCAGCGTGTTCATATAGAGGTCGATAGGATCCTTCATGATCTTCCTTCGGCGCAGTGGACTGCCACGATTACCTAGAGATGCCCCGGCCCGACCTCACTCGGTACGACCGATTCCCGGGGCTCGAAGGCCCATACATATGGTACGCCGTCTGCGTTCGAAAGGGGTGGCGGCAAGCCCTTTCGCAGATCGTCATCCCGGCCAGGCCGGGACCCATCAGTTCTGAAGTGCCTCAGCCGTACCGCCGGCGGGTGTGGGTCCCGGCCTTGGCCGGAACCCCTTTGAGCTGGACGCGACGGGATCGAACCCCGCGCGGGAAAACGCGCGACGGCCGATCAGGCCTTCGCTTCTTCCTCGTCGTCCTTCATCAGGTCTTCGCGCGAAACCGTCTTGTCGGTGATCGCAGCGAGGCCGAGCAGGTAGTCGACGACCTTCTCCTCGAAGATCGGCGCGCGCAGGCTTGCCAGCGCGTCCGGATTCTCGCGGTAGAAGTCGTAGACCTGCTTCTCCTGACCCGGGAACTGACGGATCCGGTCGACGAGAGCGCGCTGCACTTCCTCGTCGGTGACCTGGATCGAGTTCTTCTCGCCGATTTCCGAGAGGACGAGACCGAGGCGCACGCGGCGCTCGGCGATCTTGCGGTAGTCGGCCTTGGCGGCCTCTTCCGTCGTGTCCTCGTCGGCGAAGCTGCGGCCCGAACGCTGCAGGTCCTGCGTGACCTGGTTCCAGACGTTCTGGAACTCCTGCTCGACCATGGTCGGCGGCAGTTCGAACGCGTGCTTCTCGTCGAGCTTGTCGAGCAGCTGGCGCTTGACCTTGGTGCGGGTCGCGGCGCCGAGCTGGCTCTCGAGCTGCTGGCGCATCGTCGCGCGCAGTTCTTCGAGCGATTCGATGCCGAACTTCTTGGCCCACTCGTCATCGATCGTCGCCTCGACCGGAGCCGAGACTTCCTTGACGACGACGTCGAAGGTCGCGGCCTTGCCGGCGAGCTGCGCAGCGCCGTAGGCCTCGGGGAAGGTCACGTTCAGGACGCGCTCTTCGCCGGCCTTGGCGCCGAGAAGCTGCTCCTCGAAGCCCGGAATGAACCGGCCCGAACCGAGCTGGACGAAAGCGTTGTCGTCGGCGCCGCCGTCGAAGGGAACGCCGTCGATCTTGCCGAGATAGGAGATCGTCAGGCGGTCGCCGTCAGCAGCCTCGCCGTCCTTCGGCTGGTACTCGGCCGAATCGCGAGCCAGACGCTTGACCTCGGTGTCGACTTCCTCGTCGGAGACTTCGGCGACCGGACGCTCGATCGCGATGCCGTTGAGGTCGCCGAGCTCGAACTTCGGCAGAACTTCGTAGGACATCGTGTAGGAGAGGTCCTTCTTGCCTTCGAGCACCTGGCCGGCGTCGGTCTCGTCCTCGGGCAGCTCGAAGCTCGGCTGCAGGGCGGCGCGCTCGCCGCGCTCCTCAAGCGTCTTGCGGGCGTTCTCGTTCAGGATGTTCTGAACGATCTCAGCCATAGCCGACTTGCCGTAGATCCGGCGCAGATGCGCAACCGGCACTTTGCCCGGACGGAAGCCCTTGAGCTGGACCTGGCCCTTCATCTCTTCCAGACGCGCCGAAAGGCGGCTTTCGAGATCGGTAGCCGGAACCACGATCTTGAGTTCACGTTTCAGGCCCTCTGCGAGGGTCTCGGTCACCTGCATGTTCAGCGCTTTCTGTCTTGTTCCGATCGGTTCTTTGGCGTCTCGCCCGGCGGCATTACTGCTTATTCCGGGCGTTGGTGCGGGCGGAGGGACTTGAACCCCCACGGCGCAAGCCACTGGAACCTAAATCCAGCGTGTCTACCAATTCCACCACGCCCGCAATAACCGGCCGCGGCTAGGCTCCGGCCAAGGTGGGGCCTCTATAGCATCCGAATTCGCGCGGTCAAACGAAAAGCCGCTTAAACACACGGGGAAGCGCGTCGGCGAGGTCTTCGGCGATCAATCCCCGCCCCAGAAGCGCCCCCGCCTCGCCATGCAGCCAGACCGCCGCCGCCGTCGCCTCGAAAACAGGCATGCCGTCCGCCAGCAGCCCGACGATCATGCCGGCGAGCGTATCGCCGGATCCGGCCGTCGCGAGATAGGGCGGCGCATTGTCGGCGATCGCGGCCCGCCCCTCGGGATCGGCCACCGTCGTATCGGCGCCCTTCAACAGCACGACGGCGCCGGAACGCGCTGCAGCCTGCCTGGCGCGGTCGAGCTTGCCCGGCAGGGCTGCCAGGTCCGGAAAGAGCCGTGCGAACTCGCCGTCATGCGGCGTCAGCACGACGGGCGCCGATCTTGCCCGGATCGCGGCGAAGAGGCGCTCCGGCGCATCGCGAAACGCCGACAGGCCGTCCGCGTCGATCACGACGGCCGCCTGGGAAGCCAACGCCGCCTCGACCAGAGGCCCCGCCACCTCGGCCGGCCCGAGCCCGGGACCGAGGCCGACGCTGTTCAGCCGGTGATCCCCAAGCAGGGCGGAAAGCCCCGCCGCGCCCTCGATCCGCTTCAGCATGATGGCGGTCAGATGCGCCGCGTTGACCGCCAGCGCGTCCGGCGGCGAGGCGAGCGTCACCAGCCCTGCCCCGACCCGGAGCGCCGCGCGCGCGGCGAGCCGCGCCGCCCCGGTCTGCGTCATGCCGCCGGAAACGATGACCGCATGACCGCGGTCGTATTTGTGACCATCGACCTTGAGGGTCGGCAGGACCGGCAGCCAGAGCTCCGGGCGATTGAGGCACGCGCGGGGACTGATGGCGTCGAGGACGGCGGGAGAAATACCGATATCGGCGACGGCCAGGCGCCCGACATGCGCCCTGCCCGGCATCAGCACATGGCCCGGCTTCGGCCGGAAGAACGTCACCGTCTCGTCGGCGCGGACGGCGACGCCGAGCACCTCGCCCGTCTCGCCCTGGATGCCGCTCGGAAGATCGACGGCGACGACATGCGCCTTCGAGGCATTGATGGCGGCGATCGCCTCGGCCGCCTCGCCAGCAATCCCCCGATCAAGCCCGGCGCCGAACAGCGCATCGATGATCACGCCGGCGCCGGCGAAATCGAGCGCGCCGAGTGGGAGCGTCTCGCCTTTCCAGGCAGCCGCCGCGAGCGCTGCGTCGCCCTTCAGGCGGTCGAGCGCCCCGAGCAGGCCGAGCTGAACCCGGTAGCCCCGCTCGGCCAGCAGCCGGGCGGCAACGAACCCGTCGCCGCCATTGTTGCCCGGTCCGCAGGCAATGACGACCGGCGTCTCGCGCGACCAGGGCGCGACGGCGTCGGCGACGGCGCGCCCGGCCACTTCCATCAGCGCGATGCCCGGGGTTCCCGCCGCGATCGTCAGGCGGTCCGCCTCGGCCATTTCCGCCGGCGTCAATAGCTCCAACATGCTGCTCCCCGTCGCCCATCAATCCGGCCGGCCGGATTCCGGCCGCCGCAATCTTCCCTAGCATGGGCTAGACGAGCGAAATGCCGCAATCAGCATCTTCATTCGGCCGCACGAACCTGCGACAACCGGCCTCTGTCATCCGCGGGCCGATCCGTGCCGGGCAAGGTTGTTCATTTACCCGGCAGGAGTAAGTTCGCCCCAGCCATTCAGTCGGAACCTCCCATGACCGCTCTCATCCAGATCAACGACGATTTCTTCGTGGCCGGCCAGATCGCGCTGCAGGATTTCGCCACCCTCGCCGGCCAGGGCTTCAAGGCCGTCGTCAACAATCGCCCGGACGGCGAAGAGCCGAGCCAGCCGAGCTCCGCCGAGGAAGCGGCTGCCGCCGCTGCTGCCGGCGTCCGCTATGAGCAGATCCCGGTCACCGGCCCGTCGATCAGCGAAGCGGACGTGCGCGCGCTGCAGGCCGTCCTCGCCGAGACGGACGGCCCCGTCCTCGCGCATTGCCGGAGCGGCACCCGCTCGCTGACGCTCTACGCGATCGGCGAAGTGCTCGATGGCCGCATGCAGCGCGATGAATTGCAGGCCTTCGGCATCGATCACGGCATCGACCTGCGCGGTGCGGAGGCATGGCTGGCCCGCAACGGCCGCTAATTTGCGCGCGGCGAAGGAGCGAGACTGCCACCTTGTTGTTCATTTGCCCAATAAATGATCAACAGTTGGAGCGATAATTCTAAAATCTCGCTATTGTGCAGCGCAACGAGCCCAATTTTCCGGCGTTTCCCACGAAAACCGGCAATTGGCACGGAGCCTGCAAGTGGATAGCCAGGCCGGGCATTCGGCCAGGTTGGGCAGGCGTCACAGGCAAGCATTCGGAGATGCGGAGGCAATGAAAAAGATCGAAGCCATCATCAAGCCCTTCAAGCTGGATGAAGTGAAGGAGGCGCTGCAGGAGGTTGGCCTGCAGGGCATCACCGTCACCGAGGCCAAGGGCTTCGGCCGCCAGAAGGGTCACACCGAGCTCTACCGGGGCGCGGAATATGTCGTCGACTTCCTGCCGAAGGTGAAGGTCGAGATCGTGCTCGGCGACGAGCTGGTCGACCGCGCGGTCGACGCGATCCGCAAGGCCGCGCAGACCGGCCGCATCGGCGACGGCAAGATTTTCGTCTCCAACATCGAGGAAGCCGTTCGCATTCGCACCGGCGAAAGCGGACTGGACGCGATCTAACCCCCATTCTGCCGGCGATCCCCTCGCCGGAACCCCACCCGAAGCCGGCGCCGCCGGCTTGTTGCTTGCCTCAGCCACGACCGGGCACACAGTTCACCTGATAGAAGGAAGAGAGTTATGACGACCGCGAAAGACGTCCTGAAGCTCATCAAGGAGCAGGACGTGAAGTATGTGGATTTCCGGTTCACGGATCCGCGCGGCAAGTGGCAGCACGTGACGTTCGACATCGGCATGATCGACGAGGAAATCTTCGCCGAAGGCACGATGTTCGACGGTTCCTCGATCGCCGGCTGGAAGGCGATCAACGAGTCCGACATGCTGCTGATGCCCGATCCGTCCACCGCCACCATCGACCCGTTCTTCGCGCAGTCGACGCTCTCGATCGTTTGCGACGTGCTCGAGCCGTCGACCGGCGAAGCCTATGACCGCGATCCGCGCGGCATCGCCAAGAAGGCCGAAGCCTATCTGAAGCAGACCAAGATCGGCGACACCGTCTATGTCGGTCCGGAAGCCGAATTCTTCGTCTTCGACGACGTCAAGTTCTCGGCCACGCCGTACAACACGGGCTTCAAGCTCGACGACATCGAGCTGCCGACCAACTCCGACACCGACTACGAGAGCGGCAACCTCGGCCACCGCGTCCGCACCAAGGGCGGCTACTTCCCGGTTCCGCCGATCGACAGCCTGCAGGACATGCGCGGCGACATGCTGGCGGCCATGCAGTCGATGGGCGTCGTCGTCGAGAAGCACCACCACGAGGTGGCCTCGGCCCAGCACGAGCTCGGCGTCAAGTTCGGCACGCTCGTGACGATGGCCGACCACATGCAGATCTACAAGTACGCGATCCACAACGTCGCGAACTCGTATGGCAAGACTGCCACCTTCATGCCGAAGCCGGTCTATGGCGACAACGGCTCGGGCATGCATGTGCACCAGTCGATCTGGAAGGACGGCAAGCCGGTGTTCGCCGGCAACGAGTACGCCGATCTCTCCGAGACCTGCCTCTACTACATCGGCGGCATCATCAAGCATGCCAAGTCGCTGAACGCCTTCACCAACCCGCTGACCAACTCCTACAAGCGTCTGGTCCCGGGCTACGAGGCTCCGGTGCTGCTGGCCTACTCGGCCCGCAACCGTTCGGCTTCCTGCCGTATTCCGTTCGCCACCTCGCCGAAGGCGAAGCGCGTCGAAGTCCGCTTCCCGGATCCGGGCGCGAACCCCTACCTCGCCTTCGCCGCCATGCTGATGGCCGGCCTCGACGGCATCAAGAACAAGATCCATCCGGGCGCCGCGATGGACAAGAACCTCTATGACCTGCCTCCGAAGGAACTGAAGAAGATCCCGACGGTCTGCGGTTCGCTGCGCGAGGCGCTGGTGTCGCTCGAGAAGGACAACGCCTACCTGCTGGAAGGCGGCGTCTTCTCGAAGTCGATGATCGACGCCTACATCGAGCTCAAGATGGAAGAAGTCATCCGCTTCGAGCACACCCCGCATCCGGTCGAGTTCGACATGTACTACTCGGTCTGATTGGACCAGGATGTCGTTTCAGCGGGGCGCCTTCGGGCGCCCCGTTTCGTTTCAACCAGGCTCACCACCGATCAAAGGCCTCAGGAGGCACGATGACCGCCCAGAACGCACCGGACTTCCCCCATCAGACGACAATCCCCGTCATCCGCACCATCGCCATGCCGCACGACACCAATCCGGCAGGCGACATTTTCGGCGGCTGGCTGATGTCGCAGATGGATCTGGGCGCGAGCACGATCGCGACCCGCCGCGCGCGGGGACGGACCGTGACAGCCTCGGTGGACGGAATGTCGTTTCTGAGCCCGGTCTTCGTCGGCGATGAAGTCACGATCTACGGGCGCATTCTCTCCACCGGGCGGTCCTCGATGCGCGTCTTCGTCGAAGCCTGGCGGCGCAACCGCGAGAGCCATGACGTCACCAAGGTGACGGAGGCGACCTTCACCTTCGTGGCGATCGACGCGACGCGCAAATCGCGGCCGCTGCCGCCGGAAGAGGAATAGGCGCGCGGCAGAGGCTGCCCTTCACCTCTCGCTCAGAAACCCTTGCAAGGCACCACCCTCATCATGCTGAGGGGCCCGCAGGGCCGTCTCGAAGCATGCAGAGCGGCTGTGCCATCGATAATTGCGCCGAGATCGTGCGTCCTTCGAGGCCCGAGCTGCGCTCAGGCACCTCAGGATGATGGATATCGAGCGCCGCATGACGGCAGGACAGGGATGCGCGAGGGAAGCCCCTCTCCCGTCTGGCGAGAGAGGGTTGGGGTGAGGGTGTTCGGCCCCCGCCCCTTTCGAAAATTACACGTCGCGGAAGCGCGAGACCGGCGAGCCGGCGACCGGCGACTCGCCGATAAACACCGAGCCGGTCAGAGGCCAGCGCTGCAGCTGCTCTTCTGTGCGGCCATCGCGCAGGCTGGTCAGGAACAGTGTTTTCAGGTCCGGGCCGCCGAAGGCCGGCATGGTCGGCGCAGCGGCCGGCACGTCATAGCTCGCCAGCAGTTCGCCCTCAGGCGAGAAGCGGTTCAGCTTGGCGCCGGAGACGCCGGCGCTCCAATAGTTGCCCTCGGCATCGGTCGCGCCGCCATCCGGCCGGCCGATCGTGTCGTCGAGCACGGCGATGCGCTTGCGATCGCTGATCTCGCCGGTCGCGGGATCGAAGGCCCAGCGATCGATCCAGGGGCCGCGCGAATCGGAATGGAACATCGTCCGCCCGTCCGGCGAGAAGGCGAGGCCGTTCGAGACCATCAGCCCGTCGATCTTCTTCTCGACCGTGCCGTCCGGCGAGACGCGATAGAGCGCGCAGACCGGCTGGCGATTCGCGTCCATGGTGCCGACCCAGAAGCAGCCATCCGGCCCGACCTTGCCGTCGTTCAGACGCGTATCCGGCATGTCGGCCTCGATCTCGGCCAGCGTCGTGCTCTCGCCCGTCTCGGGATCGAAGATCACGACGCTGTCGCGCAGCGCCACGACGAAGCGGCCGCTCTCGGTCAGGCCGAACGAGCCGACGACCGTCGGGAAGCGCCACACCTTCGTATCGCCCGTCGCGAGATCGACGGCATGGATCGCCTTGTCCGGGATGTCGCAATAGAGCAGCCGGTTGTTGCGGTCGTCATAGACGGCGCTCTCGGCCAGCTGGTGCAGGGTGGGAACAAGCGGGCGAAGGCCGAGATCCGTCATGAATGAGCTCCTGATGATGCGAGGGCGCAACCATCGCATGCGGCGCTTCCCGCGTCGACCGCTCCAGGGCCGGCTGTGACGGCGGAAACACAGGTCAATTGTCATCTCTTCCGGCAATCGCGGCCCGATTCTGCAACCAACCTGTCAAATTGGGTCGCCAAATCGCAACGAATATGTAATAAGAAATTACAAGTTGAGCTGGAGAACCCCGATGAAGACCGATGCCGTCACGCCTGCCGATCTCGCGCGCTCCGTCCTCTCGGTACCGCCCCTGCCGCGCGGCGCGGATGGCGCAATTCATGAGGGCGAGACGCGCCGCCTGGTCGACTGGCTGCACGCCGGCGGCGTCACGACCTACATGTTCGGCGGCAACGCCAACCTCTACAATATCGGCGTCGGCGAGTTCGCGACGCTGCTGGACGTCCTGGAGCGAGTTTCGCCCGCCGACGGCTGGGTGATCCCCTCGATCGGCGCCGACTACGGCAAGGCCTGCGACCAGGTCGACTTGCTGCGCGAGCGCGCCTTCCCGACCGCCATGCTGCTGCCCCTCACCTTCCCGGCCACGCCCGCCGGCGTCGCCACGGGCCTGCGCAAGCTCGCCGACCGCTATGGCAAGCCGCTGATCGCCTATGTGAAGAACGAGGGTTATATCGGGGCGCGCGATCTTGCCGCGCTGATCGCCGACGGCGCGGTGTGCACCGTCAAATACGCCGTGGTCCGCAAGGATCCGGCCGAGGATCCGCTGCTCTCCGAGCTGCTCTCGGCGACGGGATCGGGCGAGCGGATCATCAGCGGCATCGGCGAACGGCCGGTGATCGACCACGTCACGCGTTTCGGCCTCAACGCCTTCACCTCCGGCTCGGTCTGCGTCGCGCCGCATCTCTCGACCGCGATCCTCAAGGCGCTGAAGCGCGGCGACACGGCCGAGGCGGCAGCCTTGCGCGAACACTTCATCCCGCTCGAGGATCTCCGCGACCGGCATTCGCCGATCCGCGTGCTGCATGCCGCGGTGAAGGAGGCCGGCATCGCCGAGACCGGGCCGATGTCCGAATTCCTCAGCAACCTCGACGACCCGGCGCTCCTGGCCGAAATCCGCGCCGCCGCCGAGACCCTGCGCGCCAGGAGCCTTGAGCGGGCCGAGACAAGCGCCGTAGGCTGAACGGAGAAACGGGCCGGCGCGGGAGACCTAAGGATGCCCTATCACCGCGTTCTCCTGACCGGCGCCGCCGGCCAGCTCGGCCGCGAATTGCGGACGCGGCTCGCGGGCCGCTTTCCCGTCCTCCGCCTTTCCGACATCGCCGAGATGGCGCCGGCCGGTCCCGGCGAGGAGGTCATCCGCTGCGATCTCGCCGATGCCGCCGCCGTGGCCGAGCTCTGCCGCGACGTCGACGCGATCCTGCATTTCGGCGGGCAATCGACGGAGGCGGACTGGGACACGGTCCTCGCCGCCAACATCGCCGGCAGCTTCCATCTCTGGGAGGGCGCGCGGCAGGCCGGAGTTCGGCGCATCGTCTTCGCCAGCTCGAACCACGCGATCGGTATGCAACGCCGCTCGTCGCGGCTCGACCACACGGCGCGGGCAGCGCCCGACAGCCGCTACGGCCTCTCCAAGGCGTTCGGCGAGGATCTCGCCGCGCTCTATGCCTACAAGCACGGCATCGCCGCGCTTTGCATCCGCATCGGCTCGTCCTATGCCGAGCCGGCCGACGCGCGGCAGCTTTCGACCTGGATGTCGTTCGACGACCTCGTCCGGATGATCGAGGTCGGACTTGCGGCCGACTACACCTACGAGATTGTCTACGGCGTCTCCGACAATACCAGCTCGTTCTGGGACAATTCGAATGCCGAGCGGCTCGGCTACCATCCCGCCGACAGCGCCGATCGCTTCATCGACGCGCTGAGAGACAGGCGAAGCGACGACCCGACCGCCGAGCGGACCCAGGGCGGCAGCTTCGCCAGCGTCGACTTCGACGGAGACCCGGACGCCCTGCCCTGAACGCGTCGGGCCCGGAGCCGTCACATGCCAGGCTCCCCACCCGTCAAGCGCGCCCACCGCCAGCACCATGCGCCGGATATTCTGCACATGCCGCAACGCGATGTCGCGTTGCAACAAGTTGAAATCATACCAAGTTTCGAACCATTTAAGTCTTGTGCGGCGCAACAACACAATTTACGGGCCGATTTTTTGCCTGTTGCCGCTGAGGAGCGACCCTCAAAATCGCGACAACTTGCGTCAGGCGACCGTTGCGGGGCCTTGATGGCTTGCCTATGCTTCCCTCATCTCGGACCGACGCTGAGCGTCCCGAGTTGGCTATTGGGGAGGATAGTTATGAAGAAGATTCTGACGACGCTTGCGCTTGGCGCATCGGTCTCGCTGATCGCCACCGCGGCGTATGCCCAGGGTGGTGGCAGCCTCGGCAAGGCCGTTGGCGGCTATTCGTTCGAGGACGCCGCCAAGGAAGCGCCGACGACCAAGGATTTCCATTCCAAGGACGGCAAGCTCACTTTCGCGATCGTCACCCATACCGCCGGCAACGGCTTCTTCGATCCGACCTATGTCGGCGCCCAGGTCGCGGCCAACGCCTTCGGCATCAACCTGATCAAGCTCGGTTCGGAAGCGCCGGTCGACGACATTCCGCGCGAGATCGAGATCCTCAACCAGGTCATCAACGACCCGACGATCGACGGCCTGATCATGACGACGCCGCAGTCGGGCGCCTATGACGACATCGTCAGAAAGGCCTTCGCCAACGGCATCCCGGTCGCCACCACCAACTCGTTCGACCCGAAGATCGCCAACCGCTCGCAGATCAGCCATACTGGCCAGCTCTCGACGGCCGCCGCGATCGGCGGCGAAGCGCTCGCCAAATGCGTCATCGACAGTGGCGCCAAGGGCGGCTCGATCATCTTCCCGTCGACGACCACGCTCGGCAACGAGGAAGTGAACCGCCGCGTCACGGCCGCCTTCGAAGCCGCCGTCAAGGTGCTCAACGACGCCGGTCGCCTGGCTGACTTCAAGGTCGACGCCGGTCCGGAGAACATCGGCATCGACGTCAACAAGGACGACATCACCAACTCGGTCGTCTCGCTGATCGAATCGCGCGGCGACGTCGTCGGCGCCTTCGCCGCCAACGGCTTCGTCACGCCGGCGCTCGGCGACGCGGTCGCCCAGCTGAAGCAAAACGGCAAGATCTGCGCCTTCGGCTTCGACCTCGGACCGAAGCAGCAGGAGCAGATCCGCACCGGCGCGCTCACCGGCTCGCTCGGCCAGCAGCCCTTCCTGCAGGGCTTCTGGCCCGTCGCCCAGCTCTACCTCCAGATCGACCGCGGCGTCTCCGCCGCCAATCTCGACACGAGCGCGCAGCTCGTGACGAAGGACACGGTCGACCTGGTCGGCAAGCGCTTCGAAAACTGAGCCAGATTCCGCCTGCCCTTCGCGAGAGGGGCAGGCGGACGACGCGACCGCCTCTCCGTCACCGCCGTCTCACCCCCGGCGAGCCGAGGGGCGTGACGCGGCATGGGGCCGACCGGCTCGTTTCGACGCAAAGACATATGCCCATGACATCGACGACCCTTGCTCCACCCCGCAGACGCCTGCCGCTCGAATTGATCGGAGGCTGGGAAGTCGGCCTGCTGATCTTCATGGTGCTGCTCTACATCGCGGGCGTCTTCATCAATCCCAAGTTCTTCGGCCAGACCGACGCCATCTCGGCGATCCTGCGTGACACGGCGCGCTATGGCGTCATGGCGGCCGGGATGACCTTCGTCATCATCAACAAGGACCTCGACCTCTCGGTCGGCTCGACTTTCGGCCTGGTCGCGACGGTGTTCTCGCTGGCCTTCTCGACATCCTATTACGACCTCGGCATCGTGCCGTCGCTCCTCGCCGCCATCGCCGTCGGGCTCGGCGTCGGGCTGATCAACGGCTTCTTCGTCACGGTCCTGCGCGTTCCCTCCTTCATCACGACGCTGACGATGCTGTTCATCGGACGCGGTTTTGTGCTGGGGCTGACGGGCGGCAAGACCGTCTCCTACAGCGAGAAGGCGCTGACGGCGCCCTGGTTCTTCCAGATCGGCGAGACCAACGCCTTCGGCTTCAACAACCAGATCCTGATCTTCGCGCTGGTGACGGCCGTCGGCATGTACGTGCTCGCCAAGACGCGCTGGGGCTACGAGACCTATGCGACGGGCGGCAACGAGCTGGCGGCGACCTATGCCGGCATCCCGACCCGGCGCGTCCGCATGCGCGCCTATGTGCTGTCGGCGCTCGCCGCCACGCTCGCCGGCCTGATGAGCGTCGCGCAGGACAAGGGCATCACCTCGCAATATGGCCAGGGCGCGGAACTGATCGTCATCGCGTCGGTCATCGTCGGCGGCGCCTCGATCCTCGGCGGCCGCGGCCGCCTGCTCGGCGGCGCGCTCGGCGCCATTCTCGTCACGCTGATCGACAAGGTGCTGCGCGAGGGCATCCCGATGAGCCGAACCGTCAAGGTCGGCGACGTCGAGATGCAGGTGCAAGGCATGGCGCAGCTGCCGCCCGGCGCCGTCCCGGCCTTCCTCGGCCTGATCCTGCTGATCTCGGTGCTGATCGAGCCCTGGATCATCCGCCGCAACGTCTTCCCGCGCCTCTGGGCGCGGGTGCGGGGCAAGCCCCTGCCCCCGATCATCGAGATCGGCGGCGTCGCCATCGAGGGCGCGCAGACCAAGGGCTCGTCCGCCTCGGACCGCTCGATGAAGGCGCGCGGCCCGATCGGCCACTTCCTCGCCCGGCGCGACGCGGCGGCGATCATCCTCGCCGTCGTGCTCTGGTGCGTCGGCCTCTATCTCCGGCCCGATTTCTGGGGCTCGCTCGACAACACCTTCAACCTGATGCTGTCCTTCACCGAAGTCGGCCTGCTGTCGATCGGCATGACCTATGTCATCGCCAATGCCGACATCGACCTGTCGGTCGGTTCGGTGCTGGCGCTGTCGGCCGCGACCTGCGCTTTCCTGATGAAACAGATGGGCTTCGACCCGATGAGCGCGGCCTTCATCGCGCTGGTGGCCGGCGCCGCGGCCGGCTTCATCAACGCACTGCTGACGGTGAGCTTCGGCCTGCCCGCCTTCGTCGCGACGCTCGGCATGTTCTACATGGCGCGCGGCATCGGCGCCTGGCTGACGGCCGGCCGCCAGCTCTCCTCCTTCCCGGAGGCGTTCAACCTGATCGGCCGCAAGCTGATCGACGCGCTCGCCTATTTCAAGGTCGCGCCGGCGCGGGGAACCCTGCTCTACGACATCGCCGCCGCCGTCAGCGTGCAGACGCTCTTCATGATCGTCGTCGCGATCCTTGCCGGCATCGTGCTCGCCAAGACGCCGTTCGGCCAGATGGTCTACGCCACCGGCGGCAACCGCCGCGCAGCCGACTATGCCGGCATCAACACGGCGCGGGTGCGGGCGATCAGCCTGGTGTTCTCGGCGCTCTGCGCCGCGTTCGCCGGCGTGATCTACGTCGCCTTCCTGCGCTCGTTCAATCCGTCGGCCGGGCAGCTGCGCGAGCTCGACGCGATCGCCGCCGTCATCATCGGCGGTGGCTCGATCTTCGGCGGCTACGGCACGGTGCTCGGGGCGCTCGCCGGCGCGGCGGTGATCGCGCTGATCCGCGCGCTGCTGTCGCTGCAATTGATCCTCGGCAACGGCCAGTCTTTCGTGATGCCGCAGCACTGGGTCAACGTCTTCATCGGTCTCATCCTCGTCATCGCCGTCGTCGGCGACATCTGGTTCCGGCAGGGCGATCTCGCCGGCTCGATCCGTCGCCGCCTTTCCCGAAAATCCGGGGCTACCCCCGAAACAGCGCACGTCTGAGAACGCCCATGTCAGAAACCAAGGCTGCCACCCCGATCGTCGAGATGCGCCACATCTCGAAGGCCTTCGGCCCCGTCCAGGCCCTCAAGGATATCAATTTGACGCTCGGCGAGGGCGAGATCCTCGGCCTCGTCGGCGACAACTCGGCCGGCAAGTCGACGCTGATGAAGGTGATGACCGGCGCCTATCAGCGCGATTCCGGCGAGGTGCTGGTCTCGGGCAAGCCGACCCACTTCAAGAACCCGCATGAAAGCCGCGAAGAGGGGATCGAGATGATCTACCAGGACTTCGCGCTCTGCGGGAACATGGACATCGCCCAGAACATCTTCCTCGGCCGCTGGCCGAAGAAGGGCCTCTTCGTCGATCGCAACCGCATGTATGCGGAAGCCGACGAGGTGCTGAAGCGGCTGAAGGTGGACGTGAACTCCGTCTTCCAGAAGGTCGAGAGCCTGTCCGGCGGCCGCCAGCAATCCGTCGCCATCGCCCGCGCCATCTCGTTCAACCCGCGCGTCGTCGTGCTCGACGAGCCGACCGCCAACCTCTCCGTCATGGCGACCGAACGCCTGCTCGAGACCATGTCGGAACTGAAGCGCCAAGGCGTCGCGCAGATCATCATCTCGCATCGCCTGACCGACATCTTCGAGGTCGGAGACCGCATCATGGTGATGAAGCGCGGCCAGAATGTCGGCGATCGCTACATCCAGCACACGACCGAGCAGGAGGTGCTGGAACTGATCGTCTCGGGCACGCCGGAAGCGGCACTGACCGCCGACCAGGCGCTGGCGGCGCGCGCCGCCTAGCCCATTCCGAGCGCGGCGAAGGCCTGCCGCAACGGCCGGTTCGTGGGCGATTGTTGAGCTGCCTGACGATCCATATGACGAAGATTTGATCAGGGCGCGGTGCGCTCGGCGCCGCGTCTTTTGGTTCACATTCTGTCGAATCCGCGCAACAGGACGCGATATTCGCGTCCTGCGCGTATCGAAAGCATGGCGTTCTACCATGCTGCATCCCTTGCAAATCGCCTTAGCCGGGCGCATGTCTCGCTCGTCATCGCCCGAAGACGAAAGCATGCCCCCCATGAATCATCAGGGCCCCGCCCATCACGGCACGCCGGCAACCGCCGCCGCGCCGATTTACGACGACTCGTTCGAGCTGCAGTTTTCGCCCAACATGCTGGCGAAGCTGGAGACGCGCCGTTCGGTGCCGATGCGCGCCTTCGATCCGGCGCCGATCCCCGTCGACCATCTCGACCGCATCCTCCGCATCGCCGCACGCGCGCCCGACCACGGCCGTCTGGCGCCCTGGCGCTTCATCGTCATCGAGGGCGAGGCGCGCCGGTTGTCCGGCGAGCGCTTCGATGCGCTCTATGCCGCCCGCACGCCCGATCTCGATGCCTCGAAGCAGGACATGTGGACGCTCTACATGATGCGCTCCCCGGTCACGGTCGTGCTCGTCAGCCGCCCCGATCCGACGTCCAAGATTCCGGAATGGGACCAGATCCTCGGCTCCGGCGCCGTCGGCATGAACCTGATCCATGCCGCCTCCGCGCATGGCTACGCGACGCAGTGGCTGCTGAAATGGCCGGGTCGCGACGCCGAGGCCGCCGCCCTTCTCGGCGTGCGGGAAGATGAGCGCGTCGCCGGCTTCATCCATCTCGGCCGCCAGACGGAACGCCCGGCCGATCGGCTCCGCCCGGACCTCGAGACGATCGTCACGCGCTGGACTGGTTGACGATCACGGCCGGGGACGGCGGGACCTTCTGCGCCAGGCGCATTTCGCGCCGGAACGTGTAGACGCCCGTCGACACCACGATCAGCGTGCCGATCAGCGTCAGTGCGTCCGGCACGTCGCTCCACACCACATAGCCGATGATGACGGCGAAGATGATGCCGGCATAGCGGAAGGGCGCCACCACGGCCATGGCGCCGAGGCGCATGGCGAGGATCGACGAGCCGTAGCCGCAGACGAGCAGGACCGCGGCCGCTCCGAGCATCAGCCACTGCCCCGCCTCCGGCGCCGACCACTCCTCGACGATCGCGAGACCGGCGCCGGTCATCGTCACGGCGGCGGCAGTGACGGCGATCACCAGCAGGGTCGAAATGCCGGGCCTGAACTCCCGCGTCACCAGATCGCGCAGCGTGATGAAGGCCATCGAGGCCAGTGCCGCCAGCGAATAGATGTCGAAGCCCGACAGGCTCGGCCGCATGATCAGCATCACGCCGAAGAAACCGACGGCCACCGCCAGCCAGCGCCGCCAGCCGACCGGCTCCGCCAGGAAGACCGCTGCCGCGGCCGTCGTCATCAGCGGCACGATCTGGCCGATCGCCGTCACATTGGCGATCGGCATGTTGAAGAGCGCATAGAGATAGAGCAGCGTCGCGCCGATCTCGCCGACGGTGCGCCAGGCGACCAGCCCGTTGCAGACGGAACGCCAGTCCCGATAGGCGCCCGTCGCCAGCACGATGACGAAGATCACCGCGAAGGAAATGAGGCCGCGGATGAAGAGAATCTGCCCCGTCGGCAGGCCGTCGCTCGCCAGCTTGATCCAGGTGTCGTTGATGATGAAGGCGAGATTGGAGAGCACCATCATGATGATGCCGCGGGAATTGTCGGCCAGGGCGGGCATGGGACTTCAGGCAATGCGCGGCAGCGCGGCGCCGCAGATGATCCGGGTCGCAGCGGGTCGGCCGCGACAACGCCAGATTGATCAATAATCGGGCATGAAGCAACCGCGTCGCGGCGCTTTCACTCGATCAATACATGGAACGCAAGAAAAGCAGGGTCCGTCGAACGTAAAACGCCCGCTGCATCGCAGCAAATCCGGACCGGGGCGCTACGGCATCAGCCGCCCGTCATGCTCATGTGCCGGCCGACGGCGGGGCGGCGGTGCTCGCGATCGATGATGAAATCATGCCCCTTCGGCTTGCGGGTGATCGCCTCGTCGATCGCCGCCGAAAGCAGCGCATTGTGCTCGGAGGCGCGAAGCGGCGCGCGCAGGTCCGTCGCATCCTCCTGGCCGAGGCACATGAACAGCGTGCCGGTGCAGGTGACGCGGACGCGGTTGCAGCTCTCGCAGAAATTATGCGTCAGCGGCGTGATGAAGCCGAGCCGGCCGCCGGTCTCCGCGATTTCGACATAGCGCGCGGGGCCGCCGGTCTTGTACGGGATCTCGTTCAGCGTCCATGTCTCTTCGAGACGCGCCCGCACGGTCGAAAGCGGCAGATATTGCTCGGTCCGGTCGACGTCGACCTCGCCGAGCGGCATCGTCTCGATCAAGGTCAGGTCCATGCCGCGACCATGCGCGAAGCGGATCAGGTCGTCGATCTCATGCTCGTTGACGTCCTTAAGCGCGACGGCGTTGATCTTCACCTTGAGGCCGGCGGCCTGCGCGGCGTCCAGCCCTTCCATCACCTTGCCGAGATCGCCCCAGCGCGTGATCGCGCGGAAACGGGCGGGATCGAGCGTATCCATCGACACGTTGATACGGCGCACGCCGGCCTCCACCAGCTCGCCGGCGAAGCGATGGAGTTGCGAGCCATTGGTGGTGAGCGTCAGTTCGTCGAGCTGGCCGCTGTCGATATGCCGGCCGAGCGAGCGGATCAGCGACAGGATGTTGCGGCGGACGAGCGGCTCGCCACCGGTCAGGCGCAGGCGACGCACGCCCTTGGCGATGAAGGCGCTGCACAGCCGGTCCAGTTCCTCGAGCGACAGCACGTCCCGCTTCGGCAGGAAGGTCATGTCCTCGGCCATGCAATAGACGCAGCGGAAATCGCATCGGTCCGTCACCGAGACGCGGAGATAGGTGATCGACCGCCCGAACGGATCGATCATCGGCTTCGTCTCGGCCACCATCGGCACGATCTGGTTCATGCACGGTCCTCGGGCCACCCTATTCCGACCAGGAGCGACCATCTCTGCTATGTAGACGAGACGCCGGGTGTTTTCAAAGGACGCCGGCCGAATCGGGACATCGCCGCGATGCCCGCTATTTGATTTCGCATGGCCGATTGGCCGCCGGAGACCATCATGACCACGCCCGCAGCCCCGGATTCCGCCACCGCCGCGCCCTGGCCGACCGAGATCCGCCTCTCGCCCGACAAGCGCCTGCTGACGGTCACTTTCGAAGACGGCGCGCGCTACGCCCTGCCGGCAGAATATCTCCGCGTGACCAGCCCTTCGGCGGAGGTGCAGGGCCACAGCAAGGCGCAGAAGCAGACCGTGCCCGGCAAGCGCGACGTGGCGATCCAGGCGATCAGCCCGGTCGGCAATTACGCGGTCCGTCTCGTCTTCGACGATGGCCACGACACGGGACTTTTCACCTGGACCTACCTGGCAGAACTCGGCCGCGACCAGGAGCGACTCTGGGCGGCCTACCTGTCGGAGTTGCAGGAGAAGGGACTTTCGCGCGACCGCCGGTGACAGGGCCGCTGCGCGTCGCTAGGCTTTGAACCAATCCAGGCTGATACCGTTGATTCCCAGCCCGTTCAGGAGAACCGAAATGGCCGATCCCAAACTGCTGATCGAGCTCGACGAGCGCATTGCGAGCGTACGAGAAGCCATGCGGACGGTGACGGAACAGGCCGCCGCCGCGTCGGGCGCCGCCAGCGAAAGCCGGATGGCCGACCGCATCGCCGAGCTCGAGCAGCAGCTCGCCACCCTTCAGAACGAGCGTGACGCGCTTTCCTGAGGCGATCGCTCGCAGAAATGCCTTGCCGGGATATCAGGCGCTGCATCCGCTTCCGCAGCGTTTGGTATATGGGCGACCTCGTCCTATGATGGACCCGACGCCCGTTCGGTAAGGCGCTTTCTGACGGCTTACGACAAGCCGGGCGCGTCAGGGACGAAACAGAGAAATGTCGGCCAAAGCTGAACTCGACGGGGCCCTCGGCTCCGGACAGACCCTGATTGCGCCCGCCGGGCCGAACGATGCGCTGCACTTCCTGCGGGGTGGCGGCGAGATGGGGCGCGTCGTCCGCGCCTACGACTGGGGCGACAGCCCGCTGGGATCCCCGCAAACCTGGCCGCAATCGCTGCGCACCGTGGTCGGGCTGGTCTTGGCCTCCCCCTTCCCCAAATGCCTGGTCTGGGGCAAGGAGATGATCGCGATCTACAATGACGCGTTCGTCCCGATCCTCGGCAAGAAACCCGTATCGATCGGCCGGTCCTTCCGGACGATCTGGAGCGAGGCTTGGGAAACGATCGGCCCGATCGCCGAAAGAGCCTTCGCGGGCGAAGCGACCTTCGTCGAGGATTTTCCCCTCGTCGTCTCGCGCAACGACTTTCCCGAGCAGACCTACTTTACCTTCTCCTATACGCCCCTCCTCGACGAGAACGGCGAGATCGCCGGTTTCATGGACACGGTGATCGAGACGACGGGCAAGGTGGAGGCGGAGGCGCGGCTGCGCGTGCTGAACGCCGAGCTCGGCCATCGCATGAAGAACACGCAGGCCATCGTCCAGGCGATCGCGCGCCAGACGCTGCGCGAGGTCGTGGACGAGGATTCGCTCAACGCGTTCACCGAGCGGCTGATGGCCTTGAGTTCGGCGCATGAGATCCTGCTCCGGCAGAGCTGGGAATCGGCGCCGCTGCGCGCGGTCATGGAAAATGTCCTGAAGCACCATGTCGGCGCGGAACGGTTCGACTTCGCCGGCCCCGACGTGGTCGTCGGACCGAAGGCGGTGCTGTCGATCTCGCTGATGCTGCACGAGATGGCAACGAACGCCATCAAGCATGGGGCGATGTCGGTCCCCGAGGGCGGGGTCGAGATCCGCTGGGTCACGCAGGGCGAAGGCGGCAACGCGATCCTGCATCTGAGCTGGACCGAGCGGAACGGCCCGCCGGCCTGCCCGCCGAAGCGGCATGGCTTCGGCTCCCGGCTGATCAGCGGCGGCCTGATCGGCGCCGGCCGCGCCCGGCTGCAGTTTCTCGAAACCGGACTGGTCGGCAATTTCGAAGCCCCGCTCGACTGGCTCTCCGCCGGCAAGACCGGCGCGGGCGAAGTCTGAGCCGCGGAGAGGGCCTGCGGCCTTCGCGGATGCGTATCCCTGGTAACGGGATGGCGACGGCCTGACTCGCGATGCCGGGAACGAGATGCAAGAGCCGAGGTTGCCGCTCTCACCGGGACTTTCAGCATCCGCTTGCCACCCTGCGTACGCGGCACTTCAAACGAAGCCGCCGTGAGGCCCGGCGAGCGCAAGCGGCCCTCCGCCATTTCCGGCCTCTCCGGCACCGCGAACGACCGAAAGCGGAACAAGTCGCCGATGTGGAAAAGGCGCCCTACCGCACAAATCAGCTTGTGTCCCGCCGTTCCTACCGGTAACACCAGCGGCGGAGAGGTGGCCGAGTGGCCGAAGGCGCTCCCCTGCTAAGGGAGTAGACGGCTTAAAACCGTCTCGAGGGTTCGAATCCCTTCCTCTCCGCCATTTTTTCCTGATCGTTCGCCCGAAAATTGACGGAAACACAACGTTTCCGCGGCCATCATGGCCTTCTTGAAGTAGCTACGCGTCCCACGGTGGGTAACCCTCCGGGTAACAAAGTGGTTTACGAGGCGACTTGATGCCCATGCATTTGGTCAAGCGCGAGGGCGGCATCTGGCACTACTGGCGCCGGGTGCCCAAACGCTTCGCCGACGTCGACTCGCGGGTCTTCGTGAAGATCAGCCTCGAAACGCGCGAGCTCGCGAAGGCCGAGCGGGCAAAGGTCGTCGTCGAGCAAGAGCTCGAGATCTTTTGGCATTCGCTGAAGCGAGGTGGCGGCGACAATGCTCGCGAGAGGTATTTTGCAGCCCTCGAACGTGCCCGACTGGAAGGATTCGAGTACCGACCCGCGGCGGAGCTCGTTCAGGACGTCCAATCGGTCATAGCTCGCCTCGAGCGGCTGGAGGCGATGGGAGCGTTCCCGGCGGACGAGAAGGTCGCCGAACTGGTGGAGGATCTGAAGCCAGCTCGGGACGCGCTCATGGGCATGGCAGCCGTACCCGAGCTGACCCTGTCGACAGCCCTCGACCAGTTCTACACCTACACCAAGGACACCGTGCGCAAGAAGTCGACCGACCAGGTGCGGCGATGGAAAGCCCCGAGGTTGAAAGCGATCAACAACCTGATCGCGCTGATCGGCGATAAGCCCGTTTCGCAGATCACCCGGCAGGACGCGCTGCAGCTGAAATCATGGTGGGTCGAGCGCGTCGTCGAGGAGGAATACACGCCCAACTCGGCCAACAAGGATATCGGCCATCTGGCGCAGGTGATCGACACCCTCAACGATCTCATGAAGCTTGGGCTCGATCGTCCATTCGCGAAGCTCCGCCTCAGCGAAGCCGAGCAAAAGACGCGCCCTGCCTTCGAAATCGACCGTCTCCGCGCGATGGTGCTCGATCCGCGCAAGCTCGAAGGCCTGAACGAAGAGGCGGTGCTGATCATCCAGGCCATGGTCGAAACAGGAATGCGACCGATCGAGATCTGCAATCTCGATCCTTCTGACATCGTCCTCAAACACAATGTGCCGCACGTGAAGATCCGGCCGTCGAACACCCGCGAGCTCAAGACGGCCTATTCCAAGCGAGACATACCGCTGGTGGGAATCTCGCTGACAGCTCTGCAGGCGGCTCCCAATGGCTTCCCTCGATACCGGGATCGCTCTTCGCAGCTCAGCGCCAACATCAACAAGTTCCTTCGCGGACACGACCTGCTGCCGACCGAAGACCATTCCCTGTATTCGATCCGGCACACCTTCCAGGATCGGCTGACTGCGGTCGACATGCCGGACCGTGTCCAGACCGAGCTGATGGGGCACAAGTTCAATCGGCCGAAATACGGCTCCGGTCCCACCCTTGAGCACAAGCTCGAATGGCTGGAGCGCATCGCAATCACGATCGATCGCACCGGCAACAGCTCGTCTGACCAGCCTCTGCTGCTGTGACAAATGCGTGGCGCGGCTCCCTGCTGCGGAAGTGAGTGCGTCGTCGCGTCAGGCCTGATATAAAGGAACAAATTCCCATCAGCGGGGCGAACTATGAGCACTCCCGGGGCTCGTGTCGCCGACACGATCGTTGCCATGCACCAGCGCCGGCAGATCGGCGAAGGGTCGTATCGTGCTGCGATTGCCTATCGGGCCGCGTTCGATCGCCTGGCGCGCTCGAAAGAATCGACCATCGTAGGCACGATCGACGCACCGGCGAGCCGCCGCTATCTGGAGGCCCAGGAGAAGCACATGACGGCAACTGCCGTCGTCAACCTGGTGCACCGCCTGCTCGGCCCGCTCGACACCTCGATCCTTATCGACGTTGTCGGCTGCAATTTTACGATTGAAGAGGCGACCCGGCGCTGCCTCACCGCCGGCGAGCCGCCGAGCGCGGCCGACCGCGAGCACGTCGGCCGGCGCCTGCGCGTGGCACTAGAGATCCTCGCCCGGAATGCCACCTTTCGCGAGCTGCTGAGCGGCTGATCACACCTCGGCCATCCTCATGTTGAAGACGGCCGGCCATTGGCCCCATGCCGCCCCCGGGCGAAACGGGGGCGCGGGCGGCTACCGCCGACGCTTCCGAGGCTCGCGCCGGCTGATCGGAGGCACATGGCCCTCGAATATTCCCGCCTCCTCGGCCGCCGCAATCAGGGCTGCCCGAACGTCCAGCGCGTCGCCCTCGTCTTCAAGAGCACGCAGGCAGGCGATCTGGGCGGCACGGTGTAGCGGCGTGCCGATGTAATCCTCCGGCCAACGCTGAAGCAGCCATTCGGCGGCGCGCAACACGTCGCCGACCGCCACGTTGGTCCCGGGCGGCTCAAGGAGGAAGATGGGTGGAAAGCTTCGCATCCCTCGGCACATAGCGCGGCGTCCACCGCGGCCAATATGCGATATGGTCCTCGTCAAACGGGACGTGATCGCCGCGATTGCGGACAATTCGGAGAAAGCGGCTTGAGCAGGTACAAAGGCCGGATGTCGCCGGTGATCTTCGATAGAACCTGGCCGTTCTATGTGCCGATCCCGACCACAATCTTGCGCGATCGGTTCCGCGAGCTGGAAGCTCAGGCAGAGGCCCTCGGCGCTGCCCCGGAACACCGAGACCTCGTCCTCAACGACGTCTGGCACTCCTGCTTTTGCTTCGCGACGCTCGAAGCAGCCCAAGCATTCGCGGCGCCCAATGGCGCCGAAATAAAGGACGCTCGGAAGCGGATCAACAAGGGCACTTGGCAGCTATGGGAAGAGAAGGGCCAGACAAAGTAGTCGGTGACCCGGTGCCGCTGTGACCTCTTGAGCTTGAGGCGTGAGACACCCGAAAAAGGGCCGCCCCGCCGGCAGCGGCGGGACGGCCGGTGTCGCGCTATTCCGCGGCGGCGGCGCGCTCCTCGGCCTGGTCGAGGCCGAGGCGTGGCCGCAGCCACTGCGCGATGTCCTGAACCGCCTTGTCGCCTTCCGGCGCGGTCCCTGCGAGGAAGTGGAAAACGTGCTGTTGTTCCGGGTGGACGTCGTAGCGAACCTCGACCCCGGCGGCGCGCGCGGCCTCTGCCAGTCGCGCGGCATCGTCGAGCAGCGTCTCGTCGCCGCCGACCTGAATGAAAAGCGGCGGGAACCCCGATAGATCGGCGTAGAGCGGGCTGACGAGCGGGTCGCGACGCTTGGGCGACGTGCCGTCGTCGCCGAGATAGGTGGCGGAGAGATTGTCGATCACGTGCCGCTTCACGAAATGGTCCTTCTCGTGATTCGAGACGACCGACTGGCCCGTTACCAGAAGGTCCGTCCAGGGTGACAGCGGCACACTTGCCGCCGGGAGCGGCAGTCCCCGCTCGCGCAGCAGCAGCAGAGTGGTCACGGCCAGCGCGCCGCCGGCCGAATCGCCGATCAGGCCGATATGTTCGGGGCGAAAGCCCTGGCCGAGCAGCCACTGATAGCTGCGGACGGCATCCTCGACCGGAGCCGGATGAAGATGTTCGGGCGCACGCCGATAATCGATGATGAGAACGGGGACGCCGACGGCCTTGGCGATATGGCCGAACAGCTTGCGGTGGCTGTAGGGGGAGCCGACGACATAGCCGCCGCCATGTGTCGCCTGCAGCACGCGATCGGCCGCCGCGCCCTTCGGCACCGCCCAGAGCGCCGGCACGCCGCCGGCGTCCACCTCGCTATAATCGACGCCTCCCGGCTCGCCCGTAACGTCGCCCCAATGCTCGAAGAGCCGTCGCACGTCGTCGATCGGCAGGTCCGGATTCTTCTCCAGAGTATCGATCCAGCCCTTGTAGAGAGTCGACAGCGCTTCCGATTCCTTGCTGGCCATTTTCGCGTCCCGTCCTTCTCGCAGGGGCTCCGCCGGAGCCCGGATTATTCGAACTTCCCAAGCAAATAGGCACACCTTCTCGGCGCGCACCGCCGCCAGACGCGACCGATGACGCTTCAAGACTATGATTTTGCTGTCGAACTGCTCTGCGTCCCTGCGGAGGACAGAGCGAGTTGCAGCGACGTCCTGCCGAATGATCGAAGGATAGGCGAAATCGGGACGAAGGCTCGCGATGGGTGAACCATTTTGTTCACGATCGAGAGCAAAGTTTCCTGCGGCGAAGCAGTGATGATGGTCCGACAATACGGCGCGCGCCTGGACCAGCCGGCTCCGTTTCGCCGACAGAAAGCGGGGCGGCGATGGAAGAGTTCTGCGCCTCCGAGCGCATCAGTGCAGCGCCGCATCACCCGTCGGGGCGAATACCCCTGTCGGAAGTAGTGAGCCGAGTCCAATGGATCACATGATTGGCGGCTCGGGTAGTACTGGGATGTTGCCAAAGATCCGTTGAAATTTCATGCGCAGCCAGTCCGGCGTTGGGCGCTTGCCCTCTGCAAGGCCGACGTTCACCAGCACCTGCCACCACTCGTTCACGAGACTGGAAAAGACGTCAAAGGCAAGCGCGTGGTTGCCGTCTTCGTCAACGTGATAAAGAGCCCAAGCCGAGGGTGCGTCTTCGTCTAAGTCATCCCAGAATAGCTCGACGCTACCGCCTTTCCAGCGATCGTCTCGATGCTCGGCGTGCTTCGCCGTATTGGCGATGTCAGCACATTTGCCTTGGTTTGGGATCCATTTGTCGAGCGACTGCCGAAAGTCAGGTATTGCTGATCGGCCGTCGCGCTCCGCGACGGCCTTAACCACCCAGTTCTCAAGACTCCACGCTGAGATGCAGACGTTGATCGCAGCATATGAAATCGGTTGTTTCTCGTGCGGGAAGTCTCTTTGGATATCGGTGAAAACCTCCGTATCCCAGAGCAGCTTCTCCCACATGGTCACAGCGTTGCCGATGATCACTGTGTGATCGGAAGGCGGCCGCCCGGTCCTAGGTCTGGTTTTCCGCCTGGCGCTCATAGCGGCCAGAACTCGGGCCCACGTCGGTTCGGCAACGGCCGCCCCGCTGGCGCCAAGTACAGAATTTCCCCGACGAACCTGAGCTTCATAATTGCCTCTCGCCTTGTGGCCCGAAGGCTATCGTGCCACTGCGCGACGCCATGGCCATTGCCATAGCAATCCGAGGACGGCCCGTAGCATAACCGGCATCACCAACGGCAGCGCGACTGGCAGTGCCGTGAACGCTGTTCCTGCCCGCAGAAACGACAACAGGCCCGCCCGTCCTAAGGACGAGCGGGCCTGCTCTTGATCAGGGCTTGATCGCGGGGGCGGAGAAGCGTGACGTTGGATTCCGGGTCAGAACGAAAATATCGTCAGCACCGCGTCCATCGTACCCAAGCCGGCCTGGGAATGACCCAGCAACCATCAATTCGAGACGATCAGCTCGCTCTGCCCCTTCTTCTGACCGGCGTGCCCAGCCACGGAATAGGTCACCGTCGCCTCCTCGAGGCGGAACCGGCCGAAGATCTCGCGCGTCTCCGGGCAGTCGTTTATCGACAAGATGAACCGACCGGCGATCCGCTCGAGCCGAGCCGCCAGTACCTGGAACTGCTCGCGCGGAAAGACGTCGCGCCCATAGTAGTGCTCCGTTCCGAATAGGGCGGGTCCAGGTAGAACAGCGCGCCGGCGCGGTCCCAGCGATCGAGGAACACGTCCCACGGCAGGCATTCCAGCCAAACGCCTGCGAGGCGCTCATGCGCCTCCTGCAGCGTTTCGGCCAGCTGCAGCGCGTTGAAGCGGCCGCCGGCTCTCCGGTCGATGCCGAAGGTGCGGCCGGCGACTTTGCCGCCGAAGGCGAGCTTCTGAAGGTAAAGGAAACGTGCCGCGCGCTGCAGGTCTGTCAGCCGGTCCGGATCCAGGCCGACCAGCCGCTCGAACTCCGCGCGGCTCGACAACTGCCAGCGCAGCATGTCCATCAGCGCCTGGTAGTGGTTCTGCAGGACGCGGAAGAAGGTGATGACGTCACGGCTGATGTCGTTCAGCACCTCGACCTTCGGCGCCAGGCGCCGACGGAAGAACACGCCGGCCATACCGGCGAACACTTCGGCATAGAGATCATGCGGCGTTGCCTCGATCCGCTCGGACAGTTGGCGGGCAAGCTGCTTCTTGCCGCCGACATAGCCGGCGACTGGCCGCGCGGCAGGCGCCACGCGAAATCCGTCTTCATCCATTTTAAACTCGGGGAGATGCACGCTCCGCCTTGGGCGGGGCGACGTTATCTTCTGGTGCGTCGGACGGGGATGACCTGCAAACTCTTCCCCGTTGCTGAGCGAAAGCCGGCCTCCGCCCACAGGTCTTGCCTCGAGCAATACGCGCCCGAGCCAGTGCGAGGATCGGAGCGTCGCACTAGACCCCAGGCGGTCTGCTCGCCCTCTCGAGGCTCTGCTTGATCTTTATGCCTGGCGATCAGTGGTTGTGGACCTGGTTTTTCCATATCAGCCAATCCGTGATGGCTTTCGCGACCTGGCTCTGATCGATGTTGACCGGCATCGCAGCGCTCTGCGTGAAAAAAGCGCCAGAAATGGGCCTTCGTCGAAGCTGTCACGACGAGGCACAACATCTCCGGAACAGCGATCCAGCAGCGCGTTTGGGTCAATGGGACGGCTGTTTAGCTTCGCCGCCCCCCTCCGGGGTGCTGTGAGGGAGCTCGCTGCATAAGCGGGCTCCTTTTTTGGGGCTTCGCCGGGGAACAGGCCCTCGCCTTGGCCGTTGGTTTGTAGGAACGGCCTCCGCAGTCGATGTCGTTCCCCGGAAGGATGACATGGGAGACTAGCCCGCACAAAGAGGCGGGCTTTTTTTTCGAGCGCGCCCACCGGTGCGCTCTGCCCCCGCTGGCTCCCGCCTATCAAGCTTCGTGTCTATCGGGATCGTCGCGTACGGCGGCCCCTGCCGGCCGAGAATTTGAAGCAGAAGCCCGACAAGTCGCACCGAGAGGTTCAGGTGCGCTCGACGAGATCGGCGTCGATCGGCGAGATCGAGAAGCTTTCCTCGCCCGGCACGATCGAAATGCCCTTGATGCCCTTGATCTTGTCTTTCGAAGCCGGCTTGCCGATTTCGGTCAGCAGCAGGTCCTCGCGGACGCGGATCAGATCGAGATGGCCGCGCTTCTTCAGCGTCGCCAGGATCTTCGCCTCGAGCTCCGGCACGATCTGCACCTTCTGCCGGCCGGAGCGCCAGGCGGCCGACCCGGAGGTGAACGCCGCAGTCTTGGACTTGCCTTCCTTGGTCAGGCGAGCACGGTTCGCGACGCAGTAGGCCTCGATCTGTTTCGCGAGGCTGACGCGTTCGTCGACGAGCGGCGTGGCCTGGTCCTCGAACCGCTTCGAGGCGTCGGCGACGGCTTGGGACTTGTCGGTCTCGATCTTGCCGAGCTGGCGGATCAGCGCGCCGAGACGCGCGATGGCGTGCGCGCAGGCGGCATCGTCGGCGAAGAAGGCTTCTTCGGCCATGTAGATCTCCTGGTGATGATGGGTAGGCGGCAATCGAGCAATAACCGGGTTCAAACGGCCAGGACGAATCACCACATTTCGGTCCGACGTCTGGAGGGCAAGCAGATCGTCACGCGGACGGCGAGTCAGGACGGTCTCTGCCGCCCTCTTAGTCGAGCGCCAATAACCTGACCCGGTCGTCGGAGCGCAGATACCAGTCGCCGTCGATCGTATCGATGCCGTTCTGGAACAGGTTGTGGCGGCCTGGCGCCGACGTTGCCGACCTCTGAGAGCTATCCGCGGGTGATGCTGGGCCTGATCGGCCCTGCCGACGCTGCAGCAGCGCGTCGGCGATCGCCGGTCGGAGAAGACCGGCGAAAGCGCCAATACCGCGCTCTGGGCGGGCATCGAGGGCGCGCATGGCTTGCACACTGGACAGGGGTCACCGCAGCCGCTGCGAGCGTGATCACAGCGCTTGTAATCGATGGGTCAGCGCGCGAACCAACTCCTACCGAACACACCGGGAGCTTCTTGCGGACCCAGCCTGCAGGACACGTCCCCTTCGCCCCCCGCCTCGAAACCGCCAAGCACGCCGACAATAGAGATCCGCCCACCGCTCGTCACGGCGTTGGCCGAGCGGGCCAAGGTGGCGAGGCCGACGACATCAACGACCAAGTCCACGCCTCGATCGGCCGTCTCCTCGAAGCGTTCTTCTCGATGATGCTCGCCCTCGAAGAAATGTCAGCTCGGCAAAAAAACCGGAAGCTCCCGGCGTAGTGCGGTGAGTTCATCCCTGGTCGAGCAACGCTGCGATGGAGCCCTGCTATTTCATCAGACCGGCGGATCTCAGAGCGGCTTCGATAATGTCGCCAACCTTGGTGGAAGGCATGCCTGCGCTCGCATACACGCGCTCGGATGCGGGAGCCGGCTCCGGCATCGCATCGCTGAGGACGAATTCGTCACCCGACACGATGGTGGTCTCTCGCTCAACGAATGGACCGCCAGCTGTCAGACCCCATTCTTCGGCGATTTCGAAGGTGGACGAGATTCCGACGTCCAACATATAGGGACCGGGCTGCCCATATGCGGCGGGCCCCATCGAGGCAATGGGGGTGCCGTGTCCCATCCCTGTGACGCTGTGCAGGGTTACCCTCACGCGTCCGTCCTTGTCGGACCATTCCCGCGTCGCGCGGCCGTTCTGGATGGGCGTAGCCGTGGGCACTTCGACGAGCCCGTGCACCTCCCGCCATTGATCGACCAGAGCCTTCGAGTTGGCAGGATCGACCGTGCCATCCGCCGTTCCCTGCCATATCGAGATCGTCGGCCAGGGCCCGCCATGCGCTGAGGCGCTTCGAAGAGCGGCTTGGAGCCGGGATCCCGACGGCAAGGCGTGTCCTCGCATTCGGTCAAATGCTTCCGGAACGCCGTTGGCGACCCCGTGCGCCAGCCCCGCAATGATGGCGCCTCCCGCAAACACCTCGGGGTAGACAGCGAGCATCGTCGCCGCCATCGCGCCCCCTGCGGACAGTCCGGTGACGAAGACCCGGGACCGATCGATGTCGTGGGCCCGCGCGATCTCTTCGATCATCTGACGGATGGAAAGGGCTTCGCCCCGCCCGCGCTGGGTATGCTCCGGAAGAAACCAGTTGAAGCAGAGATTGGGGTTGTTGGCGCGCCGCTGCTGCGGGAAGAGCAGAAAGAAGCCTTGCTCCTCGGCCAGGACCGACCATCCAGAGCCATGATCATAGCTGTCGGCCGTCTGGGTGCAGCCGTGAAGCACGACGACGAGCGCGGCGTTTGCGGCGGGTCGGGACGGTATGAATGCCTTAGCGTCAAGGCCGCCAGGATTGGAGCCTGTTGCGTTGAGCGTAACAAGACGTGACGGCACCCGAGCGGATGGCTGGGACGCCGCGCGGACTTTCATCGCCGCCAACCGCGAAATCGTATCCGAAATCGACCGCATCAGGTTTCCATCCGCGCTTGAGCATCGAGAGCAGATAATGGGAACTCATGCTGCAGTGCACAATGGCATTAGGAAGTTGCGGAACGAATTCGACGGTCAAGGGGTTGAACATGCAAGTCACCCCCTCACGTCGGCAGGAAATGCCGACCTATCCGGAACGGACCGACATCTCGGCGTCCATGAGCGGTGACGACCCCATCAATCCATTCATGGGAGGCCCCAATGGGCATATTTTCCAAAGACATCAAAACGCTCGACGACCTGTTCGTTCATCAGCTGCAAGACATCTATTACGCGGAGAAGCAGATCCTGAAGGCTCTGCCGAAGATGATCGAAAAGGCCACGGCCCCTGAATTGAAGAAGGGGCTCACGGCCCATCTCGCCGAGACGGAGGGCCATGTCGATCGCGTCGAGCAGGTTTTTGAGATGCACGGCGCCAAAGCCAAGGCAGTGGACTGCCCGGCTATCGACGGCATCTTGAAGGAAGCCGACGAGGTTGCCGGCGACGTGGCCGACAAGCAGGTTCTCGACGCCGCCATCATCGCCTCGGGCCAGGCGGTCGAGCACTACGAAATGACGCGCTACGGCACGTTGGTGGCCTGGGCTCGCCAGCTGGGCCGGGATGATTGCGCGGCCGTGCTTCAGCAGAACCTGGAAGAAGAGAAGGCCGCGGACCAGAAGCTCACCGAACTGGCCGAGGCCGCCGTCAACGCCCACGCCGCAGCTGCCGAGTGACCGTCGACCAGCTCCGGGAGGACACAAGGCCGACGCGGGGCGCTGAAAAGTCCAGCGTTTGGGCCAGAGCTTAAGCTCACCAGTCGGCCCAACATGACACAGAGGCGCGGCTTTCCCGCGGACGGGGAAGCTATGTCAATTTTTGGAGGAATGCTCATGAAACAGTTCGTATTTGCCAGCCTTCTTGTCGCGGCGATGGCGTCTCCCGCCTTCGCTGAAGAAGCCACTACGCCCGCCGTCGCCGGCGATAAAACCAACCCGGCGGCCCCTGTGGCCGGCAAGAACAGCTTCACCGAGGGCCAGGCCCGCGATCGCATCGCAGCCGCCGGCTACAGCGATGTGTCTGCGCTCGTCCAGGACGCTGACGGTATCTGGCGCGGCAAGGCTTCGAAGGGCGGAACCGTGATGAATGTTGCCGTCGACTTCCAAGGCAACGTCACCAGCAAGTGAGCCTCGCGGCGAAAGGATATTCCCATGACTACGATCGTTTCTGGACTGTTTGACAGCCGTGCTGACGCCACCAACGCGCTTCGCGATCTGCAGGCCCTCGGCGTCCCGCGCGATGATATCAGCCTCGTCGCATCCAATGCCGACAACGATGTCGATGCCTCGGACGTGGGGTCGGACGCCGGGGCGGGTGCTGGCCTAGGCGCCGCATTCGGCGGGCTCGGTGGGCTCCTGGCCGGGCTCGGCATCGTTGCCATTCCCGGCGTGGGTCCTGTCGTGGCTGCCGGCTGGCTGATCGCAACGGCGGCCGGAGCCGCCGCAGGCGCGGTGGTCGGCGGGGCCGCCGGGGGTATCGTCGGTGCTCTGACAGATTCGGGCGTGCCCGAGCGGGATGCAAACGTCTACGCGGAAGGCGTCCGCCGTGGCGGTACGCTGGTCACGGCCCGTGTCTCCGACGATAAGGTTGAGCTGGCTCGCGGCGTCCTGCAGGACGCTCGAGCTGTGGATCTGGAGCGCCGTCGTGCCGACTATGAGGGGGCGGGCTGGACGAGATTCGATCCGGACGCGCCGCTCCCCCGCAGGGATCGGGTCGGACTTAACAACGACCTGGTCTGATACCAACGAGGGGCCTTCGGGCCCCTCGCCAATGGGAGCGAGCTGAAATGCGCGCATTGACCGATCGCGAGTGGCAGACCCTTACCGATGTCTCCAATCCGTCAGAGTGCCTTTTGCGGGACGGCGAGACGATCGAGCGCCTGCTGCGCGAGGGCCTCATACACCAGCTTGCAAACTGCTACCGGCCGACCCCGCTCGGCACGGAAGCGCTGCAGCGACGCCAAGGCGGGCGGGCGCGCTAGCTCCCAGGGCGACGGCGGGAATTGTCGCCGATGGCACGACTTTGCGAGAGCAGCCAAGGGAAGGACTTGTCCATGAGCACCGGGAAAAAGGTCGAGAAGAAGCAGCGTGAGATCCAGCGCAAGGTCGATAAGGACGACGCCGGAGCCAAGACCTCCAGGAAACCGACGGCCATGCAGGCTGGCGCTCGGGAATATCCTGCCCCACCCTTTCCCAAGCAACACCACCCCAAACCGGGCGTGGAAAGCGAGATCGATCCCGCGCCGATGTATGACGCACCGTTTTGGACAGGCTCCGGCAAACTCGATTCAAGCGTGGCACTGATAACGGGAGGCGATTCCGGCATTGGACGCGCCGTTGCGGTCCTGTTCGCCAGGGAAGGCGCCGACATCGCGATATTCTATCTGTCCGAGCATGACGATGCCGAGGCCACGAAGTCCGCGGTCGAGGCCGAAGGCAAACGGTGCCTTCTCATCTCCGGCGACGTCGCCCGACGGGAAGACTGCAAAAAAGCGGTGGCGCAGACAGTCAAGCAATTCGGTCGGCTTGATGTTCTCGTCAACAACGCCGCTTTCCAAGTGCACTCCGCCGAATTCGCCGACCTCACCGAGCAGCACTTCGACACGACCCTGAAGACCAACCTCTACGGCTATTTCCATATGGCCCAGGAAGCCGTGCCGCACATGAAACCGGGCTCGGCCATCATCAACACGGGTTCGGTCACGGGGCTGATGGGTTCGAAATCCCTCGTCGACTATTCGATGACGAAGGGTGGCATTCACGCCTTCACCAGGGCTCTCTCGGGCAATCTCGTCGCCAAGGGCATCCGCGTCAACGCCGTGGCGCCCGGTCCCGTCTGGACCCCGCTCAACCCTTCTGACAAGACGGCCGAGGACGTGGCCGAGTTCGGCTCGGACACACCGATGAAGAGGCCGGCCCAGCCGGAGGAGATAGCTCCAGCCTATGTGTTCCTAGCCTCTCCGCAGTGCTCCAGCTACATCACCGGGGAAGTGCTGCCCATCGTCGGAGGCTACTAGAGCCTCCAGCGAAGAGAGGGCTATCCAGCAGACCATCCGACATATCGAGAGCGGAATAGCTCAAGCACCACGACTAGTTAAGACCGGGCCCGATCGATCGGGCCCGTTTCTTTTCCGCCGTAGCATGCGCAGGTCGCTCAATCCGGATCCCGGGCATCCTTCAACTCATGCGTTGTCCGGCATTGGGGCGGAAGCAATCTCGCCAAATCCCAAGCTAGGTATATAACTTCTGCGAAGTTTGCCGCTGGTGATTTGGACGAGATTTTCACGTTTATGAACAATACGGCCATCGAAAAGCGCGAGCATGAAGAACGGCGACTGGCTGCGCTCAGAAGCTATGACGTCCTCGATACGCCCAGAGAAGCGGAATTCGATGCGATTGCACAACTTGCGTCAGAGATATGTGGCACGCCCATAGCCGTGGTCAATTTGATCGCGGATCATCGGCAGTTCTTCAAGGCCGAGGTTGGGCTAGGGGTGCGGGAGACGCCGTTTGAAAGCTCATTTTGCGCCAAGGCCATTCTGGAGGAGGACTTTCTTCTGGTGCCAGACGCGTCGAAGGACCCTCGCTTCGATTGCAACCCACTGGTTACTGGTAGCCCGCACCTGAGGTTCTATGCCGGGGCGCTCCTGAAGACACAGGAGGGACTGCCGATCGGGACCGTTTGCGTCCTTGACTACGAACCCAAGCAGCTAAACGAGACGCAGCAGCGAACCCTGCGTGTTCTTGCCCAGCAGGTGATGACCCAACTTGAGCTACGGCGCCTTCTCAAGGCACAGGCGCATGAGATTGCCGTGGAGAGAAGACTGAGCGCCCGCCGACAGGCGCAGGCGATTAAGCTGAGCCGCATTGGCGAACTCGCTCAACAGGAGCAGGAGCGCTTTAAATCGGCCCAGGGCGCAGGTCGTATTGGTATATTCGAGGTTGATGTCCCAACCGGGAACATGACCGTGTCTGAAGAGTTCTGCCGCATTTTTGGCGTCGCCGTTCAGACAAACTATACCGCCTCCACTTTCGAGAGCCTCATCGTCGAGGAGGACCGCGCGGTCAGTTCTGACGACAAGAGCCGCAGCGGCGGAACGGCGGAACTGGATGTCGAGTATCGGATCAGGCGGGCCAACGACCAAAGCCTTAGATGGATCGCGCGGAGAGCGCGTTTCACAGTCGACCAGGGCGGTATCAGCCACATGGTCGGGATCGTTCTTGATGTCACCGATTCCAAGCAGAGGGATCTTCGAACCCAGTGCTTGCTGTCACTTGGAGATCAGCTGCGGGAAGTCACAACCATCAAGGGCGCCGCACAGATTGCCGCTGAGGTGCTGGCAGAGGGACTGGGGGTCGGGCGAACGGGCTACGCAACGATTGATCGCGCGAACGACGCTTTTGTCGTGGAGTTTGATTGGTCGAACGATGGTGAGCTTTCCTTTGGCGGCCGTCATCCTCTCTCGGCTTTCAATGCCACTGCCGAGCGCCTCGCCTTGGGAGAGACCCTGGCAGTGCCCAATGTTCCGGCGGCGCCATGGTTGGGCGGCGACGCAGAGGGCTACGCCGCTTTTGGCGTCCGATCCTTCATCAAGGTTCCCATTTTGGAAGCCGGCGCATTGATTGGTGTGCTCTTCGCCCATGACGACACACCTCGCTTCTGGACAAGCGATGAAATGACATTTGCATGGGGCGTCGCGGACAGAACCTATGCGGCGATAGCGAAACTAAGGGCAGAGGCCCAGCAGGCTGTGCTCAATGAGGAGCTGAGCCATCGTCTGAAGAACACATTGGCTATGGTCCAGGCCATTGCCGGCCAGACGCTGAAAAATGTCACGGAGCGGGATGCTGTCGAAGCATTCGTCGGCAGGCTCCAGTCGCTCAGTGCCGCCCATGACGTCTTGCTGCAACAATCCTGGTCCGCAGCGCGGATAAGGGACATCGTGGAGGAAATTGCCAGGACTCATGCGGAGCCTGGTCGCATCACAATCGCAGGGCCTGACATCAACATAGGCCCTAAAGCTGCGCTCTCGCTCTCCCTGATTCTGCATGAGCTTGCGACGAATGCCGCCAAATACGGCTCTCTCTCCAACGATGTCGGATTGGTAGATATCTCGTGGCGTGTCGAGGGTTCTGCCGATGGCAGTCGTCTTGAATTCAGGTGGGAAGAAAAGGATGGCCCCCTTGTCCGGGAGCCACTTCATAGGGGGTTTGGATCGCGCTTAATCCGCATGGGGCTGGCTGGATCAGGGGATGTCGACAAGCGTTACCTCTCGACGGGGTTGATTGCCGTTTTCCGGGCACCGATGGGACTTGTTCAGGAGTGGCACCGGGAAGCGGATGATGGGCTTAAATCTCCCGACGAAGAGCAATAAGCAGGCGCCCCGCTTCCGTCGGGGACCATCGCTGGGATCCAACCAGCTCGATGAGCCCGTCTACTTCGAGGGCCACCAAATCGCTGGGGAGGCTTGCGAAGTCCAGCCCGTCGATTTCCAGTGCATGAAGAAGAGCCCATTGCGGTCGTGTCAGCTGGTGGGTCATCGCTCACCTCCTTGGAGGACGCGTAGCCCAATCCCGCGGACGCTGAATCAGTTCCAGGGATACCGGTCGCACCAAAGCTGATCCGTTGGCCGAATAGGCCGGCCCCTCATTCGACGGAAGTACCGGCCCCTGCGCTCCATGGGTGACAGCCGTCCGACCAGCCCCATCGCCGTTCGCATGAACGACTGCTGCCGGATCGCCCCTGCAAGGGGGCATGCCGGCGCTGCTGCCATTCATCGTTCACGCCTCCAATCCCTCTCATGAACCTCAACAGATCTGGCACATTTGAGCTGCTGTTGAGCAAAAGAAAAAAACAGAACTCAAGCGGCAATAATTGCGAGACAAGCGCATTGTAATCTCTCGCAACTGTAAGATGAAAATGACAATCCGGCTAAAATAATCGGCAACCTATTGCCGCTCGACTGAATTGAATTGCTGTGAATGAAACCAGAAACATTAATTGGAAAAAAGTAATGGCAAATCAGCAGAGTGGTCGCGGTAGCGATAGCAAGCAGAATGACGACAAGGGCGGCAAGTCCTCTCAGGGTGGCACCCCCGAGCAGCACGCCGAAGCCGGACGCCAGAGTCACAAGAACGACGATTCCAAGTCGGGTTCGAGCGGCGGCAAGAGCGGCGGCTCGTCGTCAGGCAGCAAGTCTTCGGGCGGCAAGTAAACCGACCATCTACGCTTCACTGGGGAGGGCCCGTTTCGGGCCCTCCTCTTCACAAATGGGGGGCAAATACCCAGGAGTGACAACATGTTTATGCACAACAAACGACTGCAATATACCGTTCGTGTTTCCGAGCCGAATCCCCGCTTGGCATGCATGATGATGGAGCAATTCGGCGGCGCCGATGGCGAGCTCGCGGCTGCAATGCGCTACTTCACCCAAGGGTTGGGCGAGGATGATATGGGGCGCAAGGACATGCTGCTCGACATTGCCACCGAGGAGCTGAGCCACCTCGAGATCATCGGCTCCATCGTTACCATGCTGAACAAGGGCCTGAAGGCGCAGCTTGCCGAAGGGCAGCTGAAAGAGGCCGAGCTCTATCTCATGGTCGGCTCGGGCGGCGCATCCGCGAAAGAGGCGATCCTTTTCGGGGGAGGACCAGCGCTCTGCGATTCCGCGGGCGTACCCTGGACGGCTTCCTATATCGACTCGCGCGGAGAGCCGACAGCGGACCTGCGCTCCAACATCGCGGCCGAAGCGCGGGCCAAAATCGTCTATGAGCGCCTGATCCATCTCACGGATGATCCCGGCATCAAGGACGCGCTCGGTTTCCTCATGACACGCGAAATTGCCCACCAGAAGTCCTTCGAAAAGGCGCTCTACGCGATTGAGAACAACTTCCCCACGGGCAAGCTCCCCGGCGTGGAGCGCTACGCCAGCATGTATGTCAACACCTCCCAGGGAGATGGTGATGCAAGGGGGCCCTGGAACTCCGGCGACGAATGGGATCGAATTGACAATCTGGACGACGTCATGCCCGCCGACCAGGGCGATGGCACGGCCACCGTCGCGCTAAGCGCCAAAGACCAGAAAGTCGCGGCGAAGCTGGCCGATCGTACCCTGTCTGACCCCACATCCGATCCGACAACAGGTGCGGATATGGGCGCAGGTCCTGGTGCGGGACGCACGAAGAATGGGGACATGGGCGGCACGTCGAGTATCCATTCCCCAGCGGCATAGATCGCGTCGAGCAACTGACGATCACGAGAGGGGCCGACGGGCAACGCCGGCGCCTACGACGCTCTCCAGGATGCCTGCCATGACCAGTGCGCTGAGCCTGCTGGCGGCTGGGTAGCTTTCCTAAGCTGGCGCGGCAAGAGCAAAGGCGGACGATTTTTCTCCGCGCGCGCCGGTAGCACCATAAGGCTACCTTTGTTTCGCTCGGGGGCCGTCCTATGTTGCTGGGTGCACTGCTGACAGCAGGAGATGGGCATGTGGTACGCGATCGCGTTCGCGGCCGGAGCGATCAGCGCGACTGTTCTCTTCTTCGTTGTCTGGGTCTTGCTCGGCGGGCTTGAAGATGACCCGGCAACTGAGTTGCAACAGCACCGCAGGTCGTATTCCGACTAGCTCCCCTGCATGGTCACCCAGTTCGCGTTATCGCTGATCAGCAGGCACCATGCGCCAGCCGTCGCCGGCAAGATCGCGGTGCCGCCACTGGAGCCACTGCGCGGGACCACGTTGGCGGAAGCGGAAACGACCGTGAAAGCCTGAATCGTCTTCAGCATGATCTCCCTACCCGGGCAGGTCGACGGATCGGGTAGCGTGACGACAGTCGAGGATCCCTTGTTGCAGACGATCCAGTTATCGGTCGACGCAACCGTGAAATTCGCCGTCTTCACGACGGGGATACCCCGGCTGAAGCCGCCCTGCACCCGCGAGAAACCGGCGAGGTGCTCCAGCGCTACCGATGCCGCCCCGACCAGCGTCGTGAGTTTCGTCGTCCTGTTTCCGACGAAGACGTTCTGGTTGGCGGCTCCTGTCTCGAGGATGCTCCAAGACACGGCGGTCGATCGGAAGACGTTGCCGCTGACCGAAAGGCCGGTGGCATCGACGACATAGAAGTCCACGTTGTTGTTGGCGAAGAATGTGTTGCCCGCGAAGGTGTGATCGGCCCCGGACACGATGGCGCCGAAGGTGCCGAGCACGAACTGGCAGCCAACGAAGCTGAAGCTCGAGCTGGCGGAGCCAAGCGTTGCATTCGCCGAGGCAGGCGTCGTTCCGGCGGTCGAGAAATCGCATGCCGAAAACTTCCAGTTCGACGACGCGCCGTTCACCACCAAGGCGCCGCCCGGGCAGGTCGTGAATGAGCAGGCAGAGGCCAGGCCCCATTCCTGTCCGGTGATGACCAGGCCGGTATTCTGGCCGTTGGTCGAGCACCCGACCAAACGCACTCCCTCATCGAAGGCGCCGGGGCCGCCGATGATATTGAAGCCGGCGCCAGTGCCGTTCTGGGCCCGGCAATCGACAAGGTCGGTATCGGCACAGTTGTCGATCTGGAAGCCGATCACAGCCTGCGACGAAAATACGTCCGTGATCTGGGAGTTGGCGCAGAACCGCAGGGTGATCCCCTGGGCGAACGCCCCCGACACCTCGATATTGCGGATGCTGACATTGGAGATCCGAATGGCGCTCGAGCCACCATCGATCGAGACCGCCTGCGCCCCGGCCTTTCCATTCGCCTCGAATCCGACGTCCCGGATTGCGAAATAGAACTGCGTCGAGGTGGCCGTGTAGCTCAGCATGACAATGCTGTCGGAGCCGCACAGCAGCCGGGTCACCTCCTTGCCCTTGCCCTGAATGCGCACGCCAGGTTTCAAGATGACCGAATTCAGGGCGAACCTGCCGGCCGGCAAATAGATCGTCGTGTTGCTGGCCGCGTTGATGGCCGCCTGCAGCGTCGCGGCGTTGGCCGCCGCCGTCGCGCTGGCGCTCAACGGCACCTCGACGTTGCGGCCAGCGACGTCGGCAATCAACGAGATGAACACCTCCGCCGCTCCCGACAGATTCAGAAGCGCGCCGGTCGAAGAGACAACGAGTGAGCGGGCCATCACGGATCCGCTGGCTGTATAGGTGCCCAGTCCGATCTCCCAGGCCGCACCGTCCTCGATCACGTAGTGGAAGGTGTCGCCGTCGGCCACGCCGGCGGCCGCGAAGCTCTGATAGTAGCCCTTGCCCGGCTGTTGCACGGCCGATCCGAGCGCAATGGCGCCGGTGCCGGTCGTCGCGGTGGTCATCCGCGCCCGGTCTTTGAGCACATAGGCCATGGAGGTCTCGTCTGTTCAGGAGATGGGATCGACGCAGATCGTCGCGACACCGCGGCCGAGCATGCGTAGCTCCGCGGCCGCGCCGCGGGAGAGGTCAAAGTCCCGGCCGGTCCAAGCGGCCGGCCCGAAGTCGTTGTGCACGACGAGGATGCTGCGGCCGTCGAGGCTGACGCGATAGCGCCGCCCGAAATCGCGCGAGCGCATGGCAATCGACAAGCCGCCCGGCCGGAAGGCGCCCCCGCTGGCCGTGCGACCGCCGCTTTCGCGGCCGTACCAGGACGCACGGCCGCAGTGGCGGGGCGCCGGCAACGCCGGCGAGCTCAGAACGGACAGAATCGGCAACGCCGTCACCGCGAGGCTGAGCAGGATCAGCACCAAGCCGATGGCGTCGGATCTACGGAGGGCCATGCCGCTCCCTTTCAACCGTCTTCGTGGTTCCGGAGGCGCCGCAGCTCGGCCATCAGCTCGGCTCGCATCTGCGCTTCCGCGCGTTCGCGATCCGCTTTCATCATGTCGCGGATGTCCTCGAGCGCCTTGGCCGTACGATTGGATGAGACGGCGAGCTCGCGGATCGGCCGCAGGTCCGCGATCTCCCCGCCCTCGATGACGAACTCGTCGGCGTCGGCGCTCTTGCGCGGTCGGCGGAGGTAGAACATCGCGGTGCTGATCGCGCCGGCGATGGCCGCCGACAGAGTGACAGCCCATTTGGCGAGCTCCGGCAGTCCTTCAGCGGGCAGCTCGGCCATACCTGTGCACCTCGTCGGAGTTTCGAGCATCGAGCGAGGCGCAGGCGCAGCTGAAGAGATCCGTCAACGCCAGCACGGGATAGACGGCAAGGCCGATACCGATCTGCGAGATATCGGACTGGCTAAGCACGCTCAGCGAAACCGACGTCCACACCAGGCAGGACAGCACCGACATCAGCGCGCGGACATGCGGCGAGAAGCGAGACCAGGGCGTGCCAGCGAAGGTGCCGTTCAGGACGAGCGCGAGCGTGCGTGCGAGGCCGATCGAATAGCAGGCGACGCCCCACTGCTGCTGCCCGCCGATCTCAGCCAGCCACGCCATGGCAGGCCGGTCGAAGATCGGGCCGAGACAGCTCAAGACGAGGCCCCAGTTCAGCAGGATCAGCGCAGAGATCCACTCGCCGAAGCGCGCCTTGAAGTGGCTCGCAACGCCGGTGGCGACGCGCCGGACGATGATCATGATTTTCGCCTCGCGACGATGCGCGTCACGCCGAGCGCGGTGTCGTGCAGGAAGTAGAAGGTTAGCACCGTGCGCGTGACCGCCCAGAGATCCGCGCTGAGCGGATCGGTGGCGCCGAGCCCGAGAACCTTGTCCCAGACGAAGATCTTGCCCAGATAGAGCGCCGGGCCGATCGCGATCGATCCGCGGATGATCGCATTGACGCGGCTGCCGGCCTCGGCCTTCTGCAGGTCGGCGATCTGCTGCAACTGCGCGATGCGCTCATCGGCGGCAATCCTCGCCGTATCGGTCAGAGCCTCCTCCTTGGCCTTGTAGGCGTCGGCGAGCGCCGTCGCGACATTGCCGGAGAAGAGGCCGAGCAGCACCTGCAGGATCTTCAGCATAGCGAGCCCCCGGCTCAGGTCCTGGAGCGGCTGTGCGCCCAGCGCACCGCGATGCCCACGACCAGCACGGCGACCGGCACATATTCCGGCTTCACCAAGCTCTTGATGGCATCGCCGACGCTCGGATCGTTCAGGTAGTCGGCGATCTGCGCGGCGAAGGCGATCAGCGCGCCGGAGGCGACGAGGATCTGGCCCCAGAGCAGCTGCATCGAGCCCTCGAAGGCGGTCCAGAGCGAGGTGCCCGGGGTCGAGCGGTATTTCAGGATGGTCTCGGCGACGACATAAGCGAAGACGGCGAGCAGCGCCGCGGCGAAGATCAGGTGCATGACAGCCTCAGGGCCAGAGGGAACGGAAGAGGTTCAGGATGGGGTCGAGGGCATGGCCGATCTGCGCGAAGGCCAGCACCAGCGCGCCGACGGCGAGGCCGGCGATCGAGGGCGCCGAGACCACCTTGCCGGCCGCTGCCGGCGCCGCGGTGGTCAGCACCAGCGGCGCTTCCGCCTTCACGGCGGCCGTGGCCGGGTGGCTCGGATCGGCGAGCGTCGCAATATCGCGCGCGATCTGGGCGCGGGTCGCTGGACCGGCGACGCCGTCGGCGATGAGATCCGGATGCTGCACCTGGTAGGCACGGACGGCGGCCTTGGTCTCGTCGCCGTAGTCGCCGTCGACCTTCCCCGGTTCGAAACCGAGCCGGATCAGGTCCTGCTGCAGCGCGCTGACGTCGAAAGCCGGCGCGCCACTCGAGCCGGTCGCGATCGGAACCTTCGAATAGGTGCCGTCGAAGACGAGCGCGGCCTCGCGGCCGCGTCGCGCCTGCAGGCTGGCGGGCTTGTTCCAGGCAAGAAAGTGCTTGCGCGCCTCCGTCACCTTGCCGGCGAGATAGAGCGGCACCCAGGAAGCGGTGTCGATTGCGCCGGTGTTGAAGTCGAAGGAGACGGCGCCGTCAAATACGGTCGACGGCACGTCCCTGCCGAACGCCTTGCGCACGCGCGCTTCGTATCTGGCGAGGTCGGTCGCGAAGATCTTCATCGCCTCGTCGCGCGTGATCGACAGGCCGGCCTTCGGGATCGGCGCGCCGGCGGCGGCGGTATGACCGACGCCGATCGTCCAGATCCCCTTCACGTCCTTGTAGGCGCGCGTGACGACGCCTTCTTCGCCCGCGAGCTGGTCGCGGCCGGCCTGGCTGGTGGTCTGCATGGAAGCTCCGGCGATGTCGGGTGGTCGTTACCAAGTGATCGCGGCGATCGCCGCGGTCGTGGTCGCGGCGTTCACCGCCGCGGCGAGCTGCGCCAGCTTGATCGAGGCGGCGGCCTTGGCCGCCTTGCCGTCGGCGCCGGCCCGTTGGATCTGCTCGGCCGAATGGTCGACATAGGCCCAGTTGCCGGCCGCGTCGGCGCACCAGAACGGCGTCCGCCATGAGGCGTCGAGGTTCGGCAGCAGCGAGGCGGTGACGCTCGCCGTCATGTTCAGCTGGTCGGTGATCGAGCTCGGATAGGTGTGGTTGCTGCCGAGCGCCGCAGAGACGTAGCCGCCGGTGATCTCGGCCGCGCAGGCGGCGTCGAGCTCCGTGATCTTCGCCGCCTTCGCTGCCGCCAGTTGGCTGGCGGAGAAGTCGGGGAAAGCGACCGCGAGCTGAGCATCGGTGGCGACGTCGGGGAACAGCACCTCGCCTTCGCCGGTCAAATAATCGGCGTCGACGGCGCGGAACGAGAAGCCGTTGTTCGAATAGGCGTACATCACGAGTCCTCGCTCCAGCCGCTCAGGCAGATCCGAGCGCCCCCGCTCTCATGCAGGACGGCCGCGTAATAGATGTTGGTGGATTCCAGGAAGAGGTCGATCGGCAAGACGTCCTGATCCGTCTGGTCGTTGTCGTAGATCATCATGTAGGGGGCGGCGGTTGCGAGCGCGGCAAAGGCATCCTGCCAGCCGCCATGTCGGTTGTTCGGCGCGATGATCATGTCCGTGCCGTCGCCCTTCATGGCGTTCAGATGGATCACGATCGCGGTCGGCGGCACGAAATTGCCGACGGCAATCGCCGACCAGGTCGGCGCGATGCCTTGGCCGACATTGCCGGCCGCACCGGACGCCAGCGTCGGCGGAGCGGTGGGCAGCGTGCCCCAGAGGACCTTGGTGTATTTGCCGGCCTGCGACGTCCGCCAGAGCGCGCCGGAACTGTCGTAGCGGAGCGCGCCGATATAGGCCGCCATGGTGTAGCCGGCCGGCAGCGTCGGCGCGCTCGCGCTCGCCGAGGCAAGCGCCTTCACGTCGCCGCTGACCGGGTTGAAGATGGCGTAGCCGTAGAGCCAGCCGGTCGCCGGCGACCCGCTGTCCATGCCGCCGGCCCCGGTCGTCGCCAGGTTTCCGGTGACGTTGACGTTGGCGAGACGGCGAACATTGCCGCTCGCATCCTCGACCGTCAGCGCGTCGGCGGTGATGGTGAAGGTCTTGTCGCCCGTCACCGCCATCCTGCGCCGGCGGCCGCTGCCGCCAATCGACGTCGCGACGGTGACCGACCCGATCGCCTGGAAGGTCGACCCGTTGTAGATGAACTGCGCCACCTTCCCGGCGACCAGATCGCCCGGCTGCAGCGGGGTTCCATCCTCGCGGACGATGGTCACGGCACCGAGGCTGTTGGCGTTGAGCGTCGCGGCGGCCGTGTTGGTGTTGGCGATCTTGACCAGCAGGACTTGGCCGGCCGCGTAGCTCGAGACGGCCGGCGAGAAGTTGGCGACCACCAGGTTCGCGGTGCCGCTCGAATCCGCCACATAGGGCAGCGAGGTGCTGCCACCGGAGAGGACCGAGCCGAGCTGGAAGTTTGTGCCGTCATAGGTGACGATGATGACCTCGCCGGCGGCAAGCGCGCCGACTGAGAGCGCCGTGCCGTCGCCGTTCTTCAGCGACTTCGCGCCAAGGCCGTTGACGTTGATCGTCACGCCGCCAGTGTTCGCCGCGGCGACCTTGATCTGCAGCAGCAGGCCGGCCGTCAGCGAGGTGATCGCCGGCGTGTAGTTCGCGACGATGGTGTTCGCCGAGCCGTTGTCCGCAGCATAGGGGATCGTGAACGAGGTCGAGCCGGTCGACGCCGCCTGCAGCTGGAAATTCGAGCCGTCATAGAGCAGCACCGCGATCTGGCCCTGCGCCAGGTCGCCGGACGCGAGCGCGCTGCCGTCACGATGCGTGATTGCGACATTTCCGAGCCCGGAGACGCTGAGCGTCGCCGCGCCGGTGACCGTGTTCGCCACCAGCACGCGGAACTCGTTGCCGGCGACGAGCGCGGTATAGGCGGGCGACGGCGCGATCGCGAGATGGTTCGCCGTACCGGTGTCCGGGTAGAACATCAGCAGGCCCGACCGCACGGCGCGCAGCAGCTGCGTCAGGTCGCCAGGGTCCGGCGTCAGGCCGGCGCCTCTGATAGCAGCGACGATCTCGCGCTGCGGGTTCTCGACCGCCTCGGCCGGAATGATCGAGCCTTTGACGCCAGCCGCCGGGTTGCCATTCACATAGCCGGCGTCGTCGGTCGGGGCGCCGTAAGGCGGCTGATACTTCATCGGGGGTCCTCAGGGGGTTCCGGTCATCGCCCCGTCGGTCGCCACGCCCGAGTAGTCGAAAATCAACTCGGTGTGGGCCGGCTTCCAGCGGCGAAGGACGCATTCGAGATCGGTGGCGGCGGAGAATTCGAGGTGGTGGTCGACGCCGGCCTCGCCGGATCCGGCACGGAACCAGGAGAGCCGGTTTCCGCGCACATGTACGGTCCAATAGAAGCGGATCGTCTGGTCGCCGAGCTGCCAGCGAGACGGAGAATCGTCGGCGGTTGTGGCGCGGGTGTCGCCGCACTCGGAGACGCCAGCCATGTATGGCGAGTATTCCGTGATGGTGATCGGGTAGCCGAGCGATTCCGCCAGACGGGTAAAATAGGCCCGCGACTGTGCGCCGAGCGCCGTCATGCGCGCTACAAGCGCGGCCTGGCGCTGCTCGACCGTCATGGTCTCGCTGTTGCAGGGATCCGGCAGCCTGAACGCTGCTTCCCAGGCATCGAGCATTTCCGTCGCCGTGCGCGGGTCGACCTCGCGGTTCAGGAGATCCGCGCCGCGATTGTCGATGCGGGCCCATTCGACGGCCATGCCATCAACGAGCTTCATCAGCACCTTGTCGGCCTGGCGCGGCCAGGCGGCGCCGACCGGCAACAGCGCGGCGAGCGCCTCGGCATAATCGGCGGCGTCGCGCTTCAGCGCCGGCGGCGGCGCCGGCATCTGGATATCGACGTAGAGGTAGCCCGCGTCGCCATAGCTGACGGCGGCCTCCGGCGCCGTCTGCCCGAAACGCGGCGGATCTCCGGCGATGCCCGACGCCTCGACGCCGGGCGCGACGGGGAACGTCGAAAGCGACATTCCGAAGCTGCCGGCGATGCCAGGAGCGGCCACACCGCCGGGCGACGCGCCCTTGACGAAGGAGAGCCCCGATCCGGTCGCGCCGGAGCTGCCGACGCCCAAAATGGGCACAAGGGAAGACGGTGTCGGGCCGCCGGCGAGGCCCGCGGCGACTGCGCCCCCGAAGCCGGGACGCTCCGATGCCGCGATGCCGCCGGCGACACCGGCCGACGAAACGCCGGCGACCGTCGCGCCAGGCGCACCGACTAGTATGCCGGCCATGGCGCTTGCGACGGCGCCCGGGGCGCCTGGTCGGATCTGCTCGGCGACTGCGCCGGCGACGCCGCTTGAGGCAACGCCGGTGATGAAGGCCGAAACGGAAGCGACCGGTGCACCGCCGGCCGACGTGCCTGCGGCACCCGCCGGCAGTTCCTGCTCGGTCCTGCCGAGTGCACCGGCGACGCCCTGCGTCTGCACGGACGGCGCAGCTGGCCCAGCCTGCTCGGCGATCGGGCCGGCGATTGCCGCGGCCGAGGCGCCGGCGACGGCGCTGGAATTCGCCCATCCGAGCACACCGGCAGCGCCGATCAGCGCGACGCCGACAAGCGCCGGGATGAGACTGGCAACGACCGATCCGACACGGCCGGCAGCTGCGGCTCCGGCGAGGCCTTCGGTCTCCGAGCTCGAAGGCACGCCGGTGAGGCCGGCGGCCTGGACTCCCGGCAACGGCACGCCGGTTGCGACGACCTGGGCGGCAAGCGGCAGCGTGCCGAGGGGGCCGGAACCGAGCATGCCGGGACCTCAGAGAATGGCGGCGAGCGCCGGATTACGACAGGCGCAGGATCGCGTTGGAGGCGTCGGCGGTCGGCAACACGACGGTCAGCGTGCCCGACGCGACGGTCTGGACGCCGCCGAAATCATGCACCGAGACAACGCGGCCGCTCTGCGGCGACGCACCGCCGAGACGGACCGAAGTGTTGTAGATGATCGCCGCCGAGGCGCTGAAGCTCGCGCCGGTCCAGGTCGGGTTCGCCGCGAAGGTGGTGATCGCGACCGCGCCCGACGGGTTCGACGGGTTGACGTTGGCCAGCGTCACGCCACCGGAGGTGTAACCGGTGCCCGAGGTCTCGTCTGTGCCGACATTCGAGGTCGTCGGCGTGCCGGTGCCGGGCGTGCCGATGTTCGTCTGGGTGAAATCGAAGGTGCGCGCCGGCGTTCCCTTCACCAGCAGCATCTTGAAGATGTCGGCGGCGAAGGTCGCGGCGGTAACCGCGCCGGTATGCGCCTTCGACAACGTCACCTGGCTCGCCGAGTCGATCGAGGCGACGACGGCGCCGGCGGCGACGTTGGTGCCCGATGCGGCCATGCCGACCACGAGATTGGCGGTCGACGCCAGGCCGGTCAGCGTGAACGCGCCATTCGCGCCGGTGCAGGCGACGTTGGACTGGGTGGCGAGGAAGCAGTGCCCGCCGCTGAGGAGCTCCATCTTGAAGCTCGTCGCCATGCCGGTGGTGGCCATGGAAATCTCCAACATAAAGGGCCGCGCAATGCGCAGCCCGGAACAGGATCAGGAGGGATGTGAGGGGCCGGCGTCAGCCGTAGTGGCGGGCGCGGTGGGCGTCGCCCACTTCCCCCGGATGCAGGTACCAATCGCGCTCGATCTGCATCGACGTCGCAAAGTGCTGCCCGAGCACATTGGTCAGGTAGGCCTGCACGTTCGCTTTGGCGAAATGCGCCTCGAACGGCGTGCCCTTGGCCGCCTCGACGATCTCGGCGAGCGCCGCTTCGATGTGCTCGGACGGATCCGGCGCGTTGCCGCAGCGGCCGTGCTTCTCCGTCTTGATCTTGCCGCGCTCGTGCACCTGCACGGCGGCGTGATGCTGCTCGAGGATCTCGATGACCTTGAGCTCGAACTTGCGTGCCGGCACGCCGGCAGTCGCCTCGAGCGAGACGATCTGGCTGGCGGTGACCTCGGCCCACTGCTCGGCGCTGTGGGGGCCGTCTTCGGAGATCAGGATGCGGGTCATGAGGATCCTCAGCTGTAGGAAATGGTGCCGAGGACCGCCATGCAGCCGTTCGACGGCATGACGTGGTCTCCGGACAGAAGGTCGAAATGGTCGACGCCGGCGGCGCTCGAGATCGCCTCGGACATCCAGACGGCATAGATCGTCTGCGCGGCCTGCCGCACGCCGTTCAGTGCGTAGGAGGGCGACGCCTTGGCCGCCATCAGCTCGGCGAGCGCCGCGGCGATGGCATTGCGCGTCGCCGTCGTGTCGCTGGCGAGGCTGCCGATCGAGACATTCACCGGCTCGGGGATCGGCGCCTGGACGAAGAAGTCGAGGACCGTCACCGGCCGCATCGTGTCGAGATAGGCGCGAACTTTGGCGACGTCGTCGACCGTCGGAAACCCGCTCGTCGTTGGATCGTTGGTGGCGCGCAGGTCGTCCATCATGAAGCGAACGGTCACCGTGCCCGGGCCCATTTCGTTCGGCGCGCACCAGGCGCGCGTGACGCCGTCCACTTCGAGTGCCCAGGCGACATAGTCGTCGGCGTCACCGCCCTGCGGCGGCTTGCGGATCCGCTCGAGCACGCGAGCGCGCAGCTCGTCGATGGTCTCGTCGTCCGTGCCGCCCGTCATCGAAACGACGATCGCACTCGCATTGGCACCCGAGATGGCGGTCGAGAGCTGCATCGCCGTGCCGGCGTCGAGATTGCCGACGGTCCCGGCCGTCAAGGCATCGAGCGGCACGGGGGTCGCGCTGGCGCAGAGCGTGACGTCCGCGTTGCTCTGGTAGCTGGTGCCGGCATAGCCGAACAGCGTGCCAGCCGGCACGACAACGCCGGGGCTGCCGGTCATCGCCACGGTGCCGGAGGCGAAGCTCGCAGCCTTGCGGCCCCGCTTCAGCCAGATATTCGCGTGGCGCACCAGCCAGTCTTCGTCGGCGGTGTCCGGCAGGACCTGTTGCGCCAGCCACGCGAGATAGAGGTGCTCGTCGAAGGCGAGGCCCGCATTGGCCTCGGCGATGACGCGCAGGTTCGAATTCGGGACGTTGGCATCGGCGCCGGGGATCTTCGACGAGATGTCGTCGCGGGCGCGCTTGCGCACGTCCTTGAAGGTGGGCGTGACCCAGGCCATCAGGTGTCCTTTATGCCGTCCCAGAGCGACTGGTACTGCAGCTCGACGGCGAGCTTCGGCCCGCGATAGGCGCGGATTATGCCGGTGATCGCCTCGCGTCCGGTGCGCGCCAGTTCGATCTCGATGCGCGAGACAATGCCCGCGTCCTTGAAGGGCTTCAGAGCCTCGAGGCAATATTCCTGGGCGAGCGTCGCGGTCTCGTCGGTGATTTTCGCGCGATGCAGCAACCAGAGCCGCGAGCCGATCTGCCAGCCGTTCCAGATTTCGGCGGCGTCCATGTCCGCCCACCAGCCGCGGCGATCGTCGCTCCAGTCCGGCAGCTCGTCGTCGGCGCGCGCGGTGCGGTCGGTCAACAACGCGATGATGAAGGCGGTCTTCAGATCCTCGCCGGTCGCCAGCGAGCCGTCAGACGCCACCAGCCAGTCATAGGAGATCGCCTCGATCGACGCCGAGGTCTGGGTGTTGATGTCGGCCATGGCCTAAACCGGAGCGCTCGTATTGCCACTGCCAGGCGTGACGCCGCTATGCGCGTGGGTGTCGCCGATGCTCTTGGCGTTGTGCTTCAAACTGGCCCCTATGAAGTGGATGTCGTCCGACTTCACCGTGAACTTCGGCGCCGTGATCTCGATGCCGTCGCGCTTGATGACGATCGTCTGGCCCTGATCGTCATGCAGCGCCACCTCTCCGTTTGCGAGGCCCTGCAGGCGGTAGCGCCGATCGGCGACCTGGACGACGATCGGATGCGACCGGTTGGCGCCGAGATAGAGCAGCAGGACCTCGGCGCCGGCATTGGCGCTCGACGTGAAGCCATACGGTTCGAAATGCTCGACGTCCTCGTGCAGTTCGCCCGCCAGCGCGCTGACGTCGAGATGCTGCATCGTCTTCTTGCCATCGCGGCTTGAGATGGCCTTGAGGATGCCTCTGGCCGATCCGAGCAGGCCGCGGAGATTGCCGCCGGCCTCGGTTACGCGCCTCACGATTCGTAACTACCCGGATTGCTGCCGCCGTTCGGATCGCCGCTCTGCTGCTCATAGCTGGCGAGGCCGGCCGACGTGATCAGGTGAATGTTGGTCGTTGTCCCCTCGTCCGACGACTGCCGGAACTCGACTCCCGCGATGATCAGGTCCTGGTCGACCAGGAGCGTCGGGCTTTTGGCCCGGACGACACAGCGTAGCTTCCACAACGTATCTGGGCTGGCAAACCAACCCTGCACGACGGCATCGACGACGGCCGTCTCGGCAATCAGCCTGGATCGCTCCTGCTGGGCCCGCTGCTTCGCATCGTCCGCGTCGCCGGGGTGCTCGCCGACGATGATCTGCGGCCGGTACCGCTTGACGTTCGGGTTGGAGATTTTCGCATGTGGCTGCGAAGCAGCCTCGGTGGTCCCGTGGTCGTCGGACGCTTGCTGCATCACCACGAGGGTGTCCGAATAGCCTTCGGCACCCAGCACGCCGGTTGCTGATTTGATGTTCTGGCCTTCAATCAGCGCTGGCATACGCTCCGTGGGCTGATCGCCGGACAACACCATGGAGCCCGTCTCGTCGTCGTGAACGTACAGACCGCGCTGACGCGCCAGGCGCTCGATTAGCTCGAAGACGGTCTCGCCCGGCATGATCTGGACCACCGGGAAAGCGCGCCCCATGTCACCGAACGTCTTCAGAGCGATACCGAAGGGGGAAAGGACAGAGCGCGCAATCCGGTCGATGGTATAGCCGGCATAACGCCCGCCGCCGGCATCTGGGACCACAGAGCAATCGATCGGGTCCTGGGTATTGCTGCGCGCCGTGATCTGGACACCGTGCTGCGACTGGCTGAAGGCCGCCTGACGCACGTCGACATAGCCGGTGAACGCCAGCTTGCCGCCCAGCTTCACTGTGATCGGATCGCCCGGCTTGATCTGCCAGTCGGTCCATTTGGCTGTCTGTTCCGATGATTGCTGTGGCTCGGTGATCGCAAGCTGGCAGGTGGACGCGCCGTTCTGTAGCGATGCGCTGACGGAGACTTCGGTCCAGCCTTCGTAGATCTGCCCGCGGCAATAGACCTGGCAGGTCTCCTGATTTGCGCCGGCGACGGCGCCAGCGGCCTGGCTCATGCGGAAAGGGCCTGTCCCGAGGTCGGCATGAAGAGCGGGTTCGCGACGTTGTTCTCGGCCTCGAGCTCGTCGCGGCGCGAGGCATCCTGGTAGAGCCGGTGCGCCAGCACGAGCGAAGGCAGCGGACGCGCCGTCGCGTAGCGGATCATGCGCGGCAGTGGCCGAGCCGTGGCGATCAGATGCCGCTGCAGCGCCGCGCTGAGCGTGGTCAGCGTCCGCAAGACGGTCGTCAGCTGCGCGTCGGCAGCGTCCTCGATCGCGCGATCGAAAGCCGCCGACATCACCGATCGCACCCGATCGACATCATTACGGCTCGTGAAGGTCGCCTTCGACCAGTACCGCGCCTCTGCGATGAGACAGAACTGGATCCAGGTCGAATAGAGGATGGCAACGACGCCGCTGGCCGCTGCAAGGCTCTCCTCTGCCTGGCGCCGAAGCGTTGCAAAATCGGATCCCGAGAAGCCAGCCCTTGCGGCCGACGAGAACAGATCTGCGAGGCTCGCGACGAAGGTTTTCGCCATGAGCGCCGAGCGGCGATCGGCGGACAGCGCGCCGAGGTCACGCCGGAAGGACGCGAGCGCCGAACCGGTCGGGCCGGCCATGTCTCCCATGGCTGTGAGCAGCACGAGCGCGGCGGCCGAGACGCGATCGAGATCTCCGATCATGGCGCCATTCCTTTGCCCAATGCATTGCCGTCCTTCACAGCTTCCTCGGCTTGGCCGGCCACGTCGCCTACCGCCGATCCGGTGTCCGGCGCCGAGACGGCACCAACGGCCTGACCGGCTTCGATGAAGTCCATGTCGAAGGTGACGAAGCCGCCTTCCTCCCGCGTTTCATTCGAGGAGAAGGACTGGCAGACGACCTCGACGATGCCCTGCGTCGGCAGCAGGAGCAGCCCGGCGCCGTCGGCTTCGAGCGCCAACTGCAGCAGGCGCATCTGCAGGTCGTAGTTCGAGCCAACGATGTAGCCGCGGACGCGGTAGGAGCGCAGCCGGCGCCCCATGTCCTCGGAATAGCCGGTGTTCCGCTTCGGGTATTCGTGCGGCGCCACGCGACGGCCGCCGCCGGTCTGGCTCTCGTCGACATGGAACGGGACGCCCCGGAAGGACGCCGGCAGGAGGCGACCGCGCCACGACATCAGCCGAACGCTCCCTGCATGCTCTGGCCGAGGTCGAGCTTCACCTCACGGAAAAGGCCGCCCTTGGTATGCGCGTTGGCGCGGCTGCCGGCAGGCAGACCGTCGAATTTGACGCGAATGGTCGCTTCGCCGTTGACCTTGTGCGTGGTCACCGGATCCGGAGCGCCCTGCAGACGTTTCTGGATGCTCGCCGCGTTCCGGCCGCGGGTACCCTCGGAATTGTCCCCGTAGCCGATGTAGCCATGGAGGATATGATTGGCCTCGGCGAGCGACTTGGCATGCTGCAGCCTTTCGAGAAAGCGTCGATAAGCGGGGCTGTTGAGCTCCTGCTTGATGAACGCGAGCTGCGTCTGGAAGTCGTTCGGGCTCTTGCCGATCGAGGCCGCGAAGTTCTGCAGTGAGGTCCAACGGCCAAGGCGCCACTGCATGATCCCATGCGCACCCTCGCGAGCATTGAGCGAGTTCGGGTTGAAGCTGGACTCCTGCTGGAGATTGCCGGCCAGCGCGGAAGCGACGATGTCGTTGAAACCGAGCGCGCGCAGGCCGCCATAGGCTCGCCTGGCGCCCTCGATCATGTTCGCTGGCACCTGGCCGGGAGCGTAGTTCTGCGGGTAGCTGCCGCCGAAGGCCGTGCGGCTCATGCCCATCACCTTCCGCGCGAAAGCCGCGCCGGGATGGTAGGCCGCTTTGATGATGCCGCCGCCTGGGCCCGCCCCATCAAAGGACATCGGCGAAAAGCCGCTCAGCCACTGCTTGATGCCGTCGATAAAGGACTTCGACGCCTCGCTGCCGATGGACTGACCGGTTGCTTTGGCGCGGTCGTCCAGCGATTTTTGGGAGGCGGCTTCGCGATGCAGCTTTCTAAGGCCGTTCTCGACATCGGCGAGCTGCTTGGCCTGCGCGGCACGCATCGCGAGGACGTTCGCGTACACCTGCGGATACGCCTTGTCGGTGCCATCGGCCCGCATCGTCGCGAGCTGCTCATTCTCCTGGCTGAGGCGCAGCCGAAGCTGAGTGCGCGCCCGGAGCTGGTCGGGCAGAATCCGGCGCTCGCGGTTCGCGACGCCGGACGAGAGCAGCCAAGTCTCAATGGCTGCGGCCCCTCCGAAAACAGCTAAGGGACCGCCGAAGCGGCTGGCCAAACGAGCGGCTCCCGAGATCGCCGGCCAGGCGAATTTCTTGAGGCCGGCCACCGCCGCACCACCGGCCACGCCACCAAGCAGGCCGGAGAGGCCCGTCGCATTGAGGGCCTTCAGGGCTATCAGGCCTCCGATTACCGTCTTCCAGCCCCCGGGTATCTTGTTCTGAACCTCGTCGTTGAGCGTCTTGAGAGAACTTGTGATGTCCTGGAAGACATCCATCACCTCTTGGCCCAGTGCGCGCCAGTCCACCGCTCGCAGGGCTTCGGCGACGTCTCGAAACCAGTTCGCGATGTCGTCGCGGTGATCCCTGACCCAGTTGGCGAAGTCCTCCATCATCGGCGTGAAGACCGGCATGACCTTGCTGGAAATAGCGTCGCCAAGCCCGCGCATGCTGGTCTTGATGTCGTCCATCGCGCCCTGGAATTTCCGGGCTTTCTCGATGTCCTCCGGCTTGATGACAAAGCCGAACCGCCGCTCCCGCTCAAGGTTCTCTTTGGTCTCTTCGATCTCGGCAAAACGAGCGAAGGCCTGATCGTGGAAGCCATATTGGGCGAACCGGTCACGGACGGCCTGGTTCTTCAGGGTCGCCAGGTAGCCAATATAGAGCTCGAAGGCGCGCTGCGTCGTCTTCGCGTGCTCGATCTGCTTCTCTAGCGGCGAATTGCTGTGCGATAGCCAGGTGTAGAGCTCGCCCTGGTGCATCCTCATGTCGGCCAGCGCTTTGTTGAAGCTCTGCAAGCCGGCGTTCATCTGGTCGGTGCCGATGCCCATGCGCTCGCCGGCGCCCTGGAGAAGATGCAGCGACTGGACGTTGAAGTTGATCTGCTTGGCCATGTCGGCCAGACCTTCGCGCTGCTCGGCGTAGGACTTGAGCAGTTCAGAAAGCCCCGCGACGCCGCCGCCGGCGCTGATCGCTCCGAGGCCTATTCCTTCGAACAAGCCGCGAACATTCTCCCTGCGGATGTCCTTGAAGCGGTCGCGCATGCGCTCGAGGCCGACGTTCATGCGCTCGACGTCGCGCTTCAATCCCTCGCCGATGCGCGTCTCGCCGAAGAGCCGAAGCTCGCCGCGGATCTTGCGCAGGACCAGTGACGCGCGGTCCTGCACCGTCGCGATCAGGCGAAGCTGCTCTTCATCGCTCATTTCAGGTCTCGATGTTGGCTTCAGCCATGAGGTTCGAGGTCACCTCAGCGTGGAGCATGAGGGCATCGAGGGGCTCAGACAGGAATTGGCCGGGATGCACGCCGTAGAAGCGCGCCAGCTGGTAGGCGAGCTGGATCAGGTCGACGCTGCGGTCGACCCAAAGAAAAAACCGGCGATCGTCCAGCTGATGCTGGTCCAGTCTTCGGCGCGGACCGCGCCGATGATGGTGGCGGCCTGCCCGGACAACAGCGCCGCCATCGCCAGCATCTTAGCGTCATCGAACTCGATCTTGGGCGGATCGTAGCTGACGTCGACCTTCACCGGATTGCCGGCCTTGGCGATGTCGATCACGCGCGGCTCGCGGAAGACGAGCTCAGTGATCGAAGAGCCGTCTTGCAACGGTACGGGGCGGCTGAGCTTGACAGTCTGAGACGTTTCGCCTGCCATACAAAGTGTCTCCAGGGAGGGATGGGAAAATGCGATTTCTGTTGATCGGAATTTTGATCCTGATGGCCAGCCCGGCCTTCGCGCAGGACGATCCGATGGAGCAGATGAAGTACGCGGCCATCATCATGCGCGAGGCCAGTCGTGTATTTCCGTTTGAGCTCAAAGGTAAATTGACCGTCACATCGCCAACGACTGCGACGGTGCAAGCCCATCAGATCATCTTCAACGCTGTCCCAGATCAGCCATGCGTTTACCAGGAGCGGCTATTCGAGGAAGGCGAGATCCTTCAGTTCGATTTCAATCAGCTAACCGCGGACTATCGGCTCGGCCTTCAGGGGTGGCCGCTGGCCATTCCTGGCAATCGGTTCATTTGCATCTCTCGGGGGTCAGCGGATGAACTGGCCGATCCCAACTATGCGCCAAGCGGGCGCAACTGCCTGAGCATCCTTCGATACAATCCGATGGACGCTCGGACCTTCCTCGATGCCGTCGTGTTTTTTCAGACTTATTATTGCCCGGCAGCCATCCCCAAGCCCTATTAGCTCGGCGTGATCTCGCGGCAGGACAAGCCCTGCCAGACGACGCTCACCTGACCATCGGCGGTGTTGATCTCCTGCGCGCCGGTCGTCCAGGCGTCGCGAAGGACATAGACGTGCCCCGAGGCAAGCTCGGCCACGACGGTGGCATCGGTGATGGCACGCAGCTTGGTCAGGGAGAGCTGCGGCACCATGGTGATGTCGCCGGAGATCTGCGGGATCGATGGCATTTCCTTGTAGCCATGGACGCCATCCTGGCCGGCGATGCCCTCGCGCGAGATCTTGCTCGGCGTGACCGTGAAATTGCCCCGGAGGGGATACTGGACACCGTCGACCGTGATGGTGGCGATGCCGGCGACGCGACGAGCGGCCATGGCGGGAAATCCTCAGAGATCGAAGGGGATTGGAAGCGGCGCGGCCGATCAGGGGGCGAGCGCGTTGCTGCTCGCGTTGTCCGCATACTGCAGGCGGAACTGGCCCAGCACGGCGAACATGCGCAGCTGGTTGACCAGGTCCGGCGGCAGCAGGACGTCGACGCGGTTCGGATTTTCGGCGCTCCGCTCGACCACCAGGTGCGAGGTGAACTGATCGGTGTTCTCGACCAGGCCAATCTCCTCGAGCGCGTCGTAGACGGCGATCAGCTCGGCCTTGATGATGTTCGGCGTGACGATCGCCTGGCCGGCGCCGAACTGGGTGCCGTTGTTGGCGAGCTTGTGCCGCGGATACTTGGTCGTGATCGCGCTCTTCAGCTCGCGGAAGATCCGCGCCAGCGTCGCCAGCGTGGTTGCCACGGCATAGGAGTCGTCGGAGACGCCGAAGGCATTCGTCTGATAGGTCGTGCTTTCGCGCTCGATCTGGACGGTGCCGTCGGCACGCACCGCCTGCGTGGCGAGGCCGATCGCCAGCGTGTTGCGCTCGTTGGCATTGAAGCGGTCGGCGCGCGGCGCCGCGGTGACGCCGGCAAGCGCCAGCGTCTGCAGCGGCCGGGCCGGATCGTTCATCAGAGCACGCGCCGCCTGCGCAGCATAGGCCGCCGCGACTTCCCACACCGGGGTCGGCATGGTCGGCTCGATTGCCAGGATCGAGGTCTGCGCGGTGTTGCGCGACTGGTAGAAGGTGACGAGATCGGAATAGGTGCCGCGTCGCGCGGACCAGATCTGACCGTAGAGCTGGCGCAGCCAGCCCCAGCGGCCATTGTCGCCGAAACCGTACTCGTCCTCGATCGACGCCAGCGAGGTGCTGTCGGTGAACGGATTGGCGACGAAGTCATATTCGTCGTCGCCGAGGCCGGCGATCAGGTTGGTCAGGCTCGGCTGGCCGACGCCGCCCGACAGCGCCGTGATCGTGGCGCCGACGCCGCCCGGGAATGCCTCGCCGGCGAGCGTGCCGCCGAAATTGAAGCTCACCTGGATGTCGTTGCCGGTCGCGCCCTTCCAGCGGCTGGTCAGTACCGCCTTGGCAGTGCTCGAGCCGTCGACGACGGCGGTGACCGGCAGCGTCGTCATGGCGATGATGGCCGCCACGACATTGGCAGCGATCGTCGCGGCGGTGTCGCCGGCGGTCACGCCGATCTCGACCAGTTGGTCGGCGATATAGAGGCTGAGCGTGCCGGAGGCGGTCGCCGGGCCCGAGAAGACGATGTTGCCCGACGCCGCGACGCCGGTGGACGGTTCCGCGACCGGGCCGCACCAGATCTGCTGCACCGAATTGTTCTGCAGGAAGGTCGAAACCATCCGCTCGAGCATGGAGCCTTCGCCGAAGAGCGTCTTCGCCTGGGCGAGCGATCCGATGATGACCGGCGTGTCGGCCGGCGCCGAACCGGCGGAGAACTTCTGGCCAATGAGGAGCGCGGGCTGTTCCTGGACGAGGCCGCCGGCCTGCGACGCGTCGGTCTCGACATAGAACAGAGGCAGCCGCCAGTTCGACGGGATGGAATTGAACGAAATGGCCATTATGGCTCCTCGAGGAAACGGGTGGGACGGCGCGGCGATCAGCCGGCGGCCGCGGCCTTATCGTCAGCGGCCGGCGCGACCGGTGGCGTGGTGCTGGCCTCGCCGGCGCGGATCCGGCGGTTCCAGAACAGGTCGTTGTCGTTGACCTCGATGCCGGCGACGGGGTCGACGCGCTGGCGGTTCGGGCCGACCAGCGGCACGTCGTACTGAGCGGGGTAGATGCGCATGGCGTGGAAACCTCAGGACGGAAGATCGATGTCGGCGCCGAACGGCTTGTCGCTCGTCGCGCCGGGCCGGTTCGATGCCATGTGAAGTCGTTGGAAGCTGTCCGGGAGGACGGGCTCGAAGGCTTCGCCCATCCGGATGGTGATGATCAGGCGGGCCTCGGCCATCAGCAGCTCGGCGTTCGAGCTGGCCTGGTCGACCATGTGATAGGAGGCCTCGATTGCGGTGATCGCCTCGAAACTTGCCAGCCAGGCGGGGCTGGTCAGAAGCACGTCGAGCATGTCCTCGGTCGCCTGGTAGAGGCTGGTGTCGAGGGCGTCGACGGCGTCGGCGTTGATCAGCGCCGAGATGCCGAGCCGCAGCGAGGAGATGAACTTCGGCTCGCCGGCGGTGGCATCGCCGTCCGGCGACATCGTGCGGCCGAGCAGCGTGCAGCGGATGCAAGGCAGATCGGCCGCCTTCATCGGCAGGATGGCATTGGCCTGCACCCGGCCGGCAAAGCCCGGAAGCGTGCCGAGAAGCTGCGCCGCGTGATCGCGAATGCGAGGCGGCCAGTAATCGGCCATCAGCCGGAGACCTTGCGCAGGACGAGTTTGACATCGCCTTCGCCGTCCGGACGGACGTCAACGACGAGGAAGGTCTCGGCGCCGATGACGATCTTGTCGTCGATCGCCGGCAGGATCGGATATTCGCTGGCGCGGATCCCGAGCGTCGGCGAGACGGTGGTGAACTCGCCATCGGCGAGCTGGACCTCGGTGTGTGGGCGGCGAAAATCGCCGCCCGCCGGAAATGAGGCGACGCCAGGCTGCGAGGCGAGCGGCAGAATGGTCACCGGCCGTCCGAAGGCGAGCTGGGCGGGCCCCAGCACCATGGCGTCGAAATCGATCATCGCACCGGCTCAGTAACCGTAGGCGATCCAGTTCACCTTCTTGCCGAAGGTGGTGGCCGCGACCGGCGTCGGGTCGGTGCCGCCGGTGTTCTGCCAGGTCTTCAGGATGATCGAGCCGGCGATCGGCGCGGCGCTCTGATCGCCGACCTGGGCGGTGACCCATTCCGGATTGTCGGTTGGGTCGCTTTCGAGGATGGCGACGACGGAGATCACCTTGGCGAGGCCGGTGGCGACGGTGTCGGCCGCGGTCACGGTCGTGAGCTGTCCGCCGACGACGCGCGAGCCCTGCTCGCCGCGATGAACGAACACGGTGCCGACGATGCTGAGGGCGCCATTGTCGACCGCGAGCACCGCCTCGCCGATCGCGACATTGCCCGAGCCGACATTGGTCGCGACCTTGTTGGTCGAGTCCCAATAGATCTTGTCGCCGACGGCCCAGGCCTGGCTGGCGGCCTTGAAGAGCTGATAGACGCCGCGGGTCTGGATCTCGACCGGCAAGCCCTGCGCGGCGGCGTAGGCCGCAACGCCATAGAGGCGGCCGACGATAACGAAATCACCGGAGTTCACGGCATAGGGGGCCGGAACGGTCAGAACGTCCCCCGACTGGATGTAGTTGTTCATGGCGGGACCTTTCGGAAGCGGGGAAGACGAGGACAGTCGCGCGGCCGCACCAGGCGGCCGCGTTTAGATCGATCGAGATGAGACGGGATTAGCTGCCGTTGCGGACGAAGCCGCGGTAGTCGATCGCCTTGGCGCCGACGTCCTGGCGGACCTTCACCTCGACGCCATCGACGTCGAAGCCCATCCGGGTCTCGGTGTAGAGGCCCTCGGCACCCTCGAGATAGGCCAGCTCGATCATGTCGATCAGTGCCGGGTCGCCGGCGAGGAACCAGTTCGACGTCGAGACGGCGTCGAGACGCGGCTCGGTGATCGGCACCAGCTTCTTCATCGTCGCCGGCACGACATCGCCCGACTTGGTCGGAACGATCTGGCCGAGGAACTGCTCGATCGTCGTCTCGAGCGCGGTCGGACCGACGATGTAGGTCGGCGTGATATTCAGGAGGGTCTTGCCGTCCAGGCCCTTCTGATTGCGCAGGATCTTGCGGCCCGAGCCGACCGAGGCTGCCGAGATCGCGGCGGCCGTATCGACGTTGTTGTGGTCGGCATGGAAGAGGCCCTTGCCGTCCGCCATCGGCGCGTTGGCCGTGATGATCGCCCAGACGAGATCACTCTCGAGGTTCGCCGCGGAGATGCCGAAGGCGCGCGGGATGCGGGTGAAGGCGGAGAGGTCGTCGTTGATGATCACCTGGCGGGTGATGGCGATGACCTTGCCGTAGGTCGAGATCGCGTAGGTCTCGGCCGCGTCGCCCATCTTGCCGCGCTTGAATTCGCCGTGCTCGTTGACCTTCTCGAGCTGCGGCGCCTCGCCGAGCTGGGTGCGGCTGACCGGCTTGAAGTCCGACACGGTGGTGACGCGCACCAGCGGGCGGAACGTCTGCGGAGCGGCGTCGTAGCCCTGGCGCAGCGTCTTGTTGGCGACGTTGGCGAGGATGTTCGGAAAGTCCGAGGTCGACAGCATGCCGCCCGAGCGCGTTTCGATGTCCATGTCCGAGCGGTGGCGGAGCATCGCGTCGGCGACCTGCATCTTGCTCAAGCCCCGGGTGTTGACGCCGCGGGCATTCAGGAAGTCGCGGCCCATCTCAAGCAGCGTCAGGCCGCGGAATTCGCGGGCGGCATCCGTCAGCTTGAACTTCTGCGGATCGAACCGATGCAGGAGCGCCTCCTGCATTGCCTCGCCGCGCTTCTCATCGCCGTCGTGAATGAGACGGACGTTGCCGTTGCCAGGGCCGCGGCTTTCGCTATCCGCCGCCAGTTTGTCGAGCAGCAGCTTGCGGAACTCGACGACCGTGGTGCCCTTGGTGACGTGCTCGTCGCCGAAGGCCTCCAGGCGCTGGCTGACGGCCAGGCGGCGGATTTCGCCGGAGCGCTCGCGCTCGGCGGTAATGCCGGCCTGGCGCGCGGTCTCGGCCTCGGCGGCGGCGCGCTCGGCGGCGAGGCGCTCGGCCTCGGCACGCTCCTTGTCCGCCTTTTCCCTGGCCGCGCGGGTGGCGGCCTCGTCGGCAAGACGCTTCTGTTCGATCTCTTCGGGGGTCATGGGGCTCGCTCCATCATTCGCCGCGGGAGCGGCTGGGGGATCAGGCTGGGGGGTGGGTTTCGTTGCCCGCGTCTCGACGACGCACGGGAACAGTTCGGGCTCGCCGCGATGGCCGCGGATCTGCGATCCGGCGTCGGCCGGCACGGGGACGGCCGAGATCTCCATCGGCTCCCAGTCGGTGACGAGCCAGACCGGCACGCTGCCGTCGTCGGCTTCGTTCTTCTGGACGCGGTGGATCGCGTAGCCGACCGAGATGTTGCGGATGATGCCGTCGCGGATCTTCTGGACGGTGTCGGCGTCACCGGCGGCGGAGGAGAGCTTGATCCGGGCCAAGCCCTGGCCGTTCTCGATGCGCGCGGTGCCGGGCACGACGGCGCCGATCACGGCAGCGAGCTCCCAGCTGTCATGCGTGTCGAGGAAGGCCGCGCCGGCGTTGAGCCGGCCAAGCCGCACGCTGGCTTCGTCGACCTGCAGCTCTTCGATGTAGGGACCGTCCCGCCACGAATAGCGCTGCACCTGCGCGCCGGTGGTCCAGACGACCTCGATCGTGTTGTCGGTGTCGTCGAAGCTCTGCGCGCGCACTTGGGCCGCCCGCGCCTGGCGCGGCAGCGCGATATTCAGTTCGGCCATAGGTCAGTCCTTGGTGGGGGAATCGTCGACGACGGCGGCCGCATCCTTGAGCGGATCGACCCGTTCGAACTTCCGCAGGTGCCATTCGACCGGCACGGTGCGGTCGGGGATCTTGCCGGCGAGCCACGCGGCCTCGCAGAACGAATCCCAGATCGGCTGGAGGAACTTCGAAATCTGCGCGCCCGCTTCGGCCGCCCGCGCCTGGCGCGGCAGCGCTATGTTCTGTTCGGCCATGGGTCAGCCCTTGGTGGAGGCGTCGTCGACAAGGGCCGCGGCATCGAGCGCGCTCTGCAGCACGCCGGTCTTCGCGGTCTTGCGCGGGTCGGAATCGAGGATGATGCCGAGGGCATCGAGCTTCTTGTTCCAGGCGACGAAGTCGGCGAGCACGTCGTCCGGATTGCGGCCCCGATCCGAAATCACGTCCTGCGGCGAGCGCGTGCCGGCGCGGATCGCCAGCAGCTCGGCTGTCGCGTCCTTGAGCGGGTCGACCCACTCGAACTTCGGCGGGTTCCACTCGACCGGCACCAGGCGGTCGGGGATTTCGCCGGCGAGCCACGCGGCCTCGCAGAACCATTCCCAGACCGGCTGCAGAAACATCGGGATGATGATCTGCCATTGGATCTGCCGCACCAGGCGGCGGAATTCGAGGATCTCGACGCGGGCCGAGGAGAAGTTCACCTCGGATAGGTCGCCGGTCATCAGCGCATAGGGAACTCGCCAGCCGGCGGCGATGTCCTGCAGCGCCGAGACCTTGTTGTCCCGGAAACCGGCGACCACGGCCGGCTGGTTGAACTTGATGTCCTTGCCGCCGCGCAGATAGGCGAACATGCCCGGAGCGAACTTCTCGAGGAGGCTCCCACCCGGGCCAACGACACCCGGCGTCGGCGGCTTGCCGTTGGCGTCGACCGGGTTGATGCCGATGTCATTTTCGTCGTCGCCGATGACGACGCCGACCATCGAGGCCTCGATCTTCTTCCGGATGCCCTCGGCGAAGGTGTAGTCCGCCAGATCGCGGTGATCGCGGATCGACGGCGCGCCCCATGGCACGCCGCGCGTCTGGGTCCGCTGCCGGTCGAAGAGGTGCAGCACTTCGGATGCCGGCACGGCGCTGGACTGCAGCGGGGAGCCGACCGAAAGGAAGCTGTTCCCCGGGTGCGTCGACCAGAGCCAGTAGGCGCGGCGGCCGCCGATCGGATTGAATTCGATGCCGTTGATGATGGAGCCGCCATCCGGCAGGCCGCCGACCCGGCTTGAGTCGATGAAATCGGATTCGAGCAGCTGCAGCTGCAGGGGCACGCGAAGCCCATCGGAGGAACGGCGGATGCGACGGCGGCCCAGCACCTCCCCACCCTCGACCATCTCTCGGGCCGCCAGCGTCTGCAGGCCGTAGAAATCCTGCAGTCCCTCGGGATCGCAATTGCGCGCCCACTCTTTGTAGGCGTCCATGACGCGGGCGTTCTTCTTGTCGTCGCCCGTGTTGGCGCGGGGCACGATCCCCTCGCCAATCAGATTGGCAACCCAGACCGATACCGCCTTGGCGGCATGCGGGTTGTTGCGCACCAGGTCGCGGACGCGATCGCGCAGCCGCGGGCCGGCAGCCATGATCTCGGAGTCGGCCGATGTGCTCGCCGTGTGCCAGCCATCGGTGTGACGTCCGAGCGCCGCGCCCTCATAGGCTCGCTTTTGGAAGCCCTCGAGCGTCGCGCGAGCTCGGGCTCGATCGAGGGCGGTCCGCGGCGCGAACAGCCCGATCGCTGAATCGAGCCAGTTCAATAGTCACCCCGCGAGAAGGTCGCGAAGCCCGCCGTCGGTCGCCGCGGCTGGCCGCTGCCGACGTTCTGCTGCGCTTCGAGCCAGGTGAGCCGCTTCAGCAGCTGGTCGAGGCTGTCGTAGTCGACCGACTTGCCGTCATACGAGACGCGCGTCGCGCCCGAGGCGATCGCCTTCTTCAGGGCGAGGATCTCCGCGGTGAAGTCGGTCATCAGAGCCATCCTCGGGAAGTGTCGATCCAGGGCTTCGGCGCGGCGGGAGCCGCCGGCGCCGGCGCTGGCTCGGGTGTCGGTTCCGCGGGCGCCTCGTCGGCGGGCGGTGAAAGGTCGTATTGCAGCGACGCGTCGATGCGGCGCGGCAGCGATTTGCGGACGGCAAGAGCACCGACGAAGGTGTCCAGCGCCTCATTGCGCTTGCCTTCCGGCAGCACCCAGACGGCGTAGGCGCGGCCGAGGCGCTTTCGCAGCTCGCGGCGCTCCGAGGTGAGCTGCTCGAAATAGTCCGGGCCGAAGCCGTCGGCGGCCGGGAAATGGATCAAGCCGGGCTTGCGGCCGCCCTCGGCCGGCGCCTCGATCTTGAGGCGGCCGAAGATTGCGTCCTTCGCCGTGTCGACGCCGATCGGCCAGAACTGCTCGCCGAGCTTCGTCTTCCTCGCCGCGGTGGGCCAAATTGGCCTCGCGCCGGCCCGCCCGTAGGTCGCGAAGATGCGACGCTTGGCGCGGCGACGGGCGAAGGCGAAGACCTGGGCGCCGTGATGACCGCCGGCGTCGATGCCGGCGGCGGCGACGCGCAGCGTCCGGCCGTCCACCGTCCGGAACATCTGCAGAAGCGCGCTATCGAGCTCGCGCCAGGCCGCCGGCTGCGCCGGGTCCTGATGGATCACCTGATAGAGGAAGGGCCACGCCTCCTCGTCCTCGCCCCAACCGATGAACTGCGTCTCGAGGCGATCGCCCTGCACGTCGGTGAAGGAGGTGATCACCTTCACCGCTGCGGGCAGATCCTGCGGCCCATAGGCCTCGGCGCGGGCGATCAATCCCGAGCCGTCGAAACTCTCTCGGCCGGCCGGGCGCCAAAGCTCGGCGAGCGCCGTGTTGGTGAACTTCTTCAGCAGCTCCGGATCGCCAACGGCGAGCAGGAACTCCCGCACCAGGTCGGCGAGACGATGTCGCTTCGAGAACAGCTTCGAGATCTGGAAGCCGGCGTGCCCGTCATAGGGCGCGCGCTGTTGGCAATGCCGGCAGAGGCTGCGCCCCTGATTGTCCCAGAGCGCGGGCTCCTGCCGCTCACCGCAGCAGGAGAACGGCCGCGTCTGCCGCCAGCCGTAGCCCGGCGCGTGCTCGAGCGCGTCGAGCGCCCGGATCCGGTCGCCCTCCGACCAGAAGACGCCGCAGCCTGGGCAGATCACGCCGGCCGTGTCGGGACGATGCTCGCCCGCCTCGTCCTTCGACCAGTGCACGTCCTTCCACGCGATGGTGAAGGCATGCGCGCAATGGGGGCACGTCACGAAGCACTTGCGGCGGTCGCTCGCCTGGTACTCGCGGCCGATGCGCGAGGTGTCCTCGTCGGTCGGCGAGCAGGTTCGAACGAACTTGCCGCGGCCGAGCGCGCGATAGGTCGAGGCGCGTTCCTCGGCGAGGATCAGCGGATCGCCTTCCTTGCCGGCCGAGGGCGGGTATTTGTCGATCTCGTCGCAGATGATGACGCGCTTGGGGCGCGAGGCGAGATCCGTCGGGCTGTTCGAACCGACGAAGTCGATCGAGCCGCCCTTGAATTCCTTGTGCGTGATCGTCGAACGGCCGGCATAGGGCGCCAGCGCCTCGCGGATCGCCGGGCTGGCCTCGATGGTCGGCTCGACGCGCTCCTTCGAGAAGCTCTCGGCCGCGCCCTGCGTCGGCTGCACGAACAGGATCGGGCTCGGATCCTGGTGGATGAAGTAGAGCGCGACGTTGATGTCGAGCTCCGTCTTCACGACCTGCGTGCCCGCCATCACCGTGACGGTGTGGGTGTCGGACTCGGTGACGGCGCCGAAGGGCCCGAAGGCGACCGGCTGCGAGCTGGTCTTCCACCGGCCGGGCGACGCCGAGGTCTTCGCCGAGACCTGCCGATAGGTATCGGCCCATTCGATCAGGTTAAGCCGGGGCGGAGGCCGGAGCGCCTGGCGCGCCTGCTTAATCCGGATCGCGAGCTTCGTGGCTCCCGGCGAAGGTGTCGGGGTCATGAAGTTCGCTCAGAGCCTCGGAGATCTCTTCCAACAGCCGGCTCTCGATTTCGGCGCGATCGAGGCCGACGAGAGAAGCGGCAAGCTTGCCGGGTATGCCGAGGAGGCGTTCGCGGACGACCGCGTAGTCCTTCTCCATGAAGAGCGCGACGGCCTCGATCTCGACGAGCTTGCCCTCGGCGACGAGGAAGTCCTGCCGGCGCTTCAACGCCAGGAAGATCTCCTTCACGCGGGTGGCGTCGGCCAGCGACCAGGTCGAGGACAGGTCGGGATCGATGTCGGAAAGGTCGACGTCGTCCAAGTCGATCGGACCGGCGCCGCCGTCGTCCTCGGCCTCGTCATCATCATCCTGATCAGCAGGATGGGTAACGCGCTTCGGCTTGCGCGGCCGCCGCGCCGGTTTGTTACCTCGAGCACCTGAAGGTGCGTCGGAATCTGTTACCTCCGGCACCTTGCGACGCGATGAGGTAACACCGCCGCGATAGACTGCGGGCCGCTCGTTGAGCGCTGCGTCGGTCTTCGCGACATCGACGCGGCCGCGCTCGTCGAGAACGAGAATTCCCTTTTGCTTCCAATCGGTAACGGTCTTCCTGGAGACGCCGCGGTGCCGGCCGTACTCGGCCTGCGAGACGAACGCGCCGGCGACCGGCGCGGCCTTCGATCTGTTACCCACGGTGTTACCTGGTCAGGCTGTTACCCGGTTTTGCGACCCCACGCTGCGAGATACAGGCCGGTCGCGCTTACCCCGCCGTGGGCCCCCCTCCGGGGAGGACCCGAGCCTCGCCGGGCGGCGCCCGGCGGCCCTCCCGAACGCGGGCCGAGCGGCGCGACGGCGCGCTTCGAGCCGAGCGTCAGGTCCCTATTCGGCCGGCCGTCGCGTCCGCATCGCTCGCCGCATCGCACCCGGGTAGGCCTTGCGCATCTCGGCGGCCATGACGATCCGGAAGTGCCGCTCGAACGGCACGTCCGCGCGCTGCATCGCCGATGTAGCGAAGGCATAGGCGAGATGCAGGCGGCCGCCGCGACCGATGAAGATGCCGCGCGGCAGGACGCGCAGAGCGCGCGCCGGCGTGCTGGCGCGGATCGCCTGCGGCTTCTGCGCTCTCGGGATGCCCTTCGGCCCGCGCTGGACCGTGCCGGTCGGCGGGATCGCGAGGCGCTTCTTCGCGTGCTTCACGCCGCCCTTGGCGTGCAGGCCGAGATGGCCCCGGCCGAGGCGATCCGATATCGCGACCGTCAAATTGTGCTTCGTCGCGGGCTCGACCTGAAGCGCGGCGCGCAGGAAGTTCGTGTTGCGGACCTTGACCGCCTTCGGCCAGGTCTCGTCGATCAGCCATCGGCGGGTCTTGAATGCCGCGCTCGTCATCGACGTGGCGAGCGCGAACGGCACCTGGTCGACCGCTCCTCCCAGGCGCTTCGCGGCGCGTTCGAAGGAGGAGAGGTCGAGCTGCAGCATGACCGATTAGGGTGCGATCGGCGCGGCGGGCGCAGGTGCTGCAGCGGAGGCGGAATCGGCCGAGGCGGCAACCGCATCGTTGGAAGCCGCAGCGGGATCGGCCGGCTCCGGCGCGGCCGCGTTGGTCGGGTCGGCCGGCGCCGGATCCGTCGAGGCGGTCAGCGTGGCGTCGATCGAGGCGATCTGGTTGGTCAGATCGTCGATCTGTGCCTGCGCGGCGGTGAGGTCGGCCTTGGCGGCGGCCAGCTGCGCCTTGGTGTCGGCGAGCTCCTGGCTGTCGGCCGAGCCGGAATGCAGCAGCGACGAGACCGCCTCGGCATCCGACTTCAGCTTGGCGAGCGCCGCGAGGGCGGCGGCGAGATCGAGCATTTCTGGTCTCCTAGGACGCCGCCGCCAGAAGGGAGCGGTATGGTTGAACGGTTCTGCGGCAATGAAGCCAGCGACGAGGCCGGTGACGATCGTCCTGATGATCCAGATGGACTGCCATACGGGCATCGCCGGTCCTCGCTCAGGCCGCTCGGCGGACTGCGATCGGCGTGCCGGGGCCGGTTGTCGTCGGCAGGCTGCCGATGATGGGCACGACCTGGAAACGGTCATGGCCCAGCGCGGTGACGCCCCATCGAGCGGCTTCGTCCGGATCGCCGAACTTCTCGGCGTCCGTCAGGTCGGCGCACCAGTGCAGCGCGCGCCATCCGCCCCGCCAGTCCTCCTTCGAGCCGTGGCGCGAAATCGCGACCCAGGCACGAGAATGAAGGCGCAACGCGTAGACCATGATGATCAGACAACCAGGCCGTTGGCAGCCGTGAGCCGGCCGGCGGCGATCTGGCGGACGCGCCGCGCGGCCTCGGCGTTGCCCGGCTCGCTATAGGCCTTCCCGTGACGATGTCGGCGGCGCTGGCGCACCGGCTGGCCCTCGAGCACCCGCACGGCGTCCGGCTGCGGCAGCCCGTGCATCACGCGGCTGGCGGTGAAGGTGACGCTCAGTGCGAAGGCGGCCGCGAGGCGCGCCAGTCCGAAATGTCGCATCAATGTCTCCTGGGGCAGGAAGCTATCGCCGGCCGGCCGAGCCGCCCGACGGCGGCGGGGGTGCCAGAGTGAAGAAGCCGGTCTCGATCCAGCCGAGGTCGACGGGCTGATAGACGCCAACGGCATAGCGCCGGACTCGGCGGTGCCCGGTGATCGAATTCGTCTCGTAGACGTGGACGCCGGTGTCGAGCACCACGCGCCAGGCGAGAACGATCTGCAGCCAGCGCAGCATGATCAGCACGCCGCTCGCACGGAGATGTTCGTCGACATCAGAGGAAGCCTTTTCCGGCGTGATCCTTGAAGGCTTTCGCCCGGCGGTCGTAGGCCTTGAGCGTCCGCATATCCCGGTGCCGGGTCACGTCCATGACCTTCAGCAGGTCGGCACCATCCGAGAGCGCGCTGGTGACGAAGCCGGCGCGGAGCGAATGCCCGCCGAAGGTCTCGCCGTCGAGGCCGGCGGCAGCCGCATAGGATTGGACAATCCGCGCAACGGATCGGTCGGAAAGCGCAACGAGCGCGACCCGATCGCCGTGCACGGCGCGGAACACCGGGCCGTCTGAAATGTTCGCGGCGGCGAGCCAAGCGTCGAGGGACTCGACGACCTTGAGCTTGCCGCCGCGCGGGATCGGGATCTGGTGGCCTTGCCCTGTCTGATCCGTCTTCGATTTGCGGATGTGCAGGATCAATCCTTGGGGCAGACGCTCCAGATCCGGAACCATAAGGCCGACGAGCTCGGAGCGCCGGAGCGCACCGGCGAAGCCGACGAGAAGCAGCGCGCGGTCGCGCCGGCCGGCGAGCGTCTTCGGGACGCGACGCATCATCAGCGCGATTGCGTCGACCGTCGCCGGCGCCTTCTGCCTCTTCGCCTCGCCGATCGTTCGGCGGATGCCGCGAAGCACGGATTTCACCGTCTCGGCGTTCACCGGCGGCTCGAAGCCGGCGCGACGATGCACCCAGCCGATGGCGGCGGAGCGGCGATCGATCGTCGAGACCTTCAGGCCCCGGTCAGCCAGTACGGCGAAATAGGCGGCGACGGTCTCGACCGATGCCGGGAGCGACGCAGCACCAACGCCCCGGCACCAGGTGTGGAAGTCGCGAAAGTCAGAGGCGTATGCGCGACGGGTGCCATCGGCGCTCTCGGCGTCCGCATAGTCGGCTGCAGAGGCCAGCGCATCGCTCAAGCGCTCGGGAGCGCTTGAGGGTATGAGCGTGCCGATAGACATCACGGACTGTGGGTGAAACGGTATGCGAGCTGAACGAACGGCCCAGATGGGCCGCCACAGGGAGAATGCTATGTGCTCCGGTGCCGCTGGATCACCGAAATCAAATGAAGAACGGGACCTTTGGGATGAGACAGTTCAAGGGCTGCTCAACGGGGGTGTCGATCTAGCGGAATATCTAAGAGTGTCAGAAGGCGACCATAAAGCCTATATCCTGCGCTTCAGAGCGCTCCACAGCCTTCACGGCGACCCTCGCATTCGCGAGATAATGCAGCGTCAATCGCAGAAAATACGGTCTGACGCGGGCATCGTAGTAGATGAACGAAGGGTAACAAGCAGACTTTCCGCTCGCGACGCTCACTCACGGTTCAAGATATTTGCCGAAATGCAAAAGGCCATGCTCGTCGGCGAACCGTCGCTGCTGACCGGATCAACATTTGAGGAGTGTCTGGAGCAGTATCAGCGGCTGATCGGATGTGTCGAGAAAACGTGGGAGACTGCCTGCGATTTGTACCGTGGCAATAACTATCCGCTTTCGACCTTTCTTTCGCTCTTGGCCATCGAGGAGACCGGCAAGCTTACACGCTTGTTCCAAGACCTATTGCGCTTCGATCGACCTACCCTTCATCCGACCATGCCCCCAAAAAAGAGCCACCGAGGCAAACACTTCCTGGCCGCAATCGCAGGCGCCCTGGTTAATGCTCGCCTAGATCGCGTCCTAGGTCAGGAGGCCGTCCGAGCGCTGCTTCAGGATGCATGCGACAAAGAGTTTGAAAAATTGAGGCAACGCTGCCTCTACATAGACCGGGTGGATGATGTTTGGCGCATTCCCACTGAAGCTGTCGGCAAAACGGAAGCGCGACTTTATTCTGTACTCGCAGGCGAGCTGATCGCTGAAGTGCTAGGCCACTTCCCGTGGGAATTTCGCCGACTGGTGGCCGCGGCGGCCTCCTACGAAATCTCCATCGGCTATCCCGAACCCCAAGTTCGCGCGGTCTAGGCCACGTCCGGGAAGGGCAATTATCGGACACGCGAAACTCGGCGCTGGGCGGTTGATCCGATGAGCAACGCGCCTATGATTTCGTCATGTCTAAGCCACTTCGAGCCGCGGATTGCCGCGACATCCTCTTCCAGGTTGCTGCGCTGCCCTATCGCATCAACGAGTTCGGCAAGACGGAAATCCTCGTTCTGACATCACGCGAAACTCAGCGCTTCATCATCCCGAAGGGATGGCCAATGAAGACGAAGTCGAATGCCAGGTCTGCGGCCATCGAAGCGGAGGAAGAGGCGGGCGTTCGAGGAAAAATCTCAGCCAGACCGATAGGTGAATACCGCTATTTCAAACGGTTGACCGACGGCTTTGCGCTAGTCCACGTCGACGTGTTTAGTCTCGAGGTGAGAAAGACGAGCGGCAGTTGGAAAGAGGCGTCCGAGCGCGAGCAGTGTTGGCTATCGCCGGCAGAAGCAGCTTTGCTGATCGATGAGCCTGAGCTCGCCAGCCTGGTCCGCAACTTCAATGCCCGATAGCGACTTGTCCCGACGACTAGCCGCGGCTGCTGCCCTAGGTAGGAGCCGCCGGCCGCTTGGTCGAGCGCAGCACGACCGGGATGATCCGGCCGTTCCTCCTGATGAGACCCGGCTGCACCGGCAGCTTTTCGGCACGCCGGATCTGCGCGCTTGGCGACGGATCTAGTTGATTGGCGATCGCCAGAAGGCGAACGGCGACGGCATCGCGCTCAACGTGGAAAGCTTCCGGATCGCGTCGCATCGGCATCAGCCTGCGAACTCGATCGACGATGGCGCGGAGCTCCGCCGCGGTGCTGGGATTGGCGAGGGTCGCGTCGACCATGTCCGATTCCAGAGCCCGAAACGAAAAGCGCCCGCTCACCGTTTCCGGCGCCGGGCGCGTTTCTCCAAAGTGGGCGAACCATCGACCATCAACGGTGCGTTGTCAACGGGCCTCGCGAGCTGAATATCAACGATCTCGCTGTGCGTGCCGCGGTCGACGACGCGCAGTTCCCGCGCGGGCCCCGTGATCGAGATCTCACCTGATCCGCGCGCATGGTCGGGCACGGTCATGTGGTGCCCGCCAGCGTCCGACTTGAAGCTCCGCAGCTGCCGCGCCGCCCTCTCGACTGTCGTCTTCTTGCCGAACGTCGCCTTGACCGTCTCCTTCAGAGGCGCGCCGACGGTCAGTGTGGTCAGACGCTGAACCTTCGGCTTGCCGATCGCCGTGGCGTTGTAGCCCCAGAACCGCGCCAGTTCGTCGAGCGCCTCCAGCAGCCGGCCGGTGACATAGCCCTCGGCCCGCGCCCCCGACACCGCGCCGCCGTCGTCCTGCCAGTCCTGCGCCGTCTCCTGGATGGTCCGCCCTTCGCCGATCGTCGAGACCAACAACCGATGCCCGATCATGCCAACGCGGGGCATGATCTTCTTCAACTCGGCCGCCGCATGCACGACCTGGTCGGTAAGCGGGTCGCCGCCGCCACCACCACCGTCGACGGCCTCCTTGTAGTCCATCGCCTTCAAGGCGCCGATCGCTGCGAGCTGCCAGATCTTCTGGAACCGCTCCCCGGCCTGGTACTGCGCCTCGTCAAGCTTCTTCCTGCTCCGAAGGTGGTCGAGCACCGTCGCCCGAATGTTCACCTTTGCCGTGATCTTGGTCCCGGGAACCGACGGGTCCTCGACGATCCGCGTCCCCTCCTCATACCGCCCGTTGTAACCGATGCCGGACACCGCCGACTTCCGCTTCGCTGCCGCCAATTCCGCCCTCTGCCGCCATGAGCACACGAAAAACCCGGCTGCCGTTGCCGGCGCCGGGTTCAAGACCTGAAGATGTCAGGATGTGGGATTGGTGCGCCTAACCCCGGGGGTTGTCAACCGAAGCTTGCCGTCCGCTCTGCCCACGATGCAGGCCAGGTGTTCAGCATCAAAGGGCGAAGGCGCCCATTTGATCAGGCTTCCGCCGTCTTCAACGCGACCAGCGCGCTGCGCTTATATTCGCTCTCAAGCGGTGCCATCATGGCCTCGAATACCGCGACATCCGCACGAGAGGCATTCTTCGGATTGCCGGTGTTAAACGGGGGATGGGGATCGTACTCAAGGACCAGCGCCAGGAGTTCGGCGATCTGCCGTCCGAATGCCGCTTCGGTCACCAGTAGCGCGGCTTCAAAACTGCCGACACCCGGCCCAGCGGTGTAGAGATTGCCATCCACGATCGTGCCGTTCCCTGAGGGTACGACCTCGGTGACGCCGAGCGAGGACAGAGTCGGGATCGCATTGTAACTGGCCGTGGCGCGTCGGCCCTTCAAAATTCCAGCGGCACCGAGGAGCAGCACACCGTTGCAGATCCCGATGACATACGATGCTTTTGCGGCCTTCTCGGCGATAAACGGGATGACTTCCGGATCGGACAGAATTTCGGGCGGCAGCATGGGAACGGCCAGAACATCCAGCTTCTCGGGACAGTCCGCAAAGGTCGTGGTCGGCAGTGTCCACCAGTTGGGGAAGCCTTCGACGGCTTCGGAGGTCTTCCATAACAAGTGGATCTCCGCCCCCGGCGCGGCACCGAACACGGCTTGAATGCCCGCCATATCCATTGGGATGAATCCCGGCGCGATGAGAATTCCCACCCTGAAGGGTACAGCGTCCTTGGGCGTGGTGGCGGACCGTAAATGATTGAGGGAGGGCAAATTGGTCGGGATCATGGGGGGCTCCTTTCGGGTTTGACGCTCAAAAATTAGCAGCGTACGTGGATGCTCCAAATGACCAAGAACCCACCTTTCAAGACATGGACACCCCGATGCACCAGCGGAAGATTTCGTTCGTCATCATGCCCGGATTTGAAATGCTGGACCTAGCCGGGCCGCTCAGTGCCTTCTACATGGCTCGCGAGATGTTCAAGGTGCCCTATCTGACCGAAACGATATCCGCCGAAGGCGGCCTGATTTTTAGCGAGACAGGCCTCGCCGCCGAAAGCATTCGGCCGGATCCGTCGCAGCACTACGATACGATCATCGTCATTGGTGGCGCCGTCGCACATCTTCCGGGCAACAGTCCGGAAACCGTGACATTGCTGCGCCAGATTGCCCAAAACACATCGCGCATCGCCAGTGTCTGCACCGGAGCGTTTCATCTGGCTGAGGCTGGTATTCTCGACGGCTGTCGAGCCACCACGCATTGGCGATATGCGCCCAATCTTCAGGCACGCTTTCCCTCGCTGCGTGTCGATGCGGACAAGATTTTCATCAACGACGGAAACATATGGACCTCCGCCGGCATCACCGCAGGAATAGACATGGCGCTCGCCCTTATCGAGGCGGATGCCGGGTTTGATCTTTCCCGATCGGTCGCACGGGAACTCGTCGTCTATCACCGACGGCGGGGGGGCCAGTCCCAATTCTCAGAACTTCTGAATATGGACGCCGGTTCGGACAGGATCCGCGCCACGCTGGCGTTCGCCCGCGAACATCTCCACGAAGACCTGTCGCTCGAGCGACTCGCCGGGATCGCCTGCCTCAGCAGCCGGCAGTACTCTCGCGTTTTCCTGAAGGAAATCGGAGAGACGCCCGCGCGCGCGGTGGAGCGCCTTCGCGCCGACGCCGCAAGGCCCCAATTGGAGGCCGGTATAGAGCCCATTGAAGTCATTGCCCGTCAGGTAGGGTTCGGCAATGCTGAACGCATGCGACGCAGTTTCATCAGGCTATTCGGCCAAAACCCGCAGGCTTTGCGGCGAACGGCACGGGCCTCTTAGAGTTGGCGGATCCAAGGGCTGATCCACGACCGCATGCCGGTCATCATCAGGCCCGAGGATCGCGCCGGCTGGCTGGCCGAGCCGATCGCCAACTGATGAACTAGACCAGCGAGAAGCGGCCCAAATGCTCGAGCGCGTGCTGCGCGAAAACGGCGTCGTCGGCGACATCCCGCGCCGCCTCGAGCGGACGGCCAGAAGCTGGCCGGCTCACCCGGTGGAACAATTTGCTCGATGCTGAGCCTGAATCCGGAAAGCCGAGAGTTCCGAGGTACCTTCCAGTCCAGCTAGTGCTTTGACTCCCGTCTCCAAGGATTTCAGCATTGCACGGGCGGTCGCCCCCGCGACCGCCACCACACCCCCTCAGGAATGCAACCATGACAGTCGACTTGATCAAGCAGGCGTGGCTCGGTAGCTGGGTCAGTATCGCCCCCGAGCTGCGCCCAAGCGCGCTCAAGAACGCGGACGGCACGCTGAAGCCGTTCTACCTGACGCGTGAATTCAACACCCTGCCGGACGATCGCTTTGAGCTGACGGTCGTAAACCTGCACGATCCCTACGGCCGGATCCCCCTGGCGCGCATCTACATCCGCGGTCACACACTCTGGCGCGGCGAGCACCCGATCGCCGCGGGGGCCCAGAAGGTCGATTTCGTCGCCGACGAAGCGTATGAGGTGACGCCGCTCGCGCAGGGCTTCGCCGACCTCCTGAACCAGGTGGCGGCGCAGGACTACGCCAAATGGGAAGTCGGCCAGACGCAGAGCATCTTCGGCAAGAACTTCGCCCCGTTTGGCCTGGTGGCCGGCAAGAACTTCCAGGAATACGACCTGGTCTATCTCGCGCACGACTTGCTGTTTTGGGGTGCGCGCAACATCGACGGACGGGGCTTCGATACCGAAGAGAACCGGCCGACCAATCTGCAGATCCCGCTCGTCCGCAACTAGGTGCGCAGCAACTCGGAGGCGGACTCTTCGGGCCGCCTCCAACCCCGCGGCCCAACAGCCTTGCGGATAGCGGCGGCATAAACGACGACGACATCAGGCTTGAAATAGAGAGGATGCGATGAACTTGAGTGCCCCGCTGGTGAAGGAATAGACCACCCAGAAAAGCCCTCCCGCCCAGACAAACAGGACAGCAGCCCCGCCTGCTGCCAAAACCGCCACGAGCGCTCTGCTCAGCCGGACCGGGGGGCGATGGAGGATACTCATGGGACGACCGTCTTTTCGAGCGCGCCCAGCATCTCCTGATGATGCTGCAGCATAGGAAGGTTTTTCGCGGCGAACCCTTTCACGGCCCCGTTGGAGCCCTCCGTTGAGACCAGGGTGAAGAGGGAAATGGCCTCCTTGTGAGCATCCGATTGCTGCTGCCAATAGACATTGTCGAAGTTCTCTGGCGTGGCAGCGTTCAGCTGGTCAATCAGCTCTTGGTGAGCGCTGTCCAGGGCAGTCGGCATCGGGAAGTCGCCCGCCACCGCCTTCAGTTCCTCGCCCGCCGCCGTGTGATCCTTGATCATCGTTGCGGCAAACGCCCTCAAGTCTGCATTCTGCGCCTTGCTTAGGGCTATCCGCGCCGCCTTCACCTCATAGATCCCGGCGACCGCCGCGCGGTTGATGAATTCTTCCGGCCGCGGGACGCGCTCGACCTGCGCTCGCACCAGAGAGAGGCCGAAGCCGATCAGCGCCGAACCCATCGCTATGGCAATCAATCTTGAAGCTGACATCAGAGGCTCTCCCTGAGGAACTGCATCTGATCGAACCCGCCAACCGCCCAACAAGTTCCGGGCCCGGGAGCGCACATACTGTGCGAAAGTGCGGAACTGTCACCGACCGTCCGAGTTGCCTCTTTAGACACGTCGCGCGTCAACCGGACGCGGCGGCAGAGGGAACAGGGCGATTTTTCCGGTTTCTCGACCTGGCCAACGAAACGGCAGCCGAGCCTTTATCCCGCCCGCGACATGTCGAAAGCCCGCCAATCCTCTTCCCCGAGTTGGCGGGCTTTCCCTTAAAAGCAAGAGGAGGCCCTGATGTCCAACATGCCACTTGTACCGCCTATTCTCCCGCTGCCAGACGACGACCTGAACAAGCCTGAGCCTGGCAGCGAAGCCGCGGAACGCGAAAAGGCCGAGCGCGCAGAACGTCTGGCAGAGGGCGAAGTCCTCGACCCGGAGGATCTTGCGGGCGAGGACGTCGCCGATACGGTCAAGCGGGAGATTGAAGCCGCCGAGCGCCGCCAGAAGGGCGAACCGGACCCCGAGAGCGAATAGCGCGCCGGAGCGGAGGCGGTCGCCCTTTTTGGGGTCAGAAACACGAGCCGGAAGACACCGCCTCGCGTGCACGCAGTTGCGCGCCGCGCGCGAGCTAGTCCGAAGCCTTGTCCGGACGGCCTTCGTCTCCATTCTCCGCCTGGGACTTTGGCTTGCGTTCCCACTCCTCAGGACCGCTTCCGACGACATCGCCCAGTCCAACCTCGTCCCGCCCGCCAATGAAGCCATCACGCTCTCGATCCAGAGGCGGGGGAACTCCGAACTTGTGGCGGAACATCGTTGCGGGGCGTGGCCCCTTGGGCTCGCCATAGACGGGCGCCTGCGCCTGGACGTGCGAATCCAGCGGCTTGTCGCCGCCGTCTGCCGGCATATCGGCCTTTTCGTCCGGGATTTGTGGCTTGGTCATGCTGATCTCCTGGTTCGGGTCAGAAGCAAACGGTTGCCGCGCCTCTATGGTTGCCAGGGACGTTCCTAACTGAGTTGCGATGTCAGGCCCTGTCGGGCAAGCAAAACGTGGCAGGACCCAATTCCTGCGGATCCTTTCGACACCTGAAACATTGGGGTTTGCGCGGAGGGCAGTGAAGCGAGTGGGGCTCAAGCTTAGCCAGAGTTAGCGTCGCCTTGTCACCGTAACCCCTGATGACACGGCCCTAATGCAAGGAGGGGCAGGAGCATATGACGTTGGAGGAACTATACCGGCTGCTCCGCAGCAGCCATGTCCAGACCCAAGGGATCGTGGACACCTTGGAGGAACCTCTTGTGGTTCTCGATAAGGCCCTGTGCGTCGTCAATGCCAATCCGGCATTTTACAGGGCGTTCAACACCGACCGGGAAAGCACGCTGGATCAAAGCCTGTTCCTAATTGGGAACGGGCAGTGGGACATTCCGGAGTTGCGCAAGCTGCTTATGGAAGTTGTGCCCAAGGCGGCCGCGATAGTCGGTTACGAAGTCAGCCACAATTCCCCCGCGCTCGGCCAGAGAACAATCCGCATTAGTGCCCGTCAGCTTCTGCATCCGGACAACAACAGTACTCAGCTGCTCGTAGTGTTTGATGATGTTACCGAGCAGCAGAGGGCCGCGGAGACGAAAAACATCCTTGTCGCCGAGACGCGACACAGAATGAAGAACCTGATTGCCATCGTGAAGGCGATAGTCCGTCAAACGGCCGCCAAGGGCTTGTCCGGCGAGGAATACCGCACCTCCCTGATGGGGCGCATCAACGCCGTCTTTGACGCCCAGGACTTCATATCGTCTTCTGAAGAAAGCGCTGATCTATCCTCCTTAATCAGCCAATCATTGAAGCCGATAGCAGGCTCTCGCGCCAGAATCATTCCCGGCCCCGCAGTCAGCCTTACCCGCTATCAGGTTCTGCCGGCGACAATGATCCTGCACGAGTTGGCAACAAACGCGTTCAAGTATGGCGCTCTGTCCAACGAAAGCGGCATCATTCAGGTTAGCTGGAGCACGGAACTCCAGGATGGTCAGAGGCATTTACTACTCGATTGGCGGGAGGAAGGGGGCCCCCTCGTGTATCCGCCGAACCACCGTGGATTTGGCTCACAGCTGATTGAATTCAGCGCCAAGGCTGAAGGAGGAGCATCGTTGCTCGATTTCGATCCCGCCGGCGTCCGCGTCCAGATCCGCCTGCCTTTGGCGCAGGAGGTTGTCGATGGAGCTGCGCTCGCCAGCACCTAGTATCCTGGTAATCGAAGATGAAAGCCTTATCGCCATGGAGCTCTGTATGGTGCTGGAGGACGGCGGCTATACAATCATGGGCCCGGTGGCATCCGTAGCTGCCGCGTTGGCGATGCTGAACAAGGACCTGCCCGATGCGTGTGTCCTAGACCTCAACTTGCGAGGCGAACATAGCGTACCCGTGGCGGTCGCTTTAAAGCAGCGCAATGTTCCTTTCCTCTTAGCGACTGCCTACAAGCCGGGAACGCTAGATCTGCACCCGGCTTTTGCAGGTGTGGGGCACGTTGGCAAACCCATCCTGCCGGAGGCGCTACTGTCGATGATCGCTTCGCTGCTGAAGCGACGAGCATAGGTACGCCTCACGGGCTGCTGATCCGCAATAGCTGTTCCCGAGTCAGCCGAGGCCGCTGGCAGCGATTTAAGGCTGACCGCCATCGAAGGCTCCAGTTCGCGGCTCGAGCCCGATCTGCCCGTCCACCCGTACCCGAGCAGCCCGAAATTGGGAGGACTGCTGACCCGCCGTATGGTACCGGCCGCTTGGCAGGGTGCGGAGGACATCGCGCAGTCGCCGATAAGGTCAGTTGTGCCTCCGGTCATCGCGCGCCTCTTACGGCGATCGCCGGCTCCGGCCGATCGATGCCGAACTCGTGCAGGATCTCCTCGAGCATCTCCGCCGGCGCGCGGCAGCGGCCGGAAAGCGGCGGCGGCCCCCATACGGCGGCGTTCCACCGGCGATAGTCCGGCCAAGACGCCTCGTCCGGCCCGCGGCTGACACGCGTCTGCCCCCATTGCCGAAGCTGTTGCCGCCAAAGATCCGGCGTCGGCTCTGACGAAGCGGCGCCGCGCCGAGCCGGCATTTCCGGTCGCTTTCGCGCGTCGGAGTCGGCGATCGCCTGCCGGAAATACCGAAGCGACGTCGGCAGCTGGAAGGTCTGCCTTCGCTGTACCGCCTCGATTGTCGCGAGGATTTCCTTCTCGCCATAGCCGGCCTGCAGCCATGCGACGACCTCGCCGAGATCGTTGCGATAGCCGTGCTCGCTTCCGAGCATGGCGCAGACGCGCCTGTGGAGCGCGACGGCGTCGTCGGTGACGGCTCGCCGTCGTTCTCGCCCCTTGAGATCATCGAATTCGAGAAGGGCAGCGGCAGCGGCATTGGCCGGCGGATCCGCCTCCTGCGGAGGTGGTGACTCTGCTGCTGCTGCTTTCTTTTCTAAGTTGGCTTCTGGCTTCTGAGTAATAGGTGACCTATTAGGGTACCTATTAGGTAGCGATTTTTCCTCCGTGTTTTCAATGGCTTGTGACCACCGTCTTTCGACGGCTTTTTGGCCGATTTTCGACCGCTGAAAGTCCTTCGTCATGCGACGGGAGTAGACGACACCGTTCCGCGTGCGGCTTAAGACGCCTGCCTTGTCGAGCTCGGCCATCATGGCATCGACCTCGTCCAGCGACGCTCCCACCATCCGGGAAAGCATGTCGTTACCCACGGGCTGACCGGCTATCAGCAGGTGGCCATAGGGCTTCGCCTCGTGCATCAGGCACAGGCATTCCATCCAGAGACCGCGCGCGGCAAGCGATACCGCGCGCAGTGCCTGATCCGCGCGCCAGTCGCGCGGGTAGAACTTCATCCAGGGGGCACTGGCCGAGCTCATGGTGTCAACCACCCAGTATTGCTGACCGCCCGGATCGCGGGCGTCATCGAAATCATGGTCGTCCCTAGGCAGTCATTTGCCTGACGAGCTTCCGTACCGCCGAGACGGCCAACTCCTAGCCGCCACAACGGCTGCCCTGCGCAAGCGGCACCGTCCGGTGCTGGCCGCGCCCGTCGAGCACCAGGTGCGGGTGTCGGCCGAAGGTGATCGAAACATCGATCCCCAAGGGGCGCGCCAGCTCGTGGCTGACCTTCAGGACTTCGCGGACGTGCTTCTGAAGCACATGCGGCATGCGGGTCTCCTTCGGTTTTCAGGACGCCGGGGGAAGCGATCGCGGCGGCGTGGCGCGGCGAAATCATGCGCAGTTTCATGCGCAGACATCTTGAAGGCCTCTCGATCCATGCGCATATATATGCGTATAGGAAAGGGGAAAGATCGTGAGCGACAGCCGGGAAATCATCCGGAAGCTTCAAAAGGACGGGTGGTTCGAGGTCGGCGTGACCGGATCGCACCACCACTTCAAGCACCCGACCAAGCCCGGAAAGGTCACGGTCCCGCACCCAAAGAAGGACCTGCCCATCAAGAAGGTGCAGTCGATCGAGAAACAGGCGGGCTGGCGCTGAGCCAGCCCGAAAAGGAGAAACCCGATGCGCTATGTCGCCTTCATCCATAAGGACCCCGGGAGCGTCTACGGCGTCAGCTTCCCGGATTTCCCCGGCTGCATCTCGGCCGGCGATACCGCCGACGAGGCCGTCGAACAGGCCGCCGAGGCGCTCTCCGGCCATGTCGCCATGATGGCGGCGGATGGCGATGCCATTCCGGCGCCCCGCTCGCTCGAGGAAATTCTCGCGGATCCCGCGATCGAGGAAGAGCGGGAGGGAGCGAGCTTCGCCTTCGTGCCGCTGATCCGCGAACAGGGCGCCAAGGTGCCGGTGAACATCTCGCTCGACGCCGGCCTGCTCGAGTCGATCGACGAGGCCGCTCGCAAGCGCGGCATCACCCGGTCGGCATTCCTGGCGAGCGCGGCCCGGAAGGAGATCGTAGCGGCCTAGTGCGGGGGACGTTTCAAGCACGACGCCTGCTCCCCGATTCAGTCGCCGCCGCGATGGCGAAGTTCGCCATGAGATCGCAGCAACTCGCGCAGAACAGAAACGTCTCGGCGCGCCGGGTCCGCGCTTCCATGCGGGCCCGGACGCGCTCCGCCTTGGCGATCGTCGCGCCACAGCTGCAGCAGGATCCGGCAGCTGGCGCATCGATCATCTTGTCCGAGAGAACCCGACCTGGCGTGCCCGGCACGGCGGGCTTCACGGCGAGGATCAACCGATCGCGGCGGATGACGGCGGCGGGCTTCATGTGAGCTTCCCCCCGACATCCTCACCGGGAGCGTGGAAGTCTCGCGATATCAGCGGGTGAACTTCTCCCTGGGAGTAGAGAGTCAGCGGCACCAGATGCGCGCGCTGGGCGGCAAGAAAGGCGCTGGCAGCTGCCTGGATCTCGCGTGACGGGCTCGCATTGCTGGGGCCGCGAAGCTGCACCATACGCAGGCCGAACAGGTCGGATTCGTGAAACTCCACGGTCGCGACCCGGATACGGTCTTTGCGGATCGAATAGATGCGGCTGACGCCGAAAACGACATCCTTGATGTAGGTCGCCACGCAATGCCGCATGGCGGCGCCCTCGCTGAAGAGTGCCTCGGCCGAGCGGAGAGCGTGGAAGGTGTAGGAACCTGCTTCAATCGTCTCCGGCAGGCTGCCGTAGTCGATGAGCTGGTCGAAGCCGATGCCGAGAGCCTCGAGCTGGGCCGCTTCCGTCCTGCGTCGCCCCAGTTCGATGTGCCAGCGATCGGCCGCCGCCAGGGCGCCGTCGAACGTGAGCTTCGAATGCAGGCGGTCGGGGTTTCGGGCGAAGAAGTCCATCAGCGTCGACACGTGGTGCCGCAGCTCTCTTCGGCCGTTTACGGCGGCCCGGCCGAAGGCCTTGACGCCCCATTCCCAGGCTTCGCCTTGACTAGTTCCTAAGTCCCATCGAGCACGCGTCAGCGCTTGCCAGTCCCGGAGCGCTCGAAGCCACTCCAGCTGAAGAAGCGGCCGCTCGGTCGGGATCGACTGTGCCAGGACCGACGGGGGAATTTTCCGAAGCTCAAGGATCGCTTCGAAATTTGAGGGTATGATCACAGGACCCCGGAGCTTGCGAAGCGGCAGGGGAGCCCCGGCGTTCTCCATGATCTCCTTCAGTCGAAGTCCGCGACGCACCTTGTCGCCGAAGCGATCCGCGAGCGCGTGGCGTTCGGTGGGGCTCAGATCGAGCTTGCCCCACGAATAGAAGACGGCGATCGCGGGGGCCTGCTCGAGATACTGGATCGCGAACGGATGCGTGCGCGCCATCAGCGATGTCAGGCTGAACAGAGCCTGGTTCGGCATAAGGGACCGCGCGCGCCCGAAGGCCTCGTCCCGCCAGTCGATTTCGGTCATGCCGCCGCTCCATCGAAAAGAGGTTCGCCGGCCGGCGGCTTCGGCGGCGCCGGTTTGGTGGTCAGGGTGTTGAGAGGGATGAAGATCCCGACATGGCCGTGCTGGCTCATGGCCGGCCCTCATAGATCAGGCGAGCCAGTCCGCGCCCTGGACCTGGCGCCGGCGCCCAGACGTACCAGGCGTGATCCTCGGTCCCGCCCTTATCGCCGGGGAACCATTGGATCCGATCGACCAGGGCGATTTTGGCGACGTACCGCGGATTGTCGCGGAACAGGTCGACGCGCGTCTTCCCGAAGTCGAATTTCGCGGTCAGCAGCAGTGCCACCAGGCCGCTGCAGCGCTCGAGCGAAATCCGGGCGAACCGGACGGCATCGCGGTTCTGCTTGCCGTATGGCGGGTTGGTATAGAGGCGCGTAATCCCTGGCGGGACCGGCACGAACGGCGCGAAGAAATCGCGGACCCAATCATGGGGCCGGTCGTAGACGGCAATGTCGCTGGTGAAGACCTCGGCGCCATGCGCGCGCAGCACGTCGGCAATCTTGTGGTTGCCGGCCGCCGGCTCCCAGATCCTGTCGTTGGGCTCGACGGGGAAATGCCGCAGCAGCGCCTCGGTCGCCCAGGGCTCGGTTTCGTAGAGCTCGTTTGCGACCCGCTCGAATTTGGAGGCGACAACGGTCATGCCGGACCTCCCGGCAAGGCTGCTTCCTGGCTATCGCGCCGCTCCGCTTCCCCCTTCAACACGTCAGATGCGAGTGAGCGGAGCGCGGAGGCGTATTTCCGGTGCCGCATTGCGCTCTTGATCAAGGAACCCCGGTGGCGCGGGTTCTCCTGTTGGGCGGCAATGCCGTCATGCCACTTCGCCGCTTTCTCCAAGCCAGGCGCCTCAGCGTTGGCGTGGGTGACAGGGGCGGCGCCCAACTCCTTCGGCGCGAAATCGCGGTCGGCCTGCTTCTCGACGTCGAACGCCCGAAGCAGCCATTGCGGATCCGGATGCCAATTCGTCGTGCCGAACCACACAGCACCCGGAATGATCAGCCGCTCGGCCGTCTCGCCGCGCCAGTTCGTATAGATGATCGCCACCGGCTTTTGCCCTGGCGCTTCGGCGGCAGCAGGCTCCGGCGCCGCGGTGAGCAGGAGCGAGGCACGGAGTCGGGCATTCTCTGCCTGGAGACCAACAATATGCGCGGCCGCGTCGCGGAGCAGATAGCGGATATCGATCATGCGCATTGAACGGGGATCGAGGCGAAGCAAGCGCTCGGCCATTCCGTCGCCTTTCGGCGCCGCTGCCGCCGAGGGTGGGGAGGCGAAGACCGCCTCAACGGCATGTCCCGCGCGGAGCCAGCGATCCCTAACAGTCGCACTCTCGGTGTAGCCATAACCACCAACCCGAGGGGGTCGGCGTTTCCGCCACGCACACGGCTCCAGCTTCACTTCGCTCGTCATGGTCATTCCCCGTCGTGCTCGATAAATTGCTTGGCCGGATCCGTTTCGTCGCCGATCAGGTAGAGGTAGGGGCCGCCGTGCTCTCTCACGGCGCGCTGAACCACATCCGGTGTTGCGTTGAAGGCCAGGGCGGTTTCGGCGACCGAGACGTCGCGCAGTTGCATCGCTGACCAGATCGAAACGGCCCTGGAGAAATCGGAGAGGCGGATCCCGGCTTCTGCGTCCTCGTCGTCAAAATCCGCTGTCGTGAATGGCGCCACTTCGCTCGTCATGGTCATTGCTCCAGCTCTCTCATGCTGATCCACCCGGGCGCCGCGTCGCGCGCTCGGTTTCGACGTCGGCCTCGAACTCCCCGACCTCGTTGCGAACGCGCTCGGCTTCGCGGTCGAGATCGTCGAGTTGCTTCTCGGTAAGGTTTTGGACGCCCTTGGCAAAGGTCGCGCCGAGATCCGCCATCAGCTCGCCGACGGATTCGGCGATGTCGCCAAGGTGTTGGCCGAGCGCCTGCGCGTCGGCGGCGACGCTTTTCTTCGGCACCAGCTGATAGCCGAGGAGATCTGCGTAGACGGCGAGGACGACCGGCTCGCCTACATCGCGCTCGAGGTCGAGCAAGATGTCGATCGGCGAATAGGTGTCTTGCTCGGTCGCCAGGCCATATTTGTTCAGGCGCTGGTGGCCGCAGCGTGTGATCGACGCGGCGCTCTCGTCGCCGCCGGCGGCCTTGAGCAGGCGACGGAACGCGGTCTTCAGCTTGGCGCGGTCCTCTTCGGTGCCCGGTCGGTCGAGTTTCAGGCGCAAGTTTCCCTCCGTTGCGCGCTGCCGCGCCCCGCTTTCACTGCGATGATCTGATCTGTGTCGCCCGCTACCGGGCAGCTTCTGCAAGCCTCAAGAGGGGGCCGGCGGTCGCTCGCCCTCCTGCAGGAGAGAATGCGAAGAGTCCTCTCTGAAGCCCCATAGGGAACGGGGAGCTCTGATCTCTTGTTTGGCGAGCTTGGCCGCGTGCCCAAAATAGAGTTTGGGGGGGATTTGACCGCGCTTACGCCAGTTTCCAAGCCGCGCCGGGGAAACCCCAAGCACGTCTGCAGCTACAGACAGGCCGCCCAGCTCCTGGATGAGAGCAGCGATATCATCAACGACGCGTGTGCTCATGACGCATAAATACACGTTGTGTGATTTTCATTCAACCCATCATGCGTGCATGGCTTCACAGGCCGTGAATCGCGATACTGCTGCTATGAATGAAGATCGTCAGCTCGACAGCTCAGAGGCCATCGGCCTTCGCATCGTGCAGCTTCGCAAGGCGCTCGGCTTCGAGCGCGCGAATTCTTTCGCCCGATTTCTTGGGATCGAAACCAACACCCTCGGAAATTACGAAGTCGGGCTCCGCAGGCCAAGCCTTGAGTTTGCGGCCAAAATCTGCGGCCGAACCGGCATCACGCTGGACTGGTTGTACTGGGGATCGGTCGTCGGTCTGCCTGTCAACCTGCTGCAGCTTCTGCAGTCCGTGGACGAAGCAGACCAGGGCGAGTCGAAAGCCGGCTAAGGCCTTACTTTGTCGGTTTTGACTAAGCTAAGACGCCCCTTTGCGTCCAGCGGTAGTGCATTCCCTTCCGGATCATCGTCTAGGTAGTGCTCGATCAGGCTTCTTGCCTGTTGAAGCACGACGAGCGCATCTCTCGGATTTTCGGGCAAAACCCCAACCAGCAAGAGTGCTTGCCTTCTGAAGCGCCTTGCCTTTGCGCTATTAGCGATACTGCCGCTGTATTCCATGATGTGGCCCCCTAAGGCCTTACGCAATACTTGACCGGCCATACTAACAAGGTCGTGTTTTGGCTGCGCGGGCCAAACGTTCACGTGGTAAATTTCCGGAAAATCACGCAGCGTGATTTTTCTGTTGACTGATACACGGAACGTGAATTAGCGTTTTGCCATGAGCACGGCGATCGGCGCCGTGTCGAGTTTCACGGAATGGCAATGCAGCCAGTCCATATCGCAATCCGGGCAGCACGATCCGCGTTCGTCACCGAAGACCCCGAGCCGGCGATCGCCGGCGCGTGCTCCGTCGCAAACGCCGCGCGCGCCGAATTCCTCGCTTCCGTGATCCCCAATCGAACCGCTCCGGCCCCCACCGGAGCGAAGGAGGGCGCCGGCGCGCCCGAGCCCGTCCGACGAGCGGTCTGAGCCCCCCTCGCGCGCTCGTCAGACGCGGGCAAGCCGGCGCCCTTAATTCCTTCCTCCGCATCGGAGCTGTCCATGGTCCAAGGCAGAGCATTCGCGGCCGTCGAGATCGCGCGCCGCTGCAACATCATCCCCTTGCTGATGTCGGCCGACATCTGCGCGGCCGTGTCGGCCGATCGATCTCTGTTGGCGGATCCGGAGCGGCTGACAGCCCATCTGCTCGGCCTCGGATTCACCCGCGGCGAAATCGAGTTCCGTCTCGACCCCATCACCCGCGAGCTGAGGAGCGCCGCATGACCCTGGCACCCCGAATCCTTCCCCGCGAGAAGCTTCGGCTTGCTGCGAAGCCTGCATCGCAGCACGGCTTCGGCGACCTCGTCGAGTTCTGCGTCGACGCGTGCGGATGTCGGTATCGCGGCCGTGTCCTCGCCTGTGACGCCCCCGGTTTGACCGCGGTCACCCTTGGCGGCGCCGGCAGCTTCCTCGTCGCCACTGATCGGCTAACCAGCATTAGGAGGCTTTCATGATCAAGGAAGACATCCAACATTTCGACGCGCGCGCCGCCTGGCTTCAGCTTTCCCCGGATGTTCAGGAGGAGGTCGGCCGCGCCGCGCTCGATCTCGCCATGAGCTGGGAGCTCGGCGTAGCGGT